>NZ_AOJG01000041.1 GCF_000337375.1 Halorubrum lipolyticum DSM 21995 | reverse complement strand
CCATCAGAGATGTGTATAAGAGACAGGTCCGGCTGCTGGCGAACGAACACGACTTCTCCCGGACGGAGGCGTACCTGTTCTCCAGTCTCGTCGGCGGGCTGGAGGTCAGTCAGGTGGTCGACCCGCAGGTGACCGCGCGGAACGCGGTTCCGAGCGAGTACCTGTCGGTCCCGTTCTGACCTTATCGGTCCCGTTCTGACCCCGTTTTCACCACCCATTCGCCCCGACGAGCCTCTCGCACTGACCGTCACTCGTCGGCGGTGTGCCCGCGGTCAGCGAGCCGCCGTGCGGCGTCGCTCAGGCCGCCGGCCGGTCGGTCTGCGCTCTCTCCGGGATCCCGGTCGTCGCCGTCGGCGGTGCCACCGCTCCCGCCGTCACCGTCGGTAGCGGCGTCGGTGCCGGCGTCAGCGGTACCGGCGTCAGCGGTACCGGCGTCAGCGGCGCCAGCGGTGCCAGCGTCAGCGGTGCCAGCGGTGCCAGCGTCAGCGGCGTCAGCGTCACCGGTGGGAGCGTCGATGTCGCCGGCGGAAGCGCTCTCGCCGCCGAGGCCGACCTCCGCCGATCCGCCTCCGACCCCGATCTCCGACGGGTCGGCGTCGGGCGGGTAGCTCCGCTCGGCCGGCGGGACGAAGGCGGTCTCGACCGCGCGGACGATCTCGCGGACGCTCTCCTCGTCGAGCCGGTCGGCGTACGCCTCGCGGATCAGGTCGGGGACGGCGTAGGCGTAGTGCCCCCGGCCGGCGTGCCGGATGAGCCCCGCCCGGCGAACGGGGCGGTGGCGGCTGTACGCGTGGCCGGAGTCGCCGTCGCCGCCGGCGTCGATGTGGGCGGCGACGGGGTCGCTGACGCCCTCGCGGCGGTAGTGCCGGAGCATCCCCTGCGAGAGCTCCGGGAGGGCTTCGATCCGGCTCCGGAGCTCCTCGATGACGGCCTCGCGGGTGCCGAGTTCGACCGCGTCGTCGAACCGGAGCGCGCTCTCGGCCACGTCCGCGCGGGTGACCGGGTCGACGTCGGTGTCGGGCGGCGCGTCCGCGTCGCCGTCGTCGACGACCTCGTCCGGGTCGGCGGCGATGTCGACTGTATCGGCGTCGATACCGTCGGTATCGGCGGTGTCGGCGGTATCGCCTTCCGCCTGCCCCCCGGTCGCGGGCTCGTCGCCGCTCGTTCGCTCGCCGTCGCCCTCGGTCGCGGCGACCGCCTCGTCGTACGATTTGAGTACGGACTGGCCGTCGTTCTCGCTGGTTCCGCCGTCGTCGGCCACGGCCCGTCCGGCGCCGACCGCGGACCGCTCGCTCCCGCCGCGGTAGGGCGCCTCGGCCTTCCCGAGGAGCGCCTGCGCGAACTGGTCGGCCATGTTGCTCAGGTCGCGGGCCTCCTCCAGCTCGCGCTCGAGCTCGTGGATCCGCTGGTCCCGCTTGTCGAGCTCCTGTCGGAGGTCGGCGATCTCGGACTCCCGCCGCTCCTCCTCGTCGGAGATGGACTGGAGCTCGCCGACGAGGTCGCTGGAGACCGACTTGAGCTCCGGGCGCTCGAAGTCGTCGAGCCCGGGCGTCGCGCCCGCGTCGAACGTCCGCTTGCGGTGGAACTGGATCCGGCGGATCGACTCGTCCCAGTCGGTCATCAGGAACGCCTCGCCGTCGCCGAGGTCCTCGACGGCGCTCGCGTACTTCGAACCCAGGATGCGCCCGACCACCTTCGTGTCGTTGTCCCACGTGAGCCGGTGCCAGCAGAGCCAGTCGCACTGGGTGATGAAGTCCTTTTTCACGTCGGCGGGGCGCTGGCTGATCCCGACGATGCCGAGGCCGTGTTTCCGCCCGCGCTTGCCCACCTTGATCAGCATCTTGCCCGTCTCGTCCATCCCGCCGCCCTCCGGGATGTACTCGTGGCACTCCTCGACGACGAGCAGGAAGGGCTTCTTGAGGCGCTTCTCCTTGGCGAACAGCTGTTTGACGACCTCTAAGAGCAGCTCGTTGGCGGTGTCCTCCTCGAGGTACCCGGAGACGTCGAGGATGATCGGGACGTTCTGTTCCAAGGCGAGGTTCGCGAGCTTCTCGGCGTGTTCCGGGGAGACGACGATATCGCACTCGTCGTCGGCGCCGGCGTGCAGAATTTCATATTCTTCCTTAAGTCCGTAATATTCTCCGTCTGTGTCCACGATCATGACGGGAAATCCGTTAGATAACAAATTCTCAATAACGACGGACGCGGTGTTGCTCTTGCCGGACCCGCTCTTGCCGGTAATAAACGAACGGCCGGTGAGCACGTCGACGACCGGAAGCTCCACCGGTGATCCCGGATCCGCCGTCGCGTCGCCGCCGATCCCCTCGCTGACGTCCGCGACGTGGATCGTCTCCTGCTCGGTCATACTCGTGAGAGGTACCGCCCGCCCCATAAACTATCGGCTCAGGCGGCGTCGATGCGGGGAGACGCGAGCGGAGGGGCGGTCTCCGCCCCGTCCCGAGGAACTATACGCTCCGCCGGTGACGGTCGGCCCGTGACAGACAATACCTACCTCAACGCGCTACTCGGCGCGGTCGCGACGGTCCTGCTCTCGTTCACGGGCATTTCGCCCGTGCTCGGCGGCGCGTTGGCGGGCTACCTCGAAGGCGGCGAGACGAACGACGGCCTCCGGGTCGGCGCGATTTCGGGTGCGATAGCGTCGATCCCCGTTCTCGGAATCCTGGTGCTGGTCCTGTTCGTCGTCCCGGTCGCTCCCGATGCCGGCGTCGTGCTCGGGAGCGTCGTGCTGATCCTCGGGATTATCGCGCTCGCGTTCGCCTACACGATGGCGCTCAGCGCGATCGGCGGAGTCATCGGGAGCTACGTAAAACGAGAGCTGTAACCGAGCGACGATCCGAAGCGTGGCTCGCGAGCGGTCTCGTCGCGAACGCGCCCGGACGCGGTTGCTCACACCGTTATAAACGGCTAAATGCCGCGAGACAGCACACGTCACCGTATTGGTATATAAATGTCCGCCGCGATCAGCGATTGCCTCAGTGCTCGCCGCCGGTCCCGCGCCGGTCGGAGTCGAGGTCGATGTCGAGGTCGTCGAGGAGCTCCTCGGCCTCCGCGCGCTTCTCCTGGTGGTCCTCGAGGAACTCGCGCATCAGCTCGGCGGCCTGCTCCTTGCAGCCGCCACAGAGGCGCTCGCCGTTGACGCACTCGGAGTAGACGGTCTTGGTGAGCTCGTCGTCGTCGCCCGCGAGCAGGTAGGCGTACAGCTCGTACACCGGACACTCGTCGGCCTCGCCGCCGAGTTCGCGCTGCTCCTCGGCGGTGTCACGGCCGCCCGTGGTCGCCGACCGGACCTTGTCGTACCCGTCCTCGGGGTCGTCGAGCAGCGAGATGTGGCTCGCCGGGACTGACGAGGACATCTTCCCGCCGGTGAGCCCGGTCATGAAGCGGTGGTAGATCGAGGAGGGCTGACGGAAGCCGAACCCGTCGTGGTCGATCTCCACCTCGCGGGCGACCGACTCGGCCTCGCCGCGGGTGAGGTCGAACGCGTCGACGTGGCCCTCGAACACGCGCTTCTCGCCGTCGACCGCCTCGATCAGGGCCTCGAACGCCTCCTCGGTGGCGTTGCGGTCGAAGAAGCGCACGCGGGGGCGGAGCGGCTCCTTGCCGCCCGCGCGGAGCTTGTCGAGGGCGGTCGACTTGGCGGCGGCGAGGTCCGGGGCGTCGTCGGCGTCCGTCTCCGGCGGTTCATAGTCGGCGAGCCACTCTGCGGCGTCCCCGCAGCGCACGTCCGTCTCGGCGTCGTCGACCTCGCCGTCGTCGATTGCGTCGTCGTCGTCCCCCGCCCCTCCAGCCGCGAGCGCGTCGTAGGCGGCTCGCACCAACTGGCGCTCGTCGTCGTCGAGCTCGAAGGAGGCGAACGCCTCGGTCACCTTGAAGTAGCGCACGCGGGTCGCGAGGTCGCGGGTCAGCCGGACGTGCGGGTCCTGGTCCGGGCCGACCGGGATCACGGTGGGCTTCGGCTCGTCGACGAGCTGCGGGTAGAGGATGTCCGCGGTCTGGGTGACGACGCTCTGCATGTGCGAGATGTTGGTCTCGCCGTCGAAGCCGTAGATCGCCTCGAACTCCGAGAAGTTCGCCTTCGACCCGAGCTCGAAGCCGAGGTCCTGGACATCCCGGTTGTCGGACTGGCGGTAGATCTCGCCCTCCTCGGCGTCGAAGCCGAGCGCGAGGAGGCTCAGGAGGTAGTTGCGCGCGTGCTCGTCGATGTCGTCCCACGACATCCCCCGCGCGGAGTGAGCCTCCAGGTCGGCGATCAGTCCGAAGGCGTCGCCGCCACGCTCCTGATGCCAGATGATCTCGTCGAACACGAGCTTGTGGCCGATGTGGGGGTCCCCGGTGGGCATGAACCCGGAGAGCGCGGCGAACGGCTCGTCGTTGGCCATCGCCTCGGCGACCGCGTCGTACTCGCGGTGCCCGAAGATGACGCCGCGGCGCATCAGGTAGTGCGGGTCCGTCACGTCGCCGGCCACGTCGTCGAACGCCTCGATGCCGAACTCCTCGAACAGGTCCGCGTAGTCGCCGACCGACGCCGACCCCCACGGGTCGAGCGCGACGTCCTCGGTCGGTTCCGCGCGCTCGGTCCCGCCGTCCGTTCGGGGGGTGTCCTCGTCCATACGTCCCCTCCACTCGGTCGACGCAAAAACCGTTCGCTTGCGCGAGGGGAGTTGTCACGGTCCGGACTGCGAGGGGGGAACGGCGAGCCGGCACCGCGCGTTCCCACCGACCGGCCGAGCGGGCGTACCGTTATTTGTCGCCGGATCGAAGGGTCGGCCATGTACGACGACCTGCTGGTGCCGACCGACGGGAGCGAGGCGGTCGACCGCGCGCTCGATCACGCCGTCCGACTGGCGAGCGACCACGACGCGACGATCCACGCGCTGTACGTCGTCGACCGACGCATCGCCACCGCGAGCTCCGGGGAGCTCCACGACGAGGTCGTCGCCGACCTCGAGTCGCAGGGCGAAGCCGCGGTCAACGCGGTCGCCGACCGCGCCGCCGAGGCGGGCGTCGACGTCGAGACTCACGTGGTGGAGGGGACCCCGGACACCGAGATCGTCGACTACGCCGACGAGCACGGGATCGACGTGATCGTGATGAGCCCCGAGGGCAAGTCGCCGCGCGAGCGGATCCGGTCGCTCGGGAGCGTCTCCGACCGCGTGGCCGACGACGCGAACGTGCCGGTGTTCCTGATCAAGTAGCGACCGAGTTAGGTGACCGGGCGCACGGACACACGAGCATGGAACTCACCGTCCTCGGGTCCGGCAGCGCGATGCCGGTCCCGGACCGCGTGCAGGCCGGCTACCTCCTCGACGACGGCGACCGCTCCCTCCTCGTCGACTGCGGCAGCGGCGTCCTCCAGCGGCTCGCCGGCACCGACACCGGCTACGAGGGGGTCTCGACCGTCCTCCTGACGCACCACCACCTCGACCACGTCGCGGCGCTGTTGCCCCTGATGAAGGCCCGGTGGCTCGCCGGCGAGGAGCACCTCGAGGTCGTCGGCCCCGCGGGGACCACATCGCTCCTCGACGGTCTCCTCGACGTTCACGACTACCTCGACGGGCGGATCGATCTGGCGGTCCGGGAGGTGTCGGCGGCGCGGCCCTTCGCCGCGGCCGGGTTCGACGTGACGGCCCGCGAGACGCGCCACTCGATGCAGGGGTTCGCCTACCGGTTCTCGCCGCCGAGAAGCGATCTCGACCCCGCGGACGGACCGCTCGCGCTCTCGGGGGACACGGAGGCGTTCGCGGGCATGGCGTCGTTCGCGGACGGGAGCGATCTCTTGGTCCACGACTGCTCGTTCCCGGACGGGACCGACGTGTCGAACCACCCCAACCCCACGCAACTCGGCGAGTCGCTCACGGGCACCGATATCGACACCCTGGTACTCTCGCACCTGTACCCGCACACCGGCGGTCGCGAGCGCGAGATGGCGCGGAGTGTCCGGAACGCGGGGTTCGACGGCGACGTCGAGATCGCCAGCGACGGGCTTCGGATCGCGATCGCGGACGGGGATTAGCAAGTAATACCACAAAGTTATATCCCCGCCCGTCGAGCGCTCGACCATGACGTTCAGCGACGACCTCCTGACGGCGGGCACGGAGATCTGGGCGGCCCAGTTCGAGCACCCGTTCGTCCGCGAACTCGCCGCGGGAGACCTCGACGACGCCGCGTTTCGGCGGTGGCTCGAACAGGACTACCGATATCTCTTCGACTACGCTCGCACGTACGCCGTCGCGGGCGCGAAGGCGAGGGAGGAGGCGGCGATGGCGACGCTGCTCGGCGGGGCGGACGCCGTGTTGAACGAGGAGCTGGACCTCCACCGGTCGTTCGCCGCCGAGTACGGCGTCACGCCGGGTGACCTGGCTGCCGTGCGGAAGCGGCCGACCTGCGAGGCGTACACGAGCCATCTGGTTCGCACGGCGCACGAGCGGCCCGTTCCCGTCGCGGTCGCGGCGCTTTACCCCTGCATGCAGGGGTACCTCGACGTGGCCGACCACATGGCGGAGCTCGCGAACGGGGAGCACCGGTACACCCCCTTCATCGAGACGTACACGAGCGAGGCGTTCCGCGCGGAGACCGCGTCGATGCGCGGTCTCCTCAACGACTACGCGGAGGCGCACCCCGGCCACCGTGACGGGATGCGCGAGGCGTTCCGCACGAGCGCGCGTCTCGAACTCGCGTTCTGGGAGATGGCGTACGTCGGAGAGGAGTGGGCGGCCGAGACGTAACCTCCATCCGTTACGCTTCTCCACGATCGACCCGGATATTTAAGCAAACGCGGCGGTTCCGATCGGACATGGCCGGCCCACTCGCGGACGACTTCGGACGGGAGGTGACGGGGGTTCGGATCTCGCTTACCGACCGGTGTAACTTCGACTGCGTCTACTGTCACAACGAGGGGTTAGGCGACACGCGGGGACCGATGGAGCCGAGCGACGACGAGATGAGCGCCGACGACGTGGTCCGCTTCCTGGAGGTCGTCGAGGGGTACGGCGTCGACTCGGTGAAATTCACCGGCGGCGAGCCCATGCTCCGGCAGGACCTCGAGGAGATCGTCGAGCGCACGCCCGACTCGATGGAGGTGTCGCTGACGACGAACGGGACCTTCCTCCCCGGGCGCGCCGAGGACCTGAAGGCGGCCGGACTCGACCGCGTGAACGTCTCGCAGGACGCGCTCGATCCGGACGACTTCGCGGAGGTGACCAAGTCCGGCGCCTACGAGCGCGTGCTGGAGGGGGTCAAGGCCGCCGTCGACGCCGGGCTCGACCCCGTGAAGCTCAACATGGTCGTGTTCACGCACACCGCGGGCTACGTCGAGGAGATGGTCGAGCACGTCGCCGACAACGAGGGGCTCCAGCTCCAGCTCATCCAGTACATGCCGGAGCTGACCGGGAAGCCGGAGTGGAACGTCGACATCGGGCGCGTCCACGACTGGCTCGCCGAGAAGGCGGACCGCGTCGAGCGCCGCGAGATGCACGACCGGAAGCGGTACTTCGTGGGCGAGGAGAGCGACGACGCCACCGGCGGCATGGTCGAGATCGTCGACCCCGTCGAGAACGAGGACTTCTGCGCGAACTGCGGCCGCGTCCGCGTCACCCACGAGGGGTATTTAAAGGGCTGTCTCAACCGCAACGACGACCTCCGGTCGATGGGCGAGATGACCCGCGAGGAGATCGCCGAGACGTTCGAGGCCGTCGTGGCGAATCGGGTGCCCTATTACGGCGAGTACCTGGTCGAGAACGACGACGGCGAGTACGAGATCAACGAGGAGTATCTGGGGACGCCGAACGTGGCGGACTGAAGCGGGTTTATAAATCGTCCCGAAGCGGTTTTTAAATCGATCCGGTGGCGAGCACCACTGACCACACTGCGATCGAACGGGCACAGTGGGATTCGAACCCACGACCGTCGGATTAGAAGTCCGACGCTCTATCCGGGCTGAGCTATGTGCCCTCGTTCGAACTTCGAGCGCCCGGTTAAAAAACGCCGACGGTTCGCGCCGCGTTTGCTGCCGCGCTCAGTAGCCGTACTCGATCACGACCGTCCCGTCCGGGTCCTCGACGAACACCGTGTCGCCGCCGTTGTTCCAGACCGGCGACCCGCGACCCCAGTACACCGTGTCGTCGGTGTCGGTGCCCGAGCCGGTGTACAGCGCGATCGTGGCACCGGGATCGACGGTCGCTCCGGCGAACGCGTAGCTGTTGTCGGCGGCGTCGTACACCTCGTACCCGTCGAGATCGACCGCCTCGTCTCCCTCGTTGACGAACGCGACGTACTCGTCTTGCGTCGCGTCACCCTCCGGATCGGCGACGATCTCGTCGACTGCGAGCGGCGATCCGTCACCGCCGTCGCCGCCGTCGCCGCCGTCACCGCCGCCGTCGCCGTAGGCGTCGAACAGGTCGAAGCCGGTGTCGAAGTTGGTCGTCGTCGGGGTTATCGGCCCGCCGAGGTTGTTCTCCGCGTCGGTCACCTGGTCGCCGGTCCGCAGGTCGCTCCCGAGGTCGGCGGCGAGCGCGTCGAGGTTGTCGCGCGCGTCGGCGGCCGCGTCGAGACCGGCGCCCGCGAGGATCACGGCGCCGCCGTCGTCGCGGAAGTCCTCGATCGCGGCGACCTCGTCGCTCGTGAACGGGTCGTCCGGGGCGGTGACGAGGAGCGCTCGGGCGTCCGCGAGGTCGGGCCCGAACTCGCCGTCGTAGTCGTTCTTCCCGTCGAACTCGACCGCGAACCCCTCCAGGTACCGCTGGAAGAAGGCGGCGTCCTCGCCGGAGAGCGCGTAGTCGGCCGCGAACTGGCCGTGCCCCCCGTCGATGACGACGCCTCCCTCGCGGCCGTCCGCAGAGNACGGCGTCGATCAGGTTCGCGAGGAAGACGTAGTTGCCGTACGGCTCGGTTCCGGGGCCGCCCTCGCCGCTCTCGAAGCTCTCGTCGGGCAGCGGCCCGCCGACCAGCGCGACGTTGCTGTCGACGTCGACGCCCACGAGCGGGTCGCCGTCCTCGGATTCGACCGGGACGCGGTCGTCCGGGACCGATCCGCCGTCCGCGGCCGCGACCGCGGTCGCGTACGGGACGAACAGCTCGTCGACCGGGCCGTCGCCCACGACTGGCGTCGCGCTCACGTCGCTTTCCGCCCAGACGCCGCGGTCGTTCGCGCGCGCCTCGGCCTCGGCGCTCCAGAGCTGGTCGTGGAGTCCGAGCCCGGAGTCGTACACGCGTCCGTACCCGTCGGCGACGAGCGCCTCGTTGTACAGGGTGCCGTCGTCCAGCGTGACGAGTCCGAGCAGCCGTCCGAAGTCCCCGCGGAGTCCCTCGTTCTCGTCGAACGAGATGGTGACCGTCTCGCCCTCGGGAAGCTGGTCTTGCGCGTACGTCGTCGCCTCGTCGCCGTAGTCGAGGAGGGTGTCGACGTCGTCGATCCCCTCCCACTCCTCCGGGAGCTCCGGGCCGGCGCTGGTCTCCGGCGAATCGTGACCCAGCGTCCGAACGGTCTCGACCAGTTCGTTGTCGAACTGGACGTCGACCGTGTCGCCGTCGGCGACGCTGACGACCTCGACCTCGTACTCCTCGCTCGGGTCGAGTTCGAGCCCGAGACCGTCGCGGTCGGCGAGCAGGTCGGGATACGTCCCCGTGTCGAGCGCAGTCGTCGTCGGAGCGAAGTCGGCGCCGTCGTTGCTCTCGCCGTCCTCGACCTGGTTGTCGTTGAACCGGATCTGCGAGTCGATCCCGTTCGCCAACGCGTTGAGGTTGTCCGTCTCGTCGAAGTTGTCGAAGTCAGACTGGTCCATGAGCACGACGAGCCCTCCGGCGTCGGAGAAGGACGCGAGCGCGTCGAGCTCGTCGGTGCTGAACGAGTCCGTCGGCGACGTGATCACGATCGCGGACGCCGGCCCGAAGAGGTCGTCTTCGAGGTCCGTCGTCGCCTCCACGACGTAGCCGTTATCCTCGGCGTAGCCGGCGAACGACTCGTGGCTGGCGAGGTCGTAGAACTGGCCGTGCCCCTCGTCCCACAGCACCGTGTCGGAGTCGGCGTACGCGTCGAACACGTTCAACAGCACCTCCTCGTTGCCGTACTGGCCGAACTGAACGCCGTTCGTCGCGAACGGGACGCCGAAGGCGACGATGGGTCGGTCCTGGTCGACCGCCATCAGCGGCAGCGGCTCGTCGTCCGGGTAGGTGGTGTCGTCGCCGTTGCCGTCCGTGTCGACGGAGACCGCGGTGTCCTCGGCGGCGACGACGATCGCCTCGTCGGGGAGATAGCCGTCGTCGGCCAGCAGGCTCGCGGTCGAGTCGAACACCAGTTCGTCGACGAACTCGGGCTCGTCTCCCGGCTCCTCACCGGGATCGTCGCCCGGTTCATCGACCGGTCCGTCGCCGACGCCCAGCGTGATCGCGACCTCGCCGTCCGTGGGATCACCGCCGGCGTCGACCCGGATCCCGACCGCGACCGACTCCCCGGTGTCGAGTTCGACGCTCGGCTCCTCGGTGATCGCCTCGCCGTCGACGGTCAACTCGAAGTCGGCGTCGCCGAGCGCGCCGTCATCGACCTGCGCGAACAGTCCGAGGTCCTCGGTGCCCTGGTTGCGGACCTCGAAGACGTCGTCGAGCTCGTACACCGTGTTCGATCCGAAGCCGGTTCCCCCTCCCTCGACCCCGTCGAACACGAGCGCCAGCTCGCCCTCGTCGTCGACGGTGGCGAACTCCTCGTCGAGCGGCGAGAGCGCGAGCAGGGCGTTCGCGTCGTCGGAGAGCGCGATCGTCGCGTCGCGTTCGGCCGTCGCCGTGTCGAACGCGCCGGTGGCGATCGCCCCGCCGCCGGCCGCCGTCGCGCCGATGCCGATGAGGACGCTGCGGCGTCTCATAGCTCACCCTCCGCGAGGAAGAAGTCGGGAAACTCGTCGTCGTTGAAGTTGCTCGTGCGCGGTACGAACGGCGCGAATCCGGAGTTCTCTTCGTCGGTCACCTGATCGAAGTTGAACCGGAACCCGGCGTCGAGTTCGTCGAGTACCGCGTTCAGTACGCCGTTCGAGGTCCCGTCGAACGAGGCGGTTCCGTGGAGGAACACCGCGCCGCCGTCGTCGACGAAGTCGGCGAGCGCGGACCGCTCCGCGTCGGAGAACCCACCGTCACTCGCCACGTCGTCGTTGTCGGTGGCGACCATCACCGCGTCCGCGTCGTTGAGGGCGTCGACGAACTCCGATCCGATGGCCTCGACGTCGAATCCGCGGTCCTCGGCGACCGATTCGAGCGCGGAGAAGGCGTCGAGCGTGAGTGTCTGGCCGTGCGTCTCGTCGTACAGGACCGTTCCGGTACCGTCGAGGACGGTCTGCCACGCGTTCGCCATGAGCGTTCGGTTCGCATCAACGTCGCTTCCGTCGGAACCGAGGTCCGATCCGAATCCGAGGACGTTGCCGTCGACCGCGAGCAACGGGATTTCGGTGTCGTCCGGGTACGAGACGAATTCGTCGTCTTCTTCCGGATCCTCGTTTTCCGCCGTCGGCTCCGCGCGGACCGCGACGACGGAGTCGTCGTCGAGCGGGCTCCCGTCTGCGGCGACGAGACTCGACGTGGAGAAAAACTCCGTCATATCGATCGTCTCCGGCGGCTCCGGATCGGGCTCGTCGGGCTCGTCACCGCCGTCGTCCCCCTCGTCGTCGAAGACCGCCTCGATAGAAATGTCGATGGCCACGTCGTTGCTCGTGTCCACGTCTCCCGTCTGGATATGCGTACCGACCGAGCGTTGGTCGCCCACGCCGATGTCTATCACGTTGTCCGCGTCGTCGAGGGTCCCGCTCCGGTCGTCGGTGGGGTAGAGCCGGAAGTCGCCGTCGAACGACTCCGCGTCGCTCGACGCGGTGACCGAAACCGGCTGGGTCCCCTGGTTCGCGATCGCGAACACGGCGTCGAAGTAGTACTCCGAGTTGCGGCCGATCCCGTCGCTGTCGGCCGAGACCTCGGTGAAGTCGAGGGCGAGTTCGCCCTCCTCTTCGACCGCGTACTCGCTCTCCGAGATCAGCCCGAGATAGGCGTTCTCGTCGTCAGCGAAGTTCACCGTCGCGGTCCGCTCGGCCGTCGCCGTGTCGAACGCGCCGCTCCCGATGAGTGTTATCCCGCCGATACCGCTGGCCGCCGCTCCCGTGATGAGTGTTCGTCGTCGCATGAATCTCCGCGGCCGCCGTGCGTCGCCGCGGTCGTCCACCGTCCGAGAACCGGTCGCCGTCGGAGGGAAGCGGGCGAATGCAAGAGGATTGCTGGCACACGTCAGCCACGTTAAATGACTTTCCCGAATAGTTTATATAATTTTATACTATCTCTATTGAGTTTTCTATTCGACTCCACAGGTATATCGGGCCGTTCGAGCGCAACTTTCGGGCGGGCGAGTTCGGGACCCCAACAGCAGACCTAAGTCCGACACGGGACTACTCGCCGCTAATGAACGTCATCGGAACCGTCGGCCTCCCCGGCAGCGGGAAGGGAGAGGCGGCGAACGTGGCCGAAGAGGCGGGGATCCCGGTCGTCGTCATGGGCGACGTGATCCGCGCCGAGTGCCGCCGCCGCGGGCTCGACCCGGCCGAACACCACGGCCGGATCGCGGGCGCGCTCCGCGAGGAGGAGGGCGACGACGCGATCGCCGTCCGGACGCTCCCGCTGATCCGGGAGGCGGCGGCCGACGGCGAGCGCGACACCGTGCTCGTCGACGGGCTCCGCTCGACCGTCGAACTTGAGCGCTTCCGCGAGGCGTTCGGCGACGACTTCACGCTGGTGGCGGTCCGCGCCCCCTTCGAGCTCCGCGCGGAGCGGCTCGACGACCGCGGCCGCGACGACTCCGACTCCGACCTGGAGGCCCTCCGCGAGCGCGACGCTCGAGAGATCGAACTGGGCCTCGGCGAAACGCTCGAACGGGCCGACGTCGAGATCGACAACACCGGGACGCTGGCGGCGTTCCGACGCCGCGTCCGGGAGGCGCTCGGCGTCGCGGACGGCGAAGGAGAGCGCGGCAGCGCCGACCGGGAAGCCGACGCCGACCGGGAAGCCGACGCCGGTCCCGCGACCGCCGACGCCGGAGGTGACGGGTCGTGATCTACAGCGTCGACGTGCGCATCGAGGTCCCCGTCCGAGACACCGAGGCCACCGACCGGGTCGCCGACGCGGTCCGGAACGTGTTCCCGGACGCGGAACCGATCCACGAGGACGGCCGGCTGGTCGCCGAGGCGCACACCTTAGACGCCTTCTCGGACGTGCTCCACGAACAGGAGATCCTCGACACGGCCCGGCGGGTGTTCTTACAGAACAGCACCGACGAGGGGTTCGACTTCTCGCTGAAAAAGCAGGCGGCGTTCGAGGGCGTCGTCAACTTCGCGGTCGGCGAGCCGGACGAGCTCGGCGAGATCGACGTCGCGGTCCGCGTCCGAGAGCCGGACGTGGAGGCGTTCATCGACTACGTCGCGCCCGAGACCGACGAGGGTCGCCCCGTCGACCCCGCGCGGGAGTACGGCGACCGGATCGACCCCGAGGACGCCGGGTACTGAGGATTCTCCGGAACGGGTCGCCGAAGCGCGGTGCCGCTCCGCCGACTCAGTCGCTCAGTAGCGACGAGGCGGCCCCGCCGATCGCGCCGAAGACCGCCGGGTAGACGGCGCCGGCGAGCAGCACGGCGGTGACGATGTCGGGGGCGATCTCCCCGCCCCCGTACCGGAACAGGAACGCGCCGATCACCGCGAGCGGGAGGTACCCGGCGAGGACGAACGCGCCGGCCCTCGCTCCCTCGGTGGGGTCGGACGCGCCGGCGGCTCTGCCGGCGACGAGCCCGGCCACCACGAGCAGGAGCGGCGGGAGGACGAAGAGCAGTGACCCGCCGTCTGCTTCCATGAGGAGGTTCCGCGACGAGCCGCCGCCGATCTGGAACACGGTGTCGACGAAGTGGGTGTTGTAGAAGGCCCACCCCGCGGCCTGCCACGTCGGAATCGGATCGCCGCCGAACAGGTCGGCGAAGAAGTTGAATCCCGACAGCACCTCCTCGATCCGGTCGCCCTGCGTCACGTACACGACTAGATAGCCGAGGAGATACGCGACGGCGCCGCCCGCCGCGCCACCGATGAGTCCGCTCGTGCTGTTCGATTGGTCGGGGACAGACATGTGCTCGGAGTCGTTTCGGCCGTGGTAAGTGTCTGTTGGGTCGGCGCGCTCGCCGCCGACCGTGTCCGATCTCCGTGTCCCGACTCGGGTCTTCCCACCGCTTCCCGGCTACTCGGTCGCCTCGCGCCACTCCTCTTGTGAGATCGAGTAGCGGACCTCGTCGTGGACGCTCCCGTCCATGAAGGTTATTTGGTTCCGCAACAGCCCCTCGCGGCGGCCGCCGAGCCGGTCGACGTACTTCTCGATCGCTCGCTGCGACTGCTCGTTCTCGGGGAGGTGGCTGACGGCGACGAGGTCGAGATCGAGGTCCGCGAAGGCGACCTCGGCGAGCGCCGCGGCGCGCTCGCCCGAGTAGCCGCGCCCCCAGAACCGCTTGCGGAGCCAGGTGCCCAGAACGGCGGTCCGCTTCTCCCAGTCGACCGTGAGGCCGCCGAAGCCGGCGATCTCGCCGGCGCCGTCCTCGCCCTCGCGGGGGCGGATGACGTAGCCCGCCGCCTCGCCCTCCTCCCACCGCTCGCGGCCGCGCTCGAGGAACTCGAGCGTCTCCTTCTTCGTCTCGTGGGGGTCCCACGTGACGTGCTCGGTCACCTCGTCGATCCCGGGGTCCGACGAGCAGATCCGGTAGCACTCGTCGAGGTCGACGTGTTCGGGCCACCCGGGTTCCAACCGCAACCGGTCCGTCTCGATCGTCTCGGGGAACATACCCGCTCGTCTCGCGGGTGCGTATAAAAACCACCTCGGGTATGCGCCGCGTTGACGTGTTTTGCTCGCCTTGAGAGGGCGCCGCGTTGACGTGTCTCGCGAGTCGACTACCCGAGCACGCCGTACTCGCGGAGCGCGTCCCTGAACGCCGTCCGCTTCACCAGCGCGAAGCCGGCGCAGATGATCAGGAAGCCGGCGACGGTGTTGACGGTGATCGCCTCGCGCAGGAACAGCCACCCGGAGACCGCGGCGAACACCGGGGCGACGTACGAGACGAGGTTGATCTCGATCGGGCCGAGACGGTCGAGGAGGTCGAAGTAGATGAGGAAGCCGAGCCCGCTTGCGGCGATGGAGAGGTAGCCGAGCGCGAGGACCGCTTCGGCGGTCCACGCCACGTCGGCGATCGACTCGCCGAGCCCGAGCGACAGCAGGTGCATCAGGGCGGCGCCCAGAAGCATCGACCACGCCTCCATCGTCTCGATCGGGAGGTCGTCGTCGTCGGAGGCCCGCATCAGCACCGAGCCCAGCGCGAACGACGCGGCCGCCAGCAGCACGAGCAGCTTCGGGACCGTCCCGCCGCCGGCGAGGTTGCTCGGGTCCGGCGCGGCGAGCACGACCGCCCCGACGAGGCCGACGACGAGACCGATCACGCCGACGACCGTCAGCCGCTCCGAGGGGAGGAAGGCGCGCGCGAAGACCGTCGTCAGGACGGGCGAGAGGCTGACGATGACGGCGGCCACCGCGCTCGTCACCGCCGGGTCGCTCTCGCCGATGAAGAGGAACGCGTGGTAGGCGGCGATGACCAGCGTCGCGCCGACCGCGACGACGGCCCACTCGTCGCGCCCCCGCGGGATCGGGTCGTCGACGACGTACGCCGCGTACGCGAGCATGACGACGCCCGCGACGTCGTACCTGAGCGCGGCGAACAACACGGGCGGGAAGTACGCCAGTCCGGCCTTGATCGCCATGAACGCGGAGCCCCACACCGCGGCGAGGACGAGGAACAACGAGAGATTCCGTGCTCTGCTCACGCGTCGACCTCTCCCGGGAGCGCGCCAAAAGGTTCCGAAAGCGGCCGGGCGTGCGGGGATCCGCCTCCCGCGGGCGCTCGGGCCACGACCCTACCGGATCCGATAGCGGTCCACGTCGGCGGAGCCGTCGCGGGCGACGACGCCCACGTCGGCGAGCCGACGGAGGGCGTCCGCGACCGTCTCCTCGCGGGCGCCGACCTCGTCGGCGACCGCCGCGGGGGTGCCGTCGCTCTCGACCAGCGCGGCGAGGACCGCCGCGAAAAAGCGGCTGTCCGACTCGGTTCCGAGCCGCTCGTCGATCTCCGACAGCGTGTCGTCGACGCGGCCCTGCACCCACCGTTGGGCCAGCGAGAGCTCCCGATCGAGGTCCTGAAGCCGGCCGTACTCGCCGGCGAGGTCGGCCAGATCGCTCGTCGAGCCGGGGCCGTCCGGGACCTCTATCGTGAGGTGTTGACACCGCGACGCCATGTCGAAGCTGTTCTTCGCGGGGTACGCGCTCTTCGCGCCGAAGCCGTACGGGGAGACGCTCACCTCCAGCCGGAGGCTCCGCGCGATGCGGAAGTACTTGCGGCGCTGGTCGTCGGTGGTCGACTCGATGAGGCCGGCCTCCTCCAGCTTCCGCAGGTGGTCGATCACCGCCTTCGGGCTCACGTCGAGGTACTCCGAGATCTCCGTGACGTAGCAGGGCTTGGTCGCGAGCAGCCGGAGGATGCGCCGCCGGTTCTCGTTCCCGAGGAGATCGAGCAGTACCGCGGAGTCCATTAACGTATGGTTAGCGTCGGAAGGTGAAAAGGCTGACTTCCGGCCCGCGGACCGGGCGCCCGCCTGCGGGCGATCGGGTGACCGGTCTCGCCGCCGCTTCGCTCCCCCGCGGCGGTCGCCCGGAGCGAAGGGTAGTTACCCCGGCGCCGGGAACGGGCGGTATGGAAACGGCGCTCATCATCCTCGACGGATGGGGTCTCGGCGGCGGAGCGGGCGACCGCGAGGACGGAGAGACGGTCGACCCCTCGGGTCGGCCGGCGGGCCGCGACGCCGTCGCGGCGGCCGACACGCCGGCGTTCGACGCCGCGACCGATCGCGGCGCGGAGGGGCGGCTCGTCGTTCACGGCCGTCGCGTGGGCCTCCCGGAGGGCCAGATGGGGAACTCCGAGGTCGGCCACCTGAACATCGGCGCCGGACGGGTCGTCAAGCAGGCGTACACCCGGATCACGGACGCGCTCGCGGAGGGCTCGCTCTCGGACAACGACGCAATCGCCGACGCGCTGGAGCACGCGAAGTCGACCGGCGGACGGGTCCACTTCATGGGGCTCGTCTCCGACGGCGGCGTCCACTCCGACGTGGAGCACCTGCTCGCGCTGATCGACGCCGCCGCCGACGCCGGCGTGTCCGCGACGAGCCACGCGTTCACGGACGGACGGGACACCGCCCCGGAGATCGCCGACGGGTTCCTCGCGGACGTGACCGCGAAGGCCGACGAGCGCGGGACCGGCCACGTCGCGACGGTGATGGGCCGCTATCACGCCATGGACCGCGACGAGAACTGGGAGCGGACAAAGAAGGCGTACGACGCCATCGTCGAGCGCGAGGCGCCCCACGAGGCCGAGTCGGCGGTCGAGGCCGCAACCGAGGCCCACGCCCGCGGCGAGACCGACGAGTTCGTCGAGCCGACGCTGGTCGAGGGCGAGCCCGCCCTCGATGACGGCGACGCGGTCGTCTTCTTCAACTTCCGGGCGGACCGCGCGCGACAGCTGGTCAGGATGCTCACCGACACGCGGCCCGACTGGGGGTTCGATCTGGACCAGCCGTCGGTCCGGATGACCACGATGACCGAGTACGACGAGACGTTCGACTTCCCGGTCGCGTTCCCGCCCGAGATGCCCGAGAACACGATCGGCGAGGTCGTCTCCGACGCCGGGCTGACCCAGCTTCGGATCGCCGAGTCGGAGAAGTACCCCCACGTGACCTACTTCCTCAACGGCGGTCGCGAGGTGGAGTTTCCCGGCGAGATGCGCGAGATCGTCGAGAGCCCGGACGTACCGACCTACGACCTCCAGCCGGAGATGTCCGCGCCGGAGCTCACGGACGAGGCGGTCGGGATCATCGAGGCCGACGACCCCGACCTGCTGGTGTTGAACTACGCGAACCCCGACATGGTGGGCCACACCGGCGACTTCGACGCCGCGGTGGAGGCGGTCGAGGCGGTGGACGCCCAGCTCGACCGGCTCCTCGGCGCGGTCGCCGACGCGGGCGGCCACGCGGTCGTGACGGCCGACCACGGCAACGCCGACGACATGGGGACTCTCGAAGACCCCCACACCGCCCACACGTTCAACCCGGTCCCGTTCGTCTACCTGACGCCCGACGGCGACGACGGGGGACGCGAGGTCCGCGAGGGAGGCTCCCTCTGCGACATCGCCCCGACGCTCGTGGACCTGATCGGCGTCGACCGGCCCGCGGAGATGACCGGGGAGACCCTCCTCGAGGAATAAACGATAAACTCCGGTCGGATTCCCTCCGGTTCCACGCCGTTTTAAGTGTCTCACCGGCCAGTGATCGTTCATGACAGACGAGACCACCCCGGTTATCGCCGCCGCCTATCGAACGCCGCAGGGACGCGACGGGGGCGTCTACGCGGACGTCCGCAGCGAGGACCTCTCGACGCGCCTCATCGACCACACGCTCGCGGAGACGGGGCTGACGAGCGACCACGTCGACGACCTGATGTGGGGCGTCGCCCAGCAGCGCACCGAGCAGGACAACAACGTCGCGCGCGTCATCGCGCTGCTCTCGGAGCTCGGCGAGTCGGTGCCCGCGACCTCGATCAACCGCTGGTGCGCCTCCTCGATGCAGGCGATCATCTCCGCGTCGGACGCGGTCGCGGCCGGGAACCGCGACTGCGTCATCGCCGGGGGCGTCGAGAACATGAGCCGCGTCCCGATGGACGGCGACTCCTACCAGCACCTCCACCCCGAGCTCTCGGAGAAGTACAACGTCTTCCAGCTCCAGATGGGGATGACCGCGGAGAAGGTCGCCGAGGAGTACGAGGTGAGCCGCGAGGCGCAAGACGAGTACGCCGCCCGGAGCCACCAGCGCGCCGCCGAGGCGACGGAGTCGGGGCGGTTCGACGACGAGATCGTCCCCGTGGAGACCGACGACGGGCTCGTGGAGGAAGACGAGGGGATCCGCCCGGACACGACGGCCGAGAAGCTCGCCGGCCTCTCGCCCGCGTTCACGGGCGACGGCACGGTGACGGCGGGGAACTCCTCGCAGATCTCCGACGGCGCGTCGCTCACGCTCGTCACGAGCAAGGCGTTCGCGGAGGACCACGGCCTCGACGTGCTCGCGGAGGTCGGCACGAACAACGTCGCCGGCGTCGACCCCACCGTGATGGGGATCGGCCCGGTGCCCGCGACGCGGGGCCTGCTCGACCGCGCCGGGCGGACCATCGACGACTACGACCTCGTCGAGCTCAACGAGGCGTTCGCCTCCCAGTGCGAGTACTCACGGCGCGAACTCGGCGTCGACGAGGAGAGCTACAACGTCAACGGCGGCGCCATCGCGATCGGCCACCCGCTCGGCGCCTCCGGCGCGCGCCTCCCCGTCACGCTGATCCACGAGATGCAGAAGCGCAACGCCGACCGCGGGCTCGCGACGCTCTGTGTCGGCTTCGGACAGGGCGCGGCGATCGAGTTCAGTAGATAAGCGGTCGGCGCCGCCGCTCGGGGGTTCAAGAGTACGTCCCGTCGACACCGCACTGCGGCGCTATTGGATGTGGCCTTCGCGCCGGAGCTGGTCCGCGTCCTCGTCGTCGTACCGCCACTCGACGTTCGCCTTCTCGTCTTGCCAGGACCACGGCTCCGCGAGGACCACGTCGCCCTCGCTGATCCACGTCCGGTACTTCATGCGGCCGGGAATCCGGCCCATCCGCGTCTCGCCGTCGACGCAGCGCAGTCGCACGTGGTTCCCGCCGAGGTGTTCCGTCACCACGGCGAACACTTCGTCGTCGTTGGGCATTCGGAGGTTCCGACGCCCGGATTCTTCGCTCATACAGGGAGTACGACCGTCGCGCCTATAAGTGATGGGAGACGCGTGTGCGCGTATCCCGTGAAAATTGTTGGCACGGGACGGGGGTGGACCGTCTCTCGCGAAGCCGCGGCCGCCGCCCGCGCTCAGTCGCCGTCGGGCGCCGCCCCGCCGAACGCGGCGTCGACCTGCGCGTACGTCGCCGCCTGATCGTCCGAGTTATCGACGACGACGTGGTCGGTCTCGATCCGGTCGAACAGCTCCTTGAAGTGGAGGTGGACCTCGAAGTCGGCGTCGCTGATCCCGTCGCGGCGCTCGATCCGGCGCTCGACGACCGACTCGTCGCACTCCACCTCGACGAGCGCGAACCCGTCCGCGACGCGCTCGCCCGCCTCGCGGGCGTCGGCGCGGAACCGGGCGTCCGCGAACGTCGCGTCGAGGACGACGGCGGAGCCGTCTGCGACGCGGTCGCGGGCGCGGTCGATCAGTTCCGCGTAGACGGCCTCGGTCTCGGCGTCGGTGTACGCGGGCTCGTCGAACAGCTCCTTCCGGATCACGTCGGTCCGGAGGATCTCGCCGTCGACGCGGTCGGCGACCCGCTCCGCCACGGTCGTCTTCCCGACGCCGGGCAGCCCGCAGACGACGACCAGCGCGCCGGCCGACGGCTCCGTGGCGGTTGCCGCCTCGGTCGAGGCTCCGCTCGCCTCGCTCGCCGGGTCGGCGAGCGCCGCCCGAGATCGCCCGCTGTCGGTCGCGTCGCGGTTCGTCATCGCCGCCCCCTTCGCCCGTTCGGCGTCGGTCCCCCTCCGTCACTCATCCGTCCGCACAGTCCGTCGAGAGGTAAATGAAGCTTCCCTTCAGCGCCGGCCGGGACGCGGAGTCGGCTCGGTCGCCGTCACGACCGGACGGAAGCCCCGCCGAGCGAAGCGTTCAAATCCCGTCGCGACGACGGGTCTCGCATGAAGGACATGGAGTCGATCGTGCTCGATCAGGACGACGAGATCCTCGCGCCCGCGGTGGTGGTGGCGACGATCGCCCTCCTCGCCGTCTTCGTGGTCGGGTTCCTCGTGCAGATCGTCGGCCTGGTGGCTTGAGCACCCTCGGACCGATCGACGACGTTCCGCTCCCGATACTCGCCCCGTCCGTCTCCTTTTTAAACACGGGGGCGGGTCGACGGGTATGAGCCGAGATCTCTTGGCCGAGCTCCTCGAGGGCAACGACGAGCACGTCGCGTCCGCGGCCGCCGCCGACCTCGCCGCTCGGCGCGACGGCCAGCGGCCCCCGGTCGTCTCCGTCTGCTGTTCGGACTCCCGCGTGTCGCAGGAGGGCATGTGGGCGGTCGATCGACCGGGATTCCTCTTTACCGCCGGAAACATCGGGAACCGCGTGAGCGACCGCGTCGACGGCGAGCGCGTGCTCGCCGGCAGCGTCGCGTACCCGCTCGCCTACACCGAGACGGACGCGCTCGCGGTCGTCGGGCACACCGGATGCGGCGCGGTCGGCGCGGCCCTCTCCGCGGCCCGGACCGGGGAGTTCCCCGCCGAACCGGGCGTCAGGGCCGACGTGGAGGAGCTCGTTCCGATCGTCGAGTCGGGCCTCGACGCGCTTGAGCGCGGTGACGCCGCCGACGGCGCCGGCAGTGACAGCGAGGACCGCCCCAGCGTCCGGAACCGCCTCGTCGAGTACAACGTCCACGAGCAGGTGGCGATCGCCCGAGAGGCCGACGAGGCGGCCGGCGCCGAGGTGTACGGCTTCGTCTACGACTTCCACGGCGCGTACGGGGGACCGGACGGCGCCGTTTCCCTGGTGAATATCGACGGCGAGCGCGACCTCGACGCCCTCCGCGAACGGGTGGGGCCGGAGCACGCGGACCGCGTCGCGACGCTGTTGTAGGCCCGCCGTTTCGTGTCCGGCCGCCCGCCGCATCCGACAGCGGTATCACGCCGACGACCGAACCGATCGGTAATGGACCGCCGCGTTCTGTTCGCGAGTCTGATCCTGTTGGCCGGCGGCGCGACCGGCGTCAGCGTCGCGCTCTTCGCGTTCGTCGGCGTCGACGACGCCACGATCGACGCCGAGGTCGTCTGGGAATCGGAGCCCGTCGCCGGCGACGACGGCACCGGCGCGGTCGTCGCCACCATGGACGGGGACCCGCTCGTCCTCCAGTCGACCGTCGAGGACGGGGACCGGACGGTACGCGCAACCGCCGTCGGCGGCGGCGTGGAGTGGCGGACGACCGTCGACGGGGGATCCGCCGAAACCGATGACACCGGCGGCGACGGCGCCGATCCCCCGGCGACGAGCGGACTGGTATCCGGCCGACTCGGCGGCGACGAGGCGGTCGCGTTCACGACCGAATCCGGCTCCCTCGTCGTCCTCGACCCCACCGACGGCGCCGAACGGTTCGCCGTCGACCTCGGCGGGCCGAGCGGGCTCCGGCCGGCGATCGGCGATCTCGACGACGACGGCGACGGCGAGGTCGCCGCGGTCACGACCGACGGGCGGGTACTCACCGTCGACGACGCCGGCGAGACGGTGTTCGAGACGGACCTCGACGCGCCGGTAGAGCGGCGGCCGCTGGCGGTCGACTTCGACGAGTCCGACGACGCCGAGGGTGACGCGGGCGACGGCGACGACACCACCCGAGGGCTCGCGGTCGCGACCGCAGCCGACGGCGGGCACTCGATCAGCCTGCTCGACGCCGTCGGTGAGGTCCAGTGGACGGCGAGCCCGTCGGTCACGCCTCTGAGCTGGACGGCGGCCGACACGCGGAGCGGCCCGGTGCTCGCGCTCGGCGGCGCGAACGGGAACCTCGAGACGATCGACGTCGCCGACGGCGGGACCCGGTACGAGGTCGGCCTGCAGGACCTCCCGGTCAGCGTCGGCGACGCGGACCCCGGTCGGGTCCACGTCGGCGGGAGCGGGAGCGTCTGGGCGGTCGACCTGCTCGACGGCGAAGTCGTCTGGAAACAGCAGTACGGCGGCGATACGCGAGTGAACGAGCCGGGAGTCGCCGACATCGACGGCGACGGCTCCCCCGGGCCGGTGGCGGTGAACCGGAACGGGGGCGTGCTCGCGCTCAACCAGCAGGGAGAGGCGATCGCCCGCGGCGACGTCGGCGGCGCCGTCGTGTACGCGGGGCCGCTGTTCGCGGACGCGACCGGAGACGGGAGCGCCGAGGCGCTCGTCGTCACCGAGGACGGTCGGATCGTGGCGCTGTCCGACTGAAGAGCCGGGACTCTTCGCGGGGGGATTTATAAGCGGACACGGAACGGCTTCCCGTCGCAGTCCTCGTATTTCAGCGGTGATTTCACCGGAAACGAGGTGTGTCGGAATAGCTACCGCTCCCGGGCGCGGAACACGCGAAACAGAAAACCGCGTCGACGTTCAGTGCTGCTCGTCCTCGTACACCCACGCGGCGGTGTCGAGGCCGTAGTCGACGAGCTCGTCCTCGTCGAAGAACAGGTCGATCTCGCGCTCGTTGGCGCCCTCGTCCTCGTGGTCCGACGCGTGGATCACGTTGTGGCCGAGGTCTAAGCCGAAGTCGCCGCGGATCGTGCCCGGGGCGGACTCGGCGGGGTCGGTCTCGCCGACCATCGCGCGGACCTGTCGGGTCGCGTCCGCGCCCTCCCACACCATCGCGAAGACGGGGCCGGAGGTGATGAACTCGACGAGGCCGTCGAAGAACGGCTTGTCCTCGTGCTCGCCGTAGTGGTCGTGCGCGATGTCCTCGTCGATCCGCATGAACTTGCCGCCGACGAGCTTCAGACCGCGCTCCTCGAAGCGGGAGACGATCTCGCCGATGAGACCGCGCTGCACGCCGTCGGGCTTCACCATCACGAAGGTGCGCTCGTCGTGGTGACTCATCTACTCGCCACCCTGGTTGCGCCCTTCCTCGGTCCACTCGAGGTCGCGCGCCTCGCGGCCGAGGAAGTAGTTCTTCTCCGCCTTCGAGTCGACGAAGTGGAGGATCTGTCCGTTCGTCTTCACGTACATCGTGCCCGTGCCGGGCTCGATCTCCTCGCCGGTGTAGTCGCAGGTTCGTGTCTCGACCATTGGTTATCGCCCTCCGATTGAGTCGGCGTCGCGCTGGGTCTCCCGGAGCTGGAGCACGTCGCCCATGCGGACGGGGCCCAGGACGTTCCGGGTGATGATCCGTCCCTGGTTCGATCCCTCCTGGATGCGGCACTTGACCTGCATGGCCTCGCCGTGCATCCCGGTCTTGCCGACGACCTCGATGACCTCCGCGGTCGTCGAGTCGCCGGTGCCCTCTTCTGCGCTCATGGGTGGTTATCGGAGCTCCGCGACCTTCTCGCCGATGTCCTCGACGTCGTCGGCGGCGTCGCCGGCGTCGACGACGGCGGCGGCGGCCGAGCCGACTTCGAGGCCGGCGGCGTGGCCGACTTCGTCCTGGGTGTCGACGAAGACGACCGGGATGCCCTTCTCCTCGGCGAGTTCGGGGAGGTGCATCACGATCTCCTCGGGGGAGACGTCTTCGGCGACGATAACGAGGTCGGCGTTGCCGCGCTCGACGGCCTTCGTGGTCTCGTTGGTTCCTTTCTTCACGGTACCGGTGTCTCGGGCGACCTCGAGCGCTTCGAGCGATCGCTCGGCGAGGTCGGCTGGGGTGTCGTAGTCTACGTAAACGGGCATGTGTTGTTCACCTATCCTCCGTGCGGGCTCGCGTGTCCGTCCCGTGGTCGGTCCCTATCGGAACGGCACATCATCAACCCCACAGAGGCTGTGACCCGACGTAGTCCGGACACCCATAAAAGCGCTTTCAATGTCCTGCGCGTGTGCGAGCGGGGATCACGGGGCTCTCGCAGGTCGGCGCCCCGTCACCGGACTCCCGGCGATCCGACCGCGGTCGACGCCGCGTCGACCGTCGCTGCGACTCCGCGTTTTTTAAGCGTCGCTCGCCCCTCCGCTCGCACATCGAATGGTCCGTCTCGTTCACTACTCCGACATCGAGAACGTCTTCGACGCCCCCGAGCGGGCGGCCCGCCTCGCCGGCCGGATCCGCGACCTCTCCGGGCCCGACGCCGCCGTCGTCGCCACCGGCGACACGACCGCGCCGGGCGTCCTCTCGCTGGTCGCGACCGGCCGGCAGATACTCGACTTCTACGCCGCGACCGACACGATCCTCGACACGTTCGGCAACCACGAGTTCGACTACGGGCCGGACTCGCTCCGCGGGCTCGTCACCGACGCGCCCGCGACCTTCGTCTCCGCGAACGTCCGCGACGAGAACGGCGACCCCTTCGGCCGCGAGGAGGGCGTCGTCCCGTGGACGGCCCGCCGGATCGACGGCGCGACCGTCGGCTTCGTCGGCGTCACCGACCCCGCGACCGACTCGCTGAACCCCATGGCGGCCGACCTCACGTTCGACGAGCCCGTCGCCGCCGCGCGGGACGCGCTCGCCGAGATGCGCGCCGATGTCGCGGAGAGCGGCGACGAGTTGGACTACGCCGTCGTCCTCTCGCACCTCGGCGCCGGCGACGACGACCTCGCCCGCGAGCTCGACGTCGACGCGATCCTCGGCGGCCACGTCCACAGCCCGCGTAACGAGGTCGTCGCGGACACCCTGCTGGTCCGCCCGGGAGTCAACGGCGAAGCCGTCGTCGAGGTCGACTTCGGCGGGTCGGGGGACGCCGAGGCGGGGGACGGCGGCGGCGAAAGCGCCGCCCCCACCGCGGCCCTCCACGGGCCGGACGGCGCCGAGCCGGTCGCCGGGCTCGCGGACGCGCTCGCGGAGCGGATGGCCGCCGCGGACTTGGACGAGGCCGTCGGCCGCGTCGACGAGCCGATAGAGCGCGCGGGCGACGTGGTCCACGGCGGCGAGTGCCGCGTCGGCAACTTCGTCGCTGACGCGTTCCGCTGGGCGCTCGACGCCGACGTGGGGCTCTCGAACGCGGGCGGGCTCCGACAGGGCGACCCCCTCGCGGGCGACGTGACGAAGGCCGACCTGATCAGCCTGATCCCGTTCGAAGAGCCCGTGACGCTCACCTCGGTGACGGGTGCGGAACTCCACGACGTGCTCCGGGAGATGGCCGCCCCCGACGTTGACTTCGGCGAGGACGACTGGTGGCACGGTCACGTCTCGAACGCGCGGGTCGTCTGGGACGACGACGCCGAACTGATCCTCGAAGCCACCGTCGGCGGCGAGCCGATCGATCCGGAGACGCGCTACACCGTCGCCGTCTCGGAGTACCTGCTCCACTCCGAACACGAGTTCCCGACGCTCGCACAGCGCCACCGGATCGACGAGGCCGGCATCCAGTACGAGGTGCTCGCCGACTACGCCCGCGAACGCGGGATCGATCCCGAGATCGAGGGTCGGATCGAGATCGAGAATCGGGAGGAGTCCGCCGGCGAGAGTCGGTGAGAGAACGGAAACCGCTACGCGCTGCCGTCGACGAACTGCTCGGCGCCCTCGTAGAACCAGTAGCCGTTCTCTCGCATCGCGCGCCCGAGCTCCTGGTGGAACTCGACGAAGTCAGCGAACTCCGCTTTCTCGACGTTCTCGAAGATCTCCTCGACGGAGACGACCGTCTCGAAGTCGATCCGGATCGGGTGGTCGCCGTACTGCTCGACGTAGTCGGCGGCCGACAGCGGGAAGTCCTCGCCCTCGTCGATCTTCTTCGCGAGCACCGCGTGCCCGTACTGCCGCATGCCCTCGCTCCCCTGTTCGCCGTCGGGGTCGTGTGGCCAGTCCATACCTCTCGGTTCCTCGGGGCCGGCCATAGTCATTACGGAAGATGGCCCGAACTGGAGCGGTTCGATCGCGGGGATCGACGGAGGCGACCGACCCCTTCTCGTCGCCCACGGGAGCGCGAGAACGACTCGCTAGTAATTGAATTATGACTCAATTTATTAACAGTATACTATAATGTAAAAACATTTAGAATACCAGACGCCTACCGATCACACGGATCACACATGAGAGCTGTTGTATATCAAGGCCCGTACGACGTGGCCGTCGAAGAGGTAGACGACCCGGAGATCGAACACCCGAACGACGTCGTCGTCGACATCACGACCTCGTGTATCTGTGGATCCGACCTCCACATGTACGAGGGACGAACCGCGGCCGAGGAGGGGATCGTCTTCGGTCACGAGAACATGGGGATCGTGAGCGAGGTCGGCGAGGCGGTCTCGACGCTGGAGGAGGGAGACCGCGTCGTGATGCCGTTTAACGTCTCCTGCGGGTTCTGTCAGAACTGCGAGGAGGGGTACACCGGCTTCTGTACCAACGTCAACCCCGGCTTCGCCGGCGGCGCGTACGGGTACGTCGCGATGGGGCCGTATCCGGGCGGACAGGCCGAGAAACTGCGCGTCCCGTACGCGGACCACAACGCCCTGAAGCTGCCCGAGGGACGCGAACACGAGGACGCGTTCTCGCTGCTCGCGGACATCTTCCCGACCGGGTGGCACGGCACCGAGCTGGCGAACCTCGAGTCGGGCGAGTCCGTCGCCATCTTCGGCGCCGGACCGGTCGGCCTGATGGCCGCCTACAGCGCGAAGATCAAGGGCGCCGCCGAGATCTACGTCGTCGACCAGGTCCCGAGCCGGCTGGAGTTGGCCGAGGAGCACTGCGACGCCCACGCGATCGACTTCTCCGAGGGCGACCCGGTCGACCAGATCCTCGAGGAGCACGGCGGAATGGTCGACAAGGGCGTCGACGCGGTCGGGTACCAGGCGACCGACCCCGACGACGTCGACACCGCGACGGAGGACTACTCCTACCAGCCGGCCAAGGAGAACCCGGCGGTCGTGATCAACAACCTCATCCGCGTGGTCCGACCGACGGGCGAGCTGGGAATTCCCGGTCTGTACGTGCCGGAGGACCCGGGCGCGCCCGACGACATGGCCGCGCAGGGGCGGCTCGGCATCGACTTCGGGAAGTTCTTCGAGAAGGGGCTCAAGTGCGGCACGGGCCAGTGTAACGTGAAGGCGTACAACCGGTACCTCCGCGACATGATCATCGAGGGGCGCGCCGACCCGAGCTGGGTCGTCTCGCACCGCGTCAACCTCGACGAGGCGCCGGAGATGTACGAGGCGTTCGACGCCCGCGAGGAGGGCGTCACGAAGGTCCTGCTCGAGCCCTGAATCGCCGAAATACCGAGGCGCCGCCTCGCCCTCGCCGTTCCGATCTTTTTAAATCGCTCCGACAGTCAGGCCCGGAGCCACGCCTTCGGATGCTCGTCGCGGAGGTGCGACTGGTACCGCCCGATCAGCTCCGGGTACCCGTCGGCGACGCAGTGCCAATCGCAGTGGTCGCAGATGCGTTCGACCGCCTCGTCGCTCCCCTGAACGTGTCCGCCGCGCCTGTAGGTGACCATGAGTGTCTCGTCGCGGTCGATCCGCGTCTATAGGTACCGTACGGCACGAGCGACGTTCACTCTGTCGGCGCTCGGGAGGTGCGACCTCGCCGACGGCCGCGGGGCGCCGCGCTCCGCCCGCATCGCCGAAACCGGTATGTCGCTCCCTCACGTGGGCACTCGCATGTGTAAGTACTGCAACTGGGCGTTCCACGACGGCTGGGGGGAGCTGTTGAAGTACGACGACGTCTACCAGTCGGCGGTCGGCGCCGAGACCGAGTCCGCCCACGGGTTCCACGAGGAGTGGGACGATCTGCAGGCGGAGCTGGGGATCTGACTCGCCGCCTTAGAGGGGGAAGACGTCGACCGCCGATGCCTCCTCCGCGTCGGCCGCGGCCAACTCGTCGAGCTCCCCGCGGATCCGCGCCTCGTCCATCTCGCTCCCGATGAACACGAGTCGGGTGCGGCGGTCGTCGTCGGGTCCCCACTCGCCGATCGGACCCGCCTGCACCGAGGGCCCGGCCTGACTCACGCCGATCACCTCGTCCGTGCCCGCGACGTTCGCGACGCCCTTCGCCCGCACGATGGCGCCGTCCCAGTCGGCGAGCCAGTCGGCGAACGGCTCCGGGTCGAGGGCGTCGCCGGAGCGGTAGACGAACGAGTCGACCCCGTGAGCCGCGGCGGCGCCCGCGGCGTGGTCGTGGCCGTGCGCGTGACCGTCTTCTCCCTCCTCGCCCTCGTCTCCGCCCTCGCTCTCGACGATTTCGCGCTTCCACCCCGGCGACCGCTTGGCCGTCTCGAAGTCGAACCGCCCCGTGTCGAGCACGTCGCCGGGGTCGACCTCAGAGTAGCTGGTCCGGATCCGCTTCGCGCGCGGGCCGAGCCGGTCCGCGACCGACTCGATCTCGTCGAGCACGTCGTCGGGGACCATGTCCGTCTTGTTCAGCACGAGCACGTCGCAGAACTCGATCCCCTCGACGAGCACGTCCGCGAGGGGACGATCGGCGGCCGGCTCCCCGTCTCCCGGCAGGCTCTCGCCGGCGTCGAACTCCTTCCAGAACCCGTAGGTGTCGAGGACGGTCACCATCGTGTCGAGCCGGAAGCGCTCGGTCGGGTCGATCTCCGAGTCCTCGGTCCCCTCCGTGAACGCCCGCGCGACCGGGATCGGCTCGGAGATGCCCGACGACTCCACGAGGAGGTAGTCGAACTCCCGGGACTCGGCGAGCGCCGCGGCCTCACTCAGCAGGTCGTCCTGCAGCCGACAGCAGATACAGCCGTTCGAGAGGTCGACGATCCCCTCCTCGTCGTTCTCGCGCGCGACGAGCTCCGCGTCGACGTTCACCTCGCCCATGTCGTTCAGGATGACGGCGATCCGCCTGTCGCCGGGGTTCGCGAGCAGGTGGTTCACCAGCGTCGTCTTCCCGGCGCCGAGGTACCCGCTGAGGACGGTCACGGGAATCCGGTCGTCGCTCATGTGTGTCACCGTGAGACGTGCTATCAGTATGAAACGATCGATCAATGGGGTTCCGGCCGCCACAAAGTATTCCTCCGCGGCCGAGTCGCCTCCACGCATGCGACGCAGGGCCCTCCTCGCGACCGCGGCCGCCGTCTCGACCGCCTCGCTCGCCGGCTGTCCCACGCCGCCGTGGGGCGAGATTCCCGAGACCGTCGACGGCGCCGAGGTAACCCTCCGGCGCGAACACACCGCCGAGTTCGATTCCGGCGAGCCGAGTCCGTGGGACGCCGCCGTCCTGCTTCGCGCGGTCGACGCCGAACCGCCGCGCCTCACCGTCAGGGGACGCCTGCTCGCCGGCTCGCGCGACTGCTACCGCGTCGACCTGATCGAGGCGACCCTCGACGCCGACCGCCTGCTGCTCCGGCTGACCACCGAGGACGACCCGGACTGGGACGGCGGTCCGTGCTCCGATATCGGTCAAACGCATCCCTACGAGATCGCCGTCGCGTTCACGGAGGCGGCCGTTCCGGAGCGCGTCGAAGTCCGCCACGGCGACGAGACGGTGCTCGATGAGCGGGTTTGAACAAGCGAGTGAGGCCGAAATTATGACTCAAGATTTTATAAATGAACTGCGGTGGCGCGTGCCGATGAGCGCCCATCGGGCGCGAGTCGCACGCGCGAGGGAGTCGGTGGTCCGGAGCGAAGCGGAGGACCATCGACGAGGCTGGGGAGGCGTGAGGTGAGGTGCGGTGCGGTTGCGGGTGGGTGGGACTCAAAAGGGCAGTCGCCGGCGGCAACGCCGCCGGCTTCCAGAGGCGCGAAGCGCCTCGCTGCCGCGAGGGCGAAGCACGGCGACGGAAGCACCGCAGGGAGCGAGTGAAACGAGCGACTGAGAAGCGCACCGAGCCGCGCGAGTCCTCGCGGCTGGGACTTTGGAGGTCTTCACCGCCGATCCACTGTCGGCCGCTTATAAGCGAGCGGCTGGGCCTTTGGAGATGTTCACCGCAGCACCCGTAGCACCCATTTAAAAACGATCGATGAAAACCTCTCAGCCTGCTACCTAACTACCAACCCCGCCTTATCGCTCGATCCCGCCCTGCTCTTTGATCCGCATGATGTGCCGGACGTTCAGGTAGATCTCCTCCGGCGAGGTCTGCTCGTCGGGGTCGTACAGGTCCGAGACGCGGTAGAGGATCGCGGAGAGCTGCTGGCTCTCGGAGCTGTCTCCGCGCACGTCGGCGGCGATGTCGCGGAGGAACTCTCTAATCTCGTCGTCGTCGGGGAACTCCCCGGCGGCCGCGTCCGCGGCCGACGCCGGGACGACCGGGTCGACGCCGGCGGCGTCGAGGGGGTCGGCGGGGTCGTCCTCGTCCCCGGCGCGCTCGGCTTCCTCACCGCCCTCGTCTGCTCCATTCCCCCCGCTCATCGCCCCTCGCTCACCCCGCGTCGGCGCACCACGCCGGCGTTGTTCGCGACGTTCTCCACTATCACCCTGAACGCGTCCCCGGTCTCGCCCTCCTCTAAGACGACCGGCTCGCCGTCGTCGCCGCCGGTGCGGACCGCGGGGTCGAGCGGGACGCCGCCCAGGAAGGGGAGCTCGTGCTCCTGCGCCAACGCCTTCCCGCCGCCGGAGCCGAATATCTCGTGGAAGCCGCCGCAGTCGGGACACCGAAAGCCGGCCATGTTCTCGGCGATCCCGAGCACGTTCGTGTCGTGTTTGCCGAACATCCGGAGCCCCTTCACCGCGTCGTCGAGCGCGACCTCCTGGGGCGTCGTGACGATCACGGCGCCCGTCAGCGGGAGCGTCTGGAGGATCGTGAGCTGGGTGTCGCCGGTGCCGGGCGGCAGGTCCATCACGAGGTAGTCGAGATCGCCCCACTCCACGTCCTCGACGAGCTGGGTGATGATCTTGTGGACCATCGGGCCGCGCCAGATGACGGGGTCGTCCTCCCCGGTGAGGAAGTCCATGCTCATCAGCTTCACGCCGAAGCGCTCGGGCGGGACGATCGTCTCGCCGTCGGTCTGCGGGCGCTCCTCGGCCGAGACCATCCGCGGCACGTTGGGGCCGTACACGTCGGCGTCGAAGAGACCGACGCGGGCGCCGAGCGCCGAAAGCCCCGCCGCAATGTTGACGGCCATCGTCGACTTGCCGACGCCGCCCTTCCCGGAGGCGACCGCGATCACGTTCTTGACGCCCGGGAGCACCTGCTCGTCCGCGTCCAGCTTGTTCGGGATCGACGCCGACAGCTCCACGTCGAGGCCGGTGTCCGCGAGCGCGTCCCGCACGTCCTCAGCGATCGCGGACTCGTGCGGAGAGAAGGGGGCGCCGAGCGCGAGCGAGACGCGAATCTCGCTATCGTCCACCTCGACGTCGTTCACCAGCCCGAGCGAGACGATATCGTCGCCGAGGTCGGGATCTCCCACGTCCGCGAGCCGCTCCCGCACGTCCGCTTCGTTCATGTCCGAAGGGACGGTCGTGGGTCGAATAAGGGTTCTGTACGGACCCGAGAGCGTCGCCGTCCGGGGGTCACGCTCCCAGTCGGTTCCGATCCTCGAAGTGCTTATGGTGTGACGGAGTCGCGTTCCGATATGCACGACGGGACGGAGCCGACGGCGACGACCCGGCTGCTCCACGTCGAAGACGACCCCGCGTTCGCCGACCTCACCGCGACGTATATCGATCGCCTCGACCGAGATATCGACCACGAGGCCGTCCGAACGGTGGCGGCGGCCACGGAGCGGTTCGACGAGGACGCGTTCGACGCCGTCGTCTGCGATTACGACCTCCCCGACGGGACCGGCATCGACTTCCTCGAACGCGTCCGCGAGGTCGCTCCCGAGTTCCCCTTCGTCCTCTTCACCGGGAAGGGGAGCGAGGAGGTCGCCAGCGAGGCGATCTCGGCCGGGGTCACCGACTACCTCCAGAAGGGGAGCGGCGCCGACCAGTTCGAGATGCTCGTCAACCGGCTCCGCAACGCGGTCGATCGCTATCGGCTCGGCCGACAGGTCGAACGCAGCATCGCCGCGCTGGAGGCCGCCAGCGAGCCGATCGGAATCCTCGGCGCCGAGGGGACCTACCTCTTCGCCAACGAGGCGTACGCCTCGGTGTACGGGATCGACCGTGAGACGCTGGTCGGGACGCACTGGAAGCGGTTCTACCCCGAGGACGAGATCGAGCGGTTCACCGACGAGATCCTGCCGATCGTGACCGAGGAGGGATACTGGACCGGGGAGGCGACGGTCGACTGCGTCGACGGCGGACGGGTGCGCGAGCGGCTCGTGCTCACCCACACGACCGACGGGGGCCACGTGTGTATCGTCCGCGGGGCCGAACCGGTCGGAGACGGCCCGGCCTAGTCGATCCGCGTCCCGGCGTCCTCGCCGCGCAGGAACGGCGCCAGCCCCGCGGCGCCGAACACGTACGCGGGCGCGTCGAGCGCCAGTAGCTCCCGGACCTTCGCGGCCATCCCGCCCGACACATCGGTCGCGTCGCTCGCGCCCAGCGCGTCGGCGACCGACTCGAACGAGTCGATCGACGGGAGCACCGCGCCGTCGCCGTCGAGGACGCCCGGGACCGTCGAGCAGACGCCGACCCGCCGCGCGCCGAGCCCGACGGCGAGTTCGACCACAAGCTCGTCCCCGGAGACGACGGTGACCCCCTCGCCGGCGGTCGCGACGCCGTCGCCGTGGAGCACGGGGACGAACCCCTCGCCGAGCAGCGTCACGGTCGAGGAGAGCGGGAGGTCGAGGTCGCCGTCGACCCCGTCCGGGCGGGCCGAGAGCGAGAGCGGATGGACCGGTACGGCGGGGACGCCCCGCTCCTGCAGCCGGTCGAGGACCGCCCGATTCAGTTCGGCCATCGCGCCGTGGATGTCCGTCACCGCGACGGCGTCGTCGGTTCCCGTGGTCGTCGACACGCCGTGTTCGCTGGCGTGGTGGTGGCCGAAGCTCCCGCCGCCGTGGACGACGACGAGCCGCTCGACCGCGCCGTCGGCGAGCGCGCCCGCGACCGCGTCGCAGGCCGCGTCGAGGGCGTCACCGTCGAGCGTCTCGGGACGGTCCTTCTCCGTGATCAGGCTCCCCCCGAGCTTGAGCACGATCGGGGGGTCCGCGTCGGAGCCCGGACCAGTGCCGTCTCCCGTCACGGCTCAACCACCCGAACGCCCTCGGTCGCCAGCTCCGCGCGGAACGCCTCCTCACAGCCCTGCGTGAAGGAGAGCGCGGTCTCGGTCGCGTCGCTCGCGTCGAGCGCGACGATGCAGCCGCCGCCGCCCGCGCCGGTGAGCTTCGCGCCGTGCGCGCCCGCGTCGCGGGCGGCCCACACCATCGCGTCGAGCGAGCGGGCGGAGACGCCGAGCGCGGCAAGGAGGCCGTGGTTGAAGTCCATCAGCTCGCCCAGCTCCGCGAGCAGCTCCGGCGACGTCTCTTCCTCGGGGGCGGCGTCGGCGAGCAGGGTCTCACCGGTCCGGACCAGGTCGCCGACCGACCCGACGGTGTCGGCCGCGAACCCGTACTCCTCGCGCAGCTCACCGACGCCGGCCACGAGCTCGCCGGTGTCGCCGGCGCCGCCGTCGAAGCCGACGACGAACGGGAGGTTCGGCGCCGCGATCGGCTCGCAGTCGTCGCCCTCGACGCGGACCGCGCCGCCCATCGTCGAGCAGAACGTGTCGGCGCGCGAGGCCTGTCCGTCCTGCACCTCGTGTTCGGCGCGGTACGCGCGGTCGGCCAGCTCCCGGCGGTCGAGGGGATCGCCCAGCGCGCGCGTTGCGGCGTCGATCCCCGCGACCACGACGGCCGCGGAGGAGCCGAGCCCGGCCCCGAGCGGGATGTCGCTCTCGACGGTGATGTCGAAGCCGGCGTCGGGGGCGTCCGCCGCGTCCCGCGCCTGCTCGACCGCGGCGTCGACGTACCCCATCGCGGCCTCGACCAGCGGGGTCGGCACGTCCACGTCGGGGCGGTCCCCGGTTCCGCCGGAGTACTCCACCGTGAACCCGTCGAGCGAGAGGTCCTCGGCCTCGACGCGGACGTGGTCGTCCTCCCGGGGTTCGGCGGTCACGGTGGCGCGTCGCTCGATCGCCGCCGGCACGGCGGGCTCGCCGTAGACGACGGCGTGTTCGCCGAAGAGGTACACCTTCCCCGGCGCTTCACAGACGGTCATCTTTTTACAAATGGGAAACCCCGACGTTCACGGCGGGGAGGAACGTGACACGGTGCGAATCTACGCTACTCTCGGTTGCTGACATACTCCCCACTACGAGCAGAATTATTATAAATCTACTTCACTACATATGAAATATGGCGGAGGTGCGTCGCACGGTCGTCGTCAAACTCGACGTAGACGACAGCGACGCGACTCTCCTCCACGAAACCATCGAGGAGTATCTGTGGGCGTGTAACTACGTCGTCAAAGACGCATGGAAAGACGACTACAAGCCCACCTCCAAGACCAAGCTTCATGACCGAACGTACTCGGACGTGCGCGAACAGACGCGCCTCCAAGCAAATCTCGTTCAATCTGCACGCAGCAAGGCCGCCGAAGCCATCAAGGGCGTCGTCGCTCGGTGGAAGCGCGGCAAGAAGGCGTCACAACCACACTTCACGACGCCCTCTATCCGGTACGACAAACGGAGTGCGACGTTCCACGATGATCACGTGTCCCTCTCCACGGTGAACGGACGTATCGAAGCCGAATACGTCCTCCCGCCGGAGGGAGACAACCCGCACACCAAGTACCTCCGCAACGACGAGTACGAACTCACGGGTGCGACGCTTCAGTACCGCGACGCGACGGACACCTTTTTCCTCCACATCGGAACGAAGGCCGACGTGGAGTCCGAGATACCGGACCAAGGCGACGCCGAGAACAGCACAGTCCTCGGCGTGGACCTCGGTATCGAACAGATAGCCGTCACGTCGACCGGACAGTTCTGGAGCGGCGACTACCTCGCCCACCGTCGCCGGGAGCACGAGCGCGTGCGCGGCGACCTGCAACGGACGGGTACGGAGTCGGCCCATCGAACTATTGATCAGATGGGCAACCGAGAGACGCGGTGGGTAGAGGATTACCTCCACCGAATCTCGAAAGCCATCGTCCAAGAGGCGGTCGCACACGGGTGCGACAAGATAGCGTTCGAGGAGTTGACGGGCATCCGCGATCGGATGCCGGGCGCAAAGAAGTTCCATGCGTGGGCATTCCGCCGCTTGTACGACTATACCGCATACAAGGCCGAAGCGGAAGACATCGACGCCATGCAGGTAGACCCGGCGTACACGTCCAAACGGTGCTCGAAGTGCGGGACGACGCTGGACGAGAATCGTCCGTCGCAAACGCGGTTCTGTTGCCAGAAGTGTGGGTACGAGGTCAACGCGGATTACAACGCGGCGAAGAACATCGGGTTTCGACTACTCCGTGCGGGGCAAAAGTCTCCGCACGGAGGGGCGATCACTCACCTCGCCCTAAAGTCGGGGACGCTGAACGTGAACGGCGGCTACTCGCCTGCCACCCAGTAGGGTCGGCCAGAACGGGAGTCCACCGACAAGCTCTGCCTTTTAGGGCGGAGAAGGTGACACGAACTCCCTCTCTCCGCGTGCTCACAGGCGTTGCGCTTGTGGGCGGGGCGAGCAGAGGAGTATTCGGAGCGGCAAGCCCCTCCGACCCCGCCAGCTTTTCGGTATCGGCCCCCGTCGTGCGCGCCATGACGACGCTCCCGTCGCTTCTGACGCGGTCGATCGCGAACTTCGTCGACGGCGTGGCCGTCGCGATACCGCGGCTGCTCTCGGGGCTGGTCTTCCTCGCGCTGGCGTACGTGACCGTGCGAATCGTGCTCTCTCTGGTTCGAACCTCGATCAACCGGCTCTACGTCGGCGACCGCGAGCTCGTTGGCGACCTCCTCGTCACGCTCGCGGCGATCTTCCTGTGGTTCGGCGTCGCGCTGACGTTCCTCAAGATCCTCGGCATGGGCGACATCGCGGCGAGTCTGGGCACCGCCGTCGGCTTCATCGCGCTCGGCGTCTCCTACGCGCTCTCCGAGATGATCGAGGACACGGTGGCGGGCGTCTACCTCCTCCGCGACCCCGACTTCAACCCGGGGTACCGCGTCGAGGCGAAGGGCGTGACCGGAACGGTTGCCGCCATCGAGCTCCGGAAGACTAGAATCGACACGGACGCCGGCGATCGGGTCGTGCTGGCGAACCGGGAGATCGAGTCTCGATGGACCCACGACGTACCGGAGGCGGAAGAGGACGCGGGCGACACAGACGCGGACGACGCGGACGGCGAATCGACGCCGGCTGCGTAGAGAGCTGCGAAAACAATTAACTACCGGGCGCCGGATCTCGGCCCCATGTCCTCCACACCGGAGACGACGGACGCCGGCGCGGCAGGCGACGGTCACACCGACGGAAACACCTCCATGGCGGCCATCACGCATATTCTCGCGCTGTTCACGTGGCTGATCGGGCCGCTCGTGGTCCTTCTCGTCACCGACGACGAGTTCGTGAAGTCGAACGCGCGCAAAGCGATCAACTGGCAGATCTGGCTCACGATCTACTCGATTATCGCCGGAATCCTGATCCTCGTCGGGATCGGGATTCTGCTGCTCCCGCTGCTCGGCCTCATCGACCTCGTGTTCGTCGTCATCGCCGCGGTGAAGGCGGCCGACGGCGAGGTGTGGAGCTACCCGCTGACGATCGATCTGTTGTAGGCAGTAGCCGCGGTCCGTTTTCGAGCCGATCTCGCGCGATCGCCGCCGCTCGGGACCAATCAGAGCGTTTGCGAAAAGTCGAACTCGACGTCGAAACGGCCTACAGTTCGTCCTCGAAGTCGTCGAGGGCGAACACGGTGTCGGCGCCGCGGCGGTCAAGCGTCTCGTTGGCGAGGAGCCAGTAGACGACCGACAGCGCGCGTCGGCCCTTGTTGTTCGTCGGGATGACGAGGTCGACGTTCGACAGCTGGTTGTTGGAGTCGCACATCGCGATCACCGGGATACCGACGGTGATTGCCTCCTTGACGGCCTGCGCGTCGCCGATGGGGTCAGTGACCACGACGACGTCCGGCTCGATGTAGCCGGCGTAGTCGGGGTTCGTCAGCGTGCCGGGGATGAAGCGTCCCGTGCGGGCGCGGGCGCCGATGGCGTCCGCGAACTTCTCGGCCGGGAACCGGCCGTACTGCCGCGAGGACGTGACGAGGATCTGCTCGGGGTCGTAGTTCGCGAGGAAGTCCGCGGCGGTGCGGATCCGCTGGTCCGTCGTGCTCACGTCGAGCACGTACAGGCCGTCGTCGCGAACGCGGTGGATGAACCGCTCCATGTCCTTCGTCTTCTGCTGGGTCCCGATGTGGACACCGGCGGAGAGGTAGTCCTCGACGGGGATCAGCAGGTCGACGTCGTCGTCGGGCATGACGTCGTCGTCGAACGGGGAGGCGTCCTCCTCGTCCGCGGCGTCGTCCGTCGTCTCCTCCGCGGCCGCGTCGGCGGCCGCGCTCTCGGCGTCGGCGGGTGCCTCGGTTTCGGCGTCGGCGGACGCCTCATCGGCGGCCGCGTCGGCGGTCGGTTCCTCGGTCGTGTCGGCCTCCTCCTCGACCGCCGCGTCGACCGCCTCGGTCTCCGCGTCGTCGTCGAGTTCGACCGCGTCGTTGTCTTCGCTCATGCGTGGTGTCGGTCCGTCATACCGCGTCGTCCGCGATGCGGACCAGTTCGTTCAGCTTGGCGGTGCGCTCGCCGCCGACCGTGCCGGTCTTGATGAACCCGGCGTCGGTCGCCACGGCGAGGTGTGCGATGGTGGTGTCCTCGGTCTCGCCCGAACGGTGGGAGATGACCGTCTCGTAGCCGTTGCGGGCGGCGAGTTCGACCGCGTCGAACGTGTCCGACAGCGTCCCGATCTGGTTCGGCTTGATGAGGATGCTGTTGGCCGCGCCGACGTCGATCCCCTCCTGGAGCCGCTCGACGTTGGTGACGAACAGGTCGTCGCCGCAGATCATCGTCCGGTCGCCGACCCGGTCGGTCAGCTCCGCGAACGCCTCGTAATCGTTCTCGTCGAGCGGGTCCTCGACGTACGCGAGGTCGTACTCGTCGACGAGGCCGGCGACGTACTCCACCTGCTCGTCGGTCGACTTCGTCTCGTCGCCGTAGACGTACGCTTCGCTGTCGTCGTCGTACAGCTCTGCTGCGGCCATGTCGAGACCGAAGCGGATCTCGAAGCCCACGTCGTCTTCGACGCGGTCGACCGCCTCGTCGACGACCTCGAACGCGTCGGCGTCCGAGATGGGGGGCGCCCACGCGCCCTCGTCGCCCTTCGCGGCCGGCACGCCGCGCTCGTCGAGCACGTCCGCGACCGCCGCGTGGACCGCGGCGTTCGCAAAGACGGCCTCCGAGACGCTGGGCGCGCCGACGGGCGCCGCGAGGAACTCCTGAATGTGGGTCGCCTCCTTGGCGTGCTCCCCGCCGCCGACGACGTTGCCGAGCGGAACGGGGAAGTTCTCGCCGCGGAACGCGCCTCCGAGGTGCTGGTAGAGCGGCGCGCCGAGCACGTCGGCGGCGGCCTTCGCGGCCGCCATCGAGATGGCGACCGCGCTGTTGGCGCCGATCGCGGAGAAGTCGTCCGTGCCGTCGGCGGCGCGCAGCGCGCTGTCGACGGCGCGCTGGTCGCCGGCGTAGACGCCTTCGAGGCGAGGGACCGCGTGCTCGCGGGCCTTCGCGATGGACTCGTTCGCGGGCAGTTCGATCGCCTCGTACTCGCCCGTCGAGGCCCCGCTGGGGGCCGCCCCGCGGCCGAAGCCGCCGGACTCGGTGAGCACGTCGGCCTCGACGGTGGGGTTTCCGCGCGAGTCGAGCACGCGACGCAGCGAGATGCTGGTGATTCGTGTCATTAGTTGGATTCCCTCCGAACGGTGAACGGAAGCGCCCCCGCGTCGTACTCCTCGGCGGCGACGAGGATCGGCTCCGTCTGGTCCGTCTCGATCAGCACGGGCGCCCCGTAGGACACCTGCAGCGCTCGCGCGCCGAGGATCCGTGCTTTCTCGTATCGATTGTATCGCTGTCCTGACATGGTTTACTGGTACGGTGAGACGACGTCGACGAGGTCGCGGTGGCTGACCAGCATTCGGCGGCAGCAGTGCCGGTCGACGCCGAGGTCGTCGAGCACTTCGCCCGGGTCCTCGTCGCCCTCGCGGGCGCGCTCCTTGAATTCTTCCCAGTGTTCACCCACGACGTTGCCGCACGTGAAACACCGGACGGGGATCATCATGACTGGATCACCTCAGCGGTAGGACTTCTGGTAGCGGGCACGCGCGCCGGGTCCGCCCCACTTCTTGGGTTCGGACTGGCGCACGTCGTTGACCAGCAGCGTGCGGTCGAAGTTCATGTACGCGTCGCGCAGCTCGGCGTCGCCGAGGTGCTGGACGAGACCGCGCGCGATGGCGGTCCGCGTCGCGTCGGCCTGGCCGCTGAAGCCGCCGCCCTCGACGTTGACCTCGATGTCGACGCCGTCGCGGAGCTCCTCGCCCGCGATGCGGAACGGCTCCAGCATCTTGAGTCGCGCCTGCTCCGGTTCGACCAGCTCGACTGGCTGGGAGTTGATGCGAACGCGACCGGCGCCGTCGCGCACGGTGGCGCGGGCGACGGCCGTCTTCTTCTTGCCTGAGGTGTTAGTTACCATGTGACGTTGGCTCCCAGAGACTCGGAGATATCCCCGAGCGTCGTGAATTTGATGTTCGAGAGGCGGTCGAGCGAGGTGCCGTCGAGGACGACGCTCTCGACGTCCTCGTCGCGCTCGTAGGGGTTCCCGACGTACACGCGCACGTTCGAGAACGCCTCGCGGCCGTCCTCCGTCTTGTACGGCAGCATGCCGCGGATGGCACGCTTGAAGATCCGGTCGGGGCGCTTGGGGTAGTACGGCCCGCTGTCGGAGCCGAGCTCCGCGCGGGTGTGGTACGTCTCCATCGTCGCCTCCTCGTTACCGGTGATGACCGCGCGCTCGGCGTTGACAACGGCGACCGTCTCGCCGTCGAGGACGCGCTGGGCGACCTTCGACGAGACGCGACCGAGGATGCAGTCTCGGGCGTCGACGACGACGTCCGCGTCGATCTTCGCGAGACTCATCGGATCACCCGGACGTTGCTCCCTTCGGGATTCTGTTCAATGAACTGTTCGAGCGACACCGCTTCGCCGGCCTGATCGATCTTCGTACGGGCGGTGCCCGAGAAGTCGACGGCGGCGACGGTGACGTTCTTTTCGAGCACACCGCTGCCCAGCACCTTGCCGGGGACGACGACCGTCTCGTCTTCCTGAGCGTACCGCTCGATGCGACCCAGGTTGACCTCAGCGTGCGTGCGCCGTGGCTTCTCCAGTCGGGCGGCGATGTCCTGCCATACGTTGGCACCGGAATCGCGCGAGACCGACTTCAGATCGGCGATGAGGTTCTGTAGTTTCGGATTCGTCTTGCTACTCATAGCTGTCCCTCCTGAAGTGGAGAGTTAGTGAAAACGGAGTGCAGGGAGCAGGATTTGAACCTGCGGACCTCTACAGGACAGCGCCCTGAACGCTGCGCCGTTGGCCTGACTTGGCTATCCCTGCGTGCACTCCTGCGTAATCCGGCTCCCTTCAAACCACTTTCGGTCCCGTCGTCGGGACGGCCCGGATTCGATTCGGGCGTAAACCGCTCCGACACCGTGTCGGAGCGGATCGCGGCGCCGCGGCTCCGTGCAGGGGCGAGCGCCGAGCGTGTGGTTCGAAGGTCCGTCATTACGTTAGACTGCGACTTTCGTCTGTAGTTCGTCCGCGCGCTCCTCGATGGAGTCGATCGCGCGGAGCAGCAGTTCCTCGACGCTGAACGAGCCGTCCGTCTCGATGTGGAACACGAAGGCGCCGGGGACATCCTCGACGCTGACTTCCTTCCCGGGGAACCGCTCCGAGAGGTCGTTGTCGAACTCGTCGGTGAGCTCTATCGACCCGTCGGGCGTCTCGATGACCCCGCGGAGGATCCGCGGCTCGTCGTCGTCGAACTCGCCGAGGTCGCCCTCGACGGAGACGCGCTGAAGGTGGCGATACCCGACGGAGACGCCGCCCTGGTGTTTGGCGTGCTCCTTGCCGGAGTCGAGCACCGCGGTGGCCTCGAACTCCAACCGCTGTCCCTCCTTCAGCTCGATGATCGGGACGTTGTCGTCGGCGACCCCGACGAGCGGGTCGGCGCTCTCGATGTCGCCGGAGTACGCCGTCGCCGGGCCTTCGACGTCGAGCGCGAGAGTGACCTCGTCGCCGACCTCGAAGTCGTCGAGCGGCGTCGTCAGGGGAACGAGCCCCAGCCGAAGCCCGATCATCTCGTCGAACATGACGGAGGAGTTCTCGACGAACCGAACGGTGTCGATCGAGAACGTCGGGACGTCGGCGATCATCGCGCGGCGGATGCCGTTGGCGAACGCCGGCGTGAGCCCGCGGATCAGCACCCGCGCGCTGCGTTCGTCCCGTTCGACGTACTGGACGTCGAAGTCGTCTTCCGTCATGTCAGACTCGCTTGTTCTTGGGCGCCTTCGTCCCGTCGTGCGGGATGGGCGTGACGTCCTCGATCCGGCCGATCTCGACGCCCGCACGCGAGAGCGCGCGGATCGTCGCCTGCGCACCGGGACCGGTGGACTTGTTCAGGTTGCCGCCGGGGCCGCGCACGCGAACGTGCACGCCCTCTAAGCCGGCGTCCTTGACGCGCTCGGCGACGACCTCCGCCATCTGCATGGCGGCGTACGGCGACGCCTCGTCGCGGTTCTGCTTCACCACGGTGCCGCCGGACGACTTGGCGATCGTCTCGGCGCCCGTCTCGTCGGTGACCGTGATGAGCGTGTTGTTGAACGACGCGTACACGTGGGCGATGCCCCACTTTCCGTCCTCGGATTCACTCATGGTTGGTTACTCCTGTGACTCCGCGCGCTCGGGGTGGAGATCGTCCGCGAGCGGGCTGTTCTCGTCGAAGGCGATGGCGCCTTCGTCGTCCACGTCGACCTTCACCGACGGGCGCGTGACGCGGGCGCCGTTGACGGTGATGTGGCCGTGAACGATGAACTGGCGGGCCTGCTGGGTCGAGGACGCGAACCCCTGCCGGTAGGCGACCGTCTGGAGACGGCGCTCGAGCAGGTCGGTCACGTCCAGCGAGAGGACCGCGGAGATGTCGTCGTTGTCGCCGAGGATGCCGATGCGACGGAGCCGCGTAACGAACTCCGCGCCGGCCTCCTGGGCGGCGTCGACGTCGCCCTGAGCCTCGCCGAGCAGGCGACGCGCCTCGCGTCGCATGCTGCGCAGCTCGGACTGCGCGCGCCAGAACTCCTCTTTGTTCTTCAGGCCGTACCGCGAGAGGAGGTCGGACTCCTCGGCGATGCGCTCGCCCTGGTACGGGTGGTTCGGCGTCTCGTAGCCCTTGGTGTTCTTGCCGGTGCTCATTCCTCGTCACCCGCCGCTTCTTCCTCGGCCATCTCCTCGCGGATCTCCTCGACGTTGACCCCGATGGTCCCCTCCGAGCGACCCGTGGACTTCGTGCGCTGGCCGCGTACCTTCTGGCCGCGCTTGTGTCGAACGCCCTTGTACGATTCGATGATCTTCATCCGGTTGATGTCGTGGCGACGCTTCTCGTTGACGTCGGTGCCGACGAGGTGCGTCGTCTCTCCGGAGTAGAAGTCGTTCTGTCTGTTCGTCATCCACGACGGGACGTGGTCTTCGAGGTTCTCGGCGATGTCGACCACCGCGTCGAGATCACCCTCGTCGAGGAGCCCGAACGTGGCGTTCTTGTCCACGTCGGCCTTCTCGGCGACCAGCCGCGCCGTGCGCGTGCCGATGCCGTCGAGTTCGGACAGGCTTCGCTCGACCGTCTTCGTCCCGTCGAGGTCAGCGCCCCCGATCCGGACGAAGTACTGGAGGTCTTCCTCCTCCTCCGGCGAGTCGTCCTGTGATTCTTCCGTGCTCATGTGTTGGTTGTGGTGAGCCCTACCGGCGCGAATCCGGCGGTACTCGGTCCGTTCGAGCGTTGCGGCGGGGATTCGAACCCCGGAGGCAGTGACGCCACAGAGTTAGCAACCCTGCGCCTTGGGCCAGGCTTGGCTACCGCAACTCGCGTCGTATCATCGCCCTCGTGGACTCGGGACCCGGCGCCCCTGCAGTTCGTGCATCCGTATGGTCCCCCTTTCGGTACTTAAACATCACGAAAGGCTCGGGTCGGGTGTGCCCGGTTCACACCAGTGTGAGCGTTTGTCACGGCAGAACGGGTGTTTTATCCGAGCGGTGACACGGGAATCGTGTGCGCGGTTCGGGGTTCCGTTTGCCATACCGTTTAGTGGGTGCCGCGGATGGGTCCGAGTATGAAGGCCGTCCAGTTCGACGCCCACGGTGACCGCGACGTGATCGAGTACGGCGAGTTCCCGGATCCCGAACCCGACCGCGGCGAGGTCCTCGTCGACGTCAAGGCGGGAGCGCTGAACCACCTCGACATCTGGACGCGGCGCGGCATGCCCGGTATCGACCTCGAGATGCCGCACATCCCCGGCAGCGACGCGGCGGGCGTCGTCGAGGCGGTCGGCGAGGGCGTCACGCGCTTCGAGCCCGGCGACCGCGTCGCGGTGAGCGCCGGGGTCTCCTGCGGCGAGTGCGAGTTCTGCCGGCACGGCGAGGAGTCGCTCTGTCCGTCGTTCCACATCATCGGCGAGCACGTCCGCGGCGTCCACTCCGAGCTCGCGGCCGTCCCCGCCGAGAACCTCGTCCCCGTTCCCTCGGGCGTCGATTGGGAGGTCGCCGGTTCCGCCTCGCTCGTCTTCCAGACCGCGTGGCGGATGCTCCAGACCCGCGCCGACATCGAGGCCGGCGAGAAGGTGCTCGTGCTCGGCGCCTCCGGCGGCGTCGGTCACGCGGCGGTGCAGATCGCCGACCACGCGGGCTGTGAGGTGTTCGCGACCGCGTCCACCGAGGAGAAGCTCTCGCACGCCGAGGCGTGCGGGGCCGACCACGTCATCGACTACGAGACGAACGACTTCGCCGAGGAGATATCGGAACTGACCGGGCGACGCGGCGTCGACGTCGTCGTCGACCACATCGGGGAGGCCACCTACCCCGACTCGCTGAAGTCGATGGCGAAGGGCGGCCGGCTCGTCACCTGCGGCGCGACGACCGGCCCGAATCCCGACGCCGGGCTCAACCGGATCTTCTGGAACCAGCTATCGATCATCGGATCGACGATGGCGACCCCCGGCGAGGTCGACGACGTACTGGAGCTCGTCTGGGACGGCACCTTCGAGCCGCGCGTCCGCGAGACGCTGCCGATGAGCGAGGCCGCGCGCGCTCACGAGATGATCGAGAACCGTGAGGGCTTTGGCAAAGTGGTCGTAAAACCCGACAGTGAGCTCTGAATCCGACGGCGACGCGCGCGAGAGCACGGACGGCGGCTACGTCCACGCGCCCGGCGACGGGAGCGACGGCGCCGATCCGGCCGCCCCGACGGCGGAACCCGAGCCCGACGGGTTCGGGCGGAAGGGATGGGCGCTGACGGCGGTGCTGTTCACCTGTATCCTCGTCATCCCCGGGATCATCTACGTCTACCCGTACGCGGCGGGGGCGCTCGGGTTCTCGTTTTTCGCGACGTACCTCGCCTTACCGCTCATTCCGGCCGTCCTGCTCGGGGCGGTCGCGGTCTGGTCGATGACCGGTGCCACGCGGGATCAGTAGGACGACACCGAGGTCGCCAACCGCGAGGCGGTCGGCGGCCTCTCGTCGACGCGGTCGGCACCCCCTCGCCGACGCGCTTTGTTCACCACACGCGCGGCGAACGACAACCGTTTTGAACGACACCCGCGCAGTAGCGATATGTTGATCACCGTCTCCGGCCCGCCGGGAAGCGGGAAGAGCACGAACGCCGCGGGGCTCGCCGATCGGCTCGGACTCGACCACGTCTCCGGCGGCGACATCTTCCGCGAGATGGCGGCCGAACGGGACATGACGCCCGTCGAGTTCAACGAGTTCGCGGAGGAGGACCCCCAGATCGACCGGGACCTGGACCGCCGGCTCCACGAGATCGCCACGACCCGCGACGACCTCGTGTTGGAGTCGCGGCTCGCCGGGTGGCTCTCCGCGGACCACGCCGACTTCCGGTTCTGGTTCGACGCCCCGGTCTCGATCCGCGCCGAGCGCATCGCCGAGCGCGAGGCGAAGCCCGTCGACCGCGCGAAGGCCGAGACCGAACGCCGCGAGGCCTCCGAGAAGAAGCGGTACCGCGGGTACTACGACATCGACATCGACGACCTCTCGATCTACGACGCCGCGTACAACACCGCTCGGTGGGGGCCGGAGCCGTTCATCGACGTCCTCGTCGCGACCATCGACGCGTACGACCCCGCGACCGACGAGGGGAAGGCGCCGATCGAGGGCGTGAGCTACGACTTCTGACCGCTGAATCCACACTCACCGCACTCCCCGCACTTCCGACACCCACGCTCACCACACTCCCCACACTTCCGACACTCACATTCCCCGTATGACCCGAGATTCAGACGACACCGACGACGATACCGCCGACCCCCTTCGAGCTCCGCCCGGCGAGCGCTCGGTCCCGGAGCTGCTCCGGTTCGGCGTCGTCAACGTCGACAAGCCCGCCGGCCCCTCCTCCCACCAGCTCTCCGCGTGGGTTCGCGACGCGATCAACGACACGCTGGCGGCGCTGGACCCGGACGGCCCCCCGATCGCCGGGGTCGCGCACGCCGGGACGCTCGACCCCAAGGTCACCGGCTGTCTCCCGACGCTGACCGGCGACGCCACCCGGGCCGCGCAGGTCTTCTTAGAGGGCAGCAAGGAGTACGTCTCGGTGCTGGAGCTTCACGGGTCGCCTCCGGCGGACTTCCGCGACGTGGTCGCCGAGTTCGAGGCGGAGATCTACCAGAAGCCGCCGCGCAAGAGCGCGGTGACTCGCCGGCTCCGCACCCGCACGATCCACGACCTCGACCTGCTGGAGGTCGACGACTGGCAGGCGCTCCTCCGGATCCGGTGTGAGTCCGGGACGTACGTCCGGAAGCTGTGTCACGACATCGGTCTCGCCACCGGTGTCGGCGCGCATATGGGCCACCTCCGCCGCACCACCACCGACCCGTTCGACGACGGCGACCTGCACCCCTTACAGGACCTCGTCGACGGGCTCGCGTGGGCCGAAGACGGCGACGAGGCTTCCCTCCGCGAAGTCGTCCGCCCGGCCGAGGACGCGTTGGTCCACCTCCCCTCGGTGACGATCGCTCCCTCCGCCGCGCGCAACGTGGCCACCGGCGCGCCCGTCTACGCGCCCGGCGTCATCGACGCGGACGGTGTCGGCGCCGACGAGAGCCCGGGGCGGAACGGGGACGGCGACCCCCCGCTGGTCGCCTGTCACACCCCCGACGGCGCCGCGGTCTGTCTCGGGCGGCTGGTCGGTGACCCCGACGCGGAGTCGGGCGTCGTCGTCTCGCTGGAGCGCGTCCTCGTCTGAGGCCACCGTGGTCGGTCGGCGAGGGATGAAACGAAGTCCTTAATTACCGGACTCTCATTTTTCAGGATGCAGACGGGGACCGTGGGGTAGTGGTATCCTATGCGGATGGGGTCCGTATGACCTGAGTTCGACTCTCAGCGGTCCCATACGAAATTTTACACGAAACGTCTGAAACCGGCCAGCTTAGCCGCTATTACGGAGGTTTGGCATGACGGGGAACTGNCTCAGCGGTCCCATACGAAATTTTACACGAAACGTCTGAAACCGGCCAGCTTAGCCGCTATTACGGAGGTTTGGCATGACGGGGAACTGTCCAGTTCACCCGTCAGTTACGCTCGTCGAAGACACGAGCTACGACGTTCCGAGAGAGTATTGTCCACAGTGTGAGAGCGGCGAGCGGCGCGACTCAGAGCGGCAGTCAGTTCCAAGTGGAACTGTCCCGCTGGATTTCAAAGGCCAACGCGACGCCGACAGCGCGAGCTGGGAGCGCGCTGACCCGAAGGCGGCGCTGATCGAGCGCCGAGCGTGGAACACGTGGCTCGTCACGCTGCCGGACGGCGACGACGCACACCTCGTGACGCTGCAGAGAGATCACGGAGCCGTCGTCGGTGAGTGTGTGCTCGCCGAGAGCGGTGATCAGTGCCCGGCGCGCAAGTACAACGACGCCAGCGAGCCGTGCGCTCACCAGTGTACAGTCCGGAAGGCCGCGTTCGGTGGCATCGAGGACCTGTACGGTGACGTAGTCGAGATCTTCTCGGCGGAAGAGGTTGGGACCGCTCGCGCTGACTATCACATCGAGAGCGCAATGGCCGACGGTGGTCGCCGAGGTGGTGATCGATGACCTCCGTTTCGACTGTTTCGCGTGGAACAACTGGAACGTACGATTCGTACGAGTCCGTCCACCCGTCGTACGACACCGATTCGCTGGAAATTGGCGCTCTTGCCGCCTCTAAAGCCGAATCTGTGAAGTCGTACGAAGGTACGGGGGTGTGCAAGAATCGGTCCCCACGTGACGCACCCGAGTGTGTGCCCGCGAACTTTAAGCGGCGCGCGCGCCGCCGCGCATTATGCGGCCGTGGCCGTGCTCGCAGGCGTAGCGGGGTGGCGGCATGAGCCGTCTCGACTGGCCGGTGCGGTTCGAGCGAACGCCGGGGTCGGAGCGCGAGCGGAATCGGAGCTTCGAGGCGACGCTCGCGACGACGACCTCGGAACTCGAGACCGAGATGGACCGGATGGGCGTCGACCACTGGCGGGCGTCGATCGGGAACTCACACACGAAGTCGAACGGGCTCCCGCTGCACAACGCGAACCCGGACGATCCGGGCTTCGTGCTGCGGTGGACCGACGACGAAGAGCAGTTCGCGGTGGCGTGCGACGCCTCGCCGCTACTCCGCGACAACGTCCGGTACGTGCTCAAGTGGGTCAACGAGACGCGGATGCGGAGCCAGCGGCCGGTGAAGACGGGCGACTCGGAGTTCGCGGCGGCGCGGCTCCCGCCGGGAGACGGTGACCACGCAGTCGCCGGAACTGCCACGAGGCAACCGGCGCACGAGGTGCTCGGCGTCGCGCCGGATGCACCGGAGAACGTCGTCGAGTCGGCGGCACGGGCTCGGAAGGCGGAGACGCACCCGGACAACGACGGCGACCGCGACGAGTTCCAGCGCGTCGTCGAGGCCGAGGAGGTGATGCTCGATGAGTGAGTCGCGAGTCGCGAAGGCGACGATCAGCGACGACGAACGGCTTGAGGCGCTCGCCGAAGCCGAGGAGGAACACGGGTCGCTCGCAGACGCGATTCGGTTCGCGGTCTCGGAGGCGTACGTCGACAACGACGAGGCGAGCGAGAGCAGCGACGGCGAGATCCCGCTGAAGGCCCGCGAGGGACACCGGAAGCTCGTCGAGTGGACCGGGATCGGCGGCCGGATCGAGCTGGAGACGGCGGAGTCGGTTCTCGCGAACCACCTGAACATCAAGACCGACGCGATCCGGCGGATCGTGGTGAAGCCGCTGAAGGCCGCGGACGTGATTCGGCTCCACCAAGGCGTTCACGACGTGTGGGTCATCGTCGGATCGCTCGACGACACGACGGCAAGCGTCGACGCCGAACCAGACGCACCGGCGCCGAAGGCCGCGACGGACGGTGGGGAGGCGCGTGAGCGGCTCGACGAGCTGGCGGCGGCCGGCGCGGAGGTGGCCAATGGCGAGTAGTGAGCGCGTGGTCGGAGCCGCCGAGAACGTCGACAAGCGCGGTCCGTCCGAGCCTGAGCCCTACGAGACCGACCTCGACGAGCGACGCGTCATCTACGCGTACTGCTGTACGTGTGAGGAGACGGAGACGTTGCTGCTCGAGGTGGGCGACGACTCGCCGTGGGCTCACGACACGTCGAACGCGAGCCACGAGGTCGAGTACTGGAGGGAAGCATGAGTCGAGCAACATCGGCTCGCACGGCCACGAACGCCGACGCGAACGCTACTGACGGGGATCGACAGGACACCGGCAGCCGGCACCCCTCTCGAGACTGCGAGTGCCCGGCGTGCGACGGGGCCAACGGAGGGCTCCGGTTCTGTTCGAAGTGTCGCTACAACGGCTGTACCTCTGGGAAAGCGCTCTGCGGGGGTGGCGACGATGAGTAAGTCGGACGGCTACAAGGATCGCGGAATCACGGGGTTCCTCGCCCAAGGGCGGCAGATTCAGGAGGGCGATGGAAGTTTCACCGTAACGATTCCCAAGGCGCTGGCGATGGAGTGGGAGATCGAGCACGGAGACAACCTCCTGTTCACAGCCAGCGAGGGCGACGACAAGGCGACGATCCACAAGCCCGGCAGCGAAGGCGGATTCTCCCTGGGGGTGTCGGATGACTGATCGTCACCGCACAGCGGAGCAGAACCGCTCTCCGTCCGAGAACCTCACCGAAGCGGCCGGCGAGAGAGTCGCGACGGACGGTGGAACAGTACGGAGGAAGACGCCCGACACAGCGGCGACGGACCACCCGGCGGTTCTCGATGTCGACGTGGTCGGCGATCGAGCGCTGGTGAGCGTCGAGAAGGGCGATGTCTCGCTCGTGCTGGAAGCGCCGGCGGCGATCTCCGCCGAGGAGCTGGAACAGACGCTGAGCGGCGTGCCGGAGAGCATCGAGCGGACGACTGAGCGATTCGCGAAGACGACGACTATGAGTGCCAACACCACCGAAATCGACGAGAGTACCGACGCCGAGGACGCGACTGTCGAGGATGTCGGGGGTGGTGTCTAATGGCAGCGGCTGACGCGGAAGAGACCGAGGGCGCTGTCGAGGGGGAACAGACGCCGGACGTGGAGTCGGATCAGGCCGGAAACCTGTCCGTCGTCATCCGCTCTGAGGTGCTCCAGCAAGTCGTCGATCAGCTGCTGACGGTCGTCGACGAGGCGATCTTCCGGCTCGGGTACGATGGGCTGTCGGTCATGGCTGTCGACCCGGCGAACGTGGCCATGGTCGAGATCGAGGTCGAGCCGGGCGCGTTCGAGTCGGTCGGTGACGGGATGTTCCCGATCGGGCTGAACCTGCAGCGCCTCGACGACTACATCGACGGGGCGAGCGGCGCGGATCCGATCACGCTCACGTTCCAGCCGGAGACGCTCTCGGTGGAGATCGAGCACACGAACGTCGAGGTGGAAATGGCGGGCATCAACACGGACATGATGCGCGACGAGCCGGATATCCCGGATCTCGACCTCGACAGCGAGTTCACGGCCGATGCGGGGGTGGTGACGGAAGCGATCGAGAACAGCGCTCTCGTGAGCGACCACGTCGAGCTGGAGTCGGCTGTCGACGACGGGAAACTGGTCATCTGTGGGCACGGCGACACCGACGACATCAAGACGGTTCTCGGACCCGAGAAGATGTCGGAAGCGAACTTCGCGTCTGACGCGGTGGCGATGTACTCGGTTCCGTACTTGACCGGCGGGTCGACGCAAGGATCGAAGTACAGTGGACTACTGAAGCCGGTGAGCAGCGGGACGGATCTCCGGGTGCGGTTCGCTGAGGATACGCCGATGAAGATGGACTACGAATTCGCGGACGGTTTCGGCAGCGTGCGAATGATGCTGGCGCCGCGGATTCAGAGTAGGTGATGAAGGTGTGGGACACTATCACCTCGGTGAGAACCGCGTACAGCCGTTCGCGCGGTTCGAGCACGCGAAGCCTGGTGACGGGAGCGGAGCAGGCTACGAGCGCTGGCGTTCGACCGAACACCGGCCGCATACCGCGAGCGCCGGTCGCGAAGACGTGTACGTCGCGCACCACCGACTGCTCGCGGTCGTCGAGTGCTACTCGCTCGACGAGCCGATCGAGTCGGTACTCGAAGATCTCGCAGAGAAGGACGTGCACCACCGCAACTGCGTCAAGTGGGACAACCGTCCAGAGAACATCGAGCCGGTCGAGCACGCTCGGCACGCCTCGATCACGCAAGAGCAGGTCCGAGCGTGGGCGGAAGACGAGAAGCGAGAGCAGCGCCGGCGTGAAGACGGCGTCTCGGAGGAAGCTGTCTGCGACGGGTGTCACGAGCCGGCGGAACTGCTCGCGACATCGCCCGGCTTCGCCGGCGAGCGGTGTCTGGAGTGCGCGAAACAGGAGTCGGACGGAGAGCCGATCGAGGTCTAACGGAGGTCACCAATGAGCGACGAGAACCTGGAGCGGATCGCGGAGGCGATCGAGCTACAGAACGCGCTACTCCTGCAGTTGGTGCAGGATCAGCGGCGCGAAGCAGAGTGTGAGCGGCCGGGTGAAACGTCGCGGACGGATCGGGCGACGGCGACCTCGGTCGCTGACTCGTATGGGGACCTGTACGGCGGGTCGCTCGGCTCGTGGGAGTTCAAGCCGGTCGCTGAGCAGGTCGAGCAGATGGGTGATTACGATGGCGAGTGACACGACGAAGGGCGAGTGGAATCCCGGCAAGAAGTATCGGGCCATCCTCTCGCAGATCCAGGACGTGCTGTCCTCGGGCGAGAAGCGTACGGTTCGCGACGTGTACTACGCGCTCGAATCTCGCGGTCACAAGTGGGAGTACCGCTACGTGAAGCGGGCGGTCAAGAAGGGGCGACGCGCCGGCTACATCGATCCTGCTCAGATCGTCGACGCCTCACGGACGGCGGAGAACGTCGCAGCGACCGGCTGGCGTGATCCCGATCACTTCGTTGAAGATCGCGTCGACGAGGTGTGGAACGACTACTGGGAAGACTTCTGGCGCGAGCAGGAGTCCTACGTCGAGGTCTGGCTTGAGAAGCAAAGCCTCGCGTCAGTCTTCGCGCCGGTCTGCGAGGAGTACAACGTCCGCTTGGAGGCGACTCGCGGGGACTGGTCCGACTCGAAGGTCTACCAAGCGAGTAACCGACTCAGAGAGAAGATCGCCGACGGGAAAGATGTCAGAATCCTCTATTTCGGAGACTACAATCCCTCTGGGTTTCACGCTCCTGTCAGCATCCTCGACGCGATGGGGTACTACGGTATCGACCTTGGTCGGGACTTTCCTGGTTCCGACGATCCTCGATACTACGATGCCGAACACGGTGCTCCGTTCTGGTTCACAAACTACGACGGCACCTTCGAGCTGGAGAGGAAGGCTCTGAACACCGAACACATCGAGAAGTTCGAACTTCCCGAGAATCCGGTACCTTCGTCTTCGGACAAGGACGCGACGATCAAGCGGTCGTTCCGTCGGTACGTCTCCGATGGACGCGATACCAACGTCGAACTGAACGCACTGAAGGAGTTCGAGCGGGAGTTCCTCGAGGAGCTCGTTCGAGATGCGATCGAGGAACACGTCGATCTAGAGAAGAAACGCGAGGTCGAGAACCGAATCCGCGAGCGCCGAGAGCAACTCGCGGAGTGTATCGACATCAACCGGGACACTCTGGAGGTGGCCGATGACGACGAATGAGGAAGTCTCGGACGCGTTTGTCGCTGTCGTCGACGGCGTCGGCTGCGATGTCGCTCACCTGCGGAGCGAGTGGCGGCAGCGGACGGCCTACGGACGGATTCGGCTCACGCCGCTGCTCGTGGTGTACCCGTTCATTGCGACGTTCTACATCGGAGCGGCGGGGTTGATGTACTGGCTCTTCCGGGGAGTGGAGTTCGCTGTGGCCGGCTGGCAGCGGCTGTGTGACGTACGAGAGCTTCTAGAGCCGGAGGTCTACGATGGCGAGTGAACGCTCGGTAGCGTACCGGCACCTCACGCACCCGGCGACGTGGGTTGGCGTTGCGTTCGTCGCGGCTGGGGCGATCGTCCCCCTGGTGCTGTACCCTGAGCATCCGGGTGTCGTCTCGACGACGGCGTTGATCGCGTTGCTCTGTGGGATCGCTGCCACGCGCATGGCACAGTACACTGAGATCTCGAGAGAGGAGGGCGATACCGAGTGAGTATGAGATTGATGAACCGGTCGGAGGGTGTGTCAACGCCTAAGACGAGTTTGGGATTCTTTCTATAGACTCCCAAACTGACCGCTCTTCCCTGCTGTACTGCTTATAAACAACCCACCTCAGAACACACCGAAAAATGGATTCCCAAACTCAAGAGAAGGCGACAGTCTGGCTGAAACCGGAACAGGTCGAGAAGATGCGGAGTGCGACGGTCGAGTCGAGCGCAACGTACCTCGCTACTCGCAACGACGCGCTGCTCGCGACGCTGTACGACTCGGGGCTTCGCGTGAGCGAGGCGATCGCGCTCGATGTCGACGACCACTTGGACCTCGACGACGGGGTGATAGCGCTCCCGGCTGATCTCCAGAAAGACTACCCGACCGACCGCTCGCCGAGCTACACCGAGATCGAGCTCGCCGACGAGACGGTGCGGACGCTCCGGATGTACCTCGCCGGTCGCTGGAAGGACACCGCGGCGCTGTGGCCGTCGCGACAGTCGGACCGGATGTCGACCGAGTCCGTGCGGAACGTCGTACGAGACGCGGCTGTCGCCGCCGACGTGCGCCCCATGACCGTCGCCGGGCGAGGTAACCCGGAAGACGTGACGCCGCACACGCTCCGCCACAGCGTCGCCTATCGGATGCTTAACGTCGAGGACGGGAACACGTTCTATGACGTGCGGAACCGACTCCGGCACGCGAGTATCCAGACGACCGAACGCGTCTACGATCACATCGACCGAGTCTGACCGAAATCTATATCGAGATCTCCGTCTCTGCTGAAATCCTCTTTCGTTGATAGTCTAGCAAGACCGTGCTGAATACAGAACGCGAATCTATCATAGAGGGAGGGAAAGAGGAGAGTTACTTGTTTTTCAGATGCTTGGACTGTGGGTCTCCGAGATCGGTTCGAGAAGTGCTTCGAGAAGTTCGTCACCGTCGTATCGGACTGTCTCGGAACGGGGGTCGAAATCAAACGTATCAATTGTACCTAGTTTGGGAAGGTGGCTATGGCGTAGGGCAATTGCGAGTTTGTCACGCTCGCCTGGTGTCTGATCCTGCCTTTGGAGGTGGTTGACCAAGTCACTGATCGATACGTGACCAGTCTCAGTTTCTTGCAGGAAATAGATAATACACCGTCGCTCGTACTGGTCTAACAGTGCGAATCGTTGATTTATTTTCTCTGTGGTGTACTTGTCCATGCTCTCGTCTCACCTCTGACATTCACATCCAACATCATATAATTATAGGTTAATTGAACTTTATTACGAATAATCAGGATTTGTTCTACTGGCGGACGAGAGAGTCAAACGCGGGTGATGTCCGACTGAAATGCTGAGAGATGTTCTTTTTTGTGAAACGAGAACGTTTGATGCTAACTACACGCTCTGCATTCTGCAAACGGTTCTCATCAGTCACGGAGGATTTCTCCAGAGCCATATCTCCGCAGATCTCGATATGGCGATCTCTGAGGCCGGCCGGTTCGGGTTTGCTGCTGCCTGCTGAGGATCCGAGCCCATGCGCGAGCGTATGTACAGGGACGTGACGGGGAGGGGGAACGGACCGAGTCGATCGTCGCGAGAGAGCGTCGGCTCGGTGAGCGAGCTGACGGGCGAACGGTCGAAGGAAAAGACCGGGGTTACAGGTCGGCTTTCGACGCCGGGATCGAGCGGCCGGTCGAGCGTTTCGGCTGTGAGTCGTCTCCGAGACCGCCCACGTCGAGCGGTTGGACCGTGAGGACACCGTCAGAGGCGGACGAGTAGAGGTGCGCGTCGACCAACTCGTCGTCGTCGTCGACTAGTCCCCACTCGCGGAGGAGCTCTTTCGGGATGACCACGCCGCCGCTTCCGTTGCCGAGATCTCGCAGCTTGCGGATATCTCCGGACATCGATTACCTATTGTCTCGGTGGAACTTGAAAACACGGGTTTATTGTATCATTCTGGTGTATTCATATCCATAGATACGACAAATTTTCTGATTACTCGATCGTTCGATCGGAAGTTCGCTCGGAGAATCGCGGCGTCGGTGTCGACGACCGAGCGGTTGGGCAGGTCGAGTGAGAATGCACCGGCGACCGACTCGTCAGCGGAGACAGCGAGCCGAACACGGTATCCGGCGTGAGATCGCTACCGCGGTCGACGCCGTCGACGGTCTCGTCGATCGGTTCCGGGGAAGCTCGGCATCAGCTCGGCGGACGTTCAGAGAGGGAGCGGCAGATGAAACCGATTTCAATCACTCGGCGAGATCGAGCCGAACCCGGCCGAGTCGGGGATTACGCGCTCGCGCGTGCGCCAGCCCCCCACCCCCCCGCGGGATGGAGGTCGGCGTGAACGTCGAGAATCCGCTCGACGACAAGTAACTGAACGTGGTTGGTCGAATCGGCGTCAGCGACCACGCGGTCGAGCGGCGAGCGGGCGCGGCGGTCGGCGTCGCAGTACGCGCGCGGTTCGGAGTTGCGCACAGGGGTCCCCGGGGATGTACGAGGCTACACGCCGACGTGCGGGGAGGCGCGTCGACGTATGTACAGTTCCACTTTCAGTTCGGGTTCTGAGTACACTTTTGAAGAAAATCTGTGTCGATCGGTGCATGACAAAGGTACAGGAACTCGTTCGCAACGCCGACGGCACAATTCCCGATCCGGTCGGCTTTGACCCGTTCGATACTGTCGGAATCAAAACGCGCTACGTCGACAAAGCGGTGTACGCGCACACGTTTCCGCTCAAGCATCTCCTCTGTCTCCACGAGTCTAACTTTTGTGCTACGCTCAATCCCGATCTCACGGTAAATGAGTTGGTTGTAACGAGCCGGGAGCCGTGGGAGGAGCGACGGTTTCGCGTTACGATGCCCGACACGGTGACTGACGAGTTCTACGACCAGCTGGAGATGTACGAGAGAGCGAGTACTATCTAGAATTCACTCTAGTAGATCTAACGGCTGTACTGACTCGTGCTGGCTGTTGAACCGGTATACGTGCTCTTGTAAACTCTGTTCTGACATGTCGTAGAGTTCAAATACAGCTTCGTCGATCTCTTGCTCAAGTTCGTCAAGATCGCCCTCGTCGCGTTCTGAGATATCCTCTTGCAGTTCCGTGAGAGCTTCTATGGCTATGTCGTCACGTAGTGGGACAGGAATCGAGACAGTTTGATTTTGACGAAGTCGAGTCCCCTGAAGCGCTTCCTGCACGTATTCGGCTTTTCTCTCTGAATCGATCCCCTCCGAAAGTGACTGACCATCATCAAGAATTAAAGTGACATCTCCTTGGAGGTCGTTCTGAATAGATGGTGACGCGATGAACGACGAATCCGGTGTGAAGGTTACGTTGACGAACTCTTCCCCGCTCTCTCGCGCCTGTATGATATAGGGGTCAGGGAACTGGGGAATCTTCGCTTCTAAGTCTTTTAGATGGAGAATATCTTGAATCGCCGACTCAATCGTTCCACGAACATCTCCTTCTGGGATCTGAATCGGCCACTTCGAAATGTAATCCTCAATATATCTGAATGCTTTCCCCTTGTGAATACGTGAATAGTGCTTGTGATAGTATTCTAACAGCGAGGAATTCAAAACCCCTGCTATCACATACTTTTTGTCATCATCGACAACGAAACTATACACGCTCACATTATGCGGAGCCATTATTCCCTTCTCATCAAAGCACAATTTATTCCGCTGTACAAGATCACCAGTGAGGATTTTTGGGCGTGGTAATATCTCGATATTCTTCCGATACATGTACCGATACCNCCCTCGTCATGCCGATCGAGCCAGTCTACGTTGGCTCGCAGCTCGTTACTCAATTCTTGATATTGAGATGTACTCAGATCAGGGAGTCTGAAGTTTTCATTTCCGTTATCGTCGATGACCTCATCTTCCTCAATGACGCCCAACTCAAACGCAAGTCGGTTGTGGATCTCCTCACGCTCTACAGAGTCATTAGATAGTGTTTCCAAGACGATTGGTTCCGTGAAATATTCCCAAGTGAGGTTATACTCGTCGTGCAGTTCTTTTGGTCGAATTAATTCTGCTCTTTCATCTCCTTGTTTGTAGGGGACGAAGACTAGACGGTTGTCCCACGAGGGAAGCCATCGGTCAACATCCTCGCTACTAATATCGATCTTCAGTAGGTCTGTTTCGACAGTATATGTTTCATCAATCTCACGAGGAGTAATCGGGAGAGTATCTATCTCGGCGAACTTTTCCTTACTAATTCCAATAGTAGGATGAACGATATAAGCACTATCACCGCTGGTTTGAATACCAACTCTAATGTCGTCACCAACAAGGTTTGGTGCATCTTCTAATTTATTTTCTCTGATAACACGCCTGTCACCGAGCCGCAAGTCCATCCGCTCCTCGACTTTATCAAGGAGTTGCTGTTCTGTATCTGGGCAGAATGGCCATGTATCTGCTATCGGGAGTTGATTCGACACAGTGACCCGCTGACCATTAGCAGTATATCTAGTGGAATTTTCCTCTCGGTACACTTCTCCGCGGCTTACCCAGACCCGTTCTTGGAATACGGATGAATCTACGTCGAAAAACTCGATTGTCGGGTGAGGATCTCTCGAACGGATCGTTTCAACAAGTGCAGGAATATCGATGACATCCGAGTCATTAGTTACGTCCCATTGTCGAACACGTGTTCCAGTAATCGTATAATCACTGGTAAATGACCCATCTTCAACGAACGAGCTCCAGTCGTCGTTTTCAACTTCTTTTTCAACTGTAACAGTGGCAGTATAATTTGTTGCTTCAGGGAATATCGGAACGTCAGTGAAGTCGATGATCTCCTTAATTTCATTCTTAGCAAGTAAGGCTCGAACCTCTTTTGCGCCAGAATTGTAGAGAAAGCGGTTTGACACGACGAATCCCAGTTTCCCCCCGGTGTGAAGCATGTCGAGGCCGCGCTCGATAAACTCCATATAGGGATCTGATTCGCCCCAAGCCGAATAGTAGAGTTGCTGCATCCGTCGATTCTGGTCATCCCCAGTGTATCTATTCTGCTTAGCAACCCACGGTGGATTTCCGACGACGTAGTCATGTGAAATATCGTTCTTAACGACGGACGCGAGCACAACGTCCTCAATGAGTTTCAACAGTCGGCCATCGTTGTAGTCATGACGTAGCTCTTCAACAGTTCCGAGGAACCCGTTTGCTGTGTCAAGGAAGACGTTTGCAATCTGCTCTGTGTTGATGTGAGGCTCAAAGTAGTCGGTAAAGTATGACTCCAATTCGTCCTGCTCAACCTCATAGCGTTCTTGCCGACCACCGATTTCCTTGACCGCGTCGAATACACCGAGTAGTGCCGAGAAGTACTGCTGTTGGTTCTGAATTTCATGTAGAGTTTCCTCCTGTACGTGGCTAAACTCGGGTAGTTCGAAGGGAAGAGATTCAAAATCGCTACCCTGCCGAATTGGCAGAGGCATCTTGAATTCAATCATTCCTTCGTCGTGGCTGGCTGTGAGTGTCCGCTGTAGACCTTCCTCAACCTGGCTCTCATCGATAAGTGAGTCTGTGCGGTAAATCGGGAGTCGTTTGAGGACGAAACCAGGCCCTTCTTGCTCGACAGCTTCCCCGTACTCCGGCAGGATGTCGAGCATAAATCGAATCTGTGCAAGCACTACGGCGAAGGGGTGAATGTCCAATCCAACGAGTCGGGACCGTTCACACAGGTTACGGAGTTCTGTCGCCCAGTTCGTGTCCTCACCGCACTGTTCACGGTACTTCTCCAAGGCCTGAATTAGGAACGTACCTGAACCGCAAGAAGGGTCAATGAGCCGTTGTTGGCGAAGATCGCGGTCACTTTCCAGAGGATCATAACCCGCGGAGTCCAAAACGTATTCTGCCAAAGTGGGCGGTGTGTAGAATTCACCCAGCGCACGGCGGGTTTCCTGTGTGAAGTGTTTTTGATACAATTCTCCGAGCGGGTCGCCGCGGATGTTCTTGTAGTTGAAGCGTGAAACGGACAGGATGAATTCGAGCAATGTCCGATCAAACTCTTGCATGGCCTGCGGCCATTCAGTTTGACTTAGATCTCGGACATCACCTGCATCGTAATCCTCGACAGGAGCATTCCACCAATAATAAATATCCTGCTCGAAGATCGATTCCACGAGTTCCTGACGCATCTGGTCCATCAGATCTCTCGCAGCGATTGTGTAGGACCCCGTAGGGACGGTATCACGGAATTCACGCGTGTTCCCGAGTATGAACTCCGAGAGAGATAGAGAAGGGAAATCGAAGTCATCGCAGGCCTTCGCCAGCATGAATCGCCCGAGTAGCGACTGAACGGTTTCAACAGCGAACATGACTTTTTGCTTGTTCGCTGCTGATCCTGCGATATCTTGCCACTCATCGGGGAGATCACTCCATTTTGGTTCTGCTGAATAGTACTCCTCCCAGAACTCGTAAGCGTCCTTAGGGAATGCATTTTGGTCACGTTCAACGTAGTATTCAAGAAGATTGTACGTCTTTTCGAGCATTTCATAGAAGATGGTGTTCTGCTCGTTAGCGAAGGTAGACAGGAACTCATTCTGTCCAACTCGCTCACCATCAATTACCTCTCCAATGGACACAGAATCAATCGAATCAAGATATTCGGTAAGGTCGGCCTTCGTGCTGAATTCGTAACTTGGTTTGTGAAGGTTAGCGACCTCGTCAGCTTCGTCGTCCGTGATATCTTCTAGCGAATTGCGGAAGATGCGTTCCGCTCGGTTGCGTGCCCCTCGTTCATATAGAATAAATTCCTGTCCATCAGTCAAAGCACCATACTGTGATTTGAGAGGTTTCACATATTGCTCCCATAGTTGGGGCTTGTGACTCGCTAGATCCTCATCTCGAGACGGTTTCTTGAATTCGATCGTAAATACAGTGTTATCGAGGTCGTCTTTTCCCGAGTAGTCTGCACGTCCCTTTCCAACGATACTTTCCTCTGAGCGAATATCGACTCCGAAACCCTCGTATCCGAGTTCAGAAAAGAACCCTTCATCAACAAAAATATCCATTACCTCACTTTCGGAGAGGTTAGGATTCTGTTGGACGCTCTCGAAGATGGAACGTAGGATATCCTGCATTAAGTGCTACTGCACTGTCGACCTGTGATAAGGTTTCGGTCGGAATACTTTGCATGAGAATTGTCGTCGATCGGTTGAAGCCGATCGAGTTGCCCGATGTCGACGACGTGGCCGACGACCTGGAAAACTACCTGCAGACGAAGAAGCGCGCCGAGGAGCTCGACGCCAAGATCGAGCAGACGGACCAGCTTATCGACGAGATCGTCTACGAACTGTACGGGCTGACTGAGGAGGATATTGCGATTGTCGAGGAGGCTGTCGGAGAGTAACTAATCATTCCAAGAAGGGATAGAATTCAGTACAAATTCGTTGTCAGGACAATCTACTTCGGAGATACTTTTATGTTCAAAGACTGATTATTCTCAAGAGAGTTATCATGACTCGTGAACACTTTCAACTTCGAAGACGCTATCGCTGATACAATCCACGTAGATACTACTGGCGAGGATACAAAAATACGGTTTGACGGACAGACTCTCGGATTTGTTCCGTCTTCTAACGGGCCTGGATACTCCATCACGAACGATTGGAATAATCGACACTTTACGATCGGATTTGACGAAAATTCAGTTCTGTATCATCTCACCCGAGAAGATGATGATGATCGGAGGTCAGGGAAGGGAGACATGAAACGAGATGAATTCGTCGCTGAACTGTATGGATACGTACGTTTCTTAGCGCATCCAATCCACGAAGACTACGTAGATCTTGAACTGGTTGGTTCGTTCAATGTCGAGGCAGCGCGAGAGTATCTAAAAGAGAAAGGTGTGATCGAGTACACGGATACTGGATTGACGGTAGATAATTCTCAGAAAGACGATTTAGCAGAGGAATTAAGGAATAATCCTTCGGATTCTGGCGAACTATTGAGCAAGATGTTAGATCCGGTTCCTTTCGACGAAATCAGGGAAAGTGGTGAAATCATATTCGTCTACCCATCCTACGACCGTGTGGACTTAATCTTCCTTTATCCAAACGAACACGTAGGTGTTGTAGAGGCAGGGGAATTATCGAATAGATTGGCAGAAGGAGGAGGATCACAGATTATGGATCACGTATTCCGATCGATCACATCAGATTAAAGCCATCTCTGGCGCTATGTGAATTTCCGATATGGCCAAAATAAAAATCCAAGCCAAGAACGCGGAGCTCGAAGCACACGATATCCAGGAAGGTGATAGCGGATTAATTCTGAGAGATGAGGAAGGGAATCGCATCGGCTATGTTCCCTTCAAAAATCTTGACTACGCTGAGCCGGGTCAGTAGAGGTTCAATTAGAACCAAATTCCGCAGGAACTCTCCGCTACCTCTAACGGGTATCTGAAGAGTCACCCGAACCCGGCCCACCAGCCGGGGCGTGTCGCGTGGGGAGGTCGAAACGCGGGGAGCGGGCGGATCAGCTCGGCGTCGACGTAGCCAGCGAGGTAGCCAACACCACGTGTTGTGATCGACCAGTGGTCGTCAAGGTCGCCGCGATCGTCGACAGCGACCCAGTCGGCGTTCGCAAGAACGCGGAGGCGACTTCGAACGAGACGACCGCTGAGGTGGAGATCATGAGCGATCTGCCACCACGACGCGGGGTCTTCGCGGCTGAGATACTCAAGAATCTGATCGTCTTCCTGCACCAGCCAGTCCGCCGATTTCTTTATCATAATCAGGGTCCGGCATGCGCACCTTCGTCACCATTCTGTGTCTGTTCGTTGAGTTCCTCGGCGTCAAGATCTCCGTCGAGATACTTTTCGCCCTTTTCAGTCAGACTGTATACTCCGTTTGGAAGTCGGTGGAGAAGTCCATGATCTGCGAGTTTGTTAAGACGGCGAGAAATGTTTGGCCTGCTCGTGCGAATATAGTCTTCCTTATTCAATTCACTCGCAGATGTGGGGCCTCCGTCTTGGATAATTTCCATTATTCGGTCATCCCAAATGGTCATCCAATCAGTGCTCTTTCTCATTGTGCTCAATTTTGAACTGCTACATCTTCGTTTGCGGGTATCGATACTAAAGTAGTATATGGGTTAGATATTTCCTAAACTAGCATATTCTATCGAGCAGTACATTTATGAACAGTCAGTATAATGGTGTAGATACGGAGCCCGAGTGACGAACCCTCGGCTAGTGAGAAAGTGTAGGATCCCGGTCGCGGTGCTGAGACACCCGACCGGGTCGGGTTCTGTGCTGAAACCACAGAACCATGCGAACGAAGGCAACTGCGGGGCTTAAGCCCTGCGCGACGATCGGCGAACCGAGCGGGAACAACGACGGCGGCTGCGGGCTGTGCGAGGCGTCGGCGGACGGCTACGACGCGTCGTTCGGCGGCGCGCTCTGCAGAGAGTGCGCGGACGCGTTCGGCGACCTCCAGAGCGATCTGCGGGAGGTGCGCGATGAGTAGCGCGGCGCACGGCGAGACGCCCGAGATCGACGGGACGGGCGCTGTCGCCGATCTCACCGCGTTCCAGCGGGACATTCTCCGACTGCTCGACCACGAGGATCACCAGAAGGGAACCTCGATCCGAGCCGGCCTCGAGGCGTACTACGGGATCGACGTGAACCACGGGCGGCTCTACCCGAACCTCGACCAGCTCGTCGACAAGGGGCTCGTCGAGAAGGGCGAGCGCGACAACCGGACGAACGACTACGCGCTCACGGAGGCCGCCCGCGACGCCCTCGACCGCCGCGATCGGTGGGTCGCCGGAGGTGACGCCTGATGCCCGGGTTCGACGACCGGGTCGCGAATCTGACGCTGGAGACCTACCAGACGCGCGGCGAGGACTTCGACAACGACATCGAGACGAAATGGAGCGTTGACGCTCCCGGCCTCGAACTCCCGTGTTCGGGCGAGACGCCTGCGGAGGCGCTCCGCGTACTCGCCGCGTCGCTGGAGGAAGACGACGGAGCCGCCGAGATCGAGGAGCTACTCGCCGCCGAGTCCGAGGAGCCCGCGGAGTTCGACCCGTGGGGTGAAGCGTGAGGTTCACCCGCATCGCGGACGGCGAGGTGACCGCGTACACGGTCGGCGTCGAGCGCCTCGAACCCGATGCCGACTCGGAACTCGAGCCGGCGGGCTACCACTCGCCGCAACTGCTCTACGCGGTGATGACGCCCGGCGCGGTCGTCGCCGACTACGATGTCCACCGACTCGCCCGGAACCTACCGGGCGACGCCGGGTGGGTCGTCGACGAACTCCGCGATCTCGACTACGACGAGCTGGCGGGCTCCGACGCCCCGGAGGCCGACGCGTGAGCCGGCGCGTCGAGGTCGAACTTCGCGCGGGAGACCACGTCTTCCGCGAGGAGGTCGACGTGAGCGTCGTCGCGACCGACGACGCCGCGGTCGACATCGCCCGCCAGCGAGCGGGGATCGCTCCCGAGTCCTTCCGGACGGGCGAGGTGGTCGCGCCGTGAGCCGGAAGCTCTGGCGCTGTAGCAACTGCGACCGTCTCGTCGACCGGTTCGTCAACGGGAACTCCTGTCCGAACTGCGGGAGCCGGTCTTCGGATCACGTCGCAACGGGGATGCAGGGGTCATGAGCCTCGGAACCGAGAGCGGTGACGGGCTCCGGCCGATACCGCCGCGGACGGCTGTCGAGCGCTTCGTCTCGAAGCGCGAGATGGACAGCACGGAGCAGACGATCAGGACCTACAACGACCGGCTGATGCGGCTGGTGCGGTGGCTCGAAGCGGAGGACGTGCTGAACATCAACGATGTGGACGGGCGGATGCTACAGGAGTTTCTCGCCCATCGGCAGCAGTCGTGTAACAAGACGACGCTGAACAACGAGTTCGGGACGATCAAGAAGTTCTTCGAGTTCCTGGTCGCGATCGAAGCGACCGAACCGGAGATGCCGGACAAGGTGCAGCTGCTCAAGCCGTCGGCGACGGCCGACGAGCAGACGAACACCGAGAAGATCTCCCCGGCCCGGGCTCGGAAGATCCTCGCGTTTCTGGAGCGGTACGAGTACGCGAGTCGCAACCACGTCGTCATGCTGCTGATGTGGCGGTTCGCGTTCAGGTACAGCGATCTCCGCGCTATCGACGTGCGAGACCTCTCGCTCGACGGCGAGATCGACGAGGATCGCCTGCGGGAGATCGGCGAGGAGCCGGAGAACCTCCCGGACGAGATCGGCCCGCACCTCTACATGGTGAGTCGCCCGGGGACGGGGACCCGGCTCAAGAACCACCTGAAGAGCGAGCGCGTCGTCTCGCTGACCGACGAGGAGGTGCAGGTACTCCGGGACTACATCGAGACGAAGAGGGTCGGAGTGACGGACGATGCGGGACGCGAGCCGCTCGTCACGACGGTCCAAGGTCGCCCGACGGATGCGAGCGTTCGTCGGTGGATGTACCGGATGACGCAGCCGTGCCTGGTCGGCGACTGTCCGCACGACCGGGATCCGGACGATTGCGAGTTCCTGACGCACGGCCACGAGAGCGGTTGTCCGTCGACGCACGCTCCCCACCGCATCCGGACGGGGGCGATCTCCAACATGCGGGAGCAGGGGATCTCGGTCGAGGACGTGGCCGAGCGGGTCGACGCGACGCCGGAGACCGTGAGGCAACACTACGACTTCAGTGCGGAGATGAAGCGCTTGGAAAACCGACGCAGTCAGTTCGAGGATTTACAATGATAAACGAAGCGATAAGCGGGTCGAATAGCCCGTATGACGGCCGCTCAGCGGTCCCATACGAAATTTTACACGAAACGTCTGAAACCGGCCAGCTTAGCCGCNTAAGCGGGTCGAATAGCCCGTATGACGGCCGCTCAGCGGTCCCATACGAAATTTTACACGAAACGTCTGAAACCGGCCAGCTTAGCCGCCGTTGCGGCGGCCTCCCACGGCGGAGGCCTCCCTCCCCGGCCCACCGGTCTCGTTGGTCGACGATACGGAGATATCGAACGGTTCAGCGTTTCTCCCGAATGTCCATGAGGAAACACCGTTAGGTACGTCCGGTCCATAGGGACGGTATGTCTGTGCGCTCTCGGCCAGTCGCCGTTGCCGCGATCGCCCTGTTCGCGACGCTCGTCGCGCGGCCGGTCGCGGCTCACGTCGATTACGTCACCGAAGACACGGGAGACCCGCTCGACGCGGTGGCGTTCACCGTCGAGGTGTTGTCGGACCCGCTGAACGCCGCGGTGTTCGCGGGCGGCGGACTCGTCACGGTCGCCGGGCTCGCCGCGTACCTCTGGGTGCGACCGACGATCACCGACGTGGTCGTCCTCCGCGAGAAGCTCGCCGGCTACGCCGACCTCGTCCCGTGGATGCTGCGGCTCGCCATCGGGCTCCCGCTCGTCGGCGCCGGGTTTCAGGGGTACCTCTTCGCGCCGACGCTCACGTTCGATACCGGGGCGAGCCCGCTCCTGCGGGTGTTGTTCATCGGGCTCGGCTTCTTCGTCCTCTTCGGGCTCGCGACGCGGATCGCCGCGACGATCGGCCTGCTGACGTACGCGTGGGTCGTCCTCTCGGTCGACGCCGCCGCCGTCATCGCGATGGAGTACGTCCCGGTGCTGATCGCGCTCGTGATCCTCGGCGGGGGTCGGCCGAGCGCCGACGACATGCTGCTGGCGGTCGCGAGCACACCGGGGTCGTACTACGGCCGGATCGATCCCGTCCACCACCTGAAGTCGTTCCTCGACTCGTCCACGGCCCCGCTGCGCCGGTACGTCCCGACCGTCCTCCGCGTCGGGATGGGAGTCACGTTCGTGTACCTCGGGCTCATCGAGAAGCTCGCGGACCCCGGCAGGGCGTTGCTCGTCGTCGAGAAGTACGACCTCACGTCGGTCGTTCCCGTCGACCCGGGGCTGTGGGTCGTCGGCGCCGGCGTGGCCGAAATCGCGGTGGGACTCGCGCTCATCGCCGGGTTCTTCACCCGCGGCGCGGCCGCGCTCTCGTTCGTGTTGTTCACGACGACGCTGTTCGGCCTCCCGGACGACCCCGTCCTCGCCCACGTCGCGCTGTTCGGCATGGCGTCGGCCGTCTTCACGCTCGGGTCCGGCCCGCTCTCGTTCGACCGTCTGGTCGGCCGACCCGCGCTCGACGACGAGGCGGTCGTCGCGGCCGACTGAGGGCCCGAAGGCGGTGACGCGTCGGGGCGGCTCGCTGAGTAACGCTCCGCAACCACTACACGCGGCTCGCTCCTGGGTCCGGCAATGACCGATTAGGCGGAGCAGTCGGCCAGATCGCGTGTATCCCGCGTGTACCGGCGACACCGCTCGTCCCCGACAGACGAGGCACGAGTCGAGATGAGGCACGAGTCGAGATGACGTGATGGGTAGATAGATGATCCCGGGGAACTCTTTTTATTGTACCCACCGTACGATACAGCATGTCCGATGTGACGCTCGACGACCGGGGGCGTCTGACGCTCCCGAAAGAGATTCGAGAGCAGCATGGAGATCAGTATCACATCGTCGAACTTCACGACGGAATCAAGCTGATTCCGGTCGCGGACGACCCTCTCGACGCGCTTCGAGACGAGTTCGCCGACGTCGAGAAAACGGCCGATGAACTCCGGGAACGGGCGCGCGAAGCGGCGGTAGACGAGGCCGGGCGCTGAATGTACGCCGAGACCGACTTCCTACTCGCACTCATCAAGGATGAAGACTGGTTAGGCGAGGCGGCCGAGACGGTGTATCGAAACGATCGAGACGAACTGTGGACGTCGCAGTTCACTCTCATCGAACTCTTACTGGTCGCCTACCGCGAGGAACGCGACACCGAGCGGGTGGTGACGAACGCCGCGAGTCTCGTCGACGTTCGCGGCGACGTGGATACCGTTGTTGCGGCGGCGACGTACGTCGAAGACCACGGGTTCACACCCTTCGACGCGCTTCATCTCGTCGAATCCGACGGCGACACCATCGTCTCCAGCGACGAGGGTACGAGGGGTTCGCTCCGCAACTCGACCTGAAAGGGTTGAGCGAAGAGTAACGCTCCGCAACCACTAAACGCGGCTCGTTCCTTGCTCCGGTAATGGTCGACTGGACGGAGAAGTACCGCCCGAGCACCCTCTCGGAGGTCCGCGGCAACGACAAGGCCCGCGACGCGTTCGCGGAGTGGGCGCGCTCGTGGGACGACCACCGCGAGGCCGTCGTCCTCCACGGGAGCCCGGGCGTCGGGAAGACGAGCGCGGCCCACGCGCTCGCGAACGACATGGGGTGGGAGACGGTCGAGCTGAACGCCTCCGACCAGCGCACCGCCGACGTCATCGAGCGCTTCGCGGGGCGGGCCGCGCGCAACGCCACCCTCGGGGGGAGCGCGGCGGGCGGCGGCGCGACCGGCGGCGACACGGCCTCTCGCCAGCTCGTGATCTTAGACGAGGCCGACAACATCCACGGCAACTACGACCGCGGGGGAGCCTCGGCGATCACGGAGCTGGTCAAGGAGTCGGGCCAGCCCATCGTTCTCATCGCCAACGACTACTACGACATGGCGCGCGGGCTCCGCAACGCCACCGAGGAGATCGAGTTCCGCGACGTCTCGGCGCGCTCCATCGTCCCCGTCCTCCGGGACGTCTGTCGGAAGGAGGGGATCGAGTTCGAGTCGGACGCGCTGGAGCGGATCGCGGAGCGCAACCGCGGCGACCTCCGCGGCGCGATCAACGACCTGCAGGCCGCCACGGAGGGCCGTGACTCGATCGCGGTCGAGGACGTGGTCACCGGCGACCGCGACAAGGCGCTCGGCCTGTTCCCGTTCCTCGACGCGGTCCTCAAAGAGGAGTCCGCCGAGGAGGCGCTGCAGTCGGCGTACGCCGTCGACGAGACGCCGGACGACCTGACGAAGTGGATCGAGAACAACGTCCTCGACGTGTACGAGCCGATGGAGGCGGTCCGCGCGTACGACTTCCTCGCGAACGCCGACGTGTGGCTGGGTCGCGTTCGGGCCACCCAGAACTACACCTACTGGCGCTACGCCACCGACAACGCCGCCGCCGGCGTCGCCGCCGCGCGCGACGGCGAGAAGGGCGGGTGGACGCGCTACGGCCGGCCCCAGTTCTGGTCGTCCTCGGACGCGACCGCCGACGAAGTGGTCGGACGGATCGCGGCCGCGAGCGGCTGCAGCGTCGCGACCGCGCGCCGCGAGGTGCTCCCGTTCCTGCAGACGGTCACCCACCACTGCAAGCCACGCGAGCTGACGGTCGCGATGGCGGCCGCCTACGACCTCGACGAGGCGGGCGTCGCCTTCGTCACCGGCTCCGGGGAGTCGACGAACAAGGTTGGATCGGTCGTCGAGGACGCGCAGGCGCTCCGCGAGGAGCGGATGGAGGACCACGCCGAGGGCGCGTTCGCGGGCGGCCGTCGCGGGGGCGACGAGCCCGATCCGTCGGACGGCGCCGGCGACACCGGCGCTGCTGGCGACACGGGCGGAACGACGGTTGACGACGGAAGCGGCGGCGAGGGGACCGAAGACGGCGAAGACGACGCCGACGGTGACGACGGACAGGCGGGACTGAGCGACTTCATCTGACCGGAGGCGGCCGCCGGATCCGCTCGCTCGGCGCCGCGGCGCTCACTCGCCCGGCGCCGTTTCCGATTCGCCGCGGGAACCGACCTCGCCCGACTCGGAGGCGGCGTCGGACTCGCTCGGCGCGGCGTCGGCGGCCTCGGCTCCCTCGGCCTCGGCTCCCTCGGCCTCGACGAGGTCGACCCCGGTAAACTCGAACCGGGCGCCCCCCGCCCGGCTCTCGGTCACCGACACCTCCCAGCCGTGGGCCTCCGCGATGCGCTCGACGATGGAGAGCCCGAACCCCGTCCCGTCCCTGTCGCTCGAGTGACCCGGGTCGAAGACGGCGTCGCGTTCCGACGGGTCGATCCCCCCGCCGTCGTCGGCGACGTAGAACCCGTCCGGCTGCCGGCCCACGAACACTCGGAGCGACGGGTCGGGGTCGGTCACGGTCCCGGAGTCCGCACTTCCCGTCTCGAGAGCGGGTCCCTCGGAGCCGGAGCGATCGGTTTCGCTCCCCCCGAACGTCTCGGGGTCGATGCTGTCGGTCGGTCCCCCGGCGTCCCGTTCCACGGCAGCGACGGAGACGGCGTCCGGCGCCCCGTGCTCGACCGCGTTGCGAAAGAGGTTCTCCAGGGCCTGTCGGAGTCGGCTCCGGTCGCACTCGACCGGCGGCAGGGGGTCGTCGACGACCAGGACGACGCCTTCGGGGGTGCCGATCGTCCGCCACGCCCGGTCGACGACGCTCCGGAGGTCCGCCGTCGCGGTCTCCTCGACCGATCGGCCCTCGCGAGCGAGCGCGAGGAGGTCCGAGATGAGGTCGTCCATGTAGTCGAGGGCGCCGTGCGCGCGGTCCAACCGCTCGGCGGCCGCCTCGCCGTCGAAGTCCCGAGCCAGTTCGATGTTCCCGACCGCGACGGAGAGGGGATTCCGGAGGTCGTGAGAGACCACGCTGGCGAACTCCTCTAACCGCTCCCGCTGCTGTTCGAGCTGTCTGCGGCGCTCGACCCGGTCGTCGGCGGGGAAGAGATAGCCGACGACGTCGCCGCTCTCGTCGCGGGCGCCGCGCTCGTGTACCCACTCGGGGTCGCCGTCGACCGCGAGCCGGTACGTCACGTCGACCGCGCCCTCGTCGAGCGCGTCGCGGAGGCGGTCCCTGTCGGCGGACTCGACGACGCGGAGCCAGTCGGACCGCGGCAGCGACTCGGGGTCCAGCCGCGACTCGCCGGCGGCCTCGACGACGAGCCGCGTCGGGTCGCCGTCCGGGCGCCGATACGCGACTCCCGGTCGACGCTCCATCGGCTGTGTCACATCACACACACCTTACCGTGGAATAATAAATCTTTCTCAAATATCAGTTCCATTATCGTTCTTCACGTTGCCTGAGTTACATAATATGCGTCTCAAAAGCGTTAAAAAAGCGTACTACGGGCGAATACAAACGTGAGTGGCCAACGTTCGTTCAAAATCGTATCATTTATATACCACGTGTCAGACGCCACAACGGACCCGGACGCGGTTTTAATCCCCGGCGGACCGTGGGGCTCGTATGCGCGCGGCGATCCTCCGCGAACACGGCGAACCGTTGGCCATCCGCGAGGTCCCCGAGCCGGAACCCGACCGCGACGGCGCCGTGGTCCGCGTGGCCGCCTGCGGCGTCTGTCGGAGCGACTGGCACGCGTGGGCGGGTCACGGCGAGTGGGCCGACGACCGCGTCCCCCGCGGGCAGGTGCTCGGCCACGAGCCCGCCGGCGAGGTCGTCGCCGTCGGCGACGCCGTCGATCGGTTCGCCCCGGGCGACCGCGTCGTCGTCCCCTTCTCACTCGGCGACGGTACCTGCCCGCGGTGCCGTCGAGGCCACGGAAACGTCTGCGGCGACGGACGAGCGCTCGGCTTCGAGTCCGACTCCCCCGGCGCGTTCGCCGAGCGCGTCGCCGTCCCGGACGCCGACTACAACCTCGTCGAGCGCCCGCCGTGGCTCGACGCGACCGCGGCGGCCGCGCTCGGTTGTCGGTACATGACGGCCTACCACGCCCTCGCGGAGCGGGCCGACCTCGGCGGCGGCGAGCGGCTGGCCGTCCACGGCTGCGGCGGCGTCGGGCTCTCGGCGGTCCAGCTGGGCGACGCGCTCGGCGCCCGGGTCGTCGCCGTCGACGTGGACGACGACGCCCTCTCGTTCGCCCGCGACCTGGGCGCCGACGAGGCCGTGAATCCGAACGACCTCGGTGGCGACGAGACGGCGGTTCCGGACCGGATTCGGACCCTCACCGACGGCGGAGTCCACGTCTCGGTCGACGCGCTCGGAATCGCCGAGACGTGCCGCAACTCGGTCCGGTCCGTGCGCCCGCGCGGGACCCACGTGCAGGTGGGGCTGACCACCGAGGCCGAGCGCGGCGAGGTGTCGCTGCCGACCGACTGGATGACCCGCTGGGAGGTGTCGTTCGTCGGCTCGCGCGGGATGCCCCCGACCAGCTACGACGACCTGTTCGACCTGATCGAGGCGACCGATATCGATCCCGGAGCGCTCGTCGCCCGGGAACTATCGCTGTCGGAGGCCTCGGACAGGATCGCGGCGATGGGCGAGTACGGGGAGAACGGTGTGGAGGTCGTCACCGAGTTCGAGGAGTGACTCCCCTCACTGCCCCCGCTCGATGCCGAGCCCGGGGACCGCCGCGCGGTCCTCGACGCGTACCGTCTGCTTCGACGCGGTGACCCGTTTCGGCGCAGTGAGAACGTGTCGGCAGCGATCCGATCAGTCGCCGCGGACCGGCCCCGCCGTCGTCCCCTCCGCGCCGAGACCTCTGATCGCCCACGCGGCGCCGATCGCGAGCGCGGCGGCGACGCCGAGCGCGACGAGGTTGAGCCGCTGCCAGAACGCGGTGTACAACACCAGATCGCGGCCGAGAAGCAGGGTTCCGACGAGCGCGGCCATCGATCCGGCGGCGAGCAGGCGGACGGTCTTCGCGGTCGACCGGTCGAGTCCCGCGTAGCCGGTTCGGACGGCCTCGGTGGCGTACGCCACGGTCGCCACGAGTCCGAGGTGGCCGGCGAGTCCGGTCGCGTAGAAGCCGGCCTGCGCGCCCGGCGAGTAGGTGACGAACGGGACCGCGCGGGAGAACACCGCGCTGGCGACGATCCCCACCGCGGCGATCCCCACCGCGGCCCGGAGCAGCCGCGGGGAGCCACGGCCGCCGCCCCAGATCGTCGCGAATCCGAGCAGCGTGAATATCGCCAGCGCGACGATCAGGTGGGCGGCGTGCGTCGAGACGGTGTAACCGCCCGGGACGAGCCCGCCGACGGTGACGGTGACCGCGCCGACGGTGATCTGCAGCGGGAGGATGACCACCGCGAGCGTCGCCGCCAGACGGGTTCGCCGGTCTCGGCCGTCGAGCCACGCCCAGCCGGCGACGCCGATGATGAGGAAGCCGGTGACCATCGCCCACACGCGGTGGAACCACTCGATGAAGTCCGGGTTGACGGTCAATGCGGGGATGAGCTGGTCGGAGCAGAGCGGCCACTGGGCCTGACACGCCAGTCCCGAGCCGGTCGCCGCGGTGTAGACGCCGAGCGCGAACAGCGCCAGCGTCATCCCCGTCGTCGCCGCCGCGTATCGCCTGAAGGTCAGCCACGCGGGCCGAAGACTCATTGTTCGAGTTCGGGCGCGAGCGCACTTAGACCGTTCGGACGCTCCACGCGGATGGGAACGACAGCGAACGGATCGAGGACGGCCAGAAGCGGTTTAGCCTTATAAATAAACGGCGGTGGCGCGCGCCTCCGAGCGGGCCATCGGCCCGCGAGGAGCACGCGCGAGGGAGTCGGTGGTCCGGAGCGAAGCGAAGGACCACCGACGAGGCTGGGGAGGCGTGAGGCTGCGGTGCTGTGCGGGGTGGGACTCAAAGGGGCAGCCGTTCTCGGCGAACCCCAGCGACGCAAGGACTGCAGGGAGCGTAGCGACCGAGGACCGCAGCGAGCTGTGGGAGCCGAGAACGGCTGGGGCTTTGGAAGCCTTTACCGCCGATCCATCAACAGCGATTTATAAGCGACCAGCTGGGCTTTGGAGGCGTTCACGACCAGATTGCGGTTAGCTGTTTATAAGCGATCGAGCAGAACACCGGCGATCGTCGTCACTGCTCCGCCGACACCAACGCCCCCTTATAAATATACGATCGGCACGACAAAACCGTCCTCCGCGACACCGACACCATCGATTTCCAATCCTCACCCGGACAGCTCCCGCTTCGCTCGCCGCGCCCGCTCGGACATCTCCTCGTTGTTCTCGACGTCGGCGAGGGTCTCGATCGCCTCCAGCTGCCGCACGGAGTCGTCGAGGAACGAGAGCACGTCGCCGGTGTACGCGTACACCATGTAGTCGTCGCTCATCACGTCGACGATCGCCTGCGGGCCGAGCCCCTCGGCCCGGAGCTCCAACACGTACCGCATGAACTTCTCCTCCGGGCAGCCGCAGTAGGGGTTCGCCTGACAGTCGCAGTCGAGGAAGTCCTCCGCGAAGTCCAGGATCCGGTCCCGCGTCGTCGAGTCGAGCTTCGAGAGCCCGTCGCCGGTGAACAGCATGTCGAGCGTCGCGCCGGCGAACGCGCCCTTCGGGATGTTCGTCTCCAGCTGGGAGGCGAGCTGCCGGTGGTTCTTCACGTAGATCTTGTCGGTGAACGCCACGGTTGCCCGCGGATACGCCGGCCGGGAGTAAAAACCGCGTGGTCGTCGGAGCGGACCCGGTGTGACCCCTGCGTCCGCCGAACGGGCGTCGAGACCGGAACGTCACCGCACCGCACGGCCGTCCGGGAGTCGTAACGGTTATTTATCAAAGCGGGATAGATATCGACGCGTGTCCGGGTTAGGGTAGTGGACTATCCTTCAGCCTTGTGGAGGCTGAGACGCGGGTTCGATTCTCGCACCCGGACCTACACGGCGTCGCCGTGTGGCGTTTTCACCGGTTCTCAACACAACGAGAACCATATGTCTCAAGTCAAAAAGGCGGGTATCCGGGTGGTTCCAAAACCGTCCGAAGCATACCTGTCACAACGTCAGTTGACCGACTACCGAGACCACCGTTCGGCCCGCGCGAGCGAGTTATCCCGAGGCGTCGCCACCGAGTGCTCCGACGGCGGCGTCGCCGTCGACCGCTCGGTCGCTCGCCTCCGCTCGCGCGAGTTCCACGACGAAGACGGCGCCGCGCGGCTCGTTGTCTTCGATCCACACGTCTCCACCGAACTGTCGGGTCAGGACCGAGACGAGGTAGAGCCCGATCCCGGTGCCGGCGCTGTCGAGCCCCTTCTCGCCTTTCCCGAACAGCTCCGTCTTCTCCGCGTCGGGGACGCCCGGTCCGTCGTCGGCGACGCGGACGCGGACCCGGTCGTCGGCCGCCTCGAAGGTGACCGTCACCTCGGGGGCGGCGGTGTCGTTGTGCTGGACCGCGTTGTTCAGGAGGTTCCGGAACACGGACGCGAGCATCTCGTTCGCGAGGACGGTCGCTCGGGGCGGGTCATCCGGCACGCGGAACGTCGCGTTCGGGAAGGTGTCGCGCGCGGTGCGGACCTCGGCGGTCACCACGTCGCCGAGGTCGACCGGCTTCACGTCGAGCACCGCGTCTCCGGCGAGCGAGTCGACGAACTCGCGGGCCGTCTCGGTGAGCTCGATGACGTGCGCGGACTTCCGGAGCACGCGCTCGAGCGCGTCCCGCCCCTCCTCGTCGACGTGGTCGCGGAGGGTCTCGGTCCAGCCGTGGATCACGGCCATGTCGTTGCGGATGTCGTGGCGGACCACGCGGTTCAGCGCCTCCAGCTGCTCGGTCCGCTCTTCCAGTTGGATTCGGTACCGCTCCCGGTCGGTGATGTCGTCGATCGTGAGCAGCTCCCCGGAGGTCGCGCCGCCGGCGGTGAACGCGTTTCGGGAGACGTGGAAGAACCGGACCGTCCCGGTCGAATCGCGCGCCTCGCCGGCACCCTCCAGCGCACCGGTCCGATCTGTCGCATCGGTCCCGTCTGCCGAATCGATCCGATCTGCCGAATCGATCCGATCTGCCGAATCGATCCGGTCTCGTGCCGGGCCCTCGATCGCGATCACCCCGTCATCGTCGCTATCGACGGCGATCTGCGGGAGCACGGCGTCGAGCGGCTCGCCGACCGCGCCGCGGAGCGCGGGAAACAGGAGGCGCGCGGTCCGGTTGTAATCGCGGACGCGTCCGGCCTGGTCCAAGAAGATCGCCGCGTCGTCGCTCTCCGCCGCGAATCGGATCGTCTCGAACCGCTGGACGTAGACGAACAGCGTCCCGACCGCGAACAGCGCGACCCCCGGGGGCTCGTACATCAGCGGGAGGAGCCACGACAGCTCCCCGCCGAACACCGTCGCGGCCGTCGGAATCGCCGTGACGGCGACGAGTCCGACGAGCGGTCGACTGTCGGCGCCGGCGTAGTAGAACTGCTCGAGCAGCATGAAGAAGCCGACCGCGATAACCGCGTACGAGAGCCCGAGGACCGCCCAGTAGAGCAGCTCGTGCCGGATCGCGAGGTACGGAAACGGCTCGGAGACCCACGCCGTCGTGAAGTAGAGCTCGTGGAGGGGGTTGGTCGCCTTCAGCAGGCTCGTCGCCGCGAAGACGCCGACGACGAGCCGTCTGTACGGGGCGCGTCGCGGCGAGCGGCCGGTGTAGGCGGCACAGAAGTAGAGCCACGCGCCCACCGCGAGCAGCGCGAAAATGAAGCCCACGATATACGACGCCGTCTTGAGCGCCTCGCCGGGCGCGACGAGGTACCCCACGTAGCCGCCCGCCCAGACGGCGGACGTGAGGAGGAGCCCCATCAGTCCCTCGCGAGTCTCCGGGTGTCCGACGCGAGCGGCTCGCGGAAGGGCGGCGAGGCACACGACCGCCGAGAGCGCGAAGACGGCGACGTGCGCGAGAAAGACGAGATCCATCGTTCGACGGCTACATCCTTCACGTCCCGTCCGATAACGGTTCGGGTGTCGGTCCGACGAGCGGGGAGCGAACGACCCCGACCACAGCGCCGCGACCATCACCACCGTGAGGACCGCCAGCCAGAGGAGCGTCTCGATCGCCGCGCCGCCGACCGCGAGCGGCCGTATCAGCGCCGCGATCCCGAGGATACCGAGCACATTGAACACGGTTACCGCCGACGAGGCTGCCTACGGACATCCCCACGTGGCTCTCTCGCATGGCGACCAGCGGAACGGCGAGCTCCGGTGTCGAGGTCCCCGCCGCGACGATCGTCCCGCCGATCGTAAGCTCGCTGACGCCGAACCGCCGGGCGATCCGCACCGTCGAATCGACGAGCGCGCGGGCGCCGATCCACAGGCCGAGGACGGTGAGCGCGACGATCGCGAACTGGGCGGTCGACGCGCCGAGCATGCCCCTGATCGTTCTCGAACGGTGATATTAAAAACGATCTCGGGACCGCATTCGCTCGGTCCGCCCCGGTAACGCACCGTGTACTTATGTGTCGGTCGGGCGTCGTGAGGCCCGTTATGAACGGACGTGAGACGCCGTGAGGCGGCGCGGTCTGCTCCGGAGGAGCGCCGGGATCGGCGCGGTCGGCCTCGCCGCGCTCGCGGGGTGTACGGGCGGCGAAGACGACGGGCTGACCTTCGAGGAGGGGTTCGAGGACGGCGTCGGCGACTGGGCGTTCGGCGCCGCGATCGGTCCCGAGGTAGACCTCGACGAGTTCGACTGGGAGGCGTCCGTCTCCGAGGAGGAGGCGGCCTCGGGCGACGGCTCGCTCCGGATCTGGAACCAGGGCGACTACGACGACGGCGTCACCTGGGCCACTCACCCGATAGCCGTCGACGCCGGGGAGTCGTACCGGATCGAGGTGACCGGCCAGTTCTGGAGCGAGTCGGAGTCGTTCAACACCATCCGACACGCCCTGATGCGTCTCGGTCCGGAGCCGCCCGAGACGGAGGAGGACTTCCCGCAGCCGGGGCTCAACACCACCGACCTCGGCGAGACGCCGTACGGCGGGCTCCGCGACGCGCTGTGGCTCGCCGACGGCTGGCGCGAGTACGCCTTCGAGTGGACCACTCCGGAGCTGTCGACGGACACCCTCCACCTCAGCGTCGGCACGGCGGTGATCTGGGAGGCGGACGCGACGCACTACGTCGACGACCTCGCGGTGACCGTCGAGCCGCGATGAGCGGGAACCCGGAGCCGGCGTCGAGCGCGGACGACAACGCCGACGCCGACGACGCCGACAGCGACGCGAGCACCGCCGACACGATGCGAGAGCGCGCCGGCGAGAACCGGGCGAAGCTCTGGCTGCTGTTGCGCGCGAACCGGCTCGTCGTCGCGGGCGTCCTGACGATCGCCGTCTTCGTCGCGTTCGTCGCTGTGGCGGTCGCCTTCTCGCCGTCTCTCGCCGAGAAAGTCGGGTCGAGCGACCCGATCGAGACGATGTTCGCGTCGATGATCACGGTGATCGTCACGGGAACGACGCTCGTCGTCACGATCGGCCAAGTCGTGCTCACGCAAGAGAACGGCCCGCTCGGTGACCAGCAGGAGCGCATGAACGACACGCTCGCGGTCCGAGACACCATCGCGGAGCTGACCGGATCGCCGACGCCCACGGACCCCGCGGCGCTGCTCGACGCAATCCTCGGAGCCGCGGCCCGCCGCGCTCGGGATCTCAATGAGTCTGTCCGCGAGCGCGCCGGCGTCGAACGCGGCGAGACCGCCTTCCGGGAGGACGTCGACGAGCTCTCCGTGAGCGTCGTTGAGAACGCCGACGACGTGCGCGGCCAGCTCGACGGCGCGGAGTTCGGCTCCTTCGACGTGGTGTTCGCCGCCCTCGACTTCGACTACGGCCCGAAGATCGGCCGGGCCGAGCGCGTCGCCGCCGACCACGACGAGTCGCTCACCGACGCCGAGCGCGATCTGCTCGGGGAGCTGAAGGAGTCGCTGTCACTGTTCGGTCCCGCCCGCGAGCACGTGAAGACGCTGTACTTCCAGTGGGCGCTGATCGACCTCTCGCGCCTGATCCTCTACGCCGCGGTGCCGGCGCTGGTCGTCGCGGGCCTCACGCTCGCGGTCGTCGACGCCGGGACGTTCCCGGGACGCACCCTCGGAGTCGACCACGTGACGCTCGTCGTCGGGGGCGCGTTCGCGGTCACGCTCCTCCCGTTCTCGCTTTTCGTCTCCTACCTGCTCCGGGTCCTCACCCTCGCGAAGCGGACGCTCGCGATCGGACCGCTGGTGTTGCGGGACTCCGACTAGCCGCCCGCCGGCGGAGTCGCCCTCCCGACTCCGCCGGTGGCCGGGGTCTCGACGAACGTCCGCCGCGCAGTCACTCGCCCCCCGTGGTCGACGAATCGACCGCCTCGTCTCTCACGCTGACCGCTCCGGAGAGCAGCTGCGCGGACGGCGGAGCGAGCGTGATGCCCTCGTCGTCGAAGCGCCGCTTCACCAGTCGGCGGAAGTCGGAGCGGATCGTGAGGATGTCTCTGTTCCTCGGGTCGTCGGCCCAGAACTCCGCCTGTATCGTGATCGCGTTCTCTCCCAGTTCGACGATGCGCGTGGTCGGCGCCGGGTCGTCGAGCACCGGGTCCAGGGTCGTGACGACCTGCTGTAGCTCCAGCAGAGCCCGCTCGGTGTCCTCGTCGTAGGCGACGTACACCTGTTCCGTGAGCCGATACCGGTCCCGACCGTACGGGCGGGTGATCGCGTTGGCGGTGAGCTCCGTGTTGGGGACCGAGATCGTCTCGTGGTCCGGCGTCCGGATGCGGGTGACGCGGAAGTCGACCGCCTCGACCGTCCCGCTCCCGCCCGGCCACTCGATCCAGTCGCCGACGTTGAAGTCCGGGTCGGCGACGAGGAACATCCCGCTCACGAGCGACCCGAACACCTGCTGTCCGGCGATTCCGAGGGCGAACGTGAGCGCCGCGATGATGACCGCCGACTCGGAGAGTATCCGTCCGTACCCGGCGGCGATGATCCCCGTCAGGGTCGCGAACCCGATCATCGCCACCCGGAGGTACGTCTTCGTCGCGGTCTCGATCGTGGGGTTGTTGCGATTGCGCGCCTTCACGGCTCGTGTCGCCAGAGGGATGACGGCGAAGTGGCTCGCGAGGTAGACGACGCCGAACCCCACGGTGAACCAGAACAGCTCCGACAGCACCTGATTGTACGCCGAGAGGAGGTTCGTCAGCCACTGCGGGAGCGCGATCTGGCCGGTCATGTACCGAGGTGGGAGGCGTACCGGTTAAAAGCCCGACACCACGCTCACCGGCGGGATCGCCGCGCGCTCGGATCGCGTTCACCGATGCACCTCACCGAGCGGTCGAAATGTCGCCCTCGACACTCCCGGACGACAATCTACTAGTAGGGCTGGCGGAAGTAGATCGGTCTTGATCGTCGGTGACTTCGGTACGGCAGTACATTCATTACACCAGCACGTTAAGTACGATCTATGCCCGTCCGTATCGAAGAATTCGAAACAGGGAAGCTACCGGATAGTCCGAGCGTTCCCGAGCAGGTACTCGTCTACCTATATACGAATCGGGATAAGGCGTTCACCCGCTCAGAAATTGCGACCGGAATCGAGGAAGACCCGAACACGGTCGGAACCGCGCTCTCTCGGCTGAAACAGCGCGATCTTGTCCGACACAAAGGGGAATACTGGGCGGTAACCGAGGATTTGAACCGTGTTCAGGATGCGTACGATCTCCATACAGCGACGGAGAAACTCGACGGCGAGGATGGGGGCATCGATCCGGACGACTGGGACACCGTCGCTCCAGTCGAGCCCCATCCGAGTGAACGGGAGTAATAGATGCAACCGAAACGAGGAGATGTCGTTCGGAGTTCCGACCCGTTCAAGCTGGGCGAGGACCGCCAGCGTCCGTGGTTGATCGTCAATAACAGTTCACACCCGTTCGACGACGAGCAGTTCCTTGGAGTCGCCATCTCGACCAAGGAGTACGATGACTCGGTTGCGTTGAGTTCCGACGCGTGGGAAGTTGGCGGTGTTCCGCGCGATTCGTACGTCTCCCCGTGGGCGGTCCACTCGCCGCGGATCGAAGATCTAGTAGCGTGGCAGGGCCGGGTAACCGACGAGTTCACAGGTGCCGTCGTCGGTGAGATAGAGACGTATCTCCGGTAATTCGAAATGTCGCCCGCGACACTAACGACCGGTCTCATCTCCGGCGGCGTGCCGCGTCAACCGGGAAACCCTCGTGGCGGGCGGTCGCCTGCGCGGCGACGGGCGGGTCGCGTCTGCGACCGGATGTCACGCGCCTGGGTTCTCCGCGCGGTCATCGCTCCCATCGGGGAGTACTCGGGCGGGGACTGAGGGCGCGCACCCGGCAGTAGCCCCCCCGCGCTTTTAAATGGTCCGTCGGGCTCGGCGCTTCAGTCGTCCTGCTCGTCGCCGGCGACGACCACGCGCTTCCCGTCGTCCGTCTGCGGCTCCGAGACCGAGACGGGGTCGATCCCGCGACGCCCGGCGTCGAACTCGGAGAGGAGGTAGACGAGCGCGACGAGCGTCAGGACGCCGACCGGGAGCAGCACGAACGGCGTGATCCCGAGGAATCCCCACACGAGTAGCAGCGCCACCGAGACCAGTCCGACGGTGACCGCGTAGTAGATCTGGGTGCGGACGTGGTCGACGAGGTCAGCGCCGGTGAACGTCGCGGAGAGCACCGTCGTGTCGGAGATCGGGGAACTGTGGTCCCCGAAGATCGCCCCCGAGAAGATGACGCCGACCATGACCGCGACGAGGGTGTGTCCCTCCGCGCCGCCGCCGGTGATCTCCCAGGCGATGGGGACCGCGATGGGGGTCATGATCCCCATCGTCCCCCAGGAGGTCCCGGTCGAGAAGGCGATGAAGCCGGCGACGACCATCACGAGCGCCGGGAGGACGGACGCGGGGACCGTTCCGACCGTCGCCTCGGCGACGTACTGGCCCGTTTCGAGCGCGGAGATGACCTCGCCGATCCCCCACGCGAGCACGAGGATCGACACCGCGGTGAGCATGATCCCGAACCCGTCGACCGTGTACTCCGTCGCCTCGCCGAACCCGAAGATCTGGTAGGCCTTCCCGAGCAGGAACCCGGACAGCACCATGCCGAACGCGCCGATCATCAGCGCGGTCGCGAAGTCGGCGTCGATCACCGCGCTCCACAGTCGGTCGCCCGCGCTCCCGAACTCGGTCGCGAGGAGGTCGGTCAGAAAGCCCGCCGGCTCGAGCCCGCCCGACCAGAACGCCGTGGCGATCGTGACGGCGATCAGGACGGCGACCGGCCCGAAGAAGTTGATCAGCCGCGGCGTCGACGCCGGCGGCTCGCCCAGCTCGCCGGCCACGTCCTGCATCGGCTCCGCGTCTTCGCGAGTGACCTGCCCGGTCGTCCACGACCGGTGTTCGGCCGTCAGCATCTCGCCGTAGTCGCGGCCCCACAGCACGACGATGGCGACCATGGCGATCGCGAGGATCGCGTACATGTTGAACGGGATCGAGGAGAGGAACACCTCGAAGGTGCTGGGCCGGTTCGCCTCGGCGACGCCCGCCTCCGCGTACCCGTCGTCGATAAGCGACAGCTGGAACGCGACCCACGAGGAGATGCCGAGCGTGGCGACGGGCGCGGCGGTGGAGTCGACCACGTACGAGAGCTTCTCGCGGGAGATCCGAAGCTGGTCGGAGACGTCCTTCATCGCCGAGCCGACGATGGCGGTGTTGGCGTAGTCGTCGAAGAAGAGGACCAGCCCGAGGACCCACGCCGCCAGTCCCGCCTTTCGCTGCGTGTCGAGGCGTTCGATCGCCCAGTCGCGGACGGCGTAGGTCCCGCCGAGGCTCCACACCATCGCCACGCCCGAGCCGAGGAGCAGCGTGAACACGAGGATCGTCGCCTGGAAGCCGTCGTCGGCGATGATCGCCGCGACGATCCAGTCGAACGTCTGGACGATCCCGAGCCCGCCCGTGTAGATCACGGCCCCCGACCAGATACCGAGGAACAGCGAGAGGATCGCCTTGCGGGTGACGATTGCCAGCGCGATGGCGAGCAGCGGCGGAGCGACGGACAGTACTCCGAAGTCGGTCATGACACCAACTGTCACGAGGAAGTATATAAGTGTCGCGTCCACCGGCCGGCGGAATCGGCGCGTATCCGAACGCACTTACGTCCCTGTGACAGACTCACGCGCAATGTCTGTCCAAGTCGGTATCCTCGGCGCCACAGGCGCCGTGGGACAGCGGTTCATCCAGCTCCTCGACGACCACCCGACCTTCGACCTCGCCGCCGTCACCGCGAGCTCCGAGAGCGCCGGGAAGACGTACCGCGAGGCCGCCAAGTGGCGCGTGAACACCCCGATCCCGGACGACGTCGCCGAGATGGAGGTCGCGGAGACGACGCCCGCGGGGATCGCGGGCGACGACGTGGACCTCCTCTTCTCGTCGCTCCCCTCGGGCGTCGCGGCCGAGGTCGAGCCGGCGTTCTTAGAGGACGGGTACGTCGTCTCCTCGAACTCCTCGAACGACCGCATGGCGATGGACGTGCCCCTCACCATCCCCGAGATCAACCCCGACCACCTCGACCTGATCGAGGTCCAGCGCGACGAGCGCGGCTGGGACGGCGCGCTCGTCAAGAACCCGAACTGCTCGACGATCACGATGGTGCCCACGCTCGCCGCGATCGACGAGTTCGGCCTCGAAAGCGTCCGCGTCTCCACCCTGCAGGCCGTCTCGGGCGCCGGCTACTCCGGCGTCACCTCGATGGAGATCATCGACAACGCCATCCCGCACATCGGCGGCGAGGAGGAGAAGATGGAGACCGAGTCGCGCAAGCTCCTCGGCGAGTTCGACGGCGCGGAGGTCCGCCTCCACGGCGCCGACGTGGCCGCCTCCTGTAACCGGATCCCGACGCTCGACGGCCACCTCGAGAACGTCTTCGCCGAGTTCGCCGAGGACCCCTCGCCCGCGGACCTCCGCGAGGCGATGCGCTCGTTCGAGGGCGCCGGGAGTCTCCCCAGCTCGCCCGACCAGCTCATCAAGGTGTTCGGCGACGACGAGCCCGAGCGCCCGCAGCCCCGCCTCGACCGCACCTACGCGGGCGGCATGGGCATCGTCGCCGGGGGCGTACAGGCGACGAACGCCGGCGCGAAGTACAACTGCCTCGCGCACAACACGATCCGCGGCGCCGCGGGCGCCTCGCTGCTCAACGGCGAGCTGCTCGTCGAGGAAGGGTACGTATAAAAAGGTGAACTGCCGGTTTCAGTGATCGCGTGCGATTCCGACCGAAATTTTGAACGGTCGCGTCTCGGTACCGGTTCGGTATGGTCGACAAGGACGCCGTTCGCCGCGGGTACGACGCCGTCGCCGAGGCGTACGCCGCGGACCGGAGCGAAGACGGTCGCGGACGCGAGATCCTCTCTCAGTTTCTCGACGGCCTTTCCGAATCCGCGCGGATTCTCGACGCCGGCTGCGGGCAGGGGACACCGGTCCTCCGAGATCTGACCGCGACGGCGACTGCGACAGGGTTGGACATCTCCCGCGCGCAGCTGGAACTGGCCGCGGAGCGCGTCCCCGACGCGGCGCTCGCGCAGGGGGACATGGTGAGGCTGCCCTTCCGCGACGGCGCCTTCGACGCGGTGACGGCCTACCACTCGCTGATCCACGTCCCGCGCGGGCAACACCGAGAAGTCGTCGACGAGTTCGCTCGGGTACTAGCCGACGGTGGCAGACTGCTCTGCTCCGAGGGACCGGACGAGTGGAGCGGGGCGAATCCTGACTGGCTCGACACGGGCGTCGAGATGCAGTGGCACATCGCGGGCGTCGAGGCGACGCGAGACCACCTCCGAGACGCCGGGTTCGCCGCCGAATCGGAGCGGCCCGTCGGCGACCCGCCGGAGAACGGGGACGACGAGCGCTGGACGTTCTTCTCGGCGCGACTGGAAGGGTAGGCCGCCCCGGACCGCGACCTACTTCCCTTCGAACTCGGGCTCGCCATCGCCCATGAACGCCGTGATCCCCTCCATGAGGTCGTCGGTGTTCATCACGTGGCCGAAGCCCATCGCCTCCACCTCGAGGCCCGCCTCGCCGTCGGTGCGGCCGGCGTGGATCGCGCGCTTCGTGTACTTCTGGGCGATCGGCGGGCCGCCGGCGAGCTGTTCGGCCAGGTCCCGGGCGCGCTCGTCGAGCTCGTCGTCGGGCACGACCTCGTTGACGAAGTCGTAGTCGGCCATCGTCTCGGCGTCGTAGCGGTCGGCGGTGAGGATGATCTCCTTCGCGCGGCCCTCGCCGACGATCCGGGCGAGCCGCTGGGTGCCGCCCCAGCCCGGCAGCAGGCCGAGGTCGAGTTCGGGCTGGCCGAGTTCGGAGCGCTCGGAGGCGATCCGCATGTCGGCCGCGGTCGCGAGCTCCATCCCGCCGCCGAGACAGTAGCCGTCGATGGCGGCGACGACCGGTTTGTCCGACGCCTCCAGCTTCCCGAACGTCTGCTGGCCCTGTCGCGAGAGCTCGACGGCGGTGATCGGCTCGGCGCCGCCGGCGGCCATGCTCTGCACGTCGGCACCGGCCGAGAAGGCGCGGTCGCCGGCGCCGGAGAGCAGGATCGCGCGCACCTCGTCGTCGGCGTCGAGGCGGTCGATCGCGTCCGCGAGCTCGTCGAGTAGCTCGCCGCTGATCGTGTTCATCCGGTGCGGGCGGTCGATCTCGACGTGCCCGACGCGGTCCTCGACGGCGACGTTGAGGGTGTCGTAGGCGGCGAGCGCGTCGTCGCCGTCGCCTCCCGCAGCGCCCTCGCCTCCGCCGTGGAAGCCGCCCGCCTCGGCGGCCTCGCGGAGGGAGTCGGTCGCCTCGTAGCGCGCCTCGCCCGTCTCCTCGTGGAGGTCGTCGAGGGTGGCGACGAGCGTGTCGAGCCCCTCGCCGTCGGCGAGCTTCGCCGGCCCGTCCGGGAAGCCGGCGCCGAGCATCACCGCGCGGTCGATCGCGGGCGCGTCCGCCACGTCGTTGCCGACGAGCCCGGCGACCTCGTTGGCCATCACGGCGAGCAGGCGCCTGCGGACGTCGGCGTCGATCGCGTCCGAGGGGATCTGGGCGCCGTCGCCGTTCTCGTAGTCGTAGAAGCCCGAGCCGGTCTTCTTGCCGAGCTCCTCCGCCTCAACCTTCTCGACGAGGAGCGGGCAGGGCCGGTACGCCTCGCCGAGCACCTCGTGCATGTACTCGAGGACGTGGTAGCCCACGTCGATGCCGACCTGGTCGGCGAGCTCGAAGGAGCCCATCGGGAGTCCCATGTCGAACTTCGTCGTGGAGTCGACCGCCTCCATCGTGGCGTCACCGGACTCGACGATCCACGCCGCCTCGTTCATCAGTGGGACGAGGATGCGGTTGACGATGAAGCCGGGGCTGTCCTTCCGGACGCGGACGGGGGTCTTCCCCATCGACTCGGCGAGCCCCTCGATCAGTTCGAGCGTCTCCTCGGACGTGTGTTTCCCGGAGATGACCTCGACCAGGTCCATCCGCACCGGCGGGTTGAAAAAGTGCATCCCGCAGAAGCGCTCCGGCCGGTCGGTGACCTCCGAGAGCTCGGTGATCGAGAGGCTGGAGGTGTTGGTGACGAAGACGGTGCCCTCTGGCGCGTACTCCACCACTTCGTCGTACACGTCCTTTTTAATCGCCATCTTCTCGGGGACGACCTCGATCACCACGTCGGCGTCGGCGAGCGACGCCTCGAGGTCGACGAAGGTCTCCACGCGGTCGAGCGCGGCGTCGGCCTCCTCGTCGCCGATCCGGTCCTTCTCGGCGAGCTTGCCGAGCGACCACTCGATCTGGTCGTAGCCGTCTTGGACGAACTCCTCCTCGATGTCCCGCAGGGCCACGTCGTAGCCGGCGAGCGCGGCCACCTCCGCGATGCCGTGCCCCATGTTTCCGGCGCCGAGGACCGTTACGCGCTGGACGTCTTCGAGTTGCATACCGAAAGGGTCGGAACCGTCATGGTTGAACGTTTCCATCTTCCAAACGAGAAACTTGCTGTAAGTTTATCTGCGCGCGTCTCCCGGGGGAAACCCACTCCCGTCTCGGGGCCCAATCACGCTCCGATGAACGAGCGAGTCGCGGCGACCCTGCGCGAGGACCCGACGATGGCGCGGCTGATCGACCGGCACGGCCCGCTGGCGGTCGAGCCCGCCGGCGACGAGTTCGCGCGCCTCTGTACCTCGATCGTGAACCAGCAGCTCTCGACCGCCTCGGCGGCCGCCATCCACGAGCGGTTCGTGGACGTTCTCGGCGCCGATCCGACGCCCGACCTGGTGCTCGCGGCCGACGAGAGCGACCTCCGCGAGGCGGGTCTCAGCGGCACGAAGGTCGAGTACCTGCGGAACGTCGCCGCGGCGTTCCGCGACGGCGACCGCGATCTCACGCGCGAGGGGCTCGCCGACGCGAGCGACGAGGCGGTCGTCGACGCGCTCACCGAGATCCGCGGCGTGGGGGAGTGGACCGCGCGGATGTACCTCATCTCCGCGTTAGGTCGCGAGGACGTGCTCCCCCTGGGAGATCTCGCGGTGCGAAAGGGGATCGAACAGGTGTACAACGACGGGGGAGAGTTGACCCGCGCGGAGATGCGCGACATCGGCGAGGCGTGGCGGCCCTACCGGAGCTACGGGACGCGCTACGTCTGGGCCGAGTACGAGTCCTAGCCGGCCCGCTGAACCGTACTGAACCCTACTCGCCGTCCGCCGCCGCGTGCGTCTCCAGCGCTGAGAGCCGCCCGTCCGCGACCGAGAACACGTCCACGAACGCGAAGAGCTCGTCGCCGTCGGCGTCCAGTAGCCGCCCTTGGACGGCGACGCCGGGACCCTCGGGGTACACCGCGTCGACCGCGTGGCTCGTGTCGGTCATCGGGCGCTCGTCGCGCATGAACGCGACGAAGCGGTCGCGCCCCTCGAAGGTGCGGTCGGGGCGCTGCTGGACGAAATCGGGGGCGAGCAGGGCCGCGAGCCGGTCGTACTCCCCGGCGTCGAGCGCGTCGTAGTACGCGCGGACGAGCCGGTCGGGGTCGCCGATACGGGGCGCCGTCACGCCGCGAGCGCCTCGAACTCCTCGGCCGAGGTGCGGGTGCCCTTCGAGAGCACGGCGTCGCCGGCGCGGAGGGTGGTGTCGATGTCGTGACCGACGAGCCATCCCTCGTCGGGACGGCGGATGGCGATGACGCTGGTCGAGATGTCGGTCGCGGGGATCCCGTCTTCGATCCGAGTGCCCTCGAGGTCGCTCCCCTCGGCGATCACGGTCCGGGTGATGATCTCGTCGGACTCCTGGACCGCCATCTCCACGACCGGGTGGACGCCGATGTCGCGCATGACGCCCTCGGTGATCTCCAGGGCGGCGTCGGAGATCTCCTCGGTCGCGACGCCGAGGTGGATCAGCCCGCGCAGCGAGACGGGGTCGTCCGCCTCGCGGGCGGCCCGAAGCGTCCACGCCTCGAACCGCGACTGGAGCGCGTCGACTTCGATCTCCAGGTTCGACACCTCCTCGGCGAGCGCCTCGTTGTCGAAGAGGACCGAGCCGTACGCCAGATCGACCGCCAGCTCCGAGAGGTTCTTCATCAGCACGATGGAGTCGACGGCGCGCTCCAAGTCGTCGATGGCGGGCTCCGGGGGTTCGTCCGGGTCGAACGGGTCGCCGGTCAGCGTCGGGTGCACGTCGGTTACCCCCGTCTCGGGGCCGCGGAGGAGCGTCACGTCGCCGACTTCGATCCGGGTCGTCGGGCCGGGGTTGAAGATCCAGTCGTCGTCGCGCCGGATCGCGATGACGCGCACGCCCGTCTTCGACTCCAGGTCGATGTCCTTCAGCGTCCGCCCCGCGTACGCGGAGTCGGCCCAGACGGTGCCGCGGACCAGCGTCTCGACGCCCTCGGTGAGCGCGCCGCGCATCGCGTCGGGGAGGCCGATCTCCTCGGTGACGATCTTGGCGATGTCGCCGGCGGCGTCGGAGATCTTGTCGGCCGCGCCGACCACGCCGAGCACCGGCGCCAGCGTCTCGGCCTCGTCCGGGCTCCGGGCCGCGAGCATGAGGCTCATTCGCGCGCGCATCTGGAGCACGTCCATCCGGTGTTCGAGCTCGACGACCTCGTGGGCGATCGTCGGGCTCCCGTGGAGGACCGCGGAGTACGACAGGTCGATCAACAGCTCGGCGGTGTCTTTCATCTCCACGAGCAGGTCCTTCACGCTCGTCGGCTCGTACCGGACCCGCAGCGGTCCCTCCCGCCCGTCGAATCGTCCCATGGGAGTCCCTCTCCGGCTCCGAGTAAAAGGCTTGTCACGGATCGCCGGTCGGTCCCCGAAAACCCCCGTTTCAGACGGCGCTACCGGCGACGTAGGCGATCGAACCCGCCTCCGGAGGCGTCCTTTCGCCCGCCTGGCTCGTCTCGCTCGTCTCGCTCGCCCCGCTCGTCGCGATCCCCTCGGCGAGGTCGACGAGCGCGAGCCACCGCAGGAGGCGATCGGCGCGCTCGCGCCACGTCGCCTCCCAGTTCGGATCCCGGGCGCGGTCGTGTCGCGGCACCGACTCCCGCGTCGCCGCGAACAGGTCGGCGGGGGTGAGCGGTTCCGCGGGCGAGGCCGCTCGCAGCGCGGCGAGCGCCTCGGGAACGAGGAGCACGCCCTCGCGGAGCCCCTCGCGGACGCGCTCGGGGGTCGGCTCCGCGTCGGTCCTGACGAACCCGCGGGGCGTCTCTCGGACCAGCCCGAGCGCGCGCAGGAACGCCAGCCAGTCGTTCGCGGTCTGCCGGTCCGAGAGCCCCCGTCGGTCGCGGAGCCGGGCGCAGCAGTCGTCGGTGCTCCCCGGGACGAGCGGCACCGCCCGCTGGAACGCGCGGAGGTCGTCGAGCGAGTCGGGCGGTTCGGGGACCGGCTTGAGACGCATCAACGGCTCGGGCGGGCCGACGCGGCGGCCGGCATCAGCGGTAGCCGAACGACTCCGCCAGCAGCTCCTCGTCGGTCTCGCCGACCGCGTAGACGGGGCCGTCGATCACGTCGACCGTGACCTTCGCGGGGGCGAAGACGCGCTCGTCGACCTCGTAGAAGTCCCAGCCGGCGTCCTCGAACACCTCGACGAAGGGCGTCCCGTACTCCTCGCGAGCGGTCGAGACGATCTGGTCGAAGCGGTCGTCGTCGCGCGCGACCTGCAGGTGGACCTCCCCGCCGTACGCGAGGGCGTCGTTCGTCCGCCCCATCGCCAGGTCCTCGTCGCGGGTGGCCGGGGCCATCGGCGCCGCGCCCGAGGCGTGGAGCACGTCGGTCGGCTCGTAGCCGAGCTCCAGCAGGCGGAAGACGGCGAGCTCCGCGGCGCGGGCCGCGGTCGCGACCGAGCCCGCGGTCGAGCCGGTGGCGTACGCCGGCAGGAAGACGCCCTCGGCGTCGACCTCGGCGAGGTCGGCGACGTGCTCCGCGACCTCCTCGGTCGGGAGCGTCGTCGACTCGACGGCGAGCGTCGCGAACTCGGAGGAGTCGTAGTAGCCGACGCGCTCGAACTCGGTCTCCTGTCCGACGAGCGCGCGGGCCGGCCCCGAGCCGAGCCCCTCGAAGCCGGAGTCGAATTCGAGCTCCCAGCCCGCCTTCTGCGAGCAGAGCAGCGCGATGGCGGGGTGGTCGGTCGACAGCTCGACGTACTGGCGCGGCGCGCCCGCGACCTCGCCCATGCGGGTGCGGAGGTTCGCGAGGCCGGCGGTCTGGATCTCGGCGAGCAGCAGTCCCGCCTCGACGCCGCCCGCGGCGTCAACGCCGAAGTCGACGACGGTGGCGCCGTTGTCCAACTCGTAGCCGACGACGTCGAGCTCGCCGGCGAAGTCGAGCGCCTCGTCGACGAGCTCGATCGCGGTCCGGTTGATGCTTTCCATGTCCGACCGTTCTCGCTCCCGCAGTAAGTGGTTTGTCAGTCGTCGGCGTCGGCGGCGACCGGCTCGACGTGGAACACGTACCCCTCGTACGCGTCCTCCAGGTTCACCGGGGACTCGGCGGCGGTGTGGTCCGCACAGAGGAACGCGGTCGCCTCCACGGCGCCCGCGCCGGTCTCCTCCTGGTACCGCTCGGTGACCGAGAACGCCACGGGCTCGGAACAGCCCCGGCGGTGGCACTCGGTCGGCGGGTCGGCGGTCGGCTCCAGCTCGTCGCCGCGCTCTCGGGCCTCCGAGATGTCTCGCTGGATCCGTCGGCGCTCCTCGTCGCGTGCCTGTTTGTCGCGCCCCGATTTGGTGTCCGCCATACGCCCACGTCGCGCCTCAGGGGCATAACGCTACGGTCGGGTCGGACTCCGAACCTACCAGAAGCCGCCGCCCGAATCGCCGCCCGACCCGTCGGGTCCCGACGGTCCTCCCGGTCCGCGCGGCCCGCTCGGGCGGGGGTCGGGGTCGATCGCCACGAGCTCCGACTCGGCGCGCGGGTCGACCTCGCGGCCCTCCTCGTAGCGCACGAACGAGAGGTAGAACGGCTCGCCGCAGCCGGGTCCCTCCGCGTCCGGCTCCCGATACGGCTCGTCGCCGCCCACGTCCGACCCCCGCACCCCGTCGCGCGGGTCCCAGTCGACGCCGTCGCTCTCGCCGCAGACGAACCGGACGCCGTCGGCGTCGTCGCCCTCGAACGGCGCCGTCGGCTCGACGTACGTCCACCCCTCGAGGGGGTACGGCGTCACCGACTTGTCCGCGAGGTAACCGTCGCGCTCCAGTCCGACGAGCGTCCCGCAGTGCGGACAGTAGTAGGTGACCGGGTAGCTCATGCGATCCGTACGGGCGTCATTTATAAAGGATCGTCGGCAGGTGTGCCGCCGACTCGGTTGCGATCGCTTATAAAGAACGGTGCGGTGGCGCGCGCCTGCGAGCGGTCGCCACCGGCGACCGCGAGGAGCCCGCGAGGGAGTCGGTCGCCCGAAGTGGAGCGAGGGCGGCCGACAGGGCGAGAGAGAAGCTCTCGCTTGCAACCGGCGCTACGCGCCGGTGACGAGGCTGGGGAGGCGTGAGGTGCGGAGCGGTGCTGTGCGGGGTGGGTCTCAAAGGGGCAGTCGCGAGGGCGGCGCAGGCGTTCACGAGAGCGTTGCTCTCGTGAGCCAATCAGAACGCAAAGCGTTCTGATGACGACGCAAGCACCGCAGGAACGAGCAACGCGAGTGACGAGGAGCCCAGCGAGCGTGCGCCGCCCTCGCGACTGGGGCTTTGGAGGTATTCACCGCGCGGAGTCATCGTGTAGGTATGGCCGAGCGGATGGGGCTTTGGAGGTCGTCACCGCCAAGAAGTCGATCGCGTATGAAAACCCGCCAGCGACACCACACTCGACTTATAAACGACCGATCAGTGGAACCCGCGGTCGACGTCGTCCTCGTCGATCAGGTCCTCGAGTTCGGCGGAGAGCAGCTCCTCGGCCTCCTCGAAGGTGTCCGAGAGCTCGTCGAGCTCGTCCGGGCGCCCGTCGAACTCGTAGTCCATCGGGCCGAACGCCGGCGAGTCGATCGCCTCCATCACGTCCTCGAACAGGTGGTCGGGGCTCGTGGGCGCCTCAGCGTGGACCTTCAGCGTCTCGCGCAGCCGCGTCGCGGCGTCCTTGGCCTGCTCCTCGTCCTCGGGCGGCGACTGCACCGCGAACCGCCCGGGCGACTCCTCGTTCGGGAGCAGGGGGTCGAGCTCGTCGTCGACCCGGCGGGCGATCTTCGTCCCCACCCCGCGGAGGTCGCGGGGGTTCTTCGCGTACGTCTTCAGGTGGTAGACGCCGACGTTCGGGTGGCCGAAGTAGAGGTCCTCGCCGAGCCCCTCGCGCCTGGAGCCGGCGACCGCGCGCCAGCCGTCGGGGTCGGTCGAGTCGCTCGCGACGTCGGCGAGGATGTCGTCCCAGTCTCGCACGCGCATGTCACCGTCTCTTTATAAATGAGCGCGCTTGAGCGTGTCGGTCGCGGCGGATCGGCACTCCGCCGAGTGCGCTTTTCACTCGCTCGCGTGCCGGTACCCCAGCCGCGCGAGCAGCGCCGTCCCGGCGACGAGGAAGACGAGGGAGAACGGCGTGACGGTGCCGACCGCGACGTCGACGACCCCCCAGAGCACGAGCCCGGCGTACAGCGCGGTCCGGAACCGGTCCGTGTCGAACCCCTCGACGGCGACGCCCCAGACCACGAGCGCCGCGATGTAGCCGTTGACGACCACGTCGCCGAGCGCGGCGAGTCCCTGCGTCTCCAGCCGCGCGACGCCGCTGACCGCGGACAGCACCGCCAGCGAGAGGACGAAGACGACGATCGCGGGACGCCCGTAGCGGTAGAGGGTCGAGTCGCTCATGCCGAAGCGTTCGAGTGTGCGCTTATAAATGGCTGCGGACGCGGCCGATCCCACCGACAGCGTTTTTCGAGGCCGCCGCCGATGACGGCCGTGAACGTTCGGGGGCCGATCCTCTCCGTCGGGGAGGCGCGGACGGTGTCGACGTCGTACGGCGATCGCGAGCTCCGCGAGCTGCGGATCCGGCCCGAGCGGGGCGCGGGCGACCCGGTCGACGTGACGCTGTGGGGGAAGTGGACCGAGACCGCCGAGCACGCCGAGCCGGGCATGGAGCTGCTCGTCACCGACGCCGAGGCGGACGAATTCGGCGGCGAGACGGGGTACGCCACCACGGGCGACTCGTGGGTCGTGCTCGAACCCGACTTCCTCGTCGACGTGACCGGGATCCGGTCGTGGGTGCAGTGCCCGCGGATGTACTACTTGAACAAGCTCTCCGGGATCCCGCTCAACTACCCCGTGGTCAAGGGGACCGTCGTCCACGAGGTGTTCGGCGACCTGCTGCGGGGGATGGAGTTGGAGGCGTCGGTCGTCGACCGCGTCGAGGAGGCCGGCCTCGAACTCGGCCTGCTGGGGTACGAGCCCGAGGAGGTCGCCGACGAGGTGCGCCGCAACGCCGCCGCGATCGAGGGGTGGCTCGCGCAGGGAACGCTCTCCGACGAGGACACGTGGCGGTCGGAGTTCACCCTCATCTCGCCGACGTTCGGCCTGAAAGGGCGCGCCGACGCGCTCCGCCGCGGGACCCCCGTCGAGCTGAAGACCGGGAAGAACACCAAGCGCGAGCCGCGCTTCCACGACAAGATTCAGGCGGCCTGCTACGCCCTGATGTTAGCGGAGCGCGGCGTCGACCCCGATATCGGCACCTTGCTGTACACGAAGAACACCGCCCTCGACCGCAACGAGGAGTCGGGCGACCTGGCCCCCGCCAAGGAGTTCTCCGTCGGCCGCGGCCTCCTCGAGTTCGTCGTCCGCGAGCGCAACGCCCTCGCGGCGATGGAGTGGCGCGCGCTCAACGATCCCGGCGAGCGCCCCACGGTCCCCACGGGGTACGAGGCCGACGCGAAGTGCCAGTACTGCTTCGAGCAGGACACCTGCATGGTCGTCTCCGGCCGCCTCGACCAGGAGTCGAAGGCCGGCTCGGTCGGGACGCCCGTTCCGGACGAGGAGCGCGACTACTTCGACCGGTTCTACGTCGCCTTAGAGGAGGAGCGCCGCGAGACCCACGCCGAGTACCGGAAGCTGTGGGAGCAGACCCCCGAGGAGCGCGCCGCGGACGACCGCGCGCTCATCGACCTCGAACCGGTCTCGCAGACCGAGATCGACGACGCCCGGTGGGAGCTCCGCGCCCGCAAGCCCGACGACGCCGTCTCGAAGCTCCGCGAGGGCGACGTTGCGCTCGCGAGCGACGGCGACCCCGTGACCGGCCACGGCGAGCTCGGCCGGATCACCGCGCTCGACGGCGACGCGGTCGTCGTCGAGACCGACGAGCCAGTCGAGCTCCGGCGGCTGGACGTGTACCCCTCCGAGATATCGGTCGACCGCTCGCTCACGGCGCTCCACGACGCGATCTTGAAAGGGAGCGAGTCGCGCAAGGATGTGCTGTTCGGGCGGCGCGAGCCGGCGTTCCGGGCGGAGAGCGAGCGACCGCCCGGCGCGACCGGGAGCGACGACGCCGACACCGGCGACGACCCCTCCGACGCCTACATCGACAACAACGACGCGCAGAACGAGGCCGTGCAACTGGCCGTCGACGCCGAGGACTGCGCGCTCATCCACGGGCCGCCGGGGACCGGCAAGACGTACACCATCGCGCGGGCGATCCGCGCGCTGGTCGCCGGGGGGAACCGGGTGTTGCTCTCGGCGTTCACGAACCGCGCGGTCGACAACGCGTTGGAGGCCCTGCGCGATCAGGGGTTCGACGACGTCCTCCGAGTGGGGACCGAGACCGGCGTCCGCGGCGACATGCAGGACGTGCGGCTCGTCCAGCGCGGCGACCCGAACGCGAAGGCCGCCGAGCTCCGCGACGCGCCGGTCGTCGCCGCCACCACCGCGGCCTGCGGCTCCCGCGTCCTCCGCGAGTGCGAGTTCGACGTGGCCCTGGTCGACGAGGCCTCGCAGCTCACGGAGCCCGGCACCCACGCCGCGATCAACCGCGCGGACCGGTTCGTGCTCGTGGGCGACCACGAGCAGCTCCCGCCGGTCGTGCGCGCGGAGAACGACCTCCGAATGTCCCTCTTCCAGCGGCTCATCGAGAAATATCCCGACGCGAGCGTCATGCTCGACCGCCAGTACCGGATGAGCCAGCGCATCCAGGCGTTCGCCTCCGCCGAGTTCTACGACGGAGCGCTCCGCCCGGCGACCCCCGAAGTGGCCGGTCAGACCCTCCGCGACCTCGGCGTCGACCCCGCCGCCCTCCCCGACGGGCTCGCGGGCGGCGTGAGCTTCGTCGACCCGGACGGGACCCGCGACGGAAACCGGAACGTCCGGGAGGCCGAGCGGGTCGCCGAAATCGTCGACGCCTACGTCGCCGCCGGCGTCGATCCGGACGACATCGGCGTCATCGCCCCGTTCCGCGCCCAGGTCGCGGAGATCGGTCGCCGGACCTCGGTTACCGTCGACACCGTCGACCGCTTCCAGGGCTCCTCGAAGGAGGTGATCGTCGTCTCGCTGGTCGCGACCGGCGACCTCGACGGCCCGATCTTCGAGGACCACCGCCGGATGAACGTCGCGCTCACGCGGGCGAAAAAGCAGCTGACGCTGGTCGGCGACGCAGACGCGCTCGCCTCCGAGCCGTTCTACGAGCGCCTGCTCGACTGGGCGCGGCGGTAGGCGGTCGACGGCCCGACTCGCCGCCTCTCGTCCGGTCGAACCTGCTCAAAATCGGAGCGGGGTCGGCGACCGAGTGCGGCGGTCGAGTGCAACAGCGCGGCGAGTTCGGCCCGAGGAGAGTTTAACCCTGTTCCACCGCTAGTGTCACGCGAGACGAATGGAAGAACTCGATCGGGTTTTGAAGAAGTACGCCACCAGCCAGGATCTCATGGACCGGATCCGATACGTGGCCGAGACACTGAGCCTGGAGTTCGACAAGTGGGACGACCAGTACGTGAGCGGTCCGAGTCTGTACTTTCTGGTCGTCGCCGAAACCGATTTCGAGGAGTACACCGACCCGCTCGGAGAGAACATCTGGCCGACCGACCGGTGTAAGATCGTCCTCGACTCGCCCGAGGGGTTTCGCCGGGTCGCCGAAGACGTCGCGTTCAGCCGGGACGGCGCGATCATCGTGACCGGAGACGGGACGATTCAAGAGCAGATGGTTCGCGTTCGGAGCCCCAACCACGCGGAAGTGGCGGGGGTCGCGGAGCTCGAGTACCCCGACTGGATGGGGACCAAACACATGAGCGCCCTGGAAACGTCGCTCCGAAAGAACGTCCTGTGGGCGGTCACGCTCAGCGAGGAGGACGGCCGCGTCACCACGTATCTCGACGGCACGTATCAGGACTATCCCCGCGGAGAGATCGGCGGCCGGTGGCGACCGGAGCAGTAGCGACGCCTCAACCGACACGCCTCGGTCGGTACACCTCGACCCGCACGCCACCGTCACCGCGTCGCGTTTCACGCCGCGCCGCGTCTGACGGAGGGGATCGCAGCGGGGCCGCCCGTTCTCTACTCTCCGTTCGCCTCCGGGTCCGCCTCGGTGACGATCCCCGGCTCCTTGCTCGCGATGACGACCATCCGGTCGGTGAGGTCCTCGATCGTGTTCGCGAGCTCGTCCAACAGGATCGCGAGCTCCCGGTAGACGAGCGGCTGGTCGACCGCGTCGTCGGCGAAGGCGGTCGCGATGGCGTCGTTGCGGAGCTCGTCGCACTCGCTCTCGAGGCCGCGGATCGCCTCGATCCCCTCCGTGAGGGTCTCGGTGGCGTCGCTGCGGGCGAGCCCGCGGACGAACCCCTCGACCACGCCGCCGAGGACCGCGGTCATCTCGACGATTCGGGTGGCCATCTCCCGCATGTCGCGGAAGGAGTCGCCGTCGGCGTCGGGCCGCATCATGGCCACCTCCTGAACGATCCGCTCGGTGTGGTTCGGAACCACGTCGAGCTCCTTATAAAAATCGAGCAGCGCGGACTCGTTGAAGTTGATCCGGGTGTTCAACAGGCCGATGTCGTCCGGACCGGCGTTGGTGATGGTCCCGGTGAGCTCCCGGACCAGCTCGTCGCACTCGCTCTCGATCGCGGCGATCTCGTCGACCGTCTCGCGGTACGGCCCGTCGCTCGCGTACTCGTCGAGGGCCCGCGGGAGGAGGGCGACGCAGTCGTCGATCCGATCGAGGTAGGCGGCGGTCTGGGCCTCGAGTCGCTCCCCGAAGTCGGCGTCGGTGGACATGTGCCGACCCACGCGCGTCGGGGCTAAAGAGGTTCCCTCGCGTGTCGTCGATCGTGAGGGTTCGGGCGTTCTCTCCGGTGTCCGCGGACGCACAGTCGCGCCCGGCTACAGCTCGTCGACCGCGTCGAGCGCCGCCTCGATGTCGGGGGCGTCGAACCACTCCCGGCCGGTGTAGGCGTTCGTGCCCGCCGCGTACAGCTCCGAGACCGCGTCGACGACCGCCGGTGGGAGCGGGTCGGGACCCGGTTCGCAGAGTTCGCGCCAGTCGTCGATGTCGCGCTCGGCGACCGCGTCCTTCGCCTCTTTGACGGCCGCGACCCACGCGGGGTCGTTCGCCTTGTACCACTGGCGGACGACCTCCTTCGAGATCCCGCGCCCGCCGTACGAGAATCGGTTCTCGTCGAAGGTCCCGACCACGTCGGCGACGCGGAGCTCGCCGTCCGCGTACAGGCACTCGATCTTCCCGTCCTCGTGGACGAAGCCGGCCGCCTCGGCGCGCTCGGTGACGACCCGGTTCACGTCGCGCGCGAGCGACTCGAGGGCGTCGACCTCGGCGGCGCCCGCGATCCGGTCGGCCTCCTCGCGGGTGAGGTAGCGGTCCTGCTGCTCGTACTTCGTCGAGAACTCCACGACCGGCTCGGGGAGGTCGACCGGCCCGTCGGGCCACGCGTCGGCGTCGATGTCGGACTCCTCGTCGAGTCCGAAATCGCCGGGGTCGGCGCGGCGGCGCAGGCTGGACCCGACCGGGACCCGGTTGCGGAAGACGACCTCCAGGGGAACGAGGTAGTGCTCCCCGCCCGCGGCGTGGAAGGCGTCGTAGTCGTAGCCCGCGTCGGGCCCTTTATAAGGGAGGTCCGGCACCTGCGTCAGGTCGATGGCCATCTCCGTCGGCGGGGCGGTCGCGTCGGCGAGGGGGACGGTCTCACCGGTCTCAGAATCTGTGACCCCCCGATAGTGAGTCGGGACGCCCTCGCCCTCTAGCAGTTCAAAGTTGAACGCGCCCATCGCACAGAGGCTCGCGCCCTTGTCGGGGATCGCGTCCGGCATCTGCCCCCAGTCGAACACCGAGTAGGCGTCCGTGAAGACGAACCGCCCCCGACCGAGCCCGTCGGCGGTCGCGGGGTCGTCGACGCGGAACTCCTTGACGCTCGTCATACCGCATCCGGCGACCGCCTCCCCCATGAATCTTTCACTTACGTGGTCACCTCGATCCGGTTTCGGCGAGTACGATCCACGATTGTGGCCACATTCGTGGCGAGCGCGCCGTCGAGAGCCGGGAGTCGCGGGCGACTCCGCATCGAAAGGACCACGCCGCTCGCGGGCGCACCGCCGGTATGCACGATGCGCGCGAGGTCGTCGTCCTCCGGTACGGTCACCGGCCGGGACGCGACGACCGCATGACGACGCACGTCGGGCTCACGGCCCGAGCGCTCGGCGCCGATCGGGTGATCTTCCCCGACAACGCCGGACAGTCGGCGGAGACGGTGCGGGACATCACCGACCGGTTCGGCGGCCCGTTCGCGGTCGAGCTCCGCGACGACCAGAAGGCGATCGTCCGGGACTTCGAGGGGGTCGTCGCGCACCTCACCATGTACGGCGAGCGCGTCCAAGACGCGGAAGGCGAGGTCCGCGAGGCGGTCGGGCTCGGCGGCGCGGACGCGACCGGCGGGGCGTCGACGCCCCGCGACCTCCTCGTCGTGGTCGGCGGCGAGAAGGTGCCGTGGGCGCTGTACGAGCGCGCCGACTTCAACGTGGGCGTGACGAACCAGCCGCACTCAGAGGTCGCGGGGCTCGCGGTGTTCCTCGACCGGCTGTTCGAGGGCGCGGAGCTGGACCGCGAGTGGGAGAACGCGGACCGACGGGTGCTGCCGGAGGCGACCGGAAAAACGGTCGTCGACGCCGGGGAGGACTCCGGAGACAACGCCGATTCCGGAGACAACGCCGATTCCGGAGACAACGCCGATTCCGGAGACAACGCCGATTCCGGAGACAACGCCGATTCCCGAGCCGGCACCCGCGACTGAGTCGCCCTACGAATCGCAGTCGTCCCGCTTCGACTCCCGATCGACGACCTCCGGGGTGCCGCTCAGGATGCCGCGCAGCTGCGACATCGGCTCGCCGACGGAGATCCCGTGTTCGGTGATCTTGAACTCGCGGATCGTCCGCTCGAAGTCGCTCGTCCGCTTTTTGAGGACGCCGATCGCCTTCCGAAGCTCGCCCTCGACCTCGAGGTGCCGGAGGAAGACGATGTTGTCCGCGAGGTAGCTGATGTTCCCCATCGTCGCTTGGAACTCCCCCGTGACGTTCCGCGTCTCGTCGATGAAAATCCCCGTCACGCCCGTGTTCTTGAGGTAGCGTCCCAGCGCGTGCATCTGCTGGAGCATCATGTCCTCGTCGCCCCGCAGCGTCAGCCGGTACCCGGAGATCCCGTCGATCATGACGATGTCGGCGTCGCGCTCCTCGACCTCGTCGCGGACCATCCGCGCGAACTCCTGTGGCGACTGCTCTAACGCCTCCACCTCGTTCACCTGCAGGGTCCCCCGCTCCAGCATCTCGTCGACCGGGATGTTGACCGCGCGCGATCGGGCGAGGAACGTCCCTCGGTTCTCCTCGAACAGGTAGATCACGGAGCGCTCACCCCGACCCGCGGCCTCCTTCATGAACTGCGTGCTCAGGGTCGTCTTCCCGACGCCGGTCGGCCCGCTCACGATGGTGACGGTGCCGCGCTCGATCCCGCCGTGGAGCAGCTCGTCGACCTCCGGGATCCCCGACGAGATCTGCTCGAACTCGGCGTCGCCGTCGCGCTGTCCGGGCTGGAGCGCGGGGTACACCTCGACGCCCGCGTCGGTGACCCGGTAGGCGTGATCGCCGCTCTGCGTGGGCGACCCGCGGAACTTCGGGACGCTGACCGTCTTGCCGTACTCCGCCGCGTCGAGCCGGATCGTCCCGTCCGTGATGAACTCGAGGTCGTCCGTCGGCAGCGACGCGGTGTTCTGGACGGTGAAGAGCACCGTCGCCTCCCGGTCTTTCAGGAAGCGCATGAACCCGACCACCTGCTTCCGGAACTGGTAGTCGTCGGACAACAGGAAGCGAAGCTGGGTCAGGGGGTCGACGACGACGCGGTCCGGATCGACCGCGGTCACGCCCTCGACGATCTCCTCGGTCAGCGGGTCCCGCTCGACCTCGGCGGGCTCGAACACCTCGTACGACTCGTCTTCGACGAACACGTCCGCGCTCGGACTCAGGTCGAGGAACTCGATCGCGTCCGTGTCGAAGCCAAGCGCGGCCGCGTTCGCCTTCAGGTCGCGGACGTCCTCTTCGAGGTTGATGAACAGCGCCGTCTCCCCCTCGTCGACGCCCTGCTGGAGGAAGTGGAAGCTCAGGATCGTCTTCCCGCTGCCGGCCTGGCCGCGGACCATGTAGCTCCGCTCCGAGACGAGTCCCCCCGACAGGATCTCGTCGAGTCCCGCCACGCCGGTCGACACCCGCCCCGGTAGTGGTGTTGACATCTTGTCGGTCCGTTCGACGACCGGTCACATAAATGGATAACTCTTAGTGGCTGTGCGGTCTCTTTCTACGAAATATGGGTACGGGTCCCGGCGAGGTCGCCGACGAGTCCGCACCCGACGCGATCGCCGGGTCCGGTGAGGCCGACCGAGTCCTGCTGTTCATGCGAGCGGGACGCGACCGCGAGCTGGTGGCAGAGACGCTGGGCGAGCGCTACCGGATCGAGACGGCGACCGACCCGGCCGCGCTCGACTCGGAGTTCGACTGCTGCGTGCTCGACGCGGCCGCGTTCAGGGGAGTCACCGAGGCGCTCGACCGGCGACGCGAACGCGCGGAACCGGTGTTTCTTCCCTTCGTGCTGCTGGTGCGAGACGCCGACACCGAGGCTCCGCGGGACCCGTGGGAGCGCGTCGACGACGTCGTCGAACTCCCGGTACAGCGGGGGGCGCTGCGGTCCCGCGTCGCCAACCTCGTCGAGCGGCGGCGCACCGCCCTCCGGCTCGCGGACCGGGAGCGGCGTCTGGAGGCGGTCGTCCGGGAGCTCCGGGAGAAGGAGCGGGCGATGGACGAGGCACCCGTGGGAATCACCCTCGCGGAGCCGGGAACCGAGAACAACCCGCTGACCTACCTCAACGAGGAGTTCGAGCGGCTCACCGGGTACGGCCCGGAGATGCTCGGGAAGGACTGTCGGTTCCTGCAAGGGGCGGAGACGAACACCGAGACGACGGCGGCGATCCGCGAGGCGATCGACGACGAGCGGCCGGTCTCCGTCGACGTCCTGAACTACCGCGCCAACGACCAGAAGTTCTGGAACCGGCTCACCGTCGCGCCGATCCGCGGCGAGGACGGGAGCGTGATCCGCTACGTCGGGTTCCAGACGAACATCACGGAGCGGAAGATCCGCGAGCGGCGACTGGAGGTGATGGGACGCGTGCTCAACCACAACCTCCGGAACAAGATGAACCTCATCGAGGGGTACACCGACCTCCTGCGGCGCGACCCCGGCGAGGAACAACGCCGGAAATCGCTCGACGTGATCGCGGAGACGACCGACGACCTGATGGGGATCGCGGAGGCGGTGCGGAAGATCGACCACACGCTCTCGAAGACCGAACCGGACGAGGCCGCCGTCGAGCTGCGCGACCGGCTGTCCGAGCTACTGAGCCGGATGACCGACCGGTACCCCGACGCGACGTTCGAGCTCTCGCTCCCCGAGGGCGACGACCTCCTCGACGTGAGCGTGCTCGGCCTCCAGACGGCGATCGAGGAGGCCGTGGAGAACGCGGTCAAACACAACCCCGCCCCGAACCCGACGGTCTGGATACGGGTCGAGCGCGCGGACGAGGGATGGATCGACATCGAGATCGAGGACGACGGGCCGGGGATCCCGGAACACGAGACCCACGTGCTCGAACGGGGCGAGACGTCGCTGAAGCACGCGGACCGCCTCGGGATCTGGCTGATGTACTGGGTCGTGAGCAAGGCGGGCGGCGAGTTCTCGGTGGAGTCGTCCGAGACGGGCGGAACGGTCCTCCGGATGGCCGTCCCGGCGCATCCCTGACCGCGCGGATCGGCGAGTCACAGCGTCCGCTTCGACCGGAGTCTGGCGAGCCGCGTCCGCGCCTCCTGCCGGCTCGTCCCCCGCACGCGACCGGTCTCGGCGTCCGCCATCGAGACGAGCGAGAGGCGGTCGAGGAGGGGCGGCCAGTCGGCGGCGCCCGCGGCGTCGCTGGCGAACGCGACCGCGTTGCCGAGCCCGTCGCGCTCGGCGGTCCCGACCCGGGCGACCGCCGTATCCGCGTCTCGCCGCCCGCCATCGACGTAGAGCCGGTCGCCGACGGCCGCCGGGAGCCACGCCGGGAGGAGCAGGAGCCAGAGCGCGACCCCGGCGACCGCGTACGCCCACGACGGGACCCGCTCGCGCTCCGGCTCGTACCCGTGGATCCGATTGACGCGGCGGTCCGCAGCCGTCCGCTCGCCGCGGCGCCCGACGAGCAGGGTCGCGAGGAGCGCCACCGTCTCGACCGCCCCGAGCGCGGGGAGCAGCGCGGTCGCGACGAGCGCCTCGCGGGTCCGGAGCCGGACGAGCGCGTGTCGGAGCGCCGCGTCCCGGTCGGCCTTCGGCAGCGAGAGCAGCCGGGTCGAGACGACGAGCCGCGAGCCGCGGTGGCCGTCGGCGACGGCGACGTTGGCGGCGTCGGCGCGGACGACCGTCACCTCGGGGGCGTCGACGCCCACCTCCTCCGCGAGGGTCGAGACGCGGTCGGCGACGAAGTCGGCGGGGCGGTCGCCGAGTTCGGCCTCGGGGAGTCGGGCGATCCGGCGGTCGACCACGATCGGACCGACGAGCGCGGAGCCGCCCAGACCGACGGCGACGGCGGCGACGAGCCCGCCGACAGCGCCCGGGCCGGCGACGCCGAGCCCGGCGGGCCCGAGGAGCGCGGCGACGGGGACCAGCGGGACGGCGGCGAGCAGGACGGGGACGGCGAGGAGCGCGAGCGCGCCGACGACCCGGCGGACCCGCGTTCCGACCGTCGGGGAACTGGGCGCCGGGGATTCGGACGCGACCGTCTGTACCGACCGCTCCGACCCCGCCGGCTCGTCCGAGCCCTCCGACTCCGCCGACTCGTTCGAACCCTCCCCCGTGCCGCCGGTCGATGCCATACGACCGTGTCGTGTCAGACGCGGGGTAAAGCTTTGCCGGAGGCGGTCGCGGTCGGGATCGGCGGTGACTGCCCGAGGCGGTCACCGCTCCTTCCGGAGCTTTTAACCCGGTTCCTCCACCAGATCCACGTAATGGCTTTTGAGGATCTACTGAACGACCCCGTCATCCAGAAGTACCTCCACGAGCTGGTGGGGCCGACGGGGATGCCGGTCGCGGCCGCGCCGCCCGACGGCGAGGTCACCGACGAGGAGCTGGCGGAGGAGCTCGGACTGGAGCTCAACGACGTCCGACGCGCGCTGTTCATCCTGTACGAGAACGACCTCGCCACCTACCGCCGGGTGCGCGACGAGGACTCGGGATGGCTCACGTACCTCTGGACGTTCCACTACGACAACATCCCGGAGAACCTCGAAGAGGAGATGTACCGCCTGCTCGACGCCTTAGAGGAGCGGGAAGAGTACGAGCGTACTCACGAGTTCTACCTCTGTGAGGTGTGTTCGATCCGCTTCGAGTTCGGCGAGGCGATGGACTTCGGCTTCGAGTGCCCGGAGTGCGGCTCCCCGGTCGAGGCGATGGACAACGACCGGCTCCGCGAGGCGATGGGCCGGCGCGTCGATGAGCTCCGCGACGAGCTCAACGTGGACGTGACGGGCTGATGGTCGTCCTCGCAACCAAGTGCTACGTCGAGGGCGACGCCCGCGACCGCGCGCTCGACGGGATGAACTCGCTCGTCGCCAACGACGTGGGCGAGCTCGACGTCGACTGGCACGTCGGCGTCCGCGACGACGACTTCGTGCAGGTGGACGTGAGCGGCGAGGACGCCGAGGTCGCCCGCAACGTCCTCGCGGAGACGTGGGGCGAGATCGTCGCCCACGACGAGGGGCTGGCGGCCGGCGAGGAGTACGTCGGCACCCTCGAGTCGTGGGACGACGACGGCTTCGTGCTCGACGCCGGCGTCGAGGTGCAGATTCCGGCCGACGAGATCGGTCTCGGGAGAGGGTCGCCGGCGCAGGTCGTCGAGCGGTTCGGGCTGGTCCAGCACCTCTCCGTGCGCTTCGTCTACGGCGGCGACGTCGGCGACCCCGATTCGGAGCCGAGCCGGCTGGCGGACGCCGAGCGCGACCGCCTGTACGACTGGCAGCGCGGGGACGGGCGGCTCAACGTCAACTCGGCGACCCGCGGCGAGGTCCGGGCGACCGTGAACCGAGCGGGCCACGCGCAGGACATTATCACCGTCGAGCGACTGGGGCTCTTGGAACAGAGCGTCGTCTGCACCGAGGACACCGACCCGCCGGGGCTGTTGGCCGCGATCGGCTCGTACCTCCCGGCGGAGATGCGCTGCGTCGTCTGAGCCGTGAACCGACGCTTCGCACTCGCGGTCGCGGTCGTCGCGCTGCTGGCCGTCAGCGCCGGCTGTCTCACCTACGTCAACGACGGCGGCGACGTGGCGAACGGGACCCTCGACGCCGAGCCGCCGCACGAGTACGACTTCGACACCGAGCGCGACGCGTCGATCAACCTGTCGACGGGGACGCGGTACACCGCCGTGTACAACGTCTCCGGGGTCGACGAGATACGCTTCTACCGGCAGACCCCGTACACGGGCGATCAGCCCTTCGAGTTCGAGGCGTTCCGGTATCAGTCCCCCGACGGCGAGGTGCTGAACGGGACCGAGTTCCGCGCCCGCGGCGGCGAGGTCGAGCGCACCCCCGACGAGACGTGGGTCCGGTTCGGCGACGAGACGGAGGGCGGACGGCTGGCGATCTCCGCGTCCGGGTCGCCCCGCCGGTTCACCACGCTCACCTACATAGAGGGGTCGTACGCGGTGACGCTCCCGCCCGGCTTCAGCACCGAGTTCCCGATCGTCGGGCACGTCTCGCCGCGCGACCACGAGATCGAGACGGTCGACGGTCGCGACCGGATCACGTGGGACTCCGTCACGAGCGGGTCGGTCGTGGTCCAGTCGTACCGCGAGACGGACCTGCTCGTCTTCGGGGTCATCCTCGCGATCGCCGTGATCGCCGCGGTCGTCGGGACGGCGTACTTCCGGCGACAGCTGGAGGAGCTCCGCGAGCGGCGCCGGCAGATGGGGCTCGGCGTCTACGAGGACGACGACGACGAGGAGTAACTGGCGCCCTTTTTCAGTGCGCGACGCCTTGTGCGGGTATGGACGCCGCAATCGTCACCGTCGGGGACGAGCTCCTCGTCGGCGACACCGAGAACACGAACGCGACGTGGCTCTGCGGCCGACTCGACGACCGCGGCGTGACGGTCCGGCGCGTGACGGTCGTCCCGGACGAGGTCGCCGAGATCGCGCGCGTCGTCAACGAGTACCACGCCGAGTACGACGCCGTGCTCGTCACCGGCGGGCTCGGACCGACGCACGACGACGTGACGATGGAGGCGGTCGCGGCCGCGTTCGGTCGCGACCTCGCCGCCAACGAGGAGGCCGCTGACTGGCTCGCCGAGCGGGGGTACAGCGCGGAGGACCTGGTCGCCGAGACCACTCACCTCCCGGTCGGCTGTCGGCCGCTCGCGAACGAGGCCGGCGTCGCGCCCGGGGCCGTCGTCGAGTCCGTGTACGTCCTGCCGGGCGTCCCGGCGGAGATGGAGGCGATGTTCGAGACGGTCGCCGACGAGTTCGAGGGGACGCGGACCCACACCGTCGTCGTCGACGTCGACGAGCCGGAGAGCGAGCTGTTAGAGCGGTTCGCGGAGCTTCAGGAGGCGTTCGACGTGTCCGTCGGGTCGTATCCAGGCGAGAGCGTGCGGGTGAAGATCACGGCGGCGTCGGCCGACGAGGCGGCGCGCGCCGCCGAGTGGGTGCGGGAGCGGTCGGAGCTGGTCGATTCGGGGCTGGCCGATTCGGAGACGACCGATTCGGAGCGGTGAGAACGAGCGCGATCAGCGGTAGAGGTACGCGACCCACAGCGCGGTGATCACGAGGCTGGCGACGAGGACGGCGGTCGCGGTCGCGTCGATCGGGAGCGGCTCGACCGGAGCGGCTTCGAGGAGCATGGTTCGCGCTTGTCTTGGGGGCGTCTTAAACGTTGATCTTCGCGCGGCGAGACGCGTCCCGCTTAAGGGCTCGCCGCCGAAGAATCCGACATGCATGTCGGATTCGCGGTGAACCCGGTCGCCGGGATGGGCGGCCGCGTCGGGCTCAAGGGCACCGACGGGAAGGTGGCTGAGGCGGTCGCACGCGGCGCCGAACCCCGGGCGCCGGACCGGGCGCGGCGGGCGCTGGAGCGGCTCGCGGCGGTCGCGCCCGAGACGTGGGTCTCGACCGCGGCCGATCCGATGGGCGAGCGGCTGGTCCGCGAGGCGGGCTTCGAGCCGGTCCGCGCGGTCGACCCGTTCGACGGCGCGACGCCGGACCCCACGGAGACGACCGCGGAGCACACCGCGCGCGTCGTCGAGGCGTTCGTCGGCGGCGAGGACCCGGTGGACCTCGTCCTGTTCGTCGGCGGCGACGGCACGGCGACCGACGTGGCGACCGCGTTGGAACGGACGGGGTCCGAGGTCCCGATGCTCGGCGTTCCCGCCGGCGTGAAGGTGTACTCGTCCGTGTTCGCCGTCTCGCCCGAGGACGCCGCCGAGGTCGCCGCCTCCTTCTCCCGCACCGAGCGCCGCGAGGTGATGGACATCGACGAGGACGCCTACCGCGAGGGGGAGGTCAATCCGGAGCTCCGCGCGGTCGCGCACGTCCCGGTCGCCGACGACCTCCAGTCGTCGAAACAGACCGCGAGCGGGACCGTCGAGTCGCTGGCGGAGGGCGTCGCGGACGACATCCGAGAGCGCGAGGGCGAGGGCGTCACCTTCGTCCTCGGTCCGGGATCGACGGTCGGCGCGATCAAGGCGGAGCTGGGGTTCGAGCCCTCGCCGATCGGCGTCGACGTCTGGCGCGACGGCGAGGTGGTCGTCCGGGACGGCACCGAGCGGGAGATCCTCGACGCGCTCGGCGATGAGAACGTGATCGTCGTCTCCCCCATCGGCGGGCAGGGGTTCGTCTTCGGCCGCGGGAACCCGCAGCTGTCGCCGGCGGTGATCCGGCGCTGCGACCTGCGGATCGTCGCCTCGCGGACGAAGCTCGACGACGTGCGGGCGCTCCGGGTCGACACCGACGACCCCGACCTCGACGCGGAGCTTTCGGGCTGGGTGCGCGTTCGCGTCGGCAAGTTCGAGACGCGGATGATGAAGATCGTTTGACGCGGCTTCTCCGGACTCACGTCGACTGGTCGTCGCCCGCGACGGCAAAATAGACTTCGCCCACCACGATCGCGGCGGTCGCCGCGAGCGGAACGACGAGGACGCCGACGACCCCGAGCAGGTACAGCGCGACGCCGAGGAGCACGCCGGCGGCGAGGACCGCGAGCCGCGTGACGAGCATCCGCATCGGGTCGGAGAGGGAGTCTAACACGGACGGAGATGGTTTCCGAACGGATAAAAACCGACGGGCCGGCGCGCTCCGCGAAGACGGCGAAAACGCACCCATGCGACGGCGTTTTAAATACGGATGCCGTACCGTGCCATATGATGACACAGCTCGCCGCACCACACGGATCCCCCGAGGGATCCGGCGGCGTCGACAGGGGCAACAGGCTTATTCCCGAACCGAGAGGAGAGAGAGACATCCCCCGCGAGGAATCATGAACGAAGTCCAACTCGAAGTGGCGAAGGCGTACCCGAACGACTCGGGGCGCGGCATCGCCCGACTCGACCCCGACACGCTGTTGCACCTCAAGCTCTCGCCCGGCGACATCATCGAGATCGAGGGCGCGGAGACCACCGCCGCGAAGGTCTGGCGCGCCGACCGCCAGGACTGGAACACCGACACCGTCCGCGTCGACGGCTTCACCCGTCAGAACGCCGACGTGGGTATCGGCGAGCGCGTGACGATCCGGAAGGCGGAGGCCGAGAAGGCCGAGAAGCTCGTCTTGGCCCCGCCCGAGGAGGCGTCGGTCCAGTTCGGCTCCGACGCCGCCGGCATGGTGAAACGCCAGATCCTCAAGCGCCCGGTCGTCGAGCGCGACATCGTCCCCGTGATGTCGTCGACGAACCACCCGTTCATGCGGTCGCCCGGGCAGGCGATCCCGCTGATCGCGGTCGAGACCGAGCCCGACGGCGTCTGTCTGATCACCGAAGACACCGAAGTCGAGCTGCGTGAGGAGCCGATCTCCGGGTTCGAGAAGACCGGAGGCGGCATCACCTACGAGGACATCGGCGGGCTCCAGTCGGAGATCCAGCGCGTCCGCGAGATGGTCGAGCTGCCGATGAAACACCCGCAGATCTTCTCGAAGCTCGGGATCGAGCCGCCGCAGGGCGTCCTCTTACACGGCCCGCCGGGCACCGGGAAGACCCTGCTCGCGAAGGCCGTCGCCAACGAGACCTCGGCGTCGTTCTTCTCGATCGCCGGCCCGGAGATCATCTCGAAGTACTACGGCGAGTCCGAACAGCAGCTCCGGGAGATCTTCGAGGACGCGAAGGAGGAGTCGCCCTCGATCATCTTCATCGACGAACTCGACTCGATCGCGCCCAAACGGGAGGACGTGACCGGCGAGGTCGAGCGCCGCGTCGTCGCCCAGCTGCTGACGATGATGGACGGGCTCGAGACGCGCGGCCAGGTGGTCGTCATCGGGGCGACCAACCGCGTCGACAGCGTCGACCCCGCGCTCCGCCGCCCCGGACGCTTCGACCGCGAGATCGAGATCGGCGTCCCCGACGAGGTGGGCCGCAAGGAGATCCTCCAGATCCACACCCGCGGGATGCCGCTCTCTGACGACGTGAGCCTCGATCACCTCGCGGACGAGACCCACGGCTTCGTCGGCGCCGACATCGAGAGCCTCACGAAGGAGGCCGCGATGAAGGCGCTCCGGCGCTACCTCCCCGAGATCGACCTCGACGACGAGGAGGTCCCGCCGAGTCTGATCGACCGGATGATCGTCAAGCGCGACGACTTCTCCGGCGCGCTCACGGAGGTCGAGCCCTCCGCGATGCGCGAGGTGCTCGTCGAGCTCCCGAAGATATCCTGGGACGACGTGGGCGGGCTCAGCGAGGCCAAACAGCAGGTCCAAGAATCGGTGGAGTGGCCCCTCACGACCCCGGAGAAGTTCGACCGGATGGGCGTCGACGCCCCGAAGGGCGTGCTGCTGTACGGCCCCCCCGGCACCGGGAAGACGCTGATGGCGAAGGCGGTCGCCAACGAGACGAACGCGAACTTCATCTCGGTCAGGGGACCCCAGCTGCTCTCGAAGTGGGTCGGCGAGTCGGAGAAGGCGATCCGGCAGACTTTCCGGAAGGCCCGGCAGGTGAGCCCGACGATCATCTTCTTCGACGAGCTGGACAGCCTCGCGCCCTCGCGCGGGCAGGAGATGGGGAACAACGTCTCCGAGCGCGTCGTCAATCAGCTCCTCACCGAGCTCGACGGGTTAGAGGACATGGGCGACGTGATGGTGATCGGCGCCACCAACCGCCCCGACATGATCGACCCCGCGCTGCTCCGCTCCGGGCGGTTCGACCGGCTCGTGATGATCGGCCAGCCGGACCAGGGCGGCCGCGAGCAGATCCTCGACATCCACACCCAGGACACGCCGATCGCGCCCGACGTGAGCCTCCGCGAGATCGCCGAGATCACCGACGGCTACGTCGGATCCGACCTGGAGGGGATCGCTCGCGAGGCCGCCATCGAGGCGCTTCGCGACGACGACGACGCCGAGGAGGTCGAGATGAAGCACTTCCGGCGCGCGCTGGAGTCGGTGCGCCCCACGATCAACGACGACATCCTCGCGTACTACGAGGAGGTCGAAGAGCAGTTCAAGGGCGGCAGCGGCAACGCGATCCGCGACACCGGCGGCCGGATCGGGTTCCAGTAACGCTCGCGGCGTCGGGGGCGTCCGTCCCGTTCCGCGCCTTTTAACCCCGCCAGCGACCAACGGCGGGTATGTCCCAGCCGCGCGTCCCCGGCGGTGACGAGAACACGCTGGAGCTGCCCTGTGGGCAGACGATGGCGGCCGGCGAGCTGGACCTCGGCATGCGCGAGTTCGAGTGCGCCTGCGGCGAGACGCACGCGGTCGTGATGGATGTCCACCCGCCGGAACGGTTCCTCCCCGACTTCCTCGTCGAGGTGCTCCGCGAGGCGATCGAGACGACCAGCGAGGAGATGCCGGAGTTCGACACCCCGCACCTGCTCGGGGTCGTGTTAGAGGAGTTCCCGGAGGCCGTCGTCGCCTACGACGCCAGCGAGAACGCCGACGTGGGGTACGCGATGGCGTGGGTGACGGAGTTCGACTCCCGCCGGCTCCACGAGATCGTCGTCGAGCTCGTCGTCGAGCTGATGGAACACGCCGTGAGCCACGCCGACGACGACGACGCGCTCTCGGCGTTCGAAGCGGAGATGGTCGAGTTCGACGTGAGCGAGTTCGTCGACCAGTACCGCGCCGAGCGCGACCTCGAGGCCGAGGACCCCTACGCCTGACCGCGACCTTCGGTCTTTTAAAAGAGCTCCCCAGAAGCCGCTCAAACAGCCGAAAACGGCCGCCTCGGTCTCTCCTGTCAGACGTTCGTCCGACTCTTGTCTCACTGAACCCTATATATTCGGGGACCGTACGTAAGACGCATGAGCGCCGGCGAATACGACCGGTACGACCGGATCCGCGGGGTGCTCGCCGAGGCCGACGAGCCGCTGACGGCGCGGGAGATCCTCGCGCTCGCGGGGGAGTGCGAGGAGATCGACAGCCCGCACCGCGTCGCGACCGTGCTCGGCCGGTGGGCCGAGCGCGGCGAGGTCGAGGTGATCGCCGACCGGCCGTATCGGTACCGACTGGAGACCTGAGCGGGGAGGGCCCGCTGGAGACGGGTCCCCACGGTCAGCCCGGCCCGAACCGGAGCGAGCCGTCGGCCGGGTCGAGCGTCGCGACCGCGCCGAGCGGGAGCGGGAACGAGGGGTCGGTGTGGCCGAAGTCGTAGCCGAAGCCGGCGACCGCGTCCGGGGCGTATCGTTCGAGCTCGCGAGTGATCACGCCGCGCAGCTCGCCGGGGTATCCCTCGGGCTCCGGGTCCCACTCCAGCGTCGGCGCGTTCGTCCGTGGGCGCCCGACGAGGAGGGCGTCGAACCGCTCCAACAGCCCGCGCTCGCCCATCGCGCGGAGGGTGTAGCCGACCTCGCGCGGCGGCGGGACGTCCTCCGAGGTCTCCAGCGCGAGGACGGCGCCGTCCAGCCGGTCTGGATCGGGGAGGTACCGCGCCGCCTGGAGGTGCCACTTCACGATCGCGAAGGAGCCGCCCCAGACCCGGCCGCTGACCGGTTTCTCGGGGTCGGCCCGCGGGCCGACCCACGTCGTCGGACCCGGGTTGTCGCGCCACTCGCGCGGCTCGCCAGTCTCGAAATCGAACCAGTCGTCGGTCCACTCCGCGGCGAGCTCGACCCGGCCGAGCGACTCCTCGAATAGCGCGCGCCGGAGGTACCGCTCGGTGTAGGGGCGGAGCTCGGCGTCGCAGACGAGGTCCGGGTGGACGCCCAGCCCGTAGCTGACGATCCCGAGGTTCCAGAGGAACAGCCGGAGGTTGTCGTTGTCGCTGTAGCCGAGGAATCGGGTCGGGTTCGCCGCGAGCGCGTCGCCGTCGAGGTGTTTCAAGATCCGAATCTGGTCGTCGCCACCGGTGTACGCCATCACGGCGCCGACCTCGGGATCGACGAACGCGTCCTCGATGTCGGCCGCGCGCGCCGCGGGCGACGCCGGCTCGTCCCGTTCGGGCTCGGCCGTCGGGAACACCCGCGTCTCGACGCCGAGCGCGTCGAGCCGCTCGCGGCCGATCCGGAGCTTCGTCGCGTCGGGGGGCCGAGAGGGGGCCACGATCGCGAGCGATTGGTCGTCGCCGAGCGGTGAGGGCGTGGTGAACGCCATATTGACGGGCTGCGTCAGGCGTCCTGATAAATCGCCGGCACGCTTGGTACGGTGCCTCGTGAGTCATGAGACGACATACCTTGCGAAAATCGCAAACTCGCTGCGAGATTCGTATTCTATCGCCGACTTTATTACGATGAGCGTACTCCGTCGCGATAATGAGCGAGGACCGGACCATTCTACTCATCGGTAGCGGGCCGATCCAGATCGGACAGGCGGCCGAGTTCGACTACTCCGGCGCACAGGCGTGCCGCGCCCTCCAGGAGGAGGGCGCTCGCGTCGTCCTGGTGAACTCGAACCCGGCGACGATCATGACCGACCCCGAGACGGCCGACCGGGTGTACATCGAGCCGATCACGCCCGAGGCGATCTCAGAGGTCATCCGGATCGAGGAGCCCGACGGCGTCATCGCCGGGCTCGGCGGTCAGACCGGACTCAACGTCACCGCCGAGCTCGCCGAGGAGGGCATTCTCGAGGAGTACGACGTCGACGTGATGGGGACGCCGCTCGACACCATCTACGCGACGGAGGACCGCGACCTCTTCCGGCAGCGGATGGAGGGCCTCGGCCAGCCGGTGCCGAAGTCGACGACCATCTCGCTCGACGAGGGCGAGTCGGTCACCGACTTCGACGAGGCGGCCCTCCGCGAGCGCGTCCAAGCCGCGGTCGACTCGGTCGGCGGCCTTCCCGTCATCGCCCGGACGACGTACACGCTCGGCGGCTCCGGTTCCGGCGTCGTCGACGACTTCGAGGAGCTGGTCGAGCGCGTCCGCAAGGGGCTCCGCCTCTCGCGGAACAGCGAGGTGCTCGTCACCGAGTCCATCGCGGGCTGGGTCGAGCTCGAGTACGAGGTGATGCGGGACGCCGACGACTCCTGTATCATCATCTGCAACATGGAGAACATCGACCCGATGGGGATCCACACCGGCGAGTCGACGGTCGTCACCCCCTCGCAGGTCATCCCCGACGACGGGCACCAGGAGATGCGCGACGCGGCGCTCGAAGTCATTCGGGACCTCGGCATCCAGGGCGGCTGTAACATCCAGTTCGCGTGGCACGACGACGGCACGCCCGGCGGCGAGTACCGCGTGGTAGAAGTGAATCCCCGCGTCTCGCGCTCCTCCGCGCTCGCCTCGAAGGCGACCGGCTACCCGATCGCCCGCGTCACCGCGAAGGTCGCGCTCGGCAAGCGGCTCCACGAGATCGACAACGAGATCACCGGCGAGACGACCGCCGCCTTCGAGCCCGCCATCGACTACGTGGTGACGAAGGTGCCGCGGTGGCCCATCGACAAGTTCGACGACGTGGACTTCGAGCTCGGCACGGCGATGAAGTCGACGGGCGAGGCGATGTCCATCGGCCGGAACTTCGAGGAGAGCCTGCTGAAGTCGCTCCGCTCCTCCGAGTACGACCCGGCGGTCGACTGGGGCGCGGTCGGCGACGACGCCCTCGAGACCGAGTACCTCGAACGCCCGACGCCGGACCGGCCGTACGCCATCTTCGAGGCGTTCGACCGCGGCTACACCGTCGCGGACATCGAGGACCTGACCGGGATCAAGCCGTGGTACCTCGAGCGGTTCAAACGGGTCAGCGACTCCGCGCAGGCCGCCCAGAACGGCGAGTTCGCGCAGGCGGCCACCGCGGGCCACACGAACGCCGAGATCGCCGCGCTCGCCGGCGGCGGGACCGACGTCGACGCCGTCGAGACGGACGTGCCCGGCCGGACGTACAAGCAGGTCGACACCTGCGCCGGCGAGTTCGCCGCCGAGACACCGTACTACTACTCCGCGCGCCAGTCGGAGTTCGAGCGCGGACCCCTGAAGGGCGACGCCGCGGCGGGCGAGCTCGTCGTCGACAAGAGCGTCGACAGCGTGGTCGTCGTCGGCGGCGGCCCGATCCGGATCGGGCAGGGCGTCGAGTTCGACTACTGCTCGGTCCACGCGATCCAGGCGCTCCGCGAGCTCGGCATCGAGGCGCACGTCGTCAACAACAACCCCGAGACCGTCTCGACCGACTACGACACCTCCGACGGGCTCTTCTTCGACCCGATCACCGCCGAGGAGGTGGCCGACGTGGCCGAGGCGACCGGCGCCGACGGCGTGATGGTCCAGTTCGGCGGACAGACCTCGGTGAACATCGGCGAACCGCTCGAGGCTGAGCTCGAGCGCCGCGGGCTCGACTGCTCGATCCTGGGGACGAGCGTCGAGGCGATGGACCTCGCGGAGGACCGCGACCGCTTCAACGTCCTGATGGACGAGATGGGCGTCGCCCAGCCCGAGGGCGGCACCGCGACGAGCGAGGGCGAGGCGCTCGAGCTGGCCCACGACATCGGCTACCCCGTCCTCGTGCGCCCCTCCTACGTCCTCGGCGGGCGCGCGATGCGGGTCGTCGAGAACGACGCGGAGCTGGAGGAGTACATCGAGGAGGCGGTCCGGGTCTCGCCGGACAAACCCATCCTCGTCGACCAGTTCCTCGACGACGCGGTCGAACTGGACGTCGACGCCGTCGCGGACGGCGAGGACGTGCTGCTCGGCGGCGTGATGGAACACGTCGAGAGCGCGGGCGTCCACTCGGGCGACTCCGCCTGCATGATCCCGCCGCGCTCGCTCGACGACGAGACGCTCGGGCGGGTCCGCGAGGTCACCGAGGACATCGCCCGCGCGCTCGACACGGTCGGCCTGCTCAACGTCCAGCTCGCGGTGACGGGCGTCGGCGCCGACGACGCCGACAGCGAGGTGTACGTGTTGGAGGCGAACCCGCGCTCCTCGCGGACGGTCCCGTTCGTCTCGAAGGCGACGGGCGTCCCCATCGCGAAGCTCGCGGCCAAGGTGATGACGGACGACCTGACGCTCGCCGACCTCGACGTCGACGAGCAGATCCCGGAGCACCGCAGCGTGAAGGAGGTCGTCCTCCCGTTCGACCGCCTGCCGGGCTCGGACCCGCGGCTCGGCCCGGAGATGAAGTCGACCGGCGAAGTGATGGGCACCGCCCGCTCGTTCGGCAAGGCGTACGACAAGGCGCAGGACGCGACGAGCAAGCCGATCCCGGAGTCCGGCACCGCCGTCGTCGACCTCTCGGCCGACGAGTTCCCCGACCCGGACACCGAGGCGGGCGAGGCCCTCGTCGCGGGGTACGCCGAGCACTTCGAGCTGAGCGAGGCGACGGACCTGATCGAGGCCGCGAGGCGCGGCCAGATCGACCTCATCGTCTCGCGCCAGCGCGACTTGCTGGAGGTCGCCGTCGAAGAGGAGATCACCTACTTCTCGACGCACGCCTCCGCGAAGGCGGCCTTAGAGGCGATCGAGCACAAGGCCGACGACCTCGACGTGATGGCCGTCTCCGACCGGCCGAAGCGCGTCGAGAACTGGGGCGCGAGCGAGTAGGCGACCGTCGGTACTGCGGGACCGATTTATAAGCGATACGCGGCCCGGACGGGCCGCGCTCGGCTATTTATAACGCTTCCAGCGTCGACCGTTCCACCTCCTCCGCGGGCATCGGTTCGCCGCCGTACGCCTCGACGAACGCGTCGACGTCGCTCTCCTCGCCGAACGGGATCAGCTCGGGCCCCATGGCGCCGACGACCTCGCTGCGCGCGACGACGGTGAGGTCGGTCGTCCGCGAGAACGCGTCGCTCTCGACGTGCGAGGAGAACATCGTGTCGTCCCCCTCCTCGAACACCTCCTGCTCGACGAGCGAGTAGTCGGTGAGGAACGTCGCCAGCGGGGACCGCCCCGCGTCTGCCGCGTCGAACCGGTAGGTGTAGGTGCAGGTGCTGCTGCAGAACTGTCCCGGTCGCCCGCCCTCGGGCTCGTCGTCCTCGAAGTGGACCTGTCCGACCGGTCCCGGGTGGTCCTCGATGATCATGCCGCACTCGTCGCACGCGCGCTCGCCGTCGAGCGAGACTGGAGTGATCGACGCGCTCTCGTCGCCGAGACAGCCGGCGGCCGCGAGCGAGAGACCCGCGCCGACCCCGGCGAGGAGACCCCGACGCGACCAACTCGACCGCGATGTCGACGAGCGCTGGTGTTCGGTCATGAGCGATAGTTGCGTAACGACCGTCTTAGGCCCTCGGGACCGATTCAGACCGTCGTTCGAGGAACGAACCAGATCGGATAACCCCCGGGCGGTCGAACCGCCTCCGTGACGGTTTTCGACCCCTACGGCGATCCGTCTCGGGCGCTCCGGATCGCGCTCGGCGCGCTCCTCCTCGCCGCGGTCGTCGCGACGGCGGGGGCGTTCGCTGCCGACCCCGAGTCGGCCGCGCCCTCGCCCGTCGCCTACGACGACGCGGTCGAGCTCGGGCTCTCCTCCGAGACGGACGCGCTGATGGCCGGGTCGGCGCGGGTCCCGCGGACGCAGGTCTTCTACTCGCAGCTGCAGTACGTCGTCGGGTACAACGGCGTCGAGTCGTTCGCGGCGACGCTCGGGGACGGCCGGACCGAACGCCAGTTCGGCTACCCGATCGCCGCCTACGTCGAGACGTTCGACGACGCGCGGCCGGGGACGACCGAGACCGGGCTGTTCGAATCGACGTTCGCCGGCGAGTGGACGCCGGCCGCGGAGGCGGTCTACGTCGTCGGGAGCGACGCCCGGAGCCCGGCGGGCGAGACGGTCGTCCCGTTCCGCACGCGGGAGGCCGCCGAGGCGTTCGCCGCCGACCACGGCGGGCGGGCGGTCGGCTGGGAGGCGGTCCGGAGCCGGTCGTACGACACCGACTCGGCGGCGACGGTGCGCTCGATGGCTCCCGAGCGCTGGGACGCCGCCGACGAGCGGATCGCGGCCGCCGAGCGCCGCGCCGATCGACCGGTCTCGGTCGTCGTCGGGGAGGACGCGCCGACGGTCGAGGCGGCGGTCGCCGCCGCGCCGGCGAACACGACCGTCGTCGTGCCACCCGGGACCTACGAGGAGACCCTGACGGTGAACGAGTCGGTGACGATCGCCGGCGAGGACGCGCGGATCAGCGGCGACGGCGACGGGTCGGTGATCACGGTGCGTGCGCCGGACGTGGCGCTCACCGGGCTCTCGGTCGACGGGAGCGGGGGCCAGACGCGCGACCCGGAGGCGGCGCGCGAGGGGCGCGAGGGCGGTGGCGGAAGCGGCGAGTCGGACGCCGGCGAGGTGTGGGACACCAACATCCAGCTCGGCTACGGCCACGGCGACGCCGGGATCCGGGCGGTCGACGCGCCGGGACTCGTCGTCGACGACGTGACGGTCGAGGCGAACGCGAGCGGCCTGCTCCTCCGGGAGGGCTCTCACGCCGTCGTCCGAGGCCTCCGCGTCGACGGGACGGCCGAGTGGCAGGACGGCTTCATGGGGATCACGGGGATGCAGTCGCGGGTGACGGTGACCGACAGCAGGTTCGAGGGCGGCCGCGACGGGATCTACCTTCACCGCGCCGACGGCTCGGTCGTCCGGAACTCCACGTTCGCGGACAACCGCTACGGGACGCACCTCATGTACACGGGCGACGCGCTGCTCGCCGACAACGCGTTCCGGAACGAGCTGTTCGCGGGCATCACGGTGATGACGCGGCCGTCGGGCAACGCGATCGTCGGCAACGACGTGCGGAACTCCAGCGCGGGGGTGCAGGCCTCGGGCACCCGGACGTACGTCGGGTACAACACCCTCGTCGACAACGAGCTCGGCTTCTCGACCAGCTCGCGGGGGTCGCTGTACGAGCGCAACGTCGCCGCGGACAACGAGCTCGGGGCCCGCGCGACCACGGTCGTTCCGTCGAGCCGAGTCGTCGCGAACGACTTCGTCGGCAACGCGGAGCACGCGGCCGCCGGCGCGGGCGCGCTCCGAGTCTGGGCCGACGGCGACCGCGGGAACTACTGGGAAGGGGCGAACGTCGGGGTCCACGAGCCCGGGGAGCGAGCGTACCGGCCGACCTCCCCGGTCGACGGCGCGCTCCACCGCGAGGTCGCCGCCGTCGCCGTGCGCGAGTCGCCAGCCGTCGCCCTCCTCGATCGCCTCCGCGGGACCGTTCCTGGAGCGCGCTCGGGGAGCGTCATCGACCCGGCACCGGCGTCGGCACCGTACTCACCGGATCGGATCGACGCCGCGCTCGATCCGGGGGCGGGGGCGGTCCACGCCGACTGGCGCGCGGAACTGGACGGGCGGAGCGGGGACGGAGACGGGGACGCAGCCATGAACGCACGCGACCGCAACGCGACGAGCGGGGGTATCGATCCACGAGCGAAACGGAACGGTTCGACGACACCAGCGGCACCAGTGGCGCCAGCGACATCACCGACACCAGCCACGACGGAGGGCCCGGGCGATGCCTGACGAGCCCGTCGCGGCCCTCTCGGAGGTCACGCGGACGTACGGCGGCGTCCCGGTGCTCGAGTCGGTCTCGCTCGCGGTCGAGCCCGGCGTCACCGCCGTGATCGGTCCGAACGGGTCCGGGAAGTCGACCCTGCTCCGGGCGCTCGTCGGCGCGACGGAGCCGACCGCGGGCGAGGTCCGGCACCCCGGCGCGACCGGACCGAAGCCGATCGGCTACCTCCCGCAGCGGGTGCCGTTCCGCGAGGGGTTCACCGCTCGCGAGACGCTCGCGTTCTACGCGCGCCTCGTCGGCGACGACCCGGACGCGGCGCTGGAGCGGATCGGGCTCGGCGACGCCGGCGACCGGCGCGTGGAGGCGCTCTCGGGCGGGATGCGTCGCCTGCTCGGCATCGCGCAGGCGGTCCTCGGCGACCCCTCGCTTGTCGCCCTCGACGAGCCGGCGAGCGGCCTCGACCCGGGGATGCGCGAGCGCGCGTTCCGCGCGGCGACCGAGCTGGCCGACGGCGACACCGCCGTCGCGGTCTCCTCGCACGCGCTCGACCTCGTCGACGAGCACGCCGACCGGGTCGTGCTCCTCCGTCGCGGGGAGGTCGCCGCCGCGGGACCGCTCGACCGTCTGCTCGAGGAACGCGGCGCCGCCGACGCGCGGGAGCTGTACCGCGTCGTGGTCGGCGAAACGAGTGCGTCGGCTCCGGGAGAGGGCGATGGGGCGGGTGGCGACGAGGGCGAACGCGACGCCGGCGACGCGGAGCCGGGCGTTCACGTCACGGGGGTGTCGGACCGATGACCGGCCCGCTCACCGGGGTCGCGACCGTGTTCCGGCGCGAGCTCGCGACGGTGGTCCGGACCCCCGGCTACGGCGTGCTGGCGGTCGGCCTGCTCGCCGCCGTCGGCGGCCTCCTCGCGGCGGGCGGCGGGGGAGCGACCGGGTTCGTGCCGGCGGTCGTCGACCTGCTCCTCCCGACCGAGGCGCTCGTCCCGGTCGCCGCGGTGGTGTTGGGCTACCGCGCGCTGCTCGCCGACGGCGCGAGCGGCGAGCTCGCGGTGATCCGAACGTATCCGGTCCGCGTCGGCGAGTACGTCGCCGGGGTGTTGCTGGCCCGGACGGTCGCGCTCGTCGCCGTGGTCGGCGTCCCGTACGCCGTGGTCGGCGTCGGCGTCTGGCTGACCGCCGCGCCGGACACGGGGATCTTCGCGACGCACGCCGGCGTCGACTCGCCGCTCTTGTACCTCAGGTTCCTCGCGTTCGTCCTCCTCCTCGGCGCGGCGTACGTGTCGCTCGCGGCGGCGGTCTCGGCGCTCGCCGCGAGCCGCCGGAGCGCGATCGCGCTCGGCGCCCTCGCGCTGGTCGCGGGCGTGCTCGGCGGCGACCTCCTCCTGCTCCGCTCGCTCGGCGGCGGAGCGTCCTCGGCGACGATCCCGGGATCGCTCCCGCTGACGCCGAACGGGGCGTTCCGCGGCCTCGTCTTCGAACACGTGATCGGCGTCGCGTTCGCGCCCGAGGGCGACTTCGTTGCGACGGGTCGCGCGGTCGGCTCGCTCGTCGGCTGGACGCTCCTCGGCGCCGTCGTCGCGGGCGCGACGCTGGCGTACGGCCGCCGCGTCGACGCCGCTATCGAGCGCGTTCGAAGCGGGTTCGGCGGCTGAGACGGCGGTCGAGGTGTTTCTTCCGGTCACTCCGAGGCCGCGTCGTCGCCCACCGAACCCGGGGCGTGCGCGTACACCGCGTAGAGGACGACCGCCGCGATCAGGAAGTCGAGGCTGTGTTCGAGGAAGTGGTGGACCGGCATCGGCACGACGCCGAGGACGGTGCCCGCGCCGACGACCGAGCGGACAAAGAGGGCGCCGACGGCGACACTGATAAGTGCGTACTGCCGGCCTCGACGGCGGCGGTACGCGACGAGGCTCACGAGGAAGAGGAGCCCGGTGCCGACGCCGGCGACGAACACGACGGCGAGCAGCGGCAGCGACCCCTCTACGCCCCACCCGCCGACGGCCGCGCTCGCGGGAATCGGACTCACGCTGTCGAGTCGTACTGCGTCGAGCGACAAGAAGACACGCCCCGACCGCTCCCGATCGGAGGGAACGCGCGAGCGGTTTTTAAATACCGATCGGGTAGCTCGCGACGAGCACGCATGCCGGACACCAGAGCCCGGGTTCGTCGGCACGTCCGCGACACGCCGGGCGTCCACTTCAACCGGGTGAGCCGCGACCTCGACATCGCCACCGGACAGGCGCAGTACCACCTCCGCCGGCTCGTCCGCGACGGCGAGGTCGCGGTCGAGCGGATCGCCGGGCGCGCACACTACTTTGACCCGGAGTTCGACCCGTGGGAGCGGCGGGCGCTCGCCTTCCTCCGCCGGGAGACCGCTCGCGGGATCCTCGTCCGGCTCCACGCCGGCGGCCCGGCTCGGCCGGCCGCGCTCGCGGACGAGCTCGGCCTCGCGCGCAGCACCGTCTCGTGGCACGTCTCGAACCTGGTCGAGAGCGGGATCGTCGAGAGGTCCGACGACCGACCGATGCGGCTCTCGCTCGCGCGCCCCGAGCGGACCGCGGCGCTCCTCGACGAGGTGTCGGCGTCGCTCCCGGACCGGATCGTCGACCGGTTCGTCCGGACCGTCGACAGCCTCTTCGAGTGAGCGGGTCCCCCTCGCTCACCGGTTGCTTCTCTCGCCGCGGTCGGAGGCCCTTCTCTCGCCGCGGTCGGAGGCCCTCCTCTCGCCGCCGCGTTCGTCGATCGCACCAGATCCGTTAGGGCCGTCCCGCTCGACCGATCGGCTATGTTCGAACTGGGGGGCGGCCTCGACTCGCTGGCCCGTCAGACGCCCGTCCCGGCGACGGCGACCTGCGAGCCCGCCGGGACGATCCACGCCGCCGAGCCGCTGAGCCTCGGCGTGTTCCTGCTCGTCGGGCTCCTCGGCGGCGCCCACTGCCTCGGGATGTGCGGGCCGCTGGTCTCGACGTACGCGGACCGGATGCGGGCCGACGCCGCGGGCGGTGGCGGCGGCCGGAACCGGGTCGCGCGGACCGGCGGGAGCGACGACCTCACCGTGCGACAGGTGCGTCAACACGCGCTGTTCAATCTCGGGCGGGCGGCGAGCTACGCCGCGATCGGCGGGCTGTTCGGCCTCGCGGGGAGCCTCTCGTTCGTCACCGCGCGGACGGTGACGACCGCGGCCGACGACGTGCACGCGCTGACGGGGCTGGTCGTCGGCGCGGTCGTCATCGCGATCGGGCTGCGGTACGCGATCCGGCTGGAACTGCGGCGCCTCCCGGTCCCGGGCGTCGAGGCGGCGTCGGCCGTCGTCACCGGTCGGATCGTCCCCCGGGTCGACGCGTGGGTCGGCGACTGGCGGATCGTCGGGCTCGGCGCCGCGCACGGGCTCTTGCCGTGTCCCCTGCTGTACCCGGCGTTCCTCTACGCGTTCGTGCAAGGGAGCGCGCTCGGGGGCGCGGCCGCGCTCGCCGCGCTCGGGCTCGGTACCGTGCCGGCGCTGTTCCTCTTCGGGACCGCGTTCGGGTCCGTGAGCGTCGACACCCGGATGCGGCTCCACCGCGCGCTGGGCGTCGCCTTCGTCGCGCTCGGGTACATCCCGCTCCAGCACGGCCTCGCGACGCTCGGGGTCCCGCTGCCGCACCCGCCGATCCCGTACTACTCTCCCTTGTGAAGAACCGGGCGGAGAAGCGCCGTTCGACGCCCGCACCAGACCGGTTATGCGGCCGTGGGGCGTCGGTTTCGGTATGCAACGGCGAGCGCTGCTCGGAGGGATCGCCGCGGCGACGGCCGGCGCGGCCGCCGGCTGTACGTCCGCGCTCGGCGGCGAGCCGGAGGGCGTCGTGCTCGACCCGCAGGAGGACCAGATCGCGGACAGCGAGGACCTCGCGTACCCGGCGTACGGCGAGCCGCTCCCCGCGTTCGAGCTGCGGGACCCGATCGCCGGAGTCACCGTCGACAGCGAGGCGGTCGACCGGACCGCGGTCGTGACCGGGGTGTTCACCTTCTGTCCCGCGGAGTGCGGAGTCCTCCTCCGTCGGCTGGTCGAGGTGCAACGGCGCGTCGCCGACGCGGGACTGACCGACGAGACGCTGTTCCTCCCGATCACGTTCGACCCCGAGCGCGACGACGCGGCGGCGCTGCGCGATAACGCCGAATCGATCGGCGTGAATCTCGACGCGGGCAACTGGCACTACCTCCGGCCGGAGACCCCGGAGCGAGCCGAGGCCGTCGTGGAGGATCGGCTCGGGATCGGGTTCGAGCGCACGACGGAGAGCGACCGGCTACAGGGGTACGACTTCCAGCACATCGTCGTCACCCTCCTCGTCAACCCGGACGGGGTCGTGGAGCGCGCCTATCGCGGCGAGACGATCGATCGCGACCGCGTCGCCGGCGACATCGAGGCGGTCGTCGAGGCGTTCGCCGACGGCTGAGACGAGGGCGAATCACCGGGCTCTCGCCGAGCGGGAGCGCGGCAACCGAGGGCCCCACCGAGCGGGAGCGCAGTACCGGGGGAACGCACATGACGACCGGACGCGTACGCCCCCGACAGTGAACGTCGACATACTGCTGTACGACGGGTTCGACGAGCTCGACGCGGTCGGGCCCTACGAGGTGTTCGACTACGCGCTGGGCTACGCCGCGGAGGCGGCGGGCGACGGAGCGGGCGACGACGCCGAGTCCGCCGAGCGGCCGGGTCGCGTCCGGTACGTCACCCTCGACGAGCGCGACCGGGTGACTGCGAGCCACGGGACGCGGGTCGGCGTCGACGGCGTGCTCCCGGAGCCGGACGGCGACGAGGCCCCAGACCTGCTCGTCGTCCCCGGCGGGGGCTGGACCGCGCGCGACGAGGCGGCGAGCGCGTGGGCGGAGGCGCAGAAGGGCGACGTGCCGCGCGCGCTCGGCGAGTACCACGCCGCCGGCGTCCGGACCGCCGCGGTCTGTACCGGCGCGATGCTGCTCGCGGCGGCGGGCGTCACCGGCGGCCGGCGCGCGGTCACCCACGCCTCCGCGATCGACGAGCTCCGAGAGTCGGGCGCGACGGTCGTGGACGCGCGCGTCGTCGACGACGGGGACCTGCTCACCGCCGGCGGGGTCACCTCGGGGATCGACCTCGCGCTGTACCTCGTCGAGCGGGAGTTCGGCGCCGGGCTCGCCGACCGCGTCGCGACCGTCATCGAGTACGAGCGTCGGGACGCGGTCGCGGGCACCGACGGAAACGCCTGAGCCAGGTCAGTCGTTGGCGCCGTCGTCGGGAATGGGTGCGGCGTCGTCGGCGCCGTCGCCGGCCTCGTTGGTCGTGATGTCGCCGTCGGCGTCGACCGTGACCACGGTGCAGTCGAGCTCGTTCCGGAGGTACGCGTCGATGTCGGGGTCCGAGAGGAGCTTCTGGACCATACGGCGCCAGCGCCCGGCCTGCTTCGAGCCGATGACGACCACGTCGGCGCCCTCGGCGACGATCTCTTCGAGGATGGTCTCCTCGACGAGGAACCCGCGGCGGACGACGTATCGCGCGCGGTCCAGCGACCCGATCCGCTCTTCGACCGCGCGTTTCAGGTCGCCGCGAGAGACCCCGCCCGAGCTCTGATACAGGTCAACGTGGAGGACGGTGAGGTCCGCGTCGCGCTCTTCGGCGACGCGGGCGGCCTCCCGCAGCGTCGCCGCGGAGTGCGACGACGGCGGGAATCGGACCGGGACCACGACGAGAGTCATGTCTGGAGAAATGCATTCGGGGAATAAATACGCTGTTGTGCGAATAATCGAGTTGAGAATCGAGGGGCGCCCGTCAGGCCACGAGAGCGCCCGTCAGGCCACGGGAGCACCTGTCACGTCACGGGAGCACCTGTCACGTCACGGGAGCACCCGTCATCGCCGCGAACCGTTCCGGATCGAACCGGACGCCGCCGACGGCGTCGATCCACGGGAGCTGCCCCAGCCGCCGAGCGCGCCCGTGCGGGAGGCGAACGATCGCGAATCCCGACCGGTGGTGGAGCACCAGTCGCCCCGTCGTCCCCACCAGCCCGAGCAGGCCGGTGACGAACGCCTCGTGGTCGACCGTCTCCGCCCGTTTCACGAAGAAGAACCCCTCCGCCTCGGGGTCCGGTCCGGCGACCTCGATGGAGGCGCCGAACCGCTCCGCGACGGTCGTCTGGCCGCCGCGGCCCGGGGCGCTCATCGGTCCGCCGCCATTCGGGCCGCCTGCTCGATCCAGCCCTCTGCCCTGCTCGTCGATGCCAGAGTGATTTCGGCGACGGTCTGCGGGTCGAGCGCCGCGAGCTGTGAGACGTTTCGGACGCCCTTCTCACGGAGGCGACTCGCGTACGTCGGGCCGATACCGGACACCTCCTCGAGCGCGATCGGCTCGCCGTGACCGCCGAGTCGTTTCTGGAGCGCGACGATCTGCTCGACCGGAAGAGACAGTTCGGCGGCGATCTTCTCGGAGTCCAGGTTGACCAGCGATTCGAGGTCGGTGACGCCGGCGCGGCGGAGCCGTTCGACGACCGCCTCCCCGTTCTCGGGATCGACGTCGATGACTGCCCGTCTGAACGCCTCCATGCGGGCTCGTTCGTCGTCGGGATCGGGCGCGTCGGACTGGTCGTCGCCCTCGCCTCCCGACTGGGCGTCCGATTCCGGAGACGGTTCCGGCTCGGACTCGCCCGGCGTCTTCGGTTCCGCGGGCGCCTCGCTCGTCGTCTCCGGTTCGTCCTCCGGTGTTTCCGGCTCACTCTCCGTCGTCTCCGGTTCGTCCTCCGACGCCTCGGAGAGCACGAGGTCGACGGGCGACCCGGGTTCGGCGACGGCGTAGGGCTCGGGGAACTGCTCGACGACGGTGCCCGGTGCGGCCTCCGGGTCGGCGACGCGCTCGACCGTCCCGACGGTCAGGTCGGCCGCGGCGAGCCGGCGCGCCGCGACCTCGCGCGGCTGCCCCCGCAGATCCGGCACGTCGGTGTACGTCGGCCCGGCCTCTGCCGGCTCCCCGCGCGGCGCGCGCAGTCGGAACGAGACCTCGCTGAGGTTCGCCGACACCGACGATTCGTCCAGCGACGGCAGGTGCATCCGGATCCCTTCGTCGGTCTGGATCACGTTGGTCTTGAGCGTGAAGTCCACGTCGTCGACGCGGTAGCGCTCGCTCGCCAGGTCGTCGTCGACCTCTTTGAGCGCCGCGCCGAGGTTCGAGAAGACCCGCTTCGGCTCCACCGCCGGCCGCTGGGCCTCCAGCTCTCCGACTCGCTCTCGAAGCGTCTCGCGCTCCGCCTCGGTCTTCGAGAGCTGCCGTTCGAGGGCGGTCCGCTCGCTTCGAACGTCCAGCATGTCGGTCTGCAGGCGGACGAGCGACGCCTGCTGTTCGGTGATCAGCCGTTCGACCGCCGCCCGCTCGATCGTCTCGAACTTGTCGACGTCGAGCTGGGGGATCTCCTCGAGCTGGAACGTCTCGGCGAACCGGGTCGCGTCGGCGTCGAACGCGAAGCGATCGCGTTCGCTCATCGGCTCCGGGACTCCGGCGGGACGGGAGCGATGCGGAGCCGCACCTCGCTGGCGATCTCGGCGTCCAGGTCGTACTCGTCCGCGGTGCGGTGGTTCAGCGGGACGGCGCTCACGACCGGCTTGTATCCGCGGATCTCGTTGGTCTCCGGGTCGCGGATCTCCCGGCCCTCGATCGAGAGCGTCATCTCCAGGTCCGCTTCGACGTCGGCGAACCGCAGCCACGACGCGTCGAGGTCGTACGCGAGGCTGCCGTCCTCGATATCGCGGTCGATCTCGCGCTGGACCGCCATCGACCGCCGGTCGAGTTCCTCTTGGCCCTCCGCGACCGAGAACGCGACCGTCCGGATGAACTCCTTGAGCGGTCGCGCGAGCCACTCGTCAGTCGGCACGCTCGCCTCCGCGTGGCTCGTCGGCTCCCGGCCGCGAATCAGTTCGCACCGGAATCGGCGTCGGTTCGAGACGCGCGGCCAATCGGGCGTTCGCGCCGGCTTCCCGGCCGAACCGTCGCCGATCGATCACCGACCCCGTGTCCGCCCGGAATTCGGTCGTGCGGTCGGCGCGGTCGGTGTGGTCGGCGCGGTCGGTACGGTCGGTCACGCTGACGTCGAGTTCGACTTCGATCGTCGTCTCGCTGAACCGGTACCAAGCGGGCGTGATCCCGAGTTCCAGCAGGGATCGGCTCTCCGTCGGCGCCGTCTCCGTGGTCACCTCGCCGTCGGCGTCGATCGTTTTCGTGATCGACGGGACGACTTCGAGTTCGGTCTCCGCGAGCGACGCCGCCGTCTCGGCGGTCCGCGCGTCGAGCGCGGTCTGGGCGTCGGCGACGCCCGCGGCCAGCAGGTAGACGAGGTCGTCGAACGGGAGGTCCGCGGCCGTTCGTGTCGTTCGAACCGGAGCGGTACTGCGCGGTGGTCGGTGGTGTGCTCGTAATGGCATGGGTCTCAACGATGCCGGCTCCCGTCGGTCGTGCGGGTCTCCGCGGAGACGCACGCGTGGAGCGCGGCGGGGTCGGTCACTCCGTCTCCTCTTCGTCGTCCTCGGTCTGTCGCATGTCGACGGTCTCGACCTCGGGGAAGAGGTACGGCGGCTCCGGAACCGGGACCATCGTGGTCTTCAGCTTGCTCGTCCCGTGGACCTCCTTGCCGAACTTCCGGTTGTGGCTCACGTCGGTCTGGATGCTCCCGCCCCACAGCCCGAATCCCGCGTGTGCCTCGGCGCTCACGTCGATGTTCGTCTCGCGTTCGGTGGTCGTCTTGATGTCCATTTCGACCTCGATGACGGCCTCCGAGAACTGGTAGAAGGTCGGGAACAGCCCGGCCTGCAGCAGCGAGACGTCCATCGGGGTCGCCTCCTCGTAGGTGACGTCGCCGTTCGTGTCGATCGTCCGCGTGATCGCCGGGACGACCTCGATCTCCGTGTCGGCGAGGATCTTCGCGACCTCGACCGAGTTCATGTCCAACTGGTTCTGCGCGTCCGCGATCCCCTGCCCCATGCTCGCGATCATCTCGGGGAACGGCACGTCGAGTAGCTCCTGTCCTACAGACATTCTTAATCATCTATCGCAATGAATATTAAACACGTATGTAATATATCGGGGATGTTTTTGCCGGTTTTACGCCGCTCTTTCGGACGCTAATCGACGGACGAAACGCCGGTGGCGATTTTCAATCTCTCTCTCAGGGACTGTATCGTCGACTATACTCTGATCGCGGCGAGCGGCGCGGTCGTGTCGGGCAGCCGCGAGAATGCTTATACAGCCCATACTTGGATACACACCAATGGACATCGACCCGGACGAGTCCGTCGACGACATGTACCGGCTCTTAACGAGCATCATCGTCCCTCGCCCTATCGGGTGGGTCTCGACGCGGAGCGCCGCCGGCGTCGACAACCTCGCTCCGTACAGTTTCTACATGGGAATCATCGAGGCGGAGCCGCCGATCGTGATGTTCTCGGCCGAGGACCGAGCCGAAGGGATCCAGAAGGATTCGACGCAGAACGTCCTCGAAACGGAGGCGTTCGGTCTCAACTTGGTCACTTCTGACTTGGTCGAACAGATGGACCGGACCAGCCAGAGCGTCGACGGCGAAACGGACGAGTTCGACCTCGTCGGGTTAGCACGGCGGGAGGCTGACACCGTCGACGTGCCGCTCGTCGCCGCCGCCAAGGCGACCATGGAGTGTACGCTTCACGACACGCTCTCTATCGGCGATCACACCGTCGTCTTCGGACGTATCGAACTGATCCACGTCGACGACGCACTCCTGACCGACGGGAAAATAGACGTCCGGAAGATCGACGCAATCGGGCGATTGACCGGATCGTACTACGCCGAACTGGAACCGTTTCAGGTCGACCGCGACTGGCAGTAGTCGGCTACAGTCGGTCACGGATCGGTTATAAAGGAGTCCGGCCTCCCCGAATTGAACTCGCCGAGACAGTCCGGGCGTGCGGCTCGCTTCGCTCGCCGGTCCGGGCTGTGACTCGTCTGCTCAATTCGGTCCGTGAGACTTCTGGCTGCTCACGTTGTTCGCAACAGAAGTCCGCCCTCCCCGAATTGAACTCCGGAAGACGGTCACGCTCACTCGGTTCGCGTGCTGCGACTTCCGTGCCCAATTCGGGTCGGTTATCCCTCACAGACAGCAACCGCTCGCTGTCGCTCACGGTTGCTGAGGTTCAGTCCGCCCTCCCCGAACGCATGATCTCTGCCGTCGCTACCCGTCGCTGACCGTTGTGGTGCTTGTCGGTTCATATGTCGAAGTACCTCCGTCGCTGCGCCGCTTTCTCGCGCTCGCTGCGTCGATCGTAGTGCTTGTCGAGAACGTCGTCGCTCGCGTTGAGCCGGTCCTCGACCAGATCGCGTTTCACGTTCGCTCGCCGATACGCCGTGACCCTCCCACTCCGCACGTCGTGGGGTGACCGTGCGGACGGACAGCGGCTCATGTGGCCGGTCTCGGTGAAGTCGCAGGTGTCCGGGTCCTCGTCGTGAGGGCACGGCTCTCCGCGCCAGCAGGGCCGAGTCACCCGGTAGAGGTTGCTCCTGATCGACGACGAGCTGATGCGCCCGTGCTTGGTCGACAGGAGCGGCCGTCGGCCGTGTTCGTCGGTCGTGTCCTTCCGCGGGCCGTCGATGTAGTCGCGGAGTACGGTCGCCACCTCGTGACTGATCGCGTTCCAGCGCGTGCCGGGACCCTTGTTCTTGAGGGGCGTGCCGGTGTCCGGCCGGTGGACGAAGTGGATCGCCGGCCCCTCACCTCGGGCGCGGGTTCCTTCGAGGTCGAGATCGCCGAGATCGAGGCCGCGGATCGCGCCCGACCGGCATCCCGTATGCCACAGCAGCAGGAGGATGACGTGGCGGCGGCTGGCGTATGCGTACTTGTCCAGGTGTTCCAGAATCGCGACGGCGCGATCCGGGTCGAGCGTGCTGTCGCTCACCTGATCGGCGCGGTCGGCGACCGGGAGCGGGAGCTTGTCCCAGAGTTCCTCCTCGACGGCGTCGATCGTCGCGCAGAAGCGGAGGAACGCGCGGATCGTCGCGAGCGTTCCCCGGAGCGTGACGGTCGCGATCTCCTGTCCGGAGTAGCCGCCGTCGCGGCGCCAGACGCGGAACTCGTAGAGGTCCCGGCCGGACAGCTCGTTCATGTTCGTGAGCCCCACCTCGTCGGTCCACGCGACGAAGGCGCGAAGGTCGTAGAGCTGGGACTCGCGGGTGTTCTCGCTGATGTCCTCGCGGCCTCGCAGGTAGAGGTCGACAGCCTCCGACGGCTCGATCGGTTCGAGGTCCGTCACTTCGCGACCACCTCATACTCGGTCTCGTGGCCGGTCTCGTCTTCGTGGTCGAGCGCAGCGTTCGCGGCGACCGTCTTCGAGATCTTCACCTGCTCGAAGTCGCAGTCGCGACAGACGACGTGGACGCGGGTCACGCGGGCAGCACCTCCCCCGTTCTGAACTCCCTGGGCGGGATCCCGGCGCGGCGCCGTGCGAGGTCGACGGCGGCGGTGTCGGTTGCGAGCGGCGAGACGGGGATCTCGACCGTTCTCATTCCGTGCGTCGTGCGCAGTTCGACGGCGCGGACGACGGCGTCGGGCCGTCTGCGCACGTCGGGAACGCTGAACGTGGCGGCCTGCTCCGCACGCTTTTTACGGTCGCTCGCGTTTTCTTCGGTGGGCCCTGAGGGTGTCTCTTTAGTCTGGGTCATCACGCGGGGCCCTTCTTCGATTCGCCGTCCGTCGTCGTGAGCGACTGCTCCGGGACCGCGAAGGGAGAGTCGTCGGCCTGACGGATCAGGAAGCGGATGTACTCAGCGCGGCTCATCCCGTGTTCTTCGGCTTGTTCGGTCACGTCGTCGACCATCTCCATCGGCATGTTGACGGTCACATTGACTGATAGCGCCATGCGACCTTACGTTGAGAGATGAATAACTTAATACTTTCTCCATCTCAGAGATTTGGAGATTACAAACTGTAATCCAGAGATTATTGAGTTAGTAACTTCACAGAAGGTACATGAGCGGTGCTTACGACCCGGATCAAGAATCTACAAATGTCACAGCCCGTGTAAATGACGAGTTCCTCGACGACTTTGATCGAGCTCTAAAGAAAGCGCAAATCGAGGGGAAAGTCCCAATGGACATGACCCGTGCGGAGGCCATACGACAACTTATGGCTGCTGCTATTGAGAATCCCTCTCTATTTGCGGAAAATAAATGAGATTGTACATTAACTCAGGAAAGCACGCCAGCAGAAAGATCGATCAGAGAATAAGTGAAATTGAACAGAACGTCTCTTCTCCAGATGTGGTATTTACAGAAGATTCCGTAAGGAGCCCTACTCTAAGAGAATACGTTAGTACGTTTGCCTTAGCGCCGCTGTTGGTTGGTACTATGATTCTATGGGGGAAGGTCGTTCTACCAGCAGTTCAACTAGCTTTTGAGAAGGATAAGAAGATTGAAAAACATCTTGAGATGGAATATGGAGCAGATATTGTTCCGACGGATGCCCCCGCTCTTGAGCTCATCCAGAATGAATCAAAGCTTTGGAGCATGTCTAATTGGATTTCACTGGGGCTAATCTGGTTCATAGTTCTGTACACCGGGATATTGAATGAATATTTGCTTATTTTCACTATTCTATTTGGATTCGGTGTCAGTCTGTTTCTAGCATTCTTAGCTGGGAATCAGTATGCCAGAAACAGGCACATCGCAGAGCGAATTCGGTCTCACTCTGAGAAATATGATGAGGCCGTTCTCGTTACTGGCGGCGAACATCAACAAGGAATCACCGAACTTTTACACAGCTCTGATGCGGTCGATGTTGAGAATTCGAGTCAGAGCAACCAGCAGTGAATACATTCTATACGACACAATTTATCACCGATTCCAACTGTACTCTACTTGATGCGATCTGACCTCCTGAACGCTCCCGTCTACAAGTTCTCCGGTCGAATCGAACACTGGCTTACAACGTTTCACCGTGGCTTCTGGGGCCTTCCCGATGGAGAGCGAAGCAAGTGGGAAAGCATCTCGGCAGGCGACGTGTTCCTCTTCCACGGCACCAAGCCGGAGTACATCAACGATAACGACGCTGGCGGCGGCGTGATCGGCGTCGGCGTCGTCGGCGGGTTCGACACCAAAGACGAAGCCGTCTGGCTGGAGGAGCTGCAAGGCGGCCGAGACTATCCGTATCTGATCTACTTCGAGGAGATGTACTGGTTCGGCGACAGCGACGCCGTTGAGAACATCCCCGTTTCTGAGAAGGAAGAGGCCCAGATCATCGACGAGTGCCATGCCCTCTCCGAAAACATCCTCACGTTCGGAGAGATGCGCGAGGACGCCGGCTACTCGTTCAATCCGATGGGGGTCATGTCCGAGGTCAAGGAGATCCAAAAGCTCCGACCGCTCCTTGAGGGCCGTCTGCGGGACCTAGAGGCCGACGAGCGCGACACCCCCTCGGCGGCACACGCCTCCGAAAGCGACGGCGAGTTCGTCACGAGTCAGCCCGGTTCCACGGATACCGGCGGACTTGACTCGGGGACTCGTCAGGAACGCGGTGGCGGTTCCAGCACCAGCTCGGGCCAGAGTGGCAGCAGCGGGGGATCCTCCAGTGGCTCCCGACGAGATCGGAGCGGCGCCGATGACCTGGAGGTGACCGGCGACGAGACGGAGGTCAGCTTCGTCCGAGACACCGCCGACACCCAGCGGAAGAATCAGGAGCACGAGCGCATCCTCGACGTGGTTGAGGAGACGCTCGGGGACAGCGGGTTCACCGTCGAAGAGACCGAGTACAGCGACCTGATCGCCACTCGCGACGACACGCACCTGCTGGCAGAGGCGAAGTACATCCACGAGGGCAACGAACGCGACCAGATCCGATACGCGATCGGGCAGCTCGCCGAGTACCGCTACCGCGACTTCCGACTCGACGACCTCGACGACGACCCGCTCCGGTTCCTCGTGCTGTCCCAGCGCCCCACCGACGGCTACGCGCGCTTCCTAAAAGACCTCCAGAACGAGGGCATCTACACGGTCTGGGTCGACGATGACGCGATCAAGGGCCCGAGCGAATCGGCATCAGTCTTCAGCGACCTGCTCTAGCTAGTCCCGCTGCCAGCGACTGAGATCCTCGGTCATCTCCGTGGCCGTTTCCTCATCGAAGCGCTCCTCGTTGTCCGCCATCTTCTCCTCGACGGCCTCGGCGAGGTCAATGTCGAACTGGTCCGCCATCGCGATCGAGTAAATCACCACGTCGGCGATCTCCTCCTTGACGCGAGCTCGCACTTCGGAATCAGACCGGACCTCCTCGGAGGGGTGGTTGTCGTGCCACAGAAAGACCTCCAGCAGCTCGTTCGCTTCGACGCTGATCGCCTCAGCGAGGTTCTTCGGCGTGTGAAACTGGTCCCAGTCGCGATCGTCGACGAAACGTTCGTAGCGTTCCGTGAGGTCGTCGAAGCCGGTCATCGTTGAGAGTTCTCACGTGGAGCTACATCAAAACCGGCGAGAAGCAGTCAGTTATTCCAGCGGGACGGCCTCGCCGGCGAGGTACTCCTTGATCTGGTCGATCTCGGCTTCCAACCGGGCAACCTCTTGTCTCAACCGTTGGCGCTCCAGCTCCGCCTCGATGTATAGCGAGAGATCCATCCCCCGCCGCGGCGTCGCCGGCTCCAGGTAGTCAGCGGCGCCAGCGTTGGCGCCCATCATTCCCAGCACCTCGCCGAAGGCCTGCTGCGCCTCCGGTCTCAGCATCCGCCGGAAATCCTCCAGCTCCTTCGCGCGCTGCTCAACCATCGTCTGCTGCGTCCTACTTGGCGGCACATCTCTCCCGAGCGGGTGTTTAAAGAAAGATGTAAGCCTTGTGCGCTGAGTAAAAGTGAAACATGTCTCTGGAGGACGCTTATCGCGCGGATCTGCAGGAGTTGGTCGCTGCCCTCGACGATCGCGGAATCTTCCGACCGGGTGAACGTGAAGCGTGGATCGAGGGGATCGAGCAGGCCGACGGCACGAGCGAGCTGATGATCACCGGCGAGGCACTGCACAAGGCGATGCTCGACCGGGAGGGCGTCGACGAGGTCGTGAGTGAGCATACGAAGGAGCGGACGGAAGCGTTCGTTTAGACTGATAATTGGGGTGTTCATCAGCATCGCCAGTAACAATTCTAAAAATTATGCGTCTTCGCGAATTATTGGATATTACTTGTAGAAAAAATACCACGCTGATGTCTTCGAATAGTTTGGATCCCTGCTCTGAGATCCAGAAGAAGAGGACCCCTCATAGTCTGAATCGCCAAGAAGAGCCATCCCTACTAAAAGAACAAATATCATTTGTGCTACATAGATGTACCAGGAATACTCTGGGAATAATTCTTTTAATACATTTCCCAGATTATAGACACTCAATGGCAGTGCAATGAGGTACACCGGTGCACCAACTAGTGCGAGAAGAAATCCTCCAGTCTCAAATATTGGAGCAATGGATTCTGCGGCAGAGTTGCCTACAATAGTCTCTAATACAGATCTTATATCGTGCGCTATGAATATTCCCCCAAAAAAGAAGACAAATGCTATAATATATAATATTTGATAATCAGTCATCAAAGCAATGTCGTCGGTTAGTGACAATACTTTTAATCCCTCCATTACCAGGAGTGGTCCAACAGTACCCATGATACCTGCCACAACGAGCAAAACTCCACCTACTAATAGCGCGGAAATCAAGAGCAATCCCTTAATTATCATCCAACAGAGCTTAATGAAGCCCCAGACGATCCCCAACGGTGATTTTAATTCTGGGTCAGTCTCACTTTGTGATTGAGTATCCTCATCATCTTGAGACATAAGATACTATTACAGTAAAGTCATATAATACTGTGTTCTTAATGCATACTTACCAATCACTGATAATATATACTGATTTTAATTACATGACTTTTACATCAGTATTCTGTCTTCATTCGGTTCACCGCATCATTATTCCTGCTGTTCGATCCGCTTAACGATCGGGTGAACGAGCCGCTTCCAGAGTTGATCAAACGGTGTCGGGAGCACGGTTGCGTGCTCAATCGCGTCATCGATAGAAACTACCCAGCCGAGACCTCCAAGCACCAAGGTCGTTAGCGTCGCTGCTGCTCCGACAGTTGGGTAGTAGGGCCATATCGAGGCGAACGCGAACAGCGCGCCGACAGCGGCGACTAGTTGCATGATGAGCCCGAGGTACATGTGGTGCGGCGCGAGGGCGTCCCCGTCCGGTTCCGACTCGGGATCGAAGAGGTCACTCATCAGCGGCCTCATCCGTCGCTGCTTCCATCGCCTCGCCCTCCTCGACGCCCGGCGGCGGCTCGTAGGGGAGCCGCGACGCCAGCGCACGGCCGAACCCGCGCATCCGTTCCTGCGCGAAGTAGACCGGCGTCATCGCGCCAGCGAGGTACGCCAGCATCACCATCGCCAGCGTCGTGGCGTTGTTGCCGATCGCGGAGGTGAACGGTTCGATCACAGCAGATCCCCCTCACGGAGTGCCTGCCGGTGTTCCGCGACTCGTTGCAGTAGCCCCTCATGGGCCTCAACGCCCTCCTCTCCGAAGAGCGCCCGATGCTGCCGTTTCTGTCGCTCCCACATCGACGCCACGAACGCTACTGTTGCGAGCCCCGATGTAGCCGTGATCGTCGCTGCGGCCGGGTAGAGGATGCCGTCGATCACGCCGGCATCACCCCGCCGACGATCGACCAGAGCGGCCGGGTGTAGGTGTAGGCGACCCCGGCGAGCACGATCGCGCCGAGGCCCCACCCCCACGTCGGCACGATCTCCCAGAGCCCATCGAGTAGCGAGAGGCTCACGCCGCCGCCGTCGTCGCCGGAGCCCCCACCGGGCCACGCTGAGCCCTCATCGTCCTCCGGCGCTTCCTCTGGCGCGTCCTCCTCATCGGCGAACACGTCGACCGACTCAGAGATCCGGCTCGACTCCTCACCGGTCTCTGCCATCCGGACATACGCCTCGTACCGGTGCGTCCCGTCGCTCTCCGGCGCCTCGAAGGTCACCTCCGACGTGGCCTCGTAAGACACCGCGATGTCGTGCTGCTTGGCGCACACGGTGTCGCCGACGTGCTCCTCACCGTTCGGGCCGACCAGCACGCCCTCGGCGAGGAGCCCGTAGTTGTTGCCCTCGTTGCAGCGATTGGCGTTCCACGGGTTGATGAAGTTGCTCGTGTTCGTCATGTCGATCCGGGCCGTTGCCCGGTCACCCGGATTCAGCGAATCGGGCAGATCGACATCCTCTACCTGCACGCCCTGGGCTCCGCTCATCAGCTACCTCCCTGTGTGACGTAGAGCGCCCCGCCGCCCACCGCGAGCAGCGCCACGGCGCCGAGAGCCGGCGAGAGCCCGCCGCCGCCCGACGACCCGCCGAGTTGGTCGGGCACCGGCAGAGACTCCATCAGCGCGCCGATGTCCTCCTCGAAGGCCGCCCGCTGGTCGGCGAGCGCGGCATCGATCTGCTCCTCCATGTCGGCGTTGGTCGACTCGCTTGCGTTGTCCGGGGCGGAGCCGTCGCCCTCGCCCCAGATCCCTTCTGAGGCCGCCTCCTCGTAGTCGCTACTGTCGTCTCCCTGTACCGGCTCGGTGTCGTTGACCGTGCTCTCGGTCCCATCGTTCGTGATCGTCGTGTACCCGCTGCCCGATCCGCTGTCGGTCCACGAGTCGCCGTCGTCGCCGTCGTTGTCGCTGCTGCTGTCGGTGTCGAACGAGTCGCCGCCGTCGCTGCCGTCGCTGTCGTCACCCCACGTATCGCTCCCGTCGCTGCCGTCGCTGCTGTCGGCGTCGTTGACGGTCGACTCCGTCCCGTCGTTGGTGATCGTGACGTACCCGCTGCTCGAACCTCCGTCGTCGTCATCTTCCTCCTCGTTCTCCTCGATCTCGTCGGCGAGGTTGACCGTCCCCCCGTCGACCACGTCGCCGTCGTCCGTGTCGTCGTCGTCGGTCGAGCCGCCGCCCGAGGTCACGTCAGCGATCATGCCGCCCCTCCGTCCCGCTCGCTGGTCGTGCCGCCCGGTTCGCCGCCGGTCGTGTGAGTGTTGTTTATCATGGTTTAGACCTTCATGATGAACGCCAGCGCGTAGAACGGCGGGCGGTTCTCGTGGGGTTCATCCCCACCTGTATCTTCTATATTTGCTGGGTCGTGGTCCTGCGAGAATTCCGTGCCGTAGTTTGTACCTCCACCACCGGGGCTAACGGCGTTCGTGCCGTGTGTGTGTGAAGGCATCTCTGACTCGGTGAGTTGGACCGAATCGGATCCGCCCGTATCACCCGCCGCGTACTGGCCCCCAGCACCCGCCACGAAACGGTCGCGGAGGTCGGGGGTGCCGTCGCTCCCGTCGCAGAGGGTCCACCCGCTCGGCACGTCGCCCGTCGAGCCGGACCACATCGTTATCACACCGCTGGGAACCGGATCGTGCGTGTCTGCTTCGGGCGTGTAGTTGCTCGCCTCGAACAGTCCGGTAACGTCGCCGTCCCGCCCGTTCACCGTCTGCACGGGCGCCGCGTTCGACGCCTCGCTGTCGGTGTATCGGTTTTGGACGGGGGCGAGGTCCGACACCTGCTGATCGGTGCGGTGGTCGCCCTCGGAGACGCCCGAGAGTTGCCCGTGCTCGGTGACGGTCTGCTCGGTCCACTCGGTTCCGGTGTAGACGAAGGCCGCGTCTTCAGTCAGGTGATACAGGCTCTCGCCCTCCTCTGCGTCGTCGGGGAAGAACGACTCTACGTAGTCGTATCCGCCGCCACCGCCCGAGGCGATCCCGGTCATTCAGCCACCTCGAACGTGACGATCACACCGTCGCCAGCGGTCGGCGTGCGGATGTAGATCAGCGACGTGTCCGTGACGGGGAACTGGCGGCCGTCGCCGATCTGCGCGAGTGCCGAGAGTTGCGTGTTCTCGTCCCCGACGTAGACGTTCCCGCTGTTCGCCTCGCGGTACTCCACTAGCACCTCGACGCCGTCCGGTACGTCGCGAGCTGGGAGCGCCTCGGGATCGGTCCCGCTGGTCGTCACCTCGATCTGCGTGAGGCCGTCGTGGTTCCCGACTCTGTCGGCGATCTCCATCTGCTGTTTCTCCGTGGCCGGAGAGACCTGATCGCCCTGCTCGTTCTGCACCTTCCGGATCTGTTGGACCTCCGTGTTAGTGTCAAGCCCCATTATTCACCTCCTCCGGTCTTCTCGAAGCCGATTGGCTGCACGGTGTACCGGCGCCTCGCGTCGCTGAGGTTCGTCACCTCGCAGGTGAGTGACTGGCTGAACGAGTAGGCCGGGGCGAACGTGATCGCCTTGTCGTCGATGTCCGTCGGCGGGACGGCCGATTCGGGATAGATCACTTCCGAGTCGTCGACAGTCGCCTTATAGACGCTCTCGGGGTGCTTCGAGATCGCGAGGATCGGCAGCACGAACCCGCCGCCGGTCCGCTGTTTCGTCTCGTAGGCGACTGTCGCTCTCTCACCCGGCTCGAGCGTGACCGTCTCGGGCTGGTTGAGGGGGCGGTCGTCTTCAGCAGGTTCAGGGACGCTATTCATCGTCTTCGTCCCCCAGTACCTCGCTCCTGAGCCGGCCGATCTCCGTCTCGTCGAGCTTCTCGGTCTTGGTGTTACTAGTCGATCCCATCAGGCGCTCACCCCGTTTAGCGCGAGGTAGAGGAACCCGAGCGTCCCGATTGCGCCGATGATGTCCGTCAGCAGTCGCAGATCCTCGCGCGACCACTTCGAACTCTCAAGCCACGCCGCGATCGGCGACTCGATGTTCACTACTTCGGTACTGGTCTCCAGCGCGGTCGTTCGGTTCGACTCGGACCCCGTCGTCGTTACGGGGCCGTCGCTCATGGACGTGCTCTGCCACGGGTCGCCGTTGACTGTCGTCGTCGAAAAATCGGACATGGTCGAACCTCGCTACCGGCCCATGTCGGCGCTGACGGCCGACCTGAGCCCTTCGATCTCGCCGTTGGCCTTCTGGGCGGGAGCCTGCAGGAGCACGTTCGTCGGCTCCGTCTCGTCCCCGTCCGGGTCGGTCCAGCGGACCTGATACGGTGCCTTGATCCGAGCGGTCAGCTCCATGTCGCTCGCGATGAAGCGCTCCAGGGGCGACTCGTCGAGCGAGAGGAACTCCGGCTGCTCGGACTGGTTCGCCTGATGCACGAGTCCGAGATTCGCCTCGTAGAGCTTCGCGCTCGCCGACTGCTTCGCGCTCGGCGTCTTCTTCCGGAGCTGGAACGTGGCCGCCTTCCCGCTGATGTAGTAGGCGTGAACGGTGACGGCCGATCCCGGCCCGGAAACGGTGAACTCGTTTGCGTCGTGGTCGATCGACTGCGGCGACCCCTGATAGTCGCCGTCGAACCAGACCGCCACGTCCTGCGTGTCCGGACACTCGACGAGATCGTGCGTCACGGTGAACGTCTGATCGCTCCCGTCTCCGGCCGTGGTGAACGACTCGTAAGCGGGGATCGCGACCCGGAGCGGGTTGCTCCGGCCGCTCCGGAGCGCGAGCGCCGTGTCGGCCACGAGCGTCGCGATCTCGGAGAGCGACCCCTGCGAGTTGGTCTCCGTCTCGAACTGCCGGGGCGAGAGCGTCGTGTTCCGACGACTCGCCTCCTGCAGCCGGTCCATCACGTCGGACATCTACCGCGAACCCTCCTTCACGGCGGCGTTGTCGACGTAGAACTCCGACTGCGACCAGTCGATCTCGGCGGCCGACTCGACCGCCACGTAGAACGCGTCGATGTCCCGCACGTCGTGGAACGGCGCCGCGCCGGTGTTGGAGGCCGCCTCGGGGTACTCCAGCACGACCTTCGCGTTGTCGATGTTGTCCACGTCGCGCTGGGTCGTGAGGTCGTTCTGGTTCCAGAACGAGATCTGCTCGACCTGCTCGCTCACCTTGTGGGTGTCGTCGTCGCCGGCCCGGCGGATCTCGAACTTCATCCGCGTGTTCGTCGGGAGCGGGTCTCCGTTCGAGTCACGGAGCTTCATGTAGATCGGGATCCCGACCTCGGAGCCGCGGTCGACCTGATTCAGGAGCCGGATGAAGGTGCCGCGGTCCGGGTCGATCTCGGCGATCGGCGTCGCCCGCTCGATGCCCGACGCGTTGGTGTGTTTCACGACCTCATCGGCAGCGTCGCCGTTCGAGATGTACACGTCGACCATCAGGCGAACACCTCAGTCAGGGCGTCGCGAACGCCAAAGCGCTCCATGAGCGCGAGCAGGAGGGCAACGCCGCCGCCGACCTGCATGTGTCGCTTCGTCCGACCGTCGATCATCGGCGCGTATTCGGCGCCAGCGATCACGGCGACGCCGCCGAGTTCGGCGGGGGTGTTGAAGCCGGCGACCTGGTGACCGTCGGCGACGTATCCGAGCGATTCTCCCACGAGGACCCCGCCGCCGACCGCGCCGGCGTCCATCATGAACTGCTGATCAGCCAGCTTATCGAAGCCAGCCGTTACATCATAGGCCATTGCAAAATGAGCAAAAACGCACTATATGTTAAATAACAGACAAAATATGGCTGTCAATTAATGTCAAAAGTCACTGTCTGCTGAGCGAAAAATTACTACCCAGAAAACATATAATTAATCAGTCTGTACTGGTCAGTATGCCAATTGATATTGATTCAGACAAGTGGGAAGGAGGAAGCTACATCGACTGGCTAAGAATTGAAGTTGTGAATCGTCTACGGAGGAATGACGATAAGGCATACTCGGTCGCCGAAATAACAGAGCATCTCGAAGATAACAACTCAATAGTATTTCCGGAATTCGTTGAGAGGAATGACCAAGCTCAAAACAAGTTTAGACAGTCTCTGGTCTTTGATAGACTCCAAGATCTTCTATTCGAAGACTGGGTTGATGTGAAAGTTATCGACGGAACACACTACTTCACTAAGAAATCAGGAGCACCACATATTGCTGCTCAAGTTCGATATGAGATCCCAGACAGACTCGATGATCTAGAAGAAGAAATAGATGAAAGGCCGGAACGTCTTGAGGAGCGACTTAGGTGGTTGGAACACCGTGTTGGAGAGGCTCACGGATACTAAACGGGGCGGCGTCCAGATGACCACGCCTGCATAATCAAGCGAAGTGTCTCGGCATTACTCGGCTCGTTACCGTCGCGAGCCTTGCTGATCTCTGATTTAATATCTTCGAATTGTTGAGTATCATCGCTACGAAGAGTGATCTGTGTTCTTGTCATAACCCCACCTCGATCCGCTTTCCTTCCGCGCCGACGTGGTCACACTCCGGTTCATACTGGTTCGACTCGACGCGCTCGATCTTGCCCGAGTCGTCGCTGTAGATCCACTCGGAGTTGACCGTCTGGGGCTCGCCGTCCGGTCCCTCCTCGACCCACTTCCGGACGGAGATCGCGCCGTCGTCGGGGGCGTGCAGCTTCGCCGGGAGGTTCGGCACCTCCTGTCCACCCGTGTTGTGCGCCTCCTTCGGGTACTCTAGCACGTCCTTCACCGCGTTGAGGTCGTTACCGGACTGGTAGCCGCCGAGGAACCGCGCCGTGCAATTGCCGACCACTTTCTTACAGAGTTGGGCGAGTCGCTGGGTCACCCAGATCGACGACGTGGCCGACCCGCCCTCGGTCCGACCATCGGTCGCGAGGTCCTTGATCTCGTCGGGGTACCCCTCTCCTTCCGGGGCGATTCCGTGCGCCTCGTCGATGACGATCAGCACGTCGTGGTCCGACTGTCGGCACGCGAGGATCACGTCCCGAGAGACCTCCTGCCAGTCGTCCTTGTCGACGTGGCGGCCGACGACGACCGCCTCGTTGCGGTCGATCATGTTGCCCCACACGTCCGGCCCGAAGTGATCCCGCTCTCGAGGGCCGGCGAACCAGTGCGTCGCGAGTCCTGGTCCGGTCTCCTTGCTCACGAGACCTCGGAACTCGTCGGACGTGTCGAGCACGACCACCCGATCGAAGGTGTCGCCCTTGATGTTCTTCTCGGCGAGAGCGTGCGCCAGCCACCCTTTACCCCATCCCGAAACGGCCGATACCAGCATGTGCATGGGTTACTGCACCCGTTCGGTGAGGTCTTCGAGTGCTTCGCCGTTCGTCTCGATCGGGCCAGCGATCACCTGCTGGAAGACGCGGCCGGGATCGAAGTCGACGATCTCCTCTTCGAAGACGTCGAGGTCGACGCCGAACGTCTCGCGGACGTGGACCGCGGCGAGGTCGCGGTCCGTTCGGTCGGCGACGGCGTCCCCCGCTCGGTCGCGGAAGCTGTCGGCCCACTCCTCGATCTGCGCGTTCCAGTCATCGGCGCCGGTGCCGGCGAACCCGCGCGCTCGGTCGGCGTTTTCCAGCTCGTCCGGCGCGAGTTGGTCGACGTAGAGGCGCCACGGATCCCCGACGACGTGCGCCCCGACCGCCTTCGCGAGCGCCGTCACTCGCTCCTCGGTGTCCGGCGGCTCGTCGAGGCCGACTTCCTCGGGGTCGATGCCGAGCGCGTCGGCGTGATCGCGCATCTTCTCGCGGTGGTCGCGCTCGATCCCGGCGAGGATCGAGGCGTAGGCGCGGATCTGCTCGTTCTCCTCGGGATTCGCGACCATCCGCTTCATCGCCTGCTTCTGGAGGCCCAGCATCACGCGCTCACCCCCTCAGAAAGCGAGCCGACGATATCGCCGGCGACATCGCTGTCCTTCAGGAGCACGGTGCCGCAGACGATCGCGGTCGAGAAGAGGAGCGCTTGCTTGTCGCTCATCCCCTCCATCCCCATGTCCGAGACCACCGCGTCGAACTTCTGATCGAGTTCGACCGGCGGTTTCGTCGCGAGCGCTTCGACCTCTTCGGCCGACATCGCGTCGGCGTCCTCGTCGTCGCGCATCTCCGTGGCCACCTCCGGGAGCAAGACCGCGAGCGACTCGACATACATCTCGCCCCAACCCCCTTCCGAGGGGGCTTCAGTGGGGGTCTCGCCCCCCTTCTCTCCCCCTTCGTCGGGGGTATCGTCGGGGTTGGTCGCGTCGGGCGATTCGGACCCCTCTTCTGGGGGGTCGTCACCCCCTTCCTCCTCTTGGATCTCCTCGGAGATCGCCGCGAGGTCGATGTCGGCCCGCTCGTCGTCGTCGATTGGGGGCCGTTCGTCCCCCTCATCACCCCCTTCGTCGGGGGTATCGTCAGCGTCGGCGGGGGTCTCGTCGTCGGGCGATTCGTCCGGGTCGGCGTCGTCGTTGGTAGGGTCGTCAGTCATGTTTCGGTCGGCGTGTACTCCATGTCGTCCGTGTCGGTGCCTTCGAAGGGGTCAGATCCCCCATCTTGCCCCCATCCAGTGCCCCCACGTCCCCCCTCGTCGTGGGTATCGTCGGGGTTGGTCGCGTCGGGCGATTCGGTACCCCCTTCGGTGGGGTCCGACCCCCGTCCACGGAGCAGCACCGCGACGGCGAGGGCACCAGTACCCAGCACGAGGGCTGTGCCGAGCCCCGGTCCGGCCCCTTCAGAGGGGTCTGAAGAGGGGGTCTCGTCACCCTCTCCGTCGCTACCCTCCTCAGAGGGGCCCGGATCGGCGTCTTCAGGGGGGTCGTCAGAGGGGGTATCTGCGCCCTCCCACTGCGCGGCGTATTCGTCCGCTTCGTCGGGCGATTCTGCACCCCCATCGGAGGGGTCCGGATCGAGGGTATCCGCGCCCCCTTCGCCAGTACCCACCTCAGAGGGGTCCGAATTGGCGTCTTCAGGGGGATCGTCAGAGGGGGTATCGCCCCCCTCGTCTCCCCCTTCGTCGTCGTCGCGCGCTTCGTCGAGGCCGTAGGCGACCGGATACCAGTCGTGATGTAGCCGGTCGGTCGCAGCGTCGACGTGCTCGTCGTCCTTCCGTCCGTGGAGGTGCGACCGGAGCCCCTGCGGGCTCCCCTCGTAGTCGCACCCCTCGATCTTGCAGGCGAGTTCAGGCATCGGTCTCCTCGAAGTTGTCTAGGGTCTCCTCGCCGCCCGTCGCGGCGAACTGGCCGAGTCCCTCTCGGGCGCTGGCGTCGTCGGCAAAGCCGCGAGAGCCGCTTCGGACGTACCCGCGGTTCTGCGCCCGGCGGTGTTCTTCGGAGGGCGCGTCGCGGCCCTCGTCGGCCTCGACGCCGAAGCGACCGAGGCCGCCATCGGGGTCGGGGTCGTCGACGTGACGATCGTCGCGAAGCAGTTGCTCGGTCGTGTTGCTCTCGCTGCTGGAGCTGCCGAGCGCGGCCGGTCGCTCCGGGACCGCCGGCCGGACCGGCGCGCGGTCCGCGAGGTCGGCGTCGGTCGGGTCGCGACCGCGTCCCGGCTGGCCGTGGAGTCGGTCGTCGTGGCTCCCGTAGAGGTTTAGGAGCGCCCGGTGGTGGCCTTCGAGCGCCTTGAACCGCTCCGTGTTGGCGTCGCTGATCCCCTCTTCGATCGCGTCGATCGCGGCGGCTGCGCGCTCGGCGTTCCGGAACTCACGCTGTACCTCGTCGAGCAGACTCGCGAGCCGCTTCACGCTCACCTTGTAGCCGCTCCACGAGCGCGACAGGGCGCCCTTCGTCTCGCCGTCGAGGTGGTCGTAGGGGACCGCCTCGGCGAAGTCGAGCAGCGACGACACCTCGGTCTCGTCGGCGCCGCAGTCCTTCGTGAGGTGCTCGCAGGCGTCGGCATTGCCGTGCTGGCACATGTTCCGAGCGTGGTCGCACTCTTCGCCCTCGACGCGAGCGGCGGCGGCCGCCTCCTTCTGGAGCGCCTCGCCCTCGATCGGGCCGTCGCTCACGTCGGCGCCTGTCTGCTGCTGGCGCACCTCTTCGATCCGGCCGGTGTTCTCGTCGGCGGTGAGTTCCGGGTCGTAGTACGCCTCCCAGTCGTCGATCCCCGCGTCGAGAAACGCGGCCTTGACCGCGGTCGCCTTCCGGTAGTTGTTCGACCCCGTGAACGGGCCGACGCGACGCTTTTCACCGTCCGTGAGTTCTGCGTGCCCGGCGCCGCCCTCACGGTCGGCGCGGCCGTCGGCGGCGACGCCGCGGATCTCGGCCTCGACGTCGTCAGGGATGTCGTCGGCGAGCTCGACCTTCGCGAACCGTCGGTCGAATCGGCCGGTGAGGTGGTCGGCGTAGTCGTCTCGCACCGCGTTGGCGTCGTCTCGGGTGCCGAGTTCGACGATCTCCGTCACGCACAGCCCTCCACGATGTTCGATCCGACCGGGAGCGACGGCGACGGCAGGGGTTCTCCGTCGTCGACGCGTGCCTCTTCGGCGGCCTCGCCGTCGACGGCGTCGGAGCCCATCCCGTCGCGAAGCACCAGGGCGTCCGCGCCGGTCGGGTTGAGGTCGCAGTAGCGACCCGGTTCCTCGTCCCAGTATGGACACGGCAGGCGGTACGCGGTCGCCCGGCGGTAGATCTCGCGGAGCCGCGAGAGTGCGGTCCGCTCGCCCTCGTCCTCCGGCTGGAGCGCGAGGGCGGCGCCGGCTTCAGAGGCGCGCATCAGCGTCCCTCTCCGTTTCGAACTGTTTAGCTGGCAAAGTGTTACTGGTCAAGCAGACCATATCAGCAAATTACGCGGCGATATTATGTTTCTTATCGCTGAATAAGTAATTAAATAATAGGCGTACTACTCTTCACATCAGCGTTCCCGCAATAGCCGTTAGTGTCCCAATAAGAGCTATACTAATCCCAATCATACGACACTCACGTTCAAGAGTTAGGTCCAAAAGTTCCACAATTGCTCTTTGTGGACGTTGGAAGTCGTATTCTCTCCAATCCTCCCCAACTTTAGCTCGTAGCTCCACAGCTCCAGTTTGGATTTCATTTGGCGTCTTGTCAGGCAAGTCCTCACGTAGGTTCATGTCAAGATAGTCTACAAATGTGTAACAAATTACTCGGTCGGAAAAAGTGAATCTCCGCCCCTTCCTCGCTGATAAGACATACTCTCGTGCCTCGTAATAATCGCTTAGTAGTCTAGAATGCTGATAATATCTAATCCGTAGATATCGTGGTAGGTCTGGAAGTGACAAAACAACAGTTCCTATCAATACAAGAGCGATCCCTATCGCCGAGACAATCGGTGACCAATTAATCATCAATTGAGACAAGGTACGGTCTATACGTTTAGTTGTGTGTTATATGATTGAGGCGGCCAGAAGTTCGTATCCAGTATCTCTGATACAGGTTGTCTCCGGTTGAGCGTCCCCTGACCGCGTATTTACACGCGGTCTATATGGTCGTAGACTCGCTCGGTGGTCTGGATCGTCGCGTGCCGAAGCCGGTTCCGCACGTCGTAGAAGGTGTGACCTTCCTCGACGTTGAGCATCCGGTAGGCGACGCTGTGCCGGAGCGTGTGCGGCGTCACGTCCTCCGGCCCGCCTCGCCCTGTGACCGTCATCGGTCGCACGTCGGCGCCGACGGCGGCCTCTCGAACGACGTTCCGAACGGATTCGGTCGTCATCCGGTCGGACTGTCGTGACGGCCACAGAGCCGCGGTCTCCTTCCAGCGACCGGCAAGGTACGTCCGGAGCGTCCGGACGGTCTCGTCGGCCAGCTCGATCTCGGTGTAGCTCGGCGTGCGGTCGGTCGGGTAGTCCTTCTGGATGTCTGCCGGGAGCGCGAGAACGCCGTCGTCGAGGTCGACGTGGTCGGCCACGTCGAGCGCGACGGCCTCCGCGACGCGGAGCCCGGAGTCGTAGAGCGTCGCGATCAGTGCGTCGTTCCGAGCGGCGAGGTAAGGCGCACTCGCTTCGACGGTCGCGGAACGCATTCGGTCGACCTGCTCCGGCTTGAGCCAGACGGTCGCTTTGTCCTGAGTTTGGGTTTCCATTGTTCGGGGTGTTTCGAGGTAGTTGGTTTATAAACGGTTCAGGGGAAGGGAGGTGCGAGTTTGGGTTTCTGTATAGAGAATCCCAAACTCATCTTAGCGGTTGTCACACCCCGTTGATTCAGGCACATTCAGACCGTTATTATATATGTCAGACAGGCTTACACCGAGGAAAATGGTTGACTGGGGTCTAGGAGTGCTTTCCGACTGGTTCGTGTTCGCACTGTTTGGTGGTGTTTTGCTGGCGATCGCCATCATATTGATGCGAATGCGCTGATAGAGTCCCTCGTCAAATCGTTCAACGTTGCAGGCACGGTTGTCGGCGTTCATCGGCCCACCTCGACGTACTCGACGACGTGCGCCGCGTTCTGCTCGTCGTGCTCGACGAACCGGGTCTCGCCCGGTTCGACGTGGATGCGCTCGCTGTGGCCACACGAGATGCACGTCACCTCGTAGATCCGGTGTCGCCAGCGGTCGGCCGCCGGCTCGGTGTCGCGCTTCCCGCGGAGATCGATGTTTGGCGCCGCACCGACGACGGTCGCCTCGTTACGCATCGTCCACCTCGTCGCGGTCGTCGTCGTCGTCCTCGACGAACCCGATCGTCATCTCGCAGCGTGAGCAGTAGGCCGTCGTCGTCCGGTGCTCCCCGGTTGCGCGGTTGGTCCACACCTTCGCCGTCTCGATCCACTCGTGGCCGAACAGCCAGCAGCGCAGGTTACGCATCGCGGGGACCTCCGTCGGTCCGCACGGCGCCAGCGAGATCGGCGAGTTCGGCCGGCTGCCGGACCACCAGCACGCCCCACTTCGGTTTCACGACCCGCTTGCCGCCGACTCGCTGCCGTTCGAGCGGGAGGACCACGCGCCGCTTCACGCTCCCCTTCGGGATGTTGAGGCGGTTCGCGACCCGGCTCATCGCGGTGTCGACATCGATCCGCGACTGGAACGGCGAGGCTTCGTCGCAGAGCACTTCGTAGCCCCGGCGGACGACCGGATCGTCCGGGAGGTACGCAGCCACGTTCGCCTCGTTGCTGTCGCGGTTCGCGTAGGTCTCGCGCAGCGCCGTCCGGATCGCCGCCGACCGCGACCCGTGCTCGTCCGCCGCGTCGTCGAGCGCGTCGAGGAGGTCGTCGTCGCTCACTCGCGCCGACACGCGCTTCCCGCTCGTCTCGGCGCTCATCGACTCACCTCGCTTCCGGTGGCCGCGCTCGGCTCGGCCGTCCACGCGCAGCAGCGCGCGCGCCGCCTGCTGTTCGCCCGCACAGCGCTCGTGCATGAGGGGGGACGCCGTTCTGACGACGCGCCCCCGTCTGTGTGACACGGACCGGTTCCGGCAGTAGCGTTCTTGTTACCCCCGAAGACTGCGGAATCGGTCTGTGTGACACGGTCGGCGTTTGTCACACGGATCACGGCGTTCATCGGTCGACCCCCTCGCCAAGCAGGCGACGATCGTCGGTGACCCCGTCGCGCCGGGCGGCGGTGCCGCCGTCGGCGCGGAGCTGCTGTTCGCGCTCGGCGACCTTCTCGCGGGCGACTCGGAGCCGGTTCGAGACCGTGCCGGGGCTGCTGTAGCCCTTCTTTCGCTGGTACTCCCGAACGCCCATGTCGGCGAGGTCGCACTTGAGGTAGGCGTCGCGCTGCTTGTCCGTGAGGTACGGGTAGCGTCGTTCGGCGGGGTCGACGGCGTCGAGGTCGCAGATTCGGATCGTCCGGCCGTTGATGTCACGCTCCGGCGTCACGCCGGTCCACGCCGCCTTTCTGATGGCGCAGAGGTGGACGCACGGACCGTCGTTGTACTCCCAGCCTTTGCAGTCGCAGAGCCCGACGTGGTGGTCACCCTCGCTGGCCAGAACGACGTGGTGCCACTCCTCGCCGTTTGGGCTCTTGACCTTGAACCCGAGCCGCGACACGATCTCGATGTCGGACTGGTAGGGAACCGCCTTCTTCCAGCTCGTGTCTTCGCTGCCGGCGAGTCGGTCGAAATTGATCGACTCGCCGATCTGCGTGTCGACGCGGCCGAACTCTTCGAGCCCGCTGCGAGCGTTTGCTCGACTCATGGCGGAGAACACCCCCGGACGAAGGTGCCGACGCCACCGGCATGTCTGTCGAGAATGTGATCCCGAACGGACTCCGCAACGTCCTCGGGCGGGACGGCTTCCTCGTGGATGTACTCCGATTCGACGGAGACCTCTGTGCCCTCGACGGTCGTCTCGGTCAGAACGTTGACGTGGTAGTACTGGTCGCCGCGTCTTTCGTAGCCGTTCCAGCCGGCGCTGTCGCTCCAGAGCTGGAGACGCGCGTCGCAGTTGCCCTCTTCGACCGGCTGAAAGAGCTGATCGACACGGAGCGTTTCGACCCGCTCGCGCTCGATCTCGACCGCGTCGCCCTCGAGGTCGACAGCGACCTGAATCTCCTCGTCGCTGTCTCGCTCTGCACTCATGCCGCACCCCCGTCAACTACGAAATTCGCGGGACGGCGTCGAGGGGGGTACTGTACCTTGTTGCACTCCGATTTTTCCGGGTGTCTTCTGAAAACGCGGACTAATCGCTCACGTCTTCTACGGTGAAAGTACGACAAAAGCGCCGTAGAGGCGCTTTCGCCGTAAAATTCGGATCCGCCCTCCCCGAATTGAACGGGGGACAAGTCGATCTACAGTCGACTGCTCTACCAGGCTGAGCTAAGGGCGGTTACCGTATTCTACCCGCCGGATCCGACTTAAGGGTTCTCTTTCAAACGCGGTGTGATCCGCCGTACCGCGGACGGCTCGACGACCCGCACCGCACCCGCCGCGCGCGGTTTTTAAGTCGCTCGCGGCGGGAGCGGGGGTATGGCCGACGGCGACGACCGACAGGCGACGTTCGGGTCGGACGGGAGCTTGGAGACCGACACCACGCCGGACGCGACGGGCGAGAACGACTTCGGCGAGGCGAAGGAGCCGAACGAGACCGACGGCGGGTACAGCCGGTACGTCGTCTCCAGCCTCCTCCAGAAGGCGGTGCGCCGCTCCGACGAGGAGGTCGCCGCGTGGGCCGCCTGGGAGCTTGCCCGCTCCGGCTACGCGTGGAACCTCTGGGACCGCCTGAACCTCTACGTCGTCGAGGATCTCCGCGCGGGCAGCGAGGTGGCGCTCACCGTCGAGCGCTACGAGGAGCTGGCCACCGAGCGCTGGGAGCCCGCCGAGTGGAAGGGCCGGCTCTGCGCGATCCACGCCGCGCTGGCCGCGGCCCGCGCGCGGTCGACCCGCGAGGCCTCGAACGCCGACGCCTACTTCTCCGCCGTCGCCGAGGTCCGGGCCGAGGCCCGCGAGCGCGGGGAGGAGCCCGCCCACGACTTCCCCGTCGGCGACCTCGAACCCGAGGGGACGTTCGACGCGGTCTTCGACGGCCACACCGGCGAGGGCGCGCGTCGTGACCGCGGCACGCGCTTTTTCAAGACCCACGGCGCTCGGGTCGGTCCGGAGGGCGAAGACGACCAGAGCGCCCGCTGGCAGCGCCTCGCCATGCTCCTTGACGACGAGACCGACTACTCGCCCGCCGACCTCGACCGCGCCGTCGAGCCGGTCGACCCCGAGGCCCCGTGGGGCGAGCCAGGGACGAGCCGCGACGGCGACGACGAAGCGGAGAGCGACCGAGACGACCGAGACGCAGACCGGGACGAATCCGGCAACTCGTCCGGGTCGCTCTCCGACTTCTCCTCGTAGCCGTCGGCCGCGTCCGACGGCCGCGCCGTCCCGGATCGCCACGGACACGCCGTCCCGAATCACCACGGACGGGTCGGTACCACACCGCTGTCACCGGTTCCGCCAAGCCTTATCGGGCTGCGACCGGAATGGCGACCATGGCAGACGTAGCAATCGTCGGCGGCGGACCGGCCGGGCTCAGCGCGGGACTGTTCACGGGTAAGAACGGGCTCGACACCGTCCTGTTCGACACCGACGGCACGTGGATGCACAAGGCGCACCTGTTCAACTACCCCGGGATCGGCTCGGTCGGCGGCAGCGAGTTCCTCGCGACCGCCCGCCAGCAGGTCGACGACTTCGGGGTCACCCGGAATCAGGGCGAGGAGGTCACCGGAGTCGAGGAGCACGGCGACGGCTTCCTCGTGACGACCGAGGCGGACGAGTACGAGGCCGACTACGTCGTGCTGGCGACGGGCGCGAGCCGGGACCTCGCCGAGTCGCTCGGCTGCGAGTTCGACGGCGACCTCGTCGACGTCGGCGTCTCGATGGAGACGAGCGTCGAGGGCGCCTACGCGACCGGCGCGATGGTCCGCGCCGAGGAGTGGCAGGCGGTCATCTCGGCCGGCGACGGCGCCGCCGCGGCCCTCAACATCCTCTCGAACGAGAAGGGCGAGCACTACCACGACTTCGACGTGCCCGACACCGCGACCTCGGTGTTCGGCGGCCTGATCGACGACGAGTAACGCCCGCTCGCGGTCGCCGCGTTCGCTTTTTTATAAGGGTGTACGACCGGTCAGTCGTCAGCGGCGCCCGCGACGTCCAGATCCGTCGGGTTCGCCCCGCCGTACCGCTCGACGAACACGTCGAGCTCGGCCGGGTCGTCGGCGCCCGGCAGCCGCTCGGCGGCGGTCTCGCACGGCTCGTCGACGCCGAGCCGCTCGCAGACGCGGTCGGCCGTCACCTCGGCCATCTCGCGGTAGGTCGTGAGCTTCCCGCCGACCACGCTGAAGAGGTTCGGCACGCCCTCGTCGCCGTGGTCGATCAGGGTGAAGCCGCGGGAGATTCCCCGTCGGTCGGATCCCGCCTCCTCGGGGGCGTACAGGGGGCGGACGCCCCACCACGTCCGGACCTCCGGTGCGTCGGCGACCGCCGGGAGCATCGCCGCGCACTCCTCGACCGAGCGCTCCACCTCCCAGTCGGCGGTCTCGTAGTCGTCGGGGTCCGAGACGGGGACGCTGGTCGTGCCGAGCACGACCTCGCCGTCGTGCGGCACGACGATGTCGCCGTCGTCCGGGTCGCGACACCGGTTCAACACCGGGCCGAGCCCCCCGTGTTCGACCGAGACCATCACGCCGCGGCTCGGCGCCATCCCGACCTCGACGCCGGCCATGTCGGCGATCCGGTCGGCCCACGCCCCGGTCGCGTTGACGACGTAGTCCGGCTCCAGCGTGTCGTCGACTTCGCCGCCGACCCGGACGCCGACGACTCCGCCCCCGTTCTCGTCTCCATCGGCGATCTCGTCCCCCTCGTCCCCGTCCCCCTCGGCGACCTCGATCCCCTCGACCGGCGCGTGCGGGTACACGTCGGCTCCGTGTCGCTCGGCGTCGGCCGCGTTGGCGGCCACCAGCCGGGAGGGGTAGATCACCCCGTCGGGCACGCGGAACGCCTCGACGACGCGCTCGGAGAGCCCGGGAACCAGCTCCCGGGCCGCGTCGCCGTCGAGCCGCTCGGTCTCGATCCCGACGGCCTCGCAGGCGTCCAGCTTCTCCTCGAAGTAGTCGGCGTCGTCGTCGGCCAGCCGGACGAACAGCCCGCCCGTCTCGCGCACGCACTCGCCCGCGATCTCCCGGAGCGTCCGGTTCTCGGTCAGGCACTCCGCGGCGCCCGGCGCGTCGGCTTCGGCGTACCGAGCCCCGCTGTGAAGCAGCCCGTGCGAGCGACCCGAGGTCCCGCTCGCGAGGCCGCCCCGGTCGACGAGGGTCACGTCGACCCCCCGGAGCGCGAGGTCTCGGGCGATCCCGGTCCCGGTCGCGCCGCCGCCGATCACGAGGACGGTCGAGCCGTCGCTCACGAACGCTCACCTCGGACACCCGCGAACCGGGCGACGAAAGCGCACACGCGGTCGGTCGGTCGGCGTTGGATCCTCATGTGAGACGTTACGACCACACACACTTGAGAGTGCCGTCGGCGGCGGTCTCGAAACGCCGGAAAACACAGGCTCTCGGACCGCTATCGCGTCGATCGGACGGGGACGATCGGCCGCCGCGCTATCGCGACTCGCCCGCCGGCGCCGGACACGTGTCGACGCCGAGGAGGGCGTAGAGCCCGCAGGTGCCGGTCGCCGCGGTGCCGAGCATGAGAAGCGCGGCGACCCCGAGCACGGGCGCGAGGAGTTCGGGGAGCGGCACCGCGCCGCCGAGGGTTCCGAGCGAGGCGATCCCGAGGACCGCTCCGAGGGCGATTCTGACGCGCTTGTCCGCCGCACCGACGTTCTGTTGCATACATCACAATACAACACACAACCGTAAATACGTTTGCACGGCCGGGAAAGCTTGAAGACGACACGCCCGCCGTTTGCGATCGGATGTCTGACACAGACGACGTGCTCCGCGAGCTCGCCTCCCTCCCGACGATCGCGAGCCCGCGGGTGTCCCCCGACGGCGAGACGATAGCCCTCTACTACGACGTGACCGGGCGCAACGAGCTCCACCTCCTCGATCCGAGCGACGGGTCGCTGAACCAGTTGAGCGACGGCGAGGTCCCGCGCTCGGTGCGCGCCGGATTCGAGTGGGACCCGACCGGCGACCGGATCTTCTACCACCGCGACGACGACGGCGACGAGCAGCACGACGTGTGGGCGATGTCGCTCGACGGCGAGAGCGAGCCGGTCGTCGAGACGGACGGCCAGACCCACCTGTTCGACGTCGGCGAGGACGGCGAGACGCTGCTGTTCGGCTCCACCCGCGACGGGCAGATGAACCTCTACCGGCACGACCTCCCGAGCGGCGAGACCGGGAAGCTCACCGACTACGAGCGCGCCGCCGGCTCGGGCCACCTGTCGCCCGCCGGCGACCGGATCGCCTACTCGACGAACGAGACGGACGCCTACGAGAACAGCGACGTGTACGTCGCCGACGCCGACGGCTCGAACCCTCGGAACCTGCGGATCGGCGAGACGGGCGCCGAGGCGCGGCCCGTCGACTGGGGGCCCAAGGGCGACCGACTCCTCGTGAGCGACAACGCCACCGACCTCGGTCGGAGCGGGATCGTCGACCTCGCCGAGGGGGTCGACGACGCGACGGTGACCTGGTTCGGCGGCGACGAGTTCGAGGAGTCGCCGAGCCACTTCCTCGAAGACGGCGCCCGCTTCGTCGCGAGCCGGACGCGCGGGGCCGTCACGGTCCCGGTCGTCTACGACGTCGAGACGAGCGAGTCGCGCGAGCTGGAGTTCCCGGCGGGCGTCGCCAGCGTGGCGGACGGTCGGCTCGGTGACGACCGCCTCCTCGCGTACCGGACCACGTCGAGCCGGCGGCCCGAACTGGTCGCGTACGACCTCGCGAGCGACGCGACGGAGACAGTTCTCGACGCCGAGTACGGGCCGTTCGCCCCCGACGACTTCGTCGAGCCCGAGACGGTCTCGTTCGCCTCCGACGGCGTCCCCGAGACCCCGGCGCGCGCGGTCGACCACGACCCCTCCGAGGAGTTCGAGATCGACGGGCTGCTGTTCGACTCCGGACGCCGCCCCTCGCCGCTGATCGTCAATCCGCACGGCGGTCCGCGACACCACGACATGCGGCGGTTCAGCTACCGGGTCCAGTTCCTGCTCTCGCGAGGCTATTCGGTGTTACAGGTGAACTACCGCGGTTCCACGGGACGCGGTCGCGAGTTCGTCGAGGAGCTGTACGACGACTGGGGCGGCGCCGAGCAGGGCGACGTGGCGACCGGCGCCGAGCACGTCCTCGACGAGTACGACTGGCTCGACGAGGACCGCGTCGTCGTCTACGGCGGCTCCTACGGCGGCTACTCCGCGAACTGGCAGCTGGTCCAGTACCCCGGCCTGTACGACGCCGGGATCGCGTGGGTCGGCGTGAGCGACCTCTTCGACATGTACGAGAACACGATGCCGCACTTCCGGACGGAGCTCATGGTGAAGAACCTCGGCGAGCCCGACGCCAACGAGGCCCTCTACCGCGAGCGCAGCCCCGTGACCCACGTCGCGAATCTGGACGCGCCCCTCCTGATCGTCCACGGCGTCAACGACCCGCGGGTGCCGGTCTCGCAGGCGCGCATCCTCCGCGACGCGCTCGCCGACGCCGGCTTCGAGGAGGGCGTCGACTACGAGTACGAGGAGCTCGGCGAGGAGGGGCACGGTTCCGGCGACATCGACCAGAAGATCCGGTCGCTGGAGCTGCTCGACGACTTCCTCGACCGCCGGATCGGCGCGGAGCGGACCGCCGTCGCGTCGCTGGACGACTGAGCCGCCGGACGTTCAGTGACGCCGGACGTTCGGTGCCGCCGAAGCCCTCGACGGTAGAGGTGGCTCTCGATCTGACGGGGGTCCCACGCGCCGTACCGCCCGGAACCGAGCCAAACCAGTCACCCGACGAGCAGTTCGATCGAGCCCAAAAACGCCATCCCGATCCCGACGACGCGCGTGAGCGTCACTTTCCACTCCGCGGGTTCGACATCCGACCAGGACCGCTTGCTCCCGATCGAATCTATCTGCTCTTCGAACCGTGCGAACTGGTACGGCCAGGCGGCGTGTGGAATCCCGACCGCGAGGAGGAAGAGCGCGAGTGCGAGGGACACACCGGTGCCCGTGTGAGAGCGGTAATAGGTTTTCTGGAACTCTCTCAACCCCCTCTCCCTCGTATCACTCTTTATAAAGGATTGTCGCGGCCGCTCACGAGTATTTAAACACCGGATCGCCGCCGCCGAGCCGTCCGCTCTCGCGGTCGATCGAGAGGCGGTCTTCGCCGAGTCGTCGCGTCCGCCTCGGGCGGCGGTCCGTCCGGTGAATCGGGCCTCACCGGACTCGGTTGTTTAAAAAGACGAGCGGATCTCAGCGGCCGCGAAATCTCCTTACTCGCCCGTCTCGATCGGCGCGCCGACGAGGTTCCCCCACTCGGTCCACGAGCCGTCGTAGTTGCGGACGTCGTCGTAGCCGAGCAGCTCGTGCAGGAGGAACCACTCGATCGACGAGCGCTCGCCGACGCGGCAGTAGGCGATCGTCGACTCGTCGCCGTCGACGCCGGCGGCCGAGTACAGCTCGCGGAGCTCGTCCGCGCTCTTGAACGTGCCGTCCTCGTTCAGGGTGGTCCCGATCGGGACGTTGCTCGCGCCGGGGATGTGGCCGCCGCGCTGGGCGGTCTCGTTGAGGCCCTCGGGGGCGATGACCTCGCCGGAGAACTCCTCGGGGGAGCGCACGTCGACCATCGGGAGCCCCTCTTCGATGGCGTTGTCGATGTCGTCTTTGTACGCGCGGACGCTCTCGAAGGGACCGCGGGCCACGTACTCGCGCGGCGTGAAGTCGGGCTCCTCGGTCGTGAGCGGGTAGTCGTTCTCGACCCAGTACCCCTTTCCGCCGTCGATCACGCGCACGTCGTCGTGGCCGTAGTACTTGTAGATCCAGTAGCCGAACAGCGCGAACCAGTTGGGGACGCGGCCGCCGCCGTACACGACGACCGTCGTGTCGGCCTCGATGCCGGCGTCGCCGTTTCGGGCCGCGAAGTCCTCCTTCGAGACGATGTCGCGCTCGGTCTCGTCGGTGAAGACCTCGTCCCACTCGAAGTTCAGCGCGCCCGGGATGTGTCCCTCCTCGTAGGGCGTGTACTCCGACTCGTCGGTGACGGTCGGATTGTTGATCTCGACGAGCCGGTACGCGGGGTCGTCGCTCTCGAACTGCTCGAGGTTCGATTCCACCCAGTCCGCCGTGACGAGTACGTCTTCTGCCATCACCCGTAATAGGGCACAACACGGCTTTGAAGGACCGATAATGGCGGTTCTTTCCGGCGCCTGTGACGCCGGTGGTCCCCTCCAGAGCGGCGAGAACGGAGGGTACGGGCCGCCGCGGTCAGGTTTGACGGCTGACAGCTACCGGATCACCGTCACGGGCACGTCGGCCTTGTCGACGACGCTCTTCGCGACGCTGCCGACGACCTGCTCGCGCTCCTCGCTCAGCCCGCGGTGGCCGACGTAGATGGCGTCGACGGCCTCCTCGTCGGCGTAATTCGTGATCGCGTCGGCGGGGCGACCGGTGAGCAGCTGCGTCCGCACGTCGATCGGCTCGTCGCCGACCGCCTCCTCGGCGACCGCGCGGGCGTTCTCTAAGACGCCCTGTCCCGCGTCGACGGCGGCCTCCTCCCCCGGGAGGATGATCGTCCCGTCGACCAGTTCCGAGTCCGGCGTCAACACGTGGGCGATCTCGAGCGTCTCGTAGAACGCGACCGCCTGCCGCGCGGCGTATCGGACCGCTTCGTCGCTCTCCGTCGACCCGTCGGTTGCAACGAGATAGCTCATACCCGGAGATGGCGCCGGTACCTACATAACTCCTGTCCGCGGTTCCCGGGTCGTGAGGGAGTGAGGCCGCTCCCTGACGCGGAGCGTACCAATGAACGTGTCCGCGAGTCGACCCGCGGGTCGACCCGTGAGTCGGTTCCGCGGGCCGATCCGCGTTCACCGGTGCTTATAAACACGGCCGGTCGTTTCGGAAAACGACGACGGATGCCCTCCATCGCTCACCGCGGCCGCCGGAGTCCCTCCGGTGCCACCGGGTTCCTCCCCGTCCTGCTCGCCAACCTGATCCCGCTCGTCGGCGTGTTTCGCCTCGGCTGGGACCCCGCGACGCTCGCCGCGGTGTACGCGATCGAAGTCGTGCTGTCGATCCCGATGGCGGGCGCGACGGCGCTGTTCGCGGCCAGTCCGCCCGCCGAGGACCGCGAGTCGGGCGTCATCAGCGTCACGGAGACACCGCTGGCGAGCAAACGCGGCGCGTTCCGCCCGGTCTCGTGGCTCCCCCCGGTCTACCCCCGAAACCTCCCGTTCGCGGCGGCCGTCTGCGGCGCGACCGCGTGGATCGCGCTGTTCGTCGGCGTCACGTTCTCGCAGGCGTTCGACGTGCCGGCCCTGCTCGGTCGTCCGACCGTCCTCGCGTCGGCGCTCGCGCTCCTCGCGGGGCAAGCGGTCGAGGCCGCCCGCGACTACTTCGGCCGACGGCGGTACGCGGAGACCTCGCCGTACGCGGTCGTGGAAACCCCGACGAGGCGGGGGGTCTTCCTGCTGTTCGTCCTGTTCGCGCTCCCGCCGCTCCACGCCGCAGGCGGCGGGGTCGCCGTGCTCGCCGCCTTCGTCGCGGCCAAGCTCGTCGTCGAGTGGTCGGCGTTCCGGACGGCTCACGGCGACGACGCCAGCGGTGGCGGCCGACTCACCGACTGGCTCTCCGGTCCGACCGAGTCGCCCGAGGACCCGGAGCCGATCGCGGTTCCCGACGCCGAACCGGACGCCCGGATCCCGGTTCATCGCCGGACCGCCGTCGCCACCGCCGTTCTGAAGACGCTCGTCGGCGTCGCCCCGGTCTACGCGACCGGCTTCCTCGTCGCGTGGATCGCCGCTTTCGGGCTGTTCGTCGGCGGGGACCCGTCCGGTGCCGTCGTCCGCTGGTCCGCGGTCGCCCTCTCCGCGTTGTACCTCGGCGCGCTCGCCGCGAGCGCCGCCGGGTTCGCGCTCGCCTACGCGCCGATCGAGTACCGGCGGTACGGCGACCGGCTGGTCGCGTACGACGCGTGGCTCGACGAACCGCAGTGGGCGGCCTCGGTCGACCGTCTCCGCGGGGCGAGCGTGGTTCACACCCGGCTCCCGGACCGCGCGTTCGACGCGACGACCGTCGAGCTCACCGCCGGCGTCGGCGACGACGAGACGGAGCGGGTCGTCGGTCCCGTCGCCGACGGGGAGGCGCTCGCGTCGGCGTTCGACCTCCCGGTCCGCTCGACCGACCTGCCGGCGATGGACCGCCCGATCGCCGCGGTCGCGGTCGCTGTCGGGCTCGCGCTCGCGGCCGGCGCCGTCGCGTTGATCGCCGGTCCGTGGGGCTCCTCGGCCGATGTCGTACGGGTCTTCTTCCTGCTGCCGTTCGCCGTCTGGTCGGTACGATGGCTGTGGCGGCAGGCGTACGACGAGCCGGAGTGAACAGATCCGGTGACACGCTCAAAATACCGCTTCTACACGATTGCAGCCGGTGAGGGGACTGTGGCGAGCGATTACGGGAGTGGGTATAGCGAGTTGGGTGAGTGGTTGTTTATACGCGACCGAGTGGTGTTGCTGTCGGCTATTTATAAGGGTACGGCGATACTGCGGTGACGACCTCCAAAGCCCCAGTCGCCGAGGGCGGCGCACGCTCGCTGCGCGCTTCAGTCGCTCGTTTCACTCGCTCCTNCGATACTGCGGTGACGACCTCCAAAGCCCCAGTCGCCGAGGGCGGCGCACGCTCGCTGCGCGCTTCAGTCGCTCGTTTCACTCGCTCCTTGCAGTGCTTACGTCACCTGCGCCGCCCTCGGCGACTGCCCCTTTGAGTCCCACCCATCTGCAACCGCACGACCTCAGGCCTCCCCAGCCTCGTCGGCCGGCCTCCGCTTCGCTCCGGCCGGCCGACTCCCTCGCGGGCTGGCTCGCGGCCGCCGATGGCGGCCGCTCGCAGGCGCGCCACCGCCGTTCACTTATAAACGATCGTCGCCGTCGCTCACAGTTGCTTAAATACCCTATCGCCGTCACCGATCTGCAATACCCACTCCCGCTATCGATCAAGGGCGTCCGCTAGCGATCGTCTATGGACCGGCGCTCTCGGACCTCAGAACAGGCCGGGACCTCCCTCGGGCTGCTGTCGGCGTCCGCTGATGACGCTCGGGGTGCCGCCCGTCTGGATGATGTTGAACGCGGTCATCAGGTCCGAGCGGGAGATGAGTCCGACCAGCTCGTCGTTCCGGTCGACGACCGGGAGCCGGCCGACGCCGTTCTCCTGCATCGTCTGGAGCGCGGTCATCGCGTCGACCTCCGGACCGACGCCGACCACCTCGCTCTCCATCACGTCCGCGACTTGGTAGGCGTCGCGCTCGACCTCCCGGATCGACCGGGCGTCCTCGAGGGTCACCATCCCGACGAGGTCGTCCCCGTGGAGCACGGGGTAGCCGGTGTGGCGCTCCTCGAACATCCGACTCATCAGCTCCGCCACCGAGGTGTCCTCGGTGACGACGTGGAGGTCCTCGCGGCGGGTCATCACGTCGGCGACGGTGACGTCCTCGAAGGCGGCCTTCAGGGTCGTCTGCTGGGCCTCGCCGGAGGCGGCGATGTAGATGAAGAAGGCCAACACGATGAGCAGGAGCTGGAAGGAGAAGAGCCCGATCAGTCCCATGAAGAAGGCGAATATCTTCCCGATCGTGGCGGCGCGCTGGGTCGCCTGCGCGTGCGGCTGGTTCCGCGCGAGGAGCGCCCGGAGGACGCGCCCGCCGTCCATCGGGAAGGCCGGGAGCATGTTGAACACCGCGAGCACGATGTTCAACAGCGCGAGGTAGCCGAAGACGAACAAGACCGCGTTCGATCCGACCGGCGCGAGCACGAACACGCCGTAACAGACGAGCCCGACCGCGACGCTGACGACCGGTCCCGCGATCGCGATCCAGAACTCGTGTTTCCAGTCCTCGGGGAACTCGGTGAAGCTGGCGAGCCCGCCGAGCAGCCACAGGGTGATCGACTCGATCTCGTAGCCGTACCGCATGGCGACGATCGAGTGGCCGAACTCGTGGAGGAGGACGCCGCCGAACAGCCCGAGTGCGGCCGCGAGCCCGAGCGCCCACGGCGTGAGTCCCCCGGCGAGTGCGCCCGGGTTGATGATCTCGGCACCGAGTGCCGTGTTCATCGTCTCGGCGATCATCCCGACCTGCGAGCCGATGAGGTAGGCGAAGAGCGGCAACACGATCAGGAACGTCCAGTTGAGCCTGACCGGGATCCCCAGCGCCGTCCCGATCTTGATTCCACGCATACCCGCGGATTAGGCGGGTGGGTGGTTAAACGTCCGGGCGACGGTGGGGCGGCGTCGCGTACTCCCGACTCCCCGTCGTTTATAAGGCGCCGGCCGGCGATCGGCCGGTATGCGCGACACCACCGACGACGCGACGACGGCCGGCGAGCCGGCTCCCGTCGTGAAGCGCGGCGACGAGATCGACTCCGAGGCGGTCGACGCCGCCGACGGCCTCCGGAAGAGCGTCCTCCTCGACGAGTCGGACGGCGCCCCGAACTTCGCGATGCGGCGGTTCGACCTCGCGGCCGGCGCCGCGGTCCCGCGGCACACGAACGCGGTCGAACACGAGCAGTACGTGCTCTCCGGCGAGTACGTCGTCGGGATCGGCGAGGAGGAGCACGTGGTGGGTCCCGGCGACGCCCTCCTCATCCCGGCGGGGGTCGAGCACTGGTACCGGAACGAGAGCGAGGAGCCGGGGGCGTTCCTCTGCGTCGTGCCGAACGGCGACGACGAGATCGAGCTGGTCGAGTAGCTCGTCTCCCTCCCGTCGCTCACTCGATCGTCCCGACACGGTCCGCGACGTAACCGAACTGGTCGCGGTAGCCGTACGGCGACAGCAGCACGGGGTAGAAGGGATCGTCGGCGCGGAGCTGCTCGTCGCCGGCGGCCGCGAACGCCTCGCCGGCCTCGACGCGCTCGAAGTTGCGCGCGAACACCTCGTACGTCTCGGCGCTCGGCTTGGGGATCCGTTCGCGGAGCCGGAACACCGCCACGTCCTCGCGCCCGCCGGCGTCGACCACGCTCTCCGCGCCGGGCGCCGGGACGACGCCGGTCGCGGCCAAAAACGCCCGGGAGAGCCAGTAGGCGTTGTCTGCGGCGCCGTCGGAGCCCTGCAGCCCGGCCTCCACCTCGAGCGTGTGCGGGTGTTCGATGAGCCGCCCCTCGGTGAACGCGTCCGTCTGGATCACGGCGTCGACCGGGAGGTGCGGGGCGACCGCGCGGGCGACCTCGTCCATCGAGTCGACGACGGCGAACGGCTCGGCGTACGACTGCGTCGAGTGGATCGCGAGCGTGGAGCAGCCGTCGAGCGCGTCGAGCAGCTCGGCGGCGAGCCGCACCTCGTGTGCCTCCGCGTCCGGGTCGCCGGGGAACGACCGGTTGAGGTCGGCGTCGAGGTAGCGCGCCCCGGCGTCGAGCGCCGCCTCGTTGGCGACGATCAGCCGCACCGGGCGCTCCACGTCGAGGTCGGCGTCGATGAGCCGTCGGACCGCGCGGGCGCCGCAGGGCTCGTCGCCGTGGATCGCGCCGACGACCGCGACCTCCGGCTCCCCCTCGCCCAGATCGTGAACGTCCATACCTCCGAGAGAAGCCGCGCCGATAAGTGGCGTTCGGATCCGGAGCGCGGCTCGGCTCCGCTCGTCGATTCGCGTTCCCTCTCCGACTCGATGTCCTTTCCCCGGCTCAGTGTGCCTCGTCGAGCGCCTCCGCGTACTCGTAGTCGGCGGGGTACGCCTCGGGTCGGGCGCCGTCGATGGCGATCGTCCACCCGTCGATCGCGGTCGGGTCGCCGAGCGCGGCCCGGAGCGTCGCCCGGACGTCGTCGACGTCGACGCCGTAGAAGTCGCCCGGGAGCCCCCGGAGGTACTCCAGCGCGGTCTCGAACAGCGACCGCATCCCGTCGTCGTTCTCGAAGTCCACGCGCTTGTACGCCCCGGCCGCGACCTGCACCATCCCGTGGAGGAACGCCGACTCGGCGGTGCCGCTGCCGTAGTTGTACCACTCGTCTTCGAAGCAGTCGTGCGACTCGTGGTACGCGCCGGCGTTGAACAGCCGGACCCCGTGCTCGGTCGCCCGCCGGAGGGTGGCGTGCTCCCAGTGGCCCCCGGCGATCCGCGCGTCGGCGCTGGGTCCCCCGTCGTCCGCGTCGTCCTCGCCCGTCGGTCCCTCGTCCGCCGCGTGCCACCCGGTCGGATTCCCGAGCGGCGGGGCGACGCCGGGGTCACGGGTGTGCTCGTCCATGGGAGCGCGTCGCGCCCGCAGCGACCTAACCGTTTCGCGGGGGCGGCGAGCGGAGCCGACCCGCGGCGACCGACCCCGCGGCCGGATCGAACGCTTCTTTCCCCCACCGATCGTCGGGTCGGTCAATGGACGCCGGTCTCCTCTCCGCGATCGGCGCCGCGATCGTCTGGGGGGTCTACATCTTCGTGCTCAAGCGCTCGTTCTCGGGGTACCCGCCCGCCGGGCTCACGGTGCTGATCAACGCCTCGGCGATCGCGTGGTTCCTCCCCGTCACCCTCGCCACGAACGACCTCTCTCCCGACGGAACCGGTGGCGTCGTCCGGGCGGCGGCCGGCGTGGACCCCGCCGCCGTCGCCGTCGTCGCCGTGACCGCGGTGGCGACCGCGGCCGCGTTCGTCCTCTTCCTCCGAGCGATCGAGAGCGGCGACGTCTCGTACGTGACCCCGATCAACAAGGTCGTCCCGATGTTCGTGCTCCCGCTCGAGGTCCTGCTGCTCGGGGAGGTGCTCGCGCCGATACAGGTGGCCGGCGTCGTCGTCGCCACCGCCGCGGTGTACGTCGCGAACTACGAGCCCGGGAGCCTGCTCGCGCCGCTGGTCAGCGCCGTTCACTCGCGGCCCGCCCAGCTCGCCCTGGTGAGCGCGGCGTGTTACGCCGTCGCCGACCTCGGGAAGCGGGTGGCGCTCCAGGAGCTCGCGATTCCCGGGACGCTGTGGGTGCCGCTGCTGCTCACGGGCGCCGGGCTCGTCCTGTTGCCCGCCGCGATCCGGAATCCACCGACCGTGACGCGCAGCGACGCGCCGAAGTTCGTCGCCGGCGGCGCCCTGGTCGCGCTCGGCGAACACCTGACCACGGTCGCGTTCGCGGCGCTGCCCGCGAGCGTCGCCTCCCCGGTGATCAACACGCAGGCCATCGTCGCCGTCATGCTCGGCGGGATCGTCCTCGGCGAGCGCTACTTCCGGGTCCGGCTCGTCGCCGCCCTCCTCGCGGTCGTCGGCGTCGGGATGATCGCGCTGTGACCCGATTTCCGCCCTCGTCCCGGCCCCGCGACCGACCCGCAAAACACGTCACGCGGGGGTGCGAAGACGACGTATGAACCGCGACGAGGGCTCCGATCCGGCGGCGCACGCCGAGTCGGTCGTCGCCGCGCTCGGCGACGGCGCGTACGTCCTCGACCCCGACCGGAACCGCGTGTTCGTCAACGACCGGCTCCGGGACGTGACGGGGTTCTCAGACGACGTCCTTCTCGGAGAGCACCCCGAGCGCGTCGTCGCGGAGGGGTACTGGAACGCCGACACGGGCGAGCGCTACCGCGAGGCGGTCGAACGCGTCCTCGCCGGCGAGGCGGACGACGAGCGGGTCCAGCTCACGACGACGCTCGGCGACGGCAGCGACGTGACCACCGAGACGCGACTGACGCCGATCGAACGCGACGGCGACGTCGTCGGCGCGGTCGGGGTCATCCGCGACATCACCGATCGGGTCGAGCGCGAGCGCGAACTGGAGCGCCTCAACGAGCGGCTCGAACGACTCGCGGGGTTCCTCTCGCACGACCTCAAGAACCCGCTCTCCGTCGCGCGCGGGTACCTGACGCTGGCCCGCGACACGGGGGACCTCGACCGGCTCGACCCCGCGGAGGACGCGCTCGACCGGATCGAGACGCTGATCGACGAGGCGCTCGTGATGGCCAGAGACCCCGAGACGATCGAGGTCGATCGCGGACCGGTCGACCTCGGGGCGCTCGCGACCGACTGCTGGGAGTCGGGCGACTTCGGCGACCCGCCGGCGGGCGCGACGCTCACTGTCGAGGAGGCCGGGTCGGTCGCGGCCGACCGCGACCTGCTCCGGCGGGCGCTCGGAAACCTGATCGGGAACGCGTTCGACCACGCCGGCGACGCGCCCGCGGTCCGGGTCGGCGTCGACGACCGCGGGGTCTACGTCGCCGACGACGGCTCGGGACTCGACGCCGACGAGCGCGACGCGGCGACCGAGTTCGGCGTCTCGAACGGCGGCGGCACGGGGATCGGACTCGCCATCGTCGAGCGTGTCGCGGCCGCGCACGGTTGGACGGTCGAAATCGGCGAGTCGGCCGACGGCGGGTTCGAGGCACGGCTCGTCGGCGCGGAACCGACGACGTAAAGGGGTGCGGTGTCGAACTCAGGGCCGCGTGCGAGGGTAGCCAAGCCCGGAAACGGCGGCGGACTCAAGATCCGCTCCTGTAGAGGTCCGTGGGTTCAAATCCCTCCCCTCGCATCGCCGGGGTCCACCCCCGTGATGCGGAAGACGCTCTCGGAGCGCTCTTCCCTCGCAANGGTTCAAATCCCTCCCCTCGCATCGCCGGGGTCCACCCCCGTGATGCGGAAGACGCTCTCGGAGCGCTCTTCCCTCGCAAAAATTCACAAACCAATTATCGGGAGTAGCAACACCGAGTACAGCTCCCCAAGCCCGGAAACGGCGGCGGACTCAAGATCCGCTCCTGTAGAGTTCTCGTGAGCGAGCACCGCGAGCGAACGAGAGCATGCGAGTCGCAGCCGGCGAGCAGAGCGAGCCGGAGCGTCTCGCGGTGGTCCGTGGGTTCAAATCCCTCCCCTCGCATGAGCGCGTCCACAACGCGCGAATGCACACCAGGGGGGAGAATTTGAATCAGGGAGCGCCTCTGGCGCGACCGTGGTTCAAATCCCTCCCCTCGCATCGCCGGGGTCCACCCCCGTGATGCGGAAGACGCTCTCGGAGCGCTCTTCCCTCGCAANGGTTCAAATCCCTCCCCTCGCATCGCCGGGGTCCACCCCCGTGATGCGGAAGACGCTCTCGGAGCGCTCTTCCCTCGCAACACTTCACTCGAACTCGCCCAGCGACGGTTATTTATAAATGCGATCGGGATCGGTTCCCTCGACCGCGAGGTCACGCCGCCGGATCCGGTGGCGCGCGCCTCCGAGTGGGCCACCGGCCCACGAGGAGCCCGTGCGAGGTCGCCGGCGCGGAGCGCCGGCTGCCAGAGGGACCTTCGGTCCCTCGCTGGACGCGGTGAGCGCTCGAAGAGCGCGAACCGCGAGGCTGGGGAGGCGTGAGGTGCGGTGCTGTGCGGTGCGGGGTGGGACTCAAAGAGGCAGTCGCGAGCCGTCGTGACTGGGGCTTTGGGGGTGCTCCCCATCGGTCCGTTGTTCGCCATTTATAAGCGACCAACGAGGCCGCTGAAGACGGTCACCACTCCGCAATCACCCATTTATACCCCATCGACCCAGCGCGAGTCCGGCGAACGCGACGACCGCCAGTTCGACGCCGACGCCGACCGCGGATCCGAGCGTGCCGGCGGCGACGACCCAATCCTGCTCGGGACCGGTCCACAGCAGCACCGCGGCGGACCCGACGAGGTACACGACCGCGCCGACGACGCCGGTGGCCAGCGTCGTCGCGCCCGCGTCGATCGTGTCGCCGCCGCGACGGCCCACCAGATATGCGGCGCCGAGGAGCAGTCCGTAGACGAGGGCGAACGAGACGGTACGCCCGCCGAGGGCGTACAGCGTGAGCGCGCCTGGCCCGGGGATGTCGATGGCCGACTCCAAGACGATTGGCGCGATGCGATGCGCGACGCTGATCGCGGCCGCGGCGACGGCCGCGACCGCGGGAGGGATCGGGGACCAGTTCATAGGACGGCCGGGACGTGCGTCCGGATCCCGTGAGTAGCTTTCGCTCCGGTGTCGTCCCCGCCGTCGCTCGCGCCTCCACCGAGCCCGCCGCCGATCCGCGCGTTCGCCCCCGGAACGTCACGAACGTCCACCCGAAACGCAGGGTCCGAAACGGTTTTGCCGGCCCCTGACGGACGGTCGATATGCCAACGGATCCCGACACCGGGTACGACCCCTCGCTGGGTCGGAAGTTCGTGTTCGTCACGGGCGGGGTGATGTCCGGGCTGGGCAAGGGCATCACCGCCGCCAGCACCGGGCGTCTCCTCGCGAACGCGGGCTTCGACGTCACCGCCGTAAAAGTCGATCCCTACCTCAACGTCGACGCCGGGACGATGAACCCCTACGAGCACGGCGAGGTGTACGTCCTCAAGGACGGCGGCGAGGTCGACCTCGACCTGGGCAACTACGAGCGCTTCCTCGGCACCGACATGACGTTCGACCACAACGTCACCACGGGGAAGACCTACCAGCACGTCATCGAGCGCGAACGCGCCGGCGACTACCTCGGCAAGACCGTCCAGATCATCCCGCACGTCACCGACGACATCAAGCGGCGCATCCGGGAGGCCGCCGAGGGCTCCGACGTCTGCCTGATCGAGATCGGCGGGACGGTCGGCGACATCGAGTCGATGCCCTTCCTGGAGGCGCTCCGCCAGTTCGCCCACGAGGAGGACGACGAGGACATCCTCTTCACCCACGTCACCCTGGTCCCCTACTCGAAGAACGGCGAGCAGAAGACGAAGCCGACCCAGCACTCGGTGAAGGAGCTGCGGTCGATCGGGCTCCAGCCCGACATCCTGGTCGGCCGCTCCGAGGACCGGCTGGACCCGGAGACGAAAGAGAAGATCGCCTTATTCTGCGACGTCCCCACGGACGCCGTCTTCTCGAACCCCGACGTGGAGGACATCTACCACGTCCCGCTGATGGTCGAAGACGAGGGGTTAGACGAGCACGTGATGGAGCGGCTCGGCCTCGCCGACGAGGCCCTCCCGAAGGCGGAGCGGTCGACGGAGTGGCGCGAGCTGGTCACCCGCGACCGAGAGGAGGAGATCGACGTGGCGCTCGTGGGCAAGTACGCCCTCGAAGACGCCTACATGTCGATCCACGAGGCGCTGAAACACGCCGGGATCCAGACCGAGACAGAGGTGAACGTGCTGTGGGTCGACGCCGACGAGACCACGGACCGCCACGAACAGCGGCTCGCCGAGGCGGACGCGGTGGTCGTCCCCGGCGGGTTCGGCTCCCGCGGCACGGACGGGAAGATCGAGGCGGTCCGCTACGCCCGAGAGAACGACGTGCCCTTCCTCGGGCTCTGTCTCGGCTTCCAGATGGCGGTCGTCGAGCACGCGCGCGACGTGCTCGGGCTCGAGGACGCCCACTCCGCCGAGATCGACCCCGACACCCCTCACCCCGTCATCGATCTGCTCCCCGACCAGTACGAGACCGAGGACATGGGCGGGACGATGCGGCTCGGCGCACACGAGACCGACATCGAGCCCGGCACGCTGGCGGCGCGGGTGTACGACGCCGACTCCTGTACGGAGCGCCACCGCCACCGCTACGAGGTGAACCCCGAGTACATCGACGAGCTGGAGGCCGACGGCCTCGTCTTCTCCGGGCGCGCCGACAACCGGATGGAGATCTTAGAGCGGCCGGACCACCCGTTCTTCTTCGGCACGCAGGCGCACCCCGAGTTCCGGTCGCGGCCGGACCGGGCGAGCCCGCCGTTCGTCGCCCTCGTCGAGGCGGCGCTGGGATCGACGGACACAACCGAGCGGAACGCGGACGTGAGGCTATAGATGGTCGAGACGGAGGCATTCATCGCGGAGGCGAAAGCGGAGATCCGGGAGGCGATCGGCGACGCGAACGCGGTGATCGCCTTGTCCGGCGGCGTCGACTCCTCGGTCGCGGCGACGCTCGCGTACGAGGCGGTCGGCGACCAGCTCACTCCCGTCTACGTCGACACGGGGCTGATGCGGAAGGGGGAGACCGCGGAGATCCGAGACACCTTCTCCTTCATGGAGTCGCTGCGGGTGATCGAGGCGCAGGAGCGCTTCTTCGACCGGCTCGCCGGCGTCACTGACCCCGAGGAGAAGCGCCACGTCATCGGCGAGGGGTTCATCGACGAGTTCGAGACGGTCGCGCGCGACGTGGGCGCCGACTACCTCGTGCAGGGGACGATCTACCCCGACCGCATCGAGTCGGAGGGGAACATCAAGTCGCACCACAACGTCGGCGGGCTCCCCGAGGTCGTCGACTTCGAGGGGATCGTCGAGCCCGTCCGCGACCTCTACAAGGACGAGGTGCGCGAGGTCGCCCGCGCGCTCGGGCTCGAGGAGGTCATCTCCGAGCGCATGCCGTTCCCCGGCCCCGGGCTCGCCGTCCGGATCGTCGGCGAGGTCACCCCCGACAAGGCCGCCGTCGCCCGCGAGGCGACGCACGTCGTCGAGGAGGAACTCGAGGAGTACGACCCGTGGCAGGCGTTCGCCGCCGTCCTCGGGAAGGCCACCGGGGTGAAAGGCGACAACCGCGTGCACGGCTGGGTCGTCGCCGTGCGCTCGGTCGAGAGTCGCGACGGGATGACCGCCCGGGCGCAGGAGCTCGACTGGAGCACGCTCCAGCGCATCCAGAGCCGGATCACGGGCGAGAACGAGGACGTGGCACGCGTCGTCTACGACGTGACTCACAAGCCGCCCGCGACGATCGAGTACGAGTGATGGCGGACCAGCCTATCGCCGTCGTCGCAGGCCCCGACGAGCACGGGCTCGGCGAGGAGCTCGAAGCGCTCGGCGTCGAGATCCGCCGGATCGAGGGGCTCGTCACCGCCGACGCGCTCTCCGAAGCCGGGATCGACGAGGCCGCCTACTTCGTCCTCACCGACGTGGAGGAGGCGACCGGCATCCCGATCGCCAAGGAGCTGAACCCGGACGTGCTCGCGGTGACGTACGCCGACCGGTCCCTCCCGCAGTTCGTCGCCGGCGTCGCTGACCTCGCGATCGACCCGGGCCTACTTGGTCCCGGGACTGTCGCCGAAGAGCTGGTCGACGACGCTGCCGAGAGGACGGCGTAGCGGTCGCGAAGTCGGCGGCAAAAAGCGGACTCAATCGCAGCGCCGCGGTGCGGTTCCGGGAGTCGGGTTCGTTTTCGTCTTCGTTCTCAGGCCGTCTCCATCTCGCGCTCCAGGTCGCGGAGCCGCTCGATCCGGTTCTCCGTCGACGGGTGCGTCGAGGCGATCCTGCCGACGAACCCCGCCTTGATCGGGATGATGAAGAACGCGTTCATCTCCGCCTCCTCGCGGAGGTCCTCCTTCGGCACGCGGTCCATCCGGCCGTCGATCGTCATCAGCGCGGACGCGAGCGCGCCGGGCTTCCCCGTGATCAGCGCGGCGCCGCGGTCGGCGGAGTACTCGCGGTACCGCGAGAGCGCGCGGATGAGCAGGAACGAGATCACCCACACGACGATGGAGACGAGGATCGCGACGATGACGGGCGCGCCCTGCCGGTTGTCGCCGCTGAACAGCCACCCCCACCGCACGATGAAGAAGGCGATAGTCGAGAGGAACGACGCGATGGTCATCACCATCACGTCGCGGTTCTTCACGTGTGCGAGCTCGTGAGCGAGCACGCCGTCGAGCTCGTCGTCGTCGAGCGCCCGGAGCAGTCCCGTGGTCACGGCGACGGTCGCGTTCTTCTTGTTCCGGCCGGTCGCGAACGCGTTCGGCACCTGCGTGTCGGCGACGGCGACCGTCGGCTTCGGGAGGTCGGCCTGCTGGCTCAGGCGCTCGACCCGGCGGTGGAGGTCGGGGTACTCCTCGGCGCTCACCTCGCGGGCGCCCATGCTCCGCAGGGCGAGCTTGTCGCTGAAGAAGTACTGGGCGATCGCGAACCCGCCGAGCATGATCAGCGGGAACAGGAAGTCGCCGAAATACACGGTCAGCGCGCCGACGAACACGACGTAGAGGGCGAAGAGGAGGAACATCGTGAACGCCATCCGTCCACGGAGTCCCCAGTCGGTCTTCCATTCCATACCCGTATTTTACCGCTCGCGCGATTAAAGGCTGCCGGGAGCGGGGGATCGCCCGACGACGGTGCGCTTTTGCCTCGTCGCGCCGACTCGCACGCATGGAGACCGTCCTCGTCACCGGCGGCCGCGGCGCCTCCGGGCGCTGGGTCGTCGACCGGCTCGCGGGCGACTACGAGGTCGTCGTCGCCGACTACGAACGCCCCGGTCCGGACGCCGACCCGGCGCCGCACGTCTCGTTCCGCGCGGCCGACCTCGCCGACCGCGGCGAGGCGCTCGACACGGTGGCCGCCGTCGACCCCGACGCCGTCGTCCACTGGGCCGCGATCCCCGTCGCCGGCACCCACCCCGACGGTCGGGTGTTCGAGACGAACGTTCACGCCGCGAAAAACGTCCTCGACGCCGCCGGCCGCGCCGACGCTCGGATCGTCCAGGCCTCCAGCGACGGCGCCTACGGCTTCTTTTTCGCCGATCCGACGCCGCTCCCCGACGAGCTCCCGATCACCGAGGACCACCCGCTCCGGCCGGAGGACCCGTACGGCCTCTCGAAGGTGACCGCGGAGGCGGCCGCGGGCGCGATCGCCCGCCGCGAGGGCGTATCGGCGGTCTCGATCCGCCCCTCGTGGATCCAGTACCCCGGCGCGTACGCCTGCCGGACCGACGGCTACGTCGACGATCTGGACGCGGGCGCCGGTAACTTCTGGTCGTACGTCGACGCCCGCGACGTCGCCGACCTCGTCGTCGACGCGCTCGCGGGAACGGCGGGGCCGGACCCGGCCGTAGCGCCCGGGACTCACGAGGCGGTCAACTGCGTCGCCGCCGACAACGCGCTCGGTCGCCCCCTGCTCGACCTCCTGCGCGAGTCGTACGGCGAGATCACCGACGACTGCGCTGTCGACGGGAGCGCGCTCGCCGAGGGCGACGACCGGACCGCCTACGCGATCGAGAAGGCCGAGCGGCTGTTCGGGTGGGGACCGAGCCGGTCGTGGCGCGACGCGGCCGACGAGGAGGTCCCCGAGCCGACGCTGTTCGAAGGGTAGGCACGGGGGATGCGCCGCAGCTCCGTTCCTATCCGCACCAAGAGACGCGTTCCAACCCCCTCGCGGTCGGGATCCGTTTTTAATCAAGACCATCTCACGAGAACATATATTGAAGGTGAAATTAACACTAAATTTATATATTAACCAATCGATATAGCACCGTGAGTAAAGATATCATGTCCCAACTCGAGCTCTCGCGGCGGACCGTACTGCGGAGGGGTGCTATCCTCTCGACGTCCCTCGGACTGGCCCTGTTGACGACGACCGGCCAGGCGGTGGCGATGAACAAAGCGGAACTGATCGAGTCGATGGCGAGCGAATCCGGACTGAGCAAGTCAGATGCGAAGCGGGCGCTCGAGGTGTTCACCGACGCGACGACGAACGCCTTGAAGAGGGGCGACAGCGCCGTACTGGTCGGATTCGGGTCGTTCAGTATCTCGAAGCGCTCCGCCCGGACGGGGCGAAATCCGAGGTCCCGAAACGGCCCTGTAGACGACTCACCGGTGACGTTCGGCGCCTGCCCGGAATTCGCGGCCGCCCTCGATCTCAACCCCGGAAAGGGTGACGAGGCCAGCGCCAAGTACCGGGACGCCGACGTGGTGATCGACGCGGAGTACATCGCGAGTGAAATGGGACGCGACTCGCACGAGGGGGTATCGGAGAACGACGTGAAGCGGGCGCTCGAGGCGTTCACCAACGCGACGACAAAGGCCCTGAAGAAGGGTGATCGGCTGTCGTTGGGTGGTACAGAGGACGAGAACGGGGGGTTCGGCACGTTCAGCATCTCGAAGCGGTCTGCCCGAACCGGACGAAACCCACAGACCGGAAAAGAGATCCAGATCGCGGCGAAGAACGTGGTCAAATTCAAAGCGGGCGCCGAACTCTCCAAGGCCGTCAACTAGATCGTCAGGATCGCGTTGACCAGCGTCCGCGTCGCGATCGCGGTCGCCGCACCGAGCCACGTCAACAGCACGAAGTGGATGTACCCGTTCGCGGGGTTGCCGCCGTCGATCCGGCGGATCATCTGCGAGGAGAGGGCCGCGTTAAAAAGGACGACCGTGAGCAGCAGGTACTCGATCAGCGGGATGTCGTACGCGCCGGGGTAGACGATCTGACCGATGTCCATCTGGTCGAGCTCGAAGTCGGCCGTCAGGTCCGCGAGGATCGCGACGATCTCTAACCCGATGAAAAAGGCGAACGTCGCCGCCGCCGTGATCCCGTACAGCAGGCCGATGAAGGTCATCGCCGCCTGCCGGCGCTGCTCGCGGAGCTGGTTCACGGCGTTCATGTTCTTCGAGATCAGCTCGCCGAGCATCTTCGGGTCGCCGCCCATCTGCCGGCCGACGAGGTACATCTCGGAGAACTTCTGGATGAGGTACGACCGGGTGTCGTAGGTGAACTGCTCCCACGCGCCCGTGGTGCTGATACGCATGTTGAGCCGGCGGTAGAGCCGCTCGATGGACGGCGAGAGGTCGCCGAAGTTCTTGTCGCGCAGCGTGGTCAACACGTCGGTGGTCGTCGACTGCTTCGCGCTCTCTGTCGCGCCGAGCGCCCGGATGAAGGAGGGAAACTCGCCGTCGCGGGCCGTGATCGCCTGCTCCTCGGTGCGGAGGACGACGCCGGTGATGAAGAGGGGCGATATCGGCACCGCGAGGTACAGCGGGAGCCGCACGTCGTCGAGGAACCAGAGGAGCCCCGGGAGTCCCGGGCCGTACCCGAACATTCCGGCGGCCGTGATCCCGATGATGAGAAAGGAGAGCCCGCCGCCGAGCCCGAGCGACGCCCACAGCTTCAGATCGCCGGGCGCGCGCTCGTCGGGGTGGAACCAGATCGGGTCGTACGGCGAGGTCGCGCGGATCATCGCGTAGAAGCCGAGCTGGACGAAGACGAAGAGGACGATGACCGCGGCCACCGTCGCGGTGGGGTCGTTCCCGGTCAAGATCGGGAGGACGATCGCGAAGACCAGCGCGAACGTCATCGAGAGGATCATCGACATGTACAGGTCCTTCATGACTTCCAGGTTCGACAGCGAGGACTCGTACAGCGTCTCGTACTTCGCGAGCATGACGTCCTGCTCGGAGACGAGGAACTCCTCTAACGACTGGCCCGCCCCCATCGTGTAGCCGAGCCGGTCGAAGAAGTCGGCCATCGCCTCCGAGGGGACCTCCTCGGCCCGCCGGCGACACGCGTCGTCGAGGCTCTGGTTCCACGTGTCGACGAGGTGGACGACGCGGCGGATCTCCTCGGCGGCGACGCCGTACTCCTCCTCGTTCGCTAGGGTTCGGAACACCTCCATGCGGTCGATGTTCGTCGTCGACAGCACGGTCATGTGCGTCATCACGAGGTGGAGCTGGTTGTCGATCTGGTTCTCCAGGCTGGAGAGGTAGATCTTCGGGTATATCACCGCCGCGACCAGCACGAGCCCGCCGAACATCGGGACCGGGACCCGCGCGGCGAACGGAAGCGGGAGGACGAACAGGCCGACGACGCTCGCGGCGAAGACGAGGAGCGCCGGGATCAACACGAGCCCGACGTACTTCCGCTTCGAGATGTCGAGCTTGTCGTACGACTCCATGACGGCCGAGGTCAGCTCCGCGGCGGTCGCGAGCCCGTCGCCGACCTCCTTCACCGCCATGGCTATCTGACGTTCCGGTGCATGTCGAAGGGGAGCCCCTCGACGCCGTCGCGCTGGAAGGAGTTGATCGCGTCGTTCACCTCGTGGTAGCCCAGAATTCCCTCCTGGATCATCCGCTCGATCAGCTCCGCGCGGAACTCCAGGTCGTCGTAGATGTCGCGGGTGTCGGCGTACCCCAGCAGCGTCGCGATCTGCTCTTCTAACACGTAGGAGTTGTTCATCCCCTGGAAGACGATCTCGTCTTCGACGGGGTCCCAGCTGAACACCTCGCGGGTGACGACCCCCTCCATCTCCTTGGAGTACCCCTCGATCTCCTGGACGCTCGTCACCCGGCGCAACACCTTATCGCCCTGTTTCACCCGGTTCTGGAACAACGCCACGTCCGCGTTGTCCATGAACGTCTCCGGGACGTTGATCGGCTCGGAGGTGAACCGCTGGATCATCGAGACGATGTCGGACGCGTGGAACGTCAGCATGACGGGGTGGCCCGTCTGGGCCGCCTGGAACGCCATGCGTCCCTCGGCGCCCCGCACCTCGCCCACGATGATGTAGTCGGGCCGCGACCGGAGCGCGGCGGCGACCAGGTCGAACATGTCCACGTCGGAGGAGCCCTCGCCGCCGCCCTCGCGGGTCAACAGCTGCTGCCAGGTGCTGTGCGGCGGGATGACCTCGGCGGTGTCCTCCGCGGTGTATATCTTCGAGTCGTCGGGGATGTACGAGAGGATGGCGTTCAGCGTCGTCGTCTTCCCGGACGCGGTCTCGCCGACGACGAACACCGTCTGCTCGTTCTCCAGACAGAGCCAGAGGTACGCCGCCAGCTGCGGCGAGAGCGTCCCCCAGTTGGTGATCTGGTTGATCGACAGCGGCACCTCCTCGCCCTGCCGGATCGTGAGCGAGGAGCCCTTCAGCGACACGTCGTCGGAGTAGATGATGTTGATACGCGAGCCGTCCGGGAGCGTGGAGTCGACGATGGGGTCGGAGTCGGAGAGGGGGTCGCCGATCCGCTCGCCCATGTTGCGCAGCCAGTTGTCGAACTCTTGCGGCGTCCCGAAGTCGACGGTCGTCTCCAACATGCCGAAGGTGCCGTGATCGACGTGACACTCCTTGGGACCGATGACGTGGATGTCCTCGTTGGCCGGGTCGCGCATCACTGGTTCGAGCGGTCCGAGCCCGACGATGTCGCGGTTGAGCCGGTAGCGGATGTTCTCGTAGGTCTCCTCGGTGACCGACAGCTTCCCCATGTTGAGCACCTTCGAGAGGCTGCCGCGGAACCCCTCGTTCCGCCCGTCGATGTGGGTGACCTCCTCTAACAGCTCCTCGATGAGGTCGTCGTACTCGGCCTCGCTGTCGGGGGCGCTGTGCTGGCCGCTCACCGTGAGGAGGCGGTTCTTTATCTCGTTGAGGACCTCGGCCTGCGGGCCGGAGACCTCCGGTTCGATGGCGTAGTACTTCGTGTCCTGCCCGAGGTCGCCGTAGATGTGGCTGTAGATCGGCCCGCCGACGGGGTAGATGACGTTGGGGCGGTTCGACTCGTACTCGTCTTTGGGCTCCTCGATGAACTGCGGGAACTCCCCGGTGATCTGCTTGAACTCCCGCAGGTGCTCGCGGAGGTGCGGCCGCCGCATGGCCGCCTTCCGGAGCTCGTCCGACGGTTTCGCTGTGCCGTGTTCGGTCATGGTCTACTCCGCGCCTCCTGCCGGATCGGTCGCGTCCCGGCGACCGGGACGGCTGTGCGTCGGTTCGCCCATCTGTTCAGGCGACGCTCCGGCTCTCGATGACGATCCCGGTGCCCGACCGGACCGAGAAGCCGATCGTGTCGCCGACCTGTTCGCCCATGCCCGCGAAGCGCTTCACGTTGATCTGTCGGCGGATGTCGTTGCCGACCTCGATCATCTCCAGCTGGAGGAACACGTCGGCGATCGACCGAAACGGCCCGATCGCGTCGTCGTCGACGGCCGAGGGGTCGACGGTGAGCACCACCACCTTCCCCTGCGAGATGATCTCGCGGAAGAAGGAGATGATCTCCAGGGCCGCCTGTCGCTCCTCGTTCTTCCGGACGAGCGCCTCGAACGTCGGGTCGTTCCGGAAGATGGCGTCGAAGGTGTCGAGGAAGACCACGTCGGAGTTCCACATCGCCTCCGCGTTCATCAGCCGCTTGAGCAGCTCCTTGCGCTCCCCGTCGTCGTCGGAGAACGCTCCGCCGGAGTCGAAGTCGGCGTGGAGGAAGAGCAGCTCCTCGTTCAACAGCGGCTTCACCATGTCGTACTCCAGCGAGTGCATCTGGTCGATGAACCCGCGCACGGTGAGCTCCGTCGACATCATCGTCACCGACGCGCCCTCCTCGACGAGCCCGTAGGCGAACCGCTGGGAGATGGCGCTCTTCCCGGCGCCGTAGTCGCCCTCCATGAGGACGATGCTGCCGCGGGGGATCCCCCCGCCGAGCTCCTTGTTCAGCCGGTCGCGCTCGCCGAGGCCCAGAGAGAGGAGGTTGTCGTGGGGCATCTCAGTTGCCTCCCTCCACGCGGAACTGGAACAGCTCCTCGTCGCCGTTGGCGGTGACGTACACCCGGTGATCGCCGTCGTCGAGGCCGTCGGTCCCGGTGTCGTCGAGCTGTTCCGCGTCGATCGTGAGCCGCAACACGTCGCCGCGACTCCACGCCGCGCCCGCGTCGGCGGAGACGAGTTCGCCGTCGATCGCGCTCGGCGGGACGTACTGACCGTCGAAGACGACGTCGAGCCCCGAGCCGTCGGGCGCGAGCCGATAGGTGCCGGTGTTCTTTATCAAAAGGGTCACGTTCTGGTCGCCGCTGGCGTTGTACACCCCCGCGTTCGCGTCGGAGATGATCGTCACGTCGGTCCGAAGCTGTTCGGTCGCGTCCAGCCCGGCGTCGTCGACCGCCGCGCTCACGCGGTCGACCCCCGTGGTGATCGTGCCGACCACGCCGGCCGCGATCACGAGGCTCGCGATGAACAGGATGAGGTGTGAGACGGGAACGCTCGCCATCTACGCGCTCACCTCCGTGACGGTCGCCGCGTCGCGAACGCCGGACTCGACGACGAGAACGACGCGGGTGCCGTCCCCGATGTCCGCGTCCGTGTCGGCCTGTGCGACCTCGACGGTCAGCGTCTCACCGCCGAGCCACAGCTCGGTGTCCCCGTCGCCGTCGACGCTCGTGTTCGCGTCGGCTCCGCCCACGTCGACGTACTCGTTGTCGACGAGCAGCGTCGCGTCGCCGGCGACGAGGCCGACGGAACCGTCGTTGGTGGCGGTGACTGTCAGCGTCTCGTCGGTCCCGTCGTAGGTCGCGTTCGAGACCGCAAACGCCGTGTTCTGGCGTTCGAGGGCGCGCTCGTTCATCCCGTGTTGCGCGTCGGTAACGCGGTCGAAGCCGTTGGCCGCGACGGGGTAGAACGTCGTGAACGCGAAGAACAGCCCCGCGACGATGATGGCCGTCGACGCGGAGACGCTAACGCCCATCTCCCCACCCTCCGTCGGCCGGGTCGGCGCGGTCGGAACGCGGGTTCGGGTCGTTCATGGGTCGCGGGGAGCCGCCGTTGCGCTCGCGTCCCTCGAGTCGCTCGTCGCGATCGGCGTGTCCGTTCGTTCGCCGACCGTCGTCGCCGCTCCGGTCGCCGCCGCGGTCCTCCCGCGGCGCGCGCCGACCGGTCTCGCGTCCCCTCCGCTCGCCACGCCCGCCCCGTCCGCCGGAACCGACCGGCGGCGGTCCGCCGCCGACCAGCGACCCCCCGGCGAGGTCGTCCCAGCGGTCGAGCAGCAGCAGGTGACCGCTCGTCCCGTTGAGCTGGGTCACGTATCGGAGGCTGCGGGTGTGGTGTTCCCGGACCAGCCCGTCGGTCCCCGGCCGGTCGACGAGGTTGCGGTCGATCGTGCCGAATCCGGAGAGGAAGTCGCGGAGCCGAGCGGCCGCCTCGGGGCCGACCCACTCGATGCGCTCGTAGTAGTTGATCGCCCGCACCGCGTCGGTCACGTCGCTCTCGGAGACGAGGAACTCCAGCCACTCCATCACGAGGAGGTCCCCGACGTAGTCGCCGGGGAGCTCCGTCAGGTACGGCTTGCCGCGGGTCCCCGAGAGGTCGTCCTTCTGGACGTACTCGAAGCCGCCGCCGTTCGCCTCGGCGGGGTCGCCGCCGGGCTGCTGCCCCCGCGGGCGGTCGGGTTCCGGCTCGGGCGCGTGGCCGTTCGTCGCCGGGCCGTCGTCGTCGAGGCCATCGTCGAACGAGTCCGCCCCCTCGTCGAAGGCGTCGACGCCCCCCTCGTCGAACGGGTCCGGCTCGTCGCCGAGGTCCTCCTCGAACGAGTCGTTCCCGTCGTCGAACGGGTCCTCGTCTCCGGGCCCGTCCGCCTCCGTTTCGGCGCCGTCCTCGTCGGCCCAGTCGGCCTCCCCGGCGTCGTACTCCTCTTTCAGCTCGCTGAAGCTCTTTCCATCGTCGTTCATGTCGTCACCGTCGTCCGCCGCCGCGGTCTCGGACGCGGCGTCGGCGGAGTCGCCGTCGTCCGTGTGCTCGTCGTCCGGTTCCTCGTCCAGCTCGGCGAACTCGTCGTCGTCCTCGAAGTCGTCGTCGAGCAGGTCGTCGTCGAAGAACCCGTCGGCGTCCGCGTTCGCGACGTCTTCGTCGAGGTTGTCGTCGTCGGCCGCGTCCTCCTCGTCGTCGTCGAAGAGGCCGAACGACCCCTCGCCGCCGCCGTCCACTCCATCGAAGCCGCTGGAGTCGTCGACGAACGGGTTGATTCCGCGGGTGACCATCTCGTAGATGTCGAGCAGGTTCCGCACGTCCTCCTCGATGTCGTCGACGGCGGCCGAGATCTCCTCGTTCTCCGAGCGGACGGTCGAGACCGTCGACGAGAGCGAGGCGACCTCGTTCTCCAGGTCGTCGAGCCGCTTCTCCAGCTCGTCGGTGTTGGCGCCGCCACCGCCGCCGCCGTCGTCGAAGTCGTCGTCCCACTCGTCCATCCCGTCGAAGTCGTCGAAGTCGTCACCGCCGCCCATCCCGCCGCCGCTGCCACCGCCCATCCCGCCACCGCCGAAGGGGTCGTCGCTACCGCCCATGCCTCCGGAATCGTCGTCGTCGGAGCCGTCATCGTCGAGGAACCTGTCGAGGACGCTCGCACCGACGAGCCCCAGCGTGGCGACTATCCATGCGGCCGTTGGAGCTCCCCACACCGGTAGTTCGAGGCCCATTACCGTGTACCACCCTCAGAACACACTTCAATTCACCCCTCAAAATATCAGCTGTGAGAACACACACGTTCGGCGGAACGTCGGCGACGCCGCGCCGTCGCCCGTGCGAATCGGTGTTAAAGGGTCCGCTCGAACCCGTCGGCCGCGCGAACGACCAGCCGACCGTCGGCCCTGAACCGGACGGTCCGTCCGACGCCGTCGCCGACCGCGCGTTCGATCACGGGGACCCCGGCCGCGTCGAGGCGCTGCTCGGCGCGCGCGACGTTCCGCGGCCCGACCGCGTCCGTGAGATCGAGCATCTCCGCGCCGCCGGCGACGCGCGCCTCGAGTCGGTCGGGAGCCGCGCCCGCGGCCTCTAGCTCCGCGATCAGCGTCTCGATCCCGGTGTCGACGTACTTTCCCGGACGCTCCATGCCGGTATCGGTCTCGGTGCCGTTCGGCAGCATCGCGTGTAACAGCCCGCGGACGCCGGTCGACCGGTCGACGAGCGCAACGGCGACGCACGAGCCGAGACCGCTCGTCGTCAGCGTCTCTCCGCCGGTCGCGACCGCCAGCTCGCTGACGCCGACCTTGATCCGGCCGGCGTCGGGAGCCCGGGAGAGGGCCCCCTCACGGGACGACGGCGGGTGGCTCACGACTCGGAGAGCCGGTCGAGCGCCCGCGTCAGTTCGCGCTCGTCTGGGAGCGCGTACACGTCACACCGCGCCTGCACGCCCTCCGTCCGTATCGCGGCGTCGATCACGAACCCGTAGTCCTGCCGCCGGCTCAGCTTGGCGATCAGCGGACTGATCGCCGCCGAGCCGATGTCGTGGACGTACTCCGGGGGCGAGTGGGAGATCGACGTGCCGAGCACGTTCGCCCACCCGTCGATGAACCCGCTCGTCATCACGTTGCCGAGCTCGCAGAGCGCGTTCTCGGCCATCCCGCCGAGCGGCTCGTCCGGCTCGCTCGGGAGCATCGAGGCGGCGATCTTCGCCGCGGACTCCTCCTCGAAGAGGATCGCGAGGTAGCCGCTCGGCTCTCCCTGCAGCTCGAAGACGGTCCCGGCGTGGGGCTCGACGCCGACCTCGGCGGGTACGTCGGCCAGCGGCACGAACCGCAGCCGGCTCACGTCGACGCTCGTCTCGAGGCCCGTCATCATCGCGATGTTGTCGGCGGCGTTCGCGGAGCCCCGCTTCGCCAGCGACGCGAACGTCGACAGCGACTCGTAGGGGACCGCGGTGCTGCCCGCGCCGTCGTTTCCCGCTCCGCCCTCCGCGCCCGGCGCCGCGGCCGGCGCGGTCTTGCCCACGACGAGGTCGCGGAACTGTCCGGAGTCCGGGAGCATGTAGATGGAGAAGTCGAGGTCCGTCGTCGTCGCGTCGAGCCGGCTCTCGAAGAGGAACACGCCGTCGCCGGCGAGCGCCCCGTCGGGGAGGACGGCGGCGCCGTCGGCCTCGAAGTACCGGGGCGGCGTCATGTCGATCGCGGTCCCGAGGTAGTTCGCCCACCCGTCGAGGAAGCCGCCGAGCGCGATGTTGCCGACCTCGCTCACGGCGCTACGTCCCATCGACGCCCCGCCCGGTAGGAGCGAGAGCAGGGCGTCGACGTTGGCCGCGTCGAACGCGAGCACCGCCTCGCCCTCCAGCCCGCCGCGGAGCCCGACGCTCACGCCGATCGACTCCCGACCGGCGAACGCCTCGGCGAGGTCCTCGCCGCTGGCGACGCTGGCGCCCGTGACTTCCACGGAGAGGTCCGTGCCCGTCAGGTCGGTGAGCGCGCCGGCGGCCTGCCCGGCGCCCCGCTCAGCCAACCGGTTGCAGGCGCCGAGCGCCCGGACGTCGACGCGCATTATACCGCCGATCCGATGGCGTCGAGCACGTTCGGCTTCTGGAACGGCTTCGTGATGTACCCCTCGGCGCCGGCCTTGATGGCCGCCTTCATCTTCTCTTCTTGCCCGACGCTGGTGCACATGATCACCGTCGCTTCCGGGTTCTCCTCCAGGATCTCCGTCGTCGCCTCGATGCCGTCCCGGATCGGCATCACGATGTCCATCATCACGAGGTCGGGCCCGTGTTCCTCGTACATGTTGACCGCCTCCACGCCGTTTTCGGCCTCGCCGACGATCTCGAACTCCCCTTCGAGGATCTCTCGGAGCAGGTTCCGCATGAACTCCGAGTCGTCCGCGATAAGCACGCGCGTTGCCATGGTTACCTGGAAGGGGGGACACCGTTCACTTAACCACTCCCCCGCGGTTCTCAGCGATGAGAACCGATCGCGGGGAGACCGGACCCGGCGAGGCGGACCGCGCTCAGACCCAGTGCCCGAGGAGGTACGCCGCCCCCACGAGGACCGTCCCCCCGAACGTCTCCCGCGTCCCAATGCCGAAGGGGAGGACCGTCGCCGGCGCGTCGTCGGGGGCGTCTTCCTCACCGCCCCCCGACGGCTCCTCGTTCGATTCTCCGTCGTTCGACTCTCCGTCGTTTGACTCTCCGTCGTCCGACTCTCCGTCGTTTGACTCTCCGTCGTCCGCGTCCCCGCCGTCCGACTCGTCGCCGCTCGCCTCGGCGTCGCCGTCCGGTCCATTTGCCCCCCCTTCTTCGTCTTCCCCGCCTTCTCCGTCTTCCCCGCCTTCTCCGTCTTCCCCGCTCGCTCCATTGGCCGCTTCCGAGGCGTTCTCACCGTCACCGGGCTCGTCGACGCGCGTCACTGACGGGTCCGCCTCCACGGTCAGCGTTCCGTTCACGCTGTGGCCGTCGATCGCCAGCTCGTACGGGTACTCGTCCGGCTCCAATCCGGCATTCGTCTCGGCGAACGTCTCGTTTTTCGAGGCCTCCGGCCCGACGGTCACATGGCGTTCCTCGACGATCCTCCCGTCGTCGATGTCGAGCGACAACCGCTCTCGGGTCTGTAGCTGCCCGACGTTTCGCACCGCGGCAGTGAGGTTCGACAGCGACTCGCCCCTCGTCACCGTGAGGTTCGTCGTCGTCCCGTTCGCCAGCCGCAACTGGGCGGGCTCTTCGGCGTCGTCGACGACGAGGATCGACCGGCTGTCCTGGAGCGACTGTCCCCGATAGAGCCGGTAGCTCGCCTTCGTCCCGGGCGCGGCGTCGGCGAGTCCGCTGTCGACGGAGAAGTTCCCGTCGTCGATCGCCAACTCGGACTCGGTCCGCGACGGTCCCTCGTCGTCGTCTCTAACGATCGTCGCCGACAACTCCGTCACGGGCAGGATCGAGGTCGTCCCGGTGACCGTCTCGTTGCCGGCCTCGACGAGGAGGTCGCCGTCGGCGGTGACGTGGTCGTACCGGAGGTAGCGCTCGCGGACGCTGAACGACGCCTCGGCGCTCACTCGACCGTCCGCGCTCCCGTGGTAGGGGTACTGCTCTGACACTCGGTCGTCCGTCTCTGAACGCGGTTCGAAGGCGGCTGGCGGCTCTTGGCCGTCGCGGAACGCGTACCGCTCGCCCTCGGTGCCCTCGAGGGCGAACTCGACTGCGAACTCGTCGCCCGGCTCGGGGTCGCCGATGAACGGACCCCCGTCGCTCGTGTCTATCGCGAGGTAGAACCGACTGGGCGCCCGATCGCTGTCCCCGCGTTCGAGCGACTCCCCCTCGGCGAGATAGAGCGCGACGTCCTCCGGATCGGCGTTCGCGAGGTCGAACTCCGCTCTCCGCTCGTTTCGCCCGGGATTCGTCTGTCTGATCCGCAGTGAGACGCCCTCCTCCGCGTCGAGGAGGTCGGCGAGGACGCGGTGATCGATCTGGCTCCCGGGCTCGATCGACTCGCCGGACCGCCGCTCGGCGAAGTACGAGAGCGCTCCCCAGATCCCGGTCGATTCGAAGCCGAGCACGACGCGGTCGCCCTTCGTCACCGCCGCGCGGTCGAGCCCGTTCTCCCTGAGCGCGCCGAGCGACTCGGTCCCGCCCTCGCCGTCGCCGATGACCTCGCTGTCCGCGGTCGTGAACACCTCGGCGTCGTCGTCGAACGTCGGCTCCCGTAACACGAGGTCGGACTCCGCGGCCACCTTGACCGGATCCACCGCGCCGGAGTCACGGACGATGAACGTCCCGTTCGTGACCGCGAGCCGGTACCGCTGCGGGACGAGGGGGCGCGCGAGGCCGCCGGCGCCGGTCGCCCCGGACAGCTCCGAGAGGTTCTCCGCGATCACGTCGCCGCCCTCGTTCTTGAACTCGAGGTCGCAGTCGACGCCGGAGGCGCTGCAGCTGTCGACGTCGCTCTCGTTCGTCCCGAGAAGTCGCGTGTTGATCGTCGTCGACCCGCCGGACGCCTTGACGACGTCGACGAACCCGACGGTTCCGCCGGAATCGGTGAGGCGATTCCCACCGATCAGGAGGTACGCGCTGTCGTTGCCGGACGCGCTGATCGCGTGCCTGATCTCCACCGGATCCCCCGCGGTCCCGGTGTACGTCGGTCGGCTGAACGCTCCGCTGATCTCTTGTCGGGCGGCGCCGTCCGATTCCGCCCCATCGTCGGTCGCGATCGCCGGGGCCACCTCGCCTCCTTCGGTCGCCGTCGTGTCTCCTCCTCCGGTCGCCGTCGCGTCTCCTCTCTCGAGGGCCGCCGCGGCGGGTCCCGCGGCCGCCGCACCGACGAACGAGAGGAGCACCGCGAGCGCGACGAACACGACGCGGAGCTGCGAGAGCCGAGTGCGGAGCGTCACCCCCGTCTCCTCTCCCGCGTCCCCCCCGTTCGGTTTGGTGTGTAAACCGGCGCGCTTGGCACGCGAATCTACACGTCCGCCGCGGACGTTGGCTACCGTCGGCCGGCCGGACCGATCCGCGTCGTCCGGTGAAGAGCTGGAGGTCATCGTGGTGTTCGTTTCGTCTCGACGAGCCGAGTCGCTTCGACGGCCCGCCGTCTGTTGGTACGCCCTCGGGATCTCAGCGACTAAAGCGTACCCTCCCGATTATCGAGTCGGAGAACCGGACCGGCTCTCCGGGAACGTGAAACGAACCGAATCGACAGACAGCAGCGGTATCTGGCCGTCAGCAAAGCTCCGAAGAGTTAAGTCCGCCCGTGGTGCCCTTTCGATGAGGATGAAGACCTGCCCCCGGTGTGACTCGTCGCTCGACGACGAGGCCCGCTACTGCGTCGATTGCGGCGCCCCTCAGACGGAAGACGCCGCCGAGGAGCTCGACGAGTACGTGCAGCGGCAGGCCCAGCAGATGACCGCCGGCTCCGGAGGTGCGGGCGGCGAGAACGACGGGACCGACGGCGGCGAGTCCGGGTTCGTCCCGACCGATCAGCTCACCGACCGCGAGCAACTCTGGCGCCGCGGTTGTTACGTCCTCGGCTACGGGACGATCGTCGTCGCGCTCACGCTCGTCCCGCAGATCGGCGCCTTCCCCCTGATACTCGGCGGGATCGCGATCCTCCCGCCGATCCGTCGCCTGACCGCGGAGCCGCTCGGGAGCCCGCTGAAACGCGAGGTGATGGCCGGGCTGTACGCGGTGTTCGCGCTGCTCGGCGTCGCGCTGCTCGTTCTTTTATAAGCAGGTACCCGGCTCTGGTGCAGCCGGGAGTGGAACTTGTCGATCGAAGACGACGACGCGATATGTGACTGCTCGTGAGAGCGCGACATTGTTTATAAACAAACGGCGGTGGCGCGCGCTGCCGAGCGCCCAGCGGGCGCGAAGAGAACGGCGAGTGAGTCGCTCGCCAGAGGCGAGCGAAGAGGCTGGGGAGGCGTGAGGTGCGGTAAGGTGCGGTAAGGTGCGGTAAGGTGCGGAACGGGGAGGGACTCAAAAGGGCAGCCGTTGAGGCTTTGGAAGTGCTCCTATCGATCCACCGTCGTTCAGTTATAAATCGTCGCCAACGACACGCGATCCGACGTGCTCCCGCTATTCGATCCGGAACCCGCCCGAATCCTCCGCCGCGCGCACGAGGTCGCCGATGCTGTCGCTCGCCGTGAGTCCCTGGCTCGCGGCGAAGCGCTTGATCGCCACCGGCGGGATGTCGACGGTCGTCTCGCTCGCGACGAGCAGGAGCCCGAGCGCCTCGGGCGTCGGCGAGTTCGGTCCCGCGTTGGACGCGAACCACGACACGAGCGAGTCGAACGTCGCCGTCACGTCGTTCGAGACCATCCGCTGGCGGGTGGTGTCGCCGTCGACGTGGAGCGTCGCGTCGATCCCGTAGGTGAACCCGTCGTCGTCGAAGGAGCTCGCCAGCCACCGGCTCACCGACTGCCGGTCGACTTCGGAGGCGCCGCGGGCGCCTCGTTGGTGGCTCGCGGGGTCGGCCTGCGGCCGACCGCTCGCACCGCCCTGCGGGTGGCCGCCGCCGGGATCCGGGGGCCGTCGCTCCGCCGGGTTCGCTGGGTCCGCCGCCGTGAAGCCCGTCTCGTCGGCGGGGGACGGGTCCGGCTGCGACCGGCGGACGTTGGGCCGGCCGTTCGTCCCGACGACGTACCGGCTCTCCCCGATCTCGACGACGCTCTCGTCGTCGGTGAAGTCGAGCTCGTCGGGGTCGGCCGGCGTCGCCTCCGGGTCGGCCGTCGGTGCGTCGTGGTCACTCATGGCGTAGCCGTGGTGATGCGAGAAAATAGGTGTTCCGGGCGAACCGATTCCGCCGGGACAGTGGTTAGGGGGCTGTTCGAGGCTCGTTAGAGCCGGACCGCTTCGCCGTCCTCGGTGAAGAGGTCGGGGGCGTTCAGTTCGACCGAAGTCGTCGCCGACGACGGCGAGACGATCTCGAGCGACGAGGTCTGACCCTCACCGAACGCCTCCTCGGCGCTGTCGTTGTGTGCGTAGGTGTAGCCGTCACCGTCAGCGTAGACGTTACCCTCCGTGATACTCCCGAACGGCTGCGTACCGGGGTTCACGACGATCGTGTAGTCCGTGTCGTCGTCGAGTACGGCATCGCCGCCGTCGACGAACTCACCGTTCGAGTCCTGAACGCCGAACTCGCTCGCGTTGAGCTGGCTCGCGTTCGCGATGGTGTCCCCACCACTAGCGTTCGTGTCTGTGAAGACGAGGTTCGCCTGTCCGTTCGGTCCGACCGCTTGAAGAGTCGATTCCGACAGGTCAATCTGGTCGGCCCCGGCAGCGCCGGAGACGCTGATCTTGATCGACTCCAACTCACCCGTGCTGTTGTTGCCGACGATGCCGACCTCGCTCGTCACGTCGATCCGTTCCGACACGAGGTCGGTGCTCTCTTGACCGGTCGCCTCCGCTTGGGACTGAAGGAAGCCGGCCGTGTTGATCAGGACGCCGGCGGCGATCGCCGCAACCAGGACCATCGCGATGAACACGATGAGCGTCCCGATACCAACCTGACCGCGGTCCTCACTGTTGTTGATGAATTCGAACATTGTTACAGCCTCACAGACGTCTGTTCATCGGTCAGCGTCGTCGGGACGCGAAGTTCGGCCGACGTGGTCGCTCCTGAAGCCGTCGTGAAGGTGACCGACAAGCGGTCGCCGCCCTCAAGCGGCTCGTAAATGTCGCTGGTCAGGTCGATCCCGATATCGGCACGGTCGCTGGCGTCGGTCAGCACGACATCACCCTCTTCTCCGGTGTAAATGTCGATACTGGCGTTCTCATCGCTGAGCTGGAACGTCTCCTGTCCGCTCGTTCCGATGAGTTCGACGCTCGTCTCGTTGAGATCGATGTTGCCAGCACCGGGTGACTGCGCCACGGTGATGTTCAGATGATCAACCTCTCGAGGCTCACCGGTCACGTTCCCGGACTGGCTCACGACCTGCAGCCGGTCGCTCACCTGACTCGTACTCTCCTCGCCCGTCGCCTCCGCCTGCGTCTGAAGGAAGCCGGCCGTGTTGATCAGGACGCCGGCGGCGATCGCCGCCACCAGCACCATCGCGATGAACACGATGAGGGTCCCGATCCCCACTTGACCGCGCTCTTCCTCGTCCAGTAGTGTTTCGAACATTGTGTGTTGCGTTGGCCCCCGGCCTGCCCGGCGGGCGTTATCGCTAGGGAGTGGAATTTCCCTATTAAAGACTCCGTGCCGATTATTCGAACTGATAAAACACTGCAGTGTTGCGGTTTTCAGGTTCTATTTAGGATCATAATTTCTGAAAATATCAACGATATCGCGATCCGATTATCGGCTCTGGATCTCTGATCGCTCGGTATCACCGGTCGGATCGACGGCGATCGGCAGACGAATATGCGGCGCTAGCGGGCGTGCTCGCCGAGATGATCCGCTTCAAACTCCCCAACCAACTCGGTCGCTCCGGCGGTTTCGCTCCGCCTCAGCGGTCCTGGATCCGTGCCAGCTCCGAGTCGGGGATCACGAACTCCTGCGTGCCGGGCTCGTACACCGCGAGGCTCCCGGCGACCAGCGCCATCGACGCCGCCAGCAGGCCGGTGTTGACGAGCAGCAGCGCTTGCGGATTCGCGAACGCGGTCCGGAAGGCGGCGACGGGCGTCGCCACGGCGGCGACGACGACGAGCCCGAACCCCACCGCGAGGTACGCCATCGCCGTCCGCCCCGACGACCGGTACGCGGAGACCGCGAACGCGAGCAGCGTCGCGCTCGCGCCCGCCAACACGGTGGTCGTCACGAGATACAGCCCCTCGATGAGCTCCATACGCACCGTGGCCGGAGTCGGGTTATAAATCTGCGGTGGCGGCTATCACCGTCGATAACACGCGTGAATCGGTAGATGCGAGCGAACCCCGTTAGGGCGGCCGACGTGCCACCGGACCGGATTCTCGCGCCGGAGCGATCACCGGTATCCTTTTAAGACAAAAAATCAACAGCGATAACGTGAATGGTGGGGGACGATCTGATCACGGTGCTCGGCAACAAGTACAACACGGACATCCTGACCGCGACCGGTGACGCGAAGTCCGCGCAGGACCTCAGCGACGAGCTCGACGTCCCGATCGCGACGTGTTACCGTCGGATCAACGAGCTCGAGGAGGCCGACCTGCTCGAGCTCCACGACCGCCCGCTCTCGGACGAGCACCGCCGCGTGAAGGTGTACCGCCGGAAGGTCGACGGCGTCGAGGTCGACTTCCGCGACGGACTCACCGTGGAGGTCGAGGAGCGCTCTGCGGTGAAAAACCGCCTCGACGACGTGTGGCGCGACCTCTCGTCGAGTCAGTAACCGTCGCTCGTCCCCGCGACACCGCGTTTTCCCCGCTCGGGCCGTCCGGAGTCAGAACGAGGGGTTCTCGGACCGCCCCATCATCGAGAACCCGCCAGCTCGTTCGTGGACGGTGATCCCGCCCTCACCGATTTCCATCGGGAAGATGTCGGTGTCGATGTCCTGTTTCCGCATCTTCGCCACCCACACGTACCGGTTGACACCGGAGTCGGTCGGCGTCTGGATGAAGTAGATGTTCCCGTCGGTGAGGAAGTTCTCCAACCCGACCTCGGTGTCGGGGAACACCGCGCCCTGCTCGTTGATGAGTAGTGAGGTTAGCCCGTTCGCCTTGAGGATGTCTGAGAACTTCAGGAGGTACGTCCGCTTCTCCTGTTCGGCGTCGAAGAAGAGCTGGAACATCGACAGCGAGTCGAGTACCAGCCGGTCGAACTCCCCGTCTTCGATCGTGTCTAGCAGCTTGTCGACCGCCGTCGAGAAGTCGGTCTCGCGCAGCATCTCGCGTTTGTCGAGGATGACGATGTCGCCGCTGTCGACGAGGTCGCCGAACCCCTCCAACCCGATCGACTCGGCGGCGCCGCGGATGTCCGCCTCGTCTTCCTCGAAGGAGACGTACACCCCTCGCTCGTCGTGTTCGGTGACGCCGTGGTGGAGGTACTGGATCCCGAAGATACTCTTGCCGGTCCCGGGGTTCCCGGAGACGAGGACCGTCGATCGCTCCGTGATTCCGCCGGAGAGGATCGAGTCGAGCCCCTCGACCCCAGTGGAGACGAGTTCTGACATTCGTCCCGTCATTGGCGACCGGAGTATATAAAAGACGATCCGACGGGCCGCTCACACGGACGGCGACAGGTTTATTCCTCGACACGCCGCCCCTTCCTGTATGCCCGGTGAAGCGTCCCCCGTCGCCCCCGGCGGTGATCGGCGGTGAGCGAGCCATCGGTCCTCGTCGTCGAGGACGAACCCGACATCGCCGCGCTGTACGCCGGCTTTCTCGAGGAGCGCTACGAGGTCGACCTCGCCGAGACCGCCGCCGAAGCTATCGATCGGGTCGACGGCGCGATCGACGTGGTGTTGCTCGACCGTCGGCTCCCCGACGGAAGCGGCGACGACGTGCTCGAACACATCCGCGAGGCCGGCTACGACTGCCGCGTCGCGATGGTCACCGCGGTCGAACCCGACTTCGACATCATCGATATGGGGTTCGACCTGTACCTCACCAAACCCGTCAGCCGCTCAAAACTGCTCGCGGCGATCGACACGCTGTTGACTCGCAGCGAGTACGACGGCCTGATTCAGGAGGCGGCGGCGCTGGCGAGCAAGCGCGCCGTGCTCAACGCCCAGAAACCGGCCGCCCAGCGCGACGGGAACGAGTCGTACGCCGAACTGGTCGAGCGGCTCGAAGACCTCGACGCCGACATCGACGACCTCGGCGAGTCCCTGTCGTCCGACGACTACCGCGCGATGTTTCGCGACCTCGGCGAGGCCTGACGCGACCGGACCGCGCGGTCTCTCTTCCGCTGTCCCGTTTCGCTACGAGAGCTGTTCGCCGACCAGCCGGTCCGCCTCCGCGAGGAACGCGTCGCGCTCGCCGATCGGGATCGTCGCGCCCGCGGCCACGTTGTGGCCTCCCCCGTCGCCGCCGACGGCCTGGCTCGCCTCGCGCATCACCGCCGAGAGGTCGAGCCCCCGCCGGACCAGCGCGTGCGATCCCCGCGAAGAGACCTTCAGCTCCTCGGCGCTCTCCTCGGCGAACGCGATCACGGGCTTCGAGCGGTCGACCGCCGGCGAGCCGATCGCCATCCCGGCGACGATGCCGACGATCGTCTCGCGGATCCGCGAGCCGGCGTCGAACCACTGGAGGTGCTCCTCCTCGGTGACGCCCTCTGTCTTCACCCACTGAAGCCCTTCGGAGAGGTTTCTCCGGTGATTCCGAAGGAGCCGGCGCGCCTCCGCGAGCGCGTCGCCCCGGTCGCCGAGACACACCGCGAGCCCCACGTCGGCCCGCTCGTACCGGGCGGTGGCGTTGAGCAGCGTGGAGAACTCGCTCACGTCCCGTAGCTCCGTGCCGGGCTCCTCGTCGACGAGGGTGTAGGAGGTCCCGACGAGCGCCTCGATCCGGTCGGCGGGGACGCCGGAGGCGACGGCGCGGCGCATCAGCCCGGACGCGAGCACCTGCCGCTCCTCGCCGTCGAGGTCGACCCAGCGCCGCCACTCCCCGTCGCGTTTCACGTCGATGTCGAGGTCGGTGAGAAAAGCGATCGCGCCCGCCTCGTCGTTCGAGACGCCCGGGATCTTCACGTCCGAGGCGTACTCGAGGAGCTTCGGCAGGGGTCGGGTCTGCCTGCCGTACAGGTCCAGGTCGGTGCGCGTCTCGATGACGCCGGCCTCGACGCCGTCGGCGACGATCGCTTCGTTGGCGCCGACGAGTCCGCCGTCGGAGTCCTGCATGTCTCCGACCGCGCCGACCACCGCCAGCGCGGCGAGGTCGCGGTTGTCCCCGTCCGGCCCCTCGAGCGCGCGGGCGAGCACGTAGCTCGCTCCCGCGCCAGACAGCTCGCTCGCGCCGTTTATTCCCTCCAACAGGGGGTTGAGATGGAACGTCGTTTCGCGGTCGGCCGGCTGGTGGTGATCGGCGATCACGGGGACGAAGTCGCCGCGGTCCTCGTGGTCGGCGATCACGTCGAGCTGGCCGGAGCCGAAGTCGGTGAACAGCACCACGCCGAACTCGCGCGCGGCGATCCCCGCGATCGACTCGGCGTCGAGCTGTTTCTCGAAGACGACCTCGTGGTCGATCCCGGCCCGCGCGAGCGCGGTCGACGCGATCGCGCCGCTCGTGAGCCCGTCGGCGTCGATGTGGGACGCGAGTAGCACGCGGTCCGCGGCGCGGAGCCGGTCGGCGCAGGCGCTCGCGCGCCCGGTGAGCTCCGGGACGGGTGGATCGGCGACTGCCATTACCGACCGTTGGCTCGCGACCGGGGATAAACTCACGCTTCGGGCGGCCGGCGAGAGACGACCGCAACTGCGCCGATCGCGCCGCTTCGACGCAGGCGGAGGCATCACTTGCCGTAACTGGCGGTTATAGATGCATTGAGATATATGCACTACACACATGACACGTGGGTTCAACACCCGGAGTCTCCACGCCGGCGCCGAGGCCGACCCGGCGACCGGGTCGCGCGCGACCCCGATCCACCAGACGACCTCGTTCGTCTTCGACGACGCGGACACGGCGGCGGAGATGTACGCGCTCCGGGCGGAGGGCCACATCTACTCTCGGCTCTCCAACCCGACCGTGGGCGTCCTCGAAGACCGGCTCGCCGACCTGTCGGGCGGCTCCGACGCGGTCGCGACCGGCTCGGGGATGGCCGCGTTCGACGCCATCGTGACCGTGCTCGCGAGCGCGGGCGACAACGTCGTCGCCAGCTCCGAGATGTACGGCGGCACGGCCGCGTACCTCACGAGCATCGCGAACCGCCGCGGGATCGAGGCGCGGCTCGTCGACACGCTCGACGACGAGGCGTACGCGGACGTGATCGACGAGGACACCGCGTTCGTCCACGTCGAGACGATCGCGAACCCCTCGCTCGTCACGCCCGACTTCGAGCGGCTCGCCGAGATCGCCCACGACAACGCGGTCCCGCTCGTCGTCGACAACACGTTCGCGACTCCCTACCTCTGCCGGCCGTTCGAGCACGGCGCCGACGTCGTCTGGGAGTCGACGACGAAGTGGATCACCGGCAACGGGACGACCGTCGGCGGCGTCGTCGTCGACGGCGGCCAGTTCCCGTGGGACCACCCCGATGCCGACTACGGCGAGCTCGACGGGCAGTCGCCGGCCTACCCGATCGACTTCGTCGAGCAGTTCGGCGACGCCGCCTTCGCCAACGTCGCCCGCCAGCGCGGGGTGCGCCCGACCGGCGGCCAGCAGTCGCCCTTCGACGCGTGGCAGACGATCCAGGGGCTCAACACGCTCCCGCTCCGGATGGAGCGCCACTGCGAGAACGCCCGGGCCGTCGCCGAGTTCCTCCGGGACGACGACCGGGTCGACTGGGTGGCGTACCCCGGCTTCGAGGACCACCGGAGCCACGACAACGCCGCCGAGTACCTCGACGGCTTCGGCGGGATGGTCACCTTCGGCGTCGACGGCGGCTACGAGGCCGCCAAGACGTTCTGCGAGGCGGTCGACCTGACGAGTTTCCTCGCGAACATCGGCGACGCGAAGACGCTCGTCATCCACCCCGCCTCGACCACCCACGCGCAGATGGACGAGACCCAGCAGCGACTCGCCGGCGTCTACCCGGAGATGCTCCGGCTCTCCGTCGGGATCGAGGACGCGGACGACGTGATTTCCGACCTCGACCGGGGGTTGGCGGCGGGCGAGCGCGCCGCGGACAGCACGGATATCGACGACGCGGACGACCGGGAGGTGTGACGCCGTGAGCACCGTTCCGACCGATCACGGCGTCGCCTCCCTCGGCGAGTTCGCCTTCGAGTGCGGTCAGTCGGTCCCCGACCTGGAGGTCGCCTACGAGACCCACGGCGAGTTCGACGGCGACAACGTGGTGTTGGTGTGTCACGCGCTCACCGGTAGCCAGAACGTCGCCCGGTCGCCCGCACCCGAGCGCGACGAGGGGACCCGCGGGGCCGGACAGGCCGGACAGGCCCGCGCGTGGTGGGACGACATCGTCGGTCCGGGGAAGGCGATCGACACCACGGAGTACTACGTCGTCTGCGCGAACGTCCCCGGCTCCTGTTACGGCACGACCGGACCGACGAGCGAGCGCCCCGCCGACCTCGACCTCCCCGAGGAGCCCGACCACGACCGGTGGGGCACCGCCTTCCCGCCGGTGCAGGTCGAGGATTGGGCGCGCGCGCAGCGCCGCCTGCTCGACCACCTCGGCGTGGGGCGGCTCCGCGCCGTCGTCGGCGGGAGCGTCGGCGGGATGAACGCCCTGGAGTGGGCGAAGCGCTACCCGGACGACGTCGACCGCGTGGTCGCCATCGCGACCGCCGGGCGGCTCGACGCGCAGTGCCTCGCGCTCGACGCGGTCGCTCGACGGGCGATCCGCGCGGACCCCGACTGGAACGGGGGCGACTACTACGGCGAGGGGCGGCCCTCGCCCGACGAGGGGCTCGCTCTGGCCCGTCAGATCGGCCACATCATGTACCTCTCGAAGGCGTCGATGGAGCGGAAGTTCGGCCGCCGATCGGCGGGCCGCGACTCGCTCACCCGCGAGGAGGGCGACCTCGGGCTCCCGCCGGAGCCGACGGCGGCGTTCTTCCCGTACCGGGAGGTGGAGTCGTACCTCGACTACCAGGCGGAGGGGTTCAGCGAGCGCTTCGACGCCAACAGCTACCTCAACCTCACGCGCGCGATGGACGAGTACGACCTCGCCGCCGGCCACGGCACCGACGCCGACGCACTCGGCGCCTTCGAGGGCGAGTCGCTCCTGTTGAGCTTCACCGCCGACTGGCACTTCACGGTCGAGCAGTCGTCGTCGCTCGCCGACGCCTTCCGCGCGGGCGACGCCCCGGTGGCGCACCACGTGATCGACTCCGACCACGGCCACGACGCGTTCCTCGTCGAGCCCGAACACGTCGGCCCGCCGCTCCGAGACTTCCTCGCGGAGGGCGTCGGGGGCCGCGCCGTCTCCGACGACGGCGGCCAGGACGACGAGTCCGCGCGCCCCGAGCCGGACCACGCGCCGGTTCACGCGAGCCTTTTCAGAGGGTAGTGTACTCCTTTTAAATAATGTCTCAGGTGCGGTCGGCGCGCGCCTCTGAGCGCCCGAAGGGCGCGAAGAGCGCGTGCGAGGTCGCCGGCGCTACGCGCCGGCTGCCAGAGAATCTTCGATTCTCGCTGGACGCGGTGAGCGCTCGAAGAGCGCGAACCGCGAGGCTGGGGAGGTGTGAGGCTGTGCGGTCGGGTGGGACTCAAAGGGGCAGCCGCGAGGACGACTTAGGCGACGAAAGCACCGCAAGGAGCGAGTGAAACGAGCGACTGAGGAGCGCAGCGAGCGTAAGTCGTCCTCGCGGCTGGGGCTTTGGAGGTGTTCACCGTCGATCCGCTGTCAACGTCTTATAAGCGAGCGGCTGGGGCTTTAGAGATGTTCACCGCGTTGCTCACGACCATTGATAACTGCTTGATCAAGCCCTCGGACCGGTCCACCGTTGATCCGTCGTCGACAACGATCTACCAGAGCGTTCGACGCGGTCACCTCGTCGTCCGACGCTCACGATCAATCATGCCAATGTTCATAGTTCTCGACTTCGTGGTGTGTGAGGTATGCCCGGTGGACACTCCCAGACGCTTCGACCGTTCCTGTGGCGCGCCGAACGACTCTACCCCGACACCGAGATCGTCTCTCGGACGCACGAGGGTCGCACGCGGCACACCTACGCCGAGTACGCCGATCGGACGGCTCAACTCGCGAACGCGCTCGACGAGCACGGGATCGAACGCGGCGACAGGGTAGCGACCTTCTGTTGGAACCACACCCGCCACTTCGAGACGTACTTCGGCGTTCCGAGCACGGGCGCGCAGCTCCACACGATCAACCCCCTGCTGCCCGACGAGCACATCCGGTACATCGTCGACGACGCCGAAGACGAGATCGTCTTCGTCGACGCGTCGCTGGCCCCCAAACTCGCCGGCGCGGCCGAGGGCGCCGCCGAGTTCGACGACGTGGACTTCGTCTCCATGGGGTCGTCCGAGATCGACGCGCTCGACGCCACGCCCTACGAGGAGTTCATCGCGGACCAGCCGACTGAGTACAACTGGCCCGAGCTCGACAGCGACCAGCCCGCCGGGCTCTGTTACACCTCCGGCACGACGGGGAAGCCGAAGGGTGTCGAGTACACCCAGTCGATGCTGTGGAGTCACACGATGGCCTCCCAGACGCCGCAGGGGATCCCGATGGAGGACTCCGACGTGGTCATGCCGGTCGTTCCCATGTTCCACGTCAACGCGTGGGGGATGCCGTTCACGGCGACCGCGGCGGGCGCGAAACACGTCTACCCCGGACCGTCGCCGGACCCGGCCGACCTCGCCGCGCTGATCGAGGAGGAGGGCGTGACGGTCTCGGCGGGCGTTCCGACGGTGTGGCTCGGCCTCCGGGAGTACATCGGCGAGGGGAACGACGTCGACCTCTCGACGCTCGACACCGTGATCGTCGGCGGCGCGGCCGCGCCGCAGTCGCTGATCGAGTGGTACGACGACCGGGGCGTCGAGGTGCTCCACGCGTGGGGGATGACGGAGCTGTCGCCGATCGGCACCGTCTCCCACCTCACGAGCGACCTCCGCGACGCCGACTACGAGACGCAGGTCGACAAGCGGTCGAAGCAGGGGCTCGTCGTCCCCGGGTTGGAGTTCGAGGTGATCGACGAGGACGGCGAGGAGATCCCGTGGGACGGCGAGGCGTTCGGCGAGCTCCGGATCCGCGGGCCGTGGGTCACGAAGGAGTACTTCGCTCGACCCGAGGCCAGCGAGGAGGAGTTCGTCGACGGCTGGCTGAAGACCGGCGACGTGGTCACCGTCGACGAGGACGGCTACATCCAGCTCGTCGACCGGACGAAAGACGTGATCAAGTCGGGCGGCGAGTGGATATCCAGCGTCGAGTTGGAGAACGCGATCATGGCCTACGACGGCGTGAGCGAGGCGACCGTGGTCGGCGTCCCCCACGAGCGCTGGCAGGAGCGCCCGGTCGCGTTCGTCGTCGCGGCCGACGGGGTCGACCGCGAGGCCCTGGTCGAGGAGATCGAGTCCGGCCTCCGCGAGGAGTACCCGAAGTGGTGGGTGCCGGACGCGGTGGAGTTCATCGACGAGGTGCCCAAGACCGCGACCGGGAAGTTCTCGAAGAAGGACCTCCGGGAGCAGTACGCCGACCAGTCGCTCGTCGACGGGTCGGTGCCGGAGGAAGACGCGCCCGAGCAGGAGTAGGGGGTCTCTCCGGTTCCGTCTCTCAGTCGTCTCGCTCGCCGACGACCCACTTGTGCGAGTAGCTCTCGCCGCAGGTGCAGTGGGCGTAGGCGTGGACCACGTCGCCCTCGGCGTAGAGACCGCCGACCTCCTCGTTTTGCGCCTCCGCGAACGCGAAGACGAACCGGACCTCGTGCTCGTCGTCGGGGCCGTCCTCGTCTCCATCGCCGTCCGCGAACGGGCACGCGCCGTCGTCGAGCGAGCGAGCGATCTCGCCCTCGGCGCCCATCGCCGTCTTCGCGAACTCCATCGCGCCCATCCCGGTGCCGGCCTCGAACGCGGAGCGGCCGGTCTCGCCGTCGAGGATCAGCCGGACCCCGTCGTCCGTCTCGGTGCCGACGCTGCGGAGCCGGGAGTCGTCGTCGAGGTACGCGTCGCTCAGGTAGAAGACGACGTCGTCGAGCCGCTCGCCCGCGAGGAACTCGTCGAGGTTGCTCATGCCGGCCCGAGGCGCGTGAGCGGTAAAAGGCGTGCGAGTCGCGGTCGGCCGAGCGGCGGTGGGCGTCGCGGTCCGACGAGCGACGGCGTGTATCGCGGGCGACCTCGATGACTGTTCGTGTGGAATCGGAGTAACTGTTAATACGTCCCACTGAGATCCGTCGCGTGATGAGTGCCCAAACGCCATCCGGAGACCGACTCGTCGAGTGGGCGAAGCTGGTCGACGAGGACGTACCGGAGGAGCTCCGCGAGGAGCGCTCCGCCGACCGATAACTTTCACCCCGCTTCGCGAAGGCTTTAGGCCGACGGCGGCGAAGCACCGCTGATGGCGACCGAGGCCGCCGGTATCGATAGACCCCTGCTCGTCGACGACTTCCTCCAGCGGCGCCGCTACCAGCTCCAACTGGCCGACGCCGCCGCCGACGAACACACGCTCGTCTGCCTCCCGACCGGTCTCGGCAAGACGACGGTCAGCCTGCTCGTCACCGCCGAACGCCTCCACGAGGCGGGCGGCAAGGCGCTCTTTTTAGCCCCTACCAAACCCCTCGTCCAGCAGCACGCCGACTTCTACCGCGAGGCGCTCTCGGTCCCGGACGACGAGATCGTCGTCTTCACCGGCGACGTGAAACCCGACGATCGGGCCGCCCTCTGGGAGGACGCCCGGATCGTGATCGCGACCCCGCAGGTCGTCGAGAACGACCTCGTCGGCAACCGGATCTCGCTGCGCGACGTGACCCACTGCACCTTCGACGAGTGCCACCGCGCGACCGGCGACTACGCGTACGTCTACATCGCGGAGCGCTACCACGCCGACGCGGCCGACCCGCTCGTCACCGGGATGTCGGCCTCGCCCGGCGGCGACACCGAGGAGATCGAGACGGTCTGTGAGAACCTCGGGCTCTCGAACGTCGAGGTGATGACCGAGGCGGACGCCGACGTCGACGAGTACACCCACGACACCGACGTGCAGTGGGAGCAGGTGACGCTCCCGGACGAGGTCCTCGCGATCCGCGACGCGCTCAACGAGGTGATCACCGACCGACTGGAGAAGCTGAAGTCGCTCGGCGTGACGAACAAGACGAGTCCCGACCTCTCCCAGCGCGACCTCAACGAGATGCGCGGGAAGCTCAAGAAGATGATGGACAACGACCAGTCGGACGGGTACAAGGGGATGAGCACCCACGCCGAGGTGATGAAGCTCCGGCGCGCGACCGAACTGGTCGAGACCCAGTCCGTCGAGTCCGTCCGACGCTACTTCGAGCGCCAGCGCGAGGCCGCCCGCTCGTCGGGCGCCTCGAAGGCGAGCCAGCGGATGGTCGCGGACCCCAAGGTGCGCGAGGCGATGCGGAAGGCCGAGTCGTTCGACGGGCTCCACCCGAAGTTCTCGAAGGCCCGGATCCTCTTGGCCGAGACCCTCGGGATCAACGAGGGCGAGCGCGCCATCCTCTTCACCGAATCTCGCGACACCGCCGAGGCGCTCGTGGAGTTCCTCTCCGCGAGCTTCGACGTGCGGAAGTTCGTCGGCCAGGGCGACAAGGAGGGATCCGACGGGATGAGCCAGAAACAGCAGCAGGAGACGCTCGACGAGTTCAAGGCCGGCGAGTTCGAGGTGCTCGTCTCCACGTCGGTCGCCGAGGAGGGGCTCGACGTCCCCGAGGTCGATCTGGTCTGCTTCTACGAGCCGGTCCCGACCGCGATCCGCTCGATCCAGCGCAAGGGCCGGACCGGCCGGCAGGCCGAGGGGAAGGTGGTCGTCCTGATGGCCGAGGACACCCGCGACGAGGCGTTCTTCTGGATCTCTCGCCGGCGCGAGAAGAAGATGGCCAGCCAGCTCTCGGAGCTGAAGGAGGCCACCGACGACATCGAGGAGACCGTCGGCGACGACGGGCAGGCCGGCCTCGACGCGTTTTCCGGGGGATCGACCGAGGCGGACGCCGAAGCGGAAGCCGACGATAGCGCGGCTGGCAGTGACGATGGCGACGACGGCGGCGACACTGCCGTCGACGGCGACGCCGGCCTCACCGACTTCGCCGCGGAAGCGCGGGAGAGCGATGAGGACGGGGACGACCGTGAGACGACGCCGAAAGGTGAGGCGGACGACAGCGACGATGGCGCCGACAGCGACGACGACGGCGTCGTTGCCACCGCCGGCGTCGACGAGGGCGTCGAGGTCGTCGTCGACCAGCGCGAGCTCGACTCCGCCATCGCGAAGGACCTCTCGACGCGCGACGGGCTCGTCACCCGGCTGGAGACGCTCGCGGTCGGCGACTACGTGCTCTCCGACCGCGTCGCCGTCGAGCGCAAGTCGGCGGCCGACTTCGTCGACTCGATGCTCGACTCCGACCGGTCGATGTTCGAGCAGGTGGGCGAGCTCTCGCGGGCGTACGCCCGCCCCGTGATGGTCGTCGAGGGGACGAACCTCTACGGCCAGCGCGACATCGAACCCAACGCGATCCGGGGCGCGCTCGCGTCGCTCGCGGTCGACTTCGACGTGAGCGTGCTCCGGACCGAGGACGAGGGAGACACCACGGAACTCCTCGCGACGATCGCCAAGCGCGAGCAGGAGACCCGCGACCGCGAGGTGAGCGTCCACGGCGAGAAGACGACGAAGACCCGCGCGGAACAGCAGGAATACGTCGTCTCCTCTATCGCCGACATCGGCCCCGTCACGGCGCGGACCCTCCTCGAACACTTCGGCACCGTCGAGGCCGTGATGACCGCGCCCGAGGACGACCTTTTGGAGGTCGAGGGCGTCGGCCCGGTGACCGCCGAGCGCATCCGCGAGGTCGTCGGGAGCGAGTACGAGTGAGTTTGGTCGGTGAAACGGTATTGCAATCGAGTGGCAACTGGTTCACATGGCGAAGCGCATTCGTGTCGACGAGGAGACGCACGCCGCCCTCGCGTCGCTGAAGGGCGACGACGAGACCTTCGACAACCTGCTCACGCGGCTGCTCCGCGAGCACCACGAGGACCGTCGGTCCGGGGCCGGTCTCTGGGAAGGAAGCGACGCACCCGAACACGCACGGGAGACGCGCCGGGAACTGAAATCCGGAGTCGATACACGAAGACCGGAGTCCTGACTCCGGGTTCACTCAAACCCGCTCACCAGTGTCACGACCCACTGACCGAGGTCGTACTCCGCCCGGACCTCCACGCGGGTCACCCACTTCACCCACTGGAACCCCCGCCGGTTTGGCGCGACGAGGCGGGCCGGCGCGCCGTGCCCGTGCGAGAGCCGGTCGCCGCCGACGCGGGTCGCCAGCAGGGCGTCTTCCGCCTCCGCTAGCGGGAGGCTCCACCGGTACCCCGTGACCGACGTGAACCGGACGTAGGCCGGCTCGCGGTCTGCGTCCTCGACCGCCGTCCCGCCGGCCGCGTCGAGCAGGTCGCCGACGCGGATCCCGCCCCACTCCTGTACCGTGTACCAGCCGCTCGTGCAGTCGAGCAGCGCCTCGGTCCGGTGGCCGGCGTCGAGTTCGTCGGCGCCGAGCTCGAACGGGTCGCTCACGAGTCCATCGACCGTCAACCGATACGCGTCCCGGTCGATCGGGTCGGGGTCGTCGGCGACCCACGAGGTGATCGGGAAGGCGGCGTTGCCCTCGCCCTCCCGCGGCTGTGACCCGGTGAATCGCCGGTCCGCGCCGGCCGTGTCGAGCAGGTCGTTGACGCCCTGCTGGAGGCGGTACGTCGCCGCCCCCGCGGCGAGCAGGACGGTGTAGCGCACTGCAGTCCGACGGCGCTCGAAGTCGACCCGCCGGGGGAGCCGGAACCGGGTCGTCGCGTGCGCGGCCACGAGCGGGACCAGGGCGAGCCCGAACCCGACGTGGACGGAGAGGAGCGTCCAGTACGAGATCCGCACGTCGAGGCCGAACACCCACGCGGTCCCGGTCGCGAGCGCGCCGAGCGCGGCGACGAGCGTCAGGACCGACAGCGCGGTCGACCGCCGCCACAGGCCGGGATCGGTGAGCCGGCGGCGGACCCGCGCGAGCTTCCACCCGAGGAGGGCGACGATCCCGACGCCGAGCGCGCGGTGGAGCCAGAAGAGCGGCCACCCCTCGGGGACGCCCACGGTGAACGAGACGAGTCCCGTCACTGCCTCGGCGACGACGAACGCGAACAGCGACCAGTCGACCGCGCGCGGCGGCGGCTCCAGCCGGTCGAGCGCGTCGACGACCCGGGATCGAACGCTCATCTCTACCGTGGTACGTGCTAGCGAGACAAAAGGATACAGCTCACAGCTCGTACACTTCCCCGTCCGCCGCGAGCGGCTCCTCGAACGCCTCGTCGGGCGGGTAGTAGTGCGCGAGGTGGACGAGCCGGGTGCGGTCGGCGTCCAGCTCGTCGGCGAGCGCGAGCGCGCCCTCCCGAGTCATGTGCTTCGTGCCGAACGTGCGCGGGACGCCGTCGGGTCCCTCGTGGCGCCCGCCGATCGGGTGGTGTTCGCAGAGCGACGCGGGGACGATGGCGTCGGCGAGGAGGAGGTCGGCGTCGGAAAGCGCCTCGCGGGAGCGCTCGGGGACGTCGTAGCTCGTGTCGCCCGTCAGCGAGAGCTTCGCGCCCGTCTCGGGGTCCTCGACCACGACGCCGTAACACAGCAGCGGCGGGTGGTCGACGGGGACGAACCGGACCTCGAACCCGCACGTCTCGAAGGGCTCGAACGGCGCGCGCGAGTGGACGCCGATCCGGTCTTCGAGGTAGTCGTACTTCGCGCGGATAGTCTCCGCAACGCTCTCGTCGGTGGCGGGGTCGGTCTCGTTCGGCGCGTGGACCGGGAGTCCGTCGACCAGCCGGTAGACGTTGCCGAGGCCGTCGAGGTGGTCGAAGTGGATGTGCGTCACGATGCCGGCGTCGGGCAGCGGCACGTCGTTGTCGAGGAACTGGCTCCGGAAGTCGGGGCTGAAGTCGACGAGCAGCGACTCGCCCGTGCGCTCGTTCGCGACGTGGACCGAGAACCGCGAGCGCGACACCCCGCGTTCGCGCGCCGCGGCGCAGGTGTCGCAGTCGCAGCCGACCGTCGGCGTTCCGGTCGTGTCGCCGGTGCCGAGGAGGGTGACCCGCATCTCGGATCGGGGTCGACGGCCCACGGACTTAGCGTCCGCGGTCGCCCGGCCGGAGCCGTTCCCGTGGTCGGTCGGTCGGAGCCGTACCCGCGGTCGGCCGGTCGAGTCGGCACCCAAGCGCGTGCCGTCGACGCTTCGCCTCTTCGCCCCGATTTATAAGCCCGTTAGGGACGACGCTCCGGTATGCACGACGCTCGCGAACTCGTCCTCGCGCGGCTCCCCTCGGGGAGCCCGATCCGCACGACCGTCCACGCCTACGGCGAGGGGCGCCTCGTCGACGGCGCGGACGGTCCCGAACTCGACGCGCCGACGGACGGCGGCCCCGTCGTCTACGCGCAGGCGGCCCAGCACGGCAGAGAGGTGAACGGGACGGCGGCCCTCCGTCGGCTCCACGAGCGGCTGACGGGAACGGCCGACGACGCGGTCGACGCGGCGGTCTCGGGGACCCTCGTCACCGTCCCGGTCGCCGACCCGCTCACCTTCGACCGGGTCTCGTACACCACGCCGGAGTCGCTCGACGCGGTCCACTCGAACATGAACCGCTGCTGGCCCGGCGACGCCGACGGGACGCTCCACGAGCGGATGGCGGCCCGGCTGTGGCGGTTCGCGAGCGCGGCGGACGCGGTCGTCGACCTCCACACCGGGTCGCCCGCGATGCTCACGCACGCGGTGTACATGGAGGACGACCCGGCCTGCCGAGCGCTCGCGGAGGCGTTCGGCACCGACCTCCTGCTCGCGGAGGCGGCGGGAGACGAGGCGGACGCGGAGTGGGCCGAACGCGGCTTCGCCGGCAAGCTCCGCGTCGCCGCCACCCGCCGAGGGATCCCGACGGTCACCCCGGAGCTCGCGCACAGCCGCGAGGTCGTCCCCGAGGCGGTCGACGCCGGCGTCGACGGACTGCTCGGCGTGCTCCGACACGAGGGCCTGTTGCCCGGCGAGCCGGCGCCGTGGGACGGCACGGTCGCGCGGAACCACCTCGGGCGCGTCGAGGCCGCGGACTCCGGGCTGTTCACCCCCGAGCGAGACCTCTCGGTCGGCGACGAGGTCGAAGAAGGCGACCGCCTCGGCGTCGTTCACGACCCCGCGACGTTCGAGCCGCTCCAGACCGCCGCGGCCGACCGCGACGGGATCGTCTACTCGATCGCTCGCGAGGCGACCGTCACCGCGGGGTCGACGCTCGTCGGCGTGGCCGAGCGGCTGGCGGAGTGAGGTGACGCGACCGGGCGGATTTCGCCGCCGGCTCAGGGCCGCCGCACCCGGATCGTCCCGTCGGAGTCGACGGTGACGAACAGCCGGTCGCGCACCTCGCGTCCGTGGACCGCGTCGCCCGCGCGGTCGCCGATCGTCTTCATCAGGTCGGGCGCGGTCTGGTTCACCTTCACGCCCGCCTCGTCGCAGGCGTCGTACACCCGCTTCGGCGCGTCGTAGAGGTCGGTCCCCGATTCGATCTCGACGCGGACCGGGGCGGCGAGCGCCTCGGCGAACGCGACCGTCTCGCGGGCGCTCGCCACGTTGTCGCGGGCGCTGGCCTCGACGCTGGAGACGTTGGCGCGCGACGTGCCCAGCCGGTCCGCGATGTCGGACTGGCGGAGTCCCCGCTCGCGGAGGGCCAGCACCTCGGCCTGTCGGCGGGTGAGAACGCTCTCGTCCGCGTCGAAGCCCGCGCGCGCTAACAGCGCCGCGGCGTCGACGTCGTCGGGGTCGGGGTCCGAATCGGGACCGGCGGCCCCCTCGTCTGCGACCATACGCGTCTTCAGGGGACGCGCGCTCAAAAAACGGCGGTTTCGGCGAGGACGGAGCGCGGAGAGCGGAACGAGGAGAGCGGAACGAGGAGAGCGGAACGACGACGCCAGAGCGAAGAGAGCGAAACGGGGCGGAGTCGGCGGCGGATCGGCAGCGTCCGGACTGTCCGTGGGGTGGGGCCGTCCCCGGGACGCGACCTACTTCCCATAGAAAGAACAGTTCGTTTTATTCGTCTATCGAAGTGAAGAATGTTACAAGATATCCATTCTCCGTCTTAACCTCTACAATAACCTGTATCTCAGACACGGTTGTTGTTGGCTCGGTAATCGGAACATCAATCTGTTCAGATAAGTCTGCATCAGGGTTATCTGTTCCAACAGCGATATTATTTGAACTTACCTGAATTTCATCATAGTGTGACATTTTAAATTCAGTGATATGTCGGTCATTGTAAGACCGAGTTGATTCAAACTCTGGTTCGGGGAACCCAGCGTCAACCAGATCTAACATTTTCTCTTCACCCCCAACGTGTGCAACAACTCTGAACATAATACTGCCAGATAATCGATCTCCCTCTTGAATCGTGTACACCTCTTCAATCGGAATTGTTACCGAACCACCCGGCTCTTCAATTCGACCAATTTCTTCATCAGATTCAACTGTAATGTACTCGGCATCAAACTGGTGTGCGGTAATAACTGTTTCTCCAGTTTGTAAGTCCTGATCTACAATAATTTCTTCTCTAATCGGTATGCTATTACCCTCGACAGATTGGTCACTAATCACTTCTGTAGATCCATCTTCATAGGTCACAGTGACAGACGTATTTGGGAGATTCTCTCGTTCTTCAACTCCGAAATCGCTAAACTCTAATTTCGTATCTTCAGAGGATTGAGGATCGTCTACCTCATACACAACTTCCCCGTCTTCAGGATTTTCACCAGTATGTAGGACTACGTTTGTCGGAGTGTTAGCTTCCGATTCAGCATTATCTTTGAGATATGCGTAAGCTAAACCTACATCCTGAGCATTATAGTAAATAGTAGCTCTGACAGAATCATCCGTTCCGAGCGGTGTAGAGTCATCATCTCCATCAGAATCATCAGAACTGTCGCCAAGATTTACTGTACACCCAGCAAGACTGACGAGTGAAATAGACAGTATCGCTCTACGATTCATATGGCAACTATAATAACTCGACACTTATTAGTTCGCCTACTTTTCAAACTCTATCTCAGTACTTACCCGATCTCGATTCAAAACCATCCAGAGAATGGGAGAAAACTGGCTCAAGTCTGTTAAAATCCCACTCTCCAGACACATTTTCTTCGAAACAGATATTCTTGAACATCGTTTTATATTTGGGTACTATGATACACTACAACACATGTGTCTCACACATTGATCCTATCAATTCTTAAGGAATTCAACAGAACCATCAGATTCCTCCAACGAAGATTTCTCCAAGAAACTATCAAAGTAGTTGAGAGCAGTTTTGTAGTTTCCAATAGTATGATCAGAACCAGTTCTTGATTTGAGTCTTTCAGGTAGATGTCTCTATTCGTCACTGCTATCACCTTCTTCGTCCGAATCTTCGAATTCCATGCGCTTGTAGGATTCCAGCGAAGATTGATAGGTCAATTCATGAATCGTGTCTGGGTCTGTCTTCGAGTCGATGTTAGCGGTGATCTCTCTGGTTTGTTCTATTCCATCAAGCACTTGCGAGATCTCGTTGATGATTTCGTTGTTCACGTCTCGCAATTCTTTTTCAAACTCGTGCTCGTCGCTGTCACGCTGTATATACTCTGAGACGGCTGTTCTGACTAACTGCGAAGTAGATGAGAAGTCAGAGTCCTCAACGAAGTTTGCCCACTCGTCCCGCTGTTCTTCCTCAAGACGGACTGTGTAGGTGATTTCGCCCGCACTTGGCACTGTCACTCCCTCGACTTAATTACTTCTGAAGTACATCCCTTTCTACTTCCCCCAGAAGTTCTCGCGGCTGCCGAGCCGCTCGCGGTCGGGGCGGTCGCGGCGCCGGTCACCCGCGTCGTCTTCGTCGTCGGCCGCCTCGACATCGTCGCCGGCGAGCCCGTCGCCGTCCTCCTCCTCGGGGTCGTCGGGGAGGCGCTCGACCACGTCCCGCGCGGTCGCGTGGCTCGATTTCACGCGGTGGATCCGGACCTCGGCGCGCGCCGGCGGGAGGAGCCCGTCGACGAGGACGATGAAGCCGTCGTCGGTGCGGCCGACGCCGGCGCCGCTCTCGTGGATGTCGTCGACCTCGACGACGACCTCCTCGCCGGGCTGGACCGGCTGCTGTTTCAGCTCGTAGATGGGCATGTCGTAGTGGTTACACCACTCCGCGCCGCCCTTGTTGCCGTAGTGTTGACACCCCATCCCCTCGATTCGTTCGTCGAAACTGGGGCAGTCGTCGGCGAGTGGACAGTCCGCCATACCGTAGGGGAGACCGGCCGTTGTTGAAACGTTTTCGACTGGCCGTCCGCCTAATCCGGCGTATCGGCGTCTCATCCGGGTGAACGGTTGCTGAATCGGTCGACCGCTCTCGTTTCACCCCCGACTCACAGAAACTCCCGAACCTCCGAGTACCACATGTCGTGGTGGTCGACCGCGCCCACCGCGTCCGCCACGTCGACCGCGATCGCGTGCCAGCACCGCTCGGAGGGGTCGTCGGCGTCGAGGTTGTACGTCGCGTCGGCGCAGGTGCACTCCCCGTCCTCGACGACGTACTCGTCGTCGTGACCGACGACGACGGTGAAATCGCGGTAGCGTTTCACCCGCCCCTCGCCGACCGCCTCGATGGCGCGTTTCCCGCGATCGCCGTGCTCGTCGACGACGGCCGCGGCGATCGGGCCGGTCAGCTCCCCGGCCTCCGCGATCGCCGCGCGCCAGTCGTCGACCGGTTCCATGCCGCCCCCTTTTCGGGCGTTCGGTTAAACACCGTCGGTCAGGACGACGGTCTCCCGCTCCGACGCGCGGTTTCAAGCCCCTCGCTCGCCATCGTTCGCCATGGTTGAGACGTGTCCGCATTTGACGTATCACGGGGCGGGCGACAGGGCCACCTTCGACGGGGCCACCTTCGACGAACCCCGCGCGTTCTGTACCGTGACGGGGTCGTTCGTCCAACCCATGCGCGCCGACATCTGTAACGCGCGGTACGGTCTCGACCCGGCGACGGACTGCGGGTTCTACGTCGAGCCGGAGTCGGGGTCAGAGCCGGAGTTGGACTCGGAGTCGGAGGAAGAAACGCCGTCGGACTCGGAGTCGGGGGCAAGCGGACGCCCCGACGCCGAGCGATGACCTACGACGACTACCTCGACGGGAAGTCGGTGATCGTCACCGCGGCGCTGACCGGCGGCGTCCACGGGAAGGAGGCCCACCCCGACCTCCCGGAGATGCCCGCGGAGATCGCGGCGGCCGCGGCCGCCTGCGAGGCCGCTTCGCGGCCGAGCAGCACGCGCGAGGGAGTCGGCCGACCGAAGGGAGGCCGACGAGGCTGGGGAGGTGTGAGGTGCTGTGCGGAGCGGTACGGGCTGGGGCTTTGGAGGTGTCCGCCGCAGATTTGTTCTCGGCTACTTATAAGCGAGCGGCTGGGGCTTTGGCGGTGTTCGCTGTCGATCCGTTAGTGTCGATTTATAACCAAACGGCTGAAACTTCGGATCCGCTCACCGCGGAGCCGTCGATCAGTTATAAACGACCGCAGCCGGAGAACGCTCGATCCTACTCCAGAACGATCAGCACGTCGCCCATGTCGACGCTGTCGCCCTCGCCGACGTGGACGCTCGCGACGGTGCCGCCGCGCTCGGCGACCACGTCGTTCTCCATCTTCATCGCTTCGAGCACGCAGACCACGTCGCCGGCGGACACCTCGTCGCCCTCGTCGACGTTGACCGAGAGGATCGTCCCCTGCATCTCGGCCGCGATCGCCTCGCCGCCCTCGGCGACGTCGACGCCGCCGTCGTCCTCGTCGTCGGCCTTCGCCTGCGGGGGACGCTGCTGGCCGCCGCTCCCGCCGGCGCCGCCCTCAGGGACCGGGATCGCGGGCGCGCCGCGCTCCTCCAGTTCGACCTCGAAGCGCTTCCCGTTCACCTCGACGGTGAACTCGCGTTCGGACACCTCCTCGTCCCCGTCGTCGCTCGCCGACGCCGATTCGCTTCCCCACTTCTCCTGCGCCTCCGCGACCAGCGCGTCGTCGAGCTCCTCGTCGAGGTACTTCGTGGTGTGGGTGCCGTCGACGAACCGCTCGTCGTCGAGCATGAGCCGGTGGAACGGGACGATGGTGACGACGCCGTCGAGCTCGTACTCCGCGAGCGCGCGCTTCGACCGCGCGAGGCACTCCTCGCGGTCCGACCCCCACACGATCAGCTTCGCGATCATCGAGTCGTAGTCGGTCACCAGCTCGTCGCCCTGCCGGAGCGCGTCGTCGACGCGGACGCCGATCCCGCCCGGCGGGTCGTACGTGTCGAGCCGCCCCTCGTTGGCGGGCTGGAAGTCCTTCGCGGCGTTCTCGGCGTTGATCCGGAACTCGATCGCGTGACCGTCCAGCTCCACGTCGTCCTGCGACACCGAGAGCCCCTCGCCGCTGGCGACCCGGAGCTGCTCTTTCACGATGTCGATCCCCGTCAGCTCCTCCGTGACCGTGTGTTCGACCTGGATCCGCGTGTTGACTTCGAGGAAGTAGAAGGGGGTGTCCGGCCCGAGCGGCTCCGCCGGGTCGCGGTCCACGTCCTCCTCGACGAGGAACTCGACAGTGCCGGCGTTGGTGTAGTCGGCGGCGGCGACGCCCCGGCGAGCGGCCTCGCCGATCCGCTCGCGCAGCTCGTCCGAGAGCGCCGGGGACGGCCCCTCCTCGATCACCTTCTGGTGGCGGCGCTGGAGCGAGCAGTCGCGCTCGCCGAGGTGGACGACCTCGGTCTCCCCGTCGTCGCCGTCGCCGGCGTCCGCGACGATCTGCACCTCGACGTGGCGAGGGGTCTGGAGGTAGCGCTCGAGGTAGACGGAGTCGTTCGAGAAGTACGCCTCGCCCTCGCGCTTGGCCGACTCGAGCGCCTCCTCGGCCTCGGCGGCGCTCTCGACGACCTTCATCCCGCGGCCGCCGCCGCCGCCCTCGGCCTTGATCGCGACGGGGTAGCCGTGCTCGTCGCCGAACTCGGTCACCGCCTCGACCTCGGTGACGGGCTCCGTCGTCCCGGGGACGATGGGCACGTCGGCGTCGTCCATCACGCGGCGCGCGTGCGTCTTCTCGCCCAGCCGCTCCATCGCGTCGCTGGCGGGACCGACCCAGGTGATCCCGTCGGTCGCCTCGACGCGGGCCGCGAAGTCAGCGTTCTCGGCGAGGAAGCCGTAGCCCGGGTGGATCGCGTCGGCGTCGGCCGCCTTCGCGGCCTCGACGACCGCCTCCCCGTCGAGGTACGAGTCGGCGGCGCGGGCGGGCCCCACGTTGTACGCCTCGTCGGCGTACCGGACGTGGCCCGCGTGCTTGTCCGCGTCGCTGTACACGGCGACGGTGTCGACACCCAGCTCCGCACAGGCGCGCATCACCCGTACCGCGATCTCCCCGCGGTTCGCGACCAGAACCTTGTCGAACATTCTTACACCATCATTCCACCATAACCCACCTCATTCTATCGGTCCGCGACGACGATCGGTGACGACGATCGTCGTACCGCCTCGGCAGTCACCGGAATCTTCCCGAGACGATTAAGAGCCTGCCGGCCGCCATCTCCGGACATGCTCTCGCCCGGAAACCCCTACGTGCTGCCGTCGGTGCTGGTCGCGGCGGGCGCGTATCTCGCCGCGACGCTGTTGACGGACGCCTCGCTGCTCGTTCGGCTCGGTCTCCTCGCCCTCCTCGCGGGGGTCGTGCCGATCGTTCTCAACCGACTCCTCGGCGGCGGCTCGGCCGACGACTGGCGCGACGAGCCGATCGAGGGGGCGGAGCAGGGCGACGACGACGGCGCGACCGACGAGTCGCGCGAAGCGTGACCCGTCGACCGTAGACGCGTAACCCGTCGGTTACACACACTGTCCATAGCTATATAGGCAATCAGACGTATTCTCGGCCGCGCCCTGCGAAGGGTTCGTGTGGCGGTCGGACCACCGGGTCCACCGGGGCTCACCGGGTCCACCGCCGGGGGAATGCGCGCGACCCGACTCAGAACCGGTCGGCGCGGCCGGCCGCGGTCCACGGGTCCGTCGGCGCGCCGACGGGGACGCGGACCGACCGATTCTGCAGCCGATCGACTCGACCGGCGAACGCCCAGCGCTCGCCCTCCCAGTCCGGCTCGTCGTCCGCGGCGGCGGCCGCCGCGGCCGCGGCGCGCTCGCCGTCTCGGACGTGGGCCGCGACCGCGGCGGCGATGGCGGCGGCCTCCGCGTCGTCGGCGTCGTCCGGGATCGACAGCCCGTCGAGGGCGACGGCGTCGTCATCGGCGGGCGCGGTGCCGCCCGATTCGGACGCCGCCTCGTCCGATTCGGATGCGTCGGCCGCCATCAGATCGGGATGTTGCCGTGCTTCTTCTCGGGCGCGTCCGAGCGCTTCCCCTTCAGCATGGTCAGGTCGTCGATCAGCCGCGCGCGGGTCTCGGCGGGCTCGATCACGTCGTCGACGAAGCCGCGGTCGGCGGCGGTGTAGGGGTTCGCGAACTCCTCGCGGTACTCGTCGATGAGCTCCTGTCGGCGCGCGTCGGGGTCGTCGGCCTCGGCCAGCTCCTCGCGGTAGAGGACGTTGACGGCGCCCTTCGGCCCCATCACCGCGATCTCGGCGGTCGGCCACGCGTAGTTGACGTCGCCGCCGATGTGCTTCGAGGACATCACGCAGTAGGCGCCGCCGTACGCCTTTCGAGTGATCACGGTGAGGAGGGGGACGGTCGCCTCCGAGAAGGCGTACAGCAGCTTCGCGCCGTGGCGGATGATCCCGTTGTGCTCCTGATCCGTGCCGGGCATGAACCCGGGCACGTCCTCGAAGGTGAGGATGGGGATGTTGAACGCGTCACAGAAGCGGACGAACCGGGCGCCCTTCTGGCTCGACTCGATGTCGAGGGTGCCGGCGTTCACGCGGGGGTTGTTGGCGACGATCCCGATCGAGTGGCCGTCGAGACGGCCGAACCCGACGACGATGTTCTTCGCGAAGTTCTCCTGCACCTCGAAGAAGGACCCCTCGTCGACGACGCTGCCGATGACCTCCTTCATGTCGTACGGCTTCCGCGGGGCGTCGGGGACGATGTCGCCAAGCTCCTCGTCGGCGCGGTCGGGGTCGTCCCACGGCTCGACGCGCGGCGGGTCCTCCACGTTGTTGGCGGGGAGGTACGAGAGCAGCCGCGCGATGTCGTCCAAGGCGTCCTCCTCGCTCTCCTCGGCGAAGTGCGCGACGCCGGAGGTCGACGAGTGGGTGACCGCGCCGCCGAGCTCCTCGAAGCTCACCTCCTCGCCCGTGACGGTCTCGATGACGTCCGGGCCGGTGATGAACATGTGCGAGGTGTCCTTGACCATGAACGTGAAGTCCGTGATGGCGGGTGAGTACACCGCCCCGCCGGCGCAGGGCCCCATGATCGACGAAATCTGCGGGATCACGCCGGACGCCTCCGTGTTGCGCCGGAAGATCTCCGCGAAGCCGCCGAGCGACGCGACGCCCTCCTGAATGCGGGCGCCGGCGGAGTCGTTGAGCCCGACGACGGGCGCGCCCACGTCCATCGCTTTGTCCATCACCTTGCAGATCTTCTCGGCGAACACCTCGCCGAGCGACCCGCCGAAGACGGTGAAGTCGTGCGCGAAGACGAACGTCTTCCGGCCGTTCACCTCGCCGTACCCCGTGACGACGCCGTCGCCCGGGATCTGCTGTTCCTCGGTGCCGAACTTGTGGTTCCGGTGGGTGCGAAACCGGTCGAACTCGTGGAACGTCCCGTCGTCGAGGAAGTAGTCGATGCGCTCGCGCGCGGTCATTTTCCCCCTGTCGTGTTGGGACTCGATCCGGTCTTCGCCGCCGCCGAGCGCCGCCCGCTCGCGGCGCTCGCGGAGATCCTCGATACGGTCGTCCATCGTCACGCCGGACCACCCTGAGTCATTACCTCGTGGGTCGGCGAGCGGCATCAAAAGGGTTCCCCTATGCGACGTTTTCGCCTTCGACGGTCGTCGAAACCGGCGTCGAAGGCAGCGAGGCCGGGAACCGCGCGCACGGACCCTGTCTCCGGTTCTCACCCGGACCGGCGGTTCGACGCTTTTAAACCTCCGATGGACCACTCTCCGGTGAGACAGGCTTCGCCTGTTTCACTGACCCGTAGGAGCGACCTGCGTACTACGGAGGTGAAAATGGCAGACACAATACAAGAGGCCGTAACCCTCGCACTCGACGATGCGCCCGAGCGGAACTTCCGCGAGACCGTGGACATCGCGATCAACCTGCGAGACCTCGACCTCAACGATCCGTCGAACCGCATCGACGAGTCCGTCGTGCTGCCGGCTGGAACGGGGCAGGAGACACAGATCGTCGTCTTCGCGGAGGGCGAAACCGCCGTCCGCGCTCAGGAAGTTGCTGATCAAGTGCTTGACAGCGACGACCTCGAGGAGTTAGGAGACGACGACGACCGCGCAAAGGACCTGGCCGGCGAAACCGACTTCTTCGTCGCGGAGGCCAACCTGATGCAGGACATCGGTCGGTACCTCGGTACCGTCCTCGGTCCGCGCGGGAAGATGCCTACCCCACTGCAGCCGGACGACGACGTCGTCGACACAGTCAATCGGATGAAAAACACGGTGCAGCTCCGGTCGCGCGACCGGCGCACGTTCCACACCCGCGTCGGTGCCGAGGACATGGGCCCCGACGCGATCTCGGACAACATCGACGTCATCATCCGGCGACTCGAAGCGAGCCTCGAGAAGGGGCCGCTCAACATCGACGGGATCTACGTGAAGACCACGATGGGTCCCGCCAAGGAGGTGCCCGTATGAGCTCGGTCCGTAAGACCGAGACGATCCCGCAGTGGAAGCGCGAGGAGGTCGACGAGCTCGTCGACTTCATCGACTCGTTCAACTCCGTCGGGATCGTCGGCGTCGCCGGCATCCCGAGCCGTCAGCTCCAGGCCATGCGCCGCGAGCTGCACGGCTCCGCGGACGTCCGGATGAGTCGCAACACGCTCACCGTCCGCGCGCTCGAGGAGGTCGACGACGGCGTCGAAGAGCTGACCCAGTACGTCTCGGGTCAGGTCGCGCTCATCGGCACGAACGACAACCCGTTCGGCCTCTTCAAGCAGCTGGAAGCCTCGAAGACCCCCGCCCCGATCAACGCGGGCGAGGTCGCCCCCAACGACGTCGTCATCCCCGAGGGTGACACGGGCGTCGACCCGGGGCCGTTCGTCGGCGAGCTCCAGACGGTCGGCGCGGCCGCGCGCATCCAGGACGGCTCGATCATGGTCACCGAGGACTCGAAGGTCCTCGAGGAGGGCGAGGTCGTCGACGACGACCTCGCGAACGTCCTGACCGAGCTCGGCATCGAGCCGAAGGAAGTCGGACTCGACCTCAAGGGCGTCTACTCCGAGGGCGTCCTGTTCGAGCCGGACGAGCTCGAAATCGACGTCGACGAGTACGAGGCGGACATCCGCTCGGCGGCCGCCGCCGCGCGGAACCTCTCGGTCAACGCCGCGTACCCGACGGCCGCCACCGCCGGCACCCTTCTCGCGAAGGCGTCCGGCGAGGCGAAGTCCGTCGGGCTGTTCGCGGAGATCGAGAGCCCGGACGTCGTGCCCGACCTCATCGGGAAGGCCGACGCCCAGCTCCGCTCGCTCGCGGCCCAGATCGACGACGAGGAGGCGCTCCCCGAGGAGCTGCAGGGCGTCGAAGCCGCCCCGGCTCCCGAGACGGGCGACGCCGACGAGGAGGAACAGGCGGAGGAAGAAGACGACACGGACGACGCTGAGGCGGCCGCCGACGACGCCGACGATGACGACGGCGACGACGGCGGCGAGGGCCTCGGCGCGATGTTCGGATAACACCACGAGGACACACCAATGGAATACGTTTACGCTGCGCTCATCCTGAACGAGACTGGCGAAGAGATCAACGAAGACAACGTCACCGGCGTGCTCGAAGCCGCCGGCGTCGACGTCGAGGAATCCCGCGTCAAGGCGCTCGTCGCCGCGCTGGAGGACGTCGACATCGAGGAGGCCATCGAGACGGCCGCCGCGGCCCCCGCCGCAGGCGCCGCCGCGGGCGGCTCCGCGGACGCCGCTGAGGCCGACGAGGCCGACGACGAGGCCGACGAGGAGGACGCCGCCGAGGAAGCGGCGGACGACGACGACGAGGACGAGGGCGACGGCGGCGAGGGCCTCGGCGAGCTCTTCGGCTGACGCCGGACGACCGCCGCGACCTCGACCGCGTCGACCGACTCTTAAACATCCAATTTTATCGAACCCGCTATCCCGAGTGATAACGCCGTCCGCGAGTTTATATACCGATCTCGGAAACGGAGAGCTGATGAAGATCGTCGACGGCGACAAGGTCGAGTGCGATCGGTGCGAGTCGGTGTTCCCGATCGCGGACGTCTCGCTGCTCGAGAAGGAGACGAACCGCGACTACGAGCGGGTGCTGTGCGCGGAGTGTTTAGGGGCCGTCGGGGTGCCCAAGGGTTACTCGCTCCGCCGGGACATCACTCACCTCGCCGGGTGAGCCGCGAGGCCGGGAACCCGTACCGGTCGCAGTCCTCGACGCTCCGCCCTGGACGGACCGACGCCGCGTACACCGCCTCGACGACGGGCTCGTGGGCGCCGTAGTCGGCGTTCGTGGCGTACTCGGCGACCGTGCGACCTTCGCCGGTCCGGTAGGCGTCGGCGCGCTCGGCCGTCACGTCGACGACGACGAGCCGCTCCCCTGTCTCGCGGTCGCGGGCGACGGCACCCGGTTCGAACGCGTGCCGGTCACAGAGCCGCGCGCCGCCGGCGTCGAACGGGACGAACGTCTCCGCGCCGCAGACCGCGCAGGCGCCGACGCGCTCGTCGGGCGCGGGGACGGCCCCCGCGGTCACCTCCATCGCGACGCGGCGGATATGCTTGCAGCGCGAGCCGCGGATCGCGTGGTCCGGGCAGGTGCAGGTACCCGCGTCGAGCGCGACCACGTAGGTGCCGCCGTCGGTCTCGACGACGTAGCGACGGTCGCGGAGCGGGCGGACCGTCATCGCCTCGGCGGCGGCGCGCGTGGACCGGTCGTCGCTCTCGCCGGGCGACGCCTCTTCGGACGCCGAGGGCGGCGTCGTGGACGACTCTCGCGACGGGAACGGTTCGGGCGCTGCTGACGCGGGTGTGTTTCGGGTGTGCGTCATACGTGACTGCGAGGGGGACCCTCGCTTCGCGTCGAGATAGGAGACCGAAACGGATAAGATCGCCGCTGAGGCGGGGCGAGCGGGAGATATCCGAGTTCGGAGCGCGCCGAGCCATCGGGGCGGTTCGACCCTGCCGCCCTCATCGAAGTCCTTTTTTAGCGGCGACGGGAACCCGCGGGCATGGAAATCGACGCGGAGCTCCGTCGGCAGATCGCGGTCTCGCTGTCGGCGGCCGCGGTCTTCGTCGCCGGACTGGTCGGGATCGGGGTCGCGTTCGGCGGTCCCGACGGACTGCCGGAGACCGGTGCGATCGCCCTCGTCGCGCTGCTCGCCGCGTTCGTGCTGTTGATGGCGCTCGTCGGCGCGTACCTCATCCGCGCGGGCGACGACACCTAGAACGGAACGACTACTCGCTCCCGGCTTCGGCTTCGCTCTCGCCCGCTTCTTCCGGCCCGTTTTCGGCTTCTCCCGCGGTCGCGTTCCGCTCGCGCCAATCGGTGATCTCGTCGGCCTCGGCCACGCGCGTCTCGTAGTACGCGAGCGGGTCGGCGGCGACCTGCATGTGGTCTTCCTCGTTGTGGCAGATCCCGTAGTTCGCCAGCGTCTCGCAGGTCGGGGGCGGGTACTGGGTCCCCCGGTCGTCGCTCAGGTACTCGGTCTGGTACCGGATCCCCTCGGCGTCGAGGCTCGTGTCGGCGCAGAACGCGACCACCTCGTCGGGACTCATGCCGATTCCGACGAGAAACGCCATCAACGCGAACGACTCCGGCGGGGACAGGTCCGTGCCGCGCTCGGCCTTGTCGATCAGGTTCCGCATGCAGGGCGGGAACAGGTCGGGCGCGACCACGTCGACCGGGCCGGCGTAGGTGCGCTCGGAGAGCAGCCGCTTGAGGTCCGCGACGCCCGACTCGAGTTCCGCGGCGATCCCCTCGCCGGCGGCGAGCTCGAACGGGAGCCCCTCCCGGACCCGGTCCGCGACGGCGGCTTCGAGCGCGTCGAGCAGCTCCTCGCGGGAGACGCGCACCTCCCCGTCGGCGAGCGCGCGGTTGACGAGTCGCCACGACTCGCCCCACGAGGGCGACGTGAGCCGGAGGTACGGTCCGACGGCGATCCAGTAGTGCTCCGGGTCGCGGCCGGGCGCGCCGCCCGCTCCCGTCGCAGTCGCACCGCTGCCCCCGGTCGCCCCGCCGGCCCTCGCGTCCGATCGAGGCGACTCCGGTCGCACCGCGTCCGCGAGGTCGAACTCGGCGAGCACGTCGTCCAACGCGACGGTCGGAGTCGACATCGACCGCAGCTCGTCGTCGGTCGCGAGGTCCTCGCGGATCCGGTCAATCGCGGTCGCGGCCTCGGCCGCGGCGTACTTCTCGATGGCGGGCTCGGAGTCCAACAGCGAGACGAGGATCCGCGCGACGGGGTACGAGAGCAGCTCGGCCTGCGCGTCGTAGGCCGACTCGGCGGGGAAGGCGCCGCTCTCGGACGCGACGGTCCCGTCCATCAGGGCGCGCTCAACGCGCTCGCGAGCGCGCTCGACCGCCGGCGCGTCGGCCGCGACGAGCTCCGGCAGCGACACCGCGGCGTCGGCGACCGCCTCCCGGGCGGTCGCGAAGAACGGGTACTTGGCGTCGAGCGCGTCCATGTCCGGGCCGAGGTAGCAACGGGCGGCGAATAAGCGGTGCGGTCCGTGTTCGAGGTAGGGGTTGCGCCGGAGGCGGCCTCAGAGCCGCCCTCGGAGGTAGTACCCGAGGTACCCGCCGACGATCCCGGACCCGAGGGTGTAGGCGGCGGCGAGGCCGACCACGAGCAGCGCGATGACGCCGAACTCCGCGGGCGCTCCCGCGACGCCGAGGAAGAACAGCAGGAAGAACACGAGTGCCGCGAACGGCAGCGTCATGACGACGCCGGCGACCGCGCCGGTCTTGAGCGCGTCGCTCGACCGGCCGCCACAGAGGTAGCCGGCGACCGCGCCGCCGAGGACGGTAGCGAGGGGGACGAACGACAGCACCGAGCCGGCGATCCCGCCGACGAGCCCGTACACGAGCACGTCGCTCAGGTCCGCGGGCGCGTCGTCTCCGGGCGCGAGGAAGTCGTTCGAAGAGCCGACTTCCGCGTCCGGGGAGGTGGTGTCGTCGGGGACCATCGGTCGGCTACTCCTCCGTTTCCTCCTCGTCGCCCGGCTCCTCGACGGCGGCGCCGGGAGCGTTCGCCTTCACGCTGTTGAGGCCCTGTTTCGCCTTCTGCTTGGAGGCGTACCCCTGCCCGCTGTCGGCGATGACGTTGTCGTTGTCGTGGCGGAGCCGCCAGCGGTGCTCGTCGGCCTTGTCGCGGAACAGCTCGAAGACCGCCTTGCTCCCTCCCTCGTCGGGCGCCTCCTCCTCGCGGGAGGCGTCGATCACGTGGGCGCCGGGCGCGTTCCGCTGGACGCTCTCGATCCCGGACTCGGCGTCGCGCTTATCGGAGTACCCGCCGCCGCCGTCGGCGATGATGTTCCCGTTGTCGTGGACGAGCCGCCAGCGCCACTCGTCGGCGCTGTCCGCGTACAGCTCGAAGGTCCCCTTGCTCGCCGCGGCGTCCTCGTCGATCTCGCCCTCCGCCTCCGGCCACTCCATCTCGACCTCGAAGTGGACCGTTCCGTCCTGCCGTTCGAGTTCGATCTCGACCTCCTGTTCCGCCGCCGGATCGATCGTCACCGTGCCGGCGTCGTCGACGGGGACCGGCTCCCCGCGACCGAGCGCTCGCGCGATGCGTCGGAAATAGGTGGCGAGCGCCTGTCGGCTCCGTGACTGTCGCGACTCGTGGACGGTTTCTTCGGACATGCAGGAATTACGTCACGGCGAGCGCACAAAACGCTATGGCTGTTTCTGGTTACCTCTATGTCACTTATAAACCACCAGTCACAGGTGCGGCTCTGGCGGGTTCGAACCTCACTCATCCGCTCGCTTCGGTCGCTCCGTTCCCTGCTTCGAACCCGCCCTCGCAGACATTTCTGTGACGCACTTCGTTCGTCCCAGAAATGGGCTCGGGCGGGTTCGAACCGCCGATCTCAGCCTTGTAAAGGCCGCGTCATAACCAGCTAGACCACGAGCCCTCAGGGTTTCAAACCCGCCGGGAGCGGAAAACGGTTTCTTTCTGCGGCGCGAGGATCGGCCGTGAACCGCCGCCTGCTCGCGGTCGTCGGCGTCATCGTCGCCCTCGCCCTCCTGTCTGCCGTCGCGATCGCGGCGAACCCGACCCTCCTGATCGCGGGCTACGACACCGCGACCGTCGAGGCGGTCGACGGCGAGACGGGGGAGCCGCTCGCGACCGTCGAGGCGCGCGTCGCCGACGGCCTCGCGAAGCAGTACGTCGGCCTCTCCGCGACCGACGGGCTCGCCGCCGACGAGGGGATGCTGTTCGTCCACGACGAGCCGGGCGAGTACGCCTACGTGATGCGTGACATGGCGTTCGCGCTCGACATCGTCTTCGTCGCGCCGAACGGGACCGTCACCGAGGTCCACGAGGCGGCGCCCGAGTCGCGTCCGTACACCCGGTACCGCGGCACGGGACAGTTCGTCCTCGAGGTGCCGCGCGGGTGGAGCGATCGCAACGGCGTCGAGCCCGGCGACCGGCTCGTCTTCGAACTGGACCGATACTCGAGTTAACGCTCTCCCAGCGACGAAACCGATTTGCCCCTCGCGGGCGTCGACCGAGCTATGACCGACCTCTCCCGCCGGATCGCGTGGAACGTCCGCCACCGCTGGCGGCGGATCTTCGCGGTCCTCGTCGTCGGCGCCGGCGTCGCCGCTCCGCTCGTCACCGGGCTCTGGTGGTCGCTGCCGCTGGTCTGGTTCTTCGGCCTGTTCGTCGCGCTGCCCGTCCTCCACACGCTGACGAAGCCGGTACCCGACGAGGACGGCGACGGCGACGACGCCGACGGCCCCGACGATCCCGCCCTCCGCGCGCTCCGGGAGCGCTACGCCCGCGGCGAGATCGACGAGCGCGAGTTCGAGCGCAAACTCGACCGGCTGTTGGCGACCGAGGACGCCGAGACCGCCGACCGCGGCGACGCCGAGGACCTCGCCGAGCGCGTTCGCGACGGACTCCGGCGCGAAGTCGAGCGGGTCCGCGAGTGATCCCGGCCGCGACCGTCATCGTTTTGCGCGGCGCTGGCGAGAGCTTCTGACGTGTTCCTCGACGCGCTCCGGTACCCGCTCGCGGACCGACCGCGGCTGGACGGCACCGCGAAGAGCCTGGCGGCGCTCCTCGTCTGCGGGACGCTGGTCCGGTTCGCGGCGCGCCTCTGGCCCGATTGGTCGCTGGTGGCGCCGCTGCTGCTCGCCGCCGTTCCCCTCCTCGCGTGGCTCGGCCTCCTCGGTGGCGTCCTCGCGGGCGACGGATTTCTCCCGCTCGCGGGGACCGTCACGTGGCGGCTCGCCGGACGGCTGCTCGGCGCCGCCGCCGTCTACCTCCTCCCCGCGGCCCTCACCGTGGCCGCGGCCGGCTACGTCGTCGCGAGCGGGACGGTTCCGGACGCGCTGGGCGGCGTGACCCTCGCGGCCCTCGCGACCGTCGCGCTGCTCGTCACGGTCGTCTGCAGTTACCTCTTCCCGGCGGCGGCCGTCGTGAGCGTTCGAGACGGGCTCCGTGCCGGGCTTCGACGGGACGCCCTCCGCGGTACCGCGTCGAGCACGTACTTCCTCGCGTGGGTGGGCGCCACCGTGCTCGTCGTCGTCGCGTGGAGCGCGCTCGCCGCGACGGCCGCGCGGAGCGCCGCCGCGCTCCTCGCGCTCGGCTGGTGCGCGTACGCCCACGTCGCCGCCGCGGCGCTCGTCGCCGAGGGCGTCGATCGGACCACCTACTGGTGAGGGGGACTCCCAAATCGGAAATCGCTCCGCCGTAACGTCTTTTTCAGACGTATTCTCGCCGGAAACGCCCGGTTGCTGAGGGCCGCTTCTCGATCGACTGCGGGAGTACGTGGAGCACTGTGGCCGATCGGTTATTTATAAGCGATCAAGTGGTGTTGCTGTCGGCTGTTTATATGTGGTTGATTGTGGATCGATGGGGAACACCTCCAAAGCCCCAGCCGCGAGGACCTCCGAACGTCGTTCCTGCTCGCTTCGCTGCGCGGGCTGCGACGTTCGTGGTCCCGCTCGCGTTGCTCGCGGGACTCGCGCGGCNGGACCTCCGAACGTCGTTCCTGCTCGCTTCGCTGCGCGGGCTGCGACGTTCGTGGTCCCGCTCGCGTTGCTCGCGGGACTCGCGCGGCTCGCTGTGCTCCTCGCTCAGTCGCTACCGCTCCTTCGCTGCGGTGCTTGCATCGCCGTGCTTCGTCCTCGCGACTGCCCCTTTGAGTCCCACCCGACCGCAACCGCACCGCCGGAAGACGGTCGCCTCGCTCCGCTCGGCGCTGCGACCTCGTACGGGCTGCTCGCGCCCGATGGGCGCTCGCAGGCGCGCCGACCGCATCGTTTTTATAAACAATCGTCGCTGAAGCTTGCGATCGTTTAAATATTGAATCTCACCACCGATCTGCAACACTCACTCCCGAAATTGCTCGCCGCTGTTGCTGTACTGACCATCGTGAGTCAGAACGCATCATCTGCCGAGGTTCAACGGAGCGAGAAACCCGAAACGGCCCGCGTCCCGGTCAGGCGAGGTCGACCTGATCGGCGGCGTCCTCCATCGACCGGTTGTGGAGCGCCTCGCCGGTGAGGCCGTCGAAGATGTGGATCGCGTCCTGCGGGATCCGCGCGACAACCGAGTCGCCCTCGCTGACCCGCGTGAACCCGTCGATCGTCGCGACGAGCGTCTCGGCGGACTCGGGGTCCGCGTCGGGGTCGAAGTGCAGGTACACCGTGTTCTCGTCGCCCATCGGCTCGACGACGTCGACCGTCATCTCGAACTCGTGTGCGTCGCTCTTGCTCTCGACGAGCTTGATCGCCTCGGGTCGGATCCCGAGAACGAGGTCGGTCGCCTCGCCGAGGTCGGCCCGCACCTCGTCGTCGATGGGGTACTCGAAGACGTCACCGACGAGCCGGTCGCCGTCGAGGGCCACGTCGAAGAAGTTCATCGACGGCTCGCCGAGGAAGCTCGCGACGAACTGGTTGGCGGGCTCGTGGTAGCACTTCAGCGGCGACGCGATCTGCTGTAGCTCGCCGCCGTCGAGGATGGCGATCCGGTCGCCCATCGTCATCGCCTCGGTCTGGTCGTGCGTGACGTACACCGTCGTCACGCCGAGGTCGTTCTGGAGTCGCTGGAGCTCCGTCCGCATCTCCGCGCGGAGCTTCGCGTCGAGGTTGCTGAGCGGCTCGTCCATCAGGAACACCTCGGGGTCGCGGACGATCGCCCGGCCGAGGGCGACCCGCTGCTGTTGGCCCCCCGAGAGGTCGCTCGGCTTCCGGTCGAGTAGGTCCGAGATACCGAGCATCTCCCCCGTCTCGCTCACCATCCGGTTGATCTCGTCGTCGGGGAGGTCCGTCGACTCCTCGAGCCCGAACGACATGTTCTGTCGGACGCTCATGTGCGGGTAGAGCGCGTACGACTGGAACACCATCGCGATGTCCCGGTCCTGCGATTTCACGTGATTCACGACGCGGTTGTCGATGCTGAGCGTGCCGGAGGTGATCGTCTCCAGGCCGGCGACCATCCGGAGCGTCGTGGATTTGCCGCAGCCGGACGGACCGACGACGACGAGGAACTCGCCGTCGTCGATCGACAGCGAAACATCATCGACCGCGACGATCTCCTCGTCGCCGTCCTGGAACGTCTTCGTTATCGAGTCGAGTTCAAGCGTTGCCATATCTGTGAGTTGTGGTCGGTGTCGAGTGGTCGTTCGTGCGCCGCGCCGCGTCTTCTCTCGGGCTGTCCCCGTCGCCGGACGGGACCGGCGTGTGGGTCACGCCGCCACCCCCTCGGCGAACTCCTCGCCGAAGAAGATGTACACCGCCAGCGTCGGCAGCGCCGCGAAGAACGCCCCGGCCATCCGGAGCGCGAAGTCCTGCCCCTCCAGCGAGCTCCCGAGGCCCGCTAAGATTAACACGACGGGCGCCGCGGGGCTCGATTCGGTCGAAACGATCACGAGCGTGAAGAGGAGGTCGTTCCAGATCTGGGTGAACTGGTAGATGAGGACGACGGCGAACATCGGCCCCGAGAGCGGGAGAACGATCCGCCGGTACACCCGGCGGAGCGTCGCGCCGTCGAGGCGGGCCGACTCGATCATCTCGTCGCTCATCGTCTTGTAGTACGTCCGGAACAGGAGCGTACAGATGGGGATCCCGTAGGCGACGTGAGTGATCACCAGCTCGACGATACCGACGTAGTCGTCGTCGATCCCGAGCGCCCAGACGAACGACAGCACCTGGTCGAGCTGGGCCCACTGCGACCAGAACTGGGTCAGCGGGACCAGCACGGCCTGATACGGGATGAAGATCCCGGCGATGATGAGCATGAGCACCACCGCCTTGTACGACTTCTTCCACGTCGGAATCGTCAGCCCGTACGCGGTGATGCTCCCGACGAACGCCGAGATCACCGTCGCGGGGACGGCGTACAGCAGGCTGTTCCCCATCCCGCGCAGCAGGGTGTCGATCGCCGTCTGCCACTTCTCGAACGTGAGTCCGGACGGTCCGGGCGGCGCGAACGGCGCCGTCTGGATGATCGCGGTGCCGGTTTTGAACGACGTGACCAGCCCGGATTCGATCGGGACGAGGTAGAACGCCGCCGCGAAGACCAGGACGACGTACAGGCCGGCGCCCTCGACCGTCATCCGATCGAGGTTCCGGCGCAGCCGCCCTATCGTCGTCGCGCCGCCGTCGGTTCGAGGTTCGCTGTCGCTCATAGGTTGTCCCTCCGGTATTCGTAGACGAGGTAGGGGCCGATGACGCTGAGCGCCATCCCGAACAGGACGATGGCGATCGCCGACCCGTACGCCCAGTTGAGGTTCGCGTAGGCCTCACGCACCATCTTCGTCGCGAGGATGTCGGCGCCGTTCGGCGGCCGGTACCCCCCAGACAGGGAGTAGAGGAAGTCGAAGGCCTTCATGCCGAACACCATCAGCACCACGGCGGCGCTGATCGTCGCGCCCTTCAGCTGGGGAATGATCACGCGCCAGTACATCTTCAGGGTCGACGCGCCGTCGACCTTGGCCGCCTCGTAGTGCTCGCGGGGGATCGCGCGGAGGCCGGCGAGGTACACGACCATCGCGTACCCCGAGAACTGCCACATCAGCGCGAAGATGACCGCGTAGAGGACGATGTCCTGGTTGCCGAGCCAGCTCACCGGACCGAGTCCGAACGTCCCGATGACGCTGTTGGCGATCCCGTTGTTGTAGTTGTAGATCCACAGCCAGAACTGGGCCGTCACCACGAACGAGAGGCTCATCGGCAGGAGGTAGATCGTCCGGAACGAGTTCTCGAACCGGATCCCCCTGTCGATCAGGATGGCCAGCACGAGGCCGACCGCGAGCGTTCCCGCCGTGAACGCGATAAGCAGGATGAGCGTGTTGACCGCGGCGTCGATGAACCCGGAGTCCGCGAGCGCCCGGGTGTACATCTCGAAGTCGAGATCCGAGTAGTCCGGCGCGTTCTCGAAGCGCTGGTAGTCGGTCAGCGAGATGAGGAGGTTCCAGATGACCGCACCGTAGACGAACAGCCCCATCAGCAGGAACGGCGGGAGCCAGAAGATCGACGACTCCATGAAGTCGCTCCCGAAGCGCCGGTCCAGGGCTGCCTTGAGGCGCGCCGTCGCGTCCCGGTCCGGCTCCGTCGGCGGACCGGTCGCGGGGCCGTCGCTCACGACGCCGCCGTCGGCGCGGACCTCGTCGCCGTCCCCCGAGGAGGGCCTGATCGTCCGGTACAATCGACGGTAAAAATCGAGCATCCGTGGAGCTCAGTTCGACACCGCGTCCAGGAAGCCCTCGGTCGCCGCGTCGACGTTGTACGGGCCGGTGAACTCCGAGGAGATGACGTCGTTGAGCGCCGTCATCGTCTCGGAGGGCACGCCGAGCCCGTGCTGGAGGTTCGGCGGCCGGTACTCCGCGTTCGCGAAGTCGTCGGCCGTCTCCTGGAGGTACGGACCGAACTCCTCCATGCTCACGTCGGTGCGGGTCGGGATCGACCCCTTGAACTGGTTGAACGCGATCTGGGCCTCCGGACTGCCGACGAAGGCCGACCAGGTCTTGGAGGCCTCGGGCGTCGGGTTGTCCGCCGGGTAGATGAACGAGTCGAAGTGGAGGGTGTACATCCCCTCCGTGCCGGGGAACGTCTTGAAGCCCCAGTCGTCCTCGTAGTCGAAGTCCTCGGCGTTCCGGAACGCGCCCGCCGCCCAGTTGCCCTGGTGGATGAAGGCGGCGTCGCCGTTGATGATGTTCTGGTTCGACTCGGTCAGCGCGATCGAGGACGCGTCGTCGCTGATGTAGTTCTCCAGCATCTCCGCCGTGGTCTCGAACGCCGACCGGACGGCCTCCTCGTCGCCGTTGCCCTCGAGGAAGTCCATGTACGGCTGATAGCCGCTCTCGCCGAGCAGCACGGCGCCCCACAGCTGCGTCGTCGTCCAGGTGCCCGCCATCGCGTGGGTCATCGGGATCGCGTCGGTCTCGGTCGAAACCGTCTCCAACGCGTCGACGAGCGCCGAGGGGCTATCGAGCGAGTCGACGTCGACCCCCGCGTCCTCGACGACAGAGACGTTGTAGAAGAGACAGTTCAGCCGGTGGGAACCGAGCGGCACGGCGCGGAAGCTGCCGTCCTGCTGGTGGAGCTCGACCGCCTCCTCGACCATCGCGTCCTCGAAGCCGTTCTCCTCCCAGACGTCGTCGACGCTGCCGAGGACGCCCTGATACCGGAGGAGGTTCGGACCGGGCCAGCCGGCGAACGACCCCGGCGGGTCGTCGCTCTGGAGCCGGTTCGCGACGACGGCGTCGAGGTTCTGGTTGCCGCCGCCGCCGATGGGGTTCATTTCGAGGCCGGTGTCGGAGTGGGCCTCGTTGAACGCCTCCTCGAGCGCCTCGGCCGCCGCGGCGCCGTCGCCGCCGGTCCAGCCGTGGAGCACCTCGACGGGGTCGCCGGAGCCGCCGTCGCTCCCGTCGCTTCCGTCGCTTCCGTCACTTCCGTCACCGCCATCGCTTCCGTCGCCGCCGTCGCCGGAACAGCCGGCGATCCCCACGGTCGCGAGGGTACCCGCGCCGGCCACGTAGTGGCGTCGGGTAAATCGATTCTCCGAATCGGCACTGTTGTCACGTGACATGTGTCCACGGGTTCGGCTGCCCCATACTTAACGATTGATGTTCATTTACTCAAAATATTATTAAAAAACAGAGAGCGTACTAGAACGTCGTACACTGCTTCTCAACGATCGAGAGGCGATAATCGCGATAGCTCAGAGATCGCCGTCGACCGACTTCTCAACGATTTGAGCCGGGGTGATCGTAACAAATTGTCGGTGTACCCCCGGTCGACGTCCCCGACCGGTGGGGCGGGATCGTCGGCTCGGCGCGCCGACCGACCGATTCTTGAGCGCTCGTCCCGGACGGACACGATATGGAGGGACCGCTGTGGATCGACGCGCACGCTCCCGCGCTCGACGAGATCCGACAGGACGAGGCCCGTGAGCGGCTGGAGCGCGCGGTCGACGAGCCGATGAACCTCGTCGTGCAGGGACCGCCCGGGGTCGGAAAGACGGCGGCGACGCGGGCGCTGACCCGGGCCGCCCACGACGACCCCGAGAGCGACCTGATCGAGATCAACGTCGCCGACTTCTTCGGCCGGACGAAAAAGGAGATCCGGACCGACCCCCGCTTCGAGGGGTTCCTGCAGGGCCGCAGCCGGATGGCGAAACGCGACATGATAAACCGCGTGCTGAAGGAGTCGGCGTCCTACGCGCCGATGTCCGGCGAGTACAAGACGGTCCTGCTCGACAACGCCGAGTCGATCCGGGAGGACTTCCAGCAGGCGCTCCGGCGCGTGATGGAACAGCACCACCGCACCACGCAGTTCGTGATCGCCACCCGGCAGCCGTCGAAGCTCATCGCGCCGATCCGCTCGCGCTGCTTCCCGGTGCGGGTGCGCGCGCCGACCACCGACGAGGCGATCGACGTGCTCGAAACGATCTGCGACCGCGAGGGCGTCGACTACGACGGCGACGGGCTGGAGTTCGTCGCCAGCGCGGCCGGCGGCGACCTCCGGGAGGCGATCCTCTCGGCGCAGGCGGCCGCCGTCGAGGGCGGCGAGATCACCATGTCGACCGCCTACGAGACGCTCGGCGAGGTCGGCGACGACGACGCGATCCGAGAGGCGCTCGCCGACGCCCGCGCCGGCGACCTGAAGGACGCGCGCTCGACCCTCGACGACCTGCTCGACGACGGCGGGTACGACGGGGGGGAACTGCTTCGGGAGACCCTGCGCGTCGCCCGCGCCGGCTCCGAGTACGGCGGCGACGACCTCGCGCGGCTCCACGTCCTCGCCGGCGAGGCCGACCTCGACCTCGTCGACGGGCTCGACGACCGGACCCACCTCGTCCACCTGCTCGCGGCGTGGGCCGCGGGACGCACCGAGCTCCGACCGGACCTCCGAGACCCCGTGGGGGCCTGACCGTGTCCCGGAATCCCCCGCTCGCGAGGGTCCTCCCGTTCGACGTCGTCGACGAAGCGTGGCGGCTCGCGCTCGTTCCCGCCCTCCTCGGGGCCGCGATGCTGCCTCTCCTCCCGCCGGTCGGCGCCGGCCTGCTCGCGCTCGCGCTCGGCGTCCTCTGGTTCCACCGCGACCCCGACCGGTCGGCGCCCGACGCCGAGGGGGTCGTCGTCGCCCCCGCCGACGGCACCGTGAGCGTCGTGCGCGAGGAGGGCGAGCGCCTGCGCGTCGGCGTGTTCATGAACGTCACCGACGTGCACGTGAACCGCGCCCCGCTCGCGGGCGAGGTCCGCGAGGTGCGGCACCGCCCCGGCGCGAACCGGCCCGCGTTCGACAAGGAGTCCGACCGCAACGAGCAGGTCGCGATCGACTTCGGCGAGTACGAGCTGCTCGTCATCGCCGGCTGGTTCGCCCGTCGGATCCACCCGTCGGTCGAGCCCGGCGACGCCGTCGACCGCGGCGAGCGCGTGGGCCACGTCTCGTTCGGCTCTCGGGCGGACGTGATCCTCCCCGCCGACGTCGACGAGCGCGACCTGCTCGTCCGCGAGGGCGACGCGGTGCGCGCCGGGGAGACGATCATCGCCGAGCGAGACTGAGCGTTCGGAGCCGGCATCGATATCGGCCTCCTGAATTCGGCCGACCGACTCAGACCCCGAGCGCGTCGGCCACCTCGTGGATCGATTCGACCGTGAGATCCGGGTCGCCGGCGAACGGCTCCCACGGCGTTCCCTTCCGGTTGAGGCGCACCGCCTGCATCCCCGCGTGCGATGCGCCCAGCACGTCGAACCAGCCCGCGGTGACGTGGACGATCTCGTCGATCGGTGTCCCGGTTCGAGCGGCGCCGTGGCGGTACAGCTCGGTCGCCGGCTTGAACGTCTCCACCTCGTCGGCGCTTATGGCGTCCTCGACGAGGTCGCCGATCCCGGCGTGTTCGACCATCGAGTCGAGCATCTCCGGGTTCCCGTTCGAGAGCACGTACGGCTCGTAGCCGCCGTCGCGCAGGCGCTCGATCCCCGACCGCACGTCGTCGAACACCTCCAGCTCGTGGTACACCGCGAGGATCTCGTCGCGCTCTCCGGTCGATAGATCGACGTTGTGAGCCGCCAGCGCGTACGTCAGCGCGTCGCGGTTCATCTCGTAGAAGGGCTGGTAGGCGTCGACCGCGTTCGCGACGAACGTGTACGCCAGCGACCGCGAGCGCCAGAGCCGCGACACTGGCTCCGGATCGGGAACCCGGTCGGCGAGCGCCGCCTCGGCCGCCTCCACGTCGACGAGGGTGCTGTACGAGTCGAAGGTGACGGTCTGAACGCGGTCCGGATCGAGTGGCATTCGGTCGCCCCTTCGGCGTCCCGCGGTATCATACCTCGCTCTCCGTCGCCGAGCGGATTTATAAGACGAACGGCCCCTGCTGGCGGATCGGCTCTCCGTGCGGGCGCCCGGAGACGGCGACGAACCGGAGCGCCCCGTCTCCGTCGTTCTCGACCGTCACGTCCCGCGCGTCCGCGTTCGGAAGCACGTCGCCGCCGCCGAACTCGCGGCGGGCGTCGACCCCGGTGCTCGCGTCGGCTCCGGCTTCCCTGACCGTCCCGCTCCCCCCGACGCCGTAGAGGAACCCGGACCACTCCTCGGGAATCTCCCACGTCCATCCGTCGCTGACGTGCACGTCGAGGTACTCCATCGGGGTGTACAACTCGATCGGCGACCCCTCGCCCACGACGGTCGTGACGGTCGCGCCGTCGAGCTCGACTGTGGGAAGCTCCTCGGCGCCCGCGTCGACGTAGTCCGGGTCCGCCTCCTTCTCCTCGCGCGGGAGGTTCACCCAGAGCTGGAGCCCGTTGCAGGCCTCGCCGTCGGCGGGGAACTCGGAGTGGCGGATGCCGCTTCCGGTCGTGATCCGCATCGCCTCGTCCTCGCGGGCGGTGTGCTCGACGCCGAGCGAGTCCGCGTGGTCCATCCCGCCCTCGATCATGTACGAGACGATCTCGAACCCCTTGTGCGGGTGCATCGGGAACCCCTTGTCCGGGTCGATGTAGAACCGCTCGAACAGCACGAACGGGTCGAGGTTGTCGGGATACCCGCTCGTCGGGAACGCGCGGTCGGAGTTCACGCCCGTTCCGTGCCGGACCGCCTCGCCGGGGAGCGGCTCGACGCCGCCCGCGGCCGCCTCGTCTGGTGTCATACTCGATCTGACGAGTCCGGCACAGATAAGGCCCGCGTCGCCGGTAGTGACTACCTAACAGATTATGTATGTATAATACACAAAAGATTTCAAAACACGGTGTAAAGCGTGACTAAACGCCATATTTTTATTGAAGATATCTTACTGAAGAACGCTACAGAGAACGCTCTTACCCGTCCCGTGCATAGACAGGAATGTAACATGAGCTACGAACTCGATCCGTTACCGTACGAGTACGACGCGCTGGAGCCGCACATTTCCGAGCAGGTGCTGGAATGGCATCACGACACNATGAGCTACGAACTCGATCCGTTACCGTACGAGTACGACGCGCTGGAGCCGCACATTTCCGAGCAGGTGCTGGAATGGCATCACGACACGCACCATCAGGGCTACGTAAATGGATGGAACGCGGCCGAAGAGACGCTCGAGGAGAACCGCGAGTCGGGCGACTTCTCGTCGTCGGGTGGCGCGCTTCGGAACGTGACGCACAACTCGTCGGGCCACATCCTGCACGACCTGTTCTGGCAGAACATGAGCCCGGAGGGCGGCGAGGAGCCCGAGGGNCGGAACGTGACGCACAACTCGTCGGGCCACATCCTGCACGACCTGTTCTGGCAGAACATGAGCCCGGAGGGCGGCGAGGAGCCCGAGGGTGCACTCGCTGACCGGATCGCGGAGGACTTCGGCTCCTACGAGGCGTGGAAGGGCGAGTTCGAGGCGGCGGCGTCCGCGGCGTCCGGCTGGGCGCTGTTAGTGTACGACACGTTCTCGAACCAGCTGCGGAACGTCGTGGTCGACAAGCACGACCAGGGCGCGATCTGGGGCGGCCACCCAATCTTAGCGCTNGGCGAGTTCGTCGACAACTTCTTCGAGGTCGTCGACTGGAGCGAGCCCGCGACCCGCTACGAGCAGGCCGTCGAGCTCTTCGAGTAACGAAGTCGATCGATCGGTCCGGATTCGGCCGATCCACCCGAGGTATTCTCCTGTCGCCCGCCGGGTCGTCCGGCCCGCCCGACGGGCGCTTTCGTTCCGCGAGCGACGGGTACGCAGACCTACTCTCTCCGACTCACACCACCAGCGTCGTCTCCACCACGTCCACCGATCCGTCGACGACCACGCGGAGCTCGTCGCCGCCGCAGGGGAGCGAGAGCCGGACCCGAAGCGGGTCCTCGGAGACGACCGTCGTCCGCTCGTCGCTCACGCACCAGTCGAACCCCCAGAACGGCTCGGTGTTCAGGTCGACGCCGCGCTCGGAGAAGAACAGCAGCGTCTCGGCGTGGTCCAGCAGGGTGACGCCCACCGTCGACCGCAGCCGGTAGTTACAGCGCCCGCAGACGTGTTCGACGGCGACGTCGAGGTCCTCCTCGTCGGGGTCGCGGACGAGCGTCGTCTCGACCGCCCCGGTGCACTCCGGACAGACTCCGTCCGCGGCCAGACAGTAGTGGTGCCGGACGTAGTGGTGGAACGCCTGCAACAGCTCGTCGGTCGTGCGGTCGTCGAGCCCGCCCGAGGGGAAGGGGTAGCTCACCTGGATCGTGCCGCAGTCGGCACAGCCCACGGTGAGCGTGTCGTCGACGTACCAGCCGTGGAGGTCGCCGTCGCAGTCGTAACAGGAGCCCTCGACCGGGAAGAACCCCACCTGCGCGCGCTCGGTGAGGGTCCCGGTGAAGATGGCGCTGACGACCTTGCGACCGGGGTATCGGAACGCGTAGCCGTCGTCGCTCCGCTTGACGAAGTGGCCGGTGAGCTGACGGAGGTGGTAGTTGAAGTTGGCGCTGTCGTCGATGTCGACCCGCTCGAAGAGGTCGGTGAAGCTCACCGGGGCCTCGTCGGCGCCGAGTTCGAGGAGGGCGCGCAGGATGTCGACGCGCGTGTCGTTGCCGAGCGTGGCGAACACCTCCGCGGGGAGCACTCGGGACTCCGTCCGGAGGGCGGCCGTCAGGTCGCCGTCGGCGTCGGTCTCGCTCTTCGCGGCCGCGTCGGTCTCCGTACCCGCGTCCGCGCCGGCGGTCCGATCGAACTGACTCACACCGGATCCATGCGGCACGACCGGATAAAACCCATCGAACGGGGCGAGAGAACCGACTTCCACGCTTGCCCGATCGACCGGTCGGCAGGCTTTTCGACCGGACGCCCCTACGCCGATTCCATGTCTGACGCCACCGCGATCGCCGACCGTTCCGAGGTCCCGGCGGGAGGCTCGCACCGCTTCACCGCCGAGGACGCGTTCGGAAACGAGACGGAGGTCATCCTCGTCCCGTGCGAGGAAGACCCCGGCGTCAGGGCGTGGGTCAACAACTGCACGCACGAGGACCAGCGCTTCGACACGGGCCGCGGCGCGGCGATCCGCGACGGCGAGATCATCTGTCCGCGACACGGTTCGATGTTCGACGCCTGCTCCGGCGAGTGCGACAACGGAGAGGCGTCGGGGACCGCGCTCCCCGGCGTGGAGATCGCGGTCGAGGACGACACCGTCCTCCTCACCGACGAGCACTACGACTACCTGCACGACGGCGGCGTGAACGACGGCGACGACGGACCGGGATCGACCTCGCACGTCTCGTTTTGAGCCGGCGCCCGCTCCGATCGAATACCGTCAGGGCTCCGTCCGTCGATACGGCCTGACCGCCGGCGCGTCGATCACCGATTCCGGCGCCGCGCCGCCGTGGTTGACGATCCACCTGACCGCCTCCGTGCCGAGCGCGACCGGTTCGTCCAGATCCGCGATCCGGACCGCCGCCAGGGACGCCGCGAGGGGCGGGCCCTCGTACGCCGTGGGCTCTGCGCCGGCGTCGGCGGAGTCGGCTCCCGGAACGACCGACAGCGCGTCCCGGAACGCCGGGTACACCTCCCGCGCGAGCTCTCGGCGAGCGTCCCGGCGTCGGTTCCGTAGTCGGTCCCGGAGTTCGAGGCGTCGCTCGCGGGCGTCACGCGCGTCTGCCGCTCGCTCCCGGGCGCGCTGGAGCGCCTGCTCGGCCGCGATCCGCTCGCTCTGTGCGGCCGACAGCTCCGCGGCCGCCGACTCCAAGTCGCCGAGCGCCTCGTCGGTCTCCGCGTCGGTCTCTCGCCGCGCTTGCACGCCCCCGCGGAGGGCCGCGACGCGCTCTTTCAGCCGATCCTCCTCGCCGCTCGCGGCCGCGACCCGACGCCGGGGCGCGTCGAGGTCGACCGGTTCGATCTCGACCGCTGCGATCGCGTCGCAGATCTCGATCAGCTCGCTTTCGATCGAGGACGCCAGCCCGAGCGTCCGGGCCGCCGCGGCGAGCTCGCGCCGGAGGTCCGCCTCCGTCGGAACGCGACCGAGCACGGCGGTCGGATCCGGAACCGTCGGCTCGGGAGCGGTGGTGGCGGCATCGACTTCGGGCGTTTCGTCGAGCCGGCCGCGGTCGCCCCGCTCGTCGGTTTCGCTCACAGTTCGTCGCCCCGCATCGAGTCCGGATCCGGATGGTCGGTCCCGGCGGCGAACGCGGCGTACGGCGTCGATTTCGCGTCGCGGTCTGCGTACGCGCTCGCCGCCTCGCGGACCGGTTCGTCGAGCGCGACGAACTCGTTGAACGGCTCCGTCCGCTCGATCTGTACCTCCCCGCCGTACGACTCGCGCAGTCGGAGCGCGAGAAACGCACCGTACACCGTCGCGTCGAGCAGCGCCGCCCGCCCGAACCGTCGCGCGACCGTCTCCTCGTGGCGCCGACACAGGTTTCGGAGGCCGGTGCGGGCCGCCGCCGAATACGTCACGACCAGCAGCACGAACGCGGCTGATCGGTTCCGGAACTTATCGGTTCCGAACTGATACGCAGATCACACTCGTTCCACGTCGAACTCGGGGACGGGATCGCTTTCTGAGTTTGTCATGTTGTTTAAACTATCCCCGCCGGCGAGCGCGAGCACGCGTTCTCGAGCCGCGGGTGCCGAGGGCGCGACCACGACGGTCCCGTCGACGGGCTCTTCGCCGACCGCGCGGAACACGTCGTCTTCGCCGTCGAACTCGGTGGCGTACGTCCGGAGGGTCGCCGCCACCCGTCGCTCGGTGTCGGCGAGGTCGGCGTCGCCGTTCTCGAACGCGCGGAGCGCGTCCTCGACGTTCCGTATCGCGGAGATCCGGTCCATCTACGTCGTTCGGAGGTGACCTTGTTGGGGTTCGTACACTTCGCCCTTCGTGCGGAGCTTCTCGATCTCCTGTTCGGCCTTCCCGGGGTCCATCCCGATCTCGCCGGCGCGGTCGAGCACTTCCTCGACGGGTGCGCCCTCCTGGTACTCCTCCTCGATGTCCGCGATGAGTCCCTTGATGTTCTTGATGCGGTCGCGCTGGCTCTTGGAGGTGCCCGTCTCGACCACGTCGGCGTCGAACTGGCCCGTCTCCGGGTCGATACCGATGTCCTTCAGACAAGACTCCACGATGTCGGTGGCGCGGTCGGCGTCCTCCCGCTCGACGGTGTCCGAGAGCCGGAGCCGCGCGCTCGCCTCCGCGAGCCGCACCATCGCCTCCAGCTTCCGGGCGGTGACCGGGACCGGAGCGTCCTCATCGGCGCCCTTCGAGCGCAGGTCGACGTAGAACTCCTCGATCAGCTCTTTCGCCTCTTCCGTCATCGTCGGGAAACAGGAGCGCTTCGCGTGGGCGATGTACTTCCGGAGCAGCTCGGCGTCGATCTCCGGGGCGACCTCCTGGGTCACCTCCGCGACCTGTTCCGGCGTGAACTCCGAGCTCGCCAGCTCCTCGCGCTGCGTGTTGATCTCCCCGGCGTAGTTCGTCTTGATGATGTGTTTCGCCAGCCGGGAGTCGTGTTCCGGGTCCGGGCTGTCCGTCACCGTGAAGATGAGGTCGAACCGGGAGATGAGCGCGGGTTCGAGGTCGATCTGCTCGCCGATCGGCTCGTACTGATCGAACCGGCCGTACTTGGGATTCGCCGCGCCGAGCAGGGAGCACCGCGCCTTGAGCGTCGCGTTGATCCCCGCCTTCGAGACGGAGATCTTCTGCTGTTCGAGCCCCTCGTGCATCGCGGAGCGGTCAGAAGAGTTGTGCACGACGAGCCCGTTCGCGACGAAGTTGTGCGTCTCCTCGACGGTCAGGTCGTACACCTTTGGTCGCTCCCCGTCCTCGATCCGCGCCAGTATCGACCGCAGTTCCGCCTTCACGGCGTTTACCTCCTCCACGACGGCCTCGCGCAGGTGGTCGAGCCGGTCCGTTTCGACGTCGCCCGACAGCCAGCGCGACACGGTCGCCTGACTCACGTCGAGCCCCGACACCGCGTCCGCCTGACTGACGCCGTACGCGTCGAGCGCCGCCGATAGTTCTGTCCGCGTCTCGCCGACCGGACCGCGGTCGAGTAGCTCGCGAGACCGTCGCTCCGCCGTTTCGACCGGTCCGCCGATGACGTCGGCGAGACGCTGCCGAAGCACCTCGCCACGGTGTTCGGTCGACTCCGGCAGCACGGTTTCGACGGAGTCGACGCGACGCCACTTCACGTCACCCCGGACGAACTCGCGAAGGTCGTCGAGGTCGGTCTCTGCGACTTCGGTGAGGACCTCGCGGAGCCGATCGGTCACCAGCCGACGAACCTCGTCGTTTTCGCCCCACTCGCGAGAGATCTGCTGCTGTGACAGCGCCGTCCCCTCGGCCAACTCGGACTGCGAGACGTGGTATCGGCCTCGCAGCTCCGCGAGCCTCTCCCACGTCGATTCCTCGTCGAGTCGACGCCGGTCGTCAGCGGCCGTCTCCAGTCTGTCATCGAACGCCGTGAGTATCCGGGCAGCCCGATGGAGCGACGCGTTCGCGTTCCCGTTCTCGAAGTCGTGGTACGTGACCGCGTTGAGTCCGCACTCGCTCTGGTGAAGCCGGAGCGACTCGCGAGACCGCGACAACACGTCGTCGATCTCCGGGACCACGTCGACAATCGTGCGGTCGCCGTCGGCGGCCTCGACGACGCGGTCGAGTGCATCCGCCTTTCGAATGGCTGTGAACCCGACATACCGCCGGTACGCCGTCAGCGAACCCGCGTCGGTCACGGTGAGGTAGTACACGTCGCGGCCCTCGTCGCGCTCGCGGCGTTGGAGCTGACTCGACACGCCGAACTGTAAGAGGAGGTTTCGCGCCCCGTCCAGTAGGTCCCGGCTCGCCGACGCTATCCGAACGTTGCCCGCCGACTCGTCGACGTGTCCCTCGCTGTCGGCCAGCGCGCGAACGAACGCGGCCTTCGCCGCGCGGTTTCCGGTCGAAACAGGTGTGGGGAAGCACTTCTCGTCGTATCGGCCGAGGTTCATCCCCGCGTCGAGGACGGCGTCGGCGTGCTCTTTCCCGGTGATGCGGACCGTCTCGGCGCCGCCGTCGCGTTTCTCGCTCGGCGGTCGCGTCGGTTCCGCGTCGAACGCCGTCCGCGCCGCGCGCTCGAAGTCGGCCAGCAGCTCCTCGTCGGTGTTGGTGAACCGGACGCCGTAGACCCCCTCCTCGCGGTCGTAGTAGACGTTCCCGTCGCCGGAGAGGTACCCGAGGACGCTCGCCGTCGCGGCGTCGATTCCCCCGCCGTTATCGACGGCCTCGGCATCGACGTCACTTCCCGTCGCCGCTACCGCTCCCGCGCCATCTGCCGCCTTCGTCGGAATCGCGCGAGGGACGTACACCCAGTCGCCGTCACTGAGCGCGGCCGCTTCACGCTCGACGCGCTCCCCGTCATCGAGGACGAAGAACGGATGGTCGGCCGTCGCGGTCAGCGACGCTCCGGTCTCCATCGTCACGCGTGTCAGTTCCGACGGCGCGTCGTACTCGTGTACCGCGGAGACGGGACGCTTCACCAGACGCCCGTCCTCGTCCATCGTCCAGACCGCGAGATCGACGTCGCGAATGTGGCGACCGTTCGACAGCTCCTCGATCTCGCCGTCTTCCGCTGCCTCCCGCGCCAGCTCGTCGATGCGCTCCACGCGCCCGTCGGCGAGCGTGACCAGCGCGTCGCCGGTGACGCAGTCCATCTTGTCCAGCTCGTCGACTGCGGCAATCCCCTTGTCGGCGAGCACGAGCGCGCCGGCCTCGAGCGACCACTGCTGTCCGTCGCCGAAGTCGTCGCGTACAGCTGCGGCCGTAAGTCCTGCAGCGGATGATCCTTTTCCAGATGTATAAACTGATCTTGGAGCAATATTCTCGACATAACTGATCATCTGACTTTTTCCAGTACCCGGATCTCCGATAAGAAGCATGTGCAAGTCTCCGCGGATCCGCGAGCCGTCGGGGAGGTGTTTGGTGACGCCGGAGAAGAGCTGGAGGATCATCGCGAGTTTCTCCTCCTCGTAGCCGTAGATGGCGGGGGCGATGGAGTCGACCATCGCCTCGTAGATGTCGTCGCGGTTGGAGAGCTCGATGATCTCGCGTTTGTCCGCCTCGGTGATGTCCATGTCCTCGAACTCCTCGTCCTCGATGGCGATGGAGACGCCGTCCATGTAGAGGTCGAAGATGGCGGACTTCTCGTTGCCCTGCTCGACCTGCTCGATGTGGAGGACGCCGACGCAGGTGACGTGGTCGCCGGGGCTCACCTTCCCGGTGATGTCGTCGACGATATCGACGTCGATGTTCTGGGGCGTCTCGCCGCCGCGGAGCCCCTCGGGCGACTCCTGGATGCGAAGCTTCTGGGAGTCGATGAACTCCGACTGGTCGAAGTTGACGCGGAAGGGGCCCTGTCGCTCGCAGCCCTGACACTCGTGGGGCTCCTGGAAGCCGCCGTCGCTCTGGGGGATGTACGTCATCGTGCCGCAGCGCTGGCACTCGAAGGCGGCCTCGGTCACCTTCGGGCGGACGTCGGTCGCCTTGCGGACGATGCCCTTGATCGAAACGAGCTTGCCGATGTGGTCGTCGTGGACGCGGATGCCGCGGATGTCGATGCTCTCGGGGAGGTTCTCGATCCGAACGTGTGCACGGCCGAGGCTGACGTCCGCGGGGAGGTCGTAGAGCCGCAGCGCCTCCTCGGCGTACTCGCGCATCTGCTCCGGCTTCGTGCGGAAGTCCTCGGCGAGGTCGCGGTCGAACTGGTAGAGGTCGTCGTACTCGACGTACAGCGAGCGCTGTTCGTTGGGGTACCGCTGCGCGAGCTGTCCGATCTCCTCACGGTAGTAGTTACGGTAGAACTGAATGAACCGCTCCGTGAGGTCCTGATTCCCGGCCTGAGCCATTACGAAACCACTTCGTCGCCATCACGTATGAACCTCATGCTCGGAGCGGAGGTGGTCCCGGTGACGGTCCGTCTGCGTTCGAACACATCTCGAGAGTGATCTGTGTCCGGGACTGACGTTCGGTCGACGACGTTCGAAATCGATCGCAGACTGTGACGCTTCGCCGCCCAAATCTGCCGTATCAGATAAATTCATATAAGTCTGAATAAACAGCTGGAACACATGTCAGCAGAGAACGACACCGGGAACCCGATCATCGTCGCGCTCGCTTCGCTTATCATCCCCGGACTGGGACACATCATCGGCGGACTGAAAGGCCGCGGCCTCTACTGGCTCGGCGGCTTCGTGATCTACATGCTGGTGTCTACCGTGCTGGTGTTCGTCGGAATCGGGATTTTCATGCTGCTCCTCGAGCCGGTGTGGCATCTCGGGGCGGCGATCGACGGGTACGTTCAGGCCAGCGACTGAGGGATCGGACTCCGTCCTACGCCTTCCCCACGTACGTCGCGTCGGCCGAGGTTCGACCCTCGTTGAACGAGAGCACCTTCGCGCGGATCACGTCGCCCTTCGCCACGTCACCGGGGATGTCCTCGGTGAAGAGGACGAACCCCTCCACCTTGCCGACGGCGACCTCCTTCCCCGAGTGGTGGTCGGTGAGCTCGGTGACGCCGAACTCGTACGTCTCGCCGACCTCGACCGGCGGGTCGCGCTCCTGGGCGGCCTCGTGGGCGCGCTTCGACTCCCGCGCCTCCGAGGAGGGGGAGCGCAGCCGACGAACGCCGACCAGCAGGACGAGCAAGGCGATCACGGCGGCGGCACCGATGACGACCGGCGACGACGGTAACATACCGGGCGGTCGACCCGCGGTCACGTAAACGCTCGGGGTCGGCGGCGCGGTTCGGGTCCGCCGGCGTCGACCGCGACCGCGCCGACCGCATGAGAAACGCCTTTGCGCTTGAGGCCCCCCGTTCGACGTGATGCGAACGACTCTCGGTTACCGTCGAGTCGCCCACGGGCGTGGTGCGGCGTGAAGGTCGCGGACGCGGTGCCGGAGTTCGCCGACGCCTTCGGGTTCGACGAGTTCAATCGGATGCAACGCGAGGCGCTGCCGGGGATTCTGCAGTCCGACCACAACGTGGTCGCCTCCGCGCCGACGGCCTCCGGCAAGACCGCGCTCGCCGAACTCGCGATCTGCAAGACCCTCTCGGAGGGCGGTACCGCCCTCTTCGTCGCGCCGCTGCGCGCGCTCACCAACGAGAAGGAGAGCGAGTGGGAGCGGTTCGAGGAGCTCGGCTACTCCGTGTACGTCGTCTCCGGCGAGCGCGACCTGAACCCCCGCCGCGCGGAGCGCGCGGACGTGCTCGTGACGACCCCCGAGAAGGCAGACAGCGCCACGCGAAAGCACGACTCCGGACGCTACTCCTTCATCACCGACGTGGACTGCGTCGTCATCGACGAGGTCCACCTGCTCGACAGCGAGAAGCGCGGCGCGGTGCTCGAAGTCACCGTCTCGCGGCTCCGCCGCCTGCAGGACCCGCGCGTCGTCGCGCTCTCGGCGACGATGCCGAACGTCGACGACGTGGCCGAGTGGCTCGACGCGCCCGCGGAGACGACCTACGAGTTCGGCGACGAGTACCGCCCGGTCGACTTAGAGACCGGCGTGAAGACGTACTCGCACGGCTCGAACGCGTTCGCCGACAAGTACCGGCGGCTCTACCGCGCGCTCGATCTGGCCGAGCCGCACGTGCGCGAGGACGGGCAGGCGCTCGTGTTCGTCTCCTCGCGGCAGGACACGGTGCAGGCCGCCAAGAAGGCGCGCGACGAGATCACCGACCGCGACATCCCGATCGACTCGCGGGGCGACTACGACTTCCACAACGAGGCGAAGGAGCTCACCAACGACACCCTCCGTCAGTCCGTCACCGACGGCGTCGGTTTCCACCACGCCGGGCTCGGGAAGGGGGACCGCGACCGCGTCGAGGAGTGGTTCAAGCAGGGGAAGATCAAGCTCCTCTTCTCGACGTCGACGCTCGCGTGGGGGGTGAACCTCCCGGCGCGCTGCGTCGTCATCCGCGACACGAAGTACCACGACCCGCTCGAGGGGGAGACCGACATCTCGCCGCTCGACGTGCTCCAGATGCTCGGGCGCGCGGGCCGTCCCGGCTACGACGACGTGGGGTACGGCTGGGTCGTCTGCGACCGCGCGGACGCAGATAAGTACCGGACGCTGCTGAAGGAGGGCAAGGAGATCGAGTCGCGGCTCGCCGCCGAACTCGAGTCGCACCTCAACGCCGAGATCGCGATGGGAACCATCCGTGGGTTAGAGGACGTGATGGAGTGGCTGGAGACCACCTTCTACTACGTCCGCGCCGAGTCGAAGCCCGACGAGTACGAGTTCGCCACCCTCCGCGACCGCGTCCGCGACACCCTCGAGTCGCTCGTCGACGACGGGTTCGTCGCGGCCGACGACGACCTCGCGATCGAGCCGACGGGGCTCGGTCGCCTCGCCTCGAAGTACTACCTCCGCTTAGACACGGCCCGTCGCTTCCGGCGGCTCGCCGATCGGGAGACGCTGACGGTCGATTCGGTACTGGAGACGGTCGCGTCGGCCGGCGAGTTCGACTCGGTCTCCGCGCGCTCGGCCGAGTCGGACGCGATCGACCGGATCCTCGACGGCCGCGACACCGACCTGGAGGACGGTCACCGCAAGGTGTTCGCCATCCTGCTCGCGGGGATGGCCGACGCGATCCCCTCGGACCTGCGCTCGGACGCGTGGGTGATCCGGCAGAACGCGCTCCGCCTGCTCGCCGCGCTCTCGGAGTTCCTCGACCGGTTCGCCGGCCCCCGCGCCGCCAACCTCGCGTGCCGCGTCGAGGCGCGCGTCGAGCACGGCGTCTCCCGCGAGGCGGTCGCGCTCACCGCGATCGACGGCGTCGGCTCCGGTCGCGCGGAACGGCTCGCCGACGCCGGGCTCACCTCCCCCGCCGAGGTGGTCGACGCCGGCGCGAGCGAACTCGAGAACGCCGGGATGAGCGGCTCCGTCGCCGAGCGCATCGTCGACGCCGCGCGCGACTGCCCCCGGATCGACGTGGACTGGGGCGACTTCCCCGACGCCGTCGCCGTCGGCGAAAACGAGATGTGCGAGGTCGCCGTGGCCGCCGTCTCCGGGAGCGCTCGCGCGGGGATCCGGGTCACCGTCAACGACGTGGAGATGACCGCGACGACGACGTACCTCGACGGCGAGACGACGGTCCCGGTCGGCGTGTTCGGGCCGCCGGACACCGACGAGCTGGAGTTCGTCGTCGAGGTCGTCTTCCCCGACCTGCCGCTGATGCCCGTCAGGGCGACGCGGACGGTTCGCGTGGAGTAGGGAGCGTCAGCGTCGGAATCCGACCCCGTGAGTCGCCGCTGGCGACGGGATATTTAAACAGCGATGAGCGACAGCGACGATCGTTTATAAATAGCTGTGCGGTGGCGCGCCTCCGAGCGGGCCATCGGCCCGCGAGGAGCCCGCGAGGGAGTCGGTCGCCCGGAGCAACGCGGAGGGCGACCGACGAGGCTGGGGAGGCGTGAGGTGCGGCGCTGTGCGGGGTGGGACTCAAAGGGGCAGCCGCGATTCCCGCGAGCAACACGAGCGGGAATCGCGGCTGGGGCTTTGGAGGTGTTCACCGTCGATCTAGTGCCAGCAATCGTTTATAAACGAGCGACTGTGGATTTGGTTGCCTTCACCGTTGATCCGGAACCTTCGATTTATAAGCGATCGATCGGAACTCCGGAACCGTTCACCGCGCCGTCGATGAGGAACACCCCATATCGATCATCACCGACACCCGCTCTATATCCCTGATAAACCCCCGCTCCCGCCACTTTTCACCCATACCGCGGCCACCCGTCGTATGCCCGAACGACTCCGCGTGTTCGCCGGCGACTGTCGAGTGACCGAGCGCGGCGACCGCTCCCGCACCCACCGGGGGCGCGTCGTCGTCCTGATCAAACCGGACGACACCACCCTCGTCCACGACGCCGACGGCTACCAGCCGGTCGCGTGGCTCACGCGCCCCGACTCGGTCGTCGTCGAGAGCGACGGCGACGGCTTCTCGGTCACCGCTCGCGACGGCACTCGCCGACTCCGGGTCGTCGCCGAGGAGGCGACGGCCGGCCGCGCGCTGCCGATCACCGAGGCCGGACTCCCGGTCGGCACCTGCCCGGAGGACGGCGGGGTGCTCGTGCGGTCGCGCGGCGACGTGGTCTGTCTCGACTGCGAGACCCGCTGGGGGCTCCCGGCCGGCGCGAGCGTCACCGACGGGGTCTGCGACGACTGCGGGCTCCCGAAGATCCGGGTCGAGCGCGGCGAGCCGTTCCACCTCTGTCTCGATCCCGCGTGCGACCCGATGGAAGCGGCCGTCAGCGACCGGTTCGACCGCGTCTGGGACTGCCCCGACTGCGGGGGCGACCTCACCGTCGAGTTCGCGCCCGGCCGCGTCTACCTCGCCTGCGAGCACCGCCCGGAGTGCGAGACCACCTTCTCCATCCCCTCCGGCGTCGTCGTGGACGACTGCGACTGCGGGCTCCCGGTGTTCGAAACGGCCGCCGGCCGCGGCTGTCTGGACGGGAGCTGCGAGTACGAGGGGCACGCGACGAGCGAGTAGAGACGGCGCCGAAATGCGAGGAGAGACGACGCCGAAATGCGAGCAGAAGCGACGAAAACCGACCGAAGTCACCTACTCTGCGAGCTGCTCGCGCCCCGGCGCGATCAGCCGGTCGAGGTACTCCGCGAGCGCGCCTTTCGCGTCCGCCGGATGAAGCTCGCCCGACTCCAGTTCCGCCTCTAACGCGTCGTAGCTGTCGTACTCCAAGTCGCCGCCGTACTCCTCGGGACGCTCGACGACGACCGTGTCGAACCGCGGGAACACGTGGTACTCGAACACCTGCAGGACGGGGTTCTCCCGCGCCTCGCCGTCGTCGGTCGGCTCGGGGTCGGCCGTCGGCGGGCAGTAGGCGTCGTTCACCTTCGACTCGATGTCGTCGCGGGAGTCCTCCATCGAGATGGTGACGCCCGTACTGGAGGACATCTTCCCGCGGCCGGTCCCGAGGTCGGCGATGAGCGGCGTGTGGAGGCTCGTCGGCGGCTCGCGGTCGATGCTCGGGAGCACGTCGCGCGCGAGCATGTGGACCTTGCGCTGCTCCATCCCGCCGACCGCGAGGTCGACGCCGAGGTACGGGATGTCGAGCGCCTGCATCAGGGGGTACACCGCCTGCGACACCTTCACGGAGTCGCCGGAGGTGATCTCGGCCATCGCGCGCTCGGCCCGCGCGAGCGTCGTCTCGAGCTCGAGCGAGTGGAGGTCCAGCGTGTAGTCGTCGTCGAGCTGGAAGTCGGAGCCGAGCACGAACTGCGTGTTCGACTCGTCGAGCCCGTAGGCGATGAACTGGTCGCGCATGCGTTCCGCGGTGTGGCGGATGTCCTCGAACGACCCCTTGTCGTTGAGGTAGGCGTGCACGTCGGCGAGCAGCACCGTCACCTCGAAGCCGGCCTCCTGGAGGTCGATGAGCTTGTTCGCGGTGAGCATGTGTCCGATGTGGAGGACGCCCGAGGGCTCGTAGCCGACGTACGCCCGCTTCCCGTCGGGGTCGTCGGCCAGCGCCTCGATCTCCTCCTCGGTGACCACCTCGGCCGCGTTCCGGGTGATCCGCTCGTAAGCGTCCATGCTTCCGACTGTGCGGTTGTCGGTCATATGACTTCTGGATGCGTGTGGACGGGTGGCGAACGGGTGGCGCGGGGGAGAGCGCTCGCCGCGAAGACCGCCGAACTACTCCTCGGTCTCCGGGAGCGTCTGCCCCGCCCGATGCTCCGAGATGATCCGGTCGAGGTGCTCCTGTTTCTCGGCCTTCCGCCGCCGCTCGGCCCGGCGCTCCCAGTCGTCGACGGCGGCCGCCACGGCGTCCTCGCTCGCGACCGCCAGCTCGTCGACCTCGCGGACCGGGACCGCGTCGACCGGGAGGACCGGCACGTCGTGGTCGAAGAGCACCTGATCGGCCACGTCCGAGAGGTTCCCGTCGCGGACCACGGCGCGGGGATCCGTCTCCGCAAGCCGCTCTGCGGTCCGCCGACCGGCCCCGGAGGCGTCCCGGAGGTAGACCACGTCGCCGGCGACGAGGCCGTACGCCTCGTCGGCGGCCTCGATCGCGTCGAGGGTGAACTGCTCCACGACCTTCACGCTCGCGAGCCCCTGGTCCGCGGCCACGTCGTCGAAGTTCGAGTGGTCGAGCCGCCACAGTTCCTTCAGCGTCTCCACTTTCCCCTCCAGCTCCGCGACCCGTTCGCGTGCCTCGTCCCGCTCGCGCTCGAGCCGGTCCGTCTCGCGTTCGAGCCGCGACACCGCCCGTCGGCTCCGCGCCTCGACGCGCTCCTCGCGTCTCGCCTCCTCCAGCTCCCCTTCCAGCTCCGCGATCCGCTCGTCGCGGTCGGCGAGGTCGTCCTCGAGCGACTCGGCGTGCGACTCCAGCCGGTCGACTCGCTCGCGGAGCCGCCGGATCGTCTCCTCCTCCTCGGTGCGCTCGGGCTCGGTGGGGTCCGTCTCGTCGGCGTCCGCGTCGCCGTTCCCGCCGCCAGCCCCGTTGCCGTCGTCCTCGCTGAGATCAGCGATGACGGCTTCGACCGACGACCCGCCCGCGACGACGCCCGCGATCACCGCCTCGCGATCGAGCCGCGGCGGGGTCTTCGCCGCGACGCGCTCGAACTGGTCCTCGTGGTCGTCGTAGGCGTACAGCGCGGCCGCCAGCGCGTCGCGCTCGTGGTCGTTGTCGTAGTTGCTCTCCCGGGTCCGGTGGAGCTTCTCGTCGACGGGCAGGTCCGTGGTCGGGCGCCAGCCCGCGGCGTCGAACGAGCGCCGGAACTTCTCGACGGTCTCCGGCATCGGCTCCACGTCGGCGGCGACGATGATCGGGCGGCCCTGCTCGATGATCCACTCGGTCACGTCGGCCGTGTCGGCGGTCCGCGAGGAGTAGAGCGCGTGGACGGTGCCGTCGAGCCCGACGACGGCCGCCGCGGTCGTCGTCCCGGGGTCGATCCCGACGATCACCCGGTCGCGCCGCTGTACGAGTGGCTCGTACTCGATCCCGTCGCGGCGCTCGCGCTCGACCTCGACGCGCACGTCGCCGGCCCGCGAGTTCGACACCGGGATGTCCTCGGGGCGGGCCTCGACCGCGAACGTCGCGTTCGCGTAGCCGCCGTACTTCTCGGTCACGTCGCGCTCGAAGTCGAGGTTCGCCTCCTTCAGCTTCGACTGGACCTGCCGCGTCCGCTTCCGGACGTTGCCGTGGATCCGGCGGGTGTAGCGGTCCTGACTCCACCCGCCCTTCCCGGTCGAGCGCCCGCGGGACACCTTCACCCGCGTCTCGTCGGTGAACGCGGTCACCTCGTGGCCGACGTTGGCCGCGGCCAGCCGGGCCGACGCCTCCGCCTCCTTCATCGGCTCCTTCCCGTACGGGATCCCGTGTCTGGAGGCGACCCGCGAGAGCGGCTCCGGGCGCTCCGCGCCGGTCACCTGCACCAGCCGCGTGCCGTCGGGTAACGACCGGAGGAACCCCACGAGCTCGTTTTTGTTCGCCGCCAGCTCGTAGGCGTTGTCGGTGGCGACGTACAGCGGCTCGCGGTCGTCGATCAGCCGACAGAGCTTCCGGAACGACACCACGTCGCGGGTCACCCGCGCCATCGGGCCGTCCATGTCGGGCGCGTCCGGGTCGTCGTCGTCGACGGGGTCCAGGATCACGAGGGCGTAGGAGGGATCGTCGCCGCGGACGTCGCCGCTGTGCACGTCGACGCCGAACACCGGCCGGTCGCGGGCGCGGATGGTCCGGGTTGTCACGCGTTCACGTAGGCCGTTGGCGCGTATATACCCCACGCCGGGTGCGGCGGTTTCGACGCGGGATCCGGCTCTGTAGCTCCGTGCGGATCCGACTTTTGACCGATAGGGAGAGTGGGTAGAGCAGATCGATAGTGACGATGCGGTATTTAAATAACCGTGAGTGGGAGCAACAATTATTTATAAACGAGCGGTGCGGTGGCGCGCCTCCGAGCGGGCCATCGGCCCGCGAGGAGTCCGCGAGGGAGTCGGCGCGGCGCTTATAAGCGCCGCGCCGACGAGGTTGGGGAGGTGTGAGGCTGCGGTGTTGTGCGGGACGGGGTGGGACTCAAAGGGGCAGCCGTGCTCGGCGAACCCCAGCGATGCAAGCACCGCAAGGAGTGAGCGAAGCGAACGACTGAGGAGCGCAGCGAGCTGTGGGAGCCGAGCACGGCTGGGGCTTTGGCAGTGTTCACCGCAGAGTAGTTGATCGCATAGTACCGAGCGGCTGGGGCTTCGGAGGCCTTCTCCGCAGCGCTGTTCGCTTATAAATATCCGACTCAGTACAAATCCTCGAGCTCCTCCTCCACGTGCGAGTGCTCCTCGGCGGGGAACTCGCCGCTCATCACCGCCTCTTCGTACGCCTCGACGGCGTCGAGCATCTCGCCGCGCACGTCGCCGAACTGCCGGGAGAACGGGGGCGACCACTCGCCGAGCCCCACGGCGTCGTTAATCACGAGCACTTGGCCGTCGCAGTCCGGGCCGGCGCCGATACCGATCGTCGGGATCTCCAGCGCCTCCGTCACCGCGCCCGCGAGGTTCGCGGGGACGTGCTCCAACACGAGCGCGAACGCGCCGGCCTCGACGTGCTCGCCGGCCAGGTCGACGATCTCCTCGGCGGCGTCCTGGTCGGTCCCCTGCCGGGTGTAGCCGCCGAGCCGGTTGACGTGCTGGGGAGTCAAGCCGAGGTGCGCCATCACCGGGATCCCGATGTCGGTCATCCGCCGCGTCGTCTCGACGGTGTGGGGACCGCTCTCGATCTTCACCGCGTCGGCGTCGGCCTCCTTCAGGAGCCGGCCGGCGTTGCGGACCGACTCCGCCTCGTCGACGCCGAACGAGAGGAAGGGCATGTCGGCGACGACGAGCGCGTCCTCGGTCGCGCGGGCGACCGCCGCGGTCCGGCTCGCGACCTCCTCGAAGGTCACGGGGAGCGTCGAGTCGTAGCCCAGGACGGCGTTCCCCATGCTGTCGCCGACGAGGACGACGTCGATCCCGGCCTCGTCGACGACGGCCGCCGTCGGGGCGTCGTAGGCGGTCAGCATCGTGATCGGCTCGTCGCCCTCCCGGAGTCCCCGCGTCGTGGTCATACGTCGAACACGCCCGGGCAACCCGTTAAAGTCGCCGGAATCCGGCACATCGGGTCCCTCCCGGACCACCTCCGGACCACTCTCGACTACCTCTCGACCACCTCTCGACAATCTCCGGACCACCCTCGCACGCGCCCGCGGACCGTCACCGATTTGCACGTCCGCCACGGACGACCCGTCGTGCAACCCGTCGAGCGCGCCGAGTACGAGGGCGTCGACTACGGCTGGGTGATGCAGACGACGTTCGTCGTCACCATCCTCGTCGGCGCTCCGGTCGTCGCGGTCCTCTCCGCGTTCGTCACCCTCGACTCGTGGGGAGCCCGCGCCGCCTTCGCCGTCCGAGTCGGCGCCCCCATCTGGTTCGTCACCGCCGTGGCCGTCGCGATCTACGCGCGACGCACCGACGCGGGCGACGGCGGGGTGACGGAGTCGGTCGACGCCTCCGACGCTGACGACCGCGAGATCGACGACGCGGGGGACGGCGCTGAGGCTGATGACGAGGACGACTCAGACGACGGCGATAAGGGCGGTGACAAGGACGACACAGCCGACCGCTGAATCGCCGATTCCGCTTCTGAACCGGTTGTTTTCGCCGGTCGCTCTCACCGATCGATCAGGTCCGCTGCCCACGCGAACGGGACGCCGGCGCGCTCCGCCGCCACGGCGTCGCGCCGCGAGTCGCCGACGAACAGCGCGCGTCCCGGCTCCGCGCCGAGCCGCTCGACCGCCGCGAGCACCGACTCCGGCTCCGGCTTGTGCGTGTCGACCGTGTCGCGCCCGACGATCGCGTCCGAGTCGAGCGCGTCGCCCAGTCCGTGGGTCTCCACCGCGACCCGGCAGGCCTCCTCGCAGTTGAGCGAGCAGACGCCCGCGGGAGGGCCGCGGCGACCGCCCTCGCCCCCCTCGCCGTCCCCGATCAGCCGCCCTCCGAGCGGGAGCAGTGTCGACTCGCGCGCGCCGACCCGCTCGTGGGCGGCGATGGCCTCCTCGACCGGGTCGCGGATTCCGTACTCCCCGGCGGCTTCGAGCAGGCCCCACAGCTGATCGGTCGGGGGGATCATCGCGTGTTCGGCGTACACCTCCAGGACCGACTCCGCGACCGCCCCCCAGTCGACCGCGAGCTCGACGAGAGTGCCGTCCAGGTCGTAGACGACGGCGTCGTACGCGGCGAGGTCGATCGGCCGGTCGACGCTCGGGACGGCGCCGGCGGCGCTTTTCGGGGCGTCCCCGTCTGTCTCGCCTATCTGCTCCTCGCCGCTCGTCTGGTCCGCTCGTCCGTCCTCCGTCGTCATTCGCCCAACACCCCCCGCGCGATGATCGTCTTTTGAATCTCCGTCGTCCCCTCGTAGATCTCCGTGATCTTCGCGTCGCGGTAGAACCGCTCGACGTCGAACTCGGTCGTGTAGCCGTACCCGCCGTGGATCTGGACGGCCTCGTTGGTCACCGACATCGCGGTCTCGCTGGCGCGGTACTTCGCCTTCGAGGCCGCGACGCGGTTGTCCTCCCCGGCCTCCGCCTGCCGGCACGCCTCGCGGACGAGCAGACGAGCCGCCGAGATGTCGGTCGCCATCTCCGCGAACGTGTGCCGGATCGTCTGGATGTCGTCGATCGGCCCGCCGAACTGCTCGCGCTCCGCGGCGTACGCCTTCGCCTCGTCGAAGGCCGCCTGCGCCAGCCCGACCGCCTGCGACGCGATGCCGATCCGCCCGCCGGTGAGCGTCCGGAAGGCGGCCGAGAGCCCCGCTCCCTCCTCGGTGAGTCGGTTCTCGGCCGGGATCCGGCAGTCGTCGAAGGAGATTCCGGTCGTGTCCGAGGCGCGGAGCCCGAGCTTCTCCTCCTTCTTCCCGACCTCGAACCCCTCGGCGTCTGCGGGGACGAGGAACTGGGTGATCGACCGCTCGTCGTCGCCGTCGGTCTTCGCGAAGACGATCGCGACCCCGCCGCGTTTCCCGTTCGTGATCCACTGCTTCTCGCCGTTCAGGACGTACTCGTCGGTCGCCGGGTCGTACTCGGCGGTCGTCGACATCTCCGCCGGGTTCGACCCCGCGTGGGGCTCGGAGAGACAGAACATCCCGACGGGCCGCCCCTCGGACGCCATCTCCGGGAGCCAGCGCTCCCGTTGGGCTTCGCTCCCGAACTCGGCGATACAGGAGGCCGCGAGGCAGTGGACGGAGAGCGCGGTCGCGACCGCGAGGTGGCCGTACGCGAGCTCCTCGTTGACGACCGCGTACGTCGTCTCGTCGGCGCCGAAGCCGCCGTACTCCTCGGGGACCGTCAGGCCCGTCAGGCCGAGCTCGGCGAGCCCGTCCCACACGTCCTCCGGGAACGACTCGGCCTCGTCGGCCTCGCCGGCCCCGGGCCGGACCTCCTCGGCCGCGAACTCGCGGACGAGGTCACGGATCGCCTCCTGTTCGTCGGTGAGCGACGAGCCGACGCGTGCGCCAGTCATACCCTTCGGTTCGATCTCACACTGAAAAAGGTGAGCGATCGGGGAGGGGGTCGGCGCCCGGCCTCTGCTCTCCCGTCGCTTTCCCCGCTACTCCCACAGCGGGTACAGCTCGTCGCGCGGCGCCTCGTCGATCCGGTCGCCGTCGAGGAGGACGGTCCCGGAACCGTTCCCGTCCTCGCCGCCCTCGACCCCGCCGTGAGCGTCGCCCTCGCCGTCGGTCGCCCGCACCTCGCCGATCTCGCCGACCGCGATCCCGGCGGCCGCCAGCGCGTCGGTCGCCTCGCCGACTCGCTCGGGGGGGACCGCCGCCAGCAGCGCGCCGGAGCCGAACGTCGCCAGCGGGTCGACGCCGAGCGCGGCACAGCAGGCCTCCGTTTCGGGTCGAACCGGTACCCGGTCGCGTTCGACCGCCAACTCGACCCCGCTCGCGCTCGCGGTCTCGACGAGCGCGGTCAGTAAGCCCCCCTCGGTGGGGTCGTGCATGGCGCTCGCGGCGTCGCGAGCGGCGGCCGCGTCGGGGACGACGCTCACCTCGTCGAGGAACCCGGCGGCCGCGTCGAGCGTCTCCTCGGGGACTCCCGCCTCGGCGCACGCCTCGCGGAAGTCCGTCGCGAGGATCGCGGTCGCCTCGATGCCGGCGCCCTTCGTCAGCAGGAGCCGGTCGCCCGGCTCGGCCCCGCCGCTCGACACGAACCGGTCCGTGGTGCCGAGCGCGGTCATCGAGCAGAGCGGGCGCTCCAGCGACGGCAGCACCTCGGTGTGGCCGCCGACGATCGCGACGCCCAGGTCGCGGGCGGTCGCGTCCACCTGTTTCGTGACCGTCCGCCGTCGAGCGGGGTCGTCGTCGGGGAGGAAGAGCGTGTGCGTGAGCCACCGCGGGTCCGCGCCGCTCGCGGCCACGTCGTTGCAGGCGACGTGGACCGCGAGCTCGCCGACCGCGTCCGCCGCCAGCGACAGCGGGTCCGCGGCGACCACGAGGGTCGACTCCGCGCCCGCGAGGTCGATCGCGGCCGCGTCCTCGCCGTAGGCGGGTCCCACGTCGACCGCGGCGTCGTCGGCGCCTGTCGCCGCGAGGACCTCCGCGAGCGCGTCGGGGCCGAGCTTGCCGGTCATCGGTCGCGAAGCCACGCGACGACGGCCTCCGGGTCGGCGTCGAGCCCGCCGCCCTGCGCGAACGTCGGGCCCCCGCCGCCCCCGCCGCCGAACTCGTCGGTGACGGCACCCACGACCGCGCCGGCGTCGGGCGCGGTGTCGTCATTACTCTTGCCGACCGCCTCCTCCGCGACCGCGGCGACCACGAACGGCGCGTCGCCGGTTCCGACCGCCGCGATCGCGTCGGGCGAGCCCGCCGCGGCGAGGACGCGCTGGGCCGGCTCGCGCAGGTCGTTCGGGTCGGCGTCGTCGACGGTCCCGACCGCCCACGTCGCGCCGTCGGCGTCGGCCTCGATCGTCGGAAACTCCCGCAGCCGCGCCGCGAGCAGGTCGGCCGTGGCGGCCTGCAGGTCGGCCTCCAGCTGGTCGGCCCGCTCGCGGAGCCGGGCGACCGCGTCCGGGAGGTCGCCGATCCGCGCGTCGAGGGACGTGGCGGCGTCGAGCGCCGCCGCGTGGACCGCGGCCTCGTGGTCGATCGCGGTCGGCCCCACCGCGAACTCCACGCGGGTCACGCCCTCGCCGGGGTTCGACCGGTCGAGCACGGAGACCGGGCCGATCTCGCTCGTGTTCCGCACGTGGGTCCCGCCGCAGGCGGCCACGTCCCACGTCGGCGCGTCCCTCCCGCCGCGGGTTCCGTCACGTCCCTCGTCGCCCTCTCCGCCGCGCTCGCCGACCGTCACGACCCGGACCGCCTCGCTCCCGCTCATCGCGCCCTCCTCGGTCTTCGTGTTGAACGCGATCCCGTCGAGCGCGCGAGCCTCGTCGTCCGGCAGCGTCTCCCACGACACCGGCAGCGAGTCCCAGACGGCCCGGTTCGCGAGTCGCTCCAGCTCGACGAGGTCCGCGTCGTCGAGGGGCTCCGCGGTCGTCAGGTCGACGCGCACCTTCGTCTCGGAGATGTCAAAGCCGGCGTAGCCGAGGTCCTCGCAGGTCCGGCGCGCCGCGCCGTAGAGCACGTGCGAGGCGGTGTGCGCGCGGGTGCAGTAGGTCCGGAACGCGTCGTCGACGATCGCCGTGACCGTCTCGCCGGCCTCGGGAAGCGCCCCGGCGCCCTCGTCGAGGACGTGGACCACCCGACCGTCGCGCTCGATCACGTCTTCGACGAGGGTCCCGTCGACGGTCCCTCGGTCCGCCGGCTGGCCGCCCGACTCGGCGTAGAAGTACGTCTCGTCGAGGACGACCTCGCGGCCGTCGACCGATTCGACCGTCGCCTCGAACTCCCGGACCGCGGGTTCCGCCGGCGCGCGTGACGCAGTCATTGGCGGTCCGTGGTGGCGGTCGGATAAATAGGTGGGCGCCTCGGCGATCGGCCGTAACCGAGCGCGGTCGACGGCGCCGGCGACACCCGCGGCTCACGGGGGCGAAAGCGGACTGAGGGGAGTAAGCCCCCTTCGGTTCGTCCCGACATTCGGCTGAGCGTCCGCGCCGTGGCCGGACTACCTTGTGGCGCGGACTTGCACCGGCGAGGATTCGCCGTTCCATCCGTTCCCACCCGTCTGTGACGTGGCCGAGCCGCGCCGACGTGACGAAGCCACGCCGACGCGGCGGAGCCACGCGCCCTCTCCGGGTTAACTCCCTTCCCTTGCGGGTCGGTTCGCGCGTTCGCGGGGGTACCCGCGAACGCCGACGGTCGCCGAGGCGACCGAACGCGGATCATCGGTCGGGGCGGGGGGTGTCGTTGCTGTTCCAGAGCCAGCCGTCTCCGACTCCGGGCGTGTGCCCGGTCGCCCGTCCGGCCGGTGGGGGGACTTTCCTCATGCCAGAGGCACGGGAGTCGGGCTCCCTCTGTCCGAGCGCGTCTAGCCGACGCCCGCGAATAAGGGGTTCGGTTGTCGAGGGTACGGTCGGCTTACCGGCCGATCGCCCGCCGTCTCGATCCCCCTGTCGAGCGGGTGCGAGCGGCCGAGCCCCCAAGGGAAGCGTTCAAGTCGTCAGCAACGTAAGGGACTATCATGTCCGAGGCTCAGACCGTTCAGCTGTCGTACGACGACGGTGCACGAGCGGTCGAACTCGCGCGGGAGGCGGTCGAGTCGTTCGTCCGACACGGACAACGCGAACAACCCGGAAGCATGCGCGAGGCGTTCTACGCCAGAACCGGGGCGTTCGTCCGACTGGAGTCCACGAGAGGTCGCGGCCGGCTCCGGGGCTGCGCCGGCGCGTGGGAGACCTCCGATCAGCTCGGTCACGCCATCGTCGAGGCCGCCATCAAGGCCGCTTCCGGCGACTCCTGCGGCTCCGAGGTCGAGCCCAAGGAGCTCGACAACATCACCGTCTCCGTGTTCGTCGTCTCGAACACGGTGCTCACCAACGACCCCCTCGCCGACCTGAAGATCGGCACCCACGGCGTCGCCGTCGACGGCGGCAACTCCCACGGTTGGCTCTACCCGACGGTCCCCGTCGAGAACGGTTGGTCCGGCGCCGAGTTCCTCTCGCGCGCCTGCCGGAAGGCGAAGCTCGCCCCGAACGCGTGGGAGGACGAGGAGACGATGGTGACGCTCATCGAGGGCCAGGTGTTCCGAGAGCGCGCCGACGGCGGCGCCGTCGAAGAGCTGTAACGGCCGCGACCGACTCCTTTCCGACGCTCCGCTACTCCGCCCCGTACCCCACCGCCTCCGCGTCCGCGAGCGCGCGCTCCGCCGCCGCGTCCAGGTCGAACGCGTCGTCGTCGACGACCTCGCCGCCGCGGATCGCCGGCTCCATGAGCGACTCGGCGCCGTCGGGCCCCGCCCGGTCCGCGAGCCCGACCGCGTGCGCGCCGTCGGCGGTGCGGTACACGTCTTTCGCCCCCGAGAGCTTCCCGCGCTTGGCGGCCGGCTCCCCGTCGACTTCGACGATGTCGAGCGCGAAGTCGACCGGATCGGCGTTGGAGACGTAGCCGCCGACGCCGAAGCCGTCGACCGCGTCGCGGAGCTCGCGGAGGTCCGCGGGACCGAGCCCGCCGGAGACGTAGACGTCGACCTCGTCGTGGCCGCGGGCGTCGAGCTCCCACTGGACCTCCCGAACGATGTGCCTGAAGTCGCCGCGGCGCGAGCCGGTGGTGTCGAGCCGGACGCCGTCGAGCCGGTCGCCGAGCGCCTCGACCGCGCGCAGTACCTCGTCGACCTCGTCGGAGTAGGTGTCACAGAGGGCGATCCGCGGGACCGCCTCGTCGACGGCCTCGTCGAAGGCGCGCCACGCGGCCTCCTGTTCGCCCCGGCCGAAGCAGATCGAGAGGGCGTGCGGCATCGTCCCCGACGCCTCCCGGCCGAGCAGGTCGCCGGCGGCGACGTGCGAGAAGCCGTCGAACCCGCCCGCGAGCGCGGAGCGCTCGACCGCCGCGGTCATCGAGGGATGGACGTGGCGCGCGCCGAAGGAGAGCACCTGCGAGTCCGGGGCCGCGACCCGGCAGTCGAGCGCGGCGGTCGCCATTCCGGAGGCGTGCGAGAGGAAGCCTAAGAGCGAGGTCTCCAGCCGCGCGAACGCGAGGTACGGCCCCTCGATCCGCATCACCGGGCCGCCGTCGAACAGGCGGCCCTCCGGGACCGCGTCGACGTCGATCTCGCGGCCCTCCAAGAGCGCGATCGCGTCCTTCAGCCCGGCGAACAGCTCGAAGTCGCCGTCGGGGAACTGGTCGGCGGTCACCTCGGCGACGACGCGGGGGTTCCGGCCCGCGTGCTCCAGGGCGGTCTCGGTCCGCTCGAAGTACGCGTCCGTCGCCCGGCCTCCGCGGATCGCGGCCGCGTCGACGATGTCGAACTCGGTCATATCCGACGGTTCGACCGCCGGGGAGGAAAAGCCACCCGGGTCGCGCGGGCGGACGCCCCCGGTCGAGCCCGCCCGTTCAGGGCCGCGTGCGGCGTGCGAGGAGTCCCACCGCCGCGAGCAGGGCGACGAGCGCGACCGGGGCCCCGAACCCGGGCACGCCGTCGCCGGTGGCGGCGTCGGGCCCGGCGGAGTCGTCGCCGTCGTCGGAGTCGGTCCCGCTCTCCCCGCCGGAGTCGGTCCCGTCGTCGGAGCCGTCCGCGTCGGTCCCGTCGGCCCCGTCGCTCTCGTCGTCATCGTCGGTCCCGTTCGCGTCGTCGCCGTCGTCGGTCGAGGGGACCTCGAGGTCGGCGTCGGGACGGAGCTCGAGCACGTCGGCGGGCTCGGGCCCGTGCGAGACCGTCACCGTGGTCCCGTTCCGCTCGACGCCGTAGGCCCCGCGGAAGTCGCCGTCTTCGACCTCGTACACCTCGCCGGCGGCGTAGTCGTCGCCGCCGTGGGCGGTCAGCATGCGCAGGTACGTCTCGCGGAACTCGGTCGCGTCGGCGGCCGTCTGCCACTCGGTCACCCAGACGTACCCGTCCTCGCCGTCGGTCGCGTCGTCGCCGTCGGTCGCGTCGTCGCCGTCCGCAGTGGCGTCCCCGTCGTTCCGGTAGGGATACAGCTCGTCGCCCGCCCAGCCGTCGGTCGACTCGTGAGCGTAGTTGTAGTTCGGACGGGTCCGGAGCCCCTCGTCCGGCTGCGTGTGGATCTGGACGTTCTCACGGACCGTCGCGTCCGGGTCCAACACGGCGTGGCGGTACTCGTAGCTCTGGTACCAGAACATCACGAACATCGACGCCTCGCCGGCGGTGTCGGCGCCGTCGACCCCCTGGTCCGGGTACGTCTCCCACCCGTCGGTCGCCGTGTCCTCGAAGGCGACCTCGCTCGTCTCGTAGTCGGGCTCGCGGTGGATCACTTCCGAGGTCGCGGTCGGCGGCTCGTTCATCGTCTCGTTGACGGCGCTCCACCCCCCCTCGTCGACGAGCTCCTCGACGTAGAGCGCGCCGCCGGAGTACGGCTGGAGCACGGTCTGGAGGATCCCGAAGTTGTAGTCCGGGGTCGACCCGCCGCCGCCGTCGGAGTCCGGCGGGGCGAGGCAGCTCCACTCGGCGGCGCAACGCGCGTCGTACTCCTCCTCGATGTGGACCGCCTCACCCTCGATGATCCCGTCGACCGCCAGGTCGGCGTCCTGCGTGGTGCCGACGTATCGGGGGCTCGTGAGGTCGTGATACTGGTCTTGCATCGCGTGGACCAGCTCGTGTGCCAGCGTCGACGGGTCGATCTGCGGGTTCTCGCCCTCCGGGACGACGAGGACGATCTCCCCCGCGCTCGGTGAGTAGAACCCGGTGACCGCGCCGCCGTAGACGCCGTCGATCGCGTCGGACGCGTTCTCGTCCTCGCCGACGACGAACAGGGCCTTCCACACCTGGTCGTTCCAGCGCTGGAACGCCGCGTCCGAGCCGCCCGCGCCGCCGCTCGCGGAGTCGTTCGTGAACTCGGAGCGCGTGACGGTCTCGACCGGCACCTCCTCGCGGAAGGGTCGCTCCCGGACGTGCTCGACCCGCGCCATCGTCAGGTGCGTCAGCGCCTCCAACTCCGACTCGGTCAGCCCGTCCGTCTGGTTGAACGAGAGTTCGTCCTCGTAGTGGGTCCCGTTCCAGCAGCCGACGAGGTCGGTGCCGTCGCCGACGCCGCACTCGGCGGCGGTCGCGCTGGTCGGGGCGTCTCCGGGGATCGCGGCCGTCGGCCCGGCGGCGACGGCCCCGCCGGCACCGATCGACAGGAGGGCGATCGCGGCCGCGACGAACGAGAGGGTGAGAACCCGTCGCATAGGTGCGATTACGGCCGACCCGATAAGTAGTTTGTCGGTGGGTGCGCGGAGGGCGGAACGCCGGCGGTCGGGTCGGAGGGCGGAACGCCGGCGGTCGGGTCGGAGGGCGGAACGCCGGCGGTCGGCGCGGAGGGCGGAACGCCGGCGGTCGGGTCGGACGCGAGGGGCGCCGGTGGTTTTTGAGTCCGGGCGTCCAACCCCCGCGCATGCCGTACGAGCCGACCGAGACCGCGGTGATCGTCGTCGACATGCAGAACGGGTTCTGTCACCCCGACGGGAGCCTCTACGCCGAGCCGAGCGAGGCGGCCGTCGAGCCGGTGACGGCCCTCGTCGACCGCGCCCGCGCCGCCGGCGCGAGCGTCGTGTACACCCGTGACGTACACCCGCCGGAGCAGTTCGACGGGGCGCACTACTACGACGAGTTCGACCGGTGGGGCGAACACGTCGTCGAGGGGTCGTGGGACGCCGAGCTCGTCGGCGACCTCGAGGTGCGCGACGGGGACCACGTCGTCGAGAAGCACACGTACGACGCGTTCTATCAGACGAATCTGGAGGGGTACCTCAACGCGCACGGGATCGACGACCTCCTGATCTGCGGGACGCTCGCGAACGTCTGCGTGCTCCACACCGCCGGCAGCGCCGGCCTCCGCGACTACCGGCCCGTCGTCGTCGAGGACGCGCTCGGCTACATCACCGAGGAGCACCGCGAGTACGCCGTCGATCACGCCGACTGGCTGTTCGGCGAGACCGCGACCCGCGACTCGATCGCGTTCGAGGAGAATTGACGGCGAATCGGGAGATAGCGGCTCTCAAGATTTAATGACTCCGAACGACAATCATCTAACAAATGTCCCTCCGTGCAGTCGCCAGAAAGGACTTCAACGACTCGATCCGTTCGGGAGCGTTCCTCGCGACCACGCTGCTGTTCGTCTTCGTCTCCGGGTTCTGGGCGGCGATTCAACACGTTCCGCAGATGTACTCTGACAGCGGCGTCCCGACCAGCACGCTGGCGCTGCTCAACAGCATGGGCCAGCCGATGGCCTTCTTCGTCCCGATGCTGGGGTTGGGTATTTCCTACGCTGCCATCGCCGGCGAGCGCGACAGCGGGAGCGTCAGGCTCCTGCTCGGCCTGCCGAACTCGCGCCGGGACGTCGTTCTCGGGAAGTTCATCGGGCGGTGTGCGGTTTTGAGTATCGCCATCCTCAGCGGCTATCTCCTCGTTGCCGTCTTCGCACTGGCGACCTACGAGTCGTTCGCGGCCGTCAAGTTTGTCCTCTACACCCTGTTGACGGTCTTCTACGGTGCGGTCTACGTCGCGATCGGCATCGGATTCTCGTCGGTGATGCGGACTCAGCAGACGGCGTTTATCGGTGCGGCAGCCCTCTACGTACTCTTTCAGTTGGGATGGAACGTCGTCACGGCGGTTCTGCAGACGGTCACCGTCGGCTACACTCCCCCGGACTCAGGCGCCCCGCCGTGGCTGATCGTCGTCTACGCGCTCAATCCGACGGCGGCGGTCGACTACGCGACGCGGGCGGTGATCCCCGCCTTCGACGAGCTGATGTCGTACCCGGTGTCGGCCTCGTTCTACCCCCCGAAGTGGGCCGGGTTCGCCATTCTCGCGGCCTGGATCGTTCTCTCGCTCGGGTTCGGCTATAATCGGTTCCAGTCGGCGGACATACTGTGATCGCAGCTGAAACCGATCACCTGCTGGAATCCCCGGCGTCAGGCCCGGACGCGTCAGCGCGCGGTTGCTCCAAGCGAGAGGCGATCCGTCGAGTCGGATCCGAGACGGCCCCACCAAACGTTCGGACCTCGTTATCAGCCGCGTGAATCGGCGTGTAACCCTTTTTACTACCGACGGGGACCGTCGCGTATGGAACTCTCTCGACGCGGCATGCTCGGCGGGGTCGGGGCGGCGCTCGCGGTCGGCGGCGTCGGGTTCGCCGGCGCCGTCTCGGTGACCGACGGCGACGCGCTCGGCGGCGGAACCGGGGGCGACGAAGGCGCGCTCGGCGGGGACGCGCTCGGCGGAGACGCGACCGGCGATGACGCGACCGGCGATGACGAAGACGATCAGACAGGGTCCCTCCCGGTCGATCCCGACGCCCCGTTCGAGGCGCGGCTGCTCCGCGACGGCGACGACGACCGGGGGCTCTTCGGCGCCGGCGATCTCGACCGCGTGCAGGGCGTGATCGCCGAGGAGGGCGACCACCTCGTGTACGTCTCGCTCGGCGACGTCGGGATCGACGCGCTCCAGACGGGGCTGGCGGACGCCGGCGCGACGGACGAGCCGAAGGGGTTCGCGGTGTCGATGACGCTCGACGGGAGCGAGGTCAGGAGAGTCGAACTGGACAGGGCGACGGTGTCGGCGCTGACCGACGAGGAGTGGGGCGGCGTGTTGACGCTCCCGTTCGGCGACGCGTCGGTCGCGGAGTCGGTGTACGACTCGCTGGCCGACGTCTGACGGGCGGGCCGGGGGAGAACCGCGTCGCCCGCGATGGCGCGGAAGACAGCCGTTATGCCCGTCGGGTCCGTTCGAGCCGGTATGAGCGACGCCGAGGAGGGTGGAGACGGGGTCGAGGGGGAGCCGACGGCGGACCCCGGCGGGCGGCCCTGTCCCCTGTGTGAGACGCCGATGTACCACCGCCACTGCAAGTACGTCTGCCCGGCGCACGGAGTCGTCTACGACTGCTCGGACACCTTCTACTGACGCCTCGGTTCCTCGATCGCCGAACACCGAACCACGCTGTGCGAACTGTTATGTTCTTGTGGTCCGATCTGTATGTTATGATCGGCGACCCGCTCTCGATCCTCCCTGCCGACTACCAGAGGTCAGCATGGTAGAGCAGACGCAGGTTGCCCAGGGGAAGCGGATCCAGCGCCGGACCGGGAAGACGTTCCACGTCGCGACCCGGCTGCTCCCGGAGCGGATCCGTCACCCGACCTACGTGCTGTACGGTTTCTTCCGTATCGCCGACGAAGTCGTCGACGCCGCGGACACCGCGCCGCCCGACGAACAGCGGGCGGAGCTCGACCGACTCCGCCGGGCCGCGCTGGGCGAGGAGGCGGCCGACGACCCGGTGTTGGAGGCGTTCGCCGCGGTGTGCGAGGAGCACGACATCCCGGACGAGGACGTGCACGCGTTCGTCGACGCGATGGCGAGCGACATCGACACGGACCGGTACGAGACCTACGAGGAGCTGGAGTCGTACATGGACGGCTCCGCGGCCGCCGTCGGCCGGATGATGACGGCGATCATGGAGCTCGACGGGGAGGCCGAGGCGAAGGCGCTCCCCCACGCGACGAAGCTCGGCGAGGCGTTCCAGATGACGAACTTCATCCGCGACGTGCGCGAGGACGTGGTCGAACGCGACCGGGTGTACCTCCCGCTGGAGACGCTCCGCCGGCACGGCGTGAGCGAAGAGCAGATCCTCGACCTCGAGTTCGACGGCGACGTCGCGGCCGCGGTCCGCGAGGAGCTCGCCCGGACCGAGCGCCTCTACGAGGAGGGCGTCGCGGGCATCAAGTACCTCCCCGAGGACTGCCAGCTCGCGGTGCTGCTCGCGGCGGTGCTGTACGCGGACCACCACCGACTGATCCGCGATCTGGGGTACGACACGGTGTCGACGACGCCGGAGCTGTCGTTCGCCCGCAAGATCTCGCTGCTCGTCCGGACCCGCTGGAAGTGGCAGTGGAACCGGGACCCCGAGGAGGTGTTCTACGAGATGTGCGGCGGCTTCGACGCCGCGCGCGAGCCCCGCGAGCACGGACCGCACGGACCGGGCATCGCCCAGTCCGACTGACCCGGAGCCGCCATGAACAGGTCCCGGTTCGTCGGCCTCGCGCTCGCCGCGTTCGGGCTCGTCTTCCTCTCGTTCGTCGTCCGCGGCACGACGCGGCTCGTCGCGTCCTACGAGGTCGCCGTGGCGCTGTCTGCGCCGATCCTCTTCGCCGCCGCCGCGCTGCTGGTCGGGCTGGTCGCGCTCGCGACGCTGGACGTGACCGGGATCCGGCCGTTGGAGTGATCGGTTCCGTCGAGATTGGCTCTGTTGAAATCCGCTTGTTCAGACACGATATCGAATGAAACGGCCGTTCGCTGAAGGAGGCTATTGATCGGATTCGGTCGAAAGGGTGTCGAGTCGCCAAGTGAAGATAGCTCGCAACACCACAACGAGGCTGTTGTGCTTGCCTGTCCCCCAAATTCCCATCTCGTGGATACTATCTGTCGGATCTCGGTCGGCGATGACACTCACGAGGGCAGTTCGCTTGTCGGTGATAAGCAGGCTTCCAGCTCCCTCATCGCCCCACGCCCACAGCGTCTCAAAGAGTTTAGCCGAGGGAATCTGCTCCTGAATCTCGGCCTGAACGGACTCGGAAAGGCCCGCGAGATAGATATCGACGCCACGCTCTTCAGCCGCCGCTAGATGGTCGAGGTGGTCGTCAGTAAGGAGTTCGTCGACTGTCATGTAGATGACTTCGTTTTCGGCGTCGTCGATAAATTCGAGGAGACGACTGGTGACGCCCTCACGACCCGCGACCGTCCATACTCCGAATTCCTCGGGCTGTCGGCTGGCGGGTTCGAGATGTTCAAACAGTTCGCTTAACTCCGTGATGGTGTTCTCACGTTGGAGGTCAAGCTTGCGGAGTGCGCTCTCTCGTGACACCGGCGTGAATTTCTTGGGTGACGTGTGTTGGATATCGACTAATCCAGTTCGTGAAGGGCGTCAACGGCGTCGTAGACGCGGGTTCGAGGCACGTCGCCGATCTCTGCGACGTCCTTTGCGGTGCCAGTTCCGAGTTGGAGGAGATAGACGAACGTGTAGGCTTCGTACTCGCTGAAGCCTAACTCTTTGAGCAAATTGGCACACTCGTACTCGAGTTGTTCGGTCGACTTTTCCGCCATACCCCCTTGTAGGAGCCAATATGGCAAAAAGGGGAGAGATAGTTCACTCTCAGTGGTTTCCGGGAGCCCCGTGCCGGATTTGGGTATCACACACTGGATAAGATGTAACTTGCACTGACCGCGGATGAGTTGGAAGTATCAGCTGTAGAGGATTTCAACAAAGCCTCGAGATCCACAGAGTAGTTGTTCATAAGTCGAGTTGCGGTGTTGCTAGCGGCTGTTTATACGTCGGCGACGACGCGGTGAAGACCGGCAAAGTCCCAGCCGCTCGCTTATAAGTAGTTGCTGGCAGATCGGCAGTGAATATCTCCAAAGCCCCAGCTGATCGCTTATAAGTGGCTGCTGGCGACGAAGCGTCGACGAACACCGCCAAAGCCCCAGTCGCGACGACTCGCGCGGTTCGTTGCGGTCCTCGCTCGCGTTGCTCGCTGCGGTCCTTACGTCACCGTGCTTCGTCCTTCCGGGAGACTTTGTCTCCCGTCTTCCCGCTCGCGTTGCTCGCGGGAATCGCGACTGCCCCTTTGAGTCCCACCCCNGTGCTTCGTCCTTCCGGGAGACTTTGTCTCCCGTCTTCCCGCTCGCGTTGCTCGCGGGAATCGCGACTGCCCCTTTGAGTCCCACCCCGCATCGCACTGCCCCGCACCTCACACCTCCCCAGCCTCGTCGGCCGCCCTCCGCTTCGCTCCGGCCGGCCGACTCCCTCGCGGACTCCTCGCGGTCGCCGACGGCGACCGCTCGGAGGCGCGCCACCGCACCGTCATTTATAAGCGATTGTCGCTGTCGCCCATCGCCGTTTAACCCTCGTCTCCGCGATAACGAGGGCCGACCGCCGGAGCGAGAGTCGGAACGCCCTTTTGACCGCGGCTCCGAGTGCGGGTATGGACGTACGAACCGTCGCCGACCTCTCGCCGGCCGAGCGCCTCGCGTTCTTCGAGCGCGACGCCGGCGTCGACGCGGTCCGCGACGACGTGAGCGAGATCGTCGACCGGGTCCGGACTGAGGGCGACGTGGCGCTGCGGGAGTTCTCGGAGGAGTTCGACGGCGTGACCGTCGGCAACATCGACGTGACGGACGACGCGGAGCGCGCGCACGCCGAGCTCGACGACGCGAACGACCCGGTCCTCGACGCGGTCCGCGAGGCGGCCGCCAACATTCGCGAGTTCCACGAGCGGCAGCGCCCCGAGGACTGGCGCGACGAGTTCGGCGACCGCGAGCTGGGCCGGCGGTTCCGCCCGATCGACCGGGCGGGGGTGTACGTGCCCGGCGGCGCGGCGGCGTACCCCTCCAGCGCGCTGATGGGCGTGCTCCCGGCGACCGTGGCGGGCGTCGACCACGTGTCGGTCGCGACCCCGCCGGCCGAGGAGCTGAACCCGGTCACGCTCGCGGCGATCCACGAGGCCGGCGCCGACGCGGTGTACCAGGTCGGCGGCGCGCAGGCGATCGCCGCGCTCGCGTACGGCACGGAGACGGTGACGAACGCCCAGAAGGTGGTCGGCCCCGGCAACAAGTGGGTCACTGCCGCGAAGGCGGTCGTGCAGGGCGACGTGGAGATCGACTTCCTCGCGGGGCCGAGCGAGGTGCTCGTCCTCGCCGACGAGACGGCCGACCCCGACCTCGTCGCCGCCGACCTGGTCGCGCAGGCCGAACACGACCCGAACGCCTCCGTGGTCGCGGTCACCGACGACGCCGACCTCGCCGACGCGGTCGCCGCCGCGGTCGACGAGCAGGCTGCCGGGCGCGAGCGCGAGGAGACGATCCGGGCCGCCCTCGACAACGACGCCTCCGGCGTCCTCCGCGCGCGCTCGATGCCCGAGGCGGTGCTGTTCGCCGAGGAGTACGCGGCCGAGCACCTCTCGATCGTCGCCGACGACGACGAGGCGCTGTTAAATCGGATCACCAACGCGGGCTCCGTCTTCCTCGGACCGTACTCGCCCGTGGCCGCCGGCGACTACGCGACCGGGACGAACCACGTGCTGCCGACGAACGGCGGCGCGAAGCGCTACGGCGGGCTCTCCGCGGACACCTTCCTCCGGTCGTCGACGGTCCAGCGGCTCGACCGCGACGCGCTCGACGCGCTCTCGGAAACGATCACGACGCTCGCGGAGGCCGAGGGGTTGGAGGCGCACGCCGAGAGCGTCCGGAAGCGATTCGATTGACATCCTCCCCGCGGACCCGATCGACCGCGCGCTCCGCAGAAACGGTTATCTCGCACAGCGGCGTCTCGAAGGCATGATTCCGTCGCTGTCCGCGTTGTTCGAGGGGTTCTCGGCGGTCGAGGCGACGGTCGCGGTTCTCGCCGTCTCCGTCGCCGCCGCCCTGGCCATGGAGTTCGTCGTCCTGCGGGTCGCCCGCCGGTACGTCTCGACCACCGACTCCGCCTACGACGACATCGTCATCTCCTCGCTGCGCGCCCCGCTCGTCGTCACCGCCGCGCTCGCCGGCGTGTTCGCGCTCACGCAGGTCCCGGCGATCCGGTCGTCCGTCCTCGTCGACCCGCAGCTGCTCGACGCCCTGTTCGGCCGACCCTCGCTGTCGGTCATCGTCCTCGTGTGGGCTCACGCCGCGAACGGCGTCGTGAACCGGCTCGTCGCGGCCGTCAACGAGGAGGGCGGCCGGTTCGACTTCGCGCCCGTCTTCTCGAACGTCTGGACGCTCGCGGTGCTCCTCGGGAGCGTCGGGACCCTGCTGTGGCTGTGGGGCATCGAGATCACGCCGCTCCTGGGCGCCGCGGGGGTCGCCGGCATCGCGGTCGGCTTCGCCGCGAAGGACACGGTCGCGAACTTCTTCGGCGGCATCGCGTTGTACTTCGACGACACCTACAAGATCGGCGACTTCATCGTCCTCGACGACGGCACCGCCGGGACCGTGATCAAGGTGGGCGTGCGCTCGACGACGCTGCTCACCCGCGACGAGGTGCTGGTGACGGTCCCCAACGCGGCGCTCAACGCCGCGAAGGTCACGAACGAGTCCGCGCCGCAGCGCCGGCGCCGCGTCCGGGTCCCGATCGGCGTCGCCTACGGGACCGACATCGACGCGTTCGAGGCGCTCGCGATCGAGGTCCTGCAGGCGGAGCCGCTGGTCCTCGACTCCCCGAAGCCGCGGGCCCGGCTCCGGTCGTTCGGGGACTCGGCGCTCCAGTACGAGCTGCTCTGTTGGGTCAACGGGCCGACGCGTCGCCGGCGCGCACAGCACAAACTCAACCGCGCGCTGTACAAGGCGCTGGCCGCGGCCGAGATCGAGATCCCGTACCCGAAACGCGACGTGACGGTGACCACCGCGAGCGGTCTGGACCCCGACGGCGAGGGCGAACGAGCGAGTCCGCCGTTCGCCGTCGAGGAGCCGGCCACGGCGACTCGCAAGGGCGATCGGGCGCGGTGAGCGGGCCTCAGTCCCGTCGGCGGGCGGGCGGTTCCGACGCCGTCCCGACCGAACCGTCTCCGGGATCCGGCTCTCGATCGAGCGCCCGCCGACAGCGCTGACAGCGCGTCGCACCGGCGATGATCGGGCTCCCGCAGCCCGGACAGCGCCGCCCGTCGACGCCGGCGGTCGCCGACGCGAGCACGTCGACCGCCGCCGGTCTCGGCTCCTCGATCGCGCCGCGGGCCGCGAGGCGGTCGACGAGCGCGTCGTCCCGTAGCCACGCCAGGAACCGCCAGAGTCCGAGGTAGAGGAGGGTCGGCCCGCCGATCGCGAGCGCGGCGACCGCGAGCCGAGCTACGAGTTCAGCCGTGGTAACCGTACTCACGGTTGCGGATCGGACCGGAAGGGATTGTAGCTGTCGGCGGTGTTCGCGCGGGGAAGAGAGCGGGCCGCTCGCTCGGCGCCGTCGAACCGGTCAGGACCGGTCGGCGAAGACGATCGCGTCGCAGTCGGCGCAGGCGCGGACCGGTCGCTCCGGGTTCCCGCTGACGCCACCGGGGCCGCCACAGCAGTTCCGCAGGGTAGTCTCCCGGACCGGACCCTCACAGACCGGACAGGTGTCGAGGAACGCGCGGAGCGGCCGCGCCGCCTGCCGGGCGACCGCGTCGTCGACACCGCGCTCGCGGAGGACCTCGGCGGCGGCCGTCTCCGCGAGCGCGATCGGCCGGCTCACCCACGCGTCCCGGCTCCCCGCGAGCAGGACCCGTCCGTCGTGGACCTGTCCCTCGACGTCGGGACCCGAGATCGCCGCCGCGCGCTCGGCGAGTTCCTCGTCCGAGGCCTCGCGGAGCGCGCCGATCCGGTCGTACAGCGCCGCGCGGAATGACTCGTCGAGCGCGAGCGTCTCCTCGTCCGCGGCGAGGGCGTCGGCGTCGATCAGGGTCGCCATCGTGGCCTCCGGGTCGGTCTCGGTGCTCCCGCCGACGCCGTCGGAGTCGACGGCGGCGGCGGGGTCTCGGTCGTCGACTCCGTCGGCGTCTCGGTCGTTCGCGGCGGGGTCTCCGTCACCGGAACTCGGGTCGGGCTCGGAGCGAGCGTCGGTCACGTCCGGTCGGTCGTCGCGGAGCGAGTTAGCTCCGGCGGCGGCGAGCGAGTCCGACCCGAGGTCGTGGTCGGGGCCGATGTCGACCGGGAGCGGCTCGACGAGTCGTGGGGCGAAGCGCGGCGTCCCGGGGAGGACGTAGCCGCGGAGCCAGATCGCCGCCGCGCCGACGGCGGCGGCGAGGAGCCCGAGCGACCGGCGGCGACGGAAGAGCAGGGCGGCGGCGACCGCGACGACGACCGCGTTGACGAGCGTACACGGGAGACACCGGTTTTCCCCCGTGTGTTCTGGCTCGGCGACCGTGTCGAGGGCGTCCGCGACGACGGCCCGGACCGACGACATCCCGCTCATAGTTCGGCCGCCGCGTGCTGGAGCGGTTCGCCGTGGACCGCGCGGTAGACGCTCGGGAACGCCGCGAGGCCGAGGGGTTGGACGACGCCGCCGAGCAGCGCGAGCCAGAGCGACCCGGCCGCCACCGCGCCCGCCCCGACGCCGACGGTCGAGAGCGCGAAGAGGGCGCTGAAGTAGCCGACCCGGAGCGGGACGCTGGCGAGCTCCCCGCGGCGGGGCCACGCGCCGACGTCGACGGCTTTCGCCCGGAACAGCGCGATCGCGACGCTGCCGGTGCCGATCGCGAGCAGCCCCGCGATCGGGATCGCGTCCGGGTAGCGCGTCTGGAGGACGAGCACCGCGGCGAACGCGGGCGTCGACAGCACCGAGAGCTCGGCGCCGCCGAAGAACACACGTTCGAGCCACTGGATCGTCCTGTGCCGGACCAGCCCCGCGATCGTTGCACTCATTCCTGTGACCCATTCGACGCCCGGGATTCATAGCCGTTCCGACGGCGGACGCCTCGTCGTTTCCGACGAACGGTGGCGCGCTCGACGGACGGTCGGCCGGCTTCGCGAGCGCGCGAGCGACGATACACGTGTGAGTGCGACTATTGGCATCAATAATTATATACGGGTGTATTTTGTAACAACGGCTGTAATGGTCGACAGAGAATCCGATCACGAGGGCGGACGCGTGGGGGTATCGAGACGGAGATTCATCGAGGCGACTGGCGCCGCGGGGGCGGCTGTCGGCCTCGCCGGCTGTTCGGGCGGCGGCGGTGGCGGCGACGAGCCGATCCAGATCACGATGGACGCGGAGTGGGAGGGGATCTCCGACAGCGTCACCCAGAGCCTGTACGACGCGGGGCTCGACGAGTCGATCGAGGTCGAAATCCTGCCCGGCGACTTCGAGTCGGGCGCGCGGCGGTCCGAGTTCACCTCGGCGCTGGACGCCGGGCGCGCGAGTCCGGACATCTTCATGATGGACTCCGGCTGGACGATCCCGTTCATCGCGCGCGGGCAGCTCGTGAACCTGAGCGAGGAGCTCTCCTCGGAGACGCTCGATTACGTCGAGAGCGACTACCTCGGCAGCGCCGTGAGCACCGCGAGCGACCCGGGGAGCGGCGACCTGTTCGGGCTGCCGCTGTTCCCGGACTACCCGGTGATGCACTACCGAAAGGACCTCGTCGAGGACGCCGGCTACGACCCGGACGGCGAGAACTGGGCGACCGAGCCGATGAGCTGGCAGGAGTTCGCCGAGGTCGCCGCCGACGTCTGGGAGCAGAACGGCGGCCCCGACGGCGACGAGATCGACTACGGGTTCACCACGCAGGCCGACAACTACGTCGGGCTCGCCTGCTGTACGTTCAACGAGACGATGACCTCGTTCGGCGGCGCGTACTTCGGCGACCACGAGAACCTCTTCGGACCGATCGGCGACCGGCCGATCACGGTCAACGAGGAGCCCGTCCACGACACGATCCGCATGATGCGGTCGTTCATGGAGGGGTCCGACGCCGAGTACGCCCACCCCGACTTCCCGCAGATCTCGACGACCGACCTGCTCTCGTTCACCGAGGAGCCGGCCCGCGAGCCGTTCACGGGCGGAAACGCGATCTTCCACCGGAACTGGCCGTACGCGATCCCGATCAACCTCGACTCCGACAGCTTCGACGCGGAGGACTACGACGTGATGCCGCTCCCGTACGGCGTCGAGGAGGGTGAGGGCGCCTACGAGGGCACCGGCGGTCCCGCCGGGGCGCTCGGCGGCTGGCACCTGACGATCAACCCGAACACCGAGCGGCTCGACGACTGCGTCCAGGTGCTCGAGGCGTTCGCCAACGAGGAGGTCATGCAGACCAACTTCGCCGAGGGCGGGTACCTCCCGCCGGACCCGTCCGTAACGGAGGAGGCCGACCCCGACGACGTCGGGGCGCTCGGCGACTTCCTCGACACGCTCGCGGTGGCCGGCCAGAACACGGTGCCGCGCCCGGTCACCGTCGCCTGGCCCGACCAGAGCCCGCAGGTCTCCTCGGAGATCTCGGCCGCGTATCAGGGCGACAAGTCGCCCGAGGAGGCCATGTCCGACCTGGAGAGCTCGCTCGAGTCCGTCGAGTCGGACCTCGCCGAATAAGAGGAACCGAGCATGTCAACCGACACGCGAGCGGACGAGGGGGGATCGCTGCTCGCCCGCCCGCTCAACTGGCTGGAGACGCAGAGCGAAGAGGTGTACGCTTACGTCCTGCTGATCCCTGCGTTCGCGCTGCTCGCGCTCGTCGCCTTTTACCCGCTGATCGAGACGTTCCGGTTCTCGCTGCTCGCGGACGCCGTCGCGTCGGCCGACCCGTTCGGCGAGTTCATCGGGTTCGAGCACTATGTCGACCTGCTCACCGGGGACACGAACTTCACGCAGCAGTTCATCTCGGTGTCGCTCACGGACTCGTTCCCGTTCGTCGCCTTCGGCGCGCCGTTCCTCCAGCAGGCGATCTTCGTCACGCTGGCGTTCGCGATATTGAGCGTCTTCTTCGAGACGACGATCGGGTTCGGCCAGGCGCTGGTGCTCGACCAGGACTTCTACGGGCGGCGCTGGGTCCGCGTGTCGATCATCATCCCGTGGGCGATCCCGATCGTCATCCAGGGGATGATATTCTTCCTGGTCTTCAACCCGACCATCGGGTTCGGGACCGAGTTCATGCAGTGGCTGGGCGTCTTCGGCGACAACCCGCTGTCGAGCAGCACGGACTCGTTCCTGATCGTGCTCGTCGCCGACATCTGGAAGACGACCGCGTTCATGGCGCTGCTCATCTTGGCGGGGCTCCAGAGCATCGACCGGGGGCTCTACGACGTCGCGAAGGTGTCGGGCGCCTCCCCGTGGCAGCGCTTCCGGTACATCACCCTGCCGCTCGTGGCGCCGGCGCTGCTCGTCGCGATGCTGTTCCGGACGATGGACGCGATGCGGATCTACGGGCTCATCGACGCCACGGCCGGCTGTGAGACCGTGCCGTCGCTGACCTGTCTCGTGATCATCGCGCTTCAGGAGAGCCGTCGCTGGGCGACGGCCTCCGCGGTCGCGTTCCTGACGGCCGTCGTCATCAGCGGGTTCGTCCTGGTGTACCTGCTTGCCCTGCGCAACAGCGAGGGGGGTGTCGCATGACCGACCCCGCGCGGGAGACGGGCGACGTCGACGCCGCGGACGGCGTCAGCGCCGACGGCGGCGTCGCCGACGCCGAGACGGTCGACCCCACCGCCGACGAACCGGAGCTCGACCGCGGCCTCATCGAGGCGTGGGCCGCGAAGATGATCACCAACCCGGACCGCGCGTACCGGGCGTCGTTCTACGTCGCGACCATCTTCTTTTTGGTCACGACGCTGTTCCCGTTCTACTGGCTGTTCGTCGTCGCGATGACGCCGCGCAACAACCTCTCCGACGTCGGCCTCCTCTTACCGGCCGGCTTCAACCCCGCGGCGTTCATCGAGATATTCACCACGCTGCCGTTCCACCGCTACGTGTTCAACAGCTTCCTGATCGCGACGATCGCGACGGTGGCGGTGCTGCTCGTCGGGAGCCTCGCCGGCTACGTGTTCGGCCGCCTCCGGTTCCGCGGGCGCAACGTGATGCTACTCTTAGTGCTCGTCACGTCCTTCTTCCCGCCGGCGGCGTTCTTCATCCCGCTGAACCGGCTGTTCAACACGAATATCGACGTGTTGCGGCCGCTGATATCGGCCGGGTCGCTGTACAACACCCCGTACGCGATCTTCATCCCGCTGTCGGCGATCTTCCTGCCGCTGTCGATATTCATCCTGATGACGTTCTACTCGCAGATCCCCGACGGGTTAGAGGACGCCGCCCGCGTCGAGGGGACGACCCGGATCGGCGCGCTGTTCCGGGTCATCGTCCCGCTGTCGGCGCCGGGCGTCGCGACCGCGGGGGTGTTGACGTTCATCTCGGTGTACAACGAGTACTTCTTCAGCTCGCTGATGACCGACGGGCGGCCGGGGAGCTGGGCCCCGATGCTCGAGGGGATACTGCGGTTCCAGGGCGAGTTCGCGGTGCAGTACAACCTCATGGCGGCCGCGAGCATCGTCGCGGTGCTGCCGGTCGCCATCCTCGTCGTCGTCGCACAGGAGAAGATCGTGAGCGGACTCACCACCGGGGCGGTCAAGGAGTAACCATGGCATCAGTCAAACTAGAGGGAATCACCAAACGGTACGAGGACGTAACGGCAGTCGACGACATGAACCTGGAGATCCGGGACGGCGAGTTCGTCACCTTCGTCGGCCCCTCCGGGTGCGGGAAGTCGACCACGATGGAGACGATCGCCGGGCTCACGCTCCCCACCGAGGGGACCATCGAGATCGGCGGGCGCGACGTGACGGACCTCCCGCCGAAGGACCGGGGGATCTCCATGGTGTTCCAGAACATCGCGCTGTTCCCGCACATGGACGTGTACGACAACATCTCCTTCGGGCTCCGGCTCCGGAAGTACGACCAGGAGGAGGTCGACCGGCGCGTCGCGGAGGCCGCCGACATCGTCCAGCTCGAGGGGATGATGGACCGGATGCCCAAGGAGATGTCCGGCGGGCAGCGCCAGCGCGTCGCGATCGCCCGCGCCATCGTCCGCAACCCGGGCGCGTTCCTGATGGACGAGCCGCTGGCGAACCTCGACGCGGAGCTACGGGTCCACATGCGCACCCAGCTCCAGCGGCTCCACAGGGAGCTCGACACGACGATCATCTACGTCACGCACGACCAGGCGCAGGCGATGACGATGTCCGACCGCATCGCCGTGATCAACGGCGGCGTGCTCCAGCAGGTGGCGCCGCCCCTGGAGTGTTACAACGAGCCGAAGAACCTGTTCGTCGCCGGCTTCATCGGCTCGCCCGCGATGAACTTCATCGAGGGGCAGGTTATCGACGGCGGGTTCGAGTCCGAGTACACGCAGATCGACTTTGACCCCGAGACGCACGGCGTCACTCCGGGACAGGAGATCACGGTCGGCGTCCGTCCCGAGGACGTGTTCTTGGAGGAGGACGCCCGGAAGGCGAGCTCGCCGACGAAGGCGTTCGACGCGGTCGTCGACGTCCTCGAACCGATGGGGAAGGAGATGAACGCCTACCTGCTGTTCGACCGCGACGTCGAGGCGAGCGCCGAGGGGCGCGGAGAGGGGCAGCTCCTGATCAACCTCACGCCCGACACGGAGATCCAGGAGGGCGACGACGTCCGGATCGTGATGGACCGCGAGAACGTCCACCTGTTCGACCGGGCGAGCGGCGACGCGATCACGCACTCGCTGGAGTAGGCGAGACCGTCGCTCTCGCGGGCGAACGGTGAGGACCTTTTCTTCGGCCAACGGGCCGCGACGAGCGTCGCCTCCGAGCGGTCACTCCACGTCGACGACCGTGATCCGGTGGGCCTCGACGGCCTCGACCATGGCGCCCCAGCCGCCGACCTCGACCGGGCCGTCGTCGGTCTCGACGATGAGCCCGACCCGTCCGCCGTAGCTCGCGATGGCCGCCGTGCCCACGTCGGCGTCGCCGGTGACCACGACGTCCGAGAGGACGCCCTCGACGACGCGGTCGGCGCCGCTCTCGGTGTCCGCCCCTTCGACCCGGATTCGGACCGTCGCCCCGTCGCGCAGGAGGGGGCCGACGTCGCGGACGCAGTACCGGATGTCGATGTAGTCGATGGGGGGCTCGTCGTTACGGGCCGCGTAGATCGGCTCCCAGGTGTCCCACTGCGTCGTCAGGAAGTACCAGTGGAACACGTAGGTGTGGGTGCGGTCGTCGACGAGCACGCCGTACTCGTTGGTCGATCCCGCGTGGGGAGCGAAGCAGGTCTTGGTCCGGTCGACGATCACCACGAACGGGGAGGGGAGTCGGCGGTGTCGGGCCTCCGAGCAGACGTCGGCGAGGTCCTCGACGTCGGGGAGGGACTCGGTGTCGCCGTCCGGCGTGTGGATGGAGAGGTTGATCCGGACGCCGTTCTCGGTCGCGGCCCGGAGGGCGGGGCGGAGCCGCTCGAAGTGCTCGGCGCCGAGCGAGACGTTCACCTGCGTGTCGGCGTCGCGGATGAACTCGTCGGCGTTCTTGATCACCGTCTCGAAGCGGGTGACGATGCTGACGGTGGACTGCTCGACCGACGGCTCGTTCCACCGGCGCTCGATCTCCTCGGTCGCCTCGGTGAACCGGTTCGCGCGCGTCCGGAGGTCGTCGGTGATCTCGTCGAGGCTGTTGGCGCGGGCGTACAGCGACTCCTGCTCGTACGTCTCGATGTAGCCGGCGCTCTCCAGGTCGCGCAACACGTCGTAGATCCGGGGGTCGGGAACGCCGCTGGCGTCCGCGACCCGGGTGACTGGTGCGGATCCGAGCTCGAGGACGGTCACGTAGGCGTCCGCCTGATACGGCGAGAGGCCCGCGTCTTCCAGCGTCTCCGTGAGTTCCGTGCGATTCACGCTCATTCCCCGTTTCCGGTCGGTCGCCGGTCCGCGACGATTCGCCTCGCGCGGTCGACAACGATGCGGACCGGCTGCGATCGGCCGACTGGGTCGCTGCTCGCTCGGTTTCGCTCGGTACCTCGTTTTGCCATGCCTTGCACTACCACGGCTGTGATAAAACGTTTTATTTCCGTGCCGGCGGCGAATCGTCGCGCCGGTGGCCCGGGGACGGCCCCGCCGGCGTCGGTCCGACTGAAAAGGTTTTATTCGGTTCGTTGAGGAGGGGGCGTATGCACGAGACGTCGGGGAGCGACGGCGGTCGACCGCGAGCGCGGTGGACCAGAGAGCAGGCGGCGTCCATCGAGCGGCGCCGCGGGAACGTCGCGCCGGCGGCGGGCGCGCCCGAGATCGACCCCTTCCCGGAGCTCCACATCTGGGACACGTGGCTGCTCCGCGACCGCTACGGGGAGATCGCCGACGTGGGCGGGTACCGCCTCGCGTTCTCCCTGACTGCGCCCGCCGACTTACTTCCAGGTAAGCGGCACGACGTGGCCGAGATCCGGTGTTTCTACTCGCCGGACGGACGGGCGTGGCGCGACGCCGGGCCGGTCTTCGACGGGGGCGCGCTCGGCCAGCGTCAGTGGGCCGGCTCCGCGCTGTACGACGACGGCGACCTGTATCTCTACTACACCGCCGCCGGCGACGAGGCGGCCGACGAGATGACGTACACGCAGCGGATCGCGGTCGCGCACGGCGGGACGGTGGCCGCCGGCGAGGGCGGGGTCGAACTGTCGGGGCCGTGGACCCACGAGACGCTGTTGACGCCCGACGGCGAGTGGTACGAGACCGAGGCGCAGTCGCGCGGGATGACCTACACCTTCCGGGACCCCTGGTTCTTCGAGGACCCGGCGACCGGCGAGACGCACCTCCTGTTCGAGGCGAACGCGCCGGCGCCCGAGCGGCCGGGGGACGACGCGGAGACGACTCATCGCCGGGAGTTCAACGGCTGCGTCGGGATCGCGACCTCGCCGTCGGGCGACCCGCTCTCCTGGGAACTCCGCCCGCCGCTGCTCGACGCGGTCGAGGTCAATCAGGAACTGGAGCGCCCGCACGTCGTCGTCGCCGACGGCCGCTACTACCTCTTCGTCTGCAGCCACGTCCACACGTTCGCGCCGGGCGTGACCGGTCCCGACGGGCTCTACGGGTTCGTCGCCGACGCGCTCGACGGGGAGTACCGCCCCCTGAACGGCTCCGGACTCGTCGCCACGAACCCGCCCGAGGCGCCGTTCCAGGCGTACTCGTGGATGGCGTTCGCCCACGACGAGGAGGTGCTCGTCCAGAGCTTCCTCAACTACCACGACTTCGCGGGCGACTCGCTCGACGCGATCGCCGACCTCCCCGAGGCCGAGCAGCGCGACCGCTTCGGCGGGACGCTCGCGCCGACGCTCCGGCTCGCGGTCGACGGCGACCGCACCCGGCTGCGCGGGACGCTCGACGGGTGGCGGATTCCCACCCCGGACGAGCCGCTGCCGCCGGCCGACGAGTCGGAACTCCCCGACGGCGACGCGCTCGGCGGCCGGATCCGAGAGGGCGGAAGCGCCGGCGGCTACGCCGTCGGACCGAGCGGGACGGTCGACGGCGGATCGACCGACGGGCGGACGGTCGACGGGGAGGACGGCGACTCGCTCGGCGACGCCGAGAGGGGAGACAACGGCGGGTCTCACGGCGCTATTTAAACATATATTTAAAAGCCCATCTACGCGGTTGCGAGCCCGACCGACGCCGCCGAACGAAGTGACCGATCAGTCAGCCGGGATTCGGGGAGGCCGGACGCGATCGGCCCCGACGCGCGGCCGCGCGGACCGACGTCGTCCGGACTCCGAAGCGGTGGAAGGCTTTTACCTGACCGACCGGTAAGTCCGGGCATGGTTCGAACGACCTCGCGGAAGCGGCCCTGGCTCGCGGCGCTTCTCGGAGCGCTCGTGACCGGGTTCGGTCACCTCTACCTGCGTCGGTGGCGCCGCGCGGCCGGCTGGCTCGCGGTGCTGTTCGCGGTGAGTTACGTCTTCGTCGAGCCGGCGGCGATCGACGGGCTCGCGGCCGGGGAACCGGTCGACCCGCTGAGCGTCGCCCCGACCCTGCTCGTGGGCGTCGCCAGCGTCGCCGACGCGTACGTCCTCGCCCGCGCGCAGAACGCGGTCGCTCAGACGGGGGGCGCGACCGCGACGAGGGCGGGAGACGCGGCTGCGGCAGGGGCTGGGGCCTCATCCGGGGAGACGGTGAATCCGTCCGAGGAGGCGATCGACAGCTGTCCGAACTGCGGCAAGGAGGTCGATCCGACGCTCAACTTCTGTCACTGGTGTTCGGCCGACCTGCCGGGCGGTGCGGAGACCGGCTCCCGAGGCGGTGAACCCGAACGGTCGGAGCGCTAAGCGTCGCCCTCGCGGAGCGTCGCGTCGACGTACTCCTCCGCGGTCGCCCGCGCGCGCTCGTACTCGCCGACGTCGTCGAACACCACCGAGCGGGTGCGGGCGCCCTCGACGATCGTCAGCAGCGACCGCGTGACGCGGTCGGCGTCGACGTCCGCGAACGCGCCCTCGTCGATGCCGTGGTTGATGACGGCCTTGACCAGATAGCGGACGTACTCGTCGTTCTGCCGGAAGCGCTCGGCGAACGTCTCGTTGTAGGGGGCCTGACTCCGCATTTCAAGGAGGGCGACGGACAGGTCCGGGTTCTCTTGGGGCGCGACGAGCAGGCGGTCGAGCAGGAGGGTCAGACGGGCCTCGGGGTCGGTCGTCTCGACCTCGCGGATGGAGGCGACGAACCGGTTCAGGATGTAGTCGAGAAACGCCGCCAGCAGCTCCTCTTTCGTGTCGTAGTGGTAGTGCACCGCGGCGGTCGACTTGCCGTATTCCGCCGCGATCCGCTTGATCGTGAGGTCGGCGTACCCGTGCTCGCGGAGCGCGCGGTAGGTCGCTCCCATGATCTCCTCGTCCGCGTCCGAGAAGGTCCGCCCCGATGGTTCGGCCATGTCACGGAGGTTCCGGCTACGCGCGAATAACGATTGCGGCCGGACGCGTCGAGTTTCGGTGAAAACTTACCAAGAGGTCACTCGCGAACGGCGAGTACGCCGCTGAGAGATCGATACGCCTCACCGATTTCGGCCTTCCGAACGCTTTTGACTAACTAGTCAGTAAGTACGGTGTCGACCACGATGAATGACGGAGTCACGGCGGTCCCGACGGCGGCGTTCCGCACAGACCGCGAGGGTGGAGACGCCGGGGGCCACCTCTCGACCGACGGGCGACGGACGCGCGCGGAGGCGCCCCGCTGATGGGGCTCCTCGAGCGCATCGACGCCCTATTTAAAGGCCCCGAGGAGTTCGATCTCACGTCGGGCGGGATCGCGAAGCCGCTCTTCTTCCTCTCGATGCCGATCGTCGTCACGAACCTCTTCCAAACGGCGTACAACCTCGCGGACACGTTCTGGCTGGGGCAGTACAGCACGGACGCGCTGGCGGCGATCAGCTTCGCGTTCCCGATGGTGTTCCTGCTGATCTCGCTCGGGATGGGGATCTCCGTCGCCGGCAGCGTGCTCGTCGCGCAGTACACCGGCGCGGGCGAGGCGCGCGAGGCCGAGTACGCAGCCTCGCAGACGGTGACGTTCGCGGTGATCGCCTCGGTCCTCCTCGGCGGCGTCGGCTACTTCTTCGTCGGGGAGTTCCTCGACCTGATGGGCGCGTCGGCGGACGTGTTGCCCCTCGCGTCGAGCTACATGGAGGTCATCTCGCTGGGGCTCGTGGCCATGTTCGGCTTCGCGGTGTTCATCGCGCTCATGCGCGGCTACGGCGACACGATCACTCCCATGCTCGTGATGTTCGGCTCCGTCGTGCTCAACATCGCGCTCGACCCGTTCCTCATCTTCGGGTGGGGGCCGTTCCCCGCGCTCGGGATCGAGGGCGCGGCGATCGCGACGGTGTTCTCTCGGGCGCTCGCGCTCGTCGTCGGGCTCGCGATCATGTTTCGCGGGGTGCGCGGCGTCCGGATCAACCTCCGGGACATGGCGCCCGACGCGAGCTACCTGCGTCGGCTCCTCCGCATCGGCCTGCCGGCCTCGGTCGAGGGGACCGGGCGGGCGGTCTCGATGAACCTCCTGCTGTTCATCGTCGCGCTGTTCCCCGACCCGGTCGTCGCCGCCTACGGGATCGGCACGCGGGTGTTCTCCGTGGTCTTCCTGCCGGCGATCGCGGTCGCCCGCGGCGTCGAGAC
>NZ_AOJG01000040.1 GCF_000337375.1 Halorubrum lipolyticum DSM 21995 | reverse complement strand
GGATCGTCGCGCTGACGTTCGGCTTCATCGGCATCATGCGCGCGTACACCGGGAGCTTCCGCGGCGCGGGGAAGACGCTCACCGCCGCGGCCATCTCGGTGCTGATGCTCGGGCTCGTCCGGTTCCCGATCGCGTGGGTGGCCGCCGGCCGGATCGGCGAGACCGGCGTCTGGCTGTCGTTCGCGCTCTCGAACGTCGTCGGCGCGGTCATCGCGTACGCGTGGTACCGCCGGGGGACGTGGCGGAGCGGCGACCTCACCGACCGAGGCGCCGCGGTCGACGCCGACGAGCCGGCGGCGGCCGCGGAGTCGACCGACGACTGACCGACCGCCGCTCGGGCCGGTCAGTCGCCGCCCGTCGGCATCGCCTCGCCGAGCTCCCACGCCGACAGCGACGCGATCTCCGCGCGACCGCCCTCGGCGCGCGCGGAGACGCCGACCGCGTCGTCGCGGGTCGGGTACACCCGGCTCGTGAGACAGTGACGACCGTTGGCGTAGATCTCGACCACGGAGCGGTCGAGGAAGACGCGCAGCGAGAGCGGCTCGTCGTAGGGGGGAACCGCCATCGACTGCGGGTCGGCGAACGCGCGGGGGTCCCGGCTCGACGGGGCGCGGTCGACCGACAGCGTCCCGTCGCGCGCGTAGCGGATCGGGGTGTGTTCGGCGCGGTCCGGCGTCTCGAACACGGAGAGCTCGACCGCCTCCGCGTCGTCGAGCGCGATCTCCGCCTCGATCTCGATCGCCGCGCCCGAGAGGTCGAGGCGGCGGCGGTCGTCGGGCGCGAGGGACACCGCCTCGTCGTCGGCGAGCCGCTCCGTCCGGAGCTCGGCCACCTCGTCGGCCGGGCGCTGGCGGAGGTCGCCGTCGGGCCCGGTCTCGATCACGCGGGGGAGCGAGAGCGCGCCCGACCAGCCGGCGTCCCACTGCGCGTCCACGTCGCGGGCCTCGGGGAGCCAGCCCCACGTGAGCGAGCGGCCGTCGTCGTCGAGCGACTGCGGCGCGTAGAAGTCGCCGTGGTCGAGCACTCCCTCCGACTCGACCGCGAACTCCCCGTCCTCGACGGTCCCGAGGAAGTAGACGACGTTCTCGTAGTCGGAGACGTGGAGGAGCCGGCGGTCCCCCAGATCGAGCAGCTCGGGGCACTCCCACACCGCGCCGGCGTCGGGCCCGCCGGCGAGCAGGGGACCCTCGTAGGTCCACTCGGTGAGCGTCTCGGAGGTGTACAGGAGAGCGGCGCCGCCGCCGTCCGCGAGGCCGGTCCCGACGAGGTGGTGCCAGCGCCCGTCCTCGCGCCAGACGTTGTGGTCGCGGAACTCGGCGCGCCAGTGTTCGGTCTCGAGGACGTCGAGGTCGGCCGGGGGCGACTCGATGACGGGGTTCCCCTCGTACTTCTCCCACGACCGGAGGCCGGGGTCGTCGGTCGTCGCGAGACAGGGGAGCTGGTCGCGACCGCTGCCGCCGGTGTACAGCAGCGTCGGGGTGCCGTCGTCGTCGACCGCACAGCCCGACCAGCAGCCGTCGCGGTCGGGGCCGTCGGGGGAGGGCGAGAGCGCGACCGGCTCGTCGCGCCACGTCACGAGGTCGTCGCTGACGGCGTGGCCCCAGTGGATCGTGTTGTGGAACGGGCCGGCGGGATTGTACTGGTAGAAGACGTGGTACCGCCCGTCCCACCGGATCAGCCCGTTCGGGTCGTTCAGCCAGTTCGCGGGCGGCGTGAGGTGGTACTTCGGTCGCCCGCCGGGGCCGCCCTCGCCGGCGTCGTCGACCCGGTCGCGGAGCCGGCGCATGTCGGCGGCGTCGGTCGGGCGAGCGGGCGTCCCGTCCCCGACCGAGACGCTCCGGAGGCAGCCGGCGACGAGGCGGTCGCGCGTCTCGGCGAGCCCCGGGGCGTCGGGGTCGCTGGCTTCGTGACCGCCGCCGCCCGGCGGCTCGCCGAACAGGACGGGCGCGCCGAGCCCGACGACCGCGCCGCCGGGCCCGTCGCCGGGTTCGTCTGGCTCGTCGCCGGGTTCGTCTGGTTCGTCGCGCTCGCCGGGGGCTCCCGAGCCGCTCACCCGCCACGAGACCGCCGTCACCTGGTCGGGGACCGCGGTGTCGCCGCGGAGCGTCGAGGCGAGCGGCTCGCCGCGCTCGGGGAGCACGCGCTCGTACCGGACCGCCGGGACCGCGCCGTGCTCCCGGACGTGGTGTCGACACCCCTCCAGCGACGCCATCGCCGGGTGGTCGGCGTACAGCGACCGCCACAGCACGCCGGTCGGCTCCGCGAGCGACTCCTCGCCGACCCGGTCGGGCGGGACCGACTCCGCGGCGAGGCGGTCGACCGACGCCATCGCGCGAAGGGTCAAGAGGAGGCCGCCGCCGTCGGCGAGGTACCGATCGATCGCCCCGGCCGCGTCGGCGAGGGGGTCGCTCCCGCCGAGCGGGGCCGCGCGGTGCCACCAGAGCGCGTCGAACCGACCGAGGGGGTCGCCTCGGGGGCCGCTGTCACCGACGCCCGGACCGGGGTACGACCCGTCCGGGGACGGGTGGGACCGTCCCGCGGAGTCCGCCGTATCGGTAGGTTTCGAGGCCGAAACCGTCGATATCGGTGCGGTCGGGGTCGGTCCGGCGAGGTCGCCGAACGCGACCGTCTCGACCGCGATCCCGTCGCGCGCGGCCAGCCAGTCGGCCGCGGCGCGCTGCTCCTCGGAGAGGTCCCCGTCGGTGAGGATCCCGACGCGGGACGGCGACGCCGTCATACTCAGGTTCACTCGCTACCGAGTCAAAACCGTGTCGCCCGCGCCGCCGTCGCCGGCAGGGTTTTTATCGTTCGGACGGAAGATCTTCGCATGAGTACCGAAACGGTCGACACGGGAAGCGACCCGGCGATCGAGGTGACCGTCGACGCCGCGGAGGAGGCGCTCTCGCTCCTGGAGGGCGAGGGCCTCGACACGGACGAGGCCGGGCTCCGGCTGTTCGTCCAGCAGGGCGGCTGCGCGGGCCTCTCGTACGGGATGCGGTTCGACACGGAGCCGGAAGACGACGACCTCGTGGTGGAGCACCACGGGCTGCGCGTGTTCGTCGACCCGGCGAGCCGGAACTACATCGGCGGGAGCAAACTCGACTACGAACACGGGCTGCAGGCCGCCGGCTTCGAGGTCGAGAACCCGAACGTCGTCTCCGAGTGCGGCTGCGGCGAGTCGTTCCGGACGTAGTCGGGCGTCGGATATCGCGATCGAGTCACGCTTTTAAACGGCTCCGACCGATACGGACGGGTATGAGTCTCGACGCGTCGACGACGGCCGACGGCGAGCGGGTGTACACCGATCGGACGCAGGTCGAGCGGGGGTCCGAGGGACCCTTCTTCGTCGTGTTCTCCGACGCCGACGGGGCCTCGCGGTGGGGGTTCCGCTGCGGGAACTGCGGCTCGTTCGACACCGCGATGGACACGATGGGGCGGATCCAGTGCACGGAGTGCGGCAACTTCCGGAAGCCGGACGAGTGGGACGCGGCGCACGAATGACCGCCGCCGCGAAATCGTGAGAAAGTTTATCACGGAAGCCGGCCAACGTCGAGGTAGATGGCCACTGCGAGCATCCCACCGACGACGGAGGCCAGAGACGTCTTTCGCGAACTCGGGTACACCGTCTCCGACGGCGGACAGGAGTTCGTCGCGGAGCGGAAATGGCGGCGCGTGCTCGTGACCGTGTTGTGTATGGAGACCGACGATCTGGACCCGTATCTGGCGGACGGCGGCGACGCCCCGCGGCTCCGCTGTTTCGTCACGTGGCGTAACCGCGCGGGCGATCTGCGCGACCGGCTCGTCTCCGCGAAGCCCCCGTACGACTGGGCGGTGATCGGCGTCGAGGCCGACGGCGGGGACTTCGCGGTGATGGAAGGCGCGCCCGGCAGTCCCTGACCGCGACGGGGGACTCGCGGGAGACGCACGCGCCGTCGCGGAGTCCCACCTGCTTTTATATCGCCGTGCGTCCAACTAGCACGTGACATGGTGTTTAAAAAGATCACGCTGATCGGGACGAGCGAGGAGAGCTTCGACGACGCCGCCGACGAGGCGATCGACCGCGCCGAGGACACGCTGGAGAACGTCTACTGGGCGGAGGTACAGGAGTTCGGCGTCGAGCTCCAGGGCGCGGCAGACCGAGAGTACCAGGCGGAGGTCGAGGTCGCGTTCGAGCTCGAGGGCTGAGGCCGCCGGCGCCTCGACGAGCGGCAGTTCCGGATTTTTGAGGGTCGGTCGGACTCGAGAGCCGCTCGGGTATAAATGATCGACGGCGACGCCACGCCTATCTATAAGCCGAACAGCAGCGCGCCCGCCTGTCCCGCGCCCTCCATCTCCGGGGCGTACCTGATAGCGACGTAGCCGATCGTCAGGAGGATGCTGTTGTACAGTCCGTGCATCACGGCGACGACGACGAGGTTCTCCGTGTACTCGTACACCGCGCCGAAGATCAGACTCGGGACGAAGAGCAGGCTGATCGTCGTCAGCATCGCGGCCACGCCCCCCGTCAGCGAGACGAAGTGGGCGGGCGCGAACACGGAGGCCGCGAGGAGGATGGCCGGAACCACAGAGAGCGCCTCTCGCGCCCGGCTCTGGATGACACCGCGGAACAGGATCTCCTCGCACGGTCCCACGACGAGCAGCATGGCCACGATCATGACCGGGATGATCGACGGGTTCTCCAGGGTCGTCTGGGCGCCTTGGTTCTGCGCCGGCTCCGGCCCGACCAGCAACACGAGCGAGCCGACGACGAACACCGTGACGAGCACGAGGACCGGGCCGATCACGGCGATCACGGACTCGACGATGCTCGGCCGCCGGATCCCGAGGTACGCCGCCATCTCGCTCCGGTCCATCCCCCGCCACCGGAGGTAGCCGAGGCTGACGCCGACGAATGCGACGATCTGACCGACGACGAACGGCGCGACGAACGAGCCGAGGAGCGACGGCTCCCACTCGGTGAGCGCCGAGAGGGCGAAGACGGCGCCCCCGACGAGCGTGGTGACGACCAGGAGGCCGAGAATGCCCGCGATACCCAGCCCGAAGGCGACGCCGATCGTCCGTAGCGCGGAGCCACCGCCCTCCCCGTCCGACGGATCGACGGTGTCGGCCACCGCACGGGCGCCGCCGGGCTCGCCGCCGTCGCTGGCCGCGGTGCTCGTCGGATCGCCACGCGTTCTGGCGTCGTCGCCGGGACCGTCGTCGGACGCGGAGGGATCGCTCATTGACCCCAGTACGAACCGATCGCTCAAAGGCCTGTCCGTCGTTTCCGTTGTCACCGGTACAGGAGCTCGTACCACAGCACGGCGGTCACGGTCCGACCGTCGCGGAGCCCCTCGTCGACGACGGCCTCGAGCAGGTCGTCGTACGGCACCGTCTCGACCGCGATCGACTCGTTGTGGTCGAGGTCCCGCTCGGCGGTCGGCTCACACCCCGTCGCGAGGAAGTGGTGGTGGACCGAGTCCGCCATCCCGTTCGTCGGTTCGACGGTGGTCAGGCGCTCGAAGGAGTCGGCCTCGTACCCGGTCTCCTCGGCGAGCTCGCGGGCGGCGGCGCGTTCGAGGTCATCGTCCCCCGGCTCCACCGACCCCGCGGGGAGCCCACGGTTGACCCGCCCGACCGCCTGCCGCCACTCGTCGATGACGACGGCGTCGCCGTCGGGTGTGAGGGGGAGCACCACGACCGCCGGCGGCTCGTCGACGTAGTGGTACCCGTCGGTGTCGCCGTCCGGGAAGCGCACCTCGTCGCGGCGCACGTCGAAGCCGGGACAGCGGTAGTCGATGTCGGTGTCGAGCGTCTCCCACGCGAGCTCGGCGGCGGAGTCGTCCATGGGTCGGGGTCGACGCTCGGGCACCTAAATCCCCTCACTCGGGGGAGCCGTCTCGGCTTCGGGCTCTGACGAGGTCGACCGCGCTGACCGCGCCCCGGCCGGCGATCCACGCGAGGGTCCCGAGCGCGAGCGCCTCGACGCCGACGAAGACGAGGCCGTCGAGTTCGAGGAGCGCGGCGACGCGCTCCCCGAGGGGCCGATCCGGGAGACCCAGCAGGTAGTGATCGGCGTTGCTTCCGACTAGCGCGGCGTAGACGGAGACCCACGCGAGCGCTATCCCGGCCCGACGGTAGGCGAGGACCGCGGCCGCGAGGACGCCGAGGGCCGCGGCGTCGACCGCGAGGAACACGACCCCGCCGGCGTGAGCGAAGATGCCCAGCGCGTAGGCGGCGAAGGAGACGAGAAAGAGCAGCGGCGGGACGAGGAGCTGGAGCCGTCGGGGCGGTGCGTTCCGGTTCGAGCCGAGGAGGACGCGGCGAGCGAGGGACATGTGTCCGGATCGTTTCGAGTCTGTGATAAACGTGCGCGTCGAGTGCGGCTCACGACCAGTCGCCGAGCGACGCCTGTCCGTCGCCGCGATCGCTCGCCCGTCGGTCTCTGGTCTCGTCCGACTCGCCCCCGTTCCCGGCGCTCGGCTCGCCGCCCACCCAGTCGGTGAGCTTCCCGCCGTCGCCGTCGGTGGCGGCCGACCGCCGCCCCGATGCGCTCGCACGACCCCCCGCGTCCGGGGTTCCTCCGCTCGCTTCCTCCCCGTTCCCCGGATCGAACCCGCCGAGCGTCGCCTGGTCGCTCTCGGCGAAGTCGAGCTTCGAGACGCGCACCCCGAGCTTGCGGACCCGGTCGTCGGCGAACTCGCCGAGGAGGTCCAGCGCCACCGACTCCACGAGGTCGGGGTCGTCGACGGGGCCGGGGAGGCTCCGGGCTCGGGTGTTCACATCGTAGGGGGGTTCGACCGCCTTGATCCCGATGGTGCGGTAGAGACACCCCCGCTCGCGGGCGCGGCGGGCCACGTCCGCGGCCAGCGCGCGCACCGTCTCCCGCTTCCGTTCCTCGTCGGCCGTCGCCGACAGCGACGACTCCCGCGAGAGGCTCTTCGGGAGTCCCGTGGGCGTGACCTCCCGGTCGTCCTCGCCGCGCGCCCGCCGGTACAGCTCCCGGCCGCGGTCGCCCAGCTCGTCGGCGAGCCGGTCGGGGTCGGCGGCGGCGAGGTCGCCGGCGGTCTCGATCCCCAGCTCCGCCAGCGTCCGCTCCGTCACCGGGCCGACGCCGTGGATGTCGGCGGTCGGCAGCGACGCGAGGAAGGACTCCACCTCGCCGGGCGGCACGACGACGAGCCCGTCGGGCTTGTCGGCGTCGCTGGCGACCTTCGCGGTCGACATGTTCGGCGCGACGCCGACGCTCGCGGGCACGCCGGCCTCGCGCTCGATGCGCTCCTTGACGTGCCGGGCGTACCCCTCCGCCAGCGTCCGGACCTCGGCGGGGCCGGCGGCGGCGCTCTCCCCGGCCGCGGCGTCCCACGCCGTGCGGTCCGTCACGTCGAGGTACGCCTCGTCGACGCTCACCTCCCGGAGCACGTCGGCGCAGTCGCGGAGGACGGCCTTCACGTCGCCCGCGACCTCCTTGTAAAAGTCGAGGTCGACGGGGAGGTAGCGACCCGCCTCGTCGGGGTCGGGCGCGTCCGGGTCGTCGCCGTCGGCGGTCGCCCGCCGCGGGAGCAGCTCCAGCGCCTCCGAGATCGGCATCGCGCTCTCGACGCCGAACGCGCGGGCCTCGTAGCTCGCGGTCGCGACCGCCCCGATCGTCTCCCCCGCCTCGTATCCCATCCCGACGACGAGGGGCTCGCCCGCCAGCTCGGGGCGTCGCAGGCGCTCGCAGGAGGCGTAAAAGCAGTCCATGTCGACGTGGAACACGACGCGGTCGCTCTCCGCGTCGTCGGCCGCGTCGGTCCCCGGGAGCGTGCCGCCCGCCATCGTCCGAGGCTCCGCGCCGCGCGGCCTTAAGAATCAGCCACGCGCGGCGGTAGTGGAACTCCGGCGCCTCGGCGTCGAAACGCCGGCGACCGTGGCCGTCGCCCCCGAGCGATCCTCAGAACTGATACCCGAGCCGACATCCGTTTATCGGGAGGGCCCGAAGACCGCGCCATGTCCGAACGGATCGACGTGTTGCACGTCGACGACGACCCGTCCGTGCTGGACCTCGCGGAGGCGTACCTCGAACGCGAGCTGGGGTCCGTCGCGGTGACGAGCGTCACGGAGCCGTCGGCCGCGCTCGATCGGCTCGACGACGGCGAGTTCGACTGCGTCGTCAGCGACTACGACATGCCCGGGACCGACGGGCTGGAGCTCTTCGAGGCGATCCGCGCGGCGCACCCCCGGCTCCCGTTCGTCCTCTACACCGGGAAGGGGTCGGAGGAGATCGCCAGTCGGGCGCTCAACGCGGGCGTCACCGGCTACTTCCAGAAGGGCGGTCCCGAGCAGCTCCGCCGGCTCGCGAACCGGGTCGAGCAGGCGGTCGAGGAACACCGGACCCGCGAGATCGCCGACCGCTACTCGACGGTCATCGACGCGCTCGGCTACCCCGTGTACGTCGTCGACGAGACCGGCGTCTTCCGGTTCGTCAACGAGCCGTTCGCGGCGCTGACCGGCTACGACCGCGAGGAGATCGTCGGCAGCAAGCCGGGCCTCATCAAAGACGACGACGCGGTCGACGAGGCCGAAGACCGGCTGGGTCGGGTCCTCTCGAGTTCCGGCCCCGACGTGCAGCGCTTCTCGGTCGACATCGTCCCGAAGGAGGGCGACCCCATCCCCTGCCGGGACCACATGGCGGCGCTCCCGTACGACGGCGAGTGCTTCGAGGGGAGCGTCGGCATCCTTCGAGACGTCTCCGACGAGCGCGAGCGCCGCGAGGAGCTGGAGACGAAGACGCGCGCGCTGGACGAGGCCCCCGTCGGCATCACGATCACCGACCCGGATCTCTCGGACAACCCGATGGTGTACGTCAACGACCGGTTCGTCGAGGTGACCGGCTACGACCGCGAGGACGCCGTCGGCGTCAACTGCCGGTTCCTGCAGGGGGAGGACACCGACCCGGAGCCGGTCGCCCGACTCCGGGAGGCGATCGACGCCGAGGAGCCGGAGAGCGTCGAGCTGCTGAACTACCGGAAGGACGGCACGCCGTTCTGGAACCGGGTCAGCGTCGCGCCGATCCGCGCCGGCGACGGGTCGGTCTCGGAGTGGGTCGGCTTTCAGGAGGACATCACGGCGTTCAAGGAGCGCGAGGCGGCGCTCGAACGACAGAACGAGCGGCTCGACGCCTTCGCGAGCATCGTGAGCCACGACCTCCGGAACCCGCTCAACGTCGCGCAGGGGAGAGTCGGGCTGGCGCGAGACGCGACGGACGATCCCGAGAGCCTCGACGCCGCGGCCGACGCGCTCGACCGGATCGAGTCGATCGTCGAGCACACCCTCACGCTCGCCCGCGAGGGAGAGACCGTCGGCGACCCGGAGCCGGTCGCGATCGCCGCGGTCGCCGCCGACAGCTGGGAGACGGTCGACACCGGGTCGGCCTCGCTGTCGGTCGAGGCCGACGGCGAGGTGTTAGCCGACCCGGACCGGCTCCGGAACCTGTTCGAGAACCTCATCCGCAACAGCGTCGAGCACGGCTCGACTGGCAGCCGGGCGGATCCCGGCGACAGCGTGGAACACGGGTCCGCTGGCGGCCGGGGGGCGCCCGGCGACGGCGCGGAGCACGCCGGCGGCGACGTGCGGCTCCGCGTCGGCGACCTCCGCGACGGGTTCTACGTCGAGGACGACGGTCCCGGGATCCCCGGAGACCTCCGCGACACGCTCTTCGAACCCGGACAGAGCGGGACCGAGGGCAACACCGGCTTCGGGCTGGCGATCGTGCAAGAGATCGCCACGGCCCACGGGTGGACCGTCGAGGCGGCCGACGCGGTCGACGGCGGCGCGCGGTTCGAGATCCGCGGCGTCCGGCGCCCCTCGTAGTCGGCGTCGCGTCTCCCCGCGGGCAGGGTCCACGCCGGAACCGGATCGATCCCCCCCGTTCGCAAACGCCTTTGGGCTCGCGGGCGAACTCGGCTCCGATGGGGTTGCTCTCGGGCGTCGCCGACACCGATCGGCGAGTGATCGTGCTCGCGCTCGCCCGGATGGTCGGTGCGGCCGGCAACTCCTTTCTCATCGTCGTCCTGCCGCTGTACATCGCGAGCGACCTGGTCGACATCGAGTCGCTCCTCGGGACGGCGGTCGGCGTCGGCGCGGCGTCGGTGACGCTGACCGAACCGCTGCTCATCGGGCTCGTGTTATCGCTGTTCGGCTTTCTCAACAGTCTCTCGCAACCCCTGACCGGCCGGCTCTCGGACCGGACGGGCGCGCGCCGCCCCTTCGTGTTGGCCGGGATCCTGCTTCTGGGGACCGCGAGCGGGCTCTACACGATCGCGGACGCCTACTGGCAGCTGGTCGCGCTCCGCGCGGCGCAGGGGCTCGGCGCGTCGCTCATCATCCCGGCGACGGTCGCGCTGGTCAACGAGTACGCCGCGAGCGACGCCGACCGCGGCGGCAACTTCGGCGTGTACAACACGTTCCGGCTGATCGGGTTCGGCTTCGGCCCGGTCCTCGCCGGCGCCGTCGTCGAGCGCGGCCCGTACGACCTCTCCGCGATCGGGCTCCCGGTCCTCGACGGGTTCGACGCCGCGTTCGCGGCCGCCTGCGCCGGCGCGTACCTCAGCTTCGTCCTCGTCTTCCTCCTCGTGCGCGACGCCGCCGAGGCGAGCGAGGCGAGCGACGACCTCTCGATCCGCGTCCGCGGCGAGGACCGCCTGCTCGACCCGGTGTTCGCGCTCGGGCTGGCGACGGTCGTGATGGGGATCTGCATCGCGCTGTTCGCGACGCTCCAGACGCAGGTGAACGCCCGGCTCGACCAGCCCCCGGTGTGGTTCGGGCTCCAGTTCGCGGCGGTCACCATCGCGAACGTCCTGTTTCAGGTCCCCGTCGGGCAGGCCAGCGACCGGATCGGGCGCCGGCCCTTCCTGCTGGCCGGGTTCGCGCTGCTCGTCCCCACGACGCTCCTGCAGGGGATCGTCACCGAGCCGGTCGTGATGACGCTCGTCCGGCTGGCGCAGGGCATCGCCGTCGCGTGCGTGTTCGCGCCGTCGCTGGCGCTCGCCGGCGACCTCGCGCGAGAGGGCGAGTCCGGGACGACGCTGTCGGTGCTCACGATGGGGTTCGGCTTCGGGGTCGCCGTCGGGCCGCTGGCGTCCGGGTGGCTCTACGGCTTCGGGTTCCTCGTTCCCTTCGCGGCCGGCGCCGCCCTCGCCGTCGTCGCGCTCGCCGCCGTCGTAACGCAGGTCGAGGAGACGCTCGAGACGGGCGGCGACGCCGCGGACGCGGCGACGGCGGACTGAGTCTCACGCGGTCTGTCCACGATCGGCGTTTATAAGCGCCCGATTTCGCTTATCACCGAATTCTCGCGGCGCGCCGCCGAGCGGCCGCCGATGGCGGCCGCGAGGGGCCCGCGAGGGAGGCGGACGGGTCAGCGCGGCGCCGCCCGCGCTGACCCGTCCGCCGAGGCTGGGGAGGCGTGAGGGGCGGTGCTGTGCGGTGCGGTCGCGGTGCGGGACTCAAAAGGGCCGGAGGCGGTCACCGTCGATCCGCCGCCGGCAACGATTTATAAACGAGCGGTTGAGCCTTCCGAGGCGTTCGCTCCCGAGTCCGTGATCGCTTATAAGTCGGTGACCAGCCAATCCCCTCGCGTGTCCCGCGATCGCGTCCACTGCGTCGACTGCCGGGAGCCGATCCCGAGCGACGCGCGGATCTGCCCCCACTGCGAGAGCCTCCAACCCTCGCCGCTCCTCGACGTCGGCGTCGTCGTCGCCGGCGTGTTCGCGTTCGTCTTCGGCGTGATCCTCGGGCTGATGACGCTGGGGACGACCCGCATGCTCGGCCTCGGGCTGATCGTCGTCGGGTTCGGCCTCGCCGTCGGCGGCTACACCCGATACGTCGACCGGCAGGCGGGGCGTCGGGCGCGGTGAGGACGCCGCTCGGGCCCGCCATCCGCGCCCCGAACCCGCCACCGGTGCGCCGCCGACGTTCACGTCCCGCGACCTTTTAAGTCGAACCGGGGTCCACGTGGTGACATGATCACGCCACTCTCGGCCGGGCTCGTCGTCGCGGGACTGCTCCTCGCGTTCGTCGGGGCTGCGGTCTCCGTCTACGCCGTCACGCTGACCGGGGTCCTCGTCGGCGCCGGCGCGGGCTACCTCGCCGCGCCGAACCTCGCCGGACTGATCGCGGTCGACGGGCTGGTCCTCACGGGGGCCGCGGCCGCGATCGGCGCCGCGGTCGGCGGCTTCCTCGCGTACGCCGGGCTCTCGTTCGCGGTCGTCGCCATCGGCGGGCTCGTCGGCGGCTTCGCCGGGCGGTTCGCGGTCGGCCCGATGTACGCGGCCGACGCGGCCGGGGTGGAGGGGACCCTCCTCCTCGTCGGCGCGACGCTGGCCGGCGTCGCGGTCGGCGCGCTGTTCGGGTTCGTGTTGAGCCGGACGACGCTCGTCGTCTCGACCGCGTTCATCGGCGCGGCGTTCGCGTCGCGGTCGGTCACGCCGGCCACGCTGGACGCGGCCACCGCGCAGATGTCGGTCGAACCGCTGCTGTTCGACGTGACCGCGCCCGCGTTCCTCGCCGTCTTCGCCCTCGGCGCGCTCTCGCAGCTCGGCCTCTTCAAGTTCGGCTACGTGACGAAGCTCGTCGGCCTGCTCCCGGGCGCGCGCCGGTGGACGGCGAGCAACGACACGGACGGCACGAAAGACAGCTAATCGTACTCGTAGAACCCCCGTCCCGTCTTCTTGCCGAGGTCGCCGGCCTCCACCTTTCGCTTCACGAGGTACGCCGGCTTGTAGCGGTCGCCGAGCTCGTCGTGGAGCGTCTCGCTGGCGTCTAACACCACGTCGAGCCCGATGTGGTCGGCGAGTTCGAGGGGGCCCATCGGGACGTTGGTCCCCAGCGTCATCCCGCGGTCGATGTCCGCCTTGTCGGCGACGCCCTCGTCGTACGCCCGGACGCCCTCGTTGATCCACGGCATCAGGATGCGGTTCGTGACGAAGCCCGGCTTGTCGTCGGCCTCCCACGTCTCCTTCCCGAGGTCCTCGGCGAACGCGTGCGCGAAGTCGACGACGGCGTCCGCGGTGCGCTCCCCGACGACGACCTCCACGCCGTCCATTATCGGGACCGGGTTCATGAAGTGGAGGCCGACCACGTCGCCCGCGCGGTCGGTGGCGCTCGCGATGGTCGTGATCGACAGCGTCGAGGTGTTCGTCGCGAGGACCACGTCGTCGTCGGTCACGTCGTCGAGGTCGGCGAAGATGTCCTTCTTCACGTCGAGGTTCTCCACGGCGGCCTCGACGACGACGTCCGCGGCCGCGAGGGCGTCGAGGTCGGTCGTGCCCGTGATCCGGTCGCGGATCGCTCCGGGGTCCTCGTCGAGTCGGTCCTTCCGGTCGAGCCGCGCGAGGCTGTCGCCGATGCTGTCGAACCCGCGATCGACGTACTCCCGCTCGATGTCGCGCATCACGACCTCGTAGCCGGCGGTCGCCGCGACCTGCGCGATCCCGTTGCCCATCGTGCCGGCCCCCACCACGCCGACGACGTCGATCTCGGATAGCTCTCGCATGCGAGACGCTGCCGCGCCGCGGGTGGTAAGTATTGCGACTCCGGGGACGACCGAATCGACCCTCCCGACGCCGTTTGTTACGCCGGCGTGATAATTTACTATTTGAGTAGTAAGTATGGCGCACGCGGATCCGTCGCGTGTCCGAGTGAAACCCGCGTACACAGTCGATTCCGTTTCTTTACGTCCACCGAAACGACCATAGCGTTTTTTATCGATGTAACGGAAGTACGAACTGATGCTTCCTCACGCCGCCGACAACATCGAGCGGGACGGCAAGTCGCTCATCCTCGCGTACGACCACGGACTCGAACACGGGCCCGTCGACTTCGAGCCGAACCCCGACACGGCGGACCCGGAGCGGATATTCGAGCTCGCCGCCCACGAGGCGGTCACCTCGTTGGCCGTCCAGAAGGGGCTCGCCGAGGCGTACTACCCGGACTACGAGGACGACGTGAACCTCCTGTTGAAGCTCAACGGGACCTCGAACCTCTGGATGGGCGAGCCCAACAGCGCGGTCAACTGCACGGCCGAATACGCCGCCGGGCTGGGCGCCGACGCGATCGGGTTCACCGTCTACGGCGGCTCGAACCACGAGGTCGAGATGGCCGAGGAGTTCCGGAGAGCGCAGGAGGGCGCCCGCGAGCACGACATGGCCGTCGTCATGTGGTCGTACCCCCGCGGACAGGGGCTCCGCAACGACGGCAGCCCGGACGTGATCTCGTACGGCGCGCGGCTCGGCCTAGAGCTCGGCGCCGACGTGGTGAAGGTCAAGTACCCCGGCTCCGCCGAGGCGATGGGCCACGCCGTCGAGATGGCCGGCCCCGCCGACGTCGTGATGTCCGGCGGGACGATGCGCGACGACAAGGCGTTCCTCCGGAACGTCGCGAACGCCATCGACGCGGGCGCCACCGGGATCGCGGTCGGGCGGAACGTCTTCCAGCGCGATGACCCCGAGCGCATCCTCGACGCGCTGGAGGCCGTGATCTTCCAAGAGGTCGAGCCGGACGAGGCGCTGGCCATCGCCGAGAGCGACGACTGATGACCGACCCTGCCCCGGACCGCGACGCGGACTCGGTCGTCGAGGCTGTGTTCGATGCGGTCGCCGAGACGGCCCCCGAGATCCGCGCCGCGCTCCCCGGCCGCCGCGTCGAGAGCGGGACGGAGAACGCCTCGGGCGAGAGCGTGATGGCCGGCGACCTGTACGCCGACGAGCTGCTCGGCGACGCGATCACCGCGGTCGACGGCGTCGGCTCGTTCGTCAGCGAGGAGCGCGAGACCGCCGTCGACGCCGGCGGCGCGGTCGGCGAGGGCGCCTACGCGGTCGCGATCGACCCCCTCGACGGCTCCTCGAACCTCCGGTCGAACAACGCGATGGGCACCGTGGTCGGCGTCTACGACGCCCCGCTGCCCGCCACCGGGCGAGACCTCGTCGCCGCCGGCTACGTGCTCTACGGCCCGATCACGACGATGGTCGTCGCCGACGAGGGGGGCGTTCGCGAGGAGGTGATTGAACAGGACACCGACGGATCGGTCTCCCGCTCGGTCGTCGAGGAGGACCTGACGCTTCCGGACGACCCGCTCGTCTACGGGTTCGGCGGGCGCGTCCCGGACTGGCCCGACGCGTTCACCGCCTACGCCCGCGAGATCGAGGACGAGCTGAAGCTCCGGTACGGCGGCGCCATGGTCGGCGACGTGAACCAGGTGCTCACCTACGGCGGGATCTTCGCGTACCCCGCCCTCGTCGACGCGCCCGAGGGGAAGCTCCGGCTCTCCTTCGAGGCGAACCCCATCGCCTACATCGTTGAGGCGGCCGGCGGGGCCGCCACCGACGGCGAGACCGACATCCTCGACGTCGAGCCCGAGGGCGTCCACGACCGCGTGCCGCTGTACGTCGGCAACGAAGGGCTGGTCGAGCGGCTGGAGACGGCGCTGGACTGAGCGGCGCGGTTCGTCTTTTTATATCTTATTTAAATACCGACCCGCCGGCCCGACCGCAAACCCGCATGGAAAACTGTTTAGGATCTACCGCAAATCTTGCGCCCATGAAAGTCCACGTCGGCGCGGCGGCGACGCCGGAGGAGGCCGAGGCGATAGCGAAGTCGCTCGCGGAGCACCTCGGGGTCGACGTCGACGTCCACGTCGGTGAGAGCGACGAGCCGGCCGCGAGCGCCGAGCCGCCCGAGACGGCGTACCCCCTCGACGACGACCTCGGGCCGACGGACCGCGAGCGCGACCTCCGGGCCGAGATCGACGACATCCTCGAGGGCGGCCCGGAGAAGTACCGCGAGCGGCTCCCGGAGCAGGGGAAGCTGTTCGTTCGCGACCGGCTCGACCTCTGGTTCGGCGGCGAGGGCGGGACGCGCGGCGCGGGCGACGCGAGCGCGACCGACGGCGATCCGGCGGGGCTCCGCTTCGAGGACGGGAAGTTCGCCGCGTTCGACGACTGGCACCCGAACGCGCCGAACCGCGACGCCGTCGACGAGGACGGCGAGCCCAACGAGGCCGGCGGCGACCGCCTCCCCGGCGATGGCCTGCTCACCGGCGCGGCCGAGTTCGAGGGGCGCGACGTGCACTTCATGGCCAACGACTTCACCGTGAAGGCTGGGTCGATGGCGGCGAAGGGCGTCGAGAAGTTCCTCCGGATGCAACAGCGCGCCCTGAAGACGGGGAAGCCGGTGCTCTACCTGATGGACTCCTCGGGCGGCCGGATCGACCAGCAGACCGGCTTCTTCGCCAACCGCGAGGGGATCGGGAAGTACTACTACAACCACTCGATGCTCTCCGGCGCGGTGCCGCAGATCTGCGTGCTGTACGGCCCCTGTATCGCCGGCGCGGCGTACACCCCCGTCTTCGCCGACTTCACCGTGATGGTCGAGGGGATGTCCGCGATGGCGATCGCCTCGCCGCGGATGGTGAAGATGGTCACCGGCGAGGAGATCGAGATGGCAGACTTGGGCGGCCCGCGCGTCCACGCCGAGGAGTCGGGCTCCGCGGACCTCGTCGCCCGCGACGAGGAGCACGCTCGCGAACTCGTCGCCGACCTGATCGGCTACCTCCCCGACCGGGCCGGGGAGAAGCCCCCGAAACGGGAGACGAAGCCCCCCAAATTCTCCCCGGAGGGGATCGACGAGCTGATCCCCGAGTCGCCGAACCGCCCGTACGACGCCCGCGACCTGCTCGACCGGGTCGCCGACGCGGAGTCCGTCTTCGAGCTGAAGGAGGGGTACGGCCCGGAGATCGTCACGGCGTTCTGTCGGATCGACGGGCGCCCCGTCGGCGTCGTCGCCAACCAGCCCACGGAGCGCTCGGGCGCCATCTTCCCGGACGCGGCCGAGAAGGCCGCCGAGTTCATCTGGACCTGCGACGCCTACGAGATCCCCCTGTTGTACCTCTGTGACACGCCGGGGTTCATGGCCGGCTCGGGGGTCGAGAAGGACGCCATCTTAGAGAAGGGGAAGAAGATGATCTACGCCACCTCCTCCGCGACCGTCCCCAAGCAGACCGTCGTCGTCCGGAAGGCGTACGGCGCGGGGATCTACGCGATGGGCGGGCCCGCCTACGACCCCGAGAGCGTGATCGGGCTCCCCTCCGGCGAGATAGGGATCATGGGACCGGAGGCAGCGATCAACGCCGTCTACGCCCGGAAGCTCGCCGCGATCGACGACCCCGAGGAGCGCGCCGAGACCGAGGCGCGGCTTCGCGAGGAGTACCGCGAGGACATCGACATCCACCGGATGGCCAGCGAGGTCGTCATCGACGAGATCGTTCCGCCCTCGACGCTCCGGGAGGAACTGGCCGCCCGCTTCGCCTTCTACGAGGACGTGGAGAAGGACCTGCCGGACAAGAAACACGGGACGGTCATCTAAAACGGACGGGCAGGTGGGTAGCCGTTTTATAAGGCCGCGACCCACTCGGCGCCGAGGAGCTCCGCCGCGCTCCCGAACCCGAGCGCCACCGCGACGCCGACGGCGAGGAGCGCGCCGACGTACGCGGTCGACCCGACCAGCGACGCGGCGGCGAACCGCGGCGCGGAGACGGACGAGGCGTTCGCGGTCGGGACGGCGAGCCACCCGCGCGTCCCGGGCACCGCGTTCGAGGCCGCCACCGCGGGGAGCCCCCACCGGTCGAACCAGCGGCCCGCGCCGTCGAGTCGCCCCTCGCCGACCGGAACGAGGGGGAGCGCCGCGGGATCAACGTCGAACCGGCGGACGGCCGCGAAGACGACCGACTGGCCGACGGTCGCGCCGACCACCGCCGCGGCGAACACCGGCAGCACCGCGACCGCCTCGACGCCGACGGCGACGACCGCGGCGACGAACAGCGTCCGCGCCGGGAGCACCTTCCCCACGAGGGCGCCCTCGAGCGCGAACACGGCGAAGACCGCGACGGCGCCGTAGCCCTCGACGAGGGCGAGCGCGGTCGCGGCGTGGGCGCTGAACACGCGTTCCCTCGGTCGGCCACGCGTATAGCTTTTACACCGTGAGCAGTGCTCTCAGGCGTCATCATGCGATTTGATCGTTTTATTTGATAGCTCTCGCACGTCTGACTGAACCGGAGGGTCAGGGGAGAGTATTTATAAGTCACGTCCGTGACTGTCATCCGTGATAGATGTCGGCGTCAAGGCCCCGGATTTCGTCGCGCCCGCGGTCGCCGGTGGGACGGCGGTCGAACTGGAGCTGTTCCGGCTCGTCGACCGGCACGAGGCGATCGTTTGTTGTTTCGCGCCCGCGAACTTCGTCCCCACTTGTACCGCGGCGTTCGCCGCGGTCCGCGACGCGGGCTGGCACGACCGCGACGACCTCGCCGTCGTCGCGCTCACCGGCGACTCGCTGTACGCGGGGTTCGCGTACGCCGACCAGTTCGACCTCCCCTTCCCTATCGTCTCGGACTTCCACGGCGGCGTCGCCGACTCGTACGACCTGATCGCCGACTCGTGGGAGGGCCACTCGCACATCCCGCGCCGGGCGGTCGTCGTCGTCGACGGCGACTGGACGGTGCGGTTCGCCGAGGCGACGACCGACGCGCTCGACCGCCCGGCGCCCTCGCCCGTCCAGAACGCGACCGCGGCGCTCCGGGGGCTCGGGATCGACGTCGACCGCCCGCGCGTGAACTACGACGGCCCGTGGTGACCGACGGTCCGTGGTGACCGACGGTCCGTAGTGACCGGTTCACGGTGATCTTCGCCCTTCGCGTCGCGGGGGTTATTTGGCGCCCCCGCGCCGACTCCTCGGTATGGAAGCCGATCTCGCGGAGTACCTCGACGAGTTCACGCGCCGGGACTGGGAGACGCTCGAACCGGGGGCCGTCACCGGCCCCGTCCGAGTCGCGGTCGTCGGCCTCGGCTGGTTCGCCCGGGAGTGGGCGCTGCCGGGGATCGCGCGGTCGGCGTACACGGAGGCGACCGTCGTCACCGATATCGACGAGAACGCGGTGGAGGCGGTCGCCGCCGGGCGCGACCTGACCGGCGTCACTCCCGAGGAGTTCCGATCGGGCGCCGTCGCCGACGCGTACGACGCGGTGTACGTCGCGACGCCGAACGCGACCCACCTGGAGTACGTCGAGGCCGCCGCGGCGCAGGGGAAGGCAGTCCTCTGTGAGAAGCCCCTCGAGGCGACGCTGGACCGGGCCCGGCGGCTCGTGGCCGCGTGTCGCGACGCCGACGTGCCCCTGATGGTCGGCTACCGGATGCAGACCGACCCCGCCGCCAGACGGCTCCGCGACCTCGTCGCGGCGGGCGTCGCCGGCGACGTGGTCCACGTCCACGCGACCATGTCGCAGACGATGCTCGGCGAGCTCGACGGCGACGCCGACCAGTGGCGGCTCGACCCCGAGCTGTCCGGCGGCTGCGCGGCCATGGACCTGGGCGTCTACCCGCTCAACACGACGCGGTTCGCGCTCGGCGCCGACCCGGTCCGGGTGTCGGGGCGGACCCGCTCCGAGCACGAGGCGTTCGCCGGCGTCGACGAGCACGCCACCTTCCGGCTGGAGTTCCCGGACGACGTCGACGCGCTGTGTTCGGTGAGCCAGAACGCCCAGCACGCGAGCCGGCTGGAGGTCACCGGAACGGAGGCCAGACTAATTCTCGACCCGGCGTTCTACGAGCGGGAGGACCGCGGGTTCGCGGTCGTCCGCGACGGCACCCGCGTCGACGTCGACTTCGACCAGGTCCACCAGATCGAAGAGGAGTTCGCGTACTTCGGCCACCAGCTGCTGGCGGACGAGCCGTTCCACCCCGACGGCGAGCACGCCCTCGCGGACATGCGCGCGCTCGACGGGGTCTACGAGTCGGCCGAGGCCGGTCGGCCGGTGGCGCTCGGCGACGACACGGAGTGATAGCGCCTCGTCACTGCTCGATCCCGTACACGTCGCTCGTCCAGTCCCGGGCCGGGGTGTCGTACACCGGCTCGTCGCGGTCGCGCTCGTCGAGCCGCCGCCGGTCGGCCTCGTCCAGCTCCCAGTCGAGGTCGGCGTTAGCTCGGACGTGGTCCGGCGTCGACGACCGCGGCAGCGGGACCACGCCGCTGTCGACAGACCACCGGAGGACGACCTGCGCGGGGCTCTTCCCGTACTTCTCGGCGAGCTCGGCGACGACCTCGTCGCCGAACACGTCCGTCCGCGCGAGCGGTGCCGCCGCCTCGATCACGGTGTCGGACTCGCGGCAGTAGTCGACGAGGTCGGGGCGCTGGAACCACGGGTGGAACTCGATCTGGTTGACCGCGATCGGCACATCAGAGACGTGGTGCGCGCAACTCAGCTGGTAGGCGCTGAAGTTCGAGACGCCCACGTCGCGGACGAGGCCGCGTTCGCGGAGCTCCGCCATCGCTCGGAGCGTCTCGCGCAGCGAGATCGCGGGGTTGGGCCAGTGGACGAGATACAGGTCGAGGTAGTCGGTCCCGAGTCGGTCGAGCGACGCCTCGCACGACTCGATCACCGACTCGTAGTTGAGGTTCTTCGCGAGCACCTTCGAGGTGAGGAACACGTCGTCGCGGTCGTACTCCGCGAGGGCGTCGCCGATGGCTTCCTCGTTGTGGTACCCCTCCGCGGTGTCGATATGCGCGTAGCCGGCGTCGAGCGCCGCGCGGACGCTGTCGGCCGTCTGGCCGTCGAGTTCGTACGTCCCCAGTCCGAGTCCCGGAAGCTCGGCGCCGCTCGGGAGCGTCTTCGTTGGTACGGTCACACGCCACAGGTTCGGCGGATCGCCGATTGAAACTACCGGTCGGGGAACGCCGCGGAGCGTGCGCTAACCGTCGAAGTCAGTTCGCAAAATGCACCGGCCGAGATTTGAACTCGGGTTGCAACCATGGCAAGGTTGCGTGATACCACTACACTACCGGTGCGTGCTTCGCGTCTGCACATAGCCCGAGTCGAAGATATAAGCGTTCCGAACGAGGGCCGTCGGGGGCGGGATTTCGACTCGAACCCGACCGCCGGAAGCGTCATCGGGCTCCCGGCCAACACGCACACAGAGACGACCTCCATGACGCGCCAGCCTGCCTCCGCCGCCGACAGACGCACCGTACTCCGAGCCACCGGCGGCCTCGCGGCGCTCTCGCTCGCCGGCTGTCTCGGCGACGGGGGGAACGACGGCAGCGATGGCACCGACGGCACCGACGACGACAGCAACGATACCGACGGCACCGACGCTCCGCCCGATGACGGCGCAGACGTCGAGTACGCGGTCGAGAACGTCGCCGAGGGGTTCGAGAACCCGTGGGGAATCGCGTTCCTCCCGGACGACGGCCGCCTCCTCGTGACGGAGCGTCCCGGCCGGCTCTCGCTGGTGGATCCCGAGGACGGCTCTCGGTCGACCGTCGAGGGCGTTCCCGAGGTCCGCGCCGCCGGGCAGGGCGGGCTCCTCGACGTCGCGGTCCACCCGGAGTTCTCGGGCGACGCGCGCGTGTACCTCACGTACGCGGCGACGAACGACGCCGGGGAGTCGACGACCCACGTCGGGAGCGGGCGGCTCGCGCTCTCCGACGCCGACTTCCCCGCGCTCGACGGGTTCGAGGCGATCCACGTCGCGGAGCCGTTCGTCGACTCGGATCAGCACTTCGGCTCGCGAGCGACGTTCGGACCCGACGGCGCGCTGTTCGTCACGGTCGGCGACCGGCGCGACACGGAGTTCGGCCCCGATCACGTCTCGCAGGACCGCTCGAACGAGCTCGGATCGACGCTGCGACTGACGCCCGACGGCGACGCCCACCCCGGCAACCCGTTCGTCGACGACGCGGAGGCCGCGGACGCGGTCTACAGCTACGGGCACCGGAACCCGCAGGCGATGACGGTCCGTCCCGAGACCGGGGCGGTCTGGCAGTGCGAGCACGGCGAGGAGGACGGCGACGAGATCAACGCGATCGAGCGCGGCGGCAACTACGGCTGGCCGATAGCCAGCGAGGCGTGCCGGTACGGGACCGACGAGCGCGTCGCGCCGAGCCACCGGGAGCGCGGCGACGTGGTCGCGCCGGTCCACTACTGGCCGTGCGGCTCGGGCGGCTTCCCGCCGAGCGGCGCCGTCTTCTACGACGGCGACGCGTTCCCCGAGTGGCGCGGCGACCTGTTCGCGGGGACCCTCGCCGGTCGGTATCTCGGGCGGTTCACCGTCGATGGCGTCGGTACCGACGACGCCGACGTCACCGAGCGCGATCCCCTCCTCGCCGACCGAGACTGGCGGGTCCGGGCGCTCGCGGTCGAACCGGCCACAGGTCACCTCTACGTCGCGGTCGACGACGGCGACGCGCCGGTCGCGCGGATCGTCCCGGTCTGACGGCCCGCGGCGATCGTGTGGGTGCGTACCTCGGATCTGAGCCGAAATCACCGGCCAGAAACCGTGTGAACGCTCCACAGCCCGGAAGCGGGACCGCTATCCTTTTACGGTGCCGTCCGAAATCGAGGGGTACAGTCTCGCCACGATGCGTACCGAAGACGGACTCACGATCTGCGTTCCGTCTTCGGTCGTCCGGGAGGCCGAGGACGCTCGCGAGGCGACTCGCAAACTCGGCTACGTCGCCCGTGCGGCGGCGGTGTTCCGGGCGGATCGACTGGTCGTCTTCCCCGACAGGGAAGGCGAGCGGCGACGGGGCGGCGAGTACGTTCGGACCGTGCTGGGGTACGCCGCGACCCCGCCGGAGCTCCGCAAGGATCTCTGGGGGGAGCGCGACGAGCTCCGGTACGTCGGCGTGCTCCCGCCGCTCCGCGTGCCGTGGCGGACCGGCTCGACCCCTAGCGGGGAAGAGTCGAAAACACAGGGACTCGTGACCGAGGTCGGACCTGAAGGCCGCGTCCGGGTCAATTCCCCGCTGCGGGAACACCCGATCTCCCTGCTCGTTCCCTCCGGAATGGAGGTCGAGCAAGGGGAGCGCGTCACCATCAGGGTCTCTTCGAGAGAACCGGTCCGCGCCCGCATCACCGGGAAGCCCGAGGAGGGGTTCCAGGTCGTGGGAGCGGACCTGTCGGAAGCGCTCGCCGGCGACGGCTTGGCCGTCGCGACGTCGCGACACGGGGAGGAACTCTCCGTCTCGCGGCTCGGCGGCATCGTCTCGGACGCGCGGGAGGCCGGCGGGTACACCGTCGCCTTCGGCTCGCCCGAACGAGGGCTTCCGGAGATGCTCGGGCTTTCGCCCGACGGCATTCGGGCGGCCGTTGCCGACGGCCGCTCGGTCGAACCCGATCCGGGGTTCGACCTCTGGCTGAACACGATCCCGGCACAGGCGAGCGAGGTCGTCCGGACGGAGGAGGCTCTGTTCGTGACTCTCGGCTCGCTCACACTCACGGAGTAAACACATGCCACAACCAAGCCGACCACGAAAAGGCTCGCTGGGCTACGGCCCGCGTACCCGCGCAGACCGAGAGGTCCCGCGCATTCGATCGTGGCCCGACGACGACGGAGCCCCCGCACTGCAGGGGTTCGCCGGCTACAAGGCCGGAATGACGCACGTCGTTATGGTCAACGACGAGGCCAACTCGCCGCGTGAGGGGATGGAAACGTCCGTTCCCGTCACCGTCGTCGAGACGCCGCCGATGTACGCGGTGGCCCTGCGTGCCTACGAACAGACGCCGTACGGAAAGAAGCCGGTCGAAGAGGTCTGGGCGACCGAGTTCCACGAGGAGCTCGACCGCGCGCTCGACCTCCCGGCGGAGGACACCTTCGAGGAGGACGCCGATGAGCTGCGCGCGCTGCTCGACGAGGGCGCGGTCGACGACGTCCGCGTCATCACCCACACCGTCCCCTCGGAGCTCGCGAACGTACCCAAGAAGAAGCCCGACGTGATGGAGACCCGAGTCGGCGGCGGCTCCCTCGAGGAGCGCGTCGACTTCGGCCTCGACCTCGTCGCGGAGGGCGGCGCCCACGAGTTCGGCGACGTCTTCCGCGCGGGTCAGTACACCGACGTCTCGGGCATCACGAAGGGGAAGGGGACGCAGGGTCCCGTCAAGCGCTGGGGCGTGCAGAAGCGGAAGGGCAAACACGCCCGCCAGGGATGGCGGCGCCGGATCGGCAACCTCGGTCCGTGGAACCCCTCCCGCGTTCGCTCCACCGTTCCCCAGCAGGGGCAGACCGGCTACCACCAGCGCACCGAGCTCAACAAGCGCCTCATCGACTTCGGCGAGGGCGACGACGCCTCCGTCGACGGCGGCTTCGTCAACTACGGCGAGGTCGACGGCGAGTACGCGCTCATCAAGGGCTCGCTGCCCGGTCCGGACAAGCGCCTGCTTCGGTTCCGCCCGGCCATCCGGCCGAACGACCAGCCGCGCCTCGATCCCGAGGTCCGGTACGTATCCACCGCATCCAACCAGGGATAATCCATGAACGCAACAGTACACGACCTGGACGGCGGGGACGCTGGCAGCATCGAGCTGCCGGCGATCTTCGAGACCGCGTTCCGACCGGACCTCATCGGTCGGGCGGTCTCCGCCGCACAGGCTAACCGGAAACAGGCCTACGGTGCCGACGAGTTCGCCGGGCTGCGAACCCCCGCGGAGTCGTTCGGCTCCGGGCGCGGGCTCGCGCACATCCCGCGCTCCGAGAACGTCGCCCGCCGCGTCCCGAACGCCGTTTCGGGCCGCGCCGCGCACCCGCCGAAGGCCGAGAAGGACCAGACGAAGAGCCTCAACGACAAGGAACGACAGCTCGCGATCCGGTCGGCCATCGCGGCCACCGCCGACCCCGAGCTCGTCGCCGAGCGCGGACACGCGTTCGACGAGGACCTCGATCTCCCGCTCGTCGTGAGCGACGAATTCGAGAACCTCGAGAAGACCCAGGAGGCCCTGGGCGTGCTCGAGGCCGTCGGCGCCGACGCCGACATCGAGCGCGCCGAGGAGGGTCGCTCTGTCCGAGCCGGCCGCGGGAAGACCCGCGGTCGCAAGTACAGCCAGCCGAAGTCCGTCTTGGTCGTCACCAGCGAGGAGCCGTCCCGCGCCGCCCGAAACCTTTCGGGCGTCGACGTCGCGACCGCGCGAGAGGTCAACGCTGAGGACCTCGCGCCGGGTGCGCACCCGGGCCGACTCACGCTGTGGACCGAGAGCGCCGTCGAGGAGGTGGCCGACCGATGAACTCCATCATCGAGCATCCGATCGTCACCGAGCAGGCGATGAACGAGATGGACTTCAAGAACAAGCTGCTGTTCCTCGTCGACGTCGACGCGACCAAGCCCGAGGTCCGCGAGGAAGTGCAGGACCGGTACGACGTCTCCGTCGTGGACGTGAACACGCAGGTGACCCCGCAGGGCGCGAAGAAGGCCACCGTCACGCTCTCCGAGGACGACGACGCGACCGAGATCGCATCGCGCATCGGGGTGTTCTGAGATGGGACGACGAATCCAAGGACAGCGGCGTGGACGCGGCGGCCCGACGTTCCGGGCCCCGTCCCACCGCTACAAGGCGGAACTGTCGCACAAGAAGCTCGAAGACGTGGACACGATCACCGGCGAGATCGTCGGGATCGAACACGACCCCGCTCGCTCGGCTCCGCTCGCGGAGATCGAGTTCGAGGACGACGACCGTCGGCTCGTGCTCGCGCCGGAAGGCGTGCGCGTGGGCGAGACGATTCAGGTCGGCGTGAGCGCGGAGATCAAGCCCGGGAACACGCTCCCGCTGGCGGAGATCCCCGAGGGCGTTCCGGTCTGTAACGTCGAGAGTAACCGCGGAGACGGCGGGAAGTTCGCGCGCGCATCCGGCGTGTCGGCGACGCTTCTCACCCACGACCGCGACGTCGCGGTCGTCCAGCTTCCCAGCGGGGAAGTGAAGCGGCTCGACCCGCAGTGTCGCGCCACGATCGGCGTGGTCGCGGGCGGCGGACGGACGGAGAAGCCCTTCGTCAAGGCCGGTAACAAGTACCACAAAATGAAGGCGCGCGGGACCAAGTACCCGCGCGTGCGCGGCGTCGCGATGAACGCCGTCGACCACCCCTTCGGTGGGGGCGGTCGCCAACACCCCGGCCAGCCGAAGTCGGTCTCGCGGGACGCCCCGCCGGGACGGAAGGTCGGTGACATCGCATCCAAGCGCACCGGACGAGGTGGCAACAAATGAGTTCTGATTACCGAACAGGCCGCGAGGGCAAGGAGTTCGCCTACCGCGGTCACTCGCTCGACGAGCTGCAGGAGATGGACGTAGACGAAGTGGCGGAACTGCTCCCCGCACGCCAGCGGCGAAGCATCGTTCGCGGACTCGGCACCGAACAGCAGAAGCTGCTGGAGACGGTCCGGAGCCGCGACAAGGAGACGACGGCGGACGACCCGATCCGGACGCATCTGCGCGACATGCCGGTCCTTCCGGAGTTCGTCGGCGTCACCTTCTCCGTGTACAACGGACACAGCTTCGAGCGCGTGCAGGTCGAACCCGAGATGATCGGTCACTACCTCGGCGAGTTCCACCTGACTCGAAGCACCGTCGAACACGGTCAGGCCGGCATCGGCGCGACCCGGTCCTCGAAGTTCGTGCCCCTCAAGTAACCCATGGGAATCAACTACAGCGTCGAGGCCGACCCGGAGACCACCGCCAAGGGGATGCTCCGCGACCGGCCCATCAGCGTGAAGGACAGCAAGGAGATCTCCCGGGAGATCAAAGGCGAGACGGTCGCCGACGCCGAGGAGTTCCTGCAGGAAGTCATCGACGAGGAGACCTCGGTGCCGATGCGCCAGCACAACGCCGGCGCGGGCCACCGCTCCGACATCGACGGCTGGGACGCGGGGCGCTACCCCGAGAAGGCCGCCAAGGACTTCCTGAAGCTCCTGGAGAACGTCAAGAACAACGCGACCGAACAGGGATTCGACGGCGACGAGATGATTATCAAACACGTCGCCCCCCACAAGGTCGGCGAACGACCGGGGCGAAACCCGCGAGCCGCGGGCGCGACCCAGTGGAACACCACGCTCGCCGACGTCGAACTCATCATCGAGGACCCGGAGGCTGACGAATAATGGCTGACGAACACCAATTCATCGAGGACGGCCTGCGCCGTTCACAGATCAACGAGTTCTTCGCGGACGAGCTCGGTCGCGCCGGCTACGGCGGCATGGACGTCGCTCAGACGCCGATGGGGACGCAGATCGTCCTGAAGGCCGAAAAGCCCGGCATGGTGATCGGGAAGGGCGGGAAGAACATCCGCAAGATCACCACCGAGCTCGAGGACCGCTTCGACATGGACGACCCGCAGATCGACGTTCAGGAGGTCGACGAGCCCGACCTGAACGCACAGATCGTCGCGGACCGCCTCGCGAACGCCTTAGAGCGCGGCTGGTACTTCCGGAAGGCCGGTCACACGACCATCGACCGGATCATGGATGCCGGCGCGCTGGGCGCCGAGATCGTCCTCAGCGGGAAGGTCACCGGCGCGCGCTCGCGCGTCGAGAAGTTCAACCGCGGCTACATCAAGCACAACGGCGAGCCCGCGGAGGAGGTCGTCGACCACGGCCAGGGCGTCGCGGTGATGAAGCTCGGGACGATCGGTGTCAACGTGAAGATCATCCCGCCGGGCGCGCAGCTCCCGGACGACTTCGACATCCGCGAGGACGCCGAGGTCCCGGAGGTCGAGCAGGCGGCGGTCGGCGCCGACGCCGACGAGGGCGTCGAGTCGCTCCTCGAAGAGGAGCCAGACGAGGTGCCCGACGTGGGCGCCGACGATGACGTCGAGGTGCCCGACGAGGACCCCGCCGACGTCATCGACGAGGAGGTCGTCGAGGAAGTCGCCGAGGAGACCCAGGACACGGCCACGGAGGCGACCGACGTCGCCGCCGAGGAACCGGTCGGCGACGAGGACGTCGACGCCGACGACGTCGAGGAGCTCGACGAGGAGATCGAAGAGGAGGCCGCAGACCTCGTCGCGGAGATGGAGGCTGCGGACGAAGACGAGGAGGACGAATAGATGGCGATCCTCTACACCGACGAGATCCGCGACATGACCGCGGCCGAGCGACAGGTCGAACTGGACGAGCTCGAGACCGAACTGCTCAACTCGAAGGCGCAGCGGGCCGCCGGCGGCATGCCGGAGAGCCCCGGCCGCGTCAAGGAGCTGAAGAAGACGATCGCGCGGATCAAGACGATCCAGGCGGAAGAAGGCGACTTCGACGACGAATAACGATGATCTCCCCCGACACGCTCGTCCGGCACGAACTCGTTGGCCTCCCGGTTCGGGTGGTCGACGCCGACAGCGACGCCCACGTGGGCATCGCCGGTCGCGTGCTGTCCGAGACGTTCGGCACCCTCGTGGTGCGGACGGGGTCGGGGGACAAACGCGTGCCCAAATCGGGCGCGACGTTGGAGTTCGCGGTCGTCGATGTCCCGACCGCTCGCACAGATGAAGCCGCCGACGACGGTCAGTCGTCGGGGTCCGCGTCCCAACTCGGGTCGGATACTACGGGGGTCCGCCCCCGTCAGTCTGGCCCGTCCGGGTCCACAAGCGTCGTCACCGGTGACGACGCGGGTCCGGCGAGCCATCGCGGCGAGTGCAAAGACGCGGTCTACGTAACGGTGGATGGCGATCGGTTGCGGTATCGACCCGCCGAACGCACCGAACAAGGTGTCACACAATGGCGATAGGAATCGACGTACCCACGCCTCCGGAGCCAGACAACCCGGAGGATTACGACTACGAGAAGTGCCCGTTCTACGGGCAGCTCTCCGTCCGCGGCCAGACCCGTGAGGGAACGGTCGTGTCGACGGATATGGAAAAGACCGTCATCGTCGAGCGAGAATACGACGTGTTCGTACCGAAATACGACCGGTACATGAAGCGTCGCTCGCGCATCCCGGCCCACGTGCCGGGCGTGCTCGACTCGCTCGAAGTCGGTGACGAAGTGAAAATCGCGGAGACGCGACCGCTCTCGAAGACGAAGTCCCACGTCGTCGTCGAGAACCTGTCGGGTGATCAGTGATGGAGGCGCTCAAGGCCGACGTCACGCAGGGGCTCTCGAAGGGCTCGCTCATCACGTGCGCCGACAACACCGGCGCCCGTGAGCTGAAGGTGATCTCGGTGGCCGGCTACTCCGGCACCAAGAACCGCCACCCGAAGGCAGGTATCGGCGACAAAGTGACCGTCTCGGTCACGAAAGGGACCCCGGAGATGCGGCGGCAGGTGCTGGAGGCGGTCGTCGTCCGCCAGCGCAAGCCGATCCGCCGTCCGAACGGCACGCGCGTGAAGTTCGAGGACAACGCGGCCGTCATCATCGACGACCTCGACGAGCCGCGGGGCACGGAGATCAAAGGCCCCGTCGCCCGCGAGGTCGCCGAACGATTCGGGAGCATCGCCTCCACCGCGACGATGATCGTCTAACCATGACGAAACAGCCACGCAAACAGCGAAAACGGTCGGAGACCGCGCCGCTCCACGAGCGGCAGAACCAGGTCCGCGCCACCCTCACGGACGAGCTCCGCGAGGAGTACGGCCAGCGGAACGTCCGCGTCAACGCCGGCGACACCGTCGAGGTGCTTCGCGGCGACGCGGCCGACACGGAGGCCGAGGTCATCTCGGTCGACCTGTCCGCGGAACGGATCACCGTCGAGGACGTCACCGTCGAGAAGGCGGACGGAGAGGAGGTTCCCCGTCCCATCCCGGCGAGCAACGTCCGGGTGACCGAACTGGACCTGGAAGACGAGCGCCGGGAGGCGCGGCTCCAGGAGGATAACGAATGACGCGACATCAGAAGCGACTGGCAGTACCGAACTCCTGGCCGGTCGAGCGAAAGACGAACACGTTCACCGTCAAGGCCGGCGCCGGCCCGCACGGTGAGGCGGGCGTTCCGCTCGTCGTCCTGCTGCGGGACGTGCTCGGCTACGTCGACTCGACGAAGGAGGCGCGCTACGCGCTGAACAACGACTCGGTCCTCGTCAACGGGGACGCCATCTCGGACGAGCAGCGTCCGATCGGGATGTTCGACATCCTGGCGTTCCCCGAGCGCGGGGAGTTCTTCCGCGTCTTCCCCGACGAGGGCGGTCGGCTCGCGCTGACCCCCGTCGACGAGGAGGCCGCCGGAAGCCGGCTCGGGAAGATCACGAACAAGTCCGTCGTCCCCGGCGGCGACGCTCAGCTGACGCTCCACGACGGGACGAACGTCCTCGTCGACGCCGACACCGAGTACGACACGAAGGACTCGATCGTCGTCGACAACGAGTCGAAGGAGATCGTCGCCCACTTCGAGTACGAGGAGGGCGCCTTAGTCACCGCCGTCGCCGGCCAGCACGCCGGCCGCATCGGCGAGGTGGCCGACATCGACGTGACGCTCGGCTCCGGCTCGAACACGGTCTTCGTCGGCGACGACGAGGACGGCTACGAGACGGTCGAGGAGTACCTCGTCGTCATCGACGAGAACTTCGCCGGCGACGACGCCGACGAGACGGGTGGTTCGGATGAGTGAATCCGAGAGCGCGTCCCACGAGATGCGCGAGCCGTACCTGGAGAAGGTCGTCGTCCACATGGGCGTCGGGCAGGGCGGTGAGCCGCTCGCTGACGCCGAGGAGATCATCGAGGAGATCACGGGCCAGCAGTCGGTCCGGACCACCTCGAAGCGCACCATCGCCGAGTTCGGGATCCGCAAGGGCGACCCGATCGGCGTCAAGGTGACGCTGCGGGACGAGGACGCACACGAGTTCCTCGCGACCGCGCTCGACATCGTCGACGTCTCGCAGAGCCAGTTCGACGACACGGGCAACCTGAGCTTCGGGGTCGAGGACCACACCGACTTCCCGAGCCAGGAGTACAACCCGAACATCGGCATCTACGGCCTCGACGTGACGACGACGATCGTCCGTCCCGGCTACCGCGTGTCGAAGCGGGACAAGGGAACGGCCTCGATCCCCTCGAAACACCGGATGACCGCCGAGGACGCGGCCGCGTTCCTCGAAACGAACTTCGACGTTGAGGTAACGGAATGAGCGAAGCGAACAACGACACGGGCGAGCACGCGGCGAAACGCACCGACTCCCGGCACACGTGCCGGCGGTGCGACCGCGAGCAGGGGCTTGTCGGCAAGTACGACATCAACCTCTGCCGGCAGTGTTTCCGCGAGGTCGCCCGAGACATGGGATTCGAGAAGTACAGCTGATCATGACGGGAAACGATCCATTCACCAACGCGCTGGCCGGCATGGACAACGCCGAGAGCGTTGGCCACCTGTCGTACACGGTTGAGCCCGCCTCCAACATCATCGGCTCCGTCCTCGAGGTCCTCTACGACCGCGGGTACGTCGACGGCTTCGAGTACGTCGACGACGGGAAAGCCGGGAAATTCGAGGTCGAACTGAAAGGCGCGATCAACGAGTGTGGCGCCGTCAAGCCCCGCTACTCCGCGGGTGCGGACGAGTTCGAGAAGTGGGAGAAGCGATACCTCCCCGCCCGTGACTACGGGACGCTCATCGTCACGACGAGCCACGGCGTCATGAGCCACTACGAGGCCCGCGAAGCGGGTATCGGCGGCCAAGTGATCGCATACGTCTACTAACAATGAACAGAGTCGAAATCGAGATTCCGGACGACGTCTCCGCCGAGACCGACCACCTCGAACTCACCGTCGAGGGTCCCAACGGGAGCGTCACGCGACGCCTCTGGTACCCCGATGTCGAGGTCACGGTCGAGGACGGTGTCGTCGCGATCGCTTCCGAGAACGAGGACGCGAAGACAAACGCCACGGTCGGCACCTTCGAGAGCCACGTCGCCAACATGATCCACGGCGTCACCGACGGATGGGAGTACACGATGGAAGTGTACTACGCCCACTTCCCGATGCAGGTGACCACGGAGGGCGACGAGGTCGTCATCGAGAACTTCCTCGGCGAGCGAGCACAGCGACGCACCCCGATCCGCGGGGACACGGACGTACAGATCGACGGCGAGACGGTCACGCTCACGGGCTCCGACAAGGAGGCGGTGGGGCAGACCGCCGCCGACATCGAACAGCTGACGAAGGTGACCGACAAGGACACGCGCGTTTTCCAAGACGGCGTGTACATCGTCGAGAAGCCCACCGGAGGTGCCTAACCAATGGCAGACGAACTGGAAGACATCAGCGGTGTCGGTCCCTCGAAGGCGGACGCCCTTCGCGAGGCCGGCTACGAGACGGTCGAGGACGTGAAGGCCGCCTCCCAGTCGGAGCTCTCCGAGGTCGACGGCGTCGGCAACGCGCTCGCAGCGCGTATCAAGGCCGACGTCGGCGGGCTGGAGGTCGACGAGGAGGCGGACGCGGAGATCGAAGACGAGACGGACGAGGAGGAGGAGGCCGACGAGGCCGACGCCGACGAGGACGTCGAGACGGAGCTTCGCCCCCGCGGTCACGCCGATAAGACGCCGGCACTGGACGACGAGACCGCTCGCGCGCTCGCACAGAAGCACCGCGAGGGGAAACCGCAGTTCAACCGGCAGGACTACCACAAGAAAAAGCGGATCCCGACGTCGTGGCGCAAGCCGCGCGGCGGGCTCTCCAAGCAGCGCCGCCGCATGAAGGCGAAGGGCCCCGTCGTCGAGGCGGGGTTCCGGTCGCCCAAGGCGTCGCGCGACCTGCACCCGAGCGGCTTCGAGGAGGTCCGCGTGCACAACACGGACGACCTCGAGGGCGTCGACGGCGACACGCAGGCGGTGCGTATCGCCTCGAAGGTCGGCGGCCGCAAGCGCGAACTGATCGAAGACGAGGCAGAGGAGCGCGAGATCCGCGTGCTGAACCCGACCTACGTCGAAGTGGAGGTCAGCGATGAGTGACCTGAAAGCGCAGAAGCGGCTTGCAGCGGACGAGCTCGACGTCGGCAAGGGTCGCGTCTGGCTCGACCCCGAGGCACAGGAGGAGATCGAGGACGCCATCACGCGAGAGGACGTCCGCGAGCTCATCGAACAGGGCACCATCCGCGCGACTGACGCGAAGACGAACTCGCGCGGTCGGGCCCGCGAGCGCGCCGAGAAGCGCTCGTACGGCCATCAGTCGGGCGCCGGTACCCGCAAGGGGAAGGCCGGTGCGCGACAGAACACGAAGGACGACTGGAAGGCGCGGATCCGCGCACAGCGCGCCCGCCTGAAGGAGCTCCGCGACGAGGCGGACGTGCTCGACGCCAGCGAGTACCGCACGCTTTACAACAAGGCGAGCGGTGGCGAGTTCGAGGACGTCGCGCGACTGGAGGCGTACATCCAGACGCAGTACGGTTACGAGGTGACGGACTAATGGCGACAGGACCACGATACAAGGTGCCGATGCGGCGCCGCCGCGAGGTCCGGACGGATTACCACCAGAGGTTGCGCCTGCTGAAATCGGGCAAGCCTCGCCTGGTCGCTCGGGTGAGCAACGCTCACGTCAGGGCGCAGCTGGTAACTCCCGGATCCGACGGCGACGAGACCCACGCGGCCGCCTCCAGCGAGGAGCTCGGCGAGTACGGCTGGGACGCCCCCACGGGCAACCTCCCCAGCGCGTACCTCACCGGGTACCTCGCGGGCGCCCGCGCCGTCGACGCCGGCCTCGACGAGGCCGTCCTCGACATCGGGCTCAACACGGCGACGCCCGGCAACAAGACGTTCGCAGTACAGGAAGGAGCGATCGACGCCGGCCTCGAAATCCCGCACAACGACGACGTGCTGGCCGACTGGTCGCGCACGCGTGGCGAACACATCGCCGCGTACGCCGAGCAGCTCGACGAGCCGCTGTACGGCGGCGATTTCGACGCGGCCGACCTACCCGAGCACTTCGACGACGTGCTCGCGACAATCCAGGAGGACCATGAGTAGACACAACGACGGCTGGGAACCGCGGACGCGACTCGGCCGCAAGGTACAGAACGGCGACATCTCGTCGATGGAACAGGCGCTCGACTCCGGTCTCCCGCTGAAGGAGGCCGAGATCGTCGACCAGCTCCTCCCGGGGCTGGAAGACGAGGTGCTGGACATCAACATGGTCCAGCGCATGACCGACTCCGGACGCCGCGTGAAGTTCCGCTGCGTGGTCGCCGTGGGTAACCGCGACGGCTACCTCGGCTACGCGCAGGCCCGGGACGACCAGGTCGGCGGCGCCATTCAGAAGGCGATCGACGTGGCGAAGCTGAACATCATCGCGGTCGACCGCGGCTCCGGGTCTTGGGAGGACCAGCCCGGCGGCACGAACTCCCTCACCCGCAAGGCCGAGGGGAAGGCCGGCTCCGTCACCGTCGAGATCCAGCCCGCCCCGCAGGGGCTCGGGCTGGCCGCGGCGGAGACGGTTCGGAACATCCTGGAGCTCGCCGGCGTCGAGGACGCCTGGACGAACTCCGACGGCAACACCCGCACGACGGTGAACCTCGCGAAGGCGACCTTCAACGCGCTGGAGAACGCGGCGCAGTCCCGCACTCCGCAGCACGCGCGCGAGGTCCACTACGACGAGGTGAGCGAGTGATGCAAGCGATCGTCCAGCTCCGCGGCGACGTGAACCTCGAGTACGGCGTCGAGGACACGCTCGATATGCTGAACATCGGGCGCGTCAACCACGCGACGCTCGTCCCCGAGACGGACTCGTACCGCGGCATGATCACCAAGGTGAACGACGTCGTCGCGTTCGGGGAACCGAGCGTCGACGCGGTCGCGACCACCGTCGCGCGACGCGGCGAGCCCCTGGAGGGCTCGGCCGACATCGACGACGAGTGGATCGACGATAACACCGACTACGCCGACCTGGAGGCGCTGGCCGAGGCGCTCGTCGACGAGGAGACGACGCTGCGCGAGCAGGGTCTCTCCCCGACGCTCCGGCTCCACGCCCCCCGGGGCGGTCACGAAGGCATCAAGCACCCGGTGATCGAGGGCGGCGAACTCGGGAAACACACCACCGAGGAGATCGACGGTCTCCTGGAGGCGATGCGATGACGAGTAAGAAACGTCGACAGCGCGGTTCCCGGACGCACGGCGGCGGAACGCACAAGAACCGGCGCGGCGCCGGTCACCGCGGCGGCCGCGGCGCGGCCGGCCGCGCGAAACACGAGTTCCACAACTACGGTCCGCTCGGCAAGTACGGCTTCAAGCGCCCCGAGAGCGCGCAGACCGAGGTCCTCGAAGTGAAGGTCCAGAAGCTCGACGAGGACGCGGCGGTGTACGCCGCGGAGGACCTCGCCGAAGAGGACGGTGACGCGTACGTTATCGACGCGCGCGATGTCGTCGAGGACGGCCACGACGCCGACGTCGTGAAGGTGCTCGGCGGCGGACAGGTCCGTCGCGAACTCCGAGTCACCGCCGACGCGTTCACCGCGGGTGCGGTCGAACTCATCGAGGAAGCCGGCGGCGAGGCGACGCTCTCCGAGCGCGCCGAGGAGGCCGCTGACGAACCGGAAAACACTTCCGACGACGAGGACGACGAGGCGTAACCAATGAGTTGGAAGGAGGTCGCCGAACCGGTGCTCACGCGGATGCCCGTCGTGGAGCGACCCGCGGGTCACGTTCCGTTCAAGCGGAAGCTCATGTGGACGGCCGGCATCCTGGTCGTCTACTTCTTCCTGACCAACATCAACCCGTTCGGGTTGGCGACCGGCGGGTCGGACTTCTTCGGGCAGTTCCGGTCGGTGCTCGCCGGCTCGTCCGGCTCGCTGTTGCAGGTCGGTATCGGACCGATCGTCACGGCGTCCATCGTCCTCCAGCTGTTGGGCGGTGCGAACCTGCTGGGGCTCGACACCGACGACCCGCGCGACCAGGTCCTGTACCAGGGCCTCCAGAAGCTCCTGGTGATCATCGTCACCGCCCTGACGGCGGCGCCGATGGTGTTCACCGGCGAGTTCCTTCCAGCGGATCAGGCGGTCGCGGGGGCGCTCGGAATCAGCACGTTCGGCGTCGAACTGCTGATCTTCGCGCAGGTGTTCGTCGGCGGCATCCTCATCCTGTTCATGGACGAAATCGTGAGCAAGTGGGGCGTCGGTTCCGGCGTCGGGCTGTTCATCATCGCGGCCGTGAGCCAGCAGATCGTCGGAGGCTTTTTCAGCTTCTCGGCGCTCGGTGCGTCCGGCTTCTTCGCGAGCTGGTACGGCATCATCGTCGGCGACGTGCCGGTGTCGCTGTCGCCGTTCACCGCGGAGGGGCTCCAGAACCTGCTGTTCGATCCCGGGAACATCTTGGCGCTGTTCACCACGCTGTTCATCTTCGGGATCGTCGTGTACGCGGAGTCGGTCCGCGTCGAGATCCCGCTCTCGCACGCGCGGGTGAAGGGCGCTCGCGGACGCTTCCCGGTGAAGCTCATTTACGCGTCCGTCCTGCCGATGATCCTCGTTCGCGCGCTGCAGGCGAACATCCAGTTCCTCGGCCAGCTTCTCTCTTCGCAGTGGGCGGGGATGCCGGGATGGCTCGGCATCTACAGCGACCAAGGTCAGCCCATCTCCGGGCTGTTCTACTACCTGAACCCGATTCAGCGCCGAACCGACTGGATGTGGTTCCTGGGTGAGATCCCGGCGTCGGTCGAACCGTGGATGATCGCGGTTCGGCTGACCATCGACCTCACCTTCATGGTCGTCGGCGGCGCGATCTTCGCCATCTTCTGGGTCGAGACCACCGGGATGGGTCCGGAGGCGACGGCGAAACAGATCCAGAACTCCGGGATGCAGATCCCCGGATTCCGGCGGAATCCGCAGGTCGTCGAGAAGGTCATGGAGCGGTACATCCCGCAGGTGACCGTCATCGGCGGCGCCCTCGTCGGGCTGCTCGCCGTCATGGCGAACCTACTCGGAACCATCGGTCAGGTCTCCGGTACCGGACTGCTGCTCGCGGTCTCCATCACGTACAAGCTGTACGAGGAGATCGCCGAGGAGCAGCTGATGGAGATGCACCCGATGATGCGCCAGATGTTCGGAAACGAGTAAGAACAGTTCTGGAACGCAAACGGGCGTTCTAGGCGTTCTTACGTTGATTTCATTGAAATCACGTAGTTTATTCTGCGGCTCGCTCGATTCCGAGCATCAGCCATCGAACCTCTCTCCTCCTTCGTGTTTGATGGCACCCCTACGCGTGTTTCGTAATATCTCCGAGTTCGAACAGTTGTACGTCATCGCGCTCGGACACGGCTTCCTGAACGGACTGTGTCGCACCATTCCGGGCGAATAAGGCGTACTCAGTGTTCCTCTCATCGCCGTCCGGCGTCCAGCGTATCTCGGCGGCGTGGTCTTCGAGAGAAGCGAGGGCTCCGTAATCAAGCGGTGCGTTCGTGAACTTGCATTCCCCCACGACCATCGTCCCGTCTATGGTGAAGCCGACGACGTCAACCTCGTGTTGCTTGTACCACCAGCGACCGATATCGAGGAACGTCTCTGCGGGGTAGAGGCCCGGGAGTGCGTCTTGGCAAAGCCGCTCAAACTCGTGACTCACGAAGTCTGGAAGTTCCGGCTCAATGACCGCGTCGTAGGCGTTCTCTCCGAGTCGTTCGTATCGATCTTCCCTGCCGTAGACGAAGCGGAACCAGAATCGGAATAACGGATCGAGGATTCGATAGCGCCCCCGGCGTGACTTTGCCTTCTCTTCAGTGATCGGGACCTCTCGCTCGATGAGCCGCAGACGCTCCAACTTCTGTGTGTACGTCGAGATCTGCTTCCCGTCGATCCCTATCGCTTGGGCGATCTCGTTCGACGTCGTCTTTCCCGCGGCGATCGCGGTGAGGATCGCAAAGTATCGGTTCGGGTCCGTGAGTTCGGTGCGGAGCACGTACTCCGGTTCGTTATGGAGGTATCCCTTCTGGGAGAGCACTTCCTCGGTGAGAACTGTTCCGAGGTCTCGTCCAAGATCGACGCCATCGAGATAGTACGGAACGCCACCGAAGATTCCCCACATAAAAATCCGCTCTTCGGGCACATACTCGTCCGGAAGGAACTCCTGTGCAGCAGCGAAGTTGAGAGGCCGGAGGTCAAGTCGTTCCGTGAATCGTCCATATAAGGGACTGTTCCCGAGAAGGGTTGCTTCTTCCATCATACTGATCGACGACCCGATCAGAACCAGCGTTCCCGAGGTGCTCTGGAGCCGCTGGTCCCACAGTCGCTGAATGACGGACGGGAGGCTCTCGTCGGCGTCGATGAGGTAGGGAAATTCGTCAAGGACCACGATTCCGTCCTGATCCCCCAGATATCCGAGCAGCGCTTCCCAGTTCTGTTTGATTTGCGTGATGCCGGAGAAGTTTTCGGAGGCGACATCGACGAACTCGTCGAGCTGTATCTGGGAGGTGGTCTCCGTGGCCTGATAGACGACTGCGTCGTCACGGTCGGAGAGCGAGTGCTGGACGAGCTGTGTCTTCCCGAGGCGTCGCCGACCGAAAACGACGACCATCTCTGCGCCGTCGGACTCGTAGCATCCGCGTAGCCGAGAGAGTTCGTCATCCCGATTCACGAAGCAGTCCATACACCTACCCCACTGTGGCCGGGGATAATACTTCCGAATAGACTATTCTAAAATTGGCTAATTTGAAATTGGCTATTCGAGTTCTGCCGCATCTCTTGATTTGGAACAGGTCAGGCGACAAAGCATATCAGGACTAATTCACCGCTATGTTCAGTAACTGAATATATCTCTTTTTCATGTGACATATATTCGAGAACAAGTAGGCGAAACGGTCGTTCCTGACGCAGCTTTTTATTTGATCCGCCGTTCACGTGTCCACGCTCTGTCATCTACCTCTCGACCGCGCCTCGAGGGAACGCTCGGCCGATCACCGCTCGCTTCGTTCTTGCGGTTCCGAGAACAGCGCGTCCCACGCGGTCGGGAGGCGGGCGTAGACCGCCGCGTTACGCCGCAGCGCTTCGACGGTGGTGTACTCGTCGACGGCGTGGACGGTGTCGGTGCCGAAGCCGAACTCGACGGTCGAGACTCCGGCGTGGCGAAACGTCTTCGCGTCGCCGCCGCCGGTCGCGCTCCGCCGGTGTATCCGGTCGCCGGCGACGCCCTCGGCGGTCCGCGTCACGGCCTTGACGAGCGGGCTCTCGACTTGCTCGTAGCTCCCGACCGACCAGCTCGCGTCGGCGACGGAGACCGCCGGGAAGTCGGCGAGACACTCACGGATGTCGGCGAGCACGTCCGCGGTGTCGACGCCGGCGGTGAGTCGGATGTCGAGGCGGGCCGTCGCCGAATCGGGAACGGTGTTCACCGCGTCGCCGCCCTCGATCGTCCCGAGGTTCACGGTCGGGTGTTCAAAGAGGTCGCGGGCCGCGTCCGCGCCGAGCGTCGGCTCGTAGAACGAGACGGACTCCTCGACGATCGGCCGTAGCGTCGCGTCCAGCCGAAACTCACGCGCTGAGAGCCGCGAGCGGATCAGCGAGGTCGCCTCCCAGAGCCGGTCGATCGCGTTGTCGCCGAGCGACGGCCGGGACCCGTGCGCCGCGGTACCCGACGCGCGGAGCGTCAGCCAGATGCTCCCGCGGTCCGCCACGGTGACCGAGTGTCGCCCGCGCGAACAGGTCGTCTCGCCGATGACGCACCCGTCGGGCGCGAGCCGGTCGAGCGCGCCGCGCTCGACGAGGGTGTCGACGCCCGCGGCGCCGCCGGTCTCCTCGTCGCTCACGACCGCGAACGCGATCGATACCGGAGGGGCGCGGTCGGCCGCGGCCAGCGCCTCGCCGGCAGCGAGCATCGCCGCGAGCGGCCCCTTCATATCGGTCGCACCGCGGCCGTAGACCCGGTCACCGTCGCGCTCGCCGAGGGGGTCGCGGTTCCACATCTTGCGGTCGAAGGGGACGGTGTCCGCGTGGCCGTTGTACAGCAGGGTCCGGTCGGACTCGCCCGGCAGGGTCGCGATCAGGTTCGGTTTCGCGGGATCGGTCGCGACGCGCTCGGTGTCGAAGCCGGCGGCCGAGAACAGCGACTCGACGTACTCGATCGCCGCGCGGACGTCGCCCGGCGGATTTTGCGTGTCGATCGCGAGCAAATCGGTCGCGATGTCGACGACGCGGTCGGTCGGGACCGGCGGAACGTCGCTGGCGGCAGCGGCGCCCGTTGTCGCCGTGTCCTTCGATGCTGTGTCCTTCGCGGTCGCGTCCTTCGCGGTCGCGTCGGTCGGTTCGTCCGTGTCTGATGGGTCGTGTGTCATGGTGTGGAACGCGAGCGGTACCGGGTAGACGAACGGGTCGTAGTAGATCTACGGGTACGGTAAATGAACCGGCGTCCGCCGACGAGCGTTGCCGGCGAGTCGGTTCCGCGGTCCGGAGGCGCTCGTCAGTCGTCGCTCGGAGCCGCCGCGGGGTCGTCCGCGTCGTGGCTCCGCCAGGCGCCCTGCGCGTAGGCGCCGACGAACATCCCGCCGATCGCGTAGAGGATCGGCCAGTTGCCGACGCCGAGGCTGGCGTAGGCGGCGCCCGGGCAGATTCCCGACAGCCCCCAGCCGACACCGAAGACGGAGCCGCCGATGAGGACGTTGCGATCGAACGACTTCAGACGACGGCCGTACGGGCGACCGGTGAGCGGCGCCGACCCGCGCAGCTTCGGGAGCGTCCAGAACGCGATCCCAGCGACGATCGAGCCGCCGAACATCACGAACAGGAGCCCGAAGTCGTCGAACGTCAGGAAGTCGATAACGACCTCCGGACGGGCCATGTGACTGAAGCCGAGTCCGAAGCCGAAGACGAGTCCGCCGACGAGGACCAGCGGCATGAACAGCGGATGCCGGCTCACAGCCCCACCCCCAGCGCGGAGACCGCGTTCGCGGTCACGATCGCGACGACGAGGAACGTCGCCACGCCGACCAGCGAGGTGCGGGAGACCGAGCCGACGCCGCAGATCCCGTGGCCCGAGGTACATCCCTTCCCGACCCGGGTGCCGATCCCGACGAGGATCCCGCCGACGAACAGCCGCCACGCGGACACCTCGGTGGTCCAGCCGCTGCCCGCGATCGACCACGGATCGCCTTGGTAGATCACCGCGTAGACCGCGGCACCGCCGATGATCCCGACGGTGAACACGACGCGCCAGTCGCGGGACGGGCGGTACTGCGCGAATCGGGAGCGACCCGAGACGTACGAGAGGGTCGATTCGAGGAACGTGCTCGCGCCGGCCGTGATCCCCGTTCCGAGGTAGATCAGGACGGTCCCGAGCCCCACGAGCATCCCCCCGATCGCGTACCGGGACACGCCGTTCGGGAACAGCGCGTCGACGGTCTGGGGCCCGAGCAGGTCGGCGAAGGCGGCGTCGATCATCGGTGTTCACCTCCAGACGCGGTGGGTGTGCCGGTCTGCGTATCGGTCCGGAGACGCTGGTGCGGTGGGGTCACGGTCGGATCAGTCGTCGCTCGTGAGCGCATCCTGGCTCGCGGCGCAGTTGTTCGGCCCCAGTTCGAGTGTGAACGCCTCGTCGTCGTCGACGGCGTTCTGCCCGAGATTCGTCGCGATGATGTCCTCGTAGTTGGCCGGACGCGGGGGCATGTCGGCGAGGACGATGTCGACGAACTCGGCCTCGTCGACCGAGAGCGCGTCCATCCGCTCGCGGAGTTCGCCGATCGGCGCGGTGTAAGTGCCGTCCGCCGCCGGCTCCGCGGCGTCGCTGAAGTGCGCGCCGCCGACGAGCACGTCGTCGTCGAGCGTCAGCACGCGGTTCTGTAGCGAGTCGTACAGCAGCCGTGCGGCCTCGGGCGCGCCCTCGTCGCCCTCTTCGAGGTCGGGGCGGGCGACGCTCTCGACGAACAGCCCGTCGCCGGTCGCGAGCAGGCTGTCGCCGAGCAGGTACGAGGTCATCCCGGTCGTGTGTCCGGGCGTGAACACCGTTTCGACGGTCGCGTCGCCGACCGCGAACTCGTCGCCGTCCTCGACGAGCGTGACCGCGTCGGCGTAGGTGACGCCGCGGTCGGCGGCGGCGGACGGGAGCATCGCCTCGACCCCCTCCTCGGCGAGGTCGCGGAGCCCGGAGATGTGATCGGCGTGCACGTGCGTGTCGAAGGCGTACGTCACGTCGACGCCGAGCTCCTCCGCGTCGGCGAGGTAGCGGTCGGTGAACGCCCGGAGCGGGTCGACGATCGCGGCCTCGCCGCCGTCGTACAGCAGGTAGCCGAGACAGCCGCTGGAGGGGCGCTGGTACTGCAGGAGCGTCCCCGGGCCGTCGTAGCCCGTCACCTCGCGGGTCTCGTAGATCGAGGCCCAGCCGTTCATCCCGTCCTCGAGGTGGTCGACTTCGTAGCCGCGGTCGGCGAGCGCGCCCGCGACGTATTCGCTGGCGCCGCCCTTCGCACAGAGCACCGTGACGTGTTCGTCGTCGGGAATGCGGGCGAGGACGTCGTCGTCGATCTCCTCGTCGAGGAACTGGAAGTACGGCACGTTGATCGAGTCGACGGTCGGCCCGTCGATGCGCCACTCCTCGTAGTCGCTCGACATCCGGGCGTCGAGCAGCGTCACTGACTCGCCGTCGTCGATTCGGCTCTTGAGCGTCTCGGGGGCGATCGAGTCGACGTCCGATTCCGGCGTCGGGAAGTCCATCTCGTCTGCGTCCATGTACACCCAGTCGTAACGGAGGGAGTGACTTAAGAGTTCGTATAGTAATTCACTATATACACAATATAGAAGATCGGCTTGATGAGTCGAAAACTGCCCATATCGCACTTGCAGGCGCGAAGGAGGAGCGAGCGTTCCTACTGTGTATCGCGAGCGCGAAATCCGGCCACCTGTTCGTCAGTAGTTCAGAATAACCACAAGTATCGACACACTTATGGCGATCTGACCAGTATTGTGGGGTAACCCCAACACGGGGGACCAAACAATGAGTACGGAAACCGCAGCCGAGACGCTGGACGTGACGGGACAGAACTGCCCGATGCCCGTGATCAAGACCAAAGGCGCGTTCGACGGCATCGCCGCCGGCGAGGTGCTCGAAGTCGTCGCCACCGACTCCGGGAGCGTGAGCGACATCGCGGGCTGGGCGGAGTCGACCGACGGGGCCGAGCTCGTCGATCAGGAGGAAGCGACCGAGGGCGGTCGGGACGTGTACAAACACTACGTCCGGAAGACCGAGTGAGATGAGCGCGGACACACCGGCGTCGCCCGACGACGACCTCGATCCCGAAGCGGTCGCCGACTTGCAGGCCCGTATCGACGCGCTCGAGACCGAGGTGTCGGACCTCCGGACCGAGGTCGACGACGGCGGCTCCCAGAAAATGGTGATCATCGCCACGAAGGGGACGCTCGACATGGCGTACCCGCCGCTGATCCTCGCGAGCACGGCGGCCGCCTTCGGCTACGACGTCACCGTCTTCCACACGTTCTGGGGGCTCGAGATCCTCCACGAGGAGAACTCGAAGAACCTCCAGCTCAGCTCCGTGGGGAACCCGAACATGCCCGTTCCGAACGCGATCGCCGCGCTCCCCGGGATGGACCGGATGACCACGCGCATGATGCGCACCAAGATCGAGGACAACGACGTGGCGTCGGTGGAGGAACTCATCGAGACGTCGATCGCCAGCGGCGTCGAACTGCAGGCGTGTCAGATGACGATCGACCTGCTCGGCTACGACGAGGACGACTTCTACGACGGCGTCACGACCGGCGTCGGCGCCGCCTCGGCGTTCCAAGACATGGTCGACGCCGACATCCAGCTGCTGGTCTGACGACGGATTTCCACCCGTTTCTCGTCGTCGATCGCTCCGTTGAAACGCTCAACCGCCGAGAGACTCGTCCCTGTAGCGATCGGTACGGACGCAACGGCGAGCGATAGCGGGAGTAGGTATAGCACGTTGGGGGCGTGGTTGTTTATAAGCGATCGAGTGGTGTTGCTGTCGGCTGTTTATAAACGACCGACGACTCTACGGTGAACACGTCCAAAGCCCCAGCCGGCGAGGCGGGCGCACGCTCGCTGCGCGCTTCAGTCGCTCGCAGGCTCGCTCCTTCCAGTGCTTGCGTCGCCTGTGCCCGCCTCGCCGGCTGCCCCTTTGAGTCCCACCCTGACCGCACAGCCTCACGCCTCCCCAACCTCGTCGCTCGCTTCGTCGCCGGCGCTGCGCGCCGGCTTCATGAGGGACCGGAGGTCCCTCTCTGCTCGCGACTCCCTCGCGCCGTCGGTTCGCGGCCTTCCGGGCCGCTCACCGGGGCGCGCCACCGCCACGTTCATTTATAAACTATCGTCGCTGTCGCTCGTGTGCTTTTAAATTCTGGATCGCCACCACCGATCTGCAATACCCGCTCCCGCTATCGGTCGGGAAGCCGTCCCCATCGACCGGCCTCTTCGGACCGAACTCCGATCGCTCACTCGATCGGTACCGATTCGGTTCCGGCGGCGCTCTCGAACAGCGCGTCGATGACCCGCATGTTCGCGACGGCCTCTTTCCCGTCGGTCAACGGGTTGGCGCCGTCCGCGACGCGCTCGGCGAAGTGCTCCACCTGCAGTCGGTACTGATCGACGGGGTCGAACGTCTCGACGCCGCGCCGGCCGTCGATCTCGTAGGTCAGCTCCACGGGCTCGTCGGCGGGCGCGTCGAACGCTCGCTCGACCGCGATCCAGCCGTTGGTCGCGTCGATCCGATACTGCTGGACCAACTGCGTGTCGAAGCCGGAGGCGACGCGCGCCGACCGACCGTCCTCGTACTCCAGCACGCCCGCAAGCTCCGTGTCGACGCCGGCGTCGCGGGTGTCGTGCGTGTGCGCGTACGCCCGGTCGGGCGCCCCGAGCACCGCTCTGACGAGCGAGACGGGGTAACATCCCACGTCCATCAGCGACCCGCCCGCGAGGTCGGGATCCAGCCGTACGTCGTTCGGCCGGTCGTACAGCGGGAACCGGAACGTCGCGGTCACCGTGCGGACGTCGGCTAACTCCCGCTCGGCCAGTTCGAGAGCGCGCTCCGTGCGCGGGTGGTACCGGTACATGAACCCCTCCATCAGGGTGACGCCGCGGTCCTCGCAGTGGTCGGTCACTTCGCGCGCCTCCGCGGCGTCGACCGCGAGCGGCTTTTCACAGAGCACGTCGAGCCCCGCGTCGGCCGCCCGCTTCGTCCACTCGGCGTGGAGCCCGTTCGGGAGTGGAACGTACACCGCGTCGATCCCGTCGTCTTCGAGCAGCGCCTCGTAGGAGGCGTAGCTCCGCGGGATCGCGTGCTCCTCGGCGAACCGCTCCGCGCGCCCGCCGTCGCGAGACGCGACCGCGCCGAGCGCGTGGTCGCTCGCCGCGATCGCCGGTACGACCGCTTTCCGCGCGATCCCCGCCGTCCCGAGCACGCCGAAGGTGAGCCGATCGTCGGATGTCGCCATGGCGCCGCCGACGCTCCGGACGATCAAAAAGTCGGGTGGTTCGACCGTCGCGCCCGACCGCGGGGGACGGCCGACACGGACGGCGCCGATCTCACGCGTCGTCGGCGCTTTCCGCGCGCTCTCGTCCGATCGCCTTCGAGATCGCGAGCACGTAGCCGAGGCCGTACCGGATCTCCGGGTCGCGGACAGCGCGCGCGAGTCCGAGGGCGCCGACCGGTTCCGGATCGCTCCGCTGGGCGGTGCCGACCCCCGCTAACAGCGTCTTCAGTCCGTCGCGGGCGTCGTCGTCCGCGGCGGTGTCCGCCACCTCGCCGAGCGCGGCGCCCGTTCCGGCCAGCGAGCGGACCATCTCGTCATCGAGCGCCGCGGTCGCGAGCGACCCCACTTCCGCGACCTCCGCGAGCTCGTCCAGCGTGCCGCTCCGCTGGAGCGTGATCAGCGTCTCCATCGCCTCCTGGAGTTCCGCGCCGTTGCCGCCCACGGTCTCGGCGAGCGCCACGGTCTCGTCGGTCGCGAGGCCGTCCGCCGACTCCGCGAGCGTCGAGGCGGTGCCCGCCAGTTCGACGACCATCTCGTCGGTGAGCGCGCCTTCGCCGAGAGCGACCACGTCGAGGAGCTCGTTGACCGCGTCGAGCCGGTCGACGAACGCCGCGACCGCCTCGGGGTTCTCGGCGACGATCGATTCGAGGTCGTCGCGGTCGAGGGTCTCGCCTCCGTTCTCGGATTCGTCACCCGTCATCTCAGAGCAACCCCCGTGCGGTGAGCCAGTAGGCCTCGTTGTACGCCAGCTTCGACCAGTGGAGCTTCTCGGAGGGCGGCGCGGGCGACGGCGGGTTCTCGTAGTCGAATTCGACGAACGAGGCGGCGTCCGTCCCGGTCTCGATGAAACAGAGCGTCTTCCCGTCGTACGTCGCGGTCGCGGGCCGCCCGCGGACCTCGCTTTCGAGCCGCTGCGCCACGACGCCCGCCTGGTAGTGGGCGACGCTGCCGGCCTTCGGGACCCCGGTGGTCGCGGCGTCGCCGAGCGCGTACACGTCGTCGGCGCGCTCGGCCTCTAAGGTGTGCTTGTCGACGTCGACCCACCCGCGGTCGCCGAGGTCGGCCGCCTCGACGACGTCGACGCCGCGGTGCGGCGGGATCGCGGCCAACAGGTCGTAATCGAGCTCCGTCCCCTCCATGGAGGTGATCGTCTCCGCGTCCGGGTCGACCGACTCGGCGTTGAAGAACGTCTCCGTGTTGATATCTCGGTCCGCCATCATCGGCTCCGCCCACTCGCCGATGTGGGGGTTCCCGTGGACGCGGTTGATCGGGTACGTGTACGTGATCTCGATGTCGTCGCGGAGCCCGCGCTCGCGGAACCAGTCGTCCGCCATGAACGCGAACTCCAGCGGCGCCGCCGGACACATGTGCGGTGTCCCGACGACGCTCACCACGAGGTGTCCCTCCGTCATCGAGAGGAGCTCCTCCCGCAGTTCCAGCGCGCCGGACTCCGAGTAGTAGTCGTGGCCCGCCTCCGCGAGCCCCGGGATCTCGTCGGCGGCGAGCGTCGAGCCCGTCGCGACGACGAGGTGGTCGTAGCCGAGCGGGTCGTCGCCCTCGCGCAGCGCGAGCTCCTTGGCGTCCGTGTCGATCTCGGTCACCCGGTCGATCGCGAGGTCGATCCGACCGTCGACGAGGTCGCGGAGGGGTCTGCGTCCGTCGGCGGGCTCGCGCTGTCCGAACGGGACGTACAGCCACACCGGCTTGTACACGTGGTCCGGGTCGTCGTTGATCAGCGTCACCTCGACGTCGCCGGCGTCGATCTCCGGGGCGAGCCGCTCCGCGAGGGTGTTCGCGAGCACCGTGCCGCCCGTGCCGCCGCCGAGGATCGCGATTCGGTCGGCCATCTCACGGGACCTCCACGTAGAAGCCGTAGTCGTCGCCCGACTCGTCGATCGCCAGCAGCTCGTTGTCGGTCTCGTCGACCCACTCGGAGACGTCGGTCAGCGACTGGTCGTTGTCGCTTAAAAGCACGATCACGTCGCCAGGGCTCGCGGACCGAACACGGCCGATGAGGTCCATCAGCGGTCCGGGGCAGGCGGCTCCGCGGGCGTCGACCGTGTCAGTGGGTTCGATGTCGATATCGGACATGGGTACGACCGATCGTTCGCTCCCTACGGCATTAATATTGTATGATTATCCCACTATATTGGGATGCTAGTCGAAAATATTTATACCCGTGCCGGCTCACGGGTCCGCCCGCGTTCTCGGCCGTCGCCGGTGGCGGCGGCTCCGGTCGCGGCTCCGCCTACGACTCCGGCTCCGACGGTGCGTGGTCGACGAGGGGAGAGTCCTCGTTCGCGCACTCGGGGCGACCGCAGACGCCGGCGTCGGCGCCCGCCCGCGAGACGCCCGCGTCGAGGGACTCGATGTCCCAGTCGACGCCGTGGCCGGTCGTCGACTCGTGGTCGTCCACCGCAGTCCGAGCGTCGCGGAGCCGGTCGTACGTCGCCGCGAACGAACAGTCGCCACACCGGACCGCGACGCGCGTTCCGCTCATGGATCAAGATTGTACTACTTTAACATAACTGTCGCGATCGGTGGCGCCGTCGTCGACGGGGCGGAGACGGTCGGCCGCCGGACCGAGACCGGTCGGCGGCGCTACGCCGGCTCGTCGCCCTCGGGATCGGTCCGCCAGCCGCCCTTCAGCGTGACGAACCAGATCGTGACGCCGGCGAGAATGAAGACGGCGGCCATGTACGGGATCAGCGGCAGCTCGACGCCGACGAAGTCGAGCACCGTCCGGAGCTCGTAGACGATCACGCCGAAGATCGCGAGGGTGACGAGGAGTCCGCCGCGGCTCACGTCCACGGTCATCGGACCACCTCGACGAGCGAGGCGGACGCGTCGCCGACAGCGCCGAGCACCGAGGCCGCCGCGTTCGCGAGTGCGTCGAGCGCGGGCGAGAGCCACACCGGATACGTGCCGACGCCCGGCCCCAGCAGTCCGCCACGGTTGATGATCGCCGCCAGCGGGAGCGCGTACGCGAGCACGACGAGCGTGAGCGCGATGCCGACCCACAGACGGAGGTTGTCGAGCACCTTCGGCGAGTCGTCGGGACCGGACAGGGCCGGCGGCAGCGTCTCGGCGAGCCCGGAGACTTTCGGGTTCCCCATCGTGAGGACGAGGTTCCCGATGAACAGGACCGTCGAGACGAAAAGCAGCGTCCCGCCGATCGCGATCTGGACGTTGAGCTCCTCGAACCCGCCGAACATCGTCGGGTAGTCGAACCCGGAGTACTCCGGCTCGGCGGTCCGTCGCGGGACGCCCATGATCCCCTGCGCGTGCATCGCGTTCGACATCAGCGCCATGCCGATGAACCAGAGCACGACCTGGAACAGCCCGATCGCTCGGCTGTAGATCGGCTTGTTGGTGATCTGCGGCCAGATCCAGTAGGTCGCCGCCATGAACGTGAGCGCGACGGCGGTCCCCACGGTGAGGTGGAAGTGGCCCGGGACCCAGATCGTGTTGTGGATCATGTAGTTGATGTTCATCCCGGCGTTCACCATCCCGGAGAATCCACCGGCGGCGAACATCAGCCCGGCGAGCATCATCCCCGTGAACGCCGGGTCCCGCCACGGGAGGTCGGTGAGCCAGCCGAGGAGGCCGCTCCCGCCGCGCCGGCGGGCGCCGTACTCCACGCTCGCGACCACCGTGAACGCGGTGAGCAGGCTCGGCAACAGCAGGAACATCGTGTTCGTCATCGAGATGAACTTGAACCCCTCCGCGATCCCCGGATCGAGGTACTGGTGGTGGATCCCGACCGGGGTCGACAACAGGAGGAACAGCACGAACACGACCCGAGCGAGCGGGTCGCTGAACAGCCGCCCGCCGGCGATCTTCGGGAGCACGGTGTACCAGAGCAGGTACGCCGGCATCAGCCAGAAGTACACCACCGGGTGGCCGAAGAACCAGAACAGCGTCCGGGTCAGCGTCGGGTTCACCTGGTCGATCAGCCCGAGCGACCACGGCAGTAAGAATATCAGCACCGAGGCCGCCACGGCGGACGACGCGATGTACCACATCGCCATCGTCGTCAGCACCATGAACGTCTGCAGGGGGATCCGCTCGTCGGGGTGCTCGCGCTTCCACGCGAGCCACGTGCGGAACCAGTCGGCCCCGGCGATCCACGACCCGACGATGAACACGGCGAGCCCCGCGTAGAACATGGGGTGCGCCTGCAGCGGGGCGTAGAAGGTGAAGAGCACGTCGGCGCTCATGTCGATCGCGTCGGTGAAGCCGGCGAGGATCGAGATACCGGTCATCGTCATCCCGGCGGCCATGAGTCCGTACCACGTCCAGGTGATCTTGGTGTTGAGGAGCGGTCGGTCGAGGCTCCGCACGACGGCCCACGTGAACAACCCGACGAGGAAGAACGTCGTGAAGCTGAGCGCGAGGAACACGCCGTGTGCGGTGAGCGACGTGTAGTAGTCGGTGGAGTCGATGAGCCCCCGGAAGATCCCGGTCCGGTGGAGCGTCTGGATGATCCCGAAGATCGCGCCGAGCGTGAGCGCGAGGAACGACCCGAGCAGCGCGGCGCGGACGATCCGCGCCTCCTCCGGGAACTTGTCGGCGAAGGTTCGGTCGCCCTCGATCGCCTCGCTCATTCGCCGTCACCCCCGCTCGTCCGGTCGTCGAACTCGGACTGGCTCACGACTTCCAGTTTGCCCTCCATCCCGTGATGGCCGGCGCCGCAGTACTCGTTACAGACGATCCCGTACTCGGCCGCGCCGTCGGTCTCCACGGTGATCTCCGCGACCTCGCCGGGAACGACCATCGTGTTGGCGTTCGTCCCGGCGACTTCGAACCCGTGGATCACGTCCCGCGAGGTCACGTAGAACGTCACCGTGCTGTCTTCCGGAACCACGATCGGGTCGGGTTGGAACCCGAACTGGAAGGCGACGACGTACGCCTCGTACTCATTTTCGCCGACCTGTTCGACGCGGGGCTCCGAGAACCGCTCGTCCTCGTCGAGCCCGCCGGCGTCGATCGCCGGCTCGCTGTCGCTCACCATCGCCACGCCGGGACCGACGGCGCCGTACGTGACCGATCCGAGGAGGAGCAGTATTAACAGCACCGACGCCGCAAGCCAGAGCTTCTCGTAGGCGTGTATATGCATGTCGTGATCACCCCACGACGACGAGATCACGGCCGAGGAACTCGATGTAGTAGATGTACACCCACGCGAGCACCAGGATCACGAAGTAGATCCCGATGAGCGTGAGAGTGCCGATCGGATCGAACTCTTCTGTGTCACCGCTCACGTCGTCCGCGGGCGCGTGTGCGGTCTCGTTCCGGCCCATAGAGCGCATTATTGATAAACAACCATATAATGTCTACCCGTTCTCGAACCCTGAAAACACGGGTGTTATATATGCCCAGCGGGCCGTTTGTTACGGCATGAACTTCTCGCTTCAACAGGCCGTGCTCTTAGTGCTCGGCGGACTCGTCCCCGCGGCGGTGTTCATCGCGGACCGAGCGGAGGTCTTCGTTGCGATCACGCTAGTGAACGTGCTGCTCATCTGGGCGAGTCTCCGGATCGCGACCGGCGGAAGCCTGCCGGGGATCGGCGGCGACGACGACGCGCCGGACCACGAACACGCGTAGTCGCTCGAACTGACGCCGCGCCGACGGAACTCCCCCGATCGAGACTCGGGGACTCGAGACGCGGACCGTCCCCGCGAACCCCCGGACGCGAATCCACATGCCACCCTGTACACTCTGTGACCTGCCGACCGGGGACGACCCCCACACGGCCCCGGACGTCGACGGCGAGTTCTGCTGTCGGGGCTGTCTCGCGGTCGCGCGGTCGCTCGGCGACGCCGAGGGGCTCGACGGCCTCGACGAGGTCGAGGAACGCCGCCCGGACGCGGAGCCGGACGACGAGTTCGACGGCGAGACGGCGTTCCTCCACGTCGACGGGATGCACTGCGCGACCTGCGAGTCGTTCCTGGAGATGACCGCGGGCGAACAGCCCGGGGTCGCGGCCGCGGAGGCGAGCTACGCCACCGACACGATCCGGGTCGACTACGATCCGGACGCCGTCGGCGCAGACGAGCTCCCCGAGCGCCTCTCGGTCGCCGGGTACTCGGCGAGCAACCGGGCCGACCCGGACTCGGAGAGCGACGACGCCGTCGTCCGGTTCCTGATCGGCGGCGGCTTCTTCGGGATGATGGCGATGCTGTGGTACGTCGTCTTCCTCTACCCCACCTACTTCGGCTACGACCCCTTCCTCGATCTGGGCGGGGTCTCGGGGCTGTACCTGTTCACGCAGATCTGGGTGTTCGCCTCCATCGTCCTGTTTTACACGGGATACCCGATCCTGCGAGGCGCCTACGTGAGCCTCCGCGCGCGACAGCCGAACATGGATCTGTTGGTGTCGCTCGCGGCGGTGAGCTCGTACGCGTACAGCACCCTCGCGATGTTTCTCGGTCGGACCGACCTCTACTTCGACGTGACGATCGCCGTCATCCTGGTAGTCACCGCCGGGAACCACTACGAGTCGCTGATAAAACGCCGCGCGACCGGCGCGCTGTCGGAGCTGACGACCGCGGCGGACCGGGAGGTCCGGACCGAGGCCGGCGAGACGGTCGCGGCCGACGCGGTCGACCCGGGGGACCGCCTGCTCGTGCGCCCCGGCGAGCGCGTCCCGTTCGACGGGACCGTCGTCGAGGGGAGCGCCGCGGTCGACGAGGCCCTGGTCACCGGCGAGTCGCTCCCGGCGACGAAACGGGAGGGCGACGCGGTCCGCGGCGGCACCGTCGTCACCGACGCACCGGTGGTCGTCGCGGTGGGCGAGGACGCCGAGAGCACCCTCGACACGCTCGTGCGGATGCTGTGGGAGATCCAGAGCTCGCGGTCGGGGATCCAGCGGCTCGTCGACAAGCTGGCGACGGTGTTCGTCCCCCTCGTCGTCGCCGTCGCGGTCCTCGCGGCCGGCGCGACGCTCGCGCTCGGCGCCGCGCCCGTCGAGGCGGCGCTGGTCGGGCTCACGGTGCTCATCGTCTCGTGCCCCTGCGCGCTCGGGCTCGCGACTCCCCTCGCGGTCGCGGCCGGGATCCGGGACGCGGCCCGGCGGGGGATCGTGATCGTCTCGGACGCCGTCTTCGAGGAGGCCGCCGACGTCGACACGGTCGTGCTCGACAAGACCGGTACCCTCACCGACGGAGAGATGCGGCTGCTCGACACCGAGACGGACGGGTCTGACCCGGAGACCGTCCGGACGCGGGCCGCGGCGCTGGAGCGCGCCTCGGTCCACCCGATCGCCGAGGCGATCGTGGACGGGGTGTACGGTGATGCGCCGGACCGCGACGCCCCCGCCGCCCGCCCGGCTTCGGCGACCGACGGCGGCGCGGTGGTCGACGAGGGACCGTCACCCGACGACGGTACCACGACCGACGGCGACGCGGCGACCCCGACCGAGCCGTCCCCCGCCGCCGCGGACGTGACGGTCACGGACAGGGGGGTCTCCGGGCGGATCGACGGCGACGAGGTCGTCGTCGGGCACCGCTCGCTGTTCGGGGGGGACGCGTGGAGCGTTCCCGAGCGGCTCGACGCGGCCGGTACGGATGCCCGCGAGGCGGGTCTCGTCCCCGCGTACGTGGGCTGGGGAGGAGCCGTCAGGGGCGTGCTCGTCGTCGGCGACGAGGTGCGGGACGGCTGGGAGTCGGTCGTCGACGAGCTGGCGGCGGACGGGCGCCGGGTCGTCGTGCTCACCGGCGACTCGCCGGCCGCGGCCCGGCAGTTCGAGGAGCACCCGGCCATCGACGAGACGTTCGCGGAGGTCCCGCCGGAGGCGAAGGCCGAGACGGTCCGGCGGCTGACCGCGACCGAGCGCGTCGCCATGGTCGGCGACGGGAGCAACGACGCGCCGGCGCTCGCGGCGGCCGACATCGGGATCTCCGTCGCGAGCGGGACCGACCTGGCCGCCGACGCCGCCGACGCCGTCCTGCTGGAGGACCGCCTCTCGGCGATCCCGGAGCTGTTCGCGGTCACCCGCGGGACGAACCGCCGGCTCAAGCAGAACCTCGGGTGGGCGTTCGTCTACAACGCGGTCGCGATCCCGATGGCCGTCTCGGGTGTCCTCAACCCGCTCTTTGCCGCGGTCGCGATGGCGACGAGCAGCCTTCTCGTGGTGTCGAACTCCGCGCGAGCCGTTTATAAAGGCAAGTAGCGGAAGGAGGCGACTGCGAGGGCGTCGCCCCGTTACAGCGATTCGAGGGGAAAGCCCACGAGTTCAGTCGAGGGAGAAGTCACGCCGCCGCGCCGACGTACGGCTTGACCGCGCGGACGATGGCGTCCACGTCGTACTCGTCTTCCGTCTTGTCGAAGACGACCTCGCCGTCGGCGCGCACGACGAACACGCCGTCGTCGCCGGTCACTAACGCGACTTCGTCGATCTCCTCGCCGAACTGCTTGAGGACCGCCTCCGAGACGTCTTGCGCGCGATTCAACATGCCACACGGGACGCAGTACTCGACTTCGATGCGGGTCATACGGCCTCGTGTTCGCACCGAACGAACTTAAAAACGCACCGCTGCGCGCCGTCGTTGACTCCTCCCCTCGCCGGTCCTCCGCCCGCTCCCCTCCGTTTGCCGGTCCCTATCCTCACCGATCGATGCCGCGAATCACGAACCGCGCGCCCCCCTCGTCTCCATCCTCGACCCGCAGCTTCCACCCGTGTGCCTCGGCGATCCGGTCCGCGATCGCGAGTCCGAACCCCGTCCCGTCGGGCGACGACGTGAACCCGGTCTCACGCACCCGATCGACATCCGACTCCGGGATTCCGGCGCCGTCGTCCTCGACGTAGAAGCCGTCTTCGCCGTCGAGCGCGCCCACGCGGACGGTCACGTCTCGGCCGCCGTGTTCCACGCTGTTCCGGAAGAGGTTCTCGAAGACGTGCGACAGCCGGTCGCGGTCGGCTCGAACCGTGACCGAGCGGTCCACGCGGAGCGTCGCGTCCGCCGTGTCCACGCGCGACCAGCACTCGCGCGCACACTCGGCGAGGTCGACGTCCTCGACCTCGTCGACGCTCTTTCCCTCGCGGGCGAGCGTGAGCGTCTCCTCGATGATCTCGTCCATGCGATCGAGCGCGGGCTCGATCTCGGCCAAGTGTTCGTCGTCCGGGTGCGCCCGCGCGGCGAGGTCGGCGCGACCGCGGACGACGCTGAGCGGGTTCCGGAGGTCGTGCGACACGACGCTCGCGAACTCCTCGAGCCGGTCCCGCTCGCGGCGGAGCTCGGCCTGTCGGACGCGACTCCGCTCCGCCGTGACCTCGCGTTCGATCGCTCTCGCCTCGAACAGCCCGATGAGCAGTCCGATCCCGCCGCCGAACCCGACCGCCCAGCGGGCCCAGCCGAACACTTGAAACGTCGACTCCGTCGGTAGCGTCGCCATGAATCCGACGTTGATGAGCAGGAATACGCTCCCGCCAGCGAAACACCACTGGTTGAGCCGGGGATACCGCGCGGCCGAGAGTTCGGACGCGGGGATCCAGCGGACGACGTACCCGAACCCGAACACGACGAGGACCGACGAGAGATATCCCACCCAGTAGCCGCTGGGAACGGGAACCGTCCCGAGCGAGACGGTCGCGAGTTCCGCGACGAGCGAGACGGTGAGCACGACGCCGAGAGTCCAGACGGGCCACAGCGATCGAGTGGCCGCTCTCGGCGATACGTCCATTCGATTACCACGGCTTTCTCGCGGAGCTATATAAACGGCACACGATCGGGTATCACGCCCGAGAAATCGACGGCACTCGATGACGGTCGCGCCGCGATCAGACCACGAGCGCGTCGAACACGACGGCGAACAGCAGGAGGCCGAGGTAGGCGTTCGACGCGTGGAACGCGCGGAACGCCGCGGCCTCGGTCTGCTCGTAGTGAAGCCGGACGACCATCCAGAGGAACAGGGCGCCGACGGCGACGCCCACGGCGGCGTAGAGCGCGCCGAGCGGCTCGGCGACCGCCGCGAGCGCGACCGCGGCGACGAGCGTCGCGCCGAGGTACCAGACGATGTGCCGGCGCGTCGTCGTCTCTCCGCGGACCACGGGCATCATCGGGAAGCCGCCGCGCTCGTAGTCGTCCTTGTAGGCCAGCGCGAGGTTGTAGAAGTGCGCGGGCGTCCACAGGAAGATGACCAGCGCGAGCAACAGCCCGCCGCCGCCGACCTCACCGGTCACGGCGGCCCAACCGATGAGGGCCGGGAGCGCGCCGGCGGCCCCGCCGATAACGGTGTTCTGCACTGTGTTCGGCTTCAGGATGAGGGTGTACACGACGCTGTAGAACACGATCGCGACGAGGCCGAGCGCCGCCGTCAGGAGATTGACCGTCCAGAACAGGCCGACGGAGACGAACGTCAGGAGCCCGCCGAACGCGAGCGCGTTCGGGACCGGCACGAGGTCGGTCGCCAGCGGGCGGTCGTTCGTGCGCTGCATCCGCTTGTCAACGTCGCGTTCGAGCACGTGGTTGAACGTCCCGGAGGCGCCGATCGAGAGCGCGCCGCCGACGAGCGTCGCGGCGACCGCGTACGGCGTGAACCCGGGGCCGCCGGCCAGCGCCATCGCGGCGGCGGCGACCAGACAGAGCAGCCACATCAGCCGCGGCTTCATCAGCCGGAAGTACGCCGCGGCGGTCGCCTTCAACCGGGGAACCGTCGCAGTCGGCACGTCCGGATCCGGCGCCTCCTCGACCGGCGGGAGGTCGTCGGTCCCGGGCTGGAAATCGACCGGGGCGTCGTCCGGGTCGCCGGTCTCGGCCTCCAGCCACCACGCGAGTCCGGCGAGCACGGCCGCGAAGATTGCCACGCCGAGGAGGAGGTGAAGGGATCCCAGCGCGGCCGGGAGCCCGCCGACGGCGACGAGCGCGCCCACGCCGGCCTGCACCGGGTACACGAGCAGGGCGGCGGTGAGCGCCGCTCGGATCCGGCGGCTCGTCCCGTCTCGCCACGCGAGCGCGGCGGACAGCGCCACGAGGGCCCCCACGACGACCGCGAGCAGGCGGTGGCCGAGCGCCACCCACCCGGCGGTCTCGACGGGGAGCGCGGCCCCGTTGCCGCAGGCGGGCCAGCCCGTGCAGGCCGCGGTCGCCTCCGTGAGCGAGGTGGTGGCGCCGACGACGATGAGCAGGTACACGCCCATCGCCGCCGCCGCGAGAACCGCGGGGAATCGGTCTGGTATCGTCACTTGTACGATTTTAGGAACCGATCCATATAGGTTCCGCGCTTCGCCGCATCGATCGCGGCCGTCGCTGCTACTGCGGTCGCTCTCCCGCCTCGTCGCGGTGGCCGCGGTCGTCGCGGTCGCCGTCGCAGCCGGCTCCGCGCCGCTTCAGGACCCGATCGACGATATCCCCGCTGGAGAGGAGCTCGTCCTCGTACCGGGGATCGCGTCCTGACGCGCGCTCGACCCGGCAGTCGATGCCGCGCTCCGCGAGCGCGTCGGCGATGTCGGCCTCGTCGTGGTGCTGGTCGAACCCCAACACGATCACGTCGGGATCGAGGCGCTCGATGGGAACGAACACGTCCTCGGGGTGACCGAGGTGCGCCTCGTCGACCGCGGCGAGCGCGGCGACCATGTCGCGGCGCTGCTCGGCACAGAGGACCGGCGCCGGCTTGTGCGTGACGTTGGTGCGGCGGGCGACGATGGCGTGGAGCTCGTCGCCGCGCGTCGCCGCGTCTTCCAGGTAGTGAACGTGGCCCGGGTGAAGCAGGTCGAAGGTCCCCTGCGCGACGACCCGAGTCATCGGAACCACGAGAGGAAGCCGCCGCCCTCGCGTCGCTCCTCGCCGATCTCGCGGTCGATGTCCTCCTGCGTGAAGTCGAAGAAGTGCTCGTCGGGGACCTCCACGTCGAGCACGTCGAGGGTCGTCTGGTTCCCCTCGTTGTCGAACGCCTTCCAGTCGCCCCACCCGTACGGAGCGCCGACGATGATGTGGACTTGCCCCTGTCCGAACGTCGCGAGGTCGGCGTCGCTCGGCCGGAGCACGCCGTTCGGGTGGGAGTGAACCGAGCCGACCGCGCGCATGTCGTTCGGCTTCATGTGGGTGCGGACGCTGGCGCTCGTCGGGTTCGACTCCGTGCCCGGGATGACGAGCACGTCGGTGATCACCTGTCCGTCTCGGTCGAGGTCGAGCTTCCGGGCGTCGTCCGCGCGGAGGAACCCCATGTACTCGTTGGGGTGGCTCTCCTCGCTCGCCTCGAGGACGAACTCCATGGTCTCCCGAGCGATCCCGAGGAGTTCGTCCGAGCGGAACAGTCGCATACGCGAGGGAAGGCGCCGTCGCCCCATATGGATTCCGGACCGCGGAGCGGACGACCCCGGACGCTACCGCGGTGCGTCGGCCGCGCATCCGCGACGACTGCGGAGACGCGAGAGAACAGGCTTAACACCGGCCGTTCCCGATGAGCGTCCATGAGCGAGAACACCGCCGGGGATTCCGGCACGCGGGGCGATTCGAGCCTCGAACCCGACGCCGACGCGGCGGAGGGGGCGGCCGACGACCGGCCGACCGTCTACGATCTGGCACCGGACTGCACCCTCGAGGACGCCGAGGTCGACGCGCTGTACCACGCCGAGGTCAACGGCGTCGTCGATTACGGAATTTTCGTCGACGTCTCGGACGCCGTGAGCGGGCTCGTCCACGAGTCGAACCTCGACGGCACCTACGCCGTCGGCGACCGGCTCGTCGTCCGGCTGACCGAGGTGAAAGGGAACGGCGACGTGGCGTTCGACGACGAGGACCTCGACGACTACCGGACCGAGACCGTCGCCCACGAGCCGACGGTCTCCCGCGTCCGCGGGCTTTCGCCCGGCGACGAGGTCACCGTCGAGGGAGAGGTCGTGCAGGCGAAACAGACGGGCGGCCCGACGATATTCGCCGTCGCGGACGCCTCCGGCGTCGTCTCGTGTGCCGCCTTCGAGGAGGCCGGCGTCCGGGCGTACCCCGAGGTCGCGGTCGGCGACATGGTCCACGTCAGCGGGACGATCGAGACCCGCGAGAACGCCCTCCAGCTGGAGGTCGACTCGCTGAAGCGGCTCCCCGAAGAGCGGGCGACCGAGGCCCGCGAGCGCTTCGAGGCGGCCCTCGACGAGCGCGCCGCGCCCGCCGACGTCGACCCCCTCGTCGAGTGGGAGGCGTTCGAGCCGATCCACGACGACCTCCGCGAGCTGGCGCGGCTGCTCCGGCGCACCGTGCTCGCCGGCCGCCCGATCCGCGTCCGTCACCACGCGGACGGCGACGGGATGTGCGCGGCGATCCCGGTTCAGCTCGCCCTGGAGAACTTCGTCCGTGACGTACACGAGGACCCGGACGCGGCCCGCCACCTGTTCAAGCGGCTCCCGAGCAAGGCGCCGTACTACGAGATGGAGGACGTGACCCGCGACCTGAACTTCGCCTTGGAGGGACGCGCCCGCCACGGCCAGAAGCTCCCCTTCCTCCTGATGCTCGACAACGGGTCGACCGAGGAGGACGTGCCCGCCTACGAGAACCTCGCGCACTACGACATCCCCATCGCGGCCGTCGACCACCACCACCCGGACCCCGAGGCCGTCGAACCGCTGCTCGACGCCCACGTCAACCCCTATCTCCACGGCGAGGACTACCGGGTCACGACGGGGATGATGTGCGTCGAGCTCGCCCGACTGATCGACCCGTCGATCACCGAGGAGCTGGAGCACGTCCCGGCCGTCGCCGGGCTCTCCGACCGCTCGAAGGCAGAGGCGATGGACGACTACGTCGCGCTCGCCGAGGAGGCCGGCTACGACAAGTCGGACCTGTTCGACATCGGCGAGGCGCTCGACTACGCCGCCCACTGGCTGCGCTACTCCGAGGGGAAGACCCTCGTCAACGACGCGCTCAACGTCGGCTGCGAGGACGAGGAGCGCCACGAGGAGCTCGTCGAGTTCCTCTCCGAGCGGGCCGACCGCGACGTGCAGCGCCAGCTCGACGCCGTCGACGACCACGTCGAACACGAGCGGCTCGCCTCCGGGGCGCACCTCTACCGCATCGACCTCGACGAGTACGCCCACCGGTTCACCTACCCCGCGCCCGGGAAGACGACGGGCGAGCTCCACGACACTCGGGTCAAGGAGACGGGAGACCCCGTCATCACCATCGGCTACGGTCCCGACTTCTGCGTGCTTCGGTCCGACGGCGTTCGGCTCGACATCCCGAACATGGTGACCGAGCTGAACGAGGAGCTCCCCGAGGCGGGCGTCTCCGGCGGCGGCCACCTCGTCGTCGGCTCGATCAAGTTCGTGAAGGGACGCCGAAGCGCCGTCATCGAGACGCTCGTCGAGAAGATGGCCGAGGCGGAGATCGACGAGGCGCTCTCGTCGACCGCCGCGATCGACGACTAATCTCCGTCTCGCCGACCGATTCACCAACCGTCGCTACGCGAACGTCACCTCCCGTCGCGCGACAGCGCCGGCACCCGCGACGGCGGTCGCCAACCCGCCGAGCAACCCGATCGGCAGGTGGACCCCGCCGCCGCGCCAGTCCGCCGCGTACGCCCGAGCGTAGAAATCGGCGACCGCTTCGTCCTCGACCGCGAGTAACACCTCTCTGTTCTCCGTCGCCGCGCCCTCGTTCCAGTTGAGGCTCCCGACCACGGCGTCGTCGTCGACGACGAGTCCCTTCGCGTGGACTTTTCCGAATCGGCCGCGCGGCTCCGAGATAGTCACCTCGATCGGCTCGTCGTCGAGCTCGTCGACGAGCGCGCGGTTCGTCTCCCGGTCGTACCACGCGCCGGACACCAGGAGGTGGACGTCGACGCCGCGGTCGGCGGCCCGTCGGAGCGCGCGGACGATCCGGTTGTCCGGTCCGCCCGTCTGCGGGACCACGCCCAACACGCGGTCGTCGGCGGCGTCGATCCGCTCGACCAGCCGATCGGCGGCGTTGCCCGGGGTCGTCAGGAGTTCGACGTCCGCCGTCGTCGCCGCCGGCGGCTCGAATCGCGTCGGATACGACCCGTTTGCCGCCCCCGACGCGTGGAACTCGGTCTCGTTTCGGAACGACGACCACGAGCGGGCGTCGGGGGCCGCGGCGTCCTCCCGGAAGAGGGTGGCGAGGTCGTCTGCGGCCGTCTCGTTCGTGGCCGTCTCGTTCGTGGCCGTCTCGTCCGCGGCTGTCTCGTCCCCGCCCGAAGACCGGGGACCCCCGGTAACGACGCCCCACCCGCGGTTGGTTCGCCCGCCCGTCCCGGACGGCTTCCAGTTCTCCGTGAGGACCACCGCGCGGTCGTCGGCCACCGCGTACTTGGCGTGGTGGAAGCGGAACCGCTCGGGGTCGCCGTCGAGCACGCGGACCTCGACGCCGGCGGCCGCGATCCGGTCGAGTAGGCGCGCGCTCCGGGCGGAAAAACCGCCGACCGGCGAGCCCTCGACGAGGACCTGCACGTCGACGCCGCGGTCGGCGGCGGCGACGAGCAGGTCGGCGACGCGCTCCGACCCGAGCGTGTAGCCGGCGAGCAGCAGACGATCGTCGGCCGCGCGCAGCGGATCGACCGGCATCCCCGGACTGTCCGGCAGCACGAACGGTCTCACGGTCGCGTTCTCCGTTTCGGTCGCGGGCCGCGAGTCGTACCCCCGCGGTCGCCACTCGCCCCAGTCCGCGCGCCAGCGGTGTCCCTCTGGCGCGCGGTCGTACTCGACCACGGCGACCGCCGTCCCGTTTCGGCGAAGCTCGATCCGGTCGCCGGACGCGGCGAGCGGGAAGTAGCCGTCGAGCGCGCGGAGCGCCGGTTCCCCGACGCCGCCGCTGCCAGCGATCGCGTTTTCGTCGTCGAGCAGCGCCGTCGTGTTCGCGGGGTCCATCGAGAGCGCGACGACGCCGCTCGCGTTCGCCGGGATCTCCGCCTCGTGGTAGCCGTCCGAGAGCGACCAGTTCCCGCGCTCGGGGAGCCGGACGACGAGGTACTCGCCGCGATTCTCCGCCGCCGTCGGGTTCGGAAAGAGCTCGACGATCCGCGGCTGCATCGCCACGAGCGTCCGGTTCTCCGGCCCGTCGTTCGACTGTGCCACGACGCCTCCGGGATCGGTCCCGGCGAGCGCCCCACCCGTTCCGCCGTCATTCGCGGCCGCGATCGGCGCGGCGCCCGTCAGGAGGAGCAGCGCGAGCGCGACGGCGGCGACGCTCGCGGTCGACTCGCTCGCGGGACGGGGCGAATCAGGCGACACGGGGGGTCTGCCCGCGGCATTAGATAAGAACGATCGGTCGAATGACGGACGGTGTCGGACTGAGCTCGGACGGCCGGTGCCGGACTGAGCTCGGACGGCCGGTGCCGGACTGAGCTCGGACGGCCGGTGTCGGGCCGAGGATTCAGGCGGTCGGTGCCGCCTCGTCGAGCGCGCGCTCGGCCTTCTCGGCCTCGGTGGACACGATGAAGGAGTGCTCGTCGCCGTACTCGGCGACCGCTTCGAGCGCCTCGCGCGTGCCGATCTGGCGGAGCGCCCAGCCGGCGGCGGCGCGGACGTCGTCGGAGTCGTCCCCGGCGAGCGCGTCGGCGAGGGGATCGATCGCGCGGGTGTCGCCGATGAGGCCGAGCGCGCGGGCGGCGTGGGGCCGGACGAGGTCCTCGGTGTCGCCCTCGGGGTCTAACTGGTTCGCGAGCGGCTGGACCGCATCCGCGGCGCCGATCTCGCCGAGGGCCTTGAACACGGTCTTCTGGAGCTGCGGGTTCGAGTCCTCCGGAACGTACTCGACGAGGGTCTCGGTCGCCTCCTCGGCGGCCATCTTGCCGAGGATACGGATGGCCGGTCGGTCGCGCTTCTCGGCGCGGCCGAGCAGCTCTTCGACCGACGCCTCGGTCTTCCCGCGTTTCCCCATGCGTTCGAGGGCCTCGAGGCAGTGGCGCTCCATGAAGTCGGACTGCAGCGAGTCGAGCGCGAGCAGGATCATGTCGACGTTGCCGCGCGCCTCGTGCTCCTTCAGCGCGGCCCACTCGACCGGGAAGTCCTTGTAGTGGCCGAGCACGTCGTAGTACCCCTGCGCGCGGAGCTGCTCGTGGGTCTCGAGGTCGTCCCACTCCTCGGCCTCGTCGAGTCCCGCTTCGAGCTCGTCGGTCGCGTCGAGGAGCGCCGCGATCGTGTCGCTGTCGTCGTCGGGGTCGAGGCCGGCGTCCGCGACCGCCTCGGCCACGGCGTCGAGCGCCGCGACGAGGTCTGCGAGCCGGTCGTCGTCGGTCTCCTCGGCGGCCCCGTCGGGGTCCTCCGCGTCGGTCGCGTCCGTATCGACCGTGTCCGGATCGATCCCGGCCGCGTCGACCTCGTCGTCGACGGCGTCAGCGGCCGCGTCGACGAACGCGACCACCGCGTCGGCGGCGTCGTCGCGCCCGGCGGCGGTCCACTCGGTCTCCTCGAGCGTCGAGGCCGCCGCTTCGATCGCGTCGACAACGTCGTCGGCGTAGGGGCCGCGGGCCTCCTCGACGCCGTCGCGGAGCTCCGCGATCCGGTCTTCGAGGTCGCCGCGCGGGTCGTCGGCGTCCTCGTCGTCCTCGTCCGGTTCGGGGAGATCGGCCTCGTCGAGCCCCGATTCGGCGTCGTCGAGGAGCGCCTCGACGTCGTCGAGATCCGCCTCGGTCTCGGCGTCGTCGAGGCGCTCCGCGATCTCGTCGAGGTACTCGTTCAGGGACTCCTCGGTCGCTTCGTCGGGAAGCGTGGGCGCGGCGGCCGCGTCCGTCGACTCGCCGGCGCCGCCCGCCTCCTCCGCGTCGTCCGCGGCGTCGGCCCCCTCGGAGGCGTCGGCCGGGTCGTCGTCGCCGTTGCTCATACACCACGAACTGCGCGCGTAGTCCATTAAGACGTTTCCCTTCGCGGGCGGAGTCGACGCGGCGACGCCGACCGGCGTTGTAAGCATAGAAAAAATATTTTCGATATTTAGAACATGCCTTGTTATAGTAAAAACCATTAAGTGTCCAGCGCGCGTACGTTCAGGTAGACATGAGCACGCAGAAAGAGGCCCGACAACGGTACGGTGACGTTCACGAGAGCGAAGCGCTTCGTATCCCGGAAGAGAAGGCCGAGCAGCTCGTCGACGCGCTCAATTCCGACCTCGCGGCGACGTACGTCCTCTACCACCAGGTGAAAAAGCACCACTGGCTCGTCGAGGGCGCCGAGTTCCACGACATCCACCTCTACCTCGGTGAGGTGGCCGCCGACCTCGAGGAGGGCGCCGACGTGATCGCCGAGCGCGCGCAGGCGCTCGGCGGCGTGCCCCTCTCGGGCGGCGCGAACTACGAGGAGCACGCGCCGGTGAGCCCCGAGGACGCCGACGCCTACGACATCCGCACCTCGCTGGAGAACGACCTGGAGATCTTCGGCGACATCACCGAGCAGCTCCGCGAGCACATCCGGCTCGCCAACAACCTCGGCGACTACAACACCGAAGAGCAGCTCCGCGAGGTCCTCATGGACGTCGAGGAACACGGCCACCACATCGAGCACTACCTGGAAGACGACACCCTCGTCACGCAGGGCACGCTCGAGTAAGCGTCGGCGACCTTCCGGTAGCCGTATCCCGCGGTTGCGGCCCCGAATCTCCCCGTTTTTTCGTCAGACACAGCCGACTGTCGAAGACCGCTTCTCGATCGATTGCGGGAGCGGGTATAGCGAATTGGTGAAGCGGTTATTTATAAACGATCGAGTAATGTTGCTGGCGGCTGTGTATCGGTGATCGACGCCGCTTCGGTGAACACCTCCAAAGCCCCAGCCTCGTCGGTCGCCTGTGGCGATCGACTCCCTCGAACGGTGCTCTTTCGCGTCCTTCGGGCGCTCGCAGGCGCACGCCACCGCCTCGTTCATTTATAACCGATCGTCGCGCTCGCTCATCCCTTTTTAAATACTGTATCGCCGCTACCGATCTGCAATACCCACTCCCGCTATCGTTCACCGCTGTGTCCGTACTGACCGCAGCCGGGTCTGGACGGATCGTCGACGAAGGATTTCAACGGCTTCCCTTTATATATTCTCGCCTACCGCCCGGACTCGTAGAACTCCTCGCGGTACACCCGTCCGAACGCGTTCCGGCGGAGGGTGCTGGCGGCCGCGTCGGGCTCGTCTTGGAACGTCGCCGCGATCACGGTGTCGGCGAACGGGATCGGGTGCCACACGACGTTGTCGACGTTGTCGGAGCCGATCCGGACCACGTCGTCCGCGTCGAACTCGCTGTCGGCGAGCCACTCGTCGAACTCCCCGTCTTCGCCGACGTGGACCGCGAGCATTTCGGCGAACGTCGCGTCGCGCGCGGTCCGGATCACCTCGGGCGTGACCCGCTCGTCGTACTCGTCGGCGTCGAACGACATCGCCTTCGTCGCCTCGCGGACGACGACCTGCGCGACCGGGCCGACCTCCTCGTAGCGCTCGAGCGCGTCGGCGCGCGTCTCCGGGGCGAACGTGCCTCTGGTGTGCATACCCGCCGTTCGCCGTCGACTGAAAAGGGCGTTCCGTTACGCGGACGGGTCGTCGGGGTCGTCGCTTTCGCTGTCCCCGTCGCCCGCGTCGTCTTCACCGCCTCTCGCCTCCTGCGCCATCTCGCGGGCCTCGCGGATAGCGTCGGCCACTTCCGGACTGGTCTCGCCGGTCACGTCGACGGCGCCGGACCTGCCGTCCGCGGTGTGACCCGCGTGTCCGTGACCGGCGTGGTCGTGACCGCCCGACCCGACGCCGTCGTGCGCCCCGAGGTCGACGTCCGGGCGTCCGCGGTCGACGGTGTCCTCGAACACCTCGTGGTACTCGGCGTCCTCGGCGTGGGGGGTCACCTCGGCGGCGAGCCCCGCGGGCTCCCGGTCGCTCCAGTCGGGGACGCGCTCGTCGAGCCACGCCTCGTGGTCGCCGGCGTGTAGCATCGCCGTGAACGCGAGGTGATGCGCGAGGTGTTCGCCGTCGCGCTGCGGGGTGTCGCAGACGGGGCACGCGTATCCCATTGTGAGCCGGAGTTGGCGCGTGAGGCGTAAATCGGCGTCGGACCGTTTTCACGGAGGCGGCGACGGGCCCGCCGGCGCTCCCGTGAGCCTCCCTCGCACCTATAACAGCAACTTTATCACTCGCACGGGGCGAAATTCGGGTAAGACTACTCCGTTAGGAGGTCCAACAGTGACTGAAGCCAACACACAACCGGAGGTGAACATCGGTCTCGTCGGTCACGTCGACCACGGGAAGACGACGCTCGTGCAGGCGTTGTCCGGCTCGTGGACCGACCAGCACAGCGAGGAAATGAAACGCGGCATCTCGATCCGGCTGGGATACGCGGACGCGACGTTCCGGCGCTGTCCCGGCGTCGACGCGCCCGAGTGTTACACCGTCGACGAGGAGTGCGAGGACGGCTCCGAGAGCGAGCCGGTCCGGACGGTCTCGTTCGTCGACGCCCCCGGCCACGAGACGCTGATGGCGACGATGCTCTCTGGCGCCTCGATCATGGACGGGGCCGTGCTCGTCGTGAGCGCGACCGAGGACGTCCCGCAGGCGCAGACGGAAGAGCACCTGATGGCGCTCGACCTCATCGGGATCGAGAACGTCGTGATCGCGCAGAACAAGGTCGACCTGGTCGACCGCGACCGCGCCGTCGACAACTACCGGCAGATCCAGGCGTTCGTCGAGGGCACCGTCGCGGAGGACGCGCCGATCGTCCCCGTCTCCGCGCAACAGGAGGTCAACATGGACCTCCTCATCGACGCGATCGAGACGGAGATCCCGACCCCGGACCGCGACCCCGGCGAGAACGCCCGGATGTACGCGGCCCGCTCGTTCGACATCAACCGCCCGGGCGCGACCGCGGCGGACCTCAAGGGCGGCGTCGTCGGCGGCTCGCTGGTCAGCGGCGAGCTGTCGGTCGGCGACGGGCTGGAGATCCGACCGGGCCGCGAGGTCGACGAGGAGGGCCAGACGGAGTGGCGCCCCCTCGAAACGACGGTGCGCTCGCTGCAGGCCGGCAGCAACGACGTGGAGTCCGCCCGGCCGGGCGGGCTGCTCGGCGTCGGCACCGGGCTCGACCCGAGCCTGACGAAGGGCGACGCGCTCGCCGGCCAGGTCGCCGGCGAGCCCGGCACGCTCCCGCCGACCCGCAACGAGTTCGAGATGCAGGTCGACCTCCTCGACCGCGTCGTCGGCAAGGAGGACGACGAGAGCGGCGAGAGCGACATCGAGGAGATCAACACCGGCGAGCCGCTGATGCTCACGGTCGGCACCGCGACCACGGTCGGCGCGGTGACGAGCGCGCGCGACGGCGAGTGCGAGGTGAAGCTCAAACGCCCGGTCTGCGCCGAGGAGGGTGCGCAGATCGCGATCAACCGGCGCGTCGGCGCGCGCTGGAGGCTCATCGGCGTCGGGACGCTGTCGTAGCGTGACCGACGACGCCCGCGCGGACGGATCGGACGCCGACCTCAGTGGCGGCGGCACCGAGGCCGACGACGCCCGTCTCGAGGCGCTCACCGGAGACGGCCCCGACGGCGCTCCGGTCGTCGCGCTCGACGCGAGCGCGCTGATGGCGCCGGTCGAGGCGAACCTGCGGCTGTTCGAAGAGCTTGACCGGCTCCTCGGGGGCTACGACGCCGTGGTCCCGACCGCGGTCGTGTCGGAGTTAGACCGGCTGCAGGGCGGGAACGGCGCGGAGGCGACCGCGGCGAGCGTGGGCGCGGACCTCGCGGGGCGGGCGGAGGCGGTGGCAACGGACGAATCGTACGCCGACGACGCGTTAGTCGAGCTGGTCACCGAGGGCCGGATCGACGGCGTCGTCACCAACGATCGACCGCTGGCGAACCGGGTGCTGGAGGCGGGCGCACCAGTAATCGGTTTAAGGGGTCGGAACGCACTGGCGATAACGGAACCCTAGCGGACGCGGACAACCAATCATGTACAAACGAGTTCGACTCAAGGATACGGTCGAGGTACCGCCGAAACACCTGGCGGACGTCACCGACGAGCGGGTGAAAGCCCTGCTGCAGGACAAACTGGAAGGACGAATGGACGAGGACGTGGGGAGCGTCGTGAGCGTCATCGAGGTCCACGACATCGGCGACGGCGCGGTGTTACACAACCGCCCCGGCGTCTACTACGAGGCGGAGTTCGACGCGCTGACGTACGACCCCGACATGCAGGAGGTCGCCGACGGGACGGTCGTCGAGACGGTCGAATTCGGTGCCTTCGTCGGCATCGGCCCGGTCGACGGCCTGCTCCACGTCTCGCAGATCACCGACGAGTACCTCACGTTCGACGGGGCGAACCAGCAGCTCGCCTCCTCGGACTCCGATAAGACCCTCGGCGTCGACGACGCCGTCCGAGTCCGCGTGGTGACCAAGAGCATCGACGAGCGCAACCCGCGCGACTCGAAGATCGGGCTCACCGCGAAACAGCCCGGCCTCGGGAAACACGAGTGGCTGGAGGGCCAGCGACAGCACCGCGAACAGACCGGTGAGGAGGCCGACTGATGGCCGAGGACCGCCTGGCGTGCCGTGAGTGTCACCACGTCAACGACCCGGACTCCCAGACCTGCGAGCACTGCGGGTCGTCGTCGCTCACCGAGGACTGGGCGGGCTACGTCATCATCACCCAGCCCGAGGAGAGCCAGATCGCCGAGGAGATGAACGTCACGAAGGCCGGCTCGTACGCGCTGAAGGTTCGGTAGCGACCCCGAAACGGTAGCGTCGAGGTTTCACATTCCATGCTCACTCTTCCAGACTCCATGCGCGACGCGTTCAAGGAGCCGCTCGGCCCGGTGACGACGGACGCCGACGAACTGCTCGCTGACGCGGCGGAGACCCGCGGCGAGCGGGCCGCGCCCGACGCCCCCGTCATCGCGGTGGGCGACGTGGTCACGTACCACCTGCGGGAGGCGGGTCGCGTCCCCGACGTCGCGCTGATCGACGGGAAGACCGAACGGGAGGCCGTCGACGCGGCGATCGAGTCCGCGCTCGCGGCCGCTGACGACCGCCGGATCCGGGTCGAAAACCCCGCCGCGTCGCTGTCGGCGGACTTACTCGAGGCGCTCGGCGAGGCGCTCTCGGACGCCGACCCCGTCATCATCGAGGTGACCGGCGAGGAGGACCTGGCCGCCCTGCCGGCGATCCTCGCCGCGCCCGACGGCGCGAGCGTCGTCTACGGCCAGCCCGGCGAGGGAATGGTCCGCGTCGCGGTCACGCCCGAGTCACGCGCGAAGGCGCGAGAGCTGTTCGAGGCGCTCGACGGCGACGTCGAGGCGGCCTACGGGTTGCTCGGGCGCGTTCCCGAAGACGGTCGGTAGCCGGTGACCGGGGGCGCCGAGCTCGTCCCGTCCGCTTCCGAGCCGACTCACTGCGAGCCGACGTACACGCTCGACGCGAGGGCGCCGAGGCCGACGACGAGTCCGGCGACGGCGGCGATCCGCGGCGTGGCCGGAATCTGCTCGTAGACGAGGTACGGCTGGATCCCGAGGCCGATCAGTCGCTGGACCGCGGCGGTCCCCCAGTGGCCGCTCGCGAGGAGCGTGCCGCCGCAGACGACGCCCAACGTCCCGGTGACGAAGCCGAATCCGGAAGCCGCGTCTTCGGCGGCTATCAGCGTCCACACCGCCGAATCCGGCGGATCTGGATGGCGGTCGAGGTACAGCGCGACCGCGGTGAGTCCGACGACCGCGGCCGTCAGAGCGGCGGTGCCGACGAGCACGGCCGCGGCGGCCCCGAGCCGAGTCGTCGTCGGGTCTCCCGCGAAGTACGTCTCTCGGACGGGTCCCGGGAGCGTCGCCGCGATCGGTCCGCCGAGCGCCGCCAACAGCGCGATGAGACCGCACAGGCGGAGCTTCCGCTGGAGGGACAGCGGAACGATGACGTGTTTCGACCGCAGCAGGTCGTATCGGGTCCGCTCTGCGGGCTCGACGAACGGATCCGTGTCGCCGGACATCCGATCGACGGTTCGTCCCGGCCGGACTAAACCGTGTCTCCGGTGAGCGATCGGGAGCGACGGATCGGAGATCGCGGCCGTGAGGGAAGCGATCCCGGCCGCACCCCCGCTTCGAAATCCTTTTACAGCTTTCGAGGGGATATACGCCTAACTGAACCATGGACGTCGATATCATCTCCGAGGAGGAGAACCCGATGTTGCACCGCACGGACATCCGTTTCGAGACGACCCACGAGGAGGCGACGCCCTCCCGTCTGTCGGTCCGCGACTCGCTCGCGGCCAAGCTGGACAAGGGCTCGGAGGAGGTCGTCGTCCACGAGCTGGACACGAAGTTCGGCATGCGCAAGACGATCGGCTACGCGAAGGCGTACGACACCGCGGAGGACGCGCTCGACGTCGAGCAGGAGTACATGCTCGAACGTAACAAGATCGGCGGCGAGGGCGACGCGGACGCCGAAGAGGCCTAACGCTCGCTGAATGCGCGTTCTCGGCATCGAGGGGACCGCGTGGTGCGCGAGCGCCGCCCTGTACGACGCCGAGACCGACTCCGTTCTCATCGAATCGAACCCGTACGAGCCGGACAGCGGCGGCATTCATCCGCGCGAGGCCGCCGAACACATGTCCGAGGCGATCCCGGAGGTCGTCGACGCCGTTCTCACGGCGGCCGAGGAGGACCACGGACCGGACGCGATCGACGCGGTCGCGTTCTCTCGAGGACCGGGACTCGGCCCCTGTCTCCGCACCGTCGCCACCGCCGCTCGCTCGCTCGCGGGAGCGCTCGACGTGCCGCTCGTCGGCGTCAACCACATGGTCGCGCACCTGGAGATCGGTCGCCACCGCTCCGGCTTCGAGAACCCGGTGTGTCTGAACGCCTCCGGCGCGAACGCCCACCTGCTCGGCTACCACGACGGGCGCTACCGCGTGCTCGGGGAGACGATGGACGCCGGCGTCGGCAACGCGATCGACAAGTTCACGCGCCACGTCGGCTGGGACCACCCCGGCGGGCCGAAGGTCGAGGCGGCGGCGCGGCGGTACGCGGCGGGGAGCGACGGCCCGGGCGACCTCCTTGACCTCCCGTACGTCGTCAAGGGGATGGACTTCTCCTTCTCCGGGATCAGCTCCGCCGCCAACGACGCGTCCGACGACGGGGTCCCCGTCGAGGAGATCTGCTTTTCGCTCCAGGAGCACGTGTTCGCGATGCTAACGGAGGTCTCGGAGCGCGCCCTCTCGTTGACGGGCGCGGACGAGCTCGTGTTGGGCGGCGGGGTCGCGCAGAACGACCGGCTCCGCGAGATGCTGGCGTCGATGTGCGCGGCCCGCGGCGCGGAGTTCCACGCGCCGGAGCCCCGTTTCCTCCGCGACAACGCCGGGATGATCGCCGTGTTGGGCGCGAAGATGACGGCCGCGGGCGACACGCTCTCGATCCCGGAGTCCGCGATCGACCCGAACTTCCGCCCGGATCAGGTGCCCGTGACGTGGCGGAGCGACGGGTCGGTCGCCCGCGGGCGCGCTCCCGGAGCGAGCGACGGAACCGACGCCGACCGGCGGGGTGCCGAAGCGACGGTGGAGATCGTCGCGGTCGGTGAGGGAGGCGACGGAAGCGGAGGCGGCGATCGGAGCGGCGCCGCGGCCGACCGTCGCGTGATCAAGCGCCGCGTCCGGAAGGCGTACCGCCACCCCGAACTCGACCGGGCGCTCAGGCGCGACCGGACCGTCGCGGAGGCACGGCTGACGAGCGAGGCGCGTCGAGCGGGGGTGCCGACGCCGCTGGTGTACGACGTCGACGTGCCGGAGGCGACGCTGACGCTCCAGCACGTCGGTGACCGCGACCTCGCCGCGGCCCTCGACGGGGGGACCGAACGGGCGGCGTCGGTGGGCCGTCATCTCGCGCGGCTCCACGACGCGGGGATCGTCCACGGCGACCCGACCACGCGGAACGTGCGGGTCGGGTCGGGGGGATCCGACGGGAGATCGACGGTCGCGACCGACGGACCGACCGACGACGACCGAACCTCGCTCATCGACTTCGGACTCGCGTACCACACCGGCCACGTCGAGGACCACGCGATGGACCTCCACGTGTTCGAGGGGTCGGTCCGCGCGACCGCGAGCGACCCGGACCCGCTGATCGAGGCGTTCGAGGCGGGGTACGCGGCCGTCGGCGACGACGACGTTCTCGCCCGACTCCGCGACGTGGAGGGGCGCGGCCGGTACCGGTGAGCCGCTGCAGGGGACGACCGGGGCGTCGGCGGGCCTCGGGCGACGGCGAGTTGCGCCACGCTTTATATGCCCGGCGAGTGATGTACCGGTATGGCAGACAAACCGTCTTCGGGGGAGATCCTGGGGATCCCGTACAACTTCGAGCGGCCGAGCCTCGGCCGGCTGCTCTCGTCGTACTGGCAGCCCGGCAAGGGGATGTTGGTGGAGAAGCCGTTCGGCATCGGCTACACGCTGAACCTCGCGAACTGGCGCTCGTGGATCGTCCTCGCCGTCGCCGGCGGGCTCTACTACCAGCAGACGCAGTCCGGCGGGGCCGCGGGCGCGCCCGACGACGACGCGGACGCGAGCGACGAACCGGTCGAAGTGATCGTCGACGACGACTGAGCGTCGACGACCCACCGCCGGTGACGGCGCTCGTTTCCGACCGCCGCGCCTCGATTTTCAAACGCGATTTCGGGACGGTTTCTTTTAAATACTAGAACCGTGTACTCGGAGTAATGAAAGTCCAGTTCGAGTGCTCGTGCTCGGAGGAGATCTCCGAGTTCACCCGCGGGGAGACGAGCCGCGGGGTCCACGTCGAATGCGGCAGCTGCGGCGCGGTGTACGCGGTGACGATCACGGAGCTCGACTAGGGTCGCGTCCCGGATCGGTCTCGTTTTTCGCCCCGGATTTTCGTTTGGGGCTCGCTTCGCGTCTCTCTTTCCGTGCTGACGGCAGGCGCTGTCGGGCCGTCGGTCGACTCGAATCGGAGCCGGACCGTCGTCCCGTCGTCGGTCGTCTCGAACCCGACCGTCCCGCCCTGCGTCTCGCACATCCACTTGACGAGCCACAGCCCGATACTGCTCGCGTGCGACAGCGGCGTCTCCTCCTCGGCGCGCAACACCGCCCGCTCGTCGTCGGGGATCCCCGGACCGTTGTCACGGACCTCCAAGCAGACCGTCGACCCGTTCTCCGTGACGCGAGCGTCGACCCGGCGCACCGACTCGTCGTTGTGCGTGACGGCGTTTTCGAACACCTCTCGGATCGGGTACTCGATCGACTCGTCCGCGCGGACCCACGCCTCGGCGGGCGCGTCGACGGTGAGAGACACGTCCGCGCGGTCGACGCCCGCGGCCGCCTCGCGGACCGCGTCGACGAGGTCGATCCGCCCGCTCGGCGGGGCCGGCGAAGCGTCCTCGATGACGCGCAGCTTCTCGCTGATCTCGACCACGTCGTCGGTCGTCTCCCGGATTGTCGCCAGACACTCCTGCCCCCGCTCGTCGTCGATCCGGTCGGCGAGCAGGTCCGTGTACCCCTGAATCACGTTGAGGTCGTTCCGCACGTTGTGCCGGAACACCCGGCTCAACACCTGCAACTGCTGGTTCGACGTTTCGAGTTCGCTCCGAGCGGCGACCGCGCGGCGCCGCTGGTACGCCGTCGCGCCGTAGAGGACCAGCGACGAAGCGCCGACGAACACCCACCCGTCGACGGCGTGGATCGGCGTCCACGCCGAGAGCGACCCGACCGCGACCGCGACCGCGAGGTCGGCGACGCCGACGAACAGCGCTCCGAGACAGAGATACGCGACGGCGAGCTGCCGCGGAGACCGGCCGAAGACGAAGTCGGGTTCTAATTTCATTTATATTTCACTAAACGTCACGCGTTCGTTGTCGTAACTAACGACACTCCCCGTTCCGTCTTAAACCTTGACTCGAACTACCACGACTTGCAATCGGGACAGACGCGGTCGCCGTCGTCGAGCCAGCGCCGCTCGGCGCGCTCGCTGCACCGCTCGCAGTCGGCCCCGCCGGCGGTCCACGTCGCCGTCGCCGTCGCGGGGGTCGGGTCGTCGACGGCCGGGATGTCGTCCGGGGCGTCGGCCGGCTCAGATGACGAGCCGGCGCCGTCGGCGTCGGCGGTTGCCTCACCGTCCGCGCCGTCGGCGTCGACCCCACCGAACTCGTCGAGCGAGCGGTCCTCGGGCATCTACGCCTCCCGCCGGAGCCGCGCAACGACGTAGTCGCGCTCCAGTTCGCCGAGGAACTCGCCGAGCCGCGGTCCCTGCGTGTCGTCGAAGAAGAGCCGGTAGCCCGCCGCGAAGAAGTCGCTCACCTCCACGTCGTGCGCGCGCGCCGTCTCGTACATCTCCGCCTGGATCGCGTCGCCGTCGTGGCCCGCGGCGACGAAGTCGGCGAGGTCGTCGAGCGCGGCCGCGACGGCCTCGTCGAACTCCGCGTCGGGCAGCTCCGCTTGGAGCCGATAATCGTACTCGTTTCCGGTGCGCTCCGCCCAGTTTCGCGCCTTCTCGACGCGGGCCAGCGCGGCCGCGACGGTCTCGTCGGAGGCGTCGTCGGGGATGTGTCCCTCGTCGCGGGCGAGCCGCTCGCGGAAGTCGGGGTCGTCGACCATCCCGAGCACGGCCGCGAACGTGTACGGGAGCCGGACGGGCTTCTCGGTGGGCGGGTCGTCCGCACGCCCGACGACGAACGGGTAGGCGCGCTCGGCGAAGGCGGTCAGGTCCTCGTCGTCGACCTCGCCGAAGTAGGCGCGCTCGAACCGGTCGAACCGGTCGACGAGCTGGTCGAGGCGCTCGACGTCGAGGTCGCGGGCCTTCTTCGGGTGGAGCGCGAAGAAGTACCGGAGCACCGCGGGCTCGAGCAGGTCGAGCAGCTCAGGCACGGTGACGATGTTACCGGCCGACGAGGAGAGCGGCTCGCCGTTGAGCGTGAACCACTCGTACACCATCGGAACGGGCGGTTCGATCCCGAGGACGTTCCGGGCCACGTCGACGCCGGAGGGCCACGACCCCTCCGCGTGGTCCTTCCCGAACGGCTCGAAGTCGACGCCGAGCACGTCCCACTGGCCGGGCCACTCCAGCCGCCACGGGAGCTTCCCCTCGCGGAACGTCGCGGTCCCCTCGTGGCCGCACCCCTGGATGACCTCGTCGCCGACCTCCATGTCGGTACAGACGTACTCGACGGTCTCGGCGTCGAGGTCGACGCTCGTCACCGTCTCGGTGATCTTCCCGCACTCGGCGCACACCGGGTTGAAGGGGACGTACTCACCGTCGACCTTGTCCTGGTACGTCGAGAGCACCTCGCGGACGCCGTCGAGGTCCGAGAGGACGGTCCGGGTCACGTCGTCGAAGGCGCCGTCGGCGTACAGCTCCGTGTTCGAGACCATCTCGACCGGAATCTCCAGCCGCTCGGCGTCGGCCTTCAGCAGGGCGGCGAAGTGGGCGGCGTACGAGTCGCGCTCGCCGAACGGGTCCGGGATCGCGGTGTACGGCTTCCCGAGGTTCCGGCCGAGGGCGCCGGCGTCGACCTCGCCGAGCCCGACGATCTCCCCGTCGGCGTTCGCCAGCTTCCGCGGGAGCTTCCGGAGCGGGTCCTTGTCGTCGGAGGTGAACACCTGCCGGACCTCGTGGCCGCGCTCGCGCAGCACCGCCGCGACGAAGTAGCCGCGGATGATCTCGTTGAAGTTCCCGAGGTGCGCGACCCCCGAGGGTGAGACGCCGCCCTTGATCACGATCGGTTCGTCGGGGTCGCGCGCCTCGATCTCGTCGGCGACCACGTCGGCCCAGAAGGCGCGGAACCCCCTGTCTTCGCCCTCGTCGCCCTCGGTTCCGTCGCCCGTCGCGCCGTCGGCCCCGCGTGCCTGTTCGGAGAGGATGTGCGGGGAGTCGTCGGGCGTCGAGTCCGCCGTCGCGTCGGGGGCGTCGCCGGCGCTCACGCGTCGCCCGCCCCCGTCCAGTAGGTCGGCTCCCCGCTCCCGGTCGGAACCACGTCGGTACCGGTGTGCTCGCCGCGCAGCACGGCGTCGACGACCGCGCTCGGATCGGTGCCGTCGAGGACGATCGAGCGGATCCCCGCCCGGTCGATCAGCTTGGCCGCGAGCAGGTCGACGGGGGCGGACGCCCCCGCGTTCCGGCTCATCGGGAGGACGATGTCGACGAGCTCGGAGGGGGACAGCGACGCGAACTGGGTCGCGTCGTCGTCGACGTTGGGATCGGCGTCGTAGACGCCGTCGGCGCTCGTAGCGTACACGAGGAGATCGGCGTCGACCGACTCCGCGAAGGCGGCGGCGACGGCGTCGGTGGTCTGTCCGGGAGTCACGCCGCCCATCACCGCGACCTCTCCGCGGCGGAGCGCCGCCACGGCCTCGTCGTACCCGGCCGCGGGCGAGAGGTTCGCGCGGTCGCCGAGCGCGGCGATCAGCAGCCGGGCGTTGAGTCGGGTCGTCCCGATGCCGAGCTGGTCGAGCTCGACCTCGTTCGCGCCCAGATCGCGCGCCGTCTCGATGTACTCTCGCGCGACGCCGCCCCCGCCGACGACGACGCCGACCTCGCAGCCGTCGGCCGCTAGTCGCTCGATCGCCTCGGCGTAGGCGGCCACCCGGTCGGGGTCCAGATCGGGCGCGAGCACGCTCCCGCCGATAGAAACGACGACTCTCATTACCGTCGAATATCCCTGTCGCGGTCTTAAGGATTATCAAGCGAGACCGGGTCGCTTCCGGCTGCCCCCTGTCTCCCGGGAAACGCCTAAGCCGCTCGCAGCCCGCTCTCGGGTATGCAACCGATATCGATCGTCGGCCCGGGGGCGCCCGACCTCGCGGCGTCGCTCGCGGACCGACTCGACGGGCGGGTGGCGGTCGTCGACTGCGGGGGAACAGCCGACGGCGACGGCGACACCTCCGGACAGACGGCCGATCCCGAGGCGACAGACGGGGGCGTCACGGCGGGACAACGCGGATTCGACGGGGACGGAGGCAGGCCCGACACGACCGCCGACACGGCGATCGCGCTCGACGCCGACGGCTCTTGGACGGGTCGCGGCCGCGTCGACGGGCTCGACGACCTCCTCGACGGACTCGCGCCCGATCACGACTCCCTCGTCGCCGTCGGCGAGTCCCGTCTGCGCCTCCCGACGGTCCTGCTCGGCGCGGGCGCGGAGCGGTCGGACGTGCCAGGCTCGGTCGTCGCCGCCGCGGATACGCCAGACGGCGTCGACCTCGATCGACTCGTCGGGGACCTGGCCGACGCGGAGCCGTGGATCACTCGAGAGGCGTTGGTCCGCCGGGTGGAGGCGTCCGCGGACGCGGACCGCGCCGGCGCTATCGCGACGTTCACCGGACGCGTCCGGGCGCGCGACGCCCCGGACGACGACCGGACGACTCACCTCGCGTTCGAGAAGTACGAGGGGGTCGCCGCGGAGCGGATGGACGCCATCGCGGCCGAGTTAGCGGAGCGCGACGGCGTGTTCGAGGTCCGGATGCACCACCGGACGGGCGTTATCGAGGCGGGCGAGGACATCGTGTTCGTCGTCGTCCTCGCCGGGCACCGTCGGGAGGCGTTCCGGACGGTCGAGGACGGGATCGACCGGCTGAAAGACGAGGTGCCGATATTCAAAAAGGAGGCCACGGAGGCCGAGGAGTTCTGGGTCCATCGCCGGGAATAGGCGGGGCGGACGCGCGGCGGCGGCGCGTCGCGATCGCTCGGAAGGCGGCGTCGAGCGCGCGCGGACGAACGCTTCGGACGCCCAGATGGCGCAATTGTTGCCGGGAAATGGCGGATCTCCGAGCCGACAGCGCCGGATCTGACCGAACGCGAGTAGTCCGAATCGAACTGTTCTCTAGTCGTTATGAAATGTCTACGGCGTTCTGAAACCGTTATGAACGATTCGTCTGACACCTTTTAGCTCCTCGTCGCGGCCTGAAACGCCATGAAAGCCACTGAACACCCTCCAACGGTCGTACCTTTATAACACCCTCCGAGGACAAGCGGTGAGTGTACCATGAGCGCGACTGCAAATCCCTCCACGACCGCGACCGCGACCGACGACCTCAGCAAGGAAGAGCGGCTGAAGCGGTACCTGCTCGACCGCGCCGAGGACGGTGAGATGTACTTCAAAGGGAAGTTCATCTCCGAAGACGTCGAACTCTCGCCGAAAGAGATCGGCGCGCTGATGGTGAAGCTCCGGGACTCCGCCACGGAGCTCACCGTCGAGAAGTGGTCGTACACGGGCGCGACGACCTGGCGCGTCGAGCCCGCCTGACCGCCGGAAGCGCCGCCGCCGAACAGCGCGCTCGCGCGCGTCCCCGCACTGACTGCTAACCCCCTTCGACGTTCTTCCCCCCGCTGGCGACCGGCCCCACCGCTCCGCTATTCGCCTTCTCCTCGATCGGCACGCGCCATTCGGCCCTCCTTTCGAAGCGACGGGCGGACGCCTCGCCCGACGCGGGGTTTATACTCGCCGACCAGCTACGACCGACGATGTCAGAACACGAGGACGGGGAGCCGTCGGGGCCGTCCGACGTTCCGCGTCCGGAGCCGCTTCGGACGTTCTTCCGGATCGACGAGATCCGCCGGGAGGACGGCCGTGTTCGGTACGTCGGGGAGTCGTACATCCCGGAGCGCACGCTGTTGCGGAAGCTGGTCCCGCGGTTCCGCGACGCCGGGTACGACGTCGACGTGGAGGCGGTCGAGGGCGGCCACGTCGTCGTCGCGACCCCGTTCACCCGCGGTCGAGACGGGGTCCCGTGGGTCAACGTGGCCATGTTCGCGGCGACGATTCTGTCGACGCTGTTCGTGGGCGCGTACGGGTGGTACTACATCGGCTGGGAGGCGATCGCGGCGAACCCGCTGGTTATGCTGCGGGCGTGGCCGTTCACGGCCGCGGTGCTCGGCGTCTTGATGACCCACGAGCTCGGCCACTACGTCGCCGGACGATACCACGGCGTCGACGTCTCGCTGCCGTACGTCATCCCATTTATCTTCCCGTTCGGCACCCTCGGAGCCGTCATCCGGATGCGGGGACGGATGCCCTCCCGAAAGGCCCTGTTCGACATCGGGGTCGCCGGCCCGATCGCGGGGCTGGTCGCGACCGTCGCCGTCACCGCGATCGGGCTCTCGCTCGACCCGATCCGCGTCCCGGCCGAGCTCGCGAACGCCTCGGGGTCGGTGATCCGCTTCAACAACCCGCCCCTCCTGGGAATCATCGCCGATCTCGTCGGCCAGCCGACGGCGTACGACGACCCGGGACTCACCGCGCACCCGGTGGTGATCGGCGGCTGGGTCGGGATGTTCTTCACCCTGCTCAACCTCCTGCCGGTCGGCCAGCTCGACGGGGGCCACATGGTCCGGGCGATGCTCGGCCCGCGGCAGGAGACGGTCGCGGCGCTGGTCCCCGGCGCCCTTTTTTCGATCGCCGCGTACCTCTACTTCTGGCGCGGCTTCGGGATCGACCAGTCGGTGGGGCTGTGGGCGTTCTGGGGCGTGTTCTCGCTCGTGATCGCGTTCAACGGTCCCGCGAACCCCGCGGACGAGGAGCGGCTCGGGTGGCTCCGGCTCGCCGTCGGGCTCGGGACCTTCGCCGTCGGGGCGCTCTGTTTCCTCCTCGTTCCGATCGAGGTCATCTCGACGTGAGGAGTCCGTCTCGCTGATCTCGCGCGGTGGAGCTAGTCGTCGCGCCGATTTTTCATCCCCTGTCTGGTGAACTGGGGCGTGGTCCGGAGCCCGCGCTTCTTCCGGAAGGAGCGGTAGAGCGCGATCGCCAGCGGGACCGCGAGCAGTAGCACGACGCCCGCGAGCCGCCACGCGTCGGCGAACGAGTAGAGGATCGTCGCGGAGAGGACGCCGACCGCGAGCAGCACCGAGTAGGCGATCCGCATCGCGAGCTTGTCGAGGACGTTCGAGTCGTCCTCGATCGTGACGTCGACGTGGAGGTCGCCGCGGTTCGCACGCTCGAGGAAGTCGTCCGCCTTCGGCGGGACCGTGAACAGCGCCTCCGCCGTCTTCTGGGCCTGCCGGCCGGCGTCCTCGGCGAGGTCGCGGGCGGTCTGCTCGTAGTACCCCTCCTCCTTGAGGTACTCCGTCGCGGTCGAAATGAAGTCGAACTCGGGGTCGAGCGTGACGCAGACCCCCTCGACGACGGTGGCGACGCGCAACACGAGCGCGAGGTTCGGCGGGAGTCGGAGCGGGAACTCGTAGATGGTCGACTCCACCTGCTCGATGATCTGGTTCACCTGGTACTGCTCGATGTCCTCGCCGCTGGCGTCCGCGATGGCCAGCTCCATCACGTTCCCCATCACCTCGCGGTCGGCCTCCGGCGAGAGGGTGCCCATCGCGATCAGCGTGTCGAGGATGCCGTCGATGTCCTGCCGGGCGACCGCGACGTAGAAGTCGACGATCTTCCCCTGGATGAACGGGTCCACCCGCCCCGCCATCCCGAAGTCGTAGAAGATCACTCGCCCGTCCTCGTCGACGGCGAGGTTCCCCGGATGGGGGTCGGCGTGGAACACGCCGTCCTCGATGATCATCTGGAGGTACACCTCCTGGAGCGTCTCGGCGATGGCGTTCCGGTCTGTCCCCGCCTCGTCGAGGGCGTCGACGTCGCTGATCTTGGTCCCGGGGACGTACTCCATCGTGAGGACGCGCGGGCCGGAGACCGCCTCGAAGGCGGTGGGGATCCGGATCCGGTCCTCGTCGGCGAAGTTGGCGCGGATCTCTTCGAGCATCTCGCGCTCGCGCTTGTAGTCCATCTCCTCGCGGATCGTCTTCGCGAACTCGTCGGCGAGGTTCTCCAGGGAGAACGCCCGCCCGCTACCGATGAACCGCCGGACCAGCGGGATCGACCACCGGATCGTCCGGAGGTCGGCCTCGACGAGCGACTCGATCCCCGGCCGACGGACCTTCACCGCCACGTCGGTCCCCTCGTAGCGGGCGGTGTACACCTGTCCGAGGCTCGCGCCGCTTATCGGCTCCCGGTCGAAGTCGTCGAACGTCTCGTCGACGGGGCCGAACTCGTCTTCGAGGACGACCCTCGACTCCTCCCACGGGGCCGGGGGAACGTCGTCCTGGAGCCCCTCCAACACCTCGATGTACGCCGGCGGGAGGATGTCCGGCCGGGTCGAGAGGATCTGGCCGAGCTTGATGAACGTCGGGCCGAGCGTGAGCAGGATGTCGAGGAGGACGGCGGCGCGCTCGCGCTGCGTCTCGGCGTCGACCTCGCGGCCGCCGCCGAACAGGAAGTATCGCTTTCGGTCTCGCCAGTACGCGACGATCAGCGGCGAGAACTGTCGCATGACGACGACGAACCGCCAGTAGGCGCGGAGGTTCACCAGCGTGACCACCCGTCAGGCGGTGCCGTCGCCGGCCGCCTCGTCGGTATCCGCGTCGGAGCCGGCGTCGACGCCGCCGTCCGCCTCGTCGACCGGGATCGTGCGGGAGGCGCCGTCGGTCCGCTTGGGGATCGTCACTTCGAGGACCCCGCGGTCCATCTCGGCGTCGGCGCCGCTGCCGTCGGCGTCGCCCGGGAGGGGAAGCTCCGCGTCGAGGAACAGCGGCCGGTCCTCGCGCACGTAGCGGAACCCCTCGGGCACCCCCTTCTCCCGGCGCCCCTCGATGACGATCCGGCCGTCCTCCGCGAGGACCTCGGTGGTCTCGGCGGTGGCGCCCGGGAGGTCGACGACGAGCACGTAGCCCTCGTCGGATTCGAGCAGGTCCGCAAACACCGCGTCCGGGAGATCCCGGAGCGCGTCGCGTAACGCTGACATGCACACGGGTACGGTCGCCGCGGCGAAAAAGGTGTGGAAAGGGCGAACGGGTCCGATCGGGCCGGCTCAGTCGAAATCGAGGTCGATCTCGCTGAGGTCCGCGCCCTGTGACTCGCCCGGGAGGATGTCGCCGAGCCCGGCGCCGAACGCGGCGGCCGACCAGACGACCGCCACGCGAGAGACCCGTTCGAGCGCGGTGGGATCCCCCTCGTGGAGCCGGCCCCAGAGGGACAGCATGAACGCGGACGTGACGAGGGAGACGAGCAGGGTCCCGGCGTAGCGCCGCGGGACGACGCCGAGTATCGGGTGGCTGATCTCGATCTGCCGGAAGTCGGCGAAGTACAGCAGCCCGGCGGTCATGACCAGCACGAACCCCACGTGCGCGAGCAGGAAGACCGGCACGCCGCCCGGCGTCACCGCGGCGAACCACGTCGCGATCTCGAAGACGCCCCCCTCGACGAGCAGCGGCAGCGCGAAGAGGACCGAGCCCACGAACGCCTCGGCCATGTCGCGGGAGGTGTACTTCGTGATCCGCGTCGTGAACGCCGAGCTGCCGGGCATCCGCTCGACGAGCGAGATGGTCTGCCGCACCTTCTCGCGCTCGTGTCCCTCGTCGACGGTGTCGCTCAGGGCGTCGAGCTTCGCGAGCAGGTCGTTGATGTCCGGGTCCGCGGGGCCGTGCGTCGGGGCGTCGGAACCGGTGTCGCCCTCGCGGGACCCGGACCCGGAACCGGTGTCGCCCTCGTGGGACCCGGAACGGTCGGAACCGCCGTCGAAACCGGAGCCGTCCATTGGCCACCGATCGCGGCCGGTGTTTAAAAATGGTGCCGGCGGTCGGCGGGGCGCCGAACGATTTAAGTACAGTGCTGTGTTAACGTATAACACGAGGTGAGTACGGACGACATCCGAGACCGAGACCGACGCCAATCGACGATCGAGAGGTATCGCGTCGAGTTCTGTCCAGACGGCTTCCAGGCACAGGCCGCGTCTCCGTCCCGGGGCGCTCCCCGGACGACCGCTTCGCTCGCCGTATCCTTTTAAACCGTAGCGACGACGAGCGCCGCCTCGGTCGCGCGACGCCGGACTCCCCGGCTTACCCCGAGATCCGCGAGCAGAACGCCGCCAGCGCCGCGTTGAACGCGGTCGGCCGTTCGAGCATCGCGAGGTGCGCGGCGTCCTCGATGACCGCGCGCTCGCAGTCGTCGATCCGGTCCGCGAGGTAGTCGTGATACGCCACGGGCGTGAGCGCGTCGTGCTCGCCGACGACCGCGAGCGACGGGACCGCGATCTCGCCGAGCCGGTCGCGGACGTCGAAGGCGTGGCAGGTGCGGAAGTCGCGCTCGGTGACGGCGCGCCCGCACTCGCGCATTCCGGCGCGCGACAGCTCGACGTACTCCGGCGGCGCGTCGTGGAACAGCCGGTCGGGCTCGTGGAGCAGGTCGATCGCCCGGTCGAAATCGGTCGCGAGCGCGTCGCGGAGAGGCTCGGCGACGGCGAGCTTCGCGCCCGTGCCCGCGAGGACGAGGCCGTCGAGCGCGAGGTCGCGCGCCAAGGCGACCCGCAGGGCCGCGGCCCCGCCCAGCGAGTTGCCACAGAGAACGGTCGCGCCCGTCGCCTCGGCGACGGCGACCACGTCGTCCGCGTACGCGTCGAGCGCGTCGGTTCCGGCGGGGCCGTCCGTGCTGTCGTCGCTGTCGTCGCTACCGTCGCCGCCGCTGTCGTCGCCGGCGACATCCCCGCCGTCGATGTCGTCGCTGTCGCCGTGGCCCGACAGATCGAGCGCGACGACCGGAAAGCGGTCGCTCAGGCGTGCCTGCGCCTTCCAGACGTCCTTGCTCCCGCCGCTCCCGTGCACGAGACAGACCGTCGGTCCGTCGCCGCCGCGGTCGGAGACCCGGTAGGCCGTGTCGCGGCCGTGGTGCGTGACCCGCTTCATACCCGTTCTCCCGCGCGGGAGTTCATAAACGTCCGGCGGGCGGCGGCGCCGTCGCGGACGGGCGATCCGACGGCGGACGGCCCCGCCACCGGACGCGGATCGGCAGACGGATCCGGGCGTCGACGACCCCGAACCGCAACACTACCGATGCGCCCGTAATATCTCACGTCATGCGGTTTTTAGCGATATATTTAAATACTCTCGCGCCTAACTTGTAGTTAGCATGAATCACCAACAGACCCGATCGACCGGCGACGGTCCGCTGCTCCGCCGGTTCGAGTACGAGGACGGGTGGATCGTCGCCGCCGATCTGGGCGCCGACGCCGAGGACGTCTCCGTCGACACCGTCGGCGAGACCGCGATCGTCGTGATCGAAGGCGACGGCGAGCCGGTCGAGTCGGAGTTCGAGCTCCCGGGCGACGCCGACTCGGTCACCGTCGAGAACGGCGTGGTCACCGTGGAGGGCCAGCGATGAAACTCACGGTCAGGCCCCTCAAGCAGAAGGACGCCGGGCGTCGCCTCGCGGCGATCGACCGCGTCGCGGCCGAGGAGCTCGGGCTCTCCGGCGGGGACATCGTCCGCGTCGAGGGACAGGACGGCGCCGCGATCGCGCGCGTCTGGCCCGGCTACCCCGAGGACGACGGGACCGGCGTCGTGCGCATCGACGGCCGGCTCCGCCAGGAGGCCGACGTCGGGATCGACGACCGCGTGACCGTCGAGTCGGTCGACGTCTCGCGGGCCGAGTCGGTGACGATCGCGTTCCCGAGCCAGCTCCGCGTCCGCGGACAGATCGCGCCGTTCATCCGCGACAAGCTCTCCGGCCAGCCGGTGACCGAGGGGCAGACGATCCGCACGTCGATGGGCTTCGGCCTGATGGGCGGGCAGTCGCAGGCGGTGCCGATGAAGGTCGCCTCGACGACTCCCTCGGGGACCGTCGTCATCACCGACGACACCGAGATCGAGATCTCGGAGGTCCCCGCCGAGGAGCTGGCCGACCGGAGCGACGGGGGCGACGGCTCGGGCGAGGGCCCCGACGTGACCTACGAGGACATCGGCGGGCTCGACAGCGAGCTCGAACAGGTCCGCGAGATGATCGAGCTGCCGATGCGGCACCCGGAGCTGTTCAAGCGGCTCGGCATCGACCCGCCGAAGGGCGTTCTGCTCCACGGGCCGCCGGGCACCGGGAAGACGCTGATCGCGAAGGCCGTCGCCAACGAGATCGACGCGAACTTCCACACGATCTCCGGCCCGGAGATCATGTCGAAGTACTACGGCGAGTCGGAGGAGAAGCTCCGTGAAGTGTTCGAGGAGGCGTCCGAGGAGTCGCCCGCGATCATCTTCATGGACGAGCTCGACTCGATCGCGCCCAAGCGCGAGGACGCCGGCGGCGACGTGGAGCGCCGCGTCGTGGCCCAGCTGCTCTCGCTGATGGACGGGCTCGAGGAGCGCGGCGAGGTCGTCGTCATCGGGGCGACGAACCGCGTCGACGCCATCGACCCCGCGCTCCGGCGCGGCGGCCGGTTCGACCGCGAGATCGAGGTCGGCGTCCCCGACCGCGACGGCCGCAAGGAGATCCTGCAGGTCCACACGCGGAACATGCCGCTGGTCGACGAGATCGACTTGGACGAGTACGCCGACAACACCCACGGCTTCGTCGGCGCGGACCTGGAGTCGCTGGCGAAGGAGTCGGCGATGCACGCGCTGCGGCGCATCCGCCCCGAGATCGACCTCGAGAGCGACGAGATCGACGCCGACGTGCTGAACTCCATCCAGGTCACGGAGTCCGACTTCAAGGAGGCGATGAAGGGGATCGAGCCCTCCGCGCTCCGCGAGGTGTTCGTCGAGGTCCCCGACGTGAGCTGGGACCAGGTCGGCGGCCTGGAAGAGACCAAAGAGCGGCTCCGCGAGACGATCCAGTGGCCGCTGGAGTACCCCGAGGTGTTCGAGGAGCTCGACATGCAGGCCGCCAAGGGCGTGCTGATGTACGGTCCGCCGGGCACGGGGAAGACCCTGCTCGCGAAGGCCGTCGCCAACGAGGCGGAGTCGAACTTCATCTCGATCAAGGGGCCGGAGCTGCTGAACAAGTTCGTGGGCGAGTCCGAGAAGGGCGTCCGCGAGGTGTTCAGCAAGGCCCGCGAGAACGCGCCGACGATCGTGTTCTTCGACGAGATCGACTCGATCGCGACCGAGCGCGGCAAGAACTCCGGCGACTCCGGCGTCGGCGAGCGCGTCGTCTCCCAGCTGCTGACGGAGCTCGACGGGCTCGAGTCGCTGGAGGACGTGGTCGTCATCGCGACGACGAACCGCCCGGACCTGATCGACTCGGCGCTGCTCCGGCCCGGCCGGCTGGACCGCCACGTGCACGTCCCCGTACCGGACGAGGACGCGCGCCGGAAGATCCTGGAGGTCCACACTCGGGACAAGCCGCTGGCCGACGACGTCGACCTCGACGCGATCGCCCGGAAGACCGAGGGGTACGTCGGCGCCGACATCGAGGCGGTGGCCCGCGAGGCGTCGATGAACGCCTCCCGGGAGTTCATCGGCAGCGTGTCGCGCGAGGAGGTGGGCGAGTCCGTGGGGAACGTCCGCGTGACGATGCAGCACTTCGAGGACGCGCTCGACGAGGTGAACCCGAGCGTCACCCCCGAGACGCGCGAGCGCTACGAGGAGATCGAAAAGCAGTTCCGGCGGTCGGAGGTCGACCGCGCGGAGACCGAGCCCGGCACCGCGTTCCAGTAGTCGGAACGCCGGGTCGTCGGAGCCGCGTTTTTTAGATGAGTCCCGCCGTCGACAGCAGGAAGAACGCGGCGACGACGACGATCCCGATCGTGACGAGCCGCCACGCGAGCTTCAACACGAACTTCCCGACGACGATGATGATGGCGACGGCGACGAGCGCGACGAGCAGTTGCCCCGGTTGACTGGCGAGGAGTCCGGCCTGCACGGGAAGCGACGATGCCAAGGCGGCGAGCGAAGCGGTCATGTCCGGGGCCACGGCGAGGCCGGGCATAAGCTTGTGGGGACGAGACCGACCGATCCGGTTCTGTGATTCTGATAGGTTTGTGGCGAGAACTGCCGTGAAGCCAGACGATCGATCACCGGAGTGGCCGCGGCGAGGCCGCCGACGGACTCCGTTACCGCGAAACTTCTCGGGAAACAACCCCCCTTCTGTTCCGGTGGGAAGACGCCGTCCTGTCGCGCTTTTCTCGAGCACGGTTCAGTTTCACTCCGGTCTAGCTACGCTTATGTGTCCGGAGTCCGTTCCTTGCCGACGTACCGAAATCCGGCGTCAGACGCGCGGAACGAACTTGCATAACGAATCGTACATGAACGCTGTCGGGTCCGAACATCCGAACGTACAAGGGCCCGCCTCGCTAGTACACCAACACTACAGATGATCCATATCTCACACCGACCCAGCGGGGTGGCCGTCGAATGAGCAGCGACGGCGTCGCCGCCGACGAACTCGAACTGCCGATCAAACGCACCACGGGCGAGACGATGGAGGAGCGCCTCACGGCCAACGCCTACCACAACATCCTGCCCGCGCGCTACCTCCGGAAGAACGCGGACGGGGAGCCGATCGAAGACCCCGAGGAGCTGTTCGACCGCGTCGCGCGCAACGTCGCGCTCGCGGAGGCGGTCTTCGAGGCCGAGAACCAGGACGTCGAGGTCACGGTCACGCCCGACCAGCTGAAGCCCGACCACCCGCGCCGCGACGAGCTCGCCGAAGAGGTCTTCGGCGCAGGGACCACGGCCGAGGACAACGCTGAGACGACGCTCACCGCGCACAACGTCAACAAGTTCGCGTACGACACCGTCGTCCCCGAGCTCCCCGAGAGTGTGCGCGAGCACGTCGAGGCGACCGCGGACCGCTTCCGCGACGGGATGGAGCAGCTCTCCTTCATGCCGAACTCGCCGACGCTGATGAACGCGGGCGACGAGCTCCAGCAGCTCTCCGCCTGCTTCGTCGACTCCCCCGGCGACGACATCACCGACATCCACCAGACCGCCAAGGAGGCGGCCGAGGTGTTCCAGTCCGGCGGCGGCATGGGGTACGCGTTCTGGAAGCTCCGCCCCTACGGCGACTCCGTCGGCTCGACGGGCGGCATCGCCTCCGGCCCGATCACGTTCATGCGGACGTTCGACCAGATGTGCGAGACGATCGCGCAGGGCGGCGCGCGCCGCGGCGCCCAGATGGGCGTCATGCGCGTCTCGCACCCGGACGTCATCCAGTTCATCCACTCGAAGAACAAGGACGTCTCGCTGGCCCACTCGCTGCGCCTGAACGACCCCGACGACTTCACGCACAACTCCTTCGCGGACGCCTTGGAGGAGGCCCGCGACCTCATCGACGAGGACGGGAAGGTGCCCGAGCACCTCCGGAACGCCGTCGAGGGCCACCTGTCGAACTTCAACATCAGCGTCGGCGTCACCGACGACTTCATGGAGGCGCTGTACAACGACGAGGAGTTCACCTTCACCAACCCGCGCACGGAGGAGCCGCACGTCGCGACGCCGGAGACGAAGGAGATCTACGACATGTTCGGCCTCGGCGAGCACGTCGAGGTCGGCGAGGTCCTCTCGATCCCGGCCCAGGAGCTGTGGGACGACATGATCGAGGGCGCCCACGAGAACGGCGAGCCGGGCGTCATCTACCTCGAACGGGTGAACAAGGAACACTCGTTCGACGTGGAGGAGAACCCCGACCACAGAATCCTCGCGACGAACCCCTGCGGCGAGCAGCCGCTCGAGGAGTACGAGGCCTGTAACCTCGGTCACATCAACCTCTCGACGCTCGCGGCGCGGGACGCCCCGGACTGGCGCGTCTGGTCTGCCGAGCACGCCGACGAGTACGAGTCGCAGGAGGCGGCGATGTCGGCGTTCCTCGAGGAGGCGATCGACTTCGAGGAGTTCGACGAGCGGATCGATTACGGCACTCGCTTCCTCGAGAACGTCGTGACGATGTCGGACTTCCCGGTCGAGAAGATCGAGCAGAAGGTCCGCGACATGCGGAAGATCGGGCTCGGGGTCATGGGGCTGGCACAGCTGTACATCCAGCTTGGCATCCAGTACGGCACCGAGGAGGGCAACGAGGTCGCCCGCCAGCTGATGACCCACATCAACCACGCGTCGAAACAGACCTCCCACGAGCTCGCGACGGAGCGCGGGACGTTCAACGACTGGGAGGACTCGAAGTACGCGGACCCCACCGAGTACCGCGAGTGGTTCGAGCACTACACCGGGCTCGACGCCGACGAGTGGGAAGACGGCTTCCCGATCCGCAACCACAACACGACGACGATCGCGCCCACGGGCACGACGTCGATGATCGGCAACACCACCGGCGGCTGTGAGCCCATCTACAACGTCGCCTACTACAAGAACGTCTCCGACGACGTGCAGGGCGACGAGATGCTCGTCGAGTTCGACGACTACTTCCTGCGGACCTTAGAGGAGAACGACGTCGACGTCGACGCCGTCAAGCGGGAGGCGCAGGAGCAGATGGCCGCGAACGAGTTCGACGGCGTGGACGGGCTGGAGACGGTCCCGGACGCGATCGGCGAGCTGTTCGTCGTCACCGGCGACCTCTCGGGCAAGCAGCACGCGTCGGTCCAGTGCGCCTGCCAGGAGGGCGTCGACTCCGCCATCTCGAAGACGTGTAACTTCCCGAACGACGCCACCGCCGAGGAGATGGAAGAGGTGTACCGCTACATCTACGACCACGGTGGGAAGGGCGTCACCGTCTACCGCGACGGCACCCGCTCGAAGCAGGTGCTCACGACGCGTGCGAAGAACACGGAGTTCGCCGACGAGAGCGAGGCGGCCGAGGCCATCGTCGAGCAGATCGGCGAGGTGTTCGGCGGCATCGAGGCGTTCCTCGACAACGAAGACGTCCAGCAGGCGATCGACGCGGAGATCGCGGACCTGCTCGAAGCCAGCGAGCAGCCCCGCATCGACTACAGCGAGCGCAGCCCGCGCCCCGACTCCCTGAACGGCGTCACCCAGCGCGTCGAGACGGGGTACGGTAAGCTGTACGTCACCATCAACGAGGACGAGAACGGGCTCCCGTTCGAGCTGTTCGCGAACATCGGCCACTCCGGCGGCTACACCAACTCCTTCACGGAGGCGCTCGCGAAGGTCATCTCGACGGCGCTCCGCTCGGGCGTCGACCCCGAGGAGATCGTCGACGAGCTGCAGGGCACCCGGAGTCCGAAGGTCGCGTGGGACAAGGGCGAGCAGATCCAGTCGATCCCGGACGCGATCGGCACCGCGCTCCGCCGCTACCTCGACGACGAGATCGACAAGGGGATCCCCCAACAGCAGAGCCTCGACGACGTGGAGGGCGCCGCCGAGCCGCCGAGTCAGACCGACGGCGGCGCGGTCGACGCCGATGCCGCGACCGATGTCCCGAGCGCGAACGGCCCCGGTCCGGCGGCCGACGACGACGCGGCCGGCGCGGACGACGCGATGCAGGAGCTCATCGCGGCGGGCGAGTCGCCCGAGTGTCCCGACTGCGGCGGGATGAACCTCTACTACTCCGAGGGCTGCAAGACGTGCGAGTCGTGCGGCTGGTCGGAGTGTTAGACGGATCGGGCCTGCGGTAACGAGCGGTTGACGCCGGGATTTTTTGAGATCTGTGCGGACGCGGACGTGAGAGATAGCGGGAGTGAGTATTGCAGATCGGTGGTGGCAAGATCGTATTTAAAAAGACATGAGCGACGGAAATGATCGTTTATAAATGGCAGGTGCGGNGATAGCGGGAGTGAGTATTGCAGATCGGTGGTGGCAAGATCGTATTTAAAAAGACATGAGCGACGGAAATGATCGTTTATAAATGGCAGGTGCGGTGGCGCGCCCCGGTGAGCGGCCCGGAGGCCGCGAGCCGACGGTGCGAGGGACGCCGCGAGCGCAGCGAGCGGCGAGGCTGGGGAGGTGTGAGGTGCTGTACGGGTGGGATTCAAANGGCCGCGAGCCGACGGTGCGAGGGACGCCGCGAGCGCAGCGAGCGGCGAGGCTGGGGAGGTGTGAGGTGCTGTACGGGTGGGATTCAAAGGGGCAGCCGGCGAGGCGGGCGCAGGCGACGTAAGCACCGCAACGAGGGAGCGCCAGCGACCGAGTGAGGCGCGCAGCGAGCGTGCGCCCGCCTCGTCGGCTGGGGCTTTGGACGTGTTCACCACAGAGTCGTCGATCACATATAAACAGCCGACAGCAACGCCACTCGATCAGTTATAAACAACCGATCAACCGAATTGAGACACATATTCCCGCCGTCAGTCAACTGACGAGCGTACCGCTTCGGCGCGTCGAAAAACGCGGAAGAAATCGCGACCGCAGAGAACCGCCGCCGACTCAGTCGTCTTCGAGCGCCTGCGCGATGCGCTGGAGCTGGCGGGTGGCGTCGCGGACCTCGTCGCGGAGCTGGCGCACCTCGCGCACGAGCTCCTCGTTGCCGCCGTCGTCGCCGCGGCCGCCGCGCTCGCCCTGCGCGCCGGGGCCGCCGCCCATCCCCGGCGGGCCGCCCGCGCCGCCGGGACCGCCGCCGCCCATCATGCCGGACATCATCTGCGCGAAGGGGTTTCCGCCGCCGCCACCGCCCATTCCCGGCGGGCCGCCGCCGCCCATCATCTCCTCGGGGTCGGGCCGGTCGCCCTCCTCGCGCTCCTCCTCGCGTCGCTCGCGGATCTCCTCGACGCGCTCGCGGAAGGACTTCTCCTCGCCGTCGTCGCCTTCAGCGTCTCCGCCGTCGGCCCCAGCGCCGCTGTCGCCCTGTTCTTCGGCGTCGGTGGTCTCGTCGTCTGCCATGGACCTCGGTTCGGTAGCCCGGCCGAAAAGGGTTGTTGCTCCGGCTCTCGACGGTGCGTTTATAAACGAGCATCGAGCTGCGGCGGACAGACGGGCTCGGACGCGCCTCGGCACCGGGTCGGCGCTGGCGCCGGCGCCGGCGTCACGTTCGAACCATGCGGCGGCAGTTCGGACACTCCGCCGTCTCCGCGTCGCGACCCGCCGCCGGGACGTGATCGCCGCAGTTCGGACACCGGGTCCGACTGCGCGCGTACTCGGTGCTCGACCGGACGGCGGAGCGCTCGGTGTCGTCGGCCATACACACTTGTCAACGAGTACCACACAAATAGCTTGTCGATATATTCCTAAAACACCACTTAGGCGGTTGAGAGGGGTCGAACCCGTCGCTCCCGCGACTCACTCGTGGCCGGAGACGCGGACCGGCTCGTACGGCTCCTCCAGCCACTCGACGTCGGAGCCCGACAGATCGATGTCGAGCGCCTCGACGGCGTCTTCGAGGTGGTCGACGCTCGTCGTCCCGACGATGGGCGTGTCGACCCACTCCTTGTGGAACAGCCACGCCAACGCGATCTGCGCCATCTTCACGCCCTTCTCGTCCGCGAGTTCGGCGACGCGCTCGTTGACGGCCGGGCCGCCGCCCTCCCGGTACGGGTGTTCGTAGAGGTGTTCCTCGGTCTCGCCGCGGAGCGTGGCGTCCACCTCCCCGTGCGGGCGCGTGAGGTACCCGCGCGCCAGCGGGCTCCACGGCATCACGCCGATCCCCTCCTTCTCACAGAGGGGGAGCATCTCGCGCTCCTCCTCGCGGTACGCGAGGTTGTAGTGGTTCTGCATGGTGGCGAACCGCTCGTACCCCTCTCGCTCGCTGGTGTGGAGGGCCTCGGCGAACTGGTGGGCCCACATCGAGGAGGCGCCGACGTGGCGGACCTCGCCGCGCCGCACCGCGTCGTCGAGCGCAGCCAGGGTCTCCTCGATCGGCGTCTCGTAATCCCACCGGTGGATCTGGTAGAGATCGATCGTCTCCATGCCGAGCCGGTCGAGGCTGTTCTCCAGCTCCTGTTCGATCGCCTTCCGCGAGAGCCCGCCCGAGTTCGGGTTCGACTCGTCCATCTGGAAGTACNGCCATCAGAGATGTGTATAAGAGACAGCCATACGACGAGCAGACGGAGGGAGACCAAAAAGCTACTCGCGTTCGCCGGATCGGTCGCTCCGAGACCGGCCTACTCGTCCCGGAACGACGCCGTGTACACGAGGAACGCGCCCGTTAGCAGCACGAACGCGAGGAAGGTCACGAGCGCGAGCACGTTCGCGACGGGGGCGAGCGGGGCGAGGAACGGCTCCCCGGTCGAGTCGAGCACGAGCACGGCGAGGAGGGCGGCGATCAGACCGAGGAGCCAGTTCGTGAGGATGTCGTCCATACCCGGCACCTCACCGAGGCCGATTAAAAAGACGGGTGGTGTGGCCCGAGTCGCCGTCGCCCGGCCCGTAGAGCTACGTCGACCGCGCCCGTGGTACGTCGCATGAGCGACGACGCCGTCCTCTGGCTGCTGGGCGACCAGCTCAACCCCGACCTCGACGCCCTCGACGACGCCGATAGGGTGCTGCTGATCGAGGCGCACGGCTTCGCCGATCGGAAGCCGTACCACGCCCACAAACTGACGCTCGTGTTCTCGTCGATGCGCCACTTCCGCGACGCGCTCCGCGACCGCGGCCGCGACGTGACGTACGTGAAAGCGGAGTCGTTCGGTGAGGGCCTCGACGCGTTCTTCGACGACGAGTTCGACGGCGCGCCGGCCGACGCCGACCTCCGGCTCATGCGCCCCGCGAGCCACGGCGCGGGCGACCGACTGCGCGACCTCGTCGCCGAGCGCGGCGGATCGCTCGAACTGCTGGACAACGAGCTGTTCTGGACGACGCCCGCCGACTGGCGCGAGTGGGCGGGCGGGCCGGACGGAGAGGCGCCGGAACCGATCGTCGGCGCGGACGGGAGCGCCGACAGACGCTACCGGCAGGAGAACTGGTACCGCCACGTCCGCCGCGAGACGGGCGTGCTGATGGAGGGCGACGAGCCGGTCGGCGGCGAGTGGAACTACGACGACCTGAACCGGGAGACGCCGCCCGACGGCTGGGAGCCGCCCGAACGGCCGCGGTTCGAGCCCGACGACCTCACCCGCGAGACCCACGCGTGGGTCCGCGAGCGGTTCGACACGTGGGGGACCGACTCGCTCGCCGGCTTCGCGTGGCCGGTCACCCGGGCGGAGGCCCGAGAGGCGCTCGACGCGTTCGTCCGCGACCGACTCCCGTCGTTCGGACGGTACGAGGACGCGATGGTCGAGGGAGAGCCCTTCCTCTCGCACTCGCTGCTCTCGCCCGCGATCAACCTCGGACTGCTCGACCCGCGCGAGCCGGTTCGCGCGGTCGAGGCCGCCTACGCGGAGCGCGGAGTCGAACCGGGCGCGTACGATCCGACGGGCGACGACGCCGGCGGGACCGACCGCTCTCCGGTCCCGCTCAACGCGGCGGAGGGGTTCGTCAGACAGGTGATCGGGTGGCGGGAGTTCACGCGACACGTCTACCGCGAGGCGATGCCGGCGCTGGCGTCGGCGAATCAGCTGGACCAGTCTCGGCCGCTCCCGCCGGCCTACTGGGACGGCGACACGGAGATGCGCTGTCTCTCCGAGGCGGTCGGTCACGTCCGCGAGTACGGCTACGCCCACCACATCGAGCGGCTGATGGTGCTCTCGAACGTCGCGCTGCTCTACGGGACGGACCCGGCCGAGCTGAACGAGTGGTTCCACCTCGGCTTCGTCGACGCCTATCACTGGGTCACGACGCCGAACGTCGTCGCGATGGGGTCGTTCGGGACCGACGTGCTCTCCTCGAAGCCGTACGCCGCCTCCGGGAGCTACGTGAACCGCATGAGCGACTACTGCGCGTCCTGCCCGTACGCGGTCTCGCGGACCACCGGGGAGGGGGCGTGTCCGCTCAACGCGCTCTACTGGGACTTCCTGGCCGAAAAGGAGGAGGCGCTGCGCGGAACCGGGCGGATGGGACTGATGTACTCGCACCTCGACGACAAAGACGAGTCGGAGCTGACCACGATCCGCGAGCGGGCGGTCGCGGTCAGAGAGATGGCAGCGAGCGGAGAGTTATAAAACCAGTTCGCGTTCGACACCCGTGTCGGGTCCGCTCACTCGGCAGCGGCGAGCCGCTGCAGCCGGGGGAGCGCCTGCTCGTAACCGAGCGCGACGACCCCGACGTACAGCGCGAGCAGGCCCATCCCGACCGCCCACGCGCCGAGCACGAGGTCCCCGCCGGTGACTGCGTCGAGTCCGACGCGTTCGAGCACGACGCCGATCGCCGACGCGGCGCCGGCGCCGACGACGACGGCGAGCAGTTCGAGCAGTTCGACGGCGGCCGCGGGTACGTCGACCATACCGAGCCGCGGCGGCCGCGGATTATTACTCTTTCGGGAGCGCGGCGAAGGCGCACGTTCGCGGTGCTCCCCGCGATACGTCGACTGAGGCTACTTGAGGCCGAACGCCCGCATCGTCGAGTCGGCGATCCCCTTCGCGATCAGCGCGAGCCCGGCCAACAGGATCATGACGGCCGCGCCGACGATCGGGTCGTGGACGGTCAGGATCCCCACGGCGACGAGGACGACGGCGACGCCGGCGATGCCTTCGGATCCGAGGGTGTCGCGCATACCCCCGATCGCCGCCGTCGCGATTTAAAAAGGGCGTTTCCGCGCGGAGAGCGGCCCTTTTATTTCGGGGAGCGCGTATCACCGCGTACGCATGAGCAACGGAGACGGCGGCGGTCGAAACGACCTCCGGATGCCCGACGACGACGAGGTGTTCGCGGAGGTCGTCGAGATGCTCGGCGCGAACCGAGTCAGAGTGCGCTGTGCCGACGGGAAAGAGCGGACCGCGCGGATCCCCGGGCGGATGCAGAAGCGCGTCTGGATCCGCGAGGACGACATCGTCCTCGTCGAGCCGTGGGACTGGCAAGACGAGAAGGGCGACATCGCGTGGCGCTACGAGAAGAGCGAGGCCGAACAGCTCCGCGAGGAAGGCCACCTGCAGTGAGCGGGACGCGGCGCGTCCCTCGCGATTCTTAAGTCCGAACGGTCCCGAGCGGGCGTATGCTCCGGCTCGCGATGACGACGGACGCCGAGACGTTCGACCGGGTGCGCGGGCCGCTCGCCGACCGCGGTATCGCGGTCGATCACGTGCAGGCGAAGGAGCGGTCGCTTCGCGTCTCCGGCGGCGGAGACCGCAAGGCGGGCGGAAACGGGGTCGGAGGAGGCGCTGCCGGCGAGTTCGCCGGCTTCGACGCCGGCTTCGTCTACCCCTCGCGGCTCATGGAGGGCGCCGTGGTCGACGCGCGGCTGTCGGTCCCGTGGGTGAACGACCGCGAGGCCGTCCTCACCTCCCGGAACAAGGCCGGCGTGCTCGCCGCCGTCGACGCCGCCGGGCTCCCGACGCCGCGGACGACGCTGGTGTCGAACCCCGTCGACGAGGCGGTCGTCGCCGAGGCCGTCGACTCCTTCTCGTACCCGGTCGTCGTCAAGCCGAACTCCGCGACCCGCGGGGTCGGCGTCGCGACCGCGAACGACCTCGATTCGCTCCTAGGCGTCGTCGACTACCTGAACCTCGTCCACGACTACCGCGCGACCGGCGACAAGTCCTACCTGATACAGGAGTTCCTCCCGGACGCGCGCGACTACCGAGCGATGGTCGTCGACGGCGCGTACGTCGGCGCGGTCGAACGGGAACTCCCCGCGGACGCTGTCGAGGCGGGGCGGTGGAAACACAACGTCCACCGCGGCGCCGAGGCGACGGGAGTCGATCTCCCGGACCGCGCCCGTGAACTCGCCGAACGAACGGCCGGGACGCTCGGGATCGACTACCTCGGCGTCGACCTACTGGAGACGGGCGGGCGGCTGGTCGTCAACGAGACGAACGCGCGACCGACGGTCGACGCCGCGACCAAGTACGAGCCCGACTTCTACGACCGGCTCGCGGGGGTCATCGAGCGGACCGCCGCGGGAGAATAAAAAGGGAGGCCGCGGCTACTCCAGGTCGATCGAGGCGGAGTCGTCGTCGCGGTCGAACGCGACCTCGAGCACCCCGTTGTTGAACGTCGCGTCCGCCGAGTGCTCGTCGACCGGGACGGGGAGCTCGACGGTCTCGTCGTACTCCCGCCGGTCGGACGCCGCGGAGATTGTGAGCGCCTCCCCGTCGCACTGCAGGGAGAGCTCCTCCTTCGAGACGGCCGGGAGGTCGGCGACGAGTCGCACGCCGTCGTCGGTCGTGTACGCGTCCACGTGCGTCGCCGACCCGAAGCCGGCGTCCTCGCTTCCGGGTTCCCCGTTGGCCATCTCGTTCATCATCCGTTCGATCTCCTCGAAGAAGTCCCCGAACGGATCGTCACGGTCGTCTCTATCCATACCTCACGTGAGGGTGGTGACCCCGATAAGCCTTCTGTCCACGACCGTCTTCGCCGCCGTTCGGAGCCGTGCGGGCGGTACGCGGCGTCTCTGTCGGCCGGCCGCTCGCTTCTCTGTCGCCTGGTCGTTCCCTTCTCTGTCGCCTGGTCGTTCCCTTCTCTGTCGCCCGATCGCCGCCCTCGACGCCGGGAATTGCCGGCAGTCGCGAGGGTCTCGGGACCGGCCAACTGAGTGCGGACCGAACGTAACGAATACGAACGATAGTGACCGTCTCGCGTCGACTCGGTCGGATTTAAGTATCTGGGCTCACTTTTTTCGAACATGAGTAAATCATACCTCGCTGCGGGTGACGACGTGAGCGACGACGAGGTCGTCCGGGTGGGCCTCAACGGGTTCGGTCGGATCGGACGGAACGTGTTCCGAGCGGTGCTGGAGTCGCCGCGCATCGAGCTCGTCGGCATCAACGACGTGATGGACTTCGACGACATGGCGTACCTCGCGAAGTACGACACCGTCATGGGCCGGCTCGACGGCGTCGAGCGCGACGGCGACGCGCTGACGATCGGCGGCACCTCGGTCCCCCTGTACAACGTTCAGGACCCCGCGGACCTCCCGTGGGACGAGCTCGACGTGGACGTGGCCCTGGAGTGCACAGGTGTCTTCCGGACGCGTGAGGACGCGAGCGCCCACCTCGAGGGCGGCGCGGACACCGTGATCATCTCGGCGCCCCCGAAGGGCGAGGAGCCGGTCAAACAGCTCGTCTACGGCGTCAACCACGACGAGTACGAGGGCGACGACGTGCTCTCGAACGCCTCCTGCACCACGAACTCCATCACGCCGGTCGCGAAGGTGCTCGACGACGAGTTCGGCATCGACGCCGGCACTCTCACCACCGTCCACGCTTACACCGGCTCCCAGAGCCTGATCGACGGCCCGAAGGCGAAGACCCGTCGCGGCCGCGCGGCCGCCGAGAACATCGTGCCGACCTCGACCGGCGCCGCGGGCGCCGCGCAGGAGGTCCTCCCGCAGCTCGACGGCAAGATCGACGGGATGGCGATGCGCGTCCCGGTCCCGAACGGCTCCCTCACCGAGTTCGTCGTCAGCCTCGACGAGACCGTCACCGCGGAGGAGGTCAACGCCGCCTTCCGCGACGCCGCCGACTCCGGACCGCTCGCGGGCGTCCTCGGCTACACCGACGACGAGGTCGTCTCCAGCGACATCGTCGGCCTCCCGTTCTCCAGCTACGTCGACCTGCAGTCGACGAACGTTATCGCCGGCGGGAAGCTCCTGAAGATCCTCACCTGGTACGACAACGAGTACGGCTTCTCGAACCGGATGCTCGACATGGCCGCGTACGTCCAGGACGAGGCCTAAACGACTGACCGCGGCCGACGGATGACCGGCCGGAACTCCCGACGGACGGCCCGCCGCTCCCGACGGGCGGGCGGCCCGACACCCCCGCCGGCAACGGTCCCCCGGAGAACCACTTCTTAAATATCTCATCGACGACCACTCACCCATGGCCACGTTCGACACCATCGACGACCTCCCGGCAGACAAACGCGTCCTCGTTCGGCTCGACCTCAACTCGCCGATCGAGGACGGAGAACCGCAGGACAACCGCCGCTTCGAGCGCCACGCGGAGACGGTCCGCGAGCTCGCCGAGGCGGGCCACCGCGTCGCGCTCATGGCCCACCAAGGCCGCCCCGGCCGCGACGACTTCACGTCGCTTTCGGGTCACGCCGAGATCCTCGCCGACCACGTCGACCGAGACGTGGCGTTCGTCGCGGACACGTACGGCGACGAGGCGCTGGAGGCCATCGACGCGCTCGGCGCGGGCGAGGTGCTCCTCTTAGAGAACACCCGGATGTGCGACGACGAGCTCCCCGAGGAATCACCGGAAAAGAAGGCCGAGACCGAGTTCGTCCAGACCCTGGCGCCGCATTTCGACGCGTACGTCAACGACGCCTACTCGGCGGCCCACCGAAAGCACGCCTCGCTGGTCGGGTTCCCGCTCGTCCTCCCCTCGTACGCGGGGCGCGTGATGGAGACGGAGTACGAGGCCAACACCGCCATCGCGACCCGCGAGTTCGACGGACCGGTGACGATGGTCGTCGGCGGGACGAAGGCGACCGACGTGATCGGCGTGATGGACGCCTTGGACGACCGGGTCGACCGCTTCCTGCTCGGCGGCGTCGCCGGCGAGCTCTTCTTACGCGCGGCGGGTCACCCGGTCGGTCACGACGTGTCGGGGCTGGACCTGTTCGACGAGCAGTGGGCGGAGAACCGCGAGCTGATCGAGTCGGTGCTCGACGAGCGCGGCGACGCGATCCGGCTCGCGACCGACCTCGCGTACGAGGGCACCGACGGCGACCGCGCGGAGGTCGCCGTCGACGACATCGGCGAGAAGGAGACGGGGTACCTCGACGTGGGCTCGGAGACGGTCGCGGCCTACGAGCCGGCCATCCGCGAGTCCGACGCGGTGTTCGTGAAGGGCGCGCTCGGCGTCTTCGAGGACGAGCGGTTCGCGGACGGGACGGTCGGCGTGCTCGAAGCGATCGCCGAGACAGACTGCTTCTCGGTCGTCGGCGGCGGCGACACCTCACGGGCGATCGAGATGTACGGGCTCGACGAGGGCGACTTCTCGCACGTCTCCATCGCGGGCGGGGCGTACATCCGCGCGCTGACGGGCGAGCCGCTCCCGGCCGTGGAGGTCCTGGAGGCGGCGGCCGGGCGGCGGTAAATAAAAGGCGGTCTCGTCGTCGCGGGCTCGACGGTCTACTCCTCGTTGAGGTCGAGGTCGAACTGCTCGTTTTCGGTGACGGCGTTGAGGACGACGCTGGTGTTCGACTCGCGGATGTCGGCGTCGGTGAGGATCGACTTGATCTGGTCGTTCATCCCGTCCGTGTCGGTGAACTTGCCGATGGCGATCACGTCGTAATCGCCCGTGACCTCGTAGACGCTCACCATCTGCTTCTCCTGGCGGAGCTTCTCGGTCACGTCGGGGAGCGCGCTCCCCTCGACCTTGAGCTGGAGCACGGCGGTCACGTCGTAGCCGAGCTTGTCGTAGTCGACGATGGGCGTGTACCCCCGGATTACGCCCTCGTCTTCGAGGTCGCGGAGGTGGTTCGATACCGTCGTCACCGAGACGTCGAGGTCGTCGCCGAGGCTCCTGAGACTCGCCCGTCCGTTGCTGAGAAGGGAGTTGACGAGTTTCGCGTCGAGATTTTCGTACGTCATCACACCTATCAACGTCGTCAGGGGTTTATAATTTTACGAACGTCCAGCATTCTTGCGCGACTGGCGGTTCATGCGCCAAGCGATAAGGCCTTTATACTGGCAGATAACGAATGAAGCGTCCAGAACATGACGGACGAACACGCGAAACCGGACGGCGGCCTCACGGCCGAAGAACAGGCGGTACTCGACGAGATCGAGGAGAAGAACGTCGACTTCCTGCGGCTCCAGTTCACCGACATCCTCGGCGTCGTGAAGAACGTCTCCGTACCAGCTCACCAGGCGGAGAAGGCGTTCACCGAGGGGATCTACTTCGACGGCTCCTCCATCGAGGGGTTCGTGCGCATCCAGGAGTCGGACATGCGGCTCGTCCCCGACCCCGACACGTTCGCGGTGCTCCCGTGGCGCAGCGACGGCAACGGCGACAGCGGGGCCGCGCGGCTCATCTGTGACATCGTCACGACGGAGGGCGAGCCGTTCGCCGGCGGCCCGCGTCAGGTCCTCAAGAGCGTCCTCGAGGAGGCCGAGGAGATGGGCTATTCCGTCTCCATCGGTCCCGAGCCGGAGTTCTTCCTGTTCAAGACCGACGACGAGGGGAACGCGACGACGATCCCCCACGACAACGGCGGCTACTTCGATCTCGCGCCGAAGGACCTCGCGTCCGACGTGCGCAAGGAGATCATCTTCACCCTCGAAGAGATGGGCTTCGAGATCGAGGCCTCCCACCACGAGGTCGCCGAGGGCCAACACGAGATCAACTTCAAGTACGACGACGCGCTCACGACCGCGGACAACATCGCGACGTTCCGCGCCGTCGTCCGCGCGGTCGCGAGCCAGCACGACCTCCACGCGACGTTCATGCCCAAGCCGATCGCCGAGATCAACGGCTCGGGCATGCACAGCCACATCTCGCTGTTCGACGAGGACGGCAACGCCTTCGCCGACGGCGACGACGAGTTCAACCTGAGCGAGACGGCCTACCAGTTCATGGGCGGCATCCTGAACCACGCCCCCGCGTTCACGGCCGTCACGAACCCGACCGTGAACTCCTACAAGCGCCTGGTGCCCGGCTACGAGGCGCCGATCTACGTCGCGTGGTCCGACACGAACCGCTCGGCGCTCGTCCGCGTCCCGGACGCCGCGGGCGTCTCCGCGCGCTTCGAGGTTCGCAGCCCCGACCCGTCCTGTAACCCCTACCTCGGCATGGCGTCGCTCATCGCCGCCGGGCTCGACGGGATCAAGACCGAGGCCGACCCGGGCGACCCGGTCCGCGAGGACATCTACGAGTTCGACGACGCGAAGCGCGAGGAGTACGGCATCGAGACGCTCCCGCCGAACCTCGGTGCCGCCGTCGAGGAGCTGGAGACCGACGAGGTGCTCCAGGAGGCGCTCGGTCCGCACACCTCCGAGAAATTCGCCGAGGCGAAGTCCCAGGAGTTCAGCGAGTACCTCACCCAGGTCTCCGAGTGGGAGGAGGACCGCTACCTCGAGACGTTCTGAGGCGACGGCGCGGTCGCGGTCTCTCGGCGTATTCGACTCTCTCGGCGCGTCCGGTTTCACTTTTCCACGTATTTTTGACCGTCACAGGCTCGTCTCCCGCGAAGACGCGAGATCGATGAACGAGCGATTGCGGGAGTGGGTGTTGCAATTTGTCGGCGGCGATGCGATATTTAAACGGTCGCGAGCGGTTGCGACGATCGCTTATAAATGAACACGGCTGTGCGGTGGCGCGTGCCGACGAGCAGCCGTTAGGCTGCGAGTTGCACGCGCGAGGGAGTCGCTGGCGCCATCGGCGCCAGCGACGAGGCTGGGGAGGTGTGAGGTGCGGTGCCGTGCGGTGCTGGGTGGGACTTCAAAGGGGCAGTCGCGAGGACGAAGCACGGCGACGCAAGCACTGGAAGGAGCGAGCAATGCGAGCGACTGAAGCGCGTAGCGAGCCGCGCGAGTCGTCGCGGCTGGGGCTTTGGAGGCCTTCACGGCGGAGTCCTTGGACGCTTATAAATAGCCGCCGGCAACACCACTCGTTCACTTATAAATAAAGACTCGATCGATCCGCAATACATACTCCCGCTATCGATCGGGACGAGATATCGCGATCTCCGGGAAACCCGCTCAGTTCCGAGCGCTCGACGTCGCCTCGATCCGCTCCGGCAGCGCGGGCAACGCGACGACGGCGACGACGGCCGCGGTCGTCGCGGCCAGCGTGACCCAGACGGAGCCCGAGAGCGCGTACGCGCCCACCCAGAGCCCGCCGGTGACGGCGAGCGCGGGGACCGCGATCCGGACCGGAACCGCCGGCTCGTCGCCGTCGACGAGCCGCCAGCCGATCGCGCCGCCGGCGCCGGTGGCGATCCCGATCCCCGCCTCGACCACCTCGCCGGTGTGCCCGCCCGCGACGGCGACGGCGAGCGCGCCGGCCGAGACGACCGACGCCAACAGGAACGGCAGCGTGGGATCGAGCGCGGCGGTGGCACCGCGGAGCTCGGAACGGTCCCCACTCCGCCGGACTCGCGGGTCACCCGCGAGCCACAGCGCACCGAGCACCACGCCGCTCCCGACGGCCAGCCCCGCGAGCACGTCGACGAGGTAGTGGACCTCGATGACGACCCGCGAAGCCGCGACGGCGAGGGCGACGGCGGCGGCGGCGAGGAGCCGCTTTCGACCGGTCCACGCCCGGTCGTACACGAGCGCCAGCGCGAGGTACGCCGCCGCGCCGCCGGTGGCGTGGCCGCTCGGGAAGCCGAAGCCGTCGGAGAGCACCTGCGCCTCGTACCACGCCGACAGCAGACCGGGGAGCCACGTCGGCACGTCCGCGGGGCCGACCGCGCCGGGGGGGCGGGGGACCGCGAACCACGCCTTCCCGAGCGCCGTGGCGGCGTACGCGCAGGTGACGGCCGCGATCGCGCTCGCGCCGGCGCGCCGCGGCGCGGCCGCGAACCGGTCGCTCGCGAACCAGTAGCCGACCGCTAACAGTCCGAACAGGAACCACGGGTCGGCGAGGTGGGTGACGGCCGCGAAGACGACGACGACGACCTCCGGGAGCGCGTCGACGAGGGCGGTCTCGCCGATCCCGCGCTCGGCGGTGACGAGTCCGGTCACGCGTCGATCACTCGATCAGTCGTCGCCCCGGTCGCGGGCGTAATCGATCGCCTTGCCGGGCGTCTCGAGCAGGTTGAGGCCGATGCCGACGATGATGAAGAGCGTGTACAGCCCCAGCGTCGACAGCCCGAGGATGAGCATCGCGGCGATGGCGTAGAGCCCGTCGAGGAAGGAGAACGCGCCGAGTATCAGCACCGTCCCGTATAAGAGCACGAGGTACGGTCCCCAGCCGCGGGCGTGGCCGCGCCGCATCCGCGACCGGACGTACCGCTTCAGCTCCGACTCGACGGCCGGCTTGTCGACGGTGCGTCGCTCGACGTCGTCCTCGAACGCGTCGAACTCCGACCGCAACCGGCTCACCTCTTCCTGTAGCGCCGCCACGTCTGGCGCCCCCGCCGGGCGCTCCTCGTCGCCGCCGGCGTCGCCCGCGCCGTCCGACTCACCGTTCATACCCGTGGGTCGGTCGCGGCCGTGTTGTAACTGCCGGTCCGCGTCGTCGTCGGGAACGGTGATATCGCCGTCCCGTCCCGCCGCGACGACGTTGACGACGCCGCCGACCACGACCACGACGGCGGCGAGGTAGAGCCACGTGACGAGCAGTAAGATCCCACCGATCACGCCGTACACCTGGTACTGGCCGGCGCCCGCGGCGTACACCTGAAACCCGGCCTGCAGCAGCGTCCAGCCGACGGCGGCGAAGGCGGCCCCGGGGAGCGCCTCTCGGACGCCGATCGCGGGCTGCGGCAGGAGGTAGTACATCGGGAGGAAGACGACGGCGAGGAAGGCGGGCAACGCGAGGACGCTCGCCGCTTCCACGAGCGGGACCGCGTCGGCGGCCGCGACGAACGCGCCGACGGCGACCATCACGCCGATCCCGACGCCGACGCCGAGGACGACCGAGCCGGCGTCGGTGAGCTGTTTGACGATGTCCGGCGGCTCCTTGACGCCGTACAGCTCGGCGAACGCCGTGTCGAGCGCGCGGAACACCTTCAGCGTCGACCAGAGCAACACCGCGACGCCGAGTATGCTCGCGCCGGTCCGGCCGCCGGCGGAGGAGATCGCGTCGCCCACGGCCTCCTCGCCGGCGGGCGTGAGGAAGTCGCCCGCTCCCGAGACCAGTTCGACGGCGATCGCCTCGCCGAAGGCGGCGGTCGAGACGACGACGAGCAGGAGGAGCGCGGGGATCAGCGAGACGAACGCGTAGTAGGCGATCGCGGCGGCGAGGAACGTCACCTGCCGGTCGAGCGCGACGTCGACGACGCGGCGGGCCGTACCGAGGGCGGTGATCGAGTGGCGAGACACGATGCCGGCTTCGAGCGACGGCGACAAAAACGGGGCGGATGCGGGCGGACGGCGGTCAGAGAGAAGCGATTCGCGTCGTCAGCCCGCGGCGTCAGTCGTCGCCGCCGAGGACCGCCTCGCGCATCTCCGGGATCGACGCCGTGCTTTTGACCGCCGTGCCACGGTAGTGCGCGCGGCTCGCCTCGTGGCCGGCCCCCCGGAGGCGCTCGACGAACTCGTCCATCCCGATCGCGGGCTCGCTCCACTCCTTGTACAGGCGGTGCTGGTCGTAATGCGTGGGGGTGTCGAGCTCGCGCGCGACGGTCCCCAGGAGCTTCCGCGCGCGTTTCGCCTCGCCCATGTCGTCGGTGACGCGCTCGCGGACCGCGCGGGCGAAGTCGGCGTCCGCGACGGGGCCGAGCCAGAGCGGTCCGGCGGTGAGCACCCGGTCGCTCCCGCAGACGGGGCAGGCGTCGACGGGGTCGGCGATCAGCCCGCGGGTCGGTTCGCGCCAGAGGCAGTCCTCGCAGTTGTCGACGTACCCGAGCTCGTCGATACAGCTGTCGGCCGCCTGCGCGCCCGACTCCAGTTCGAGGTAGGTCCGCGCGTAGTGGCGCGAGACGTGCGAGACGACCGGGCGGGCCGCCTTGTCGTAGCGCGCGGCGGTCCGGACCAGCGCGGAGATCAGCGTGCGGAGCCCCATCTCGGGGTGGTAGTCGGTGTTGCGCGGGACCGCGCCGTACTTGCGGATCCCGCTGTTGAGGTGTGCGCCACACAGCGGTGCGGTGTCGGTGGCGGTGACGCAGACGAGGTTGCGCGCGTTCGCGAGCGCGGCGTCCGCGAAGGGGATCGGCGTCCCGTACGGGTCCAGGTCGACCACGTCGAACGGTCCCTCGTCGTACAGCAGCGCGTTGACGTCGCGGCGGACGGTCTCTCCGTCGAGGTCGTTCGCGACGAGGTTCTCGCCGGCCAGCTCGACGGCGTCCGGGTCCACGTCGGCGCAGGTGACATCGTACCCCTCGGCGGCGGCGCGGACGCCTCGGACCCCGGAGGCCGCCATCGCGTCGAGGTACGACGCCGCGCGCGGCTCGCGGTCGCGGTACGCGCGCAGCACCGCGACGGTCACGTCGCGGTTCAGCTCCTGCGTGGGGTTGAAGAAGACCCCGCCGCCGGTGCCCTCGCTGGCCCCGTCGCGGGCCTCCGGAACGGAGACGGTGAGACCGCCCTCCTCGATATCCATACCCCGCGTTCGGCCATCCGCCACAAAAGGACCCCGCTCCGCGTCCCGTGCGGAATATTCACACGACCGTCGCCGCCGGGAAGCGGGAGTTTTAGCCCGTCAGCGCGGAAAGGGGAGTACACTTATGAGTACGACACGGAGCCGACGAGCGAGCACCGGCGGCGGAGCGACCCGCGGACGCGTCGCGTTCTCGGAGGCGGATCGGCGATGGTGAGTCCCGCTCGCGTCGACGCGGTCACCGACATCGCCTACGGCGCGCTTATCGCCTTATCGATCGTGCTCATCGCGACGCTCGACGCCAACAACATCGGGGTGGCGTTCGGGGTCGGTGTGTTCACTTCCTACGTGGTCCACGTCGTCTGGAAGATGGCCCGCTTCGACCCCGACTGGATGACCCGCGAGGTCGCCGATCAGGCTGTCTCTTATACACATCT
>NZ_AOJG01000039.1 GCF_000337375.1 Halorubrum lipolyticum DSM 21995 | reverse complement strand
GTCGAGGAGACTGTCGGCGAAACTGTCGAGGAGACGGTCGAAGAGACGGTGGGCGAGAAGGTCGAGGAGACGGTGGGCGAAACTGTCGAGAAGACCGTCGAGGAGACGGTGGGCGAGAAAGTCGAGGAGACTGTCGGCGAAACTGTCGAGGAGACGGTCGAAGAGACGGTGGGCGAGAAGGTCGAGGAGACGGTAGACGAGAAAGTCGAAGAGACGGTGGACAAAAAGGTCGAAGAGACCGTCGAGGAAACGGTCGAGAAGACCGTCGACGGGAAGAAATCAGACGAGTCAAACGGCTCGTAGTCGGCCGAGTCCGATCCACGCCTCCGGGCAGTCACCGATCGCCGCTTCGTTTCGTGTCGCTGACAGCGTTCGATGTTCGTTCGCTTCTGTCGCCTGAATTCCGTTCGGGAATACGCAATTCCAAATCCATATATTCCGTATTCCGAAGCATATACCAGCATCCAGATACAATGATGCGGTAAGACATGGCCGGACACGACTTGGATCGGAGTCTGGGGTTGTACCCGACGATGATGATCAGCATGGGTGCGATGATCGGCAGCGGGATCTTCGTGCTGCCGGCGCTGGGGTACAAGAAGGCCGGGCCGGCGGTGATCCTCGCGTACGTGCTGGCCGCGCTGGTCGTGTTACCGGCCGCGCTGTCGAAGGCCGAGATGGCGACGGCGATGCCGGAGTCCGGGGGCACGTACCTTTATATCGACCGGGCGCTCGGGCCGCTGTTCGGGACGATCGCCGGGATCGGGGCGTGGTTCTCGCTGGTGTTCAAGAGCTCGTTCGCGCTCGTCGGACTCGGCGCGTACCTGCTGTTGTTCGCGCCGCTCTCGCAGGGCGCGGTGGTGTACGTCGCGCTGGCGCTCGCGGTCCTCGTCGTCGCCCTGAACGTCTCGGGAACGAAGATGAGCGGCGGGATACAGGCGGTCATCGTCACCCTCGTGGTCGCCGGCCTGCTCGCGTACGTCGTCAACGCTGGATTCGTCCTCGATACCGGCCGATACACGCCGTTTACGACCCACGGGGGCGGCGGGATCGTCACGGCGGCCGCCTTCGTCTTCGTCTCCTACGCCGGCGTCACGAAGATCGCGAGCGTCGCCGAAGAGGTGAAAGACCCCGGAACGAACCTCCCGCGGGCGATGCTCGGCTCCATGGGGATCATGACCGTCCTGTACGTCGGGGTGGTCGGCGCGATCATCGGGCTGAGCGACCCTGAGGTGCTGACGACCGGCGGCCCTGACGGCACCGCGTCGCTCACGCCGATGGCGGACGGCGCGGGGGCGCTCCTCGGTGGCGCCGGCGTGGCGGCCATCTCCGTGATCGCCGTGGTCGCGCTCACGAGCATGGCGAACGCCGGCGTCCTCTCCTCCTCGCGGTTCCCGCTCGCGATGAGCCGCGACGACCTCCTGCCGCCCGCGCTCCGGACCATCGACGAGCGGTTCAAGACCCCGCGGAACTCGGTGCTGCTCACCGGAATCGTGCTGCTGCTGCTCATCGCGTTCGTTCCGGTGATCGAACTGGCGAAGCTGGCGAGCGCGTTCCAGATCCTCGTCTTCTCGATCATTAACGTCTCGCTGATCGCGTTCCGGGAGGCCGACCTCCCGTCGTACCAGCCCGAGTTCCGCGCGCCCGGCTACCCGTTCGTGCAGGCGTTCGGCTTCCTGGCGGGGCTCGGACTGCTCACGCAGATGGGCACGGTGCCGATCCTCGGTGCGATCGGGATCATCGGCGGCAGCGCGCTCGTGTACCTCGTGTACGGCCGCACCCGGACCGACAGGACGGGGGCGATCGGGACCATTCTCCACGACCGCCGCGGAGAGGAGGACGACGGTATCGCGTCGACGGGGCCGGAGTGAGAGGCGGAGGAAGCCAGACGCTCGGGAAAGGGCCGGTCAGTAATCCCGGTTGACGACGATCACCGGATCGCCGGTCTCGTCGGCGATCCGATCCGCCAACGAACCGAAGACGCGGTCAGTTACGTTGGATTCCGGCTCGTACATCACGACCGCGTCGTACTCCGCTGCGACGCGGAGGATCTCCTCGTCGTGTCCGTCGCCTTCGACCACTAGGGTGTCGACGGACTCGGCGTTGAATCCGTCCTCAACCAAGCGCTCCCGCGTCTCCGCGACGACGGTCTCGCCCCGCTCGCGGCGCTCCTCGCCCTCGACGACGTGGAACAGGGTGATCTCCTGGGTGGAATCCTCGCTCAGAAGTCGGACGAACGCCGGAAGCCGGTCGAATTCGGCGACGTCCGGGAGCGGCACGAGTATGCGCTCGATCCTCTCCGTCGGTGCGGGGTCGAGCTCGGCGGCGCACTCCTCCTCGGCCGCGACCCGCTCAATCGTAGTCGCTCGGTCCTTGCCGAACACCAGCCGCGTCCGGACCGTCGCGCCGGCGTCGGCGAACGTCTCGGCGACCTCGTCGAGCGTCGCCTGCGCGGCGTCGCCGAACTGCTCGCGCGCGTCGCGGACCGGCGTCTGTTCCGGCAGGTCGTAGTGGCCGAGTACCACCACGTCGAGCGACGAGAGGTCGTCGACGAGCACGGGCGACAGCGGCTCCGGATCCGGCAGTTCGAGCGGAACCAGGATCGTGTCTGCCATGCGTGACAGTTGGGTCGTCGGAGACAAGAAACGGACGGTTAGCGGTCCGGGCGACAGACGAAGCGACTCATCTCAGCCAGGGGGGACTCACGGTACCTCCGAGCTCGTCGTCGGGCGCTCACGACGTCGGCGGAGCCGTCGGGTCGTCGGCGAGGAACGCGCCGAGGACGTCCTCGTCGGACGCCTCCTTCGGCAACACGGTCACCACGTCGTTCGGTCGGATCGCGGTGTCGTCGACCGGGTGGATGATCGACCCGTCGCGCTCGATCGAGGTCACGACGACGTCCGTTGAGAGCATCCCCTCGTCGCGGGCCTCCGACGGCGAGTGACCGACGATCGGCGCGTCGTCGGTGACGCACACCTCGACCACGGCGGTGCCGTCCGCGAGGGTGACCGTGTCGGTGACGACCGGGTCTCGGGCCTCGTCGGACCGGAATCCGGAGTAGGGCGTGTGCAGTTCCGTCTGGAGCAGTTCCTCGTCTTCGATTCGGATGTCGAGCCCCGATATCGCGCGGGCGATCTCCCGGAGGTCGCTCGTCTCCTCGCCGACCGCGACCACCTGCAGGTCCCGGCGCCCCGCCATCAGCACGCGGACGTTGATCACGCCCGGGATGGACCGGGCCGCGAGCGCCAGCCGCTCCCGCTCGTCGGCGGGGACGGTGCACATGAACACCGAGGTGAGTCGCCCGCCCGCCTGCTCGAAGTCGACGATGGCCGTGTAGCCGCGGATCACGCCCGCCTCTTCGAGGCGCTCGATCCGGTTCCGTATCGTCCCCGCGGAGACGTTCATGCCATCCGCGATCATCGGCGCGGAGGTGTTCCGCGCGTCCGACATCAGCGCGTGAATGATCTGCCGGTCGATCTCGTCGAGGTGGTGGGTCACGTCGGGCCGCCCCCCGTGGCGGTCGACGTCCGACCGCGGCGTCGAACGATGGTCATGTCGGATCGTAGCCGCCAGACCGTAATATGGGTTCCCCACAGAGCGGTCTCCCGGAGTACGGTGGCCCCACCGTGCTCGGTGGCGCTCACTCTCCCGTCAGAGTTACGAGTTTAGAGACAGTCATAAATATTCTAACTATCTCTAGACGAGTTTTAAACAGTCAGTGAAAACCGGTGAAGGGTCGGAAACTCACCGCAGCGATCGTTAATCCGGCTGAAGACGCGCCAACGCTCTGGCGCTTATATGCTACCGGCGTTCCATGGATCGAGCGAAGACGGTGTTCCCCATGTCAAGCCAAACGTCCCCCTCATCGATTCGGGTCCCGATTCAGATCGGGTCCAGCCTCTCGACCGCCTGTTTGAGCAAAGCGATCGCCGGCGTTCGCGCCGCGGCGTTCTGGGCGGCGGTCGTCCTCCCCCTCGCGTACGTCCCCGCGGCGTACGGCGCGATGGGATTCGGCGGCGCGTGGAGCGCTCTCGCGCTCATCGCCGTCCACGCGGCGTGCGTCGTGATCGGCCACGAGCACAACGCCCCCTCCAGCGACGCCCCCTCCAACGACGTTCCTTCCACCAACGCATGAGCACCACGCAATCTCCCGCGCAGACGACCGAGCAGTCCGCTGACCGCTCCGCGGAATCGACCGCCTCCAAGGCCGACCGCCTCGCCGCGTTCCTGCGCGAGGAGGCCGCAGACGGCGAGACGTACTTCAAAGCGAAGTTCATCGCCGACGACGTGGACCTCTCCCCGAAGGAGATCGGCGCGTTGATCGTGCAGCTCCAGCGGTCGTCCCGGGACCTCGAGATCGAGAAGTGGTCGTACACCGGCGCGACGACGTGGCGCGTCTCGACGGCGTAGGTACCGTTGCCGAGCCGGCGCGGTCCGTCCAGACCGCATCGATCCCGCGGGCTAGACACCGGGGATTATCCCTCGGTCGGCCGAACGAGGGGTATGGCACTCGCGGACCCCGACCTCTCTGGTTCGACGGCGTTCATCACCGGCACGACTCGCGGCATCGGCAAGCAGCTCGCGCTCGCACTCGCCGAGCGGGGCTGTAACGTCGTCTCGACGGGGAAGACGACGGACGACGACGACTCCGAGCTCGAGGGATCGATCGAGCAGACGGCCCGCGAGGTGCGCGACCGCGGGACCGAGGCGCTCGCGCTTGAACTCGACCTCCGCGACGAGGCCCGCGTCGAGGCGGTCGTCGAGGAGGCGATCGATCGCTTCGGCGAGGTGGACATCGTTATCAACAACGCGAGCGCCATCCAGCTCGCGAACGTCGCCGACCTCCCGGCCGACCGGTTCGACCTCCTGACCGAGGTCAACGTCCGCGGGACTCACCTCGTCGCGCACGCGTTCGCCGACCACCTCGCGGGGCTCGACGAAGCGTGGCTGCTGTCGAACGCGCCGCCGGTCACGACAGACCGATCGCCGGGGAAGGCGCCGTACGCGTGGTCGAAGCTCGGGATGTCGTTCATCACGCTCTCGCTCGCCGAGGAGCTGGCGGGCGACGGCGTCGGCTGCAACACGTTCTGGCCGGTGACGACGATCGACACCCGCGCGACGCGCTACTTCGGGCTCGGGACCGAGGACGACTGGCGCACCCCCGAGATCGTCTCCGACGCGGTGCTCGAGATCCTCGCGCGCGACCCCTCGGAGTGTACGGGAAACAGCTTCTACGACGAGGACCTGCTCCGCGAGGCCGGCGTCACCGACTTCTCGGCGTACAACCTCACCGACGGCGACCCGGCGCCGATGTCGGCGCGGCTGTTCGATCCGGCGTTCGAACGGGAGGCGTGATCGCGCTGCTGGCGTCGCGGTCGTGGTAGTAACGCACGCGGAATCTGCCGCTAGGCGAGGAGTTCAACAGAGCGAAGAAAACGGATGGGTTGGGGCGAATTTGAGAAGTTCGGCTCTGCTGAAATCATATTCTTCAGACATATTCTTGCCTGAAACAGCCGGTCGATGCTGCGTATTGACCGAAATAGGACGCTGAGTAGTACCGATGACCGCTATCTATTTGACCGAAAACAAACGAATTTAATTATGAAAATCCGTGACGTGATCTCTACCCATCTCCCGATGGCAGTGGTCGCTTCGGTTGTAATCGCTCTCTTCAACATCTATACTGGCGAAATTACCACCATAGCGCACCTTGGCTCTGTTGAAATCCTCAACTGGTGATATGTTTTTGGAGCCGTGCTGAATACAGCGCGCATGTGTTCATAGGCACGAGGCTCTAGTTTNGGCTCTGTTGAAATCCTCAACTGGTGATATGTTTTTGGAGCCGTGCTGAATACAGCGCGCATGTGTTCATAGGCACGAGGCTCTAGTTTCTGTTTGTTAATCACCAATCGTGTAGTCCCGGTCTCCTTGGTCTTCGATAAACGACTCAACGAACTCCTCCGCTTCGCCCACGGTTATTCCCGCTCCTTCAACCTCTCCGGCTTCTTCACTCGGCTCCTCCGGGTACTCGTAATACCCGACATCCGGCCCGGGGGGCCACAACGTGATCCACCCAGCAACGTGCCGATGGTCCACGTGCGTGAACGCAGTTTCAACCCACGAATCCGCGTGTGCGTAGCGCGCCTTAACTACCGTGTCCGTGTGGAGATCGTTCGTATTGGGAACGATCATAAACTGGTTGGGTGCCGTTGTGCCGGGGACTTCCGAAGACTCTGTCCCGACCGGTGGCATTTCTACGGTTACGCTGAAATCAGGACTACCTTCTGTGACGACTTGTAATTCAACCTCTTGTTCGTGATCTACGTTGTTCGTCAGCATGATGTAAAGCAATTTCACCGGCGAAGTCTCGTCAGTCGGTGAAAGACACCCGCTGAGACCAGTAAATCCAACCACTGATGCGAGCTTAATTACATCTCGTCGGGAGGAGGGCGAAGCCATCGTGGGTTGTGTTTTATACATGATTGATTGAAATAACCACTCATAAAGCTCGACTGTATCTACTGCTGAATACACCCTCTGTATTGCCCGCTCAGAGTGATCGGTCGATATTGTGACTGAGACAGGCGATGGTGAGTTCACGGAACTGCTTCCACCAGCGTCGTGACCGGACAAACGCACCGTACTTCCGCTTGAGCGTTGAGTTGACCGTCTCTGATTGCCTCCGCTGGCCGTAGAGATCAGTGTCTAAGCGCGCGTTCCATGCCTTGTGGAGTGGCGTGAACTCACGGTGCTTAATCAGTGGCCGAACCTCGTTTTGCCGGGCAAGCCGCCTGATTTTCTGGTCGTCGTAGCCCTTGTCACCGAGCAGAATGTCAATACTCTCGGGATTGCGCTTGACCAACGACGGGGCGATCTGGCTATCGTGTTTCCGCGTCGTCGTCACGTGTAAATCGAGAACTGCGTTCACTTTCGTATCGACCAGCAACGTTACTTTGAGCTGTTGAATCGTGAGTTCAGCTCGTTTCGTGTAGTGTTTCGAAGCGTGACTGCGGTCAAACCCTGACGCATCAATTCCAACAACTCCGTTCGTCGGAAGTAGCGTCGCTGAGAGAGTCAATATAACACGCCATACAGCCATATCAAGCCGGTTGAACGCCTTACAAAGCGTTGATGCCGTAGGAAGTTCGGCTAGCCCGAGAACACGACGGATACGTGGCATCTCGATCAGTTCGTCAAGCAGACCACGGTAGGTCGTGTTCTTCCGAACTTTGAGACAGAGCAGAACAACGTGCTGGGGGAGTGTGTAGCGGTGTTTAGAGAACTTCGAGGAGTATCGAGAGACCGCTCGCCGTGCCAGATGGATCGCCTTCTCAGTAAACCGGTGAATCTGCGACTTCGGGAGGGCCTTCATCTCGTCGAATTACACGGCGAACATGTAACTCCCTGAGGATTTCAACAGAGCCNTAAACCGGTGAATCTGCGACTTCGGGAGGGCCTTCATCTCGTCGAATTACACGGCGAACATGTAACTCCCTGAGGATTTCAACAGAGCCACGTGTACTGATATAGTGGAGCTATTTCATACTGGAGACATTCTCTTTACATATGGGAGCACTGTTGATGACCGAGCCAGAGGTGCTAGCAGCGACAAAAAACCAGTTATTTTCAGAGATAGGACCGAACTCAGGATACACGGTCGTCGACACCCAGTTCTCAACTGACCAGTGGTTGGATGACGTCCCAGTTTCACGAGAAGTAACAGAAGCGTTAGCGCCATTCAACCACGTGCGTGTAGGATCAGGATATCCTGACCTCGTTGGTGCTGGGTCGATTACAAATGATGCCTTTTTTGGCCACTCCGGAGATATAGATTCACCTCCGCTTGTAGTCGTTGAAGCGAAGGGATATGGATCGACTGGACACGTTGACACAGAGACGGGGATTGTTCAAGCTCATGACCGGCTACAGGAAGCGAATCTCGGATTTCTAGCTGCTCCCCGCAGTTCAATCTCGGCGGAAACCCGAGCTCTTGGTCGAGAGCTAAATATCGGTGTTCTCGGAGTGACAGAAGATCAATCAGTAGATGTACTTGAGAAACCGCGAGTGGTTGGCACACAGGCCGGTCGAGAAGCATCGACGATACGCTTCCAGGCCGGTCCACAGCGCGTTGCTGACCAATCGTTTCATCTCAACCGTCCGAAAAACTACCTAGGGTACCCATTCTGTGTCTACCATCCGGAACCGACTGAGACTGTTCTTGAAGAATACGTGGTGAGAGATTTCAAGAGTGCCAGAGACGGGGCTGCATTCCTCGGGCTTATAGAGAAGCAACCGGACGGGTCTGATGTTCTATCTCCTTTGGGTGAGGAAGTGCTTCGATTCGGGTTACAAAAACACGAGCAATCATTGAGATCTGTCTTAGAAGAGTTCAAATCATGGAAAGGTGAGCAGACGAGACTCACTCAGCTAGCACCGGACTGGGCGTTAATTGCCCGACGGGTGGTGTTCGCTTTTCCCGCAACACAGATGCTCGTAAAACATATTCAAGAGCTTCAGAACAACGATCAGCCGCCGACTCTGCCTACCGTAGTGGAGTATCTGTTTGATACTTCGCCTACGTTCGCTGTCGAATTCTTCATTCGAGATACAGAAGAGGCACGGTCTGCAGTACTGACCGGCGATGGCGACTTGATTACAGCCTCACTGTTAGAATCCCCGGTATATCGTTCGGTGGTCGCGTATCAATTTAAACAGATGCTGTACCATTCTGGCATCCTTGCGGAGTCCGGATCTGATTCGAGTAATCTTGAACCACAGGAGAGCGACTGGCGATTGGAACAACCGATCTGAGGTCTGAGGTTCTCGAAGGTATCAATAGCGGCCAGCAACTACTGGGATGGTGTGGATGAGAGCACATCATCTAGGTGCTCAGATAGCTCTTCGAGATTAGTTGTTCTGAAGTGTTCAGTGAGTGCGCGCATTTTCGGGTCTTTTGGGAGGACAACGCCATCTCCGTACTCGGAGAACGCTTGCTCTATTACGGTACGGTAGGTTTTGCTGGTGGCGTAGCCAACGATGGCATCGAACTGTGAGCCGTATTCTTCGAGGTAGGAGACCAAACGGTTCACGACGAGTTGTTGGCGCTGTTTCTCAGCGTTTGTCAGCACGTACTCGTATGATTTGATCTGCGAGAGGCTTTCGTACTGTTCGGGTACAGGGCCGTACATGCCAGAGACAGTCACTTTGTGGATCTGATCGTTCCACTCAGCGGTTACGTCTGCCACGACGCGGTGCGTTCGAGAATTAGAATACGGCTTGGTTTGGCTACACGGGATAACGAGCAGTACGCGCTCATCGCCGACACGGTAGTCCTTCCGCTGAAGAATGTTGAAATCCTCCGGTGTGTGCTCAAGTGAAATCTCTTGGTCATCGACCGGAATATCCAAATCAAGCCGTTCCTGCTCCGCGTCGCTCTGATCGGCGACTAACCGGTTGTAGCCACGTTCTCGGAGTTGCTGTGCCAACTCTCGATCTCGTACGGTTGCCCGTTTCAGCGCTCGCTTGATATTCCCGACATCGTTGCGAGCCATCTTGGCAACGTATTCAAGCAACTCCCCGCCACCGTTGCTGATCAGCTCCCGCACGTGATTCATTTCGTCTTGGTAGACACAGAAGTTATGATAGCTCATCAGTGCGTAAAAATCGCTCTTCATATACTCGCCGTCTCGATCATACGACTCGCTGTCGTACATCGTGCCCTGTAGCTGATCGAAACCTATCCGCCGTAGATGATCGCATGCGGGACATTGACACCCCCAATCGTCGGGAATCTGATCCGCAGTGAATTTCGACCAGTCCGCTGCCCATCGTGCGTCGGCTGTCCGGTCAACGTCAACACCAAAATCACCCAAGTCGTGTGTCGAAGCGTTTGGATTCCGGACGAGCTCCTCATCTGAAACCCCGATCTCTCGATTAATGAACTTCTTGAACTGTGCTGCTTGCATGTAGCTTGACGAGTCAAATGAATCCGCGCCAAGAAGGGCTAGGAGTGCTGTGAATTTTCCACTAATCCCGAATAGGTGAAGCCCGAGATCATCTTCTCGGTCGTCAGGAATCGCATCTTTCGCACCTTGCACGATGTCAACCAGCATTTCGACGTTCGTTCTAAGCGGGACGAGTGACCCGATTGCAAATCCTTCAAATGACTTGTCAATATGCGTCGCACGGTCAAGGAACGTCCCGACGTACCAATTGATAGTTTCGTAGTCGTGACCGTGAATAGCGATATATACCGCAGGCGGGTCTGGTTGGTCTTCTAAGAGTTCGAGACAGCGAATGGCGCTGTCGATACTGTCCTCCATTCGTTGGGTCGTCTCCTCATCGTTCAGGTTCGGCGGAATCGGATAGTCAAGGGTAGCGATGATGTCAGCGCCATAATCGAGCTGTAGATCTAGAATACTCTCTGGATTCGTGTAAATTGCCCAGTCATTATCATCGCCACCCTCCGTTGGCGGGTCGCCGAAGGTATCGGAGTTTAGAAGCTTGAATCCGCCTGAGTCTACGAATAACGGCTTAGTAAAACTCTCTGGCTGTGAGTGATACGGCTTGACCGGATCGTGATCAGTGAAGTGGTCGTGGATCGGTTTCGAGCGCCAGTTCTCAAGCGATTCAGGTGTGATATTGAAATCTAAGAAACTCATCGCTTGGAACATCGCGCCTTGAAACTCGGGTTCTCCGAAGAGATGATTCCGCAATCGACTCCAAATTCCGCCGGATTTCTCGTTAGGCCCACCGATAAAATTGACTACAGGGAAGAATGCCGGTGTCTGAACGTCGCCGTGCGGTGTGTGGATTGTACCGCGACGTGCGTTGCCAGCATCGTCAGTCGCGTCGGTCTCAAACGATGCCATTCTCTACGCGTCATTAACGATGGGATGTGATAAGTTCGGTCGTTCCGCGATGAGACGACCTCAATAAGATCTGCTACAGTCTGTCTTGAACCGTGACGATATGGATATTATGCCGACGACCATTGTTATAGATCAGTCGGTCGTTCTCAAGGTCAATCGTGACCTCTCCACTATGATACCCTGAGCGCTCCAGTTCGCTCAGCTCGTCGCGGTCGCCGTACGACCAACAAACTATTTTATCGACGCTCTCAAGCGGTTTATCCGCCTCAAAGTGATCCGTAAGCCGACGGTGAATCGAACTCGCATAGAGGTTCGAATCCTGACGAACCAGCGCGTTGACCTCCGCACTTGGGTCGTAATCTTCAACTGTGATCTCCGGTTCAGCCCCAAAGCGGTTCGAGCGTTCCAACCCGAGCACGACTTCGGCGTCGTTGGATGGCGTGAATCGGTTTCGGTCTTGAATCCGTTGCTCACGCTTTTCGATAGATGATTGTTGGGACTCTGCGCGACGGGTGAGTTTCGCCTTACGACGGTGAGACAAGTAGTCTTTAAACCACGGATCTGATGCAATCTTCGAAAGGTAGTGGCTGAGCTCCTCTACGATTGCCTGATATACCGGGCTAGACTTATTCCGAATCTTTTCACGGTTTGCCGACAATTCGAGGTCTTGGCAGTTTGCGATGAAGAAGAAATGGAGGAACTCGTTGTCGTGTGAGATGGTGTCGTTGACCCGCTCAACTTTGATATGGTCTTTTGCCAGCCAGACACCGAACTGTGCCGAGTGCTTTCCATAAGTGGGGAGTTCGTTACGAGCGTCTTTGCCTCCCACCATTCCAACCACCTCTACAGTGGTTTCAATCCCATTTTCGGTCTCGACCGTGAGTTCCCGTGGCGGGTAGTGTTTACACATCCGAGATTCAGAGAACTGTCCCTCACCAGGCTCAAGCTGCTCGGTCGGGAACTCAAGCTTGTTGTTCATCACCAGTTGATCCCGTGTATCATCGATTTCGTCGCCGAGAGTGACCGTTATCTCCATCTCTCGGAAGTCGTCGGTGAAGAAGTGACCTGTTGACCCGGCGAGCGTCTTCCATTTCAGGTAGTGCTCGATTTTGTTGTAAGTGAGCGATGCTGGCGAGAAACCGTGGCCGGATTTGAACCCGGTAATGCGAATGTGCGTCCCGGAGTTCCCTTCTTTGACTGCTTCCTCGTTCAGTACGTACTCGGGCATGGTCCGGTTATTGAGCTTTTCCCACGGCTGCTCCATCTGTGCGCGTAAATTGGTCCCGTTCTTCGTGGTATTGACGAGTACCTCCTCGCTTTTGTAGAAAATCTTCGTTCCGTGGCCCTTGTACCCGATAGAGCCGTTTTGACGGCCGCGCTTCGTGGAATTTCCCAGATCGAAGAACGACTCGAGATCGGCGTGATCCATCCCCTCTCCGTCGTCTTCGATGACAATCTCCGATCCGATCGGTCGGTCTCGGATGGTGATTTCGACTTCTGTCGCACCCGCATCATAACTGTTCGACAGCGACTCACGGATCACTTCAAGCGGATCCTCGAAGTCGCTAGCGATCTCTAAAAATTCGTTTACTTCGTTGACTTGTGGCGTTTTAGTTGTCGACATTCAGAAGTACCCTCCAAGTGATTCGTTCACAACGCGATGCGCGTGCTGTTGCATCGACTTTTCTCGACCCAATGACTGTTCGATATATGATCTCAACGCTTCCTCTCCCGGTGTTTGGATCGCGGATTGGATCCGTTTTATTTCTTCTTTTTGAATAATCAGGTTATGCATCGCAACGGCACCGAGTTTGTCTTTCTGGTACTCTACGTCCCCTTCCATCCGATTGACTAAAACGTCATCACTACAGACCTGACAGTCGCATTCCGTAAAATCGACTTCGTCTACGGGTTCTGAGTTGTATAATGACGTATCGTATTTCCCGTTGATGGCGGAGTGAATGTACGATGACGAATCAAACGTGTCTGCACCGACTGCAGCCAAGAGAGGGATCGCACTAGAAGAGATTCCGAGTACGTGGAGGGGGAGTTCCTCGAACCCCCAGTCACTAAGCACTTCACGGCAATCACTCACAGCAGTGATCAGTTTCCCCTTATTGTCTTTGAGTGGAACGAGACTCCCGAGGGCGACGCCATCGAATTCACGATGAACACGGTCCCTGCCGATGGCTTTCTCAATTTCCGTGAGAAACGTATCGAGCATCGAATAGTTGTACCCATGGAGTGTCAGATATCGCGTGTCGTCCTGGGTAGTTAGGTTAAGGAACTCGTTGACGTTTTCGGCCGTCAGTCGAGCTTTTTCGACACGAGTAGAGTAGTCGTCGTCCGGCTCAATTGGTCGGTCAAGATTTACGAGGACGTCTCCCCCCAGTTTCCGCTGTATCTCAACGATCGCCTCCTGATCGACGTCCACCTCAAAATTGCTGCCATCTAAGGTACCATCGCCGAGGAATTTGAATCCACCTGAGTCAAGAAAGAGGGTACCGTTAAAATCGAATACATCGCGTTCCCTGATCGGTGCAGCGATGTAGTCTTCGTACCGTTCTCTCGAGATGCCGTAGTCAGTGAGTGACGCAACGGAGGTCATCACACCATCGAAATATCGACTGTAATCCCCGCCGTTTATGACCTCGTCTCCATTCATGAACTCCTTGATTGTCCGATGGATACCACCGCCGTATAGGCTGGAATCAGTGCCACCGGCATAGAAGTTCACCACCGGTAGCAAATTGGGCGTCTCCAGTTCGGTATCGTTTATACTGATCACCCCACTTCGAGCGTCTCCAGCCTCGTCAACAATCTCAAATATTCCATCATCAAGGCGCTGTGAGCCGGAAGAGGCCATCAGAGAATCACCGAGGGAACAGTATCCGACCGGACGAAACGCTTCAGCTGTTTTCCCTTCTCCCCGATCCCTCCACCTTGGACTGTCGATATGTCGACATCGTATCGGTCAGATAAGTCGCCAACCGCTTCTAGGTACTCCTTCCCCAAGTTTAGGACTATCTCGTCATATCTCGATTTTTCGATACGTTTACTAATGGCACCGGTCACCTCCTCACGGAGCTCCTCAGCACGAGAAGGGGTCATTCGCCGGTCATACGTAGTAATCGTGTCTTCAGCGTCGATAAGTCCGTATTCTGCAGAGAGAATACAAATGTCGATGTCGGAATTGAAGGCATCCTCTCGTTTCGCCTTTTTGATTATTCTGAAAAAGTATCCGTCGTAGACGTCTAGTGCCCGTGTCGGCCCTGTCACCTGATTCTTTGTGGCCGAGCAGGACTGTACTAGCAGCGAAGGCATTGAGAGCTTATCCAACGCGGGGGACCTAAAATCTTCCCACGTAGCGGTCCGGCGGCTAATTCGAGAAGCACGCTCTATTATACTGCCTCCTCCGAGAGTGTATTTCGCCCTTCGTCGTCATATTAGTCAATAAGATGCCACTTCCGCTAAAAATGGAACTTTAGATAGGCAGTCACCATGTCACAGTCGATGTAACTCGGCTGTCTGTCGCTCAAGCTGGTCCGATCACCTCGAAGGCGTTGAGGACTACCTCAGTGGGAAAACTGATCGCCTTCCCTGTCACGCTCTCCAGTTCCTACCTCGTGTCTACCAACGCGTTTCACAAAGCGTTGACTCAGATACCGTAGACGAGGATCAATAACTGCCATACTGATGGGTGGCCTAGTTGGCTTCAACTAACTCTCGCATGCTCCGGCACCCGAACCGCGGCTCAGAGATGTGATTGAATCCAGTCCGATTTAACGATCTGCTTCATCCTGTCGCAACCGATCTTCGTCGGTGAAATCTGACATCGTTCCAGTTGAGCGTGCGTCACTGATACGCTGAGATGTCGAGTCGTATGCGGCTCTGGCCCCCTTCCCCGAATGAGCCATATTGAGAGATCTGTCCGCATCGATACCCATGCTATCAGCAGCTAGTGCAGCATCCTGATTCGCGCCGATGAAGAGGAATTCCCATTCACACTCCTGCTGCCGCGTTTCGATCTGCTCCCGAATAACATCCTGCGGCGTTTCGGAGGCGTTCTCCTTACCGTCAGTCAGAATCACGACGACGACCGTCTCGGGTCGGTTCGCAGGATCGATACCGTCGATGAAGCTTGTAGTATCTTCTATTGCAGTCGCGATCGCGTCGTAGAGTGCGGTCTGACCACCTGGCGTGTACGAATCTTTCGACAACGCGGGAGCGCCTTCAATCGCCGTTCCGCGATACGTTATATTGACTGTCGAATTGAAGTCAACGAGAGATACAGTTGCAGTCCCTTCCTCGTTGCGTTGATCAGCGAGAAATGTATTGAACCCGCCGATGGTATCCTCTCGAATGGCCGACATAGACCCCGACGAATCGAGGACAAAGGTAACATGTGCATTCATGATGCACTCAACGGAGGTGCACTATTCCTAATAAAGAGATATTCGTCTATACCCACTCAGTCTCCGCAATAAATTTCCTAGCCGAGTCCGCGGGCGGAGGTACGGGGTACCGCTGTCTACCCAGAAAACCTTCGGACTGTAATCTATGCGTTCCAGGGTGTTATAGAATTCTTGTCACATAGTAATTATTATGATTCTTGGATTGACTCCGCATTCTTAATTGATAAACCAAATAGTATTTCTACTAAAGATCAAACACTGTCGGAGCTTGTCTTTAGAATATTAACCTTGTTGGCCGACTGTCATACTGTCCACATAATTTATTGTTGCTACTCCGGTAGAGGTACCACGATGCCGATAGGTGAGTGGTGGGTATGTTACTGACTGCGGCGATTGTGTTGCTTCTGATTGCGCTGTTCACGCAAAGCGAAGCGTGGGATGGATTCGGTATGCTGGTTTATTTCCTTGGCGTAGGGGTTGCGGTTGTCGGTTGGGGTTTCAACGCCTTATCGACGGTTCTGCCAGTCGTATCTGGATGGGGTGGTGTCTTATTATCGCTCGTGACTGGGCCACTTGGCCTTCCAGTGTGGCAGTCGCTTGTGATTGGTACAATCCTGTTTTTTGTTGCTATCGCTACTGCTGACACGGAGTCATCAACGTCCAGTAGCACGACAGATAGCGCCTCACCTGCTTCAGATAGTGCTGTAGTCCCAAACGTTGAGGAACTCCCAGGGATTGGAGAGCAGAAAGCAGCGGCGCTGCGTGACGCTGGGTATGAAGACGCCAACGATATTCTCGCAGCGTCGAAAGCGGAGTTGACAACTGTTGATGGAATCGGGACGGCGCTCGCCGCGCGCCTCATCGTATCAGTTGAAGATCGGTATGAAGAGAGCAATGCAGATGGCTTGACAGCTGTGGAGTCAGACGGTTCGACTAATGGGGCTGGACTTTCATCCGGTACCGAGTCACCTGACCAGGCGTCCGATGACACAGCCACACTGGAAATGTACACTGACCGTGAGAAACTCCGATTAGTGGCTGGACTTGAGGCGACGTGCGACCGGATCGAAACACTGGTTGCAACCGGTGAGGTGGCTGAGGCGAACGACCGGATACCAGCGATGCGTGCCGCGGCGAGTGAGACACGAGAAGCATTAACCACACTGTCAGGAGATCGTGATTTGCGGCTGCGTGTGAATGACGTCGAAGATCGGTTAGACGCGATTCCATCCGAAGCTGAAGCCCAGTACGACAAAGTCGTAAGTGATGGAGACGCACACGTCACAACAGCGCAGGATGCAGTCGAAACTGGTGATGTCGATACGGGGCTAGAAGCCTGTAAGAATGCGCATGCCGCGTATCGGGCGGCACAGGATGTGGGACAATCAGCGGATGCAGAGTGGTTTGCGGAGGAAGAAGCTACAGTGTACAATCGGATTGAGACCGTCGAGTCGCTTACTGACCGGCTTGAACACGAGAAACAGGTGCAGCAGGCAGAAGAAACGATTAACACGCTGACGCAGCGGGGTTCATCACTCAAAGAAACGTCCCAACTAGGGGAAGCGGAAGACGTCATGCAATCGGTTGTCGAAGACGGAAAAGACGCGCTTGAGCGTCTACCTGATAACATTACTGCGTCAGAGCTGGAACACCGCGTGGCACACCTGCGCGAGCAAGTAGCAGAATTCGAATCAGTGGCCGACCAACTCGCAGCACAGTCCTCGTCCACTCCACCCACGTCGGACACTGAAGCGAGGTCTCTGAGCAGGGAAGAGCCCGGTGATAAGCCGGACTCAGCGGCGACAGCGACTGAGGAACCCCAGAACGTGGAGTCAGCTGCGTCGGAACAACCGAGTGAACCAGAACATGATGCGGCGGAGTCGCGTTCGTTCGTACGGACCGTAGACAAGATCGACGAAACGGCACAGCATTCCACACCCGTGGTGTTACAGATTCGTGAGCACCTGACTGAAGACGGTCGACGGCACGTGTTCCGCGCAGTCACCGTTGACGGGGAGTCGGTGCAGCTTGACGTGTGGAACCGACATATATGCGAATTTAACTGGGAGTCAGGTGCGTGGTACGTATTCGAGTCGGTGCGTGGCCAGCACTGGACGGTGAACGGTGAGACGGGTGTGACGGTAAGCACGACACCGAACACGATCGTCACGCAGCGCGAGTCGATACCGAACGCCGAAGCGACGACGGGGTAGCGGAACCGGCGATACTATTTTATTTGGTGGTTGATGACAGGATGGCAAGCAGTTATCACCTCAATAATGGATCCGTTCAAAAATCAAGTCGATGATCGTACTTCGTACACGGATCTTGACGAGCAGTTCTATGACGCGCGGCTCTCCAAAAACTCGTTGACACAGGGCGATTGGCCATCACAGATTGACCGCGCCGCGATAGATGTTACGTACGGCGTCGCGCTCGGAACGACTGACGCTTCCTTCGATCACGGAGCGACGATCGGCCGTATGGATTTTGGTACGGCGTGCGGATCACACTATGTTGACGGGTTGCAAGCCCTTGCTGGGTCACAGTCAGACCTGCCACAACTCATCACTGAATACGACGCAAGCGACATCGGCGACTTGGTCTTCCGACTCAATGAACTCCGCGTTGAACTCACGAAACTCGGGTTAGACGACAGCGAAATTGGAGATCTCAACCGCGCAACCGAAGCGCTCATCGAGAAACTCATCACGCAACACGGCGACGAAGAGTTGTCTCGGCAGCCACTGCAACAACCGGAAGCCGTCGCTGACCTGCTGTATCAACTGTTCTCCGACCCGGCCGTAACGAACTACGCAGATATTCTCATCGACTCAATCACCGCGGACTCTGGAAACAGTATCGGCGGGGATAGCCTATTAACACACCTCGATAGACCGCAAATGGTCACGCCACTGTGGGACCATCAGCAACGCGCGATCGCGAACTGGGTCGCCAACGGGACGACCGGGTACGTGAACATGGCGACCGCCACCGGGAAAACCGTGCTCGGCCTCGCCGCCATTGCGCACCTGTTCGGCGATTTACACCCTGCAGACACGGCTGGCATCCCGGCAGCAACACGATCACCGACGGGCCGTGCAACCGTGCTTATCGTCGCCGGACAGGATTTACTCCTTGAACAGTGGCAAAGCGAGTTCGACGAGCATCTGAACATCCCACGGAGCCGTACCGAAACAGGCAGTGACGGTGACCGGCACATCGAACTGGCGTGGGGCGACATCGAATTCCGCACCGCACAGGAACTCCTCGCAGCCGACCCCGGGCTGCACTACGACCTCGTCATTTTAGACGAAGCCCACCGATACAGCAGCGGGCGGCGTGGCAGTCGCGGGTGGCGTGACTTATTCGATGACCTCACGACGAACGCCGACAGCGTCTTGGCGATGTCCGGGTCGATCGATGACGAGTGGCTCGGCGACTCCGGCGTCAAAGACGCGCTCGAAGCGAACCTGGCTCAATGTATCGAGTTCGGTATCACCGAAGCCCGCGAGCAGAACGTCATCGCGGATTTTCGGTGGGACGTGTGTTACGCCGCGAGTAACTCCGACGACACGCTTGCCGGTGTCGCAGACTCGACCACCACGCTCACACCGACATACGACACCAACACGCACAAATTCACGCCGCAGGAACTCTCCGGTGACGTCCCAGCCACCGTCCCGGACACGTTCGAAACGCTCCGGGACCTCCGGTCGTTCGCACAGAGCAAAGACGGGAAAGACGCGCGGGATCAGTCGGAAGCGTTCGACACGTTCGCCACCGCCGCGTTCTCCCGCCGACCGAAACGCTGGCAACTGAACCCGCCGCACAACATAATCGGGCAACTCCTCACCGAACACGTCCCGGACCGGAAGGCCGTCGTGCTGGTTCAGAGTTACGCACAAGCCGACGCAGTCTCCGAATATCTTGTCGATTACTTCGACGCGAACACCGTGTACACGCCGGCGAAAGACGAAGCCGCGCCGTACGACACGATCACGGAGTTCAAACAAGCAGATGCCGGCGTGCTCGTCGGACCAGGAGACGTGCTCGGCGTCGGCGTTGACCTGCCCGACGCCGGGATCGCCGTGAACCTCGCTAAAGGCGGGGTGAACGCGTCACTCATTCAACGCATCGGCCGGATACTCCGGAACCCGACCGGTAACAAGCACGCGCACTTCTACCACGTCGTCACCATCCCGGGCGAGACCGACGCGCGAATCCCCGGCGAGGACGGCAGACGACTCCTCCGCCGTGCCAGCGAATTCCGCGCACTCGGTTCCCGATTCCGCGAACACCCCGGATTCGTCGCCGTCAGCGACACCACCAGTCAAATACTCCGGGAACTGGAGACTGCCGGAGCACGCGCCACCATCGCCGACAACCGCGATACAAGCGACATGGTTGACGACGACGTCGCCCGCGCTTTGTTAGATGAACTGATCGACGAGATTGAATCGACACTGGACGAAGCTCGGGAGCAACCTGTACTTACAACGTACTGGCAGCCCGAATCGCTCACTCCTGGCATAATGCCCGTCCAAGACTCTGTCAGTCATACCGTTACTCCGGAGCCCTCCGAAGCCACAGCCGACTCTGCTCCGACACGTCTCACCGTCACTGTAACTGACACCGACGGTGAGGCGATTAAGAACGCCGCAGTCATCGCCGAAACCACCACGGACTCAGCCGAGCAGATTACCGACGCGGACGGCACCGTTACCATCACGCCCCCCACCTCCGGAAGCGACCCATGCCTGTTCGTTTCCCGGGCCGGATACCAGAACCAAACACACGATATTCCAGGCGAAGAGGACACGGTCACGATCACGCTACCGAATGCAAGCCACACTGCTCTGAGCGCGCACACGGCCGAAAAAACGGCATCCGACACCACCACAGAGCCCGCTGAGTCGTCCGACGAGCCGAGAACTCCGAGCAGAGACGAACTCCGTACCGAAATTCAGCGTGTTGACGGTGTCCTTGCCGGATATCCAACCCTCAGTGAGATGGACACACACAGCAGATACGCGTCCGCACGCTACACGGACGCGTTCGAATCGTGGACCGATGCGCTACACGCCGCCGACATCGACCCAGACCAACGTGTAATCAGTGACGTACAACGCGTTGCTGACCAAGTCGACGGCGTCCCAACGATGGGAGATATCGCCACGCACAGCCACTTCACACCAGCCACACTCGGCGAACATTTCGGAAGTTTCGACGCCGCGATCGCTGCCGCCGGTGTCCATGACTCGGGACAGTCTCCAACACCGTCGACTAACACTGGCCCCGAACCCACAGAGAGCAACCCTACCACTGCCACACAAGATGTAGACGAGACAGCGGACACAACTAGTACATCGTCCAGTACCTCGAATCCCGACACGACCACCACGAGAACAAGCAGCGAGACCTCAACGCCCGATGACCTTATCAGCGAACTACGGGAGTTAGCCAGCGACTGGGACGAGATCGACCGAAAGCTCCTTTACTCGGTTGGTGATCACCATCCGGACGAGTACAAAGACGCTTTCGGGAGTTTAGACGCCGCACTCGTCAAAGCAGGTGTGGCCGACGAAGACACAGTGGAAACGTTCAAAATAAATCAATCATCACTAACAGAGGAACAAGAGGAGCTCATCACCGAGCTCCAAAACCTTGCGAGCGACTGGGACAAAATCGATCGAAAACTTCTGTATTCCGTCGGCAGTCACCACCCAGATGAATACGAAGATGCCTTTGGAAGTATAGAGGATGCACTCATCGAAGCAGAACTTGTTGACACTGAAACAGTAGACAAAGTAAACACGAGAAACCCAAAGCGATCACAACCACCGGATGACCATACCGGTCCGGTCACAGGGACTACCGGGCACCGCGAGACAGACCAGCCGGTGTCTGATAAAACGACATCCTCCGCATCCTCGACGGTTTCGCTGCCCGACGGCCGCGTCGACAAAGTAACAATCACCGTCCTCGAAATTGACTCGAATCCCGGTAGCAAACGCGACGCCTGCCTCCAAGTAGAACTCCAAGACGGTAGCGAACTGCCGCTTGACATCTGGACAACACACAACCTCTCGCTGGAGTGGACCATCGGGGCCACATACACAATTGAGCAAGCTCGACACAAAAGATGGGAGACAGACGCGGGGACTGGTCAGGAGCTCAGTAGCACGAAAGATTTCCAAGCCAAACGAATCGATACCAGCTCACGGAACAATACGTCTGACTCCGTTTCATCGTCATCGCCAAGCGAAGACGAAACATCGAGTAGTGGGGAAACCACCACAGGAAGCAGCGGTACTCCAAGCCGCCGTGACCTCCTTGACGCAGTTCAACACGTTGCCGGAACATTTGAACGACCGCTCAAGGCAACGGACGTAAGCGACACCACACAGTACTCAGTTAACGATATCACTCGTGTGTTCGGATCCTGGCAGAATTGCCTTGATGCGGCCGGAATCGACAACGAAGCCCGACTTATTGAAGACCTACACCGAGTGGCCAATGAACTCGGTCACAAACCCTCTACTGCTGAAATGAACGAACATGGTCATGTGACTGCTAGTACCATCGCCAACTACTTTGACACGTACACGGCAGCCACCGAGCAAGCCTTTGATAAAACGAAATCCTTCCAGCCACCGTCCGACCCCGCTAAGGACGACAACTCAGAGACTTCCAACGGAGAGAACGTCTCTACAGACACGGACACCGGCTCAGGAGAGCTAAGAGACGTAAATGGTGTCACAGACAGAATTGAACAATCGCTTCGTCAATCAGGGTTCGATACGCGAAGCAAACTGAAGAAGGCATCAGTAGACGATCTCGCCGAGGTTGACGGAGTCAGCAAACAGGTGGCGATGCGAATCAAACTTGATGTCGGCGGATAATCAGGAGACGGAAGAAATACAACCACAGAAACATCTCGTAATAACTACTCTAACTTTCTAATGCATTCACCACAGCGAACACTCGACTCCGCGATTGACCGTGCGGCAGAGATCACTTGGTGGAACCGCCAAATGACTCGACTCGATGAAGTAGTCGGCGATGAGGAAGCGACATCGTTCATCCGGAACGAAATCGTCGAACAAAAGGGTCCATACGTCGAGTTCGTCGATGCTCCGAAATTCCATGAGCGATCAGCGGCAGAGTTCCTCGGCGATCTCGACTACAGTGACGAACTCATCGACGCGATCATCGGTGACCTATTTGATGGCGACCCGGGCGGGTCGCTTTACGAACATCAGGCTGAGACGATTGAATCGATTTCGGCTGATTCGAACGACAACGTCTTAGCGGTGCCAACTGCGACGGGGAAGACGGAGTCGTTCTTTTTCCCGATCCTTGATCACTGTATCTCCACAGACGAACCGGGGTTGAAGTCGCTAATAGTCTACCCGATGAAGACTCTCGGTGTTGACCAGCTCAATCGGTTTATTTCGTACCTCGATCGGATTAACCGCCACCGTGACCCCGAAGACAGGATTACGATCGGGATTTGGGATTCCGACACACCGACTCGGATAGGGACCCGTGAACACGAAATCGAGGAGGGTTCGTACGTTCGAGGACTCGAATGTCCGCGAGAGGAGGGCGAGAAGCTCCGGATGCTCGGCGACATGACGGTGGGAACGGAAGATAACAAATATTCGTGGATCCGGGTGACACGGGACGCTATCAGAAACGGCGCAGATATCCTTCTCACGAACCCCGAGGCGCTCGACCATATGTTCGTGAGCAACAACTCCGAAACACGCCAGATACTCGGAGAAGACCCGGGCCAACACCCCGTCGAGCACGTCGTTTTCGACGAAGCCCACGTTTGGAGCGGCATCTCCGGAGCCTCAGTTCGGCTCCTCTCGGAGCGGCTCAAATCGTTCTACGCCGAGAGAGATCCCCAGATCACGATGGTCTCTGCCACCGTGGACAACCCCAGGGAACTCGCACACAAACTCACTGGAACGCCAGAAGCCGAAATCAACTCAATCGATTTCACGCCACGGAAGTTCCCGATACAATCATCGCCCTCGTTCGATCGGTTTGCGCCGTGTGACCTCGGTGAGATCGCCGCTGTACTCGCCCTTGCCGACCTCGGCGAATCAACCCCCGATGACCTCGCCGAAGCCGGCCTCAAGGATGCCTACGAAACGGTCAGCGAAGTCGGTCTCGTGTCTGTCAGTGCTGCGGATGTCGTAACCCTCCCATCAAGCCTCGATTGGGTTCGGAACCCTCTCACTGACGAAGTCGATGCTCTCCTTGCGGACAACACGTTCGACTCGGTGTCGGAGGTTGCATCCACTGAATCGGGACAGAACCATCTTGCCGACACGTTGCTTGAGGCCGGCGGCCTCGATAGCGAGTGGTTCGATTTCGTCACCTCGCAGGTCCCCGAGGCTGCGGCGTTCGCTAGCTGGTTCGACGAAGGGACGACCGGCGACGTCGGGTTCAGACACTATGACGGACTCCTCGCAGAGCTCGCCGACGAAGGTGTCGACGAGACCGCCGGAGTGCTGGACGCGGTGATGGCGTTCGGTCGCCTTGCGGGGATGGTGACGGAGAAGTACCACGTCTTCCTGAAGCCGCCGACCCAGGCTTACCTCTGTGAGTCTTGCAGCGACGTTACGCGGGATAAACACTGCACGGTGTGCGATACACGAAACGCGGAGATCCAGTTCTGTAAGCGGTGTCACTATCCGTTTGTCGAACACGATACGGCCGACGACGAGGAGAGCTTCCGACCGTTCGACCATGCTGCCCCCGTCGACGACTGCCCGGGCTGTGGTCAGTGGCCCCGGCTCACAGATATCGGCGTGCCGACGACGAGCCTTCTGTCATACATGTTGACGGAGGTCTGCCGAACAAGCCCGTCGAAGAAGACGCTCGTCTTCTCGGACTCCCACAGCGCCGCCGAGTCTGTCGGTGACAGCATCATCGGGACGGAGTACGGCTTGATGGCCGAAACGCTCTACGTACAACATCTGATCGAGAACGGGGGCAGCGCCGGCAACTACGAGGCGTTCCGTGCAGTCGCCGACGAGCTCCGGGAAGCATACTGGGAGCCGCTCATCCAGAACGAGATCGACGAGGATGGGACGGCGTACAACTTCCTCCGTACGCTTCTCGACGATATCGAAGCTCACGCGATGCTTCACAACGCGGAAAACCTCCTCGATAGCGCACTTGTCACCGCGGAGCCTGTCATCCAGTTCGACGACCCGACCGAACGGGTCGTTGCGCACGAGGCCTACAAGCTGTTCGTGAAGGATCCTCGGGTGGGATTCTCGAAGAACACCATCGACATCGAGGGGCTCTCGCTCCCCAAGATTGCCGAACGAATTTCGTCGCGCTCTGGCTACGATACCGAAACCGTCTACAACGTCCTCCCTGAGGTCCTTGATGCGTTGCTCGACGACTCAATCGTCGTCGAGCAATCGTGGGAAGAGGTCAGGCAGACGATAGCGAACGCGAACGTCAGTGAGGACCGGAAAGAGGAAACCGTTGAATACGTTGAGCGAGTCCGCGACGAGTTCAACGAGGCCGGAATTCATGACGAGGAGTCAGAAACAGGAATTCTCACCCGCGTTGTGCGCCGCGACAACTCGACGCTTACGCTCTTAGAGCGGGCGTCATTCTGTACAGACTGCTACCGCTCGTACCCCGTCGGAGACGCCTCACTTACGGAATGTCCCGACTGTGGGACCCCGATTGAATCGTACCAACGGTTCACTCGTGACGAGGACGGAACGCTCGTCGCCGACCCTGGATATGCGGACGTCGACTCCGGCTGGTCGTATGCCGTCGACCACTGGGCTCACGACATCACGACGCCGATAAGGAATGGAGCCGACCCCGAGTTCATCAGTGTCGGAATTCACAAGGGAAACGTTCCACACACGCTTCGCGGAGCGATCGAGGAGGGATTCCGGAAAGACGACCCAGATGTCAATATCGTCAGCGCGACGCCGACGATGGAACTGGGGGTCGACATCGGCAGCCTCGATACCGTCGCCCAAGTGGGTATTCCACCAACGCTTACGAACTACGTCCAGCGAAGCGGTCGAACCGGCCGGACCCGCGGGAGTTCCTCACTCGTCGCCACCGCCATTCGGGGCGAACACCCGGTTGACGGGCACTACTACGGGAATCTCGAAACGTTCCTCGATGACTTCGAACCCGTCCGTGTCCCTGACCCTTACGAGTTCGAAGAGCTCCTCGCTGGCCATGTCGTGACTGAGACGTTCGCGTATCTGGCCCGCAACCCGCACCCCTCCAACGTTTTCGAGAGGAAGTACCTCCTGAACGAGACCAACCAGAACTTGGACGCGTTCGTCCACAGTGTCGAGGAGAGCCTCGATATTCTCCAGGAGTTCCTGCTTGCGGAACGCAGAGAAGCACTCGAGCGACATCTGCGGTCGATCTTCGGTCAACAGGGCATCGACGCGTTCGAGTCCGTGTTCGTCGACAGTGGACCTCTTTCGATGCCTCACCGTATCGAGAAAACGTTCTCACAGATCATATCGATGTCGGGGTCGGCGGAGACCAACAAAGCGTTCACCGAATCGAACAACCGCCTCGATCAATGGCTGGGCCGCCTCGGTTATCTAGCGAACTACCGCAGCTTCGGCCAGCAGTTCCCCGTGAAGTTCTCGGGACGTTCCGAGGGGATCGAGTTCGAGGGGTCCGGTCGACTCTACGACATGTTCCCCGGCCCGGAGAACGACTTGGGATCGCTCGTCACCCTCCACGGTACGGACTACATCGTGGATGACGTCCGCGGAAGTTCGACACCGCTCACGACGGTTATGGTGTGTACGAACGAGGACTGTGAGCGTCCGTTCGAAAGCTACGAACTCGACACGGAGCAGTGTCCGTACTGTGATACCCTCCTCGAAGAAACGAACGTTCATGGGGTGAGTTCGGTCGAGTGTAAACCAGCACGAGGCGGACAGAAGCGATACAACACTCGTGGATTGATGACGACTGCCGTCTCCGATAGCGACGTTCCCCCGCAAAAGACCGCCTCGATGACTGTGTTCGGACTGGACTGTGAGGCAAGTTACGGGGAACTCGATGTCACGGACTTCGTGTACGCGTTCGAGCGCCGCCACTCGTCGAGCCCCGATAAGTCGGTCCTTCGGTCGCAAGCCCTCATCGAGCGCGATCCGTCTTCGCCGGCGCCTGAAAGCGGGAAATCGTGGGAGGACCGCCTCGAGGAAAGCGAGACCGAAGAGTACGCACCCGTCGGCCAACAGTATCATACGCAGGGTCTGACTCTCGAGTTCGACCAGAATGACGTTGCCAATCGACTCGATGTCGGTGACGATGAGGAGATATGGCCACAGGCGCTTGTTAGCCTGAAGCAGGCCCTCGAGAAAGCGATTGCCGTCGTTGCACAATGCGAACGGTCGGATTTCCGAGTCGATACAGACAAGACTGAATCGACAATCAGCGTTAACATCGTGGATAGCCGCCAGGGTGGGAACGGGATCGCTTGGCAGGTCTGGAACGCGCTCGATGACATCCAGGCCCGGGTCGAAGAGGTCGCCGACTGCGATCGATGCGAGGACTACTGTGACGAGTGCTTACTCCTTTCGCGCACGCCCGCCTACTACCTCGAGAACGACTTGCTCGATAATCAGGTTCTCAGTGCCCTAATCACCGTTCCCTCCAACACATGACAGAGCCATCGACGTTCAAGCGGCTCAGCAACGCCGATATCGCGGCCATCCACGACGACACCGGACAGACGTACTGGTGGATGCTACGATCGCTTCCGGCCATCAATTATCTCGGGTTCCAGACGTTCACCTACCCTACGTCGTGGCGCTCACTCAACACCGGTGGGGAGTTCCCGTCGTACACGCATCAGTACGACTACCTCGACTACGACTACAAAGTCCTCGGCCAACTCGAGGAGGACGCGTTTCGCAACGATTTGGTCGTCACGACGAGTGAGTATTATGAGGGCGAAACCGAGTATTCAATCGATCATCTAATCAGCCGCTACGCAGCCCGTCCTGAGACGCTCATCGTGGTCACGGACTCACGTCGGTTCACGCCACGTGGTGGACAGCGTCCGCTCTACCAGGAACAGTTCGTCGAAAACGTTGGCTCCTATCAGCGTCTGTACACCGGATTCGAGCAGGTGTATAAGAACGCCGGGTGGGACCTCCCGCTACTGGACACAAAGAATCTCTTCATCCACGACAACGCGAACCTCTATGAGTTCATCACCGGGGAGGAACTCGAGGATACCGAAGACCTGTTCAAAGTTCTTCCCGATGCACCGTTCCTGCCGCTCTACGCAGTATTCGGGCAGATATTTGCGCGACCAGACGAGTACGGCTCCGTTCCACTCGACGAGGACGACGTGACGGGTCTCGAACGGTGGCTACGCAGGCGCATTGAGTGGGACCGGGAAACCGCGTCCGATGTCGCTCGAAGCCTCAACCGTGCGGTGAGCGACGATGGACAGACGTTCGACCCGTCTTACGCGGCACGGACGCCGGTAGTGAAGGACGCCGCAGACAGAGCGGCCGAGATTGACCCCGACGAATCATCAATTCATAAACGATACCATGCCTGGTTACAACAGCCTAACAGATGAGTAGTAGCGAAGGATATCTCCTCAACGCGATTCAGACGCCAGGGCCACTCCTCCCGGTATATCGATCGATCAGTCAGGGGAGCGAGACGAAGTCTCACATCAAGAGTGACACGCAAATCGATTCTGGGCTTGATTCCATCCTAGACGGGCTTCGGCTCCTCCGCATGATCGGCAAAGAGGAGGAAGCGTACTACGCTCGTGAGTATGAGTGGGATGTCGGAGACGAGCGCTGGAACTTCCGACTAACCGTACTCCACAACCTTGCACAGGAGTGCCAGTCGAATGACTGGGGCAAGCAAGCCGCTGTCTTGCTCAATTACAAGTTCTTACTCGACAAGGACATCCAGCATTTCGAAAATAACGAGGAACCGATCTACACCGATATCGACGACTGGTACGCCGAAATCAATTATCGGCCACAGTCCCAGCAGGGATTAATAATGCATAATGATAACAAGTTCGCAAACTGGACGCGGCTCGTCCATTTCCTCGGACTGGTACACAAAGTGAGTGGCCGGGAGCATACCGTCTACCCTGATCCAGCATTAATTCGATACTCACTTGATCTCGCTGCTGAAGACAGTGCGATAAATATCGATGGGACACCCGGCATCGTGATTGAGCAGTATCTCCGCTGGCTCCGTGAGAATCTGCTCTATGTCGAAACGACGTCTGACGGTGCGATCCCAGAAGGGATTGCTCGTGTCCTGTTCGAACTCATCCGAGATGATGAAATACGGATCGTTGAGTACGGTGATGCCGGCGCCGTTACCCTTGGCGGTATCCCTCCGTATGATGGAATTGATAGCCAAGCAAACGCGATTAAATTGATCTAAGATGAGTACGATTCAGCAAGACTCGGAGCTTCAGTGCCCGCACTTCGAGGCAGTCGACGAGAAGACGCTCCGACAATTGTTCTCGAAAGTCGCAGCGGTACGCTCAGACAACAAAGACCTGTTCGAGTTCACACACCGGCCGATCGAGGTATTCCGGTCGCCGCAGGGGACTCGATCAGAAGAGGAAGTCGTCGGAGAGAAGGAAGTGTACCGCGAGTTCACCGACCAGCGAGTCGGGAATTTCTCGGTCGTTATCGAGGGAGAGGTAGGGACCGGGAAGTCAGAGTTGTGTGCTTTCTTATCACACCAACTTGAGGAAGACGGTCGACCAATCCTGCACGTCGACAAGGACGACGACCTGATGACGCTCCTCTCGGAACGAATCCCGGAGTTCTACGAGAAGCACTTCGACGAAGAACTGCCCGGCGCATCGAATTTTCAGCAGCTCCGGGAGGACCTCAAGAAAAACGCGAGTGTTGTCGCCAACAACGCAACATCCGGCGCGATCCTCAACCTCAGTGCGCGCGGCAACGAAGTTGACGCACAGGGGAAAGAAGAAAAGATCCGAGAATTTGTTCAGGACCAACTCTCACTTCTCGTCGAAAAGGGTGAATACGCGAAAGAGATCAAGTTTGTTACCGAGCAAGCGTACCGCCGGAACGATTTCCTACAGGTCATTGAGGATTCTATTGATGTCGAAGACGCCGTGGAAGCGTTCAATGAGGAACTCTGGCGGGAGATCAGGGAGCGCTACCAGACGGCATCCCTCGGCGATGTTCTTGAGCGCGTGGGAGACCGGTTCACGGATACGCGCCCGGTGATCATCTTCGAGGACTTCGCTATCACGGCAATGGAGGGGAAGCGGCTCCGAAACTACATGGAACGTGATAAACCAAGCGACAATTGGGACTTCGTGGTCGCTGGCACTCGAGACTCAACGGACGTTCTCCACACGCAGACTGCTGAGGACCGTTTCGAATTTTATCGAACGAACCGCCAGAACTCGAACAGCGTCCTTTTCCTCGACGAGGACTCCGCTGTCGACTTCATCCGGCCGTACCTCGGCTACTTCAAGTCCTTCGACGGGAGCGTGGAGTACGACCGTAGTGGGGATGGGCTCGACCTCTCGTTGAATCCCGCTCCTTCTGAGTCAATCTGTGCTGACTGCGGGTTCTGTGATGAGTCATTCCGAGACCTCTTCCCGTTCAACGAGCCCTTCCTCGAGCGCGTCTACGCTGGGCTCCAAGACGACGAACAGTCCCCGCGAGAGTACGTTATGGCCGTATTCGATGTGCTCCGTGATTACTACGAAGGGTACGTCGACGCCCCGTCGAGTGCTGACCGTCTAAACGTGTTAACTAACAATGTTGATCCAGCCACCCCAATCTATGAGAGCGCAGAATCTCTCGCGAACCTTGCGCGGTGGTACGGAGTTCCGACAACTGACGGGATCAAGGTCGACGCTAGGTTCGTCGACGCCTTCGGAGAATCTGAAGCAGTGGAGGGAACTGACGGGGTCACTCGTTCGGATGGTTTCGTCACAGTCCCGACTGATATCGAGTCCCCGGGCCCAACTGGACCGGGACCCACGGGACCGGGACCCACGGGACCGGAACCTCCTGAACCGCCACAGCTCAGCAAAGCCGAACGGTTAATCCAAGATCTCCGACCGAACGTCCAGCCGTGGCAGAGCAATCCCGGGGAGTTCTCTGAGATCACCCGATACCTCCGTATCGGGCTGACCGATTCGATCAAACATCTCACCAACGACTTGGAACTGTTCGATGGGATGGGACTGCGGTATAATTTGAGCAGCCAGAAGGATCCGTTCGTCTTTGCGAGTCAACAGCGGTCGCCTGATGACGATCAGATCGTGATCGATCCACAAGAGTTCCGCCTATCCGATCTGAAAAAGCTCCTCAAGTTCGGTATCTACCGGGAGGAAGAGAAATCACAGGCGGACTTCGACGAGTTGCTCAGAGGCCTTGGAACGCAGTTGACAGGGTATGCACGACAGTGGCAGCAGGAGATCGTCGAACATCATCTTCGTTCGGACCTGAAATTCTTCAAAAAGAACGCAAACCACACATTCGAGGATTTCGCTCTCGCGGGCTACGCGTACGTGGTTCTTCTAAGTTCTCCGTTCGAGGAAGTCACCGCCGAGCGACTGAGCGAGCGATTCAGCGAATCTGGCTCCTACACGCTTGATTCGGAACTTCGAGAAGCACTGAGACAAGAGGTCTCGAAAGATGGGTTCAATGACCTCGTCAAGTTCATGAACCAAGCCGACCGGTTCGAGGAGATGGTCAGTGCCTTTTATGGCGCTAACGCGAACACGCTCGATGTGGCTCGTGTCCGTGAGCGGCTCGAAGAGCATCCTCCTACTGCCGTCTTCGAAGGGCTTGGTCGAGGTCGAATCCAGCGTGTCTCGTCTCGTGTGCGCTTCGATACGGACAGCAAGATTCGGGATATTGCGGATATCTCGTACGACCTCAACCAATTGTTCGAAGAGCTGGAAGGCGAGTATAGAGAGGAGACGGTCACCACAGTCTCCGATGAACTCGCCTCAGTCTCTATCTCGAATATCGATGGCATTCTCGAAACGCTCCGGACGTATGACCACGTGGACACCGACATGGTCGAGTCACTCGGTAAGTTCGTGGCGTTAGATCAGCAAGCTATCGACGAGGCGGCGGACGCCGCTCGTCTCGCTGGTGACCTTGAGAACAGGTCGGCTGACGAACGGCTACAAGCGATACTGATCAGCATGAAACTCACGAAAACCAACGTCTACGAGCGTTACGACGATATTTCGATTGTCGGCGGTGGCACCGAATCCGACTTTGCAAAGAACTTCCTCGAGATCGGAGGCTACTATGTCGACTGACAGTGAGTCGCTCGAAGCCAAGCTGCAAAGCGTACAGAAGCAGTATCGACGTCAGCATCTCGCTGACGAACTGGACGAACTAGCGGAGACGATGGAGGAAACACTCCTCCAGCGTGAACTCGCAAGTGCGTTCTTCGACGAACGTGTCGAAATCGACACCTCGGCACGCCAGTCTGTCGACGAGGTCATGGATTTGCTCGAACGCGGGGAATACGAAACCATTGAGGAACGTCTCTCGGCGCTCGAATCAGAAGTAGAGAGTGCGGAGACGACGGTACAGAACCGGATCCAGGAACTTCGCCTGAAGCACAATTCCACGGTTACCGCGATGCAGCGGCTGAACGATCGCGTCGAACGCGTGGACGAGTTGCGACTCCGAGCTCTCGGCGGCCTCCTCGACGACTGGCGGTGGAAGGAGCACGTCTATTCGGAGGAAGACGTGAAGTTTGAGGAGTTAGCTCAGAATGCCCGCGAATACGGTCAGGAGATGCGTGAGGCGTTTGATGAACTTCAAGAGACACTGTTTGGCCACTATCCTCCGGATATCAGGTCGCTGATCGAGCGGATGATCGACGATGAACGCCTCTCATACGCCGACCTCAAACCCGAACAGCGGACGCTGCTCGCTGAGTCTGATATCGGCGAATATATTGAGCTGACACTCTCGTAGTCTCCTTTCCTCCCGTCGTTACGAGGTGTTAGTAAGCTTGAAGAACGGGCGGGTAAACGACAATAGTATCCCTTTCTTCTCATGCAATTTGTAGACCGGAACACGAAGCCATCTCGGCTAAACGACGATATTCAGCCGCTGATCGAGGCGATGCTTCATAACCGCCGGATATTCAAGACGGAGCAGGCGGATCCTCCCTTCGTTACCGAGGCACTCAAGTACAGACGTGAGCGTCAGAAGCGACGACAGACGAGCCCGTACACCGGGTCTGATGAGTTTGTTCAAGAAATCATCGACCTGTTCGGATTCGATCCACTAGACTTCCAAGTCGAGAGCTGGCAGACGGTCGATGAACTCGACCGGGAACGGCGAGAGTCGAATCAGAACAAGGCTGCCGTGTTTTCTGCACCCACCGGATTCGGCAAGACGGAGGCGTTCCTGGGTCCACTCTACCAGCTGCTTCGTGATGGACGACAGGAGTCGACGGCCATCGTCTACCCGAGTCGGGCGTTGCTACAGGATCAACTGGGTCGTGTCCTCGAACACATCCACCAGATCAATTCAAACACCGATGATCAGCTCTCCGTCGGTGTCTACGTCGGTGGCATGCCGTACAAAATGAACGAGGTCGAGGGCGATCAGACCTTCTTCACTGGTGATAGCGGCCGCCCTCGGTTCAAACTCGCCAACTGCTGGTGTGGCGAGGAAGGCAGCCCGAACGCGTTCGAGTACCACGGAACTTCCCAGAGTTACACGCTCCGTTGTGAGGCCAACCCGGACCACTCGTTCACCGATCGTGAGCTGATCTTGTCGCGCCACGATATGGTGTTCAACAATCGTCCCGACATCGTTCTCACGACACTTGAGTCACTGGAAGGGTTCGCTCTCAAGCCCCACTATTCGCTGGTCGATGACTTCGAAACAATCGTCCTAGACGAGGTCCACATGAACACCCAGATTCGAGGGGCTCATGCGTCGAAGATCATCGAGAACGTCAACGCGATTACCGAGCAGCCAATCCTCTGGTTGGGGTCGAGCGCTACCATCGACAATGCGGCTCGATTCGGAAAGCGCCTCTTCGGTGTGTCGAACGACGACATCCACACCGTCGAACCCGGCGCATCGGATTTCGATGACGACCACGACGATTACGAACACTACTACTTCATGCTCGCCGCGCCTGATGGGCCAGGGGCGTCGTCGATGTCGATCCAACAGCATCTTCTCCTCGGACACAGCCTCCTTGAGCAGTCCTCCGGGCAGCGTGGGAAGATGCTCGCCTTCATCGATAGTATCTCGCAAATCAATCAAAAATACACGCAGCTTCTCGACGCGGACCACAACCGAGAGCTCTGGCGCTACCACCTCGGTGACGGCGACGATGATGTCGAAGACTGGGCGGCCGTTGCTGAGGCGATGGATCACAGGTTCCTCGATGAACACCTCTCGTTCATGCCGGTCTCTGCCGAACACGGTTTCGACTCGGGTGACGTCGGTTCCAGCGACGTCCTTCTGTCCACGTCGTTCTTAGAAGTAGGAATCGACGTCGGGGAAATCAAGACGATTACGCAGTATAGGACACCTTGGGACCTTTCCTCGTTCAAGCAGCGTGCTGGTCGCGCCGCGCGGAAGGAAGGGATGGACGCACACGTTGCGGTGATGCTCTCCAGTCTGACGGGGGACTCGAACATGTTCTACCGGGCGGACCGGTTCCTCGACTCTGACATCCGCACACCACTCAAGACAGACAACGATGTCATTGAATGGGTCCACTCACGGTTCCGTGAGTACTACGAGGTGTCGCTCGGAATCGCAGACCAGCCCAATCTCAGCCTTCGTGACCCCGGTGAACAGTTCCTCGACGAATATCTCGGAGATCGACTCGAGTTCGACGCCTACCGTAATCTACTGCTTTCGCCGGGGGAATTCTTCGACGAGGAGTTTGGAATCGACGTCGCTTCACAGCCTCTACTCTCAGAGGAACTCGTCGGCGAGGCGCGTGCGAGGCTCAGGTCACACCTCGAAGACCAACGCGAGACGTTCGAGGAGATTGAGTCATTCTTCGAGCTCGATGACGGAAACGTAGTACGAGGAGAAGAAACGGTCAACACCTATGTTCACAAGGTCCAAGATCAGGTACTCGAACTGATCAACGCTTTCTCCGGACAGGTGTCGGGCTATGAGGATGAGCTCGAGGCGCTCGGGGAAACGGGATATGAAGAAGAAGTAGACTCGCTTGAATCTAACCTAGCAGACCTCCGAGAGACTGCATCAGAAATCCCCGACGGGGATACACACGGTAAGATACGACATTTCGATGACCTGCTCGCGGATCTGTTCAGCCTTACCGGCCCGTTGATGAAATTCCGGAGCCGTGTGGACCGTGCAACGGACCGAGAGATTCCACAAGTTCGGACAGACAGACTCAATGACGTCCACGACGCTGCTATGCAGCTCTACAATCTGAGCGACGATGAACGGATCAAGGATTACTACCGCACACAGAAACGTATCCACTACCTCATCGAGGCACTCGACGAATTAGAGGAATACGTCGCGTTTAGCAACCCACACCTCAGTCTCTACGCCGTCAAGCGGCTCCTCCGCGGCGCGTATTACTTCGAGCAGTATCTCGGCGTGAACGACCGTAGCCTCGGAGAGGTTTGGTACATCCCTCAAAACTACTTCGGCGGTGCTGGGCGCTTCTTTAGCGTCTTCAATCCCGATAACGGCGACAGTACTGATGAGTCGATCGACAAGCTCGTGAGTACCTACACGCCGTATCGATCGGAGTACCAATCGGAGACCAACCAGATGTACGCGTTCCTACCGCGTACTCGAGTTACGGAAGACGGCGTCGAATTGGACTACTCTCAGCACGTCAGTGGAGAGATTCAGGACGGTATCCTCATCCCTGATTCAATCGAGCTGTCCGCGATGGCCGATTTGAGTGAGGATGCAATGAATATCGTCCGGTACTGTCCCGTGTGCTACCAGGTAATCACCGATATCGATAGCTGCCTACGCCACGACAAAAGTGAACTGGGGAAAATCCATTCGAACCCCCAGGTGAGTACGAACGTCGAACTCCGCTCAGAAACGGAGCGGACAGGTTCGGTAACGCTTGCGGACGTCTCCTCGGAGGTAACTCTCGACGGAGTTACGCTGAGTATCCGTCCTGCTCAGTCATGGGGGACGCAGGTGAGTTTCGATCAGCGGGACCCGTTCGAGGTGGAACTCGACAGCCCGGAAGAGAAACTCGGCTTCCAAATCGACACACGAGGACTCGTGTTCGATCTCGAGTCGTTCCTCGAGAGAGTCGCAGACGAGGACGTTCGTTCGCTCGTCGAACGCTACCACGAGTTCGAGGAAATCGACTACGAGTACGTCGCGTATCATACGGCAGCACACTTCTACCTCCAGATCGTCTCGGATATCAGCGCCGTTAACACCTCGATGCTGTTCTACGGCTTCGACCGCGATGCAGGCGAGGTGTACATCTTCGAACGAACAGAGGGTGGCCAGGGAGTCGTCGACTTGGTCTTCGAGGACCTATCGAACGACCCCGGGACAGTGTTGGAAGCGATCAACCGGGTCGGATACAACTCACAAGTTATCAACGAACGCCTGTGGGCGAGTGAACCCTTCGTCGACCAGCTCTGTACATCGACCGCTGAACCCGATGTCGAGGCGGCGGTCAGAGAAGCACTCGATACCCCGTTCGAGTCAGTGGTGGATCGGGTCGTTCAAGAAGTCCTGTCCAGCGTTGACAAAGCCGAACAGTTCGCAATCGACGAGGAAATCGACGCCACCGACGCGTTTCGGGTCAAGCAGACAATCGCTCAGAAGCAGGTAGACGGGGTAGACGAGTTCCCCGATACTGCCGTCGATGCGCTAAGCGTCGATCTATCCGATGTCGACCGGGCAAAAACGGTGTTCTACTCCCCCGATATCGACGGCTGCGTGGAGAACCTCCATCTCGGGGAGTGTATCGCCGCGACGGATCAGAGTGACTCACTCAGTTACGTCCTGCTCGAAGCCCTTCGAGAGGATATTACTGAAACAGTTCCCGCTGACCAGACTAGCACTGAGATGTTTGACCGAGAACTACCTCCAGCAGGTGAATTCGATGACAAGAGCGTTTTCCTTACCTTCTGAGAGCCTCTCGTATTTCATCGGGTTCACGCTACTGCACTGCGACCCTGTCGTCGTGGTCTCGCCCTGGCTGAGCGACGTCTCCCTCAGTCTCCCGATCAACGACCGGTTCGAGTCTCGAGAGGTGTCCCTTATTGAAGCGCTGGAAACGCTCTCGGAGAAGGAAATCCATCTTTTGCTTCGCTCCGGGGAATCGCACAACGATTACATCAAACGGAGACTCCCCGAGCACGTCCATGTTCAGGAGATCGACGGACTTCACGCGAAGGCTGTCGTCTCGGACTCGTTCGTCTACCTCGGCTCGGCAAATATCACACGTGGTGGTCTCACCCTAAACCGGGAACTCTGTGAGGTAATCGAGAACGAGTACGGTTCGGCGACTGAGTACGTCAAACTGACACTCGATCTTACTGTGTGACGGAAGCGCTCAGTTTTTCCGGAGAGTGTCTTGTGATGCCACCCCATGAAATGTCAAAATCTGTATGGAATTATGTAGAGTACGACCAACATGGTAGAGACAAATTTCGTTATACATTTGATATTTGAGCTACCTTCTCGTCATCTTGTGCTGTTACACAACTAACATAGCGGCCGAACAGCAGGAAAGACACGGATAACCACGTTAGCGGTACTACCTCTTAAAACTCACAAGGCCGATAATAAATCGTTCCAGAAAATCCATATGAGCCATCAGTTGTCGTTAATTCCGGCTCTCCTCCCCAAACGAGCTCGGAGTGACCTTCTACGAGTTCCCTCATTTTGAGGACTCCCTCTCGACATTCTGGACTAATATCACGTAATAACGTCACGTGTTGTTGGGTGACTCTTTTTTCAATTTCCGCCCGCTCTGCTAATTCAGGTGGCTCGGTCGGATAGTGTTCGTAAGCTGCTTCAGCTTCCTCACTCCCGACGTACAGTGATAGGTCAACAGCGTCGTGGCTGTCTTCACCTACCTGATGTTCGGCAAAAATCATTTGTCGAATATTAATGCTAAGACCAATACGCCCCCAGTCGAGGAGGTGTCCACCCAGTACAATATCGCGGTCATCTGATTCAAGATGTGTTGAATCTCCATCAATTGCAGATACTAATGCTTGATTGAATTTATCCTCATCAAAGGGGAATCGGATGTGGGGGCGGAGAAAGCAATCATTTTCAACGAGCTGATTAAATTGCTCTCCCTGGTGTTTCATATAATCGCCACGATCAAATTCTTGATCTGTTGTGTCAGTAATGTCGCTTTTTGATTTTTCATTTTTGTCCATAGGACGTTGATTGTCTGAATGATTATAAGTTCTGTTGTTGTAACTTATCCTAATAGATGTTTTAGGGTTTCTAACAGTATAACACTCCAGGATACGAGTCTTGAGGACTGGGATTAATGAGTTGATATGATTCAGGAAGTAGGTGAATCGAGTGATCGGAACTCATCGACGATTGAGAGATTTCTTGGATGGACAATCGCAATTGTCCACTCCTCCCCCTTCGCGTCTTTGAGAACCTCGTTTATTTCGTCCGCGAGATCGAGTAGGTCATCTCGGTCAGTCGTGGTGAACACGCCCGAACTCTCCTCAGCCTCTGCTGACCAGAGCGCAGCATCGCCAACGACGCTTCGATCCTTGTCGTTCGGAATAACGTCCTGCAGCGCGAATAGTACTGTCAATCCTGGCTGTTGGTCGAACAAGCCGTCCGGAACGACTTCATCGGCAAGATAGCTAAGTCGACGCTCGATCGAACGAAGTGCATGGCGGAGATCTCGTTGGATCTTACGCCGGTCGTCCAACTGAGCAAGCTTCATCTGAATGTTTCGTACGTGCCGCTCATCGTTCGTCTGAAAATATGGACGCCGTGACGCCGGGTCATACTCACCGATGTCTTCCGCGTCGTCGATGAGGTACGCGAGGAAATCCTCGTAGATGTGTTCACGGCGTTCTCGGACCTCTTCAAGTTCGTCAGCGACGGTCACTCCGACGACAACCTCGACGTCGTCACTATCGATTAACGGAGACGTGTGGTCGCGTTCAATAACCCGCTGGGCGTAGTTGAGGAGGATACTCGTGTCAACGAAGACGTTGTCGGGACTCAGTGTCCCCACCCCTGCATCGTCATCTCCGATACCGGGCATGTTCTCTCATTCGAGATACTGTGTTGATAAATCGCATAGTCTTTCGGACAGGACATTATCGTCGATCGGTTCGTAGTCGCCTGGTGCTGGGAGGAGGTCGACCGAAGCGAGATCGGCCGCGATTGTGCTTCGTTCGTCGAGGACGCGATCGTCAAACTCTTCGAAGGCGGCTAGCTGCTCTGCCCGCAAGCGGTCAGCCTGAGAGCCACTCGCGGTGTTCGCTGAGATGAGGAGACAGGGATACTTCCAGACGTAGTAGTAGAAGAAGTCCTGAAGGCGTTCGATGGCCGACCGGTGTTCAGGAGTGAGATCTGCTGTCGAATGCTGATCGAGTCGCATTACGGCGTCCTCAATGAGGTCGGTACCCTCAACGACGACACTGAGAGTCTGACTGAGGTCTTCGCGGCGACCTATATGGTAATGAAGGTCAGAAATCGAGAGTCCGATAGACTCCCGAATCGAAGTGATCGACCGTTCCGGGGTGCCGCCATCGATGATGGTGTCAATCGCGCAGACAAGGTCGGCGAGATGCGTCCGGAGATGTGTGCTCTCGATGTACAGAAGACGGTACTCGTCGGGAGCCGTCTCTTGGTAGAAGTTCTGGAGGAATCGCATCGTCTGTTGGTGCCAGAGGTCGGGGATCTCTTGGCGGTAGAACGTCAGCAGATCGCTTCGGGAGACGTACGCTTCGAGGGCGGACGATGGCTCCGAATCGAATTCCTCCCCTGACGAGTCGGTGAATAGAATCGGATCGACCGTGCTAACGCTTTCAATCACGTCCTCAGAATCTGTTTCCGGAACTGACGGACTGCTTGGTCCTGTCGGTCCGTCAGCCGTTTGGAGTGCATTCGGACCGATCGACCGATCAGGGACGACAGCACCGGCGAGATACCAGCTATGAGTGACCGGGATCTCGAACTCGTCGATTGCGAAAAACAGGAGCTTCTGTATTTTCGTCTTGTTCGCGTAGCTCTTATCGATTTCCGGGAGTGAATCTATCGCCTCTCCGAGGACGTCGAGAAGCTGATCAACGAGTTCGAATTCAGTTTCAGTGAGGTCAATCATCAATTCTCGACGGTAGTGGCGGTTGTGCCGATGATCGCAGTGAGAGTATGCAGCAGTAAATCTCTTCGGTCGTTTAGTCATCCTAGTCGGAGGTTTTCGGGCAGGTACCGTTCAGTCAGTTTAGAGGGCATATCCCACTTAAATTGACACCTGACGAAACCCGCTAGTTGTTGACGTTCAGTCTTCCGGCGGGTGGATTATGACCCTGACACGTGTAACGAGAGTATGACTTCCACATCACCGCTTAATATCGAATACTGGGCACTCCAGTACTCGGCCCAACAAGATGACAATTCGGAATACACAAACGCAATCCGAGATCGTTCGGACGCGCTTGAGCGCGCGCGAGCCCTCTGGGATTGGAAAGACCTCAGTCGCGGAGTTGATGTCGATGATGTTACCGATGTCCTCACAACTGATGAGCTGATCGACCTCCTCGAAGACAGTCCCGGTGATGCGGTCGGCCAGTTAGCCGACTTACTCGTGGAGCGCGGCGCACTTACAAACCGGACCGTCGTCACTCCCGCGTTTCTCCTCCATCTCGCTGACAGCGGTCCCGGCCAATACTCCGTTCGCTTCCCGATTTTTGATGTTCGATGCTGGGTCGCGTATGTCTACCTAACGAGACGGCGTGGTGGAGAACGACCACTTCCAAGGAGTGCGACCCAATCGCCGTCACGCTTTGGCGAGTTCAGTGAGTTCTTCCAACAAACGATTCCGGAGCATATTGACGGGCGACGGTACGAACAGGCGTTGTTTCGGTTCGGAGCGTATATTTCTGCGCTTCCATCTGACACAATCAGCGACATACAGGCCCATCTGAACGAGCTGGAGAATGCGATCTCGAGCGTGTACGAGTCTTCCGGCTTCGCACTCACATCTGATTCCGCTCAAGGGTTCGAATACTGATCTCGGTTATCAATTTAAGTCAGATACTGTTGCTCTGTCGTACTGGGCGAACCCGGCACAGAACGTGCCTCTGACAATCGCCCACCCTTTCAAGCGTCGAACGAGGGTAAAGCTCAAGAGAACGCCGGACAAATTACAGGATAAGCACCGAACTGCTGCATCAGCAGCACCGGCTTGTTGGCACCGACAACGAATTCCCGTCAGCCCCAACGTCTTGCCAGTAGTGTAGCTTCGGCCACAACAGCCGGGCCCCACGTCAAAAGTCGCAGTGAAACGACTTCGGGGACAGAGTGTCCAGATTGCGTCGACGGCGAACTCCTCACCGAGGATGGAGTTACCTATTGTAACGGCTGCGGCGTCGTAGTCGAAGACTCCCCGATTGAGCACAGCGAGCCCCAGTGGCGCGAGTATAAAGACCGTCGACTCGGGCCAGGGCAGAGTCAACAGTGGGTGAATACCGGCACCACGATTACTCGATCTGTTCACGGTGACACGGATCGGCTCAGCCGATACAACGAGCGGCTGCGGAGTGATGAACGCTCACTCGTAAGCGGCCTCCGCGAGCTCCGCGATGTCGCGGCAGCAGTCGAGCTATCTCAGCCGATACGTGAGCGGGCAGCGTACTGGTACCGAAAAACCGTCCAGAAGGAATTATTAAAGGGCCGATCAATTGAGGGGTTCGCCGCCGCGTGCGTGTTTATCTCGGCAAGAGAGCGTCGACATCCGATGACGCTCAGCCGGCTCTCTCCGTACTCTCCTCTCTCGGAGTCGAAAATCCGCAATCACGTGAGTATCCTTCGTGTTGAGTTCGAGCCGTCGATTCCTCCCGCCCGGCCACAGGATTTCCTCCCGCGTGTCGTCTCTGAGCTTGAGTTCGACCCGAATGTCGAACACAGAGCAAGCGGGTATCTCACCCGGGCCGCTAACGAGGAATTGCATATCGGGAAACATCCTGCTGGAATCGCTGCGACAGCGGTGTACGCTGCCGCGGTCGACCTGAGTCTGCCGGTTAACCAGCAGGCAGTAGCAGAGGCCGCCGACGTCTCGGCGGTCACTATTTCACGTCACTACCAAGATATTCGGGAACTCTCTCCGCCCGAGTCCAGCCTCTAGCTCGATAGCACCTGTAGATATTCGATGCTGGCTGATCTCGTTCGCGTCCCGGTTATCTATTTAAGTAAGGTGCTGTTCCACTAATATATTGATGACGAAAGATCTATCTCGCTATCCAATCGAGGGGCACCTCACACCAGTTGGTGCACTCACGTTCAGCAAATCCGGGGGCTGGTGGCGCGCAATCGTCCATTCCGAGGACGAATACGGAAACGAGAAGATCCGACTGTACCTCTGGCGAGACAACGACACCAAGGGATGGGTTACGAAGCATAAGTGGAACATCGACCCAGACCACTGGGAAGCGGAACGACGCGTCGTCGAAGACTACGCCGGTTCGGCCGTTGATGCCGATACACCCTACTTTCCCGTCCAACACTACAACGTGGTCGGCGGAGAGACGATTAAAAAGACAGACGACTGGTGGACTGCCGTCGTCCAGTACGAGGACGACTACTCATCGACGCACAAGACGCGTCTCTACATGTGGCAACTCGAAGATAACGAAGCGAAAGGTACCGGATTCAAATGGAACGTTCGCAGCGATACGTGGCCGGAGGAACGTGACGCCGTCGGTCGCTACGTAGAGAACCTCCAGTGACAGCGATAGCCCCGAGCAAGAGCCAGCAGACTCTCACCCGACACATTTCGATCCATGACTAACTCTCAGCGAACGACCGTCAGTCCGAGTGCGATCGCACAGTTCTACAAGCTTCAGCAGTGCCCGATGTACCTGTACCACCGTTACGTCGACGAGAACCTCGGTTCCATCTCGGATATCTCGCTGAGTCCTCTCCTCGCCGCGACAGGCCAAGCGTTCGAAGCTGGGCAGCTCCGCCACCTTCTCGAGGCAGACATCTACAGCATCGGTCCGGCCGATGAGGACCACCCCTTCGACGAACGCTGGAGCGGTGAGCCGGAGACAGACATCGAACGGCTTCGAACAGTCGTCGAAGACCTTGCGACAGGCGATAGGTCGAACCCAATCGTCTTCTTCCAACCACGGATCGAGGGGACTGTCGGTGCGTGGCCCATTCGTGGTGATGCGGACGTCGTCATCGCTAGCCCGGACACGACCGCTCCCGGTCCCCGAAGCGTGGAGGTACGCGTTGTCGAACTCAAGTCCTCGAGTTCGGTGAAAACTCACCACCAGCTACAAGCTGCCATCTACTCGCTTCTGCTTGAGTCTCTGTTTGCGGACATCAATACGAGCGTCTCAGCGAGCATCGTGTCACAGGAACCGGAACGGAACGACCTCGCGGCTCTCGTGACATCCACCGGCGATCTCGATTTGCGACGAGTCGGAACATTCGATCTGAGCACGCGCCAGAACGATATCCAACTCCTGCTCGAACCCGACGGTGCGCTTGACGCTGAGCTCCTCGACGGCGACGAGATGCGAGAATCCGGCGACCCGCCCACCTACCGAATCGACGCCCGTTGTGACGACTGTGCTAAGCAGTCGAAGTGTATCGCACACTCGGTGACGAACCACAACCTCGCTCTGCTTGGGCTCAGTGAGGGTGTACAGGAGTCCCTCAATAGTCTCGGCATCGAAGACCTCCATGACCTCGCAACGCTCTTTGACTGGCCGACTGAGGAACGTAATCGGAGAGCGACTTCTCATGTCCACCCGCGCCCCAAGGAGCCGGAATTAGTCACGCGCATCCTACGGGAAACGGAGATCTCGAACCTCCGCGATACCGCACAGATCGCCCACCGCTTCCTGCGGCAGATCGACCCTGATTACGAAGATCAGTGGCAACAACGATCTGACAAGGCCGGTCCGTGGGGAGACTACCTCATCGGCTCCGGTCGAAACCTTCCCGATGATAATCCGCCGGATAGCTTCAATCTCGATTATCCTCGGAAGTCGCTCGTGCGAGTCTATCCCTACGTCCAGTACGATTTCGTACGCAACCGGGTCGTGCTTCTCGCGGCGAAGGTAACGTCCAGCCGATACGAGGATGAGCACGATACTGGGAAGTTTATTGTCAGCCACCCGGATGAGCTTCCGAACCTAAACAAGGAACGCAAAGATCAAGAAGAGCGCCGGTTGATCGAGCGGTTCTTCGAGAGGCTCTCCTCTGCGGTCAACGAGGTTCGCCCTGACCTCAGTGAGGAGGGGTATAGCGATACGGAAGGCTTCGTCCATATCTATCCGTACGGGGAGTCCCAGCGGCGGACACTTATTGACGCTGTCAAGCGCCATCCCGAATCGGATGCCGCACAGGCGATTCGGACGCTTCTCGGGTACCGTGAAGAAATCGACCAGACGAGTGTGAGTGTCCTTCGGGACGAGTTCCGCGACAGACACGCGTTCCGATACCCGGGACTGGGCGTTGTTCAAACGGCAGCTCAGTTCTACTCGAGAGATACGGAACTCGACTGGGAGCGTCCACGGGACGCTGAAGAGGTGCCACTCAAGCAGGTATTCGACCTTGGCTTCTTCGAGACGACCGTTTCGTACGATCAGATGGGCTCTCGTATCATCCTCGATTTCAACGATGGTCTCCAAATTGCCTCGGACCACTTGAGAGGTGAATTCCCGATTCTCGGTCGGAATCAGGACACGCTTCCGCTGGAGTACCTCTACGCTACCGAGGAATTCGATCTCCTCAAACCAGATCTGGCTGAAGATCCGGAGATGCAGTCACAGATCGAGCGATACCGTCACCATACCGATGCGGGTTCACCACGAGTTACACTGGATGACATTGAGGACATCGTTCACTCCATTTGTGAGGCCTATGAGCATATCGAGCGCTCGATTCGGGACAAGGACGCGACGATGACGAAAGAGCCTATTGAGCTTGGAGACCTCCGCGAAAATACGCTCGGCGTATCCGAGCTTCAGTCGACCTGTCTGGAGTATCAGGAACTCGAATTCGGTGCGAATCGGCGCGAACTCGTCTCCCACTACCGGACACCGCTCAGTCAACGCACGACAACTGGCCGCGCAATCCCGTTCGAGGTTACTGAACCGCCTGAAGAGGGCGATGATGACTCAGAGCCACGGATGTGGCTCGGTGGGTCGATACTCCGGTCGCTCGGGGACGATTCAAAGGACGGGATTCAGGCCGACACTCCCCTCTCGCTTGAGAAAGGGAGTTTCGTCGTAATGACGCCGTTGAAACGTAACGGCGACGGGAACCTAACTGAGGACGTGAGATCACCACAGCGGATCGCAAATCAGGTACTGGGACGACTCACTCGTGTCGATACCGAGACGGGTACGGTCCGGGTTTCGTTCCTTGGAGCTCAAAATAGGTCCAGGGAGAAATTCAAACCGAACCATTCTGGCTGGACGACCGACGAGGACGACGAGTGGGATCGTCAACTCATCGAGGAAGGGATGCAGTTCGTGTTGGACCCGGCACTCGATGACTTCGTCGCCCACCGCGCTCACGCCGCGCTGCAAAATGCCGGCCAAAACGACGTGCATAATCGGCTGGTCAATCTGTACGACGACGAGATCTCCGACGCGCTCCGACGGGACTCCCCGCAGTTCGACCCTGCAGCTGTCCGATCCTTCCTCGAGAAGTTCGACCAAGTAATGCCTGAATCGACGAACTACGACCAAACGGCGTTCGTCTCACAAACGGACCACACGGTTGCCGCGCTCCAGGGACCGCCCGGAACCGGGAAAACGAGGTATGCGTCTGCCCCGGCGATACTCGCGCGCGCTAACGCTGCGACCGGATCGTTTTCGGGGATCGCAACGGCCCACTCACACAACGCCGTCGACGAACTCGCTAGGTCAGTTGCGGACGCGCAACAACGGCTCGCCGAGGATGGGGTACTTGACAACGCGCGTCTCATCCGGGTGCAATCCGGATCTCTTTCGGGCGACCTCCCCGGAAACGTCCGGGAGTACAGGGCCCACGATGACCGTGACGAACTACAAGATATCTTCGAAGAATACGTCCTCGGAAACGAGGCGCCAGGTCCCCTCATCGTGTTCACGACGCCGGTAACCCTTCGGAACTTCGTGAACGGTGTGCGCTGGAGTATCGATGACGATGCCGATTCGGTCGAGGAGTTCATGGCCGATGGCCGTTCTCGACTCTTCGATTTCGCCCTCGTTGATGAGGCGAGTATGATGGATCTCCCCCTGCTGTTTCTCGTCGGTGCGTTCCTTGGCCGGGACAAGCAGCTGATGCTCGTGGGAGACCACCGTCAGATGCAGCCCATCCAAGCACACGATTGGGAGAGCGAGGATCGCCAAACGATCGAAGAGAACACTCCTGCAGTCTCCGCACTTGATTTCGTTCGGTTCCTCCGCGGTGATCAGGACAGTAACTTCGAACAGTTCGATCGTGAACCGCCGACTTGGAGTGAAAAGGATGCGGTACTCCCGATGGACCAACTGAAACTAACCTATCGGCTACCTCCCGCAATGGCTCGTTTCGAAACCGAGCTGTTCTACCACCGGGACAACATCACGCTTGAGTCGGCCGGATCGGCACAAACGATTCCGGACGTCCGCAGTGACGATCTCCCTCCCTGGGTGAACGCCGCACTTGATCCGGATACACGTGTAACCGTCTTACTGCACGATGATAACGTCTACACCAAAGACAGTCCCGTAGAGGCGTATTTGGCTGGCAGGGTGCTTGATCCGCTTCCAGTTGTCGCCCAAGAGCCCGAATCCGACGAACTGAGCGCGGGTGTCGTGGTTCCCTTCCGCTTGATGCGTCGGCGAATGCAAAACCATATTGACCTAACTGTCGATACGGTTGAACGGTTCCAGGGCGGCGAACGTGACGTGATGGCGCTGGCGATGACTGCCGGCAACCAAGGATACGTGAATCAGATCTCTGAGTTCCTGCTTGATGCGAATCGGTTCAACGTCGGTGCCAGTCGAATGAAGCGGAAGCTCTTCATCGTCGTCTCGAAATCTCTGTTTCGGGCTGTCAGCAGTGACCCCGAAAAATACGAGCAACAGAAAGCGTGGAAACAGCTCTACCAAGCGCTCATCGCTGATCAAGACCCCGTTGAGACGGTGCAACTCTCTCGCACAGAGGTTCCCGAACTCGATGGGCGGACCGTCTCCGTACAGGTGTACACCGGATTCCAAGACTGATCGAGATCAATTTTGTACCGTTCCGTCTCCGATCGATCCGTTTGACACCTTGACGAACAAGACGTTCGGGATTGCCTCCTAGCTAACTCACCAGTTGCTGACAATTGTTGTGCTGTAAGTGCCACATGAGTTGGGTCGCAGACAGGCTATTGAGAACGTAGAGGACTGATACGAAAGACTTGCTGGAGACGGAGGACCAACGTTGCTTAGACGTTCGTGAAAGGCCCTTTTGAGATTCGAGAGACTGTATCTATAAGATCACTCAAACTCGTCTTCAAAATGATCCTGTGCAGAATTCACCCAATCGTCATTAAGCACCTCACTAGCAGTGGGTTTCCACTCCAAGCGCTCTTTAGCCCATTCAGTAGTATCCACTCCCTGTCGGTCGTGTTCCTTTGATTCGATAATAGAATCTTCAGTGAGTGAGATATCACCATCTATTAATTCATAGAATTTATCATCTTTGTACCGTCCAGACGGTGCATTCTCTGGAACTTTGTACATTCCTGTGCTATTGAAGCTCTCGCCATCATAGTAGTATTCAAGCCCCTCAGCATAGGTGCCATCTATATGACCTATTTTGAAATCTACCCGACGTTTTCCCTGTTGAGCAGTTTTGACCGCGTAAACAGTTCCCTCACCTTCATATTCAACATCGGTTCGGATTTCTGTTTGGACACCTTCCTTACTATCCTCAACATCATGTTCGCCCATACACATATATGGTGAAGTACATGTTATAAAGTTGTCTCAGTCCGTTTGATGATTAATAGACATCTTTTGTTAGCATAGTACGACTATTCGCGTCATATTTAACGAACCTGTTAAGGGTTGTAAGCAATCGAGGAATCTGACAAACCCAAATTCAATACACGTTGTGGCTAACCCGGTCGTTCCACAAATTCTGTGACGGCGTAGAACGGGAGCGTATCAATCAACGCGACAAGCAGCTTCACGATGTACTGCCCAGCAACGATCGAGACGAGCGCCCAACCCCACGTCGGGTCCCCACCAAGGCCGAGTGCCGGAAAGATAGCGAATCCGAGCGTAATGAACACGATTGTGTCCACACCCTGACTAATTGCAGTGGAACCGCAGTTTCGGAGCCAGCGATGGCGACCAGCGGTCCGGTCCTTCAAATTAGCGAATAACCGAACGTCGAGGTGCTGGGCGAACGCGAGCGCGACGACGGAGGCGAGGATGATCGATGCCGAGCCGCCAAGCGTCGAGACGAACGCATCTTGCCCACCGTAGAAGGGGGCGGATGGCATCCAAATGGCGAGGAATACGAGCGCATACGCGAAGACGAGCGTGACGACGGTGCCGTTGACCACAGTCGCAGCGTACTCCTTCCCGTGGTACTCGACGAGCAAGTCCGAGGCGAGGTACGCGACGCCGAACGCAACGAACCCAGCGGGGACGGCGACACCGCCAAGCCCCGGCAGCTCGATCCACGTCAGTTTCGCTGCGAGGACGTTTGCGAGGACGATTGAGCCGGCGAATACGGCTGTAAAGATCGCACGAGTATCCTCAGTCTCCATCAGCTGTCACCACCGTCTGTGACCGGGCAGTTGCGTGTGATGCTATGAAGCGGCTCGGCCAGAGTGGATACTGGGGGGCAACGAGAGAGTCGGCGGAGAGACGATCGTGAGTGGTGCTGCTGTGCCATCGATAGAGTAACGAAACTCAATATTTATATATTCCCCGAATATTCTTCGAGTATGGCTCGGAGTATATCAAGAGACGAATCCGAAGCAGATGTGCTTCAGGAAGCAGGCCAACGAACCCTCCACATCGGAGCGGACAACCCCATCCGGATTAGCTCGGGCCATCGAATTCTCCATCACGATGGGAAGTGCTCGCGGCCACACGGCCACAATTACGAGATCACTGTCCAAGTGACCGGGGAACTCACCGAAGAAGGCTGGGTCGTCGACAAGGGCGACGTGACGGACGTCATCGATGCGTGGGACCATCGTTTCCTCGTCGAAGAGGGCGATCCGCTCGTCGATGCGTTCGAGGCGTCCGACGACGGTGACGCACTCGTCGTGTTGGACCACCCACCGACGGCGGAGGTGATGAGCGTCCTCCTCGAACAACGGATGCTCGAGGCGTTCCCGGACACCGTCTCGGACGTGTCGGTGTCGGTGAGTGAAACTGGCGAGCTCTGTGCGTCGTACTAATGCCGGTCGCTAGCGATATCGAGGAGCCCACAACGGACGCTGACGCGGCTGGTGAGGGGCTCCCGATAAACGAGGTGTTCTACTCGTTACAGGGTGAGGGAACGCTCGCAGGGGTCCCCTCTGTCTTTGTGCGGACTTCTGGGTGTAACCTCCGGTGTTGGTTCTGTGATTCGTACCATACGTCGTGGGAGCCGACCGGGGCGTGGCGTGACGTCGACTCGATCATCGAGCAGGTGCAGTCCCACGAGCAGGCTGGCCACGTCGTACTCACGGGCGGGGAGCCGCTCATCCACGAGGAGTCAGTAGAACTGTTAGAGCGACTGGCCGCAGAGGGGTATCACACGACAGTGGAGACGAACGGGACAATCTACCGGGACGCGCCGATTGATCTGGCGAGCATCAGCCCAAAGCTGGCGAGCAGCACGCCGACACCGGAGCGTGACCCCAAGGGGGAGGGCGAGTGGGAGGAGAAACACGAACAGAATCGGATCGATATGGATGCGTTGTCCCAGATGGTCGACGACTACGAGACGCAACTCAAGTTCGTCGTGACCGACGAGTCGGATCTCCCAGAGATCACGAATCTGGTTGATCGAGTTCGGAAGGCGACGGCGACGACCGTCGCTGATGATGACGTGTTGTTGATGCCCGAGGGCATGACGCGCGAGCAACTCGACGGGACGCGAAGCGAGGTCGCCGAGCTGGCGATGGAGTATGGCTACCGGTACACGCCGCGACTGCACGTGGACCTGTGGAACGACGCCCCGGGAACATGAGTACGTCATTCTCAGAGGCCGGTCGGAAGAGCGCGGTGCCGCGAGTGCGGTGTAGTGAACAGAGCGACAACAAATTCGACGTAACTGAGCAACCATGAGCAACAAAAGCGCGGTCATTCTGGTGTCGGGCGGGATGGATAGTGCGACGGCTGTGTACGAGGCGATCGAGCAGGGGTACGAGCCGTACTTTCTCCATACGTCGTACGGACAGCGCACAGAAGACAAGGAGTACGAGTGTGCGAATGCGCTTGCCAAGGAAGTCGATGCGGCTGACTTCCTGCACATCGAAACGGGGCATCTCTCCCAGATCGGCGCGTCGAGCCTGACGGACGAAGAGATGGACGTGGCTGACGCGGATCTTGAGAGTGACGAAATTCCGACATCGTACGTTCCCTTCCGGAACGCGAATCTGTTGTCGATGGCGACCTCGTACGCGGAAGCGACCGAGTCGGAGGCGCTCTTTATCGGCGCACACTCGGAGGATTTCTCTGGGTATCCCGACTGTCGTCCGGCGTTCTTCGACGCTTTTCAGAACGTAATCGACGTTGGCACAAAACCGGAGACGGAGATTGAGTTGAAAGCCCCCTTCGTCGAGTGGTCGAAGACGGACATCGCCGAGCGGGGGTTAGAACTGGGTGTGCCGTACGAGATGACGTGGTCGTGTTACCGCGACGAGGAGCCGGCGTGTGGAACGTGTGATGCGTGTGCGTTCCGGCTCGAAGCGTTCCGGAATGCTGGGTCACGCGATCCGATCACATACGCAGCGCGGCCAGAGTACTCGTAGGTAGGTATCAACTCCACCTATAATATGTTCTGAGAGCAAATTTTTGGAAGGCCTTCCAGAGAGTCGTCTCGGCGACAAAATGAAGATATTCCTCTGAGAATATAGACGTATGCCGAAAGTAAGTGTTGAGATACCACAGGAACTGCTTGATGACCTCGACGAGCATGTTGGTGATGACGGAAAGTTCGTGAATCGGAGTGACGCCATACGCGCCTCAATACGGAAGACGCTAGATATGCTCGATGAGATCGACTCTCGCCGCGGCCGAATCGATCCAGAAAAACTGAATGAAAACACGAGAGAATTAACAAAATATGTGTGACCAAGTCTTAGAAGTGGTCAGTCTGACTATTCCCACTCTATCTCAAAATCACCTGCTCTCTGCATCGTTTCAACGATCTCGTCAGCCTCTTCGTGGGTGAGTGATACCTCAGAAGAGTTGTTTGTGAGGAGGATGTTACCATTCTGATATCGAAGCCGTTCCTCACTGAATTTTGTCTCAGTTAATAGAACATTCTTTGATCCCGTTAATTCAGGATGGTTGTTTTCGATGTGCTCAACGAGGACTTCCACGGCGTCAACATCTAGCAAGACCGAAGATTCATTTTGATGGTTGTAGATGACCAAGTCTCCATCCATGTATCGGCGGATTATATAATCATTTAGTTTCCAAGTCCATGCAGAATCAGTTTCACAGCCTTGTCCAATAGTGACGTAAGAGCCGTCTCTGGAGTCTACATCTACCATTCTACATTTTAAAACACATCAGTGATATATAAGGGCCCGTGAATGAAGAACCATGATATATTGTTCCTCTGTAGGTGATGGTTGATGCGGTTACCACTGTCTGAGGAAGAGATGTTCGACCCGGGCGCTCACACATAAAACATTATTTAGCGAAGTCATTAATCTGTGAGCGCTTGATATATTAGACCGATACTCTGCGGTCTCACCAGTACTCAAACGCTGTCGTACAACGAATTACAGCTCTGTCTTTACGGTGTTCCGCGGACAGGGGACTCGCGGGTTATCTCGCCGTCCATCAGTTGATTGTATAGTTCACTCTCGCTGAGTCCTGGTGAAAGAGGGAGCGTCCGCTGCCCATTGCTGTCCACTTCAGCCATAGCATATAAATAGCCATTAATTGCTACCAGCGCTGTGCGAACCGAATTTATCATGAAGTCGCCGAAGTCATAGCACGTGGACGAGCGTTCGTACGTCGGGACATAGAATTCCTTCCAAGGAGGGACACCGGGGTTTCGGTCGAGCGTTCCCGGTGTAACGCCGTTACCAAGAATTAGTTCACCGCCTTCTGTGATCCTACCAAGAATTGGCGGCTCAGACATGTTCGCTTCCAGTTGCTCAGCGAGCCGTCGGCGGTAATCACTGGCCTTCTCTGGATAGATATAGAAAACAGTGTATCCATGCCGGTTGAAACGCTCAATTCGCTGTAAGATGCTGGTATTCGACTCTCGTGTTTGGATTTCAAACACACATCTGTCAGGAATTCCCTTGACCGACTTGTCAAGAGTACACTTGACATCGGCAATAAGATCTTCAACCTTGGTTTCAGCTTCAATTTCTCCTTGTATTCCATCGATATTCTTGAGCCAAGCGATAACTGAGGCTTTTCGCGACCAATGTGTTCTACCTTCGCCTCCTTGTTGTCGGATAGAGGGGTCCGGTTCGGGAAGTTTATACTCGGTAGTTGGATCAACTTGTTGCACATCCATACAACAGAAATTGAGCTACATATCAAATAGGTGCTTTAATTCAGAATATAGTTGATTGACACAGGTGTTTCAGCACGCTCGGTAGGGGGCGTTGATGAGCGTGCTGAAAACACTCACAACACGATACGCTGGACCGATTGATACCGATGACCTCTACTATGTACTCAGCAATCGTCGGAGGCGAATGACTCTGAGATATCTCTTGGACCATGATAGCTCGGAGCCAATTACTCGTCGAACACTGGTTGACCATCTCGTAGAACAGGGTATTTCGCGTGATAGTGCGAATGTGTCGCTATATCAAGTACACCTACCAACTCTTGCTGAACGTGGAATGGTGAATTACAATTCTGACCGAGGGTTGATTTCAATCACTGAGCGTGGTGTAGTCACAATCACAGTCCACGGTTATATCCAAACCTTTCTGAACGCTAATAGATAGAAGCGAATTGGATACGCTAATCTAGGACCACGAAGCCACTTTTGAATCGGTGGTTAAGTTAATAGAATTAAGTAGACTCCTCGGCTGCGACACGTCCTTGTCGCCTATTGATCTCATCAAGGCAGTCTAGCGTTTTCCGTATTAACGTCCTAACCGCATCGCTCCGATTGACAAAATTTCCACCATCACCAACGTGCTTGTCAAGATCATCAAGCAATTCCTGGGGATCACGAAATACGACTCATTCTTACTGAGATTAGCGGTTTTTCGCGAAGTAGCGTCTCGTCGCGGATTATATTCAGCAAAATCTTCTCAGGCTTGACTCTCGGCCGAATATTCGGCGAAGCGGTGGTGCAGTGGCGAGCCGGCTAGTTTATCGCTTACATACCACATATATTCTTAGAATGACATAAAGTCTCGGTGTGGTTTACTCACAAAGCGAGAGGTCTCCCCTACCAACGGCGTTTACGAAACCGATGGGTGGTTTTTACCCCAAATACTCGCATATAGCACCTCAAATCGTTTTTTCAGGACATCAAATAACGGAATCGTATGAAATGTATTACTCACAGACACAGAATGAATCTGTAGAAAAGATATATGCGAGTATCCAGATCAAATACGCGCAAATACACCATCTGCCCCGAACGGTGCCGTATGAACTGGCATCAAATACCCTATCCAACCCTCTATCTGCGAGTATCCAACGCAGAAACCATCATATAGGCGCTCAAAAACAAGCCCAAATCCTCGATCTCGGACCAATAGAGAGGGGATGATGCATCGAAGTTGGGGTCGTTCACGGCCACTAGGACAAATACGTGTATTAGGGTAACTCCCTGCAGATATATTCTTTTTCTTATATATTTATCGAGATGCTGAGAACAGAAAAATAGCTTCAGTAATGAATTCGCACTCTCTCGTATGGTAAGTGCCAGAGCGGTTCGACCATTACATAATACGAGGTCTCTTGGCGCTTCTCCGGCACAACATTTTGCTCTAACACTCGCTCGAAATAAGAATAATAGTAGTCCCGCAAGCAACGTATTCGAATAGTTCTCAGAATCCTTCTCTCAGTTTCACAATCTGTCAGCGTCGCCCACGTCGCGGATCGATACCTTCCGTGGTTGTGACTCGCCGTCTTCGAGATGCAGCAAGTCACATGAATTCAGACATACCAAGCAGTTCGAAAGACAGTACAGAGAACATCGATATAGAGCAGACGACGTGGGCCGCGGACATATTGCGTAATCGACGGCGAATACAGGTGTTATTGGAACTGGCTTCTGCGGGTGAGGAGGGGGTATCGGTGAGTGAGCTGGCTGATCGACTCGCGGAGAGAGACCATGGAGCGGGGTTTGGGTCGGAGCAGCGGCGGAGAATCTTCATTGCCCTCTACCAGTCTCATCTCCCCAAATTGGAGGCGGATTCTGTAATTGACCGAAAGAAGAATCGCGACTACGTCGCGCGTGGGCGTAGATTCAACGAGGTGGTATCAACACTCGCTCAACTTCAGAAGTAGATGAAACCACTTGAGATTTGGCGCGTAGGTATTTCTTCTCGCCTCGATATACAGTCGGTATGAACCTGATACAGGTGATATCGAACTGCGACGTGACCTGCTCGAACATTTAGCCCAGTCAAAGTTCTCGAACTTCATGAACATCCGCACCAGCTGGCCGAGCTAGAATAATCTGCGAGATGGAGTGGTTCTTGAAATCCCTGAACCAAGGGTTAAAGGGAGAGAGAGTGCTGTATGCGTCCGTAACGCGATGTGAATCGCGTTATCGGACCATGGTCAGACCATGGAACCGCGTTTTAGATGACGCGGTTCTGCAGGTAGTCGAGGTGTTTCGCGTTGTAGACGATCTTGACCTCGTCGGTCGCCGGGCTGCCGATGCAGGTCAGGCGGACGTTCTTCTCTTCGACCTCCTCGTCGGAGAGGATCTGCTGCATGTCCATCTCGATGTCGCCCTCCTTGACGATGGAGGCGCAGTTCGCGCAGGCGCCGGCGCGGCACGAGAAGGGCCAGTCGTAGCCCTGGGCCTCGGCCGACTCGAGGATGTATTCGCCCTGGTTCACGTCGAGGGTACCGTAGTCCTCGGCGTCGAGGTCGGCGTCGGCCGCCTCCTCGAACAGGTCGTCGTCGTCCATCGACCAGCCGTGGTCGTCGAGCACTTCGTAGTTGAGGTATTCTACTGTGGGCATCACCCGGCGGTTTGATGCCCACCTCATTAGGCTTTGCTGTTCCTCGCTTTTGTCACGCGATCGGACCACCCCCGGCGGCCGAACCGGTTCGCATCCGAGCTGTCGGTGTGTTATCACGACTGATACGCCGTGAGTAACAGTAAATACCGAAGGGCCGCAATCGGGATTCGATGGAAGAGTCCGTCGTCGCCGACTTCGTCGGCCGCGTCCACACCTCCGACCTGGGAAGCGACGAACCCGTGACGGGCCGCGTCCTCCTGAGCCAGCGCCGGCTCGTGCTCGCTACCGACGGCGCGAAGACGACCGTTCCCCTCTCGAAGGTGTTCGACGTCGTCGTCGGCACCGTCCCCGGCGACCTCCGGTCGTTTTTCAGCGACAGCGTCACCGTCGCCTACAAACACCGCGGTAACAGGCGCACCGCCCTCGTGGAGGGCGAGCCGGAGGACATGGAGCGGTTCACCCGCCTGCTGTTCAAGGCCCTGCTGCGCGGCGTGACGGTCACGGTCCGCCACCCGGCGAAAGTCGGCGGGCGCGTCACGGACGCGTCGGACCACACCGCCTCGATCGGCCTCTCGTCCGGCGCGATCGGCTTCGCCGACTGCCCCGACCCGTTCACGGTCGACCTCTCCACGGTCATCGACTACGAGCGGACGGACCGCACGATCGCCGGCTCGAAGCGTCCAGCGCTCGTGTTCCGCCACGTCCCGGACGCGCAGACCGTGACGTCGATCGCGACCGTCCCCGACGAGCGGGTCCTGAACGTGCTCGGTCGGTACATCAAGCAGGAGTACGACGAGGTGATGGAGGACGTCGAGGCGTTCGATCCGACCGAGGAACAGCTAGAGATCCTCGTATCGATCTACTCCGCCGGCGGCGAGGCGACCATCGCCGACGTGGTCACCGGCGACGTCACCCAGACGGAGATGGTCCTCGACACGCTCCGCGACGAGGACCTCGTCGTCGACGGCGACGCGGGCGCCGCGCTCACGCGGAAGGGACAGATGATCGTCACCTCGTACCTGGAGTCGGTCAACTCCTGATCGCTCCCCGCACCCCGGGCGACGGCCGGGACTCAGATCGCGCCCCGATCGACTGCCGGGACTCAGATCGCCGAGAACCGGGGGGAAGTTTCATGGCGATACGGGTGCATGTGACTCACATGCCAGACGACCACCACGGGCGGTCGACGCGGCTCGACGCCGTGGTCCGCGATCGGGGGATCGACGCGCCGGCCGGGACCTCCTCGGCCGGCGCGTCGGGTTCCGGCGCCGGGCCGCAGGTCGCGCGGGTGCCCGAACCGCACGTCCACGACACCTTCTCCGTGGAGGGGATCGACACGAAGCGCCGCGAGGGGCTGTTGGAGGCCGTCCTCCGCGACCGCGACGGCGTGAGCGCCGCGTCGGCGACCGAGCGAAACGGCACCGTCGGCGTCCACCACGACCCGTCCGTCTCCCGCGACGACCTCCGGGAGACGCTGGAGTCGTGCGGGCTCGTCGTCGACACGGCGGACCGGGCGTTCGAGGTCCGACGGGCCTCGCAGTTCGCGTCGGCCCGCGTCGCCGTCGCGGTGCTGTTCGGGCTGATGGTCGCGACGCCGTACATCGCCGTCCTGTACCCGACTCGGATCGAGTGGCTGTTCTACGACCCCGTGACGGTCGCGTACCTCCAGTCGCTCCTCGACTCGCGGATGGCGACGCACTTCTTCGTCAACCTCGGCGCGCTCTCCGGGATCGCGTTCCTCGTCGCCTGCGGCCCGTTCATCCGCCGAGCGGTCCGCGGACTCGCCGACGGGCGGCTCACGACCGACGCGCTGTTCGTGGGGAGCGTCACCGCGCTGTTCGCGTACAGCACCGCCGCCGCGTTCACCGGCTTCGACGGGGTCGTCCACTACGACCTCGTCGCCTACGCGGTCGTCGGCGCCACCCTCTGGACCCACTTCGGCGTCGGCGAGACGGCGCCCGATTCCGCGGGCGTCGCGGAGCGGCCCGCCGACGGGAGCGACGCCCCGACCGACGCGGCGACAGACGACCCGGTCGCGATGACCGACGGCGGTCGCTAACCGACCGTTTTTCGCTTTTTTAGTTCCCGCCGTTCGGTTCCGGCTCGACGCCCTCGATAGCGACGGCGTCGCCGACCGTGAGCGTCGAGCCCCACTCGCCTTCCGGGACGACGGTGTTGACCATCAGCCGGAAGTCGTGGTCGAACCGGTCGCTCTCGGTCCACGCGGGGAGCGTCTCGCGGCGCTTCCGGAGGAACGTCTGTCGGAACCCGTCGATCGGCTCGCCCGTGTCCGGGTCCCGCGAGGGGACGACGCAGCGCTGACACGGGTTGACGCCGAGCAGCTCGGTCTCGCCGATCGAGACGCGCACGGCCTCGCCGCGGTCGGCGAACAGCCGGTCCTCCCAGAACGCCGGGCAGTCGTCGATCACGAGGTTCGGCCGGAGGCGCCGCCGCATCTCCGTCGCGTCCACGACCCCGTCGAACCACGAGGCGACGGTCTCCAGCGACGCCCGCGAGACGACCGTCGGGCCCGGCGCCGCCCGGTCGTCGGGGAGCCCCCCGTCCGGCTCGCGGACGAGGTCGACCGCGTAGCCGAGGTAGTCGCCGACCCACGCCGCCAGCGCCTCGCCGTCCTCGGGGAGCGCGAAGGTGCGCGCGTCGGCCTCGACCCCCGTCTCGGAACGCGCCGGCCGCGAGAGGGTCACCCCGGTCGGCGTCGCGTCGGTCGCCCCGGAACGCTCGTAGCTCGCCGAGAGCCCGTGGACCGCCGGCTCGCGCTTCCCGTTGACGTAGCCGCCGTCGCCGCCGACCGACGCCGCGTGCGGGTCGACGCCGGCCTCGACGAGCGCGTAGGTGCGGTCGCCGCGGAGGGCGCCGTTCGGTCCGAGTTCGGCGCGGTCGACCGGCGCGCCGTCGTTCGACTTCAGCGGGTACGCGACGAGCTCCGCGATGCGTGCCATACCTGCGATTCGCCGGGCGGCGACAAAAGGATCCGGGAGGGGGGAGGGCGGAGAGCGGAGGGGTTTACTCCTCGTCGTCGTCGTCCGCGCCCGCTTCCCCGTCGGCGTCTGCGCCCTCGTCGTCTTCGTCTTCGTCCTCGTCCTCGTCCTCGGTCGTCAGCCCGGCAGCCGCGAACGCCTCGGCGACCTCCTCGACGGGGACGGTCCGGTAGCCGTCGGCCTCGGTGACCGTGGCGACGGCCAGGTCGGCCGGCTCGAACTCGTCGTCGTGGGCGGCGAGCGCGGCGATACCGAGTTCGACGCCCGCGTCGAGCGAGAGCCCCTCGGTCCACTCCTCCTCGAGGTGGCCCTGGATGTCGGAGCGGCCGCCGCCGATGACGGTCGCCTTCCACTCGTTGGGGGTCCCGGAGGGGTCGGCGGCGAACAGACGCGGCTCGCCGTTCTCGATGCCGCCGATGAGGAGCGCGGCGCCGTACGGCCGAGTGCCGCCGCGCTGGGTGTTCTCCTGGATGTGGTCGGTGACGAACTTCGTCAGCGTCTCGACGCCGACGGCCTCGCCGTAGCGCAGGCGGTTCCCCTGCGACTGGCGGCGCGCGAGGTCGATCAGCTGGCGGGCGTCGGCGACGTGGCCGGCGCTCGCGGTGCCGAGATGGTCGTCGAGCTTGTGGAGCTTCTCGATGCTCTCGGCCTCCATCAGCGTCGAGGACGCGCGGGACATCGCGACGAAGACGACCCCGTCGGCCGTCCGGACGCCGACGCTCGGCGCACCGCGCGAGACCGCCTCGCGGGCGTACTCGACCTGATAGATCCGGCCGTCCGGCGAGAACAGCGACGTGCCGCGGTCGTACGCCTGCTGGTCGTTACCGCCCATCATCGTCGATCACCCGCTCTCGCGGTGTCGCGTCGGCTCATTACCCCTCTTTACGCCGGACGGTTGAAAAAGCATCCGTAACCGGTACCGGCGGTCCGGGACCCCGCATCATATACGTTCGCGTCGGTCCGCGGCCCGGGACGCCATGGGACGACGCTCGGCCGTCGTCGCCGCGACATCCCCACCTACGACGGATATATCCCGACCGGTCCCGTAACAGGGGTGACATTGACATCCACGAGAACTACAGCCGTGCTGGTGGCCCTGCTGGCGCTGTTGGGGGCCGTCGGCGCGGCCGCGGCGGTGCCCGACGCCCGGATCGCGATCGACGCGGTCGACGCGAGTTCGAGCGAGCCCGCGGTCGGCGAGCGGACGGCGCTGAACGTGACCCTCTCGAACTCCGGCGGCAGCCCGGCGGCGGCCGACGTGACGAGCGTCCGGCTCCTCGACGCGGGCGACGGCGACGACGGGACCGACGGCGACGACGCCCGCGACGAGGCGACCGCCGTGGGGGCGCTCTCGGCGGGCGACGCGACCGACGTGGTCTTATGGACCCGCTTCGACGAGCCGGGAGAACACCGGCTCACGGTCGAGGTCGTCGCCGAGCAGGAGGCGACGGGCGGCGAGGAGGACGGCGGCACCGTCACGGTGACGCGCGACGTGGTCGTCGACGTCCAGCCGGCCGAGGTCGCGCTCGACGTGCGGACCCGCGCGCTCTCGCCGGAGGACCTCCGGAGCGACGACGAGGACCAGAGCGCCGGCGGGATCAGCGTCGGCGGCCTCGAGGGCGTCTTCGGCGGCGGTGGCGGCGGCCTCCGAGCCAACGAGGACGGCGAGGGCGAAGCGGTTCAGTCCGCCGACTCCCCGGTCGCGGTGACCGTCGTCAACACGGGGACCTCGACCGCCGACCGCGTGAGCCTGACCGCCGTCGGCGCGCCGGTCGGGGCGGGCGAGGGTGAGGGCGACGGTGACGGGACCGACGGCGACGACGATGGGACCGACGGTGAGGACGACGGGACCGACGGTGATGGAGAGACCGACCCGACCGTCGAGGTCGGCCCGTTCGTCGTCGAGGACGTGGCGCCCGGCGAGGAGCGGCAGGTGGTCGTCGACCTCGGTCCCCTCGACGAGCGCTCGGACGTGACGGTCACGGCGGCGTTCCGGTCCCGCCCCGACGCGCGAGTGGGCGCCGGCGCGAACCGCACGGCGACGTCGACGGTGCGGTACCCGCCGCGGGAGGGGAGCCCGACGGTCACCGACGCGACCGTCCGGACGACCGACGACGGCGAGGTGGTCGTCGACGCCAACCTCGGCAACGAGGGCACCGGGGAGCTGGAGGGAGTCGTCGTCTCGGTCGCCGGCGCCGACGGGGTCGAGCCGACGCCGGCCGGGCGGGAGTACTTCGTCGGGAGCGTGGGCGCCGGCGACTTCGTCGCCTTCGACCTGCGGACCGCGGCGAACGTCTCCGCGGCGGAGGAGGTCCCGATCCGGATCGCGTACACCGAGCGCGGCGTCCGGTACACCGAGACCGCGACGGTCGCGCTCCCCGATACGAGCGACGGCGCGGGAGGCGGTTCCGGCTCCGGCTCCGGCGCCGTCGGAACGCTCGGGACCCTCGGACTCATCGGGCTCGTCGGCGGCGCGGGCGTCGCGGTCGCCGGGAGCGTGATCCGTCGCCGCGATGTATAGCGTCGAGCTGCGCGGCGTGACCAAGCGGTACCCGGGCGGGGGCGCCGAGCCGGTCGTGGCGCTCGACGACGTGGACTTCGCGGTCGAGCCGGGGGAGTTCGTCGCGGTCGTCGGTCCCAGCGGCTCCGGGAAGTCGACGCTGCTCAACGTGCTCGGCCTGCTCGACGACCCCACCGAGGGGCAGCGGCTCCTCGACGGGACGGACGTGACGAGCCTCTCGGTCGCCGAGCGCACCGCGGCCCGCAAGGAGTCGATCGGGTTCGTCTTCCAGGACTTCCACCTGTTGCCGACGCTGACCGCGGTCGAGAACGTCGCGCTCCCGACCGCGTTCGACCCCGGCGACGAGCGCGACCGCGCCGCCGCCCTGCTCGAGCGGTTCGGGCTCGGCGACCGGCTCGACCACGAGCCGTCGGAGCTGTCCGGCGGGCAGAAACAGCGGGTCGCGATCGCCCGGGCGCTCATCAACGAGCCGGCGGTGCTGCTCGCCGACGAGCCGACGGGGAACCTCGACACGGAGACCGGCGAGTCGATCCTCGCCGAGTTCGAGCGCGTGAAGGAGGAAGGGGTCGCGGTCATCGCCGTCACGCACGACCCGCTCGTCGAGGAGTTCGCGGACCGCGTCGTCGAGCTCACGGACGGGGTGTTGGAGGGCGGAATCGCGGGCGAAACTGACTCCGTTGGGGGGTCTTCGACGGACCGCGCCCCCGATTCGGCGCTCGCGCCGGAGGAACGATGAGCGACGGCAGCGGCGGGAAGACGAGCGACGGCAGCGGCGGGACGGCGAGCGACCATGGGGCCACCGGCTGGCTCCGGGGCTGGCGCCCCGCCGTCTCGATGGCGGCGCGGAACCTCCGGCGGAACCGCGTGCGAACGGTGCTGGCGGTGCTCGGCGTCTGCATCGGCGTGCTCGCGGTGGCGGCGCTGGGGATCTTCGGGAACGTGCTCGCGCTCGGCGCCGACGACGCCATCGGCGACATCGGCACGCAGGTGGTGGTGTCGCCGAACGCGGACGCCGGCGTGGAGTCGCTCTCGACGGCCGACGTGGCGGCGATCCGACGCGCCGTCGGCGACCCGGCGGTCGGAGACCCGGCAGTCGTCCCGTTATACTCCGACAACGCGGTCGTCGAGGGGGCGAGTTCGCAGACGTTCGCGACGGTATACGGCGTCGAGGAGCCGGGACTCGCGTTCGAGGCCGCGGAGGGGAGGCTCCCGGACCGCCACCGGCAGGGGGCGATCGTCGGCGCGGGCGTCGCCGAGGACCTCGGCGTCGGCGCGGGCGACACCGTCGGGATCGCGGGGACGCAGGTCCGGGTCGTCGCCGTGCTCGCCGAGAGCCAGACGTTCAGCCCGGTCGCGCCCGACGACGCGGTCTTCCTGCCGGAATCGGCGTTCGCCGCCGACGGCTACGCGCAGGCGCTGGTCGTCGCGGAGTCGGGGGAGACGGCGCGGGCCGCCGCCGACGCGATCCGCGAGGAGGTGAACGCCCGCGAGGAGCGCGTCGACCTGTTCGAGCTGGCGGCGATCGTCGACGAGATCAACGGCTTCTTCGACCTGCTGAGCACGTTCCTGCTCGGGCTCGGCGCCATCTCGCTCGTGGTCGCCGGCGTCTCGATCCTCAACGTCATGCTGATGAGCACCGTCGAGCGGAGACAGGAGATCGGCGTGATGCGCGCTGTCGGCGTGACCCGCCGGGACGTGTTGCGCGTGCTGCTCGCGGAGGCCGGCCTCATCGGCGCGGCGGGCGCGGCGGCGGGGACCGTGCTGACCGTGCTGCTCGTCGCCGGGCTCGTGGCCGCGACGCCCGCGGTCGACGCCGCGCTCGTGCTCGACCCGACGAACGGCTACTACCTCCTGTTGGCGCTCGGGTTCGGCGTCGGCGTCGGGCTCGTCAGCGGGGCGTACCCGGCGTGGAAAGCGGCGAACGAGCGCCCCGTGGAGGCGCTTCGGAGCTGACCGGTCTGCCTCGGGGCCCGGCGACCGCGTCGTGTCGTCGTCACCCCGCCCAGCCGCCCCGCATGTCGTCGCTGACGCGGTCGCGCCACGTCTCGAACGCGTCGCGACACTCGGGCTCGTCCTCGACGTGACGAATAAACCCCGCGCCGGGGGACGCGATGTCCGTCCCGCAGAACGGGCACTGTCTGGGCTCGATCGCTGTTTCCGCTAATGCCATGTTATCTTGTAACACACCCAAGGATAAAAAGTGTTGTTCCGATCGATATTTCTCGATAACGGTTCGTGATCAGTGTTGTTAATCGCTATATCACTGAGTGATTAGGCAGAAAATCTGCGCTCGTTTCGACATACCGCGCTGCGATCGGCAACCCGGTAGCGGGCTCGGACCCCCGACTTCAGTCGCCGGTTCGTTCGTAGGTGACGAACGCGAGGTCGCCGTCGTCGCCGGCCTCGTCGTCGCTCTCGGAGTCCCCGTCCTCGGCCGCAACGACCTCGCGCTCCGTTTCCGACCACTCCGCGGCGTCCCAGTCCGGGAAGCGCGTGTCGCCGTCGGGGCGCTCGGGGACCTCCGTCAACACCATTCGGTCGGTGCGGTCGAGGAACTGCTCGTAGACGGTCGCGCCGCCGATGACGTACGCCTCGTCGACGCCGCGGTCGGCGGCGTCGGCGGCCGCGAGGTCGACCGCCTCCTCGACGCCGTTCGCGACGACGGCGCCCTCGGGGAGATCGAGGTCGCGCGTCGTCAACACGACGCTGGTGCGGTCGGGGAGCGGACCGCCGAGCCGGGCGGCGATGCTCTCGTAGGTCGCGCGGCCGACGATCACGGGGTGACCGGTCGTGAGGCGCTTGAAGTGCGCCAGATCGGCCGGGTAGTGCCACGGCATGCCGCCGCTGTCGCCGATGACGCCGTTCTCGGCGACCGCGGCGACGAGGACCAGGTCCACCGCTCGCTCCGGTGCCATCGCTCCGGTCACTCCGCGACCGCGAACGAGATGCCGTCCGCGGAGTCGTAGTCGACGACCTCGACGTCCTCGTGGGTCAGCTCGTCGAGCGGCACGTCGGCGATCTCGATGCGGGGGCGCTCGCGCGGCTCCCGCGACAGCTGTTCGAGCAGGCCGGGGACGTGGTCGTACCCCGCCTCGCCGTCCGCCTCGTCGGGGGCGGTCCGCTCGACCCAGCTCTTCACGTCGAGGTAGTCGGCCTTGCTCTCGACGGTCGCGAGCCGGTCTTGCACGTACGGGAGGTTGTTCGCGTACCACTTCCCGCGCTCGCCGCGCCCGCAGTAGACGTGCGCGTCGACGACGGTGTGGCCGAACTCGCCCACATCGAACCCCGTCCGCTGCGCGAGCGCCTTCGCGAGCAGGGCGTACGCGGCGATGTTGAACGGGACCCCGAGGGCGATGTCGCCCGAGCGCTGCGTGAGGTGGAGGTTGAGCCGGCCGTCCTGCACGTTCACGACGAAGGTGTAGTGACACGGCGGGAGCGTCGAGACGGCGGCGTTGGCGGGGTGCCACGCGTTCACGACCATCCGGCGCGACTGCGGGTTCTCGTCGAGGGTGTCGAGCACGTACCCGATCTGGTCGAACGTCCGGCGCTCGGTGCCGTCGGGTCCCTCCTCGACGGTCACCCAGCGGTGGGCGTCCTCGGGCCACGTCTCGCCCGGGAGCGCGGCGTCCTCGTCCGGGACCGGAAACCGACGCCAGAACCGGCCGTAGGCGGTGTCGAGGCGTCCCTCGTCGTCGGCCCACGCGTCCCAGATCTTCGTCTCCTCGCGGAGGTTCCGGACGTGCTCCTCGCCGGAGAGGTACCAGAGCACCTCGTGGATCAGCGAGTTCCAGCGGTAGCCGTCCATCTTCTTGGTCGTGAGGAGGGGAAACCCCTCCGCGAGGTCGACGGTGTACTGCCCGCTGAACGTCGCGATCGTGTCGACGCCGGTCCGGTTCGGCTTGTACGTGCCCGTCGACAGGGTGTCGTCGACGAGATCGAGGTACTGTTGCATGGTGGGGTCGGACTCGTCGGCAGACTCGCCGGCGAGACGGGTTTACCTGTCCAAACGAACGGGCGAACCTAACCGTGACGGTCTGGGGTTCGGATCGGTGTGGGGAAGAGTTCGTCCGTGGTTCGATCGGAGCGGGGTCGCTGGTCGGGTCGATCGCTTATAAATGACGGATAGCTGATTGGCGGTGAACACCAAAGCCCCAGCCGCTCGCTTATAAATAGCTGTCTGCGGATCGACGGTGAACACCGCCAAAGCCCCAGCCGCGAGGCGCTTCGCGCCTCTGGCAGCCGGCGGCGTTGCCGCCGGCGACTGCCCCTTTGAGTCCCGCCCAACCGCAACCGCACCGCAGCCTCACACCTCCCCAGCCTCGTCGCTCACTCCGTTCGCGACTCCCTCGCGCGGGCTCCTCGCTCCCGGTGGGCGCTCGGAGGCACGCGCCAGCCGCAGACCTATTTCTAAGTGAAGTAGAGTCCAGCGGTACCCAAATAAACGTCGGCAAAAATAGAGGCTACCGACTAGATCAGTCAGAAAAAGCACCGGCCGAGACTCCCGTGAGCGGAGCGAACGGGAGGCAGGCCGGTGTATCTTCGAGCGTAGCGAGAAGATGCACCGGCCGAGATTTGAACTATGGAAAGACGGTCCTGCTCGCTCACTTCGTTCGCTGCGCGGGCTGCATCTTTCTGAGTTCAAATCACTCGGTGATTTCACTCACTACGTTCGAGAAATGCACCGGCCGAGATTTGAACTCGGGTTGCAACCATGGCAAGGTTGCGTGATACCACTACACTACCGGTGCGTGCTTCGCACTTGACGATTGGTCGGAGGATCACTTAAACTTGTCACATCCGACCGACGGCGGGCGGGCAGAGGCGACGAATCACGGGGAGGGCGGCGGCGCCCGTCAAGGGTCACTCCCCGCGCGTCGCCGCGATATCGTCGGCGTGAGCGCGCACGAGGTCGGCGAACGCGGCCGCCTCCGCGCGCTCCTGCGTCTCGTCGTCGCGGCGGTCGCGCATCCGGCGTTTGATCGCGCTGAGCGCGTCCGGCTTCCCGGTCGCGATCGCGTCGGCGACCGATCGCGGGTCGTCGACGACGCGGGAGACGAGCCCGGTGCGGAGCGCCTCGTCGGCGTCGAGCACGCGCCCCGAGAGCGCGAAGTCGAGCGCGTCGCCCTCGCCCATCACCCGCGGCAGGCGGACGGTCCCTCCCCACGCGCCGAACAGCCCGAACGCGACGCCGGGCTCCGCGAACGTCGCCGCGGGCGTGGCGACCCGGAGGTCGGCCGCGAGCGCGAGCTCGACGCCACCGCCGCGGGCCGCGCCGTCGATCCCGCAGACGACGACGGTCTCAGCGTCCGCGATGGTCGCGGCCGTGCGCTGTCCCGCGCGGGCGAACGATTCCGGATCGTCGAGGGCGGCGACCGCGTCGAGGTCGGCGCCGGCGCAGAACGCCTCGCCGGCGCCGCGGAGGTAGGTTACCGGCGCGTCGGCGTCGGCGACGGCGGTTCGGAGCGCGGTCAGCTCCTCGGTTCGGAGGGCGTTCCGGCGCGCCGGTCGGTCGATCGTCACGACGCGGACCGCGTCGTCGTCTCGGGTGCGGATCACGTCCGCGTATCCCGTTCGTTTCCAAAGGTCTTTGCCCCTCGATCGACTACCGTTACGTAATGGACGATGCCGCGCGAGCGCGTGACGCCGCGTGTGAGGCGCTCGCGGACGTCGAGCCCGATCAGCTGCGTGAGGCCCTCGAAGACCGGATCGCGAACGCCGCCGTGACGCCCGGGGTGCTGGCGCTGGTGACCGCCCGCGCGGTCGACCCAGAGGTCGACCCCGACGCGGTGGTCGACCGCGCGGCCGGGGTCCAGCTCATCTACGAAGGGCTCCGACTCACTCGGTCGGTGGCCCACGAGGAACCGTGGGTGACCGCGGCCACGCAGGAGTCGGACATCGACGCCGACATGGACGTGTTGACCGCCGACGTGCTCGTCTCGCGCGGCTTCTCTCTGCTCGCGTGCACCGACGCCGCCGCCGCCGCGGTCGAGGTCGTGCGCGCGTTCGGCCGCGACCAGACGGTCCGCGAGCGCGAGGGGACCGATCCAGCCGCGGCGACCGCGCTCGACCGGAACCTGGAGATCGACGCCCTCGAACTCGCGGTCGTCGCCGGCACCACCGCCGTCGGCGGCGACCCGCCCGAGGAACTGCTGACGTACGCCCGCGATCTGGCGGCGGACTACGACGGCGAGTTCCCGCCGCCGGGCCGCGCGCTCCCGGAGACGACCGCCGACCGGATCGCCGACATCTCCGACCGCGCCGTGAGCGCGACCGATCGGTGAACTCGCCCGACGACGCCGGGACGGTGTGTGTCCCCGTGACGGCACGCCCCCGAATCGAAACCCCTAAAGTCGACTCCCGACAACGACTGATTGCGCCTGGGTAGCTTAGCGGTAAAGCGCGTCCTTGGTAAGGACGAGACCCCGAGTTCAAATCTCGGCCTAGGCTCTTCTCGTACTTCCTCGATCGGCTAGTCCCGGCTCCGAGATTCCTTCCGACCGCCGGCCGCAAACTCGATACCCGTCGCCGCCAACATCGCACGTATGACCGCGACCTTCGCCGATCTCTTCGACCGGGCCGCCGAGTACGACGCGAGCGCCGAGGCGGTGAGCGCGGCGCTGGCCGAGCGTCGGTCCGAGTCCGAGGGCAACGATTCCACTGGCAGCGCCGAGAGCGACGCCACCGCCGACCTCCCGCCCGTCGACCGCGATCCGAGCCCGGCCCGCGTCGTCGCCGACGCCGACGCGCTCGCGGCCGACCTCCTCGTCGGCGGGTCGGCCCGCGAGGCGCTCGACGCGCTGCGCTCGCACGCGTGGACGACCCTCGTCGCCAGCGACCCGCTCCTTGACGACGCCGAGGCGGTGATCGCCGCGCTCGCGGACGACGAGCTGGCGGCCGACTGGCGCGCGGCGGTCGAGACGTGGCGCGAGCCGGCGGCCCAGCCCGCGGGCGACCACCCGGCGCTGGCGTCGGCGTACCGCGGCGGCGCGATGCAGGTCGTGAGCCTCGACCCGTCGCTCACGGGGGCGCGGGCCGCAGCCGGGCTGCGGAACCGGATGGCGGTGAGCGTCCGCGAACCGCGAGCGTTCGCGACCGTGTTCTCGCCGGCGCGGCTGTACCCGGAGGCCGTCGGCGGCGACTACCCCGGTCCCGACCGCGACCCGCGCTCGATGGAGCCGATCGACCCCGACGCGGAACGGCACCGCGACCGGGACGGACACCCCGACGCGGACCAGCACTGATAAACGACCGCCGGCCCGACCGACGGTAATGACCGATCCGGACGCGACCGCCGCCGCTGGGGGTCTCGCCGACGGCGACGCCCCCGCGCTGCCGGCCGACCTCGACGCCGTCCGCGAGGCGCTCGTCGACTGGTACGAGGCGGACCACCGCGAGTTCCCGTGGCGGCGCACCGAGGACCCATACGAGATCCTCGTCAGCGAGGTGATGAGCCAGCAGACCCAGCTCGACCGGGTCGTCCCCGCGTGGGAGGCCTTCCTTGAGGAGTGGTCGACGACCGCGGCGCTGGCCGACGCCGACCGCGGCGACGTGGTCGCGTTCTGGTCGGACCACTCGCTCGGCTACAACAACCGCGCGAAGTACCTCCACGAGGCCGCGGGGCAGATCGAAGACGACTACGACGGCGCGTTTCCCGAGTCGCCCGCGGAGCTGCGGGAGCTGATGGGCGTCGGTCCCTACACCGCGAACGCGGTGGCGTCGTTCGCGTTCAATAACGGCGACGCCGTCGTCGACACCAACGTGAAGCGGGTGCTCCACCGCGCGTTCGCGGTGCCGGACGACGACTCGGCGTTCGCGCGGGTCGCCTCGCGCGTGATGCCCGACGGCGAGTCCCGCGTCTGGAACAACGCGATTATGGAACTCGGCGGCGTCGCCTGCGGGACGACCCCCCGCTGCGACGAGGCCGGCTGCCCGTGGCGCGGGTGGTGTCACGCCTACGAGACCGGCGACTTCACCGCGCCCGACGTGCCCGAGCAGCCGAGCTTCGAGGGGAGTCGGCGGCAGTTCCGGGGGCGCGTGGTCCGGATCCTCGGCGAGTACGACGAGCTGGCGCTCGACGAGCTCGGGCCCCGCGTCCGCGTGGACTACGCACCCGGCGGCGAGCACGGCCGAGAGTGGCTGCGCGGGCTGATCGAGGACCTCGCGGACGACGGGCTCGTGGCGGTCGAGGAGCGCTCGGCGGTCGAGGAGAGCGCGACGGGCGACGGGAGCGCGGCGGACGGAGCGAGCGAACTCGTCGTCTCCCTGCGCCGATGAATCCCGGAGAGCGGGAAGTCGGTCAGGAACCGTCACCCGTTTATCGCGGGAGCCGGAACGGTCGGCTATGAGCGAAACCGTCGATTCCGACCTCTACACGCGGACGAAGGCCTTACTCGAGCCGGGCGACATCGACCTCGTCGGCTGTATCGTCCACACGACGCTCGGCGGACAGGAGGACCTGGAGATGCACGAGCTCACGGTCGCGATCAACGACGTCATCGCCGACCGCGCCGGCAAGGGCGAGGCGTACATCGAGGCCGGCAACGACGACACGAACTTCTCGTCGAACCAGTTTCAGGGACTCACGCTTGACGACGAGGAGTTCGTCTGGGAGTGCCAGCAGCTCCTCCGCGACGGCACCTTCGATCTGGTCTTCTACTACGAGGCGAACGTGGACCAGGAGGCGCTCGCGGACGACCTCGCCGCGCTCGACGACGTCGACCGCGTGACGCAGGTGCCCTGACGCGGCGACTCCCTCGAACCCGTGAGCGACACCGTCCTCATCCCCGGCGGCCGCGACGTGCGCGCCACCCTCGACGGCGCCGCGAGCGACGGCAACGGCGACACCACCGACGACGGCTCTCGCTCCGACGCGGTCGTCGTCGCCTGCCCGCCGCACCCGCGACACGGGGGACACCGCGGCGACGAGCGCCTGACCGCCGTCAGCGACGCCCTGACCGAACGGGGGATCGACTGCCTCCGGTTCGACTACGGCGACTGGGACGAGGGGTACGGCGAGAGCACCGACGCCGACAACGCGGTCGGCTGGGCGGCCGAGCGCTACGAGCGGGTCGGGCTGTTCGGCTTCTCGTTCGGCGGGACCGTCGCGCTCGTCACTGCCGCGTCCCGTCCCGAACTCGCCGGGGTCTGCGCGCTCGCGCCGACCGCGCGGCTGAACCCCGACGTGGACGCGGTCGCGGCTCTCGACGCCCTCGTCGATCTCGGCGTGGAAGCCCGGATCCTGTACGCGACCCGCGACTCGACGGCCGACTGGGAGCCCGTGGTGGAGCGGGCGGACCGGCTGGGGCTCGAGACGGTCGCTTTCGAGTCCGACCACTTTTTCGTCGGGCGAGCGGGCGACGCCGGAGCGGCGGCGGCGGAGTTTCTCGGGCCGCGGCTGCGGGACGATTGATAAATAGCAGGTAGCTGCGGCAGGCTGTTGTAACCGATACTGGTTATGTCTCGCGTTGGCGCGATCGCCGACGGTTTCTGAACACGCTCAAGAGCGTCGGGGTCCGAGAGCGTTCTGTCCGTGACAAACGTTCGACGGTCGGGCGGCGGGAACGTCGCGTTCGGTCCGGGAGCGCTCACCGGCGCGATAGGGGATTCGATTACGGTGATCCCGCTGGTCGTCGCGCTCGCGCTGCTGACCGACGTGTCGCTCCCGCACGCGCTCGTCGGGTTCGGGGTCTTCCAGATCGTCTGGGGGGTCCGGTACGGGCTCCCGGTGTCGGTCGAGCCGATGAAGGCGCTGGCGGCGCTGGCGATCGCCGGCGCGCTGACGTACGCCGAGCTCGCGCTCGCCGGGCTCGTCCTCGGCGTCCTCCTCCTCGCGATCGGGCTCACGGGGACGCTCGCGCGGGTCGAGCGCTGGATCGGCGAGCCGGTGATCCGCGGGGTGCAGTTCGCGGTCGGGCTGGTCCTCCTGGAGACCGGGGTCGACCTCGCGCTCGGCGACCCCGTCCTCGCGGCCGCGGGGGTGGCGATCGCCGCGGCGGCCGCGTTCGCCGGACACGGGAAGGCGAGCGCGCTCGCGGTGGCGGTCGTCGGAATCGCGCTCGCGCTCGTCACCGCCGGGGTCCCGGCGCCGCGGTGGCCCGGAGCGCCGCCGGGTCTCTCCCCCCAGGTGCTCTCCGGAGCGGTCACCCGGAGCGCCGCCGACGGGATCGCCGCGCAGCTCGCGATGACGATCGGGAACGCCGCGCTGGCGACCTCGCTCCTGTTCGCCGACCTGTTCGACGCCGAGGTCACGCCGGACGAGCTGTCGGCGAGCATGGGCGCGACGAACCTGATCGCGGTGCCGCTCGGCGCGATCCCGATGTGCCACGGCTGCGACGGCGTCGCGGGCAAGCACGCGTTCGGCGCGCGGACCGGCGGCGCGAACGTCGTGCTCGGCGTCGGCTACCTCGTCGCGGTCCCCTTCGCGACCCCCGCGCTGCTCGATGCGTTCCCGGTGGCGATGCTCGGCGCGCTGCTCGCGATCGTCGCCGTCTCGCTCGCGCGCAACGCGCTCGACTCTGAGAACGTCGCGCTCTCGGTCGCGATCGGCCTCCTCGCGCTGGCGACGAACCTCGGCGTCGCGTTCCTGCTCGGGATCGTCGCGCATCTGGCGTGGGCGCGAGTGGGAGAGGACGCTAGGGAAGACGATAGCTTATAAATGATCCGTGCGGTGGCGCGTCCCGGCGAGCGGCCCGCAGGGCCGCGAGCCGCGAGGGACCTTCGGTCCCTCTGGCAGCCGGCGGCGGAGCCGCCGGCGACGCCGGCGCGAGGGAGT
>NZ_AOJG01000038.1 GCF_000337375.1 Halorubrum lipolyticum DSM 21995 | reverse complement strand
GGGTGGGACTCAAAGGGGCAGTCGGTGAGGCGGGCGCAGGGGACGCAAGGACCACAGGGAGTGAGCGAAGCGAACGACCGAGGACCGCAGCGAGCGTGCGCCCGCCTCACCGACTGGGGCTTTGGATGTGTTCACCGCCGGATCGCTGTCAACGACTTATAAGTGACCGGCTGGGCCTTCGGAGGCGTTCGCCACCGAATCGGAAGTAACCACTTTATAAACGAACGTACGCGTCAAAACCGGATTCACCCGCGACCGATCTACCGGCTACTTACAGCACGTCCGCCAGCGCGTCCATCGCCTCGTCCACGCGCTCGACCCGCGCGTTGTGTCCCATGTGCCCGACTCGCAACACGTCGTCGGCCATCTCTGCCAACCCGGTCGCGAGGAGCACGTCGTGGTCCTCGCGGAGCCGCGTCTGCACCTCCTCGGCCCGGCCGGGCACCTCGAACGCCGTCACCGTCGGCGAGCTCCGCTCGGGGTCCGGGAACGGCTCCAGCCCCAGCTCCGCGCCGCGCTCGCGACACCGCGCCGCCGCGGTCCGGTGTCGCTGCCGGACCGCGTCGAGGCCCTCGTCGAGCCACAGCCCGAGCGCCGCGTCGAGCGCGACGACCTCGGTCGTGAGGTGGGTGTACGGGAACCCCTCCGACGTGTCGCGCCACGGGAGGAAGTTCGTGTACAGCGAGTGCGGGTCCCGCTCGTCCATCGCCGCCCACGCGCGCTCGCTGATCGCGGCGGTGGTGAGCCCCGGCGGCGCGCTGAAACACTTCTGAGAGGCCCCCAGACAGACGTCGATCCGGTCGGTCGGCACCGAGACGCCCCCGAGCGACGAGACGGCGTCGACGACGGTGAGAACTTCCCCGTCCGCCTCCTCCAGGAGGTCGAGCGCGGGCCCGAGGTCGTTGAGGGTCCCCGTCGGCGTCTCGCAGTGGACCATCGTCGCGACCTCGAACTCGCGGTCGGCGTCGGCGAGGACCGACTCGAGCTCCGCGAGCGGGAGGGAGTCGTCGTACTCCGCCGAGACCAGCGTCGCCTCGCCGCCGTACGACTCGACGAAGTCGGCGAAGCCGTCGCCGTAGAGCCCGTTCGAGAGACACAACACCTCGGTGCCGGGCTCGACCAGCGAGGCGATCGCGGCCTCGAGCCCCAAGATCCCCTCGCCGCCGGGGACGACGACGTCGCGGGCCGGCCCCGCAGCCGCGTCGTCTCGATCGACCCCGTACACCGTCGCCAGTCGGTCGGTCAGCCGGTCGTAGATCCGGTGGAACTCGGGGTCCACGTCGGGGTTTATCAGCTCGCGGCTCATCGCGTCGCGGACTGGAGCGGGGACCGCGGTCGGTCCCGGCGTCATGAGCATACGCCGTCACCGGGTTCCATCGGCATAAGGACGCCGTCGTGGGGCGCGATTTCGTCGGCGGCGTCCCCGCGAGCCCGGTGTCGACGCCTCTCTGTGAGGCCGCCGTCGAGGCCCCTGCAAGCCCGTCGTCAACATCCCTCACGGTCCCGCCGATACGTTAATAGGTATCTGTCGCTTCGGTTAGGCCACAATGATGCTTCCGACCCACGTGCTCGGCGGGATGCTGCTCGCCGCGCCGCTGGTGCGCGTGGCCCCGGAGTTGGCGCCGATCGGCTTCGTCGCCGGGTTCCTCGGGGGCCTCTTCCCGGATCTCGACATGTACGTCGGACACCGGAAGACCCTCCACTTCCCCGTGTACTACACCGTGTTCGCGGCGCTCGCCCTCCTCGTGGCGCTCGCAGCGCCGGCGGCGGCGACCGTCGCCGCCGCCCTGTTCCTCCTCGGGGCGGCCGTTCACAGCGTCGCGGACGTGTACGGCGGCGGGCTGGAGCTGCGCCCGTGGGAGGGGAACTCCGACCGCGCCGTGTACGACCACTACCGCGGGACGTGGGTCGCCCCGCGCCGGCTCGTGCGGTACGACGGCGCGGTCGAGGACCTCGCGCTCTCGGTCGGCCTGTCGCTTCCCCTCCTCTACCTAGTCAACGGGCCGCTCGAGCAGATCGTGCTCGGCACGCTCGTCGTCGCCGCCGTGTACACGATGACTCGCCGCTACCTCGCGGAGCTCGCGGCCCAGATCGCCCCGTACGCGCCGCCCGCGCTGTCACCGTTCCTCCCGGACCGGTATCTCGACGACGAGCCGGAACAGTAGGATCGACGGCCGCGACGACGATCCCGTGCGATAGAATGGTCGAATTTTTGCACAACCACGTGACCGGCTGACGGCGATATCGCTCGCGACGAGCGAACAGGAATCGGTTGCGAACCGAGTGTGAGGCTCGTTCACGTCAGCCACTGCTCGTCAGACGGCGATTTTTCCCACGCCGACGGGATCTAGGTGCGGGAGTTGATAACCTCGTCATAAGTTACGGATCGTGCCGCGTTCGTCATACGGATATAGTATTGTATAGTAAACCCAAAACTGTTATAGCTCACCGACTGCTACGGATGATGTATGACTGAAATCGGACCGCGGGAGTGGGGGCCGTCGACCGCGAGCGCGCCGCGCGGAGGGGGAGACCGATGACCGGGACGGAGCTGCTGCCCGGCGCGTCGCCGACGGTGGCGGCGCTCGCCGTGATCGGCGTGGTGGTCCTCGAGGCCGTGCTGTTGTACGCGGGGTACGGGGTCGTAGAAGACCGGCTCGGTCCGGTCGTCTTCAGACGGATCGCCCGGAGATAGATGTTCGCGCTACTCGGACTGACGCCCGACCTGTTCGCCCTCTTCGTCGTCTTCGGCTTCATGGTCGGGGTGTTCTTCGGCTTCTTCGGGATGGGCGGGTCGTTCCTCGTGACCCCCGCGCTGCTCATCCTCGGCTACTCCGCGCCGGTCGCCATCGGGAGCTCGATGGCGTTCGTGTTCGGGACCGCCGTGATCGCGACGATGAAACACCACGACTCGGGACAGGTGGACTACCGGCTCGGCGCGCTGATGTTCGTCGGGATCGCCCTCGGGATCGAGGCGGGCAGCCGGCTCGTGTTCGGGCTGGAGGTGCTCGGCGTCGCGGAGGCGGTCGTCGGGGTCGCGTACGTCCTCGTGCTCGCGGCCATCGGCCTCCTCTTCACGCGGAGCGCGCTGAACGACGGCGACGAGACCGGCGGCGACGGCGACGAGGCCAACGACGAGACCGACGGTGAGACCGGTGGCGGCGACGAGGTCCCCGCGATCGCGCAAAAAGTCCAGTCGTACGAGGTCCCGCCGATGATGACGCTGGCGGACGGACAGCGGGCGTCGCTGTGGACCATCTCCGGCGTCAGCGCCGGCGTCGGAGTGATTTCCGGCTTCCTCGGCGTCGGCGGCGGCTTCGTCCGGATGCCGGCGATCTACTACGTGATCGGCACCTCCCTCGCGGCGGCGGTCGGGACGAGCCTGTTCACCGGGCTGCTCTCCGGGGGCGTCGGGGCGTTCACCTACGGTCGCGCCGGCGTGATCGACCTCGGGATCGTCACCGCGCTGCTGCTCGGGAGCGCGCTCGGCGCCCGGATCGGCTCCGGGGCGACCGCGTACGTGGACGAGGACGACGTGACCGTCTACTTCGGGCTCATGCTCCTCGTCGCGAGCGTCGCCGTCGCGCTCGGCGAGGCGGCCGCGTGGCTCTCGATGCCCGTTCTCGACCGGGTCAGCTTCGTCCTGCTCGTCGGCTCCGCGCTGTTCGTCTGCGCGACCATCCTCTACCACGGCGCCCTCGCCGTGCGGCGCGAGCGGGGTCCGTCGCCGTCGCCGTGAGCGGACCCCGTCTCGGCGCTCCCCCTCAGTCGAGCCCGTCGATCGCGCGTGCCGCCTCGAGCACCTCGTCGTGGAGGGCCCCGTTCGAGACGACGAGCCCCGTGGAGTCGTGTCGCCAGCGGTTCCCTTCCAAGTCGGTCGCTTTCCCACCGGCCTGTCGGACCATAAACACGCCCGCGACGGAGTCCCACGGGTTCGCCCGCAGGTTCGAGATGGTCCCTTCCAAGCCGCCCGCGGCGACGGTCGGTAACACGACCTGTGCGGCGCCGAGACGGCGCATGTCGCCGAAACGCCGGACGATCGCCTCGCAGGCGGCGGCGTACTCGTCGCGGGAGTCGAAGTCCCACCAGAGCGTCGGGTCGACCGCGGCCCGCCGCGGGTCGGACACGTCGCTGACGCGCATCGGCTCCCCGTTGCGGTACGCGCCGTCCGCGTCGGCGGTGTACACGTCGCCCAACGCGGGCGCGACGGTGGCCGCCGCGACCGGCTCGCCGTCGACGACGGCCGCGACCGCGGTCCCCCACACGCGGATGTCCCGGACGTAGTTGTTGGTGCCGTCGATCGGGTCGATCACCCACGCCGCCCCCCGCTCGGGGACCGTCTTGCGCTCGTCCTCCTCCTCACCCACGACCGCGTCGTCCGGGAACGTCTCGCGGATCGCCTCGATCACGGTGCGCTGGGCGGCGCGGTCCGCCTCCGTCACCACGTCGTCCTCGCCTTTGGTCTCGACCGCGATGTCGCTCCGGAACCGGTCGTTCGCGACCCGCGCGCCGGCCCGCGCCGCGCGTTCGGCGACGGCGGCGCGCTCGTCAGTGTCAGCCATGGGCACGCTCAGTCCCCCGGACGCGTATAAACGTCGATCTCGCCAGGGACGAGCGTCGGCGTCGGTCTCACGAGCGGCGCGACGGGGAATAATTAACTCAATTCCGAATCCGAGTACACTTAAGTGGGTTCGGGTCAGAAGGACGCGTATGGAACCACAGGAAGCGGTCCGCCAGCTCGAGTACGCAATCGACGCCTCCCTCGACGAGACCGGACAGCGCACGGCCGCCACCTACCGCCCCACCTTCGAGCGCGTCGCCGACCGCGCCGACGGGAGCGCCGTGTACACGCTCGCCTGCGACCTCGCCGGCGAGGTCGTCGCCGGAGACTGTCCCAGCCCCGCCGAGGCGAACGCGAGCGCCGATCGCGTCCTCGACGACTGGGCGTACACCGACGGCGGGGCGTAGGCTCCATCGAGTCGGTGAACGCCGCGACTTCTCTCCGTTTTCAATGTGACCGCCCGCCCAGCGACCGATCCCACGTCTGATGCTTCACCCGATCCCGTGTCGTCGTCATTGACACCTCCTTGCTCCTCAGGCTCTGCGATCCGGGTGTGAATCGATATCCCGTCGATGAGTCGGACGGCCTGATGCGATGTCGACGACGCGGGTGTCGACTTCGATACTGACCGGAACAGCATTGTCCTCGGGCGTGAGTCGCGTGACTTTTTGGATTCTCGACCGGCTCGCCGTCAACGACAGCGGTAACGCCCGTCACTCTCCCGTGATCGATCCATGCTTCGGCGTCCGCGTCGCTCTCGTCGGTAATGTGGAAAAGCGCCTCCAAAGGGGCGACCGAAGCCATATCGATCCCGCCGGCGTGATTTGAGGGTCATCCTCGGAAATGTGCCCTCGTGTCCGTCGTTTCCGTCGACATCGGTAGGGATTGTCACCCGGCTAGAGTGTGTCCTTGTCGTCGACGGGATCGGCGGGACTGTCCACGACTGACGGGCGGATGGAAAGCGGAAAAGGTCGCCGTACTGGTGACGAGAGCCAGCAATGTCGTCGCATTCTGGGTCGGCACCGGTAGCGGGATCGAGGTATAGATACCGAAGTACTGCGTGCTCGATAGTGAATTGAGAGAGCAATGATCTAAAAATATTCACTAATTCGGGTATAAGTCGTTTTGCAGGATAAACCCAATTCTCACGCAGTCATCGAGCCACCCCCTGGGGAATACTGAAGAACAAAAAGTAGAATTAGGAGTTAAACTGCCGCTGCGCTAACAGTTAGCGTTCCGGAGATCTCGTCATCCGTCGTGCCTCCGAGAGAGTTCACGAGGAAGGAAACCCCGAACGAGTCGCCGACTGATAACGTCTCGGTAAACGCCGTACCGTTATCGATCGGGCTGGTCGTCTTAGCGATCCGCTCGCCTTGGTTACCTTTCGAGGTCTGTAGCTCGAAGGCGTACATGGTGTCGCTTCTATCCTCTATATCGTCATTGATCTTAAATGAGACAGTAATCTCTAGTTCCCGTGAGGTGTGATTCACGATCGCAAAGGCGGACTCCAGACTCTCCTGATTATTACTGATGTCCGCAGGGTTGTCGTCGGTAACGAGCGTGAATGTTCCCTCTGTCAGGTGATCGACACCGTCTCTCTTGACGAATTCTCCGAACTGGTAGACGGAGTTGATATTTACCCCTCCGTTCTCTTTACCGATGTCGATAGTCAGTTCGCCGCTGTCGGTATACACTCCTGCGATCTCCTCATTCGGGATCAGCGCGAGTAGGGCGTCGCTATCGTTGACGACGGTTATGTTTGACTCCCTCGTGATCTCTGCAGAGCTAAAGGCGCCGGTTCCGAAGGTTAAGCCGGCGGTGCCGACCAGCCCTCCCAGCCCGACCATGACATCTCGCCTGTTCATTGATGGCTAGTTATTCCGGGGGATCCGGATCGATGAAATCATCGTGACTTCCCGCTCTCACCGTGATCTCTCCACTGAGATCAGCCGGAGGTTCAGTATCTCCAACTTCGACGATCAGAGAAACCTTGACCGTGTCACCGGAGCCAACATCTTCCGACCAGTCGGCGTCGTCAGTGTACAGGATGCTCGCACGGCGAGCATCCGGAGTAGCCTTTGCTACTAGTGCACTGACCTCTTCGGATTCGTCGCTTCCACTATCATAGTGGGAGATCATATAGACACTGGCACTGTCGGGGAAGTCGCCATTTGCGTCGTAGGTGACTTCTACGGCGCGCGCCTCGCCTGATTGATTGAGAAGTTGGAACGCACATTCTGTCTCAATTCCTGTATCCGTGTCGATAGCCAGCGTTTCCACGGAATCGACAACATCTGGCTCGCCCGGAATCTCGTTAAGGTTGTCAATTCCGCCGAGACCACCGACCTGATAGGTGGAATTGGGATTGACGCCGGCTCCGTCTGCGCTATCTGGATTGAAGTCAATCTTCAGCTGCCCGTCTTCATCGTAGACTAAATCAGTTCCACCGGGTTCGAGTCCAATCAGCCCATTACTATCATTGACAACACCGATGTTTGCAGTCCGAGGGCTGAGCTCTGCGGCCGTAAACGCACCAGTCCCTGTTGCAGCTGCCCCGCCGGCAGCGAGCGATCCCAGACCGATCACGAATTTGCGTCGTTCCATGTCGTCTCTCACCTGTGTTCACGCACCCCCGCAACCCGGACGTCCGGGCCGGGAGCGCTCGGATAAGCCATACGGGGAGAGGTACTTCGTTATGATATTCTCGACATGTTCGCGTGCCGACCTCGATGCGTGGCGGGGGCGGCTCGATGCGCCGAGGGCGCTCCTCGTCGCTCGTATCGTGGCGAGCCTGAATCCGGGTAAACGGCGCCTAAATCCTTTTAAACGGGATTTCCGGTAATCAAGGACTCCCTGAAGAACCGGTCGTGAGTACATACCGGCCTCAGGTGTCGCTCGGTAGACCGACGATCCGACCCTGTTCGTGACAGTATTCTTGTCATTTCTAGTTAACTATCCTACCAATTTATGACAGAGTGTTACACACGGTACAAGCGAAAATCGCCGGTTTGGGGGAGGCGGATCCGCCGGCGCGGAATCGGGGTGCTCACATTCATGGTCCCTACGGCTGCCACGACGAACGAACCGGTCCGGAACGGGGGTGAACTGTCCGAAGACGAGGTCTTCGAGGTGCTGTCGAACAGGCGGCGACGATTCGTCATCCACGCGCTCAAGCGCGCGGAGGAGCCGATCGACATCTCCGAGCTCTCCACGCACGTCACCGCGTGGGAGCGCGGCGTCGATCCCGGCGAGGTCCGGTACGAGGACCGCCGGAACGTGTACAGCACGCTCCAGCGAACGCATCTGCCGAAGCTGGAGGAGAAGAACGTGGTGACGGTCGACGAGGAGGCGAACGTCGTCGAGCCGACGCCCGAACTGGAGGGGCTCGACATCTATATCGAGGTCCTCCGCAGCCGGGAGATCCCGTGGAGCCTCTACTACGTCGGGCTCGCGGGCGTCGCCGTCTCCCTCCTGCTCGCCGTCGCCGCGGGAACGCCGGGGTTCGCCGGGCTCGAAGCGCTCGACGTGGGGGTGTTCACCGCGACCGCCTTCGGCATCTCCGCCGCCGCCCATCACGTCATCGGCCGCCGGGCGCGCCTCGGCAACACCGAGAAACCGCCCGAGCTCCGCGAGCGACGATGAGCGCCGTCACCCGATCGCCACCGGCCCGCGTGAGCGCCCTGCGGACGCTGAGCCTCGTGCTCGCGTTCGCGGCGGCGGTCGGGCTGATCTTCGGCACCGCCGGGTTCACGGCGATGAGCGCCGACCGCGGCGTCACCGCGAACGTCACCGACGACGAGGGCGCGTACCTCGGCTACGCGCCGGCGGCCGACGAGGTCAACGGCGGAGAGTCCGCGGCCGTCGTCGAGTACCGCAACCAGTTCGCGACCGACCTCGACGAGTTCGACGTCGACGTCTCGATCGCGGACCGCGGTTCGACGGACGCGACTCTCGAGTCGGTCGAGACCCCGTCGTCGCTCGACCGCGGAGGCGTCGCCGCGGTCGACGTCACGCTGCGCTGCTCCGAGGGAGAGACGGTTCCGCTCCTGTTCGAGGCCGACGGGAGCGGGAGCGGTGTCAGCGTCTCCCTGGACCGCACCCACACCGTGACGTGCGAGTCCGGGGAGCCGAACGTCACAGGGGTCCGATACACGGGGGTCGGAAACGCGTTCGTCGACGCCGACGACCGAGACGGAACCGTCGAGGCGGTCGTGTGGCTCACTGACGCCGAGCCGGGTGCGGACGGCTCCGAGGGAACGCTCCGCGCTGAGGCGGTCTCGACGCTGAACACGTCGGCACCCGTCCGACCACAGCTCCCGTCCAACGCGTCGGACGAGCGCATGGCGGCAATCGAATTCCCGGAACAGGGGATCGCGTTCTTCCACCCGAACTGGAACGGGGAGAACCACGCCAGCCCCGGGGCAGGAAGCGGTGTCGGCTTCGCCGACGTGCCGCTAGACGCCGAAACCGTGTCGAACACCTCCGTCGTCGACGAACAGGACGACTGAATCCCGTTATACCTCGATCCGCTCCCCGAGTTCCGGCGCGCTCGCCGCGAACCCGTCCGCCCGGAGGTCCTCCGCGAACGCCTCGCAGCGGTCGCCGTGGTTCACCAACACCCGCGCCCCGCGATACGACTCCAAGAACGCCTCCAGCCCGCCCCGGTCGGCGTGCGCGGAGAAGTCGTACGACTCCACCCGGGCGCTGACGGGCCGCACCGTGCCGTGTATCGCCAGCCGGCCGTGTTCCTGGAGCTCGCGGCCGGGCGTCCCCTCGACCTGATAGCCCGTCAGCGTCACCTTGTTCGTCGGATTCCCCCGGATCTCCGGGAGGTACGAGTGGACCGGGCCGCCGGCGAGCATCCCCGAGGTGGTGACGATCAACTCGTTGTCGCCGGCGATCCGCTCGCGCTGGCCGTCGCGCCCGGTGACGAAGCGCGCGGCGCCCTTCGCCCGGCGGAGCGCCTTCGGGTCCCGGAGGAACTCGGGGTGCCGGCGCACCAGCCGCGTCACCTCGACGCCCATCCCGTCGACGTAGGGCGTCAGGTCGTTGGCGTCGGCGACGAGCATGAGCTCCTGGGTCCGCCCGATCGCGAACGCCGGCGCGACGACGGTGCCGCCCTCCCAGACCGTCGTCCGCACGCTCTCGGCCCAGCGGTCCTCGACGGCGCGGCGGTCCTCGTGGGTCACGTCCGCGTACGTCGACTCGCAGATCACGGCGTCGGCGGCGGGTCGATCGGTCGTCCCCGAGACCAGCCGCTGGTCGTCGGTGTGGAAGTCGCCCGTGTACAGCAGGCGAGTCTCTCCGTCGTCCAGGAGGACGTGCGCGGAGCCGGGGATGTGGCCGGCGTTGAACAGCGTCACCTCGTACGCGGTTCCGCCCGCCTCGACGACGAACGGCTCCCGGTAGGCGCGGCGCTCCTCGACCTCGCCGAGCCGCGCGACGTGCTCCTCCGAGAAGGGGCAGAGGGGGCTGTTGCCGTGGAGCTTCAAGGTGTCGCGCGCCAACACTCGCGCCAGTTCCGCGGTCGGCGGCGTCCAGTGGATCGCGGGTCGGCGGTCCCCTTTCAACAGCGCCGGCACCGCGCCGACGTGGTCGAGGTGGCCGTGCGAGACCACCACGGCGTCGGGCTCGGGGTCGCGGAGGGGGTACTGCGGGGGGTCCGCGGTCAGCAGGCCGTAGTCGAGGAGGAGCGCGTCGTCGACGAGGACCGCGCTCCGACCCACCTCGCGGGCGCCACCGAGGAACTCGACCTCCATGGCCGAAGCCTACTCCCTCGCGGCGTTAGTGCTCGTCGGTCCGGGCCCCTCCGGATCGCGGCTCGGCGGGGCCGAGCACCGGCAGGGGACCGAGGGCCCACACCCACGCCGCGAGCATGAGCGCGCCGGGTAGCTCCGGGAGCGCGAGCCCGGACACCGGCCACCACCCCGCGGCGAACGTCGCCCAGACGGCGACGTGGACCGGAGCGAACGCGAGGACGACGCGTCCGGTCGCCGTCCCGCGACGCGCGAGACCGTCGACGGCGAACGCGACCGTGACGAGGGCGTAGAACCCGACTGCGGCCGGACCGTGGAGCGGCTCCGTGAGGTCGAAGGCGCCGACGCCGGCCATCGCGATCATCGCCAGCGCGAGGACCGCTGCGCGGACCGCAGCGGTTCTCCCGCCCCTCGCCGCCGACCGCCGGAGGCCGACGGCGTAGGCGACGCCCGCGAGGCCGCCGAGGACGAGCCCCCAGTTGAACGCGGGGGCGCTCGGGTCGCGGACCCCCAGATCGGAGAGCGCGTCGCTCGCCCACGAGAACGTCGGGTCGAGGAGGATGGCGACCGCGATCCCGCCGAGCGCGAACAGCGTGGCCGCGGCGCCGAGCGCTCGCGTGGCGGCGCCGTCGACGCTGTCGGCGGCGACGGACATCGAGAAACGGCCTCAGTCGAGTCGCTCCGCGGCGTCCCGCTGGACCAGCGGCTCCGCGTTCTCGTCGGGGAGGGTCACGACGTCCTCGTTCGCGAGGTCGTACTCCCGCTCGTCGACGCCGAATATCGACCCCACGTCGCGGGTGATTCTGACCGTGGCGCGGTCGGGAGCGTTCGCGGTCGCTCCGTCGACCGCCGGCGCGTCGTCGCCCGCGGGCGTGTCGGAATCTCCGTCCGAGTCCGCGCCGGACGCTCCGGGCGCTCCGGGCGGGGCGGGCTCCGGCGGGACGGGAGTCGGACCGTCGCTCGCGGTCGCGTCGCCGTCCGCGGTCGGGCCGTCGGCCGCGCGCGACCCGCCGTCGGTCGTGGCGTCGGTCGACGCGTCGAGGGCGTCTGCCACCTCTCCGTCCGGACCGCCCATGGCGCCCGCGAGCGCGTCGCCGCTCACCCCGGTCTCTCCGGCCTCTTCGGCTTCTCCGGTGTTCGCCGCCCCGTCGTCACCCCTCGGAGGGGTTTCGACCGGGGGCTCGGGGTCCGGGGCGGGCGGCGCCGGGTCCGCAGCCGCGCTTTCGTTCGTCGGCGGGGACGGACTCGGCGGAGCCGCCTCGTCTGCGGGCGTCGGGGGCGCCTCGCCGGCGAGCACGTCGAGCACCCGCGACTTGTTCTGGCCGATCCGGTCGACGAGGTCGTCGAACAGCTGCCGCTCCTCCGCGGTCATGCCGTCGGCGTCGACCGACATGTCCGCCGCGGCGAACGACGCGAGCTTGACGACCTTGCCGACGCGGCGCTCGTACAGCGCCTCCGCGACCTCCTCTGCCGTCTCGACCTCGTCGGACATCCGGCGCACGTCGTCGTCGGAGAACGGCTTGTCGACCTGCTCCGCGCGGCGGTCGCGGGCCGCGCGCAGGTCGGCGACGTAGGCGGCCACGTCGTCGTAAAAGGAGTCCCGCAGGTGCTGGAGGCTGTCCTTGCGGCGTTCCTTCGCCTGGGCCGATCTGAGCTCGTCGAGGTTCATCGTTCGGGGGCTTTCCGCGCCTCGCCGCGGGCCATCAGGAAGACCCCCGCGAACTCGGGCACGGTGTTTCTACCGGGTTCAACTCTAACGCGCTCGCCGTTTAATTCTACCGTCCGATCGGCGTCGGTCTCGATCCGGATCTCGCGGCCGACGAACCGGTCCGGGACCGCGTCGCGGAGCGGGTCGAAGGCGTCCAGCTCGTCGCGTGCGATCGGCGTGACGACGAGCCCGGAGCCGCCGTGGAGCGTCCCCGGAAGCCGGATGAGCCGCCGGGTGTCGGTGGTGACCGGCTCGTCGATCGGCGCGGTGTCGGTCGCGGTCACGCGCGCGGCCAGCGCGGAGACGAGGCGGCGAACGCCGGGGCCGCCGGCCTCGACGTTGCCCTCGCGGACCGCGGTCGGGTTGCGCTCGAAGGCGCCGAGGATCGTCTCAGCGCGCCCCTCGCCGATGCCCTCGAGCTCCATCAGGCGCTCTCGGGCCGCGTCCTCGTCCATGTCGCGGAGGTCGTCGGCGTACGCGACGAGCGCCTCGTGGACGCGCGCGCCCCAGCCGCCCTCGGTGCGGAGGACGCGCTTGGTCGTGCCGCGCTCGGAGACCGTCCGGATCAACCCCTCGGTGTCGAGGTCGATCGCGCGGACGTAGTCGACGACCTCGCGGCGCGCCTCGCTGTCGAGCTCCCGCACGCTCTCGTCGCGGACGTGGACGTGGTAGCCGCGTCCGCCGGAGAAGACGACGGAGAGGTCGTCGAACGCGAAGTCGCCGTCGAGGAAGTCGAGGAGTCGCAGGAGCGCACGCTTGCACTCGGCGAGCATCTCGGGGTACGAAGTGGTCTCCGGGTCGACTCCGGGGAGGTGGTCGGCGTCGAGGTCGAAGACGAGGTCGGCGGAGCGCCACCCCTTCCCCGACATCGTCGACGCGCCGGGGTCGTCGTAGCGCGCGGCCGAGAAGTACGCGTGCCGGGGCGCGTTGTCCGCGAAGAACGTGTCCACGTCGCCCAGGTCGTACAGCGACTGGTGCCGGAGCATCGTCGTGCCCGACCCGGGCGTCCACGGGATGTGGCCCCACTCGCGGAGGTTCGCGTCCGGCGGGAGCGCCGGCGAGGCCCGGCGGTAGTAGTCGCCGAACCGCCCTTTCAGGTACTCGCGCGTCCGGTCGTCCATCGTCTCATCGAGTATCGCCGGTCGACGTATCAACGTATCGTTCCGGGCGAGCGGGGTGCGAGGGGGAACCGCGACGGCAACCACTTATAAAGACGAGGCGGTGGCGCGCGCCTCCGAGCGGGCCATCGGCCCGCGAGGAGCGTCGCGCGAGGGAGTCGGTCGCCCGAGCGAAGCNTGCGGGGTGGGACTCAAAGGGGCAGTCGCCGGCGGCAACGCCGCCGGCTTCCAGAGGCGCGAAGCGCCTCGCTGCCGCGAGGACGACGCTTGACGACGCAAGGACCGCAGGGAGTGAGCGGAGCGAACGACCGAGGACCGCAGCGAGTCACGCGAGTCGTCGCGGCTGGGGCTTTGGAGGTCTTCACAGTCAATCTGCTAGCACCCATTTATAAATAGACAAGAGTATCTCTCGATCATCAAAACGGATCGACCGCGGCCACAACACTATCCCGGCACGACCCGTATCCGTACGCATGCGCTCCGAAGACGAGGTTCGCGAGCAGTACGAGTTCCTCCGCGAGCAGCTCGACGACGAGGAGATGAACCACCGCGGCGTCGAGGAGCTGTTCACCCACTACAAGCGCGCGCTCGGCTGGGTGTTAGAAGAAGAACACATGTAGCGCGCGCTCGTTAGGTTTATCAACTGGTACCCTGTACAGACAGGTGACGCTTCGTCTGGAGGGCCGAAGCGTCAGCGGGGACCAATGGCACGCCCGACGCGGCTTTTTTCCGCGTCGGGCGCGCCTCTTTCCGACCGACTACCAATACCGAAGAGCGACGGCGCCGTCGCGAGCGGGCGACCATCGATCGACAGCGATCGACGGCGATCGACAGCGATCGACACCGGATCCACGCTCGCGATCGCTCCGGAGCCCGCACTCGCGTTCGCTCCGAAACCCAACCTCGATCGCCCGCAAGCCGCCGAGAACGCCCGACACTGTTTGTACCGTGGCTCGACTCAGCGCGTCGATCTCCCGACGCGGCGGATACGTCAAAGCGTAGAAACGAACTCGCGGCGGCTCAACGGCGGTCGAATCGGAGAGACGGTTGATCCGCTGACAGAACGGATCCCGTGAAATCCGCGCATTACGCGGGTGTGATGATGAGATAGACGCTTCTTATAACGGTATATTTATTTATTCAGGATAGGTATGTATGAGCCGTTGCATGTACGACCTCACAGGTTTCCAGCGTGACCTGCTCTACGTGATCGCCGGCTTGGACGAGCCTCACGGACTCGCTATCAAGGAGGAGCTCGAAGACTACTACGAAAAGGAGATCCACCACGGGCGGCTCTATCCCAACCTCGACACGCTCGTCGAGAAGGGGCTCGTCGAGAAGGGTCAACGCGACCGGCGCACGAACTACTACACGCTGACCAGGCGCGGGCGACGCGAGATCGACGCGCGGACCGAGTGGGAAGCGCAGTACGTCGACCACTGACCGGTCGAGTACCGATCGGTCGACTCCGCCGGCGGACCCGGCGGTCCGTAGCGATCAGTCTCTCGTCTCTGGCGTCCCTCGCGTCTCTACCGCTTCTCGCGTCCCCGTCTTCCTCCTCCAGTTCGGGTTTCTCCCTCTAGTTCGGGTTCTTCCTCCGTTCTGCGCGTTGTCCACGCCCGAGCGGTTCGCCCCGGGAGTTGGACGTTTCTCCAACTTCGCGCGGATCGCCTTTGGTTTATTCTCCCCGGGAGCCACACGTCGGCATGGATCGCGACACCGCCACGCCCGACGTAGCCGACCTCCCGGGCGACCGCGCACGGGAGTGGGTGGAGTACCACCACGAGTCGGCCGCGCCGAGCACGTACGTCTACGAGTTCGTCTGGGACCGGACCGCGCCCGCCGAGGGCCCCTTCTGTACCGACGTCGACGGCAACGTCCTCATGGACTTCACGAGCCACGTCGCCGCCGCGCCGCTCGGGTACAACAACCCGAAGATTATGGAGCCGCTCGCCGAGTTCGACCTGGTCGACCCGCTGAAGATCGCGGGCCAGGACTTCTACGTCGCCGGCGGGGAGTCGCCCGGCGACGGGCTCCCGGGCTCGTCCGGCCTGATGGAGCGGCTCACCGAGGTCACCGCCCACTACGACATGGACACCGTCTTCCTCTCGAACTCCGGAGCGGAGGCGGTCGAGAACGCGATCAAGATCGCGTACGACGACTCCGGCGGCGCCAAACACGCGATCGCGTTCGACGGCGCGTTCCACGGCCGGACGCTCGGCGCGCTCTCGCTCAACCGTTCCAAATCGGTGTACCGCCGCGATTTCCCCGAGATAAGCGGCGTCCACGACGCGCCGTTCTGTGACGACCGGAACTGCACCGCCGAGACCTGCTCGTGCGGCTTCTTCGCCGACGGCGTCTCGCAGCTCCGCCGGAAGCTCGACCCCGAACGCGGGCACGTCGACCCCGACGACGTGGCGTACCTCATCCTCGAACCGATCCAGGGCGAGGGCGGCTACCGGTTCCCCTCCGACGCGTTCACCGACGAGATCGCCGCCCTCGTCGACGAACACGACATCACGCTGATCGCCGACGAGATCCAGTCGGGCGTCGGGCGCACCGGCGAGATGTGGGGCTCCGACCACTACGCGCTCGAACCCGACGTGATCACCAGCGCGAAGGGGCTTCGCGTCGGGGCGACGATCTCCCGCTCGGACGTGTTCCCCGCGGAGAAGAGCCGGCTCTCGTCGACGTGGGGCGCGGGCGACATCATCGCGTCCGCGCAGGGCGCGCTCACGCTCGACGCGATCCGCGAGCACGACCTGATGGACAACGCCACGGTCCGGGGGCGACAGTTCAAAGAGACGATGCGCGACGCCGACCTCCCGGGTGTCGACGACGTGCGCGGGAAGGGGCTGCTGCTCGCGTTACAGTTTGACTCCAAGGAGCGCCGCGACGCGGTCCTGAAGAACGCGTTCTCCCGAGGCCTGCTCACGCTGGCGTGCGGCCACGACGTGCTCCGGGTCCTCCCGCCGCTCGACGTCACCGAGCGCGAGATCGAACTCGGCTGCGACCTGCTCGCTGCGTCTATTGGCGACGCGGCGTAGCCGGCGTTTCGACCCGCATCACCGCTCCGCGTACCACTCCGCGAACTTCTCTAACGCGCGGCCCCGGTGCGACACCGCGTTCTTCCGGTCGGTGTCCATCTCGGCGAAGGTCTCGCCGTCGTGTTCGAAGATCGGGTCGTAGCCGAACCCGCCCTCCCCGCGCGGCGCGACGATCCGGCCGGGGACGTACCCCTCGAACAGCTTGACCGGGAGCGTCTCGGCCGCGCCGCGCTCGCCGGCTCCGCCCTCGTCGCCGGCTCCGCCCGGTCCCGCCGCCGCGGCCGCGTTCCGGTCCCCCCGATCGACCGGGTCCGGGCTCGCGGCGAACCCCTCGCCGTCGCAGTAGCCGAGCACGCAGCGGAACGCGGCCCGCCGGTCGTCGAGGTCGGCCGCGATGTCGCGGACGCGCTCGACCCCCAGCGTCTCCTCGACGTACGAGGAGTACGGGCCGGGGAAGCCGTCGAGCCCCTCGACGAACAGCCCCGCGTCGTCGACGAGCACCGGCTCGCCCGCGTGGCGGTACGCCTCGCGCGCGCCCTGCGCGGCGATCGGCCCCAGCTCCGGGGCCTGAATCTCCGGGTAGTCGAAGTCGAGCCGCTCCACCGAGCCGTCCCGGAGGTAGCGCTCCGCCTCGCGCACCTTCCCGGGGTTCGTCGTCACGTATCTGAGCACGGGTCGGGATGCGGGCGGCCGGAACGAATAGCCGTCGGTCGCGGCCGACGGCGCCCCCGGCGACCCGACCGCTGACCGCCCGGCAGTACGTTTTTGTTGATTCGTCGAAACCTCACGCGTATGTCCCTCCCGACGTTCGAGAAGAAGCGCCTGATCGGGCTCATCGCGATCCTCTCGTTCGGGCTCACGTCGCTGTTCGCCGTCCTCCTCCCAGAGGTACTGGGAGCGCTGATCCCCGCCACGTTCATCCTCGGGTTCTTCGTGCTCGTCCCGCTGGTACTGCTGCTCGGCGAGGACTTCCCGCTCGTCGAGTCCGAGAGCACGGGCGGGGAGTCGGCGTCGACACCCACGGCGACCGACGACCCGCTGGCGACGCTTCGCGAGCGGTACGCGACCGGCGAGATCGGCGAGGAGGAGTTCGAGCGGAAGCTCGATCGACTGCTGGAGACGGAGGAGCTCGAGGGTCGCGTCGGCGATGCCGACGGCCGGGACCGACGCGGCGCACGCGACCGCGGCGAGCGCGAGCGAGAGCGGGAACTCGATTAGCGCCAGACGAGGGATCCACCGGTCCGGCCGCCGTCGACCTTCGAGGGACACCCTCTTAAGAGCCGACTGTCAGGAACGGACGGACATGCTGATCGCCGGAACCGTCATCGCCGACCCCGAGACCGTGATCCCCGACGGCGCCGTCGTCGTCGAGGGGGAGACGATCGCCGCGGTCGGCGACGCCGAGGCCCTCCGCGAGGCGTACCCGGACCACGACCGGCGCGAACTCGACGTCGTCGCGCCCGGACTCGTCGGCGGCCACGTGCACTCGGTGCAGTCGCTCGGCCGCGGGATCGCCGACGACGCCGCGCTCCTCGACTGGCTGTTCGACGCCGTGCTCCCGATGGAGGCCGCGATGGACGCCGACGCGACCCGCGCCGCCGCCGAGCTCGGGTACCTCGAGTGCCTCGAGAGCGGGACGACGACCGTCGTCGACCACCTCTCCGTCAACCACGCGGCGGAGGCGTTCGAGGCCGCGATCGAGACGGGGATCCGCGCGCGGCTCGGGAAGGTGCTGATGGACCGCGACTCGCCCGCGGGCCTGCTCGAGGACACCGGCGCCGCGCTCGCCGAGAGCGAGGCCCTGATCCGCGAGTACCACGGCGCCGCCGACGGCCGGGTGCGCTACGCGGTCACCCCTCGCTTCGCCGTCACCTGCAGCGAGGCGTGCCTGCGGGGCTGCCGCGACCTCGCCGACCGCCACGAGGGCGTGACGATCCACACCCACGCCAGCGAGAACGAGGACGAGATCGAGACGGTGGAGGCGGACACGGGACACCGGAATATCCTGTGGCTCGACGAGGTCGGGCTCACGGGACCGGACGTGACGCTCGCGCACTGCGTCCACACCGACGAGCGCGAGCGCGAGGTGCTCGCCGAGACCGACACGGTCGTCACCCACTGCCCCTCCTCGAACATGAAGCTCGCCTCGGGGATCGCCCCCGTACAGGACTACCTCGACCGCGGGGTCACTGTCGCGCTCGGCAACGACGGCCCGCCCTGCAACAACACCCTCGACCCCTTTACCGAGATGCGGCAGGCGAGCCTGCTCGGGAAGGTCGACGCCCGCGACCCGACGCGGCTCCCGGCCGAGACGGTGCTGGAGATGGCGACGGCGAACGGCGCGCGCGCCGCCGGCTTCGACCGCCTCGGCACCCTCCGCGAGGGCCGGCGCGCCGACGTGATCGGACTCACCACCGACCGCACCCGCGCCACCCCGCTCCACGACCCGCTCTCGCACCTCGTGTACGCCGCTCACGGCGACGACGTGACGTTCGCGATGGTCGACGGTCGGGTGCGGTACGACGGCGGCGAGCACGTCGGGATCGACGCCGACGCGGTCCGCGAGCGCGCCACGCGCCACGCGAAGCGCGTCGTCGAGGAGGCCGGCATCGAGACGGCCGAACCGTAGCCGTCGGCGGCGGAGCTGCCGTCTATTTATAAATGACCGAGGCGAGCCCGTGCAAAACGGGATTGATCCGCACAAATTCGGGCAGAGGATCTCCCTTATATACCCGTGTGGGGGCCGTTCGGTGACTCACCATGACGGACCGACCGCGGACGACAGGCGACGACCGCTCGCAGGACACCCCCACCGACGGCTACCGGCGGCGGGAGTTCGTCGCTCTCGGTGCGGGCGCGAGCGCGACGATGCTCGCGGGCTGTGCCGGCGACGGGGGGATCACCTCGTCCGACGGCTCCGACGCCCCGGATGACTCGGACGGTTCCGACGGCTCGGACGGCTCGGAGACGCTCACCGGCAACTTTCGACTGCTCATCAGCGACGCGCCGGCCGACATCGGCGACTTCGACCGGCTGAACGTCACCCTCGACGAGGCACGGCTCTTCGAGGCGCAGGACGAAGACGAGGATGAGGATGACGAAGAGGATGAGGATGACGAAGAGGATGAGGAGGAAGATGAAGATGAGGACGAAGAAGACGACGGGAGCGACCAAACCGGCAACGAGAGCGAGGAGGACGATCCCGCGAACGGAACCGCAGAGGAGGGCGACGAAGCCGACGGCGGCGACGAAGAAGAAGACGAATCTGACGACGGTGAGGAAGACGACGAGTCCGACCGCGGCTTCACCGTCGTCGACCTCGACGACGCGACGGTCGACCTCACGCAGGTGATCGAGGACGACGCGATGGCCGTGTTCGACGGCGAGATCCCGGCCGGAAGCTACGAGAAGATCGAGCTCTCCGTCACGACGGTCGAGGGGATCGTCGACGGCGAGGAGGTCGACGTGAAGCTCCCGAGCGAGAAGCTCCAGATCACGAACGGGTTCGATGTCAGCCCCGACGAACCGGTCAGTTTCGTCTTCGACATCAACGTCGTCAAACGGGGCAAGAACAACGGCTACATCCTCAAACCCGTGATCTCCGGGAGCGGCGTCGCGGGGCGGGACGTCGAGGTGAACGAGATCGACGGGGACGACGAGGACGATGAGGACGGCGATGGCGACGACGGCGAAGGCGAAGAAGACGAAGAGGACGCCGAAGGCGAAGAAGACGAAGAGGACGGGGAAGGCGAAGAGGATGAGGCGGAAAGCGACGAGAGCGACGGGTCGACGACCGACGGAAACGAGACCGGCGACGGGTCGGGCGACGCCGAGAACGGAACGGCCGCGAACGAGACCGAGAGCTGATCGAGACCGCGGCTGAACCGGTGTCGAAGCCGAACGAACCGGAAGCGGGGGCGGGAGACGAGCGCGGCGCCGGCCGCCGACCATGCGGTCGCTTTTTGACGAGGCGGACCCGATGGCGCGTATGACCATCGATCCGTCGGCGATCGCCGATCTCATCGAGGACGGGATTCCGGACGCCGTCGCCCGGGTGACGACCCCGCGCGTCCATGACGACGAGGACGAGGACGCCCACTTCGCGGCGTGGGTCGTCTCGCCCGCCTTCGAGGGGGAGTCGCTCGTCGACCAGCACCAGCGCGTGTACGACGCCGTCGGCGACCACATGACCCGGTCGGTCCACGCCCTGGAGATCAAGACGTACACCCCCGAGGCGTACGCGGAACACGGCGACGGCGCCCTCGACGACGACCTCCGCGAGGCGGGGCTGTTCCCGGTCGAGGAGTAGTGGGGACGGACCGGTGAACCACGTCATCGGACTCGCGCTGATCGGCGCGGTCGCGTGGGGGTTCTGGGCGGTGTTGGCGGACGTGGCGACGCGGTCGATGGCGCCGGAGGCGGCGATGATCGTCTCGTACACTGTCGGGATCGGCGTCGCCGGACTGTACGTCCTCCACCGGGGGACGACCGTCCTCGGAACCGACCCGACCGCGATCGGGATCGCGGCGCTCGCCGGCGTCGCCTCCGGAGTCGGCGCGATCGCGTACTACGCGGCGCTGCAGGCCGGCGCGGCGGGGATCGCGACGACGATCACGGCGCTGTACTTCGTCGTCGCCGCGGGGATCGGCGTCGTCGCCCTCGGCGACTCGCTCGCCCTGAGCGATGTCGCCGGCATCGGCGCCGCCGTCGTCGCGGTCGTGCTGATCGCGTATTGAGCGACGGCGGACGTCGCCCGCCGCGCGACGACCACCGCCCGCAGATCGGCGGCGTCGGCTTTTAGGTGCCAGGCCGTTGAACGCCGTCGCATGCGGCTTCCGCCCTCCCTGTTGTATCGCTTGCGGGACGCGTCGCGGCCGATCGTCGCGGTCGTCGCCGCCGGGTTCCTCGGGGCGCAGTTCCTCCGCGGCGAGGCGCTCGCGCCGGGGTTCGGCTGGGTGCTGCTGCTGTTTTTCGGGATGACGCTCGGGTTCGTCGCGCTCGCGGGATGGGCGACGGACCGGGAGTGAGCGACCGACGGAGCGGACGAGGCCGCGATGGTCGGGGTCGCGTTCCCGGTCGGCTCTCGCTCCCGTCCGCGTCTCGCCCGGCTCGCTTCCAGTAGCTTTTACCCGGTCTCGCGGGAACGCGCACGTATGAGCGAAGACTACCGGACGGAGGAGGACAGCCTCGGCGAGATGCAGGTGCCGGCGGAGGCCTACTGGGGCGCGCAGACCCAGCGCGCCGTCGAGAACTTCCCCATCTCGGGGATCGGAATGAGCCGCCGGTTCATCCGCGCGCTCGGCGTCGTGAAGAAGGCGGCCGCGCAGGCGAACCGCGATCTGGACCTCATCGACGACGACACCGCGGAGGCGATCGTCGCCGCCGCCGACGAGGTCATCGCCGGCGACCACGACGACCAGTTCCCGGTCGACGTGTTCCAGACCGGCTCCGGCACCTCCTCGAACATGAACGCCAACGAGGTCATCGCCAACCGCGCCGCCGAGATCGCCGGCGCCGAGATCGGCGACCGCGTCGTCCACCCCAACGACCACGTCAACTACGGCCAGTCGTCCAACGACGTGATCCCGACCGCGATGCACGTGGCGGCGCTCGAGGCGGTCGAGAAGGACCTCGTGCCCGCGCTCGAAACGCTCCACGCCGAGCTCGAGGCCAAGGAGACCGAGTTCGACGGCGTCGTCAAGACCGGCCGCACCCACCTGCAGGACGCCACCCCGATCCGGCTGGGACAGGAGTTCGGCGGCTACCGGACCCAGGTCGCGAAGGGGATCGAGCGCGCCGAGGGCGTCCAGCCGAACCTCCGCGAGCTCGCCTTGGGCGGCACCGCGGTCGGCACGGGCCTCAACACCCACCCCGACTTCCCCGAGCTCGCCGCGGAGTACATCTCCGACGAGACCGGGACGACGTTCCGCGAGGCCGACAACCACTTCGAGGCGCAGGCCGCCCACGACGCGATGGCCGAGGCCCACGGCGCGCTCCGCACGGTCGCGGGCAGCCTGAACAAGATGGCGAACGACCTGCGGCTGCTCGCCTCCGGCCCGCGAAACGGATTGGGAGAGGTCGAGCAGCCCGAGAACCAGCCCGGCTCCTCGATCATGCCCGGCAAGATCAACCCGGTCGTCGCCGAGTCGGTCAACCAGGTCCACAAGCAGGTCGTCGGCAACGACGCCGCGGTCTCGGCCGGCGCCGCGCGCGGCGAGATCGACCTGAACCTTTATAAACCCGTCATCGCGCACAACTTCCTCGAGTCCGCGGAGCTGCTCTCGAACGCCGCGGCGACGTTCGGCGAGCGCTTCGTCGCGAAGCTCGAGGCCAACGAGGAGCACTGCGAGACCCGCGTCGAGCAGTCGATGGCGCTCGCGACCGCGTTGAACCCCGCGATCGGCTACGACAAGGCGTCGAAGGTCGCGAAGACGGCGTTACAAGAGGGCAAGAGCGTCCGCGAGGCCGCGATCGACGCCGGCTACCTCACCGAGGAGGAGGCCGACGACGTGCTCGACCCCGAGGCGATGACCCACCGCGTCATCCTCGGCGACGACGACTGAGCGTCGGTGAAGAGGCTGTGAAGATGCGGTGAAGAGGCTGTGAAGATGCGGTGAAGAGGCTGTGAAGATGCGGTGAAGAGGCAGGGAGAGACGGTGGGGAGGCGGCGACCGAGGTCGGCAGAACGCTTTTTGTGAGCGAGAGTGAGTGACACGCATGGCTGATAGTGACTTGCGAGCAGATCAGGAACCGCTGAAGAGAGAGTACGAGGAGAACCCCGAGGCGGCCCAGATCACGCTGTCGGCGACCGGCGAAGAGCAGGACGACGCCCGGTCGTGTAGCGTGGACATCGGCCGGGCGATCTACGAGGCGGAGTTACACGAGGGCGCCGGCGGCCCCGGCGGGGGCGCCTGCTCGGGCGACCTCCTGCTGGGCGCGCTGGCCGCCTGCTCCCAGCTGACCGCGCAGGCCGTCGCCGAGAGCTTCGGCGTCGACGCCGACGTCAGCGTCGAAGCCAGCGGCGACCTCGATCTCCGCGGGACGATGGGCGTCGACGACGAGGCCCCGGTCGGGTTCGAGGATCTCCGTCTCGACGTCACCGTCGACGGCGACATCGACGAGGACACCCGCTCGGCGCTTCGGAAGTACACCGAGAAGTACTGCGTCGTCTACCAGACGCTGGCGGATCCCCCGGCGGTCGAGACGAACTGGACGTTCGAGTGAGGGGGCGCGCCCCGCGCTCGGCGGTGTCAGTCGAGCGACGCCAGCCAGCCGCGCGAGCCGGATCGGCACCATTTAAGCCGCCGTCGGTCCGGGTTGAAAACGGATGAAACTACACGAACATCAAGCGAAGACTATCTTCGCCGACGCCGGGATCCCCGTACCGGATTCCCGGCTCGCGACGACCGTCGACGAGGCGCTCGACGCCGTCGACGAGATCGGCTACCCGGCCGCGATCAAGGCGCAGGTCCACGTGGGCGGCCGCGGCAAGGCCGGCGGGATCAAGATCGCGACCGACCGCGAGGAGGCCGAGGAGTACGCCGAGGAGATCCTCGGGATGGACCTCAAGGGGTACACGGTCGACTCGGTCCTCGTCGAGCAGGGCGTCGACTTCGTCGACGAGCTGTACGTCGGCGTCACGATGGACCGCGGCGAGGGCAAACCGGTCCTGATGGTCTCGACCGAGGGCGGCGTGAACATCGAGGAGGTCGCCGAGGAGAACCCCGACGCCATCGCGCGCGAGCACGTCGACCCCGCGTTCGGGCTCCACCCGTATCAGGCCCGGAAGGTCGTCTACGAGGCCGGCGTCGACGCCGACGTGGCGCTCGACGTGGCGTCGATCCTCTCGACGCTGTACGACCTCTACGAGGAGAACGACGCCTCGGAGATCGAGGTCAACCCCGTCATGATCACGAGCGACCGGGACGTGGTCGCCGCGGACGCCGTGATGAACATCGACGAGGACGCGCTGTTCCGCCAGCCCGAGCTGGCCGAGATGGCCCAGGAGTCCTACGAGGACGACCTCGAGCGGAAGGCCGGCGAGTACGGCTTCGACTACGTCCGCCTCTCGGGTAACGTCGGCATCATCGGCAACGGCGCCGGGCTCGTGATGACGACCCTCGACTTGGTCGACTACTACGGCGGCGCGCCCGCCAACTTCCTCGACATCGGCGGCGGCGCGAAGGCAGAGCGCGTCACGCAGGCGCTCGACATGGTATTCTCCGACGAGAACGTCGACGCCGTCGTCTTCAACATCTTCGGCGGGATCACCCGCGGCGACGAGGTCGCCAAGGGGATCAACGAGGCCTTAGAGCAGTTCGACGAGATCCCCAAGAAGGTGGTCGTCCGGCTCGCCGGCACGAACGCCGAGGAGGGGATGGAGATCCTGAACACGGACCTCGTGGAAGTCGAGAAGACGCTGGAGGACGCGGTCCAGCGCGCGGTGAAGAACGCCGAGGAGGTGACCCAATGAGCATTTTCGTCGACGACGACACCAGAGTGGTCGTGCAGGGTATCACCGGCGGGGAAGGCAAGTTCCACGCCGGCCAGATGATCGAGTACGGCACCAACGTCGTCGCCGGCGCGGTGCCCGGCAAGGGCGGGCAGGAGGTCGACGGCGTCCCCGTCTACGACACCGTCGACGAGGCCGTCGAGGCGGAGGACGCGGACGCCTCCGTGGTCTTCGTGCCGCCGGCGTTCGCCGCCGACGCGGTCTTCGAGGCGCTCGACACGGATCTGGACCTGGCGGTCGCGATCACCGAGGGGATCCCGACCCAGGACATGGCGAAGGTGAACAAGCGCCTGACGGAGACCGACACCCGCCTCATCGGCCCGAACTGCCCCGGGATCATCACGCCCGGCGAGGCCAAGCTCGGCATCCTCCCCGGCAACATCTTCTCCGACGGTAACGTCGGGCTCGTCTCCCGCTCCGGCACCCTGACGTACCAGGTCGTCGACAACCTCACCGAGCGCGGCATCGGCCAGACGACCGCCATCGGTATCGGCGGCGACCCGATCATCGGGACCTCGTTCATCGACGCCCTCGACGCGTTCGAGGCCGACCCCGAGACCGACGCCGTCGTGATGTGCGGCGAGATCGGCGGCGAGGACGAGGAGCAGGCCGCCCGCTTCATCGGCGAGCACATGGACACGCCGGTCGCCGGCTTCATCGCCGGTCGCACGGCGCCGCCGGGCAAGCGCATGGGCCACGCCGGCGCCATCGTCTCCGGCTCCGGGACGGGCACGGCGCAGTCGAAGATCGACGCGCTCAACGACGCTGGCGTCCCCGTCGGCGACACCCCAGAAGAGGTCGCCGACCACGTCGAGGAGTTCCTGTAGGTCGACTTGGGGGAGCGCGGGAACGAATCGGGCGCTCCTTCACACCTGTTTCCGTCACCGTTCTCAGTTTCGGTTATCGGAGCGAAAGCTAAAATTACCCGTGGAGTGAGGTGCGCCCATGGATTCCGATCCCGCGGGCGGTCGGGGCGGACCGGAGGCCGACGCCTTCCGGGGGTCGGAGCCGGCGGGCGGCGGGCCGCGCCGGGTGCTCGTCGTCGACGACGAGCCGGGCGCCGCCGACCTCGCGGCCACCCACGTCGAGCGTCTCGTCGACGGGGTAGAGACGGTGACGCGGACCGCGCCGGCGGACGCGCTCGCCGTCGTTCGCGACCAGCGGGTGGACTGCGTCGTCAGCGACTACAATATGCCCGGCAGCGACGGGCTCGAGCTCCTCGAAGAGGTCCGGTCGATCGATCCCGGCCTCCCGTTCGTGCTGTTCACCGGCAGAGGGAGCGAGGAGATCGCGAGCGAGGCGATCTCGGCCGGCGTCACCGACTACCTCCAGAAGGGCGGCGGCCGCGACCGCTACGAAATGCTCGCGAACAGCGTCGAGAACGCCCTCAACCGCCGCCGGGCGGAGCGGGACCTCCGGGAGGTGAACGCGAAGGTCACCGCGATCCACGAGTTCGCGACCGAGGTGTCCGGGGCCGAGAGCGCGGCGGCGGTGTTCGAACGCGTCGTCGACGCCGCCGAAGCGATCCTGTCGTTCGACCGCTGCGTCGCCGCGCGCCGCCGCGGCGACCGGCTCGTCCCCGAGGCGCGCTCGGCGAACGTCGGCGAGGACGAGGTCAGGACGTTCGACCTCGGCGAGGGCGTCGTCGGGACCACCGTCGCGGAGGAACGGACCATCGTCGTCGACAACCTCGGCGCCGACGACGGACGCGGGGGAGGCGCTGACGCCCCCGCCGAGCCGAACGCCCCCGCCGGCGCGGCGGAGCTGGCCGATCCGGTGGCGGACGACATCCGCTCTGCGATCAGCGTCCCGATCGGAGGGTACGGCGCGTTTCAGGCCGCCTCAGACGGGTACGCGGCGTTCGACGATGGCGACGTGGAGTTCGCGGAGCTGCTGGCCGCTCACGCCGCCGACGCGCTCGAACAGATCGAGACCGAAAACGCGCTCAGGACCGAGCGCGACAGGCTGTCCGCGCTGTTCGAGGACCTCCCGCTGCCGGTCGTCAGGACCACCGCCGCGGAGGGGGGCGAGCGTCGCCTCGACGCCGCCAACGAGGCGTTCGAGGAGACCTTCGGCTTCTCGGACACGGACCACGGCTACCGAGAGATCCACGACGCGATCGTCCCCGAGAGCGACGACCTCGTCGGGGCGGACGCGGTCCTCGAGGGGGACGAGCCGATCCGACGGGAGGTGCGTCGGCGGACCACGGACGGTCTCCGGGACTTCATCCTGAACGTGATCCCGGTCGACCGGTCGGACGAGACCGTCGTGTACAACGTCTACGCCGATATCGGCGAGCAGAAGCGGGTCGAGCGCACGCTCCGGCGGCTCCACGAGACGACGCGCGAGATGTTCCGCGGCGGGGACCGCGAGGAGATCGCGGCGCTGGCGGCGCGGGCGGCGGTCGACATCCTCGAGTTCCCGAGCAGCGGCGTTCGGCTGTACGACCCCGACACGGAGACGCTGTTACCGACCGCGATCAGCCGCGAAGCGACGGCGGCGCTCGGCGAGCGACCCGCCTTCGGTCCCGGCGACGGTCGGATATGGGAGGCGTTCGAGACCGACGAGCCGGTCGTCGTCGACGACCTCGACGCGGTCGAGACGGCCGTCGGCTACGGCGAACACCGGAGCCTGCTCGTCGTCCCGCTCGGCGACCACGGCGTGATGCCGCTCGGCTCCCGGGAACCGGAGTTCTTCGACGACACCGCGGTGCAGCTGGCGCGGGTGCTCGGCGCGAACGTCACCGTCGCGCTCGATCACGCTCAACGCACGGCCCAGCTCCGCGACCGCGACGCGGCGCTCAAGCGGGAGGTCGCTCGGTTAGAGAAGTTCGCCGGGCTCGTCTCGCACGACCTCCGAAACCCGCTCAACGTCGCCATGGGCCGGCTCGAACTCGCGCGGGCGACCGTCGCCGACGACGACGCGCTCGACGAGCTCGACCGGATCGCGGACGCCCACGACCGGATGGAGGAGCTCATCGACGACCTGCTCGCGCTGGCGCGGCAGGGGCGCACGGTCGACGACCTGGAGGCCGTCTCCCTCGCCGAGGCGGCCGCGCGAGCGTGGCGGACCGTCGACACCGCGGACGCGACGCTCGACCCGCCGGAGAAGTCGCTCGCGGTGGACGCCGACCCCGAACGGCTGCGGACCCTGCTGGAGAATCTGTTTAAAAATAGCGTCGAGCACGGGACCGACTCGACGGCGGACGCCGGCGGCGTCACGGTCTCCGTCGACGCGCTCCCGGACGGCTTCGCCGTCGCGGACGACGGCGTCGGCTTCGAGATCGACCCCGACGAGGCGACGGAGTACGGGCGATCGAGCGACCCGACCGGGACGGGGTTCGGGCTCGCGATCGTCCGCGAGATCGCGGCCGCCCACGGCTGGTCCGTCGACGTGGTCGACGGGGACGGCGCGCGGTTCGAGTTCCGGACCGACGGCTGAGGGGGATCGGGCGCCCCGGACGGGACGTGATATATAAATGGGTCGTGGACGTGCGGAGACCGCGCACACCCGGGCCACGGTTATGCACGACTCGACCGTGTGTCACGGGTATGGACGAAGGCACCCGCGAGCTGCTCGAGCCGCTCCCGCCGAGCGCCAAACTGGTCTACTACGTCCTCGACGAGGAGGGCCGGTTCGACCAGACCGGGCTCGCCGAGGAGACGCGCCTCTCGACCCGAACCGTCCGGTTCGCGGTGGAGAAACTCACCGAGGTCGGGCTCGTCGAAGAGGGGCTCTGCCCCAAGGACGCCCGCCGGTCCGTCTACGCGCCCGTCCCCGAGTCGGAGCGGTCGACCGGCTCCGAGCCCGAGGCCGCCTCCGAACCCGACGCGGAGGCCCCGACCGCGACGGCGATCGCCGAGGACTGACGCCGACCGGAGCTTTTCCTCCCCCCGACCCGGTTTCACTCTCCACCCGATCCGTCGCGTTTTTGCCCGCGCGACCGGTAGTGAGCCCACTCGATGGCGACGTATCACATCGAAACGTACGGCTGTAGTTCCAACCGGGGCGAGAGCCGGGAGATAGAGCGGGCGCTGCGCGACGGCGGCCACCGCCCGGCCGACGGTCCCGAAGACGCGGATGTCGCCATCCTCAACACCTGTACGGTCGTCGAGAAGACGGAGCGGAACATGCTCCGGCGTGCCGAGGAGCTGGAGGCGGAGACCGCCGAGCTCGTCGTCACCGGCTGCATGGCGCTCGCGCAGGGCGAGGCGTTCGAGGAGGCCGACGTCGACGCCGAGATCCTCCACTGGGACGAGGTCCCCTCCCACGTGCTCAACGGCGAGTGCCCGACGGTCACCCCCGACGCCGAGCCCGTCTTGGACGGCGTCGTCGGCATCCTCCCCATCGCGCGCGGCTGCATGAGCAACTGCTCGTACTGCATCACGAAGTTCGCGACGGGTCGGGTCGACTCCCCCTCCGTCGAGACGAACGTCGAGAAGGCCCGCGCGCTGGTCCACGCCGGCGCCAAGGAGATCCGGGTGACCGGACAGGACACCGGCGTCTACGGCTGGGATAAGGGAGATCGAAAGCTCCCGGAGCTGCTCGACCGGATCTGTGACATCGACGGCGAGTTCCGGGTTCGGCTCGGGATGGCCAACCCCGGCGGCATCCACGGCATCCACGAGGAATTGGCCGACGTGTTCGCGAGGAACGAGGAGCTGTACGACTTCATCCACGCGCCGGTCCAGTCCGGCTCCGACGACGTGCTCGAGGACATGCGCCGCCAGCACCGCGTCGAGAAGTTCCGCGAGGTCGTCGCGACCTTCGACGACCGGCTCGACCACTGGACGCTCTCGACGGACTTCATCGTCGGCTTCCCGACCGAGAGCGAGGCCGACCACGAGCGGTCGATGGACCTGCTCACAGAGGTCCGCCCCGAAAAGATCAACGTCACGCGCTTCTCGAAGCGCCCCGGCACAGACGCCGCCGACATGAAGGGGCTTGGCGGGACGGTCAAGAAGGAGCGCTCGAAGGCGATGTCCGAGCTGAAGATGGAGGTCGTCGGCGAGGCGTACGAGTCGATGGTCGGCGAGACGTTCGAGGTGCTCGTCGTCGAGGAGGGGACCGGCGACTCCGTGAAGTGCCGCGACGGCGCCTACCGCCAGATCATCGTTCAGAAGGCCACCGAACGCGGCGTCGACGTGGGCGACTTCCTGGAGGTCGAGGTGACCGGCCACAACACCGTCTACGCGTTCGGCGACCCGGTCGACGAGGGCGACGACGGTGAGGGCGGGCCCGTCGAGGGCGACGACCCCGCCGAGTCGGCCGCGTCGTCGGCGTAGGGATCTCCTCGACTCCCGTTGGCGCCGACCCGTCGGCTCTCTCCTTTATGATCCCTCGTAGATCATCTCGACCTCGTCGGCGAAACGGTCCAAGATGTTGCGCCGCTTCTTTTTCATCGTCGGCGTGAGCAGGTCGTTCTCCTCCGTGAACTCTTCCTCGACGAGGCGGAACTGCTTGATCCGCTCGTACGACTCGAACTCCTCGTTGACGCGGTCGACCTCCTCCTGTATCCGCTCGCGGACTCGGTCGTCGCGGCAGACCGAGGCGCGGCCCTCGGGGAGGTCGATCCCGCGGGCGTCGGCCCACGCCGCGACCTTCTCGAAGTTGGGGACGATGAGCGCGGAGACGAACTTCCGGCCGTCGCCGAGGACGACGCACTGCTCGACGAACTCGTTCGCCGCGAACCGGTCCTCGATCGGGCCGGGCGCGACGTTCTTCCCGGTCGAGAGGACGAGCAGCTGCTTCGCACGCTCGCGGAAGGCGACGTACCCGTCCGGCCGGAGCTGGACGATGTCGCCGGTGTGGAACCACGGCTCCGCCGGGTCGCCGTCGCGGTCGGCGGGGGGCGTGCCGGCGACGACGGCGTCGTCCGGGAGCCGGTCCGGTTCGGTGAAGGCCTCCGCGGTCGCGTCGGGACGGTTCCAGTAACCGTCGGTCACCTGGGGGCCGCGCACGAGTAGTTCGCCCACGTCGCCGGGCAGCTCCGCGGCCGCCTCGCCGACGACCCCGCCGTCGATCGCGACCTCGGTGTCGACCACCGGCGGGCCGATGGTGCCGACCTTCGGCTCCTCGGGCGGGTTGACGCAGATCACCGGCGAGGTCTCCGTCAGCCCGTACCCCTCCAGGATGGGCAGGTCCATCGCGTGGTAGAGCGCGCACAGCTCCGCCGAGAGCGACCCGCCGCCGGAGATGAAGAAGTCGACGTTACCGCCGATCGCCTCGCGAACCGACGAGAAGACGAGCCGGTCGGCGACTGCGCGCTTGGCGTCGAGCACGGCGCCCGGGTCGTCGGCCTCGTGGTGGGCCTTCCCCACGTCGACCGCCCACTCGAAGATCCGCTCTTTCACCGACGACTCGCTCGCCTGCTCGCGGATCGCGTCGTACAGCTTCTCGTAGACGCGCGGGACGCTCGTGGTCGTCGTCGGGCGCACGAGGCCGAAGTCCTCCCGCAGGGTGTCGGGGCTCTCGGCGTAGCCGACGGTCGCGCCCGCCGCGAACATCATGTAGTGGCCGGCGAGCCGCTCGAAGACGTGCGCGAGGGGGAGAAAGGAGAGCGTCGTCGACTCGGCCGAGATCCCCGGCACGTCGGGGTCGCGGTCCGGGCGGTCCGCGAACCGCCGGTAACACTGGTTGACGTTCTCCCGGAAGTTCGCGTGGGTGAGCCGGACGCCCTTCGGCTGGCCCGTGGTCCCGGAGGTGTAGATGAGGCTCGCGAGGTCCCCCACGTCGACCGCGTCGATCCACGACTGGTAGGCGTCCTCGTCGAACGCGTCGTCGCCGAGGGCGTGGACCTCGGCGAGGGTGTACACGTCGTCCGCGGAGAGTCCGCCGTCGCCTCCCGCGCCGCCGCCGAGAGACGCGTCGAGGTCGGTCGCGTCCACGTCGTCGAACGTCACGACCGCGTCGAGCTCGTGTTCGAGGTCGCCGGCGACCCCGAGCACCTCGTCGAGCAGCTCGCGGTTCTCCGCGACCACGACCGTCGCCTCCGGGTCCTCGATCAGGTAGCGGACCTGGTTCGGCGAGGAGGAGGCGTACACGGTTGTGACCGTCGCGCCCGCGGCCAGCGCCGCGAAATCCGTCTGAGCCCACTCCATCCGGGTCTGGGCGTAGAGGGCCACGCGGGTGTCGCCGTCGACGCCGAGCTCGCGGAGCCCGGCCGCGAGGCGCCGGACGATCGCGCGCATCTCGGCGTAGGTCACGTCGGCGTACTCCCCCTTCGGGGCGGGCGAGAGCACCCCGGCAGAGACCAGCGACCGGTCGTGGATTCCGCCCTTGTACCGCTGGGCGAGCCGGTCCGCGTTTCGCTCGGCGGACCGCTCGAAGGTGCGCGGGAGGGTCTCCCGGGCGACGACGTCGTCCGCGAACTCCCGCTCGGCCTCTCGCCAGTTCATACACCGAACTCCCGCCGAAACACTATAAACGATCGGGTAGTTTCGAGTTCATTCGGGGCCCGGAACGCGAGGGTTTAATCCCGAGAGGAGGCGAGGGGCCTCTGTGGACCCCGATCGGATCCCCGCCGAGTTCCCCGCCCCGAGCTTCCGGGGGGCACAAGAGCGGGCGCTCGCGGACATCCGCGACGCGTTCGCCGCCGGCAACGACGTGGTGTTGGTGCGCGCGCCGACCGGCAGCGGCAAGTCACTCCTCGCGCGGGCGATCATGGGCGCGGCGGCGGCCGTCGAGGAGACCGCTCCGAGCGAGGCGACCGGCGCCTACTACACGACGCCGCAGGTGTCGCAGATCGACGACGTGGAGGCCGACGACCTGCTCGACGACCTGGCGGTGATTCGGGGGAAATCGAACTACGACTGCATCCTCCCCGGCGAGCACGACACGCCGGTCAACCGCGCCCCCTGCGTCCGCCAGCAGGGGTTCGACTGCTCCGTGAAACACCGGTGCCCGTACTTCTCCGACCGCGCCATCGCCTCCGGGAACCGCTACGCCGCCATGACGCTCGCGTACTTCATGCGCACCGCCGGCTCGGAGGTGTTCCGCAAGCGAGATGTGGTCGTGATCGACGAGGCCCACGGGCTCGCGGAGTGGGCGGAGATGTACGCGACGATCGAGCTCTCGCCCGGCCGCGTGCCGGTGTGGGACGAGGTCGGCGTCCCCGACGTGGCGGCCGACGCCGGCCCCGAGGAGGACGCGCTCGACCGCACCGCGCGGTTCGCCGCGTCGCTCCGCGACACCGCAAAGCGGGCGAAAGACGAGCTGACGGGGCGACCCGAGCTCGACCGCGAGGAGGTCGCGCGCCGGGACCGCCTCCAGGAACTCATCAGCGAGCTCGGCTGGTTCCTCGAGGACTACCGCGACCCGGAGTCGCCGACGACGTGGGTCGTCGACCAGCCCGACGGCGAGGGGTCGGCGCTCGCGATCAAACCCCTCGACCCGGCCCGCTACCTCCGGCACACCGTGTGGGACCGCGGGAACAAATTCGCGCTGCTATCGGCCACCATCCTCTCGAAGGAGGCGTTCTGCCGGGGCGTCGGGCTCGACCCCGCGACCGTCGCACTCGTCGACGTCGAGCACACGTTCCCGCTCTCGAACCGACCCCTGTACGACGTGACGCAGGGGTCGATGACCTACGAGCACCGCGACGAGACGGTGCCGAAGATCGCCCGCCTGATCGTCCGACTGATGGCCGAACACCCGAACGAGAAGGGGCTGATCCACGCGCACTCGTACGACATCGCGGGCCGGCTCACGGAGCTGCTCGGGGAGTTCGGCGTCGCCGCGCGGGTCCGGCGACACGACCGGGCGAACCGGGACGCGGAGCTGTCGGCGTGGAAGGCGAGCGACGACCCGGAGGTGTTCGTCTCGGTGAAGATGGAGGAGGCGCTCGACCTGAAGGGCGACCTCTGTCGCTGGCAGGTGGTGTGTAAGGCGCCGTACCGCAACACCAACGACTCCCGGGTCGCCCGCCGGCTCGCCGACGACCAGTGGGCGTGGTACCACCGGACCGCGCTCCGGACCGTGATTCAGGCCTGCGGCCGGGTCGTCCGCGCGCCCGACGACCACGGCGCGACGTACCTCGCGGACGACTCGCTTCTGGACCTGTTCGACCGCGCGGAGGCCGACACGCCGCCCTGGTTCCGCGACCAGATCGACGCGATGACGACGCCGACGCTCCCCGACTTCGATCCCGCCGCCGCGCTCGCCGGAATCGACGCCGAGCCGTCCGGTCCGTCCCGGGCGGCCCGTCGCGGGGGGACGACTCCCGGCGGTGGGTCGAGCGGGGGCGGATCCGGCGGAGGCCGGGATCCCGGAAGCGACACGAGTAGCGAGCGCAGCGCGAACCGCGAGGGCGCGACGACGCGCACGCGTTCGGAGACGGACGCGGAGCGCCGGGAGGACCACCCGCTCTCCGACGTCTGGGGCGACGGCTAAGGATCGTCGACGGGGGGGTCGCCGGCGGGGAGAGATCGCCGACGAGGAGGGTCGGAAACGGTGCCGGCCCTCGATCCGGCCCGCGGTCGTCGGACCGATTCCGTTCGGCGCTTACAGGAGGGTGATTCCCCACGCGGCCATGGAACTGACCATGAGGAACGCGAAGAACAGCGCGAACAGCTGTTGTCTGTCCATGCCTCGGCTACGACCGCAGAGCGTGATAACTCCTGCGGGCGCGGGTCGCACGCGACACCGTGACACTCCGGATCCCGGTCGCCGATCGAAATCCGTTCGGATCGCTACCCGGATCGGCGTCCGGTACGGTTTAAACTGACACGGAGTGATCAATCGTCAATATATATCGTATAAGGTGTATCAGGGACCTCAGTCAATTAGTAACCTTCATAAACCTTCACGGCACTATCGTAGGTATGGCAACGAAGGGGCTGTCGACCGCGCTGACGCTGTACGGTGCGCGAACGCTGACACTCTCTCAGGCCGCCGCGCAGGCCGGCCTCAGCGAGGCGGAGTTCGTCGAGCAGTTGGAGCGCCGCGGGATCGAAGTGACCGAGTCGGAGCGCGCCGCCGCGCTCGGCGAGGAGCAGCCCGTCCACGCGGACTGAACTCGGCGACACGCGACGCCGCGGATATCGATCGTTCGGCGCTGTTGAATCCCTGTTCTTCAGACGTATTTTCGTCCGAAACGGCTGGTCGCTGAACGGCGTTTCGCGATCGATTGCGGGGTATGTGTCTCAACTCCGTTGATCGATTAGTTATCCGTGATCAAGTGGCGTTGCTGTCGGCTGTGTATACGTGATCGGCGACTCTGCGGTGACCACTTTCAGATCCCCAGCCCCTTTGAGTCCCACCCGACCACACAGCACCGCAGCCTCACACCTCCCCAGCCTCGTCGCTGGCGCCGTCGGCGCCAGCGACTCCCTCGCGCGGCGCTGTTCGCGCCCTTCGGGCGCTCACAGGCGCGCGCCACCGCACAGACGGTTTATAAGCGGCCGTCGCAGTCGCTCGGAAGTTTAAATACCGGAACGGTCCTGACGACCTACTCCTCGGGGACGAGGTGGACCTCGCCGCCGTGCTCGAAGGCGAGCACCGAGTCGGCGTCGCCGTCGACGAAGTCGGGGTTCGGGACCGTCTTCGCCTCGTAGGTGACCGGGTCAAGCACCTGGATCGCGTTCTCGTCTTCCACGGTCACCACCGTCGTCTCCGCCGCGTCGTCCCGGCGCCCGAGCCGGGTCGCGTCGGGCGCCTCCGCGTCCTCGAACTCCGAGGTGTACGCCGCGCCCGTGGCGAGCCTGATCCCGCGGAGCCGACCGGAGACGCTCGTGACCAGCACGGGACCGTCGCCGTCCTCCGGGTCGATTATCTCGCCCGGGGCGTAGCGCGGGAGCCGGACCGCGAAGGTCACCCGGTACACCTCGTTGCCGTCGCCGTCCTCGGTGACGAGCGTCGGGTACGACTCGAAGCTCCCGCCGAGCGCCTCCGTGATCCGCGTCGCGACGTTCTGCGCGAGCCGGTTCGAGGAGAGCTTGACGTCCGGGCCGTCGTCGGTCTCTTTCACCTCCGTGATGAACGCCTCGCGGTCGCCGTCGGCCTCCTGGTCGGCGACGTACGTCTCGGCGATGTCGAGCGCCTCGGCGCGCTCTTCGGGGGTCAGCTCGCGTTCGTCCGCGCGCACCTGCACGATCCCGGCGTAGTAGCCGCCGGCGATCCGGCCGCAGCGGTCGCAGGTCCCGCGCGAGATCTTCACGGGGACCGTCACCTCCGCCGAGCGGAGCGTCCCGCGGACGACCCCCGAGAAGCGGCAGTGCATCCGGACGGTGTTCTCGTCGACCTGCTCGGGCTCGACGCCCCACTCCACCTCTTCGGCGTCGACGTGGACGCCGAGCGCCTCCGCGACCTCGTCGACGGCGACGTCGGTGTAGTCGCGCGCGCCCACGTCCCGCCACGACTCGCCGCGGCGGACCGCGCCGCAGCCGGAACAGACCAGCACCTCAATCCGGTCCGGCGCGTCGACCAGCTCGAAGTCTTCGAAGTAGCAGTCGTCACACAGCAGCGCGTCCCGCCCGCCGGGGTCGCCGGGAAGCGGCTCGCGCCGCTCCGGGACGGCGTCGCCACACCGGGGACAGAACTCCCGCGACTCGCTCATTACCGGCGGCTACGCCCAGGAGGCGTTTAAGCGGCGCGGACCGGCCCTCGGATCGGTACCGCCGGGCCGGCCTCTCGGGACCCGATCCTCCGAAATCGTTTTTCGCGCGGACCGAGAACGGGTGCGTATGAGCGAGAACCCCGACGACGAACGGCTCGAAGAGCTGCGAGAGAAGAAGATGGAAGAGCTTCGCGAGCGCGAACAGGGCGGCGGCGCCGACGCCGAGGCCCAACAGCAGGCGCAGGAGCGCGCCGAGGCCCAACAGGAGGCCGTGCTCAAGCAGTACCTCACGGACGGCGCGCGCCAGCGGCTCAACGCGGTCGCGATGTCCAAACCGGAGTTCGGCGACAAGGTGAAACAGCAGGTCGCGGCGCTCGCACAGAGCGGCCGGATCCAGGGACAGATCGACGAAGAGCAAATGCGCGACCTCCTGAAGGAACTCCAGCCCGACCAGCAGAGCTTCGACATCCGGCGGCGGTAGATGGAGCTCGCGCTGCTGTACAGCGGGGGGAAGGACTCCTCGCTCGCCGCCCACCTGCTCGACCGGTTCTACGACGTGCGCTGCGTCACCGGCAGCTTCGGGCTCACCGACGACTGGAAGCACGCCGAGCGCGCCGCCGAGGAGTTGGGCTTCCCGTTCGAGCGCGTCGAGCTCGACCGCGAGGTCGCCGAGGAGGCGGCCCGGACGATGATCGACGACGGCTACCCGCGAAACGGGATCCAGCGCGTCCACGAACACGCCTTGGAGACGATCGCGAGCCGTGACGCCGACGCCATCGCCGACGGCACGCGCCGAGACGACCGGGTCCCCACGGTGTCGCGCGCGCAGGCGCAGAGCCTCGAGGACCGCCACGGGATCGACTACATCTCTCCGCTCTCCGGATTCGGTCGCCACGCCGTCGACCGGCTCGTCGAGGAGACGTTCGACGTCCAGCAGGGCCCGAGCGAGGAGGTTCCCAAGGCCGACTACGAGGACGAGCTCCGGACGCTCATCGCCGACGAACACGGCGAGGGAACGGTCAACGAAGTGTTCCCGGACCACGACCAGACGTACGTGCACGGTCGGAACGACTGACCGACCCGCGCGTCGACCCGTCCGCGACCGACACGGTCTCGTCGGCTCGGGAGTGTCGGAACGACTTTCGGTCCCGCGCTCGTAGCGTCGGGTATGTCATCTGAACGAGTCGTCGAGCTGCTCCGAGCAGCGTACGCCGACGAGATCGAGACCGTGATGAACTACCAGACGAACGCCATCGTCCTCGACGGCGTCCGCGCCGAGGAGATCAAAGAGAGCCTCAAACAGGACGTCCAAGAGGAGCTCGGCCACGCCGAACAGCTGGGACAGCGGCTCAAACAGCTCGACGCGCGCCCGCCGGGGTCGGCCGAGTTCACGGCCAGGCAGGACTCGCTACAGCCGCCCGAGGACTCGACCGACGTGCTCTCGGTCATCGAGGGCGTGCTCGACGCCGAGGAGGGCGCGATCGCGACGTACCGCGACCTGATCGACGCCGCCGAGGAGGCGGACGACCCGGTCACCGAGGACCTCGCCGTGACGCTCCTCTCCGACGAGGAGGCCCACCGGACCGAGTTCCGCGGGTTCCAGAAGGAGTACCAGCGCGACTAGGCGGAGACGGGGAGCGCGACGACGACCACAAGCCGCGCACCGAGCAGACGAGCCCCGCACCGAGCAGACGAGCCCCGCACGGAAAGGATGCTTTCAAGCGGGCGCTCGCCGAACCGACGCCCATGTACGACGGTCTCAAGGGATTCCGCGACTTCTACCCCGGCGAGCAGTCCGCCCGCCGGGAGGTGACGGACGCGATCGAGGACGCCGCGAGCCGGTACGGCTTCCGCGAGATCGCCACCCCCGCGCTCGAACGGACGGAGATGTACGTCGACAAGTCGGGCGAGGAGATCGTCGAGGAGCTGTACGCCTTCGACGACAAGGGCGGCCGCGGCGTCTCGATGACCCCGGAGCTCACGCCCACCGTCGCCCGGATGGTCGTCGCGAAGGGCCAGGAGCTCTCGAAGCCGATCAAGTGGATGTCGACCCGCCCGTTCTGGCGCTACGAGCAGGTCCAGCAGGGGCGGTTCCGCGAGTTCTACCAGACGAACATCGACGTGTTCGGCTCGTCGGCGCCCGAGGCCGACGCCGAGGTGCTCGCGGTCGCCGCCGACGCGCTCACCGACCTGGGGCTCACCGGTGACGACTTCGAGTTCCGCGTCTCGCACCGCGACATCCTCGGCGGGCTCGTCCGAGCGCTCGCCGACGACCCCGACGCGGTCGACACCGAGATCGCGATCCGCGCGGTCGACAAGCGCGCGAAGGTCGACGACGGCGAGTACCTCGGACTGCTCTCCGACGCCGGGCTCGACCGCGCGACCGCCCGCGAGTTCGACGACCTCATCTCGGGCGTCGACGCCCCCGAGGACCTCGACGCGGTCGCCGAGGCCGGCGGCGAAGACGTGGAGGACGCCGTCGAGAACCTCCGGAACGTGCTCGCCGCCGCCGACGACTTCGGCGCGGGCGAGTTCTGTGAGGTCTCGCTGACGACCGCCCGCGGGCTCGACTACTACACCGGCGTCGTCTTCGAGTGTTTCGACTCCACCGGCGAGGTGTCCCGCTCCGTCTTCGGCGGCGGGCGCTACGACGACCTGATCGAGAGCTTCGGCGGCCAGCCGACCCCCGCGGTCGGGGTCGCGCCCGGCCACGCGACGCTCAAGCTCCTCTGTCAGCGCGCCGGCGTCTGGCCCGACGAGGAGCTGACGACCGACTACTACGTCCTCTCGGTGGGCGACACGCGCGGCGAGGCGGCCGCGCTCGCCCGCGACCTCCGCGCGCTCGGCGACGACGTGGTCGTCGAGGGGGACGTCTCCGACCGATCGTTCGGCGCGCAACTGGGCTACGCCGACTCGATCAACGCGGAGACCGTGGTCGTCGTCGGCGAGCGCGACTTAGAGAACGGCGAGTACACGGTGAAGGACATGGAGAGCGGCGACGAGACGACCGTGCCGGTCGAAGAGTTCCCGCCCGAGGAGGGACTGCCGACCTACGAGGACTACGAGTAAGACCCGAGTTCCCGTCCGCTTCCTCGTCGCCTCCCGTTCTCGACCATTTTTAAAGTACGCATCGGAATCATGGACACGATGATCCCGCTCGCGACAGCGATGCCTCCCGGCGAGGTCGGTCTCCGCGTGGCGGCCGGCGTCGCCCTCATCCTGATCAACGCGTACTTCGTCGCCGTCGAGTTCGGCCTGACGCGTCTCAGACAGTATCCCGAGTCGGAGATGGACACCCCCGGACTGCGGCGCGCGTGGGAGATGACCGACGACTTGGAGTTCTACCTGACGACCTGTCAGATCTGGATCTCCGGGACGAGCATCGCGCTCGGTATCGTCGCGGAGCCGGGGCTCGCGGCGCTGTTCGCGCCGATCTTCGAGAACACGGCGTTGGCGTCCGTCGGCGCCGGGTCGCTGCTGGCGTTCCTGCTCATCAACATGGTCCACCTCACCCACGGGGAGCAGACGCCGACGTACCTCGGCGTCGAGCGCTCGAAGCAGGTCGCCGAGCGCGGTGCCCGGCCGCTGTACTGGTTCGCGTGGCTCATCTCGCCGCTGATCAAGGTCGGCGACTGGGTCGCGAAGGGGACGCTCCGGCTGTTCGGCGTCGAGATGACCGGCTCGTGGACGGATGCCGAAGAGGAGGTGCTGGAGACGCGCGCGGAACTCCGCAACCGACTCGGATCGATGATGGAGGAGGTCGATCTCCCCGAGGAGCGCCGCGAGGAAGTCCTCAACGCGCTCGACGTCGACGAGCTCGCCGTGCGGGAGGTGCTGACGCCGGCCGACGAGATCGTCTCGCTGTCGACGGCGGCGGCGGTCGACGAGAACCTCGACCGGATCCGCGACACCCCGCACAGCCGCTTCCCGCTCGTGGGCGAGGACCTCACCGACTTCGAGGGGATCGTCTACGCTCCCTCGATCGTGAGCCGCTTCGAGGAGCTCCGGGAGGGCGACCTGACGTTCGCGGAGATCGCCGCCCCGCCCATGACGATTTCGGCGGCGACGAGCGTCAGCGACGCCTTCGACCAGTTCCAGGCGGAGTCGCAGGAGCTCGCCTTGGTCATCGAGGACGGCGAGGTCGTCGGGCTGCTCACCGCGACCGACGCCATGGAGGCGGTGATGGGGCAGCTGGAGGACCCGCTGGACGCGGGAGATTTATAAGTATTTGACCCGGTGAGCTAGGCAGTTGACCCGGTGAGCCGCTCGCTTTCGCTGTTCAGCGAACCGCAAGAGAGACCGTCACGGCGGCGCCGCCCGCCGTCGCTCACCGGTCGGAACGGGATCGCTCTCCTGCCTCCACTTTCTCTAAGAACCGAACGAGTACGTCGAAGTTTCGCGCGGGCCGGACCGTCCCCTTGCCCTCGTCGAACTCCACGACAGCGGCCGCTTCGAGCTTGGGGAGGTGAGCGTGGCGGAGACGCAGTCGGATCGACAGCGGATCGCTCGACTCGGGACCGCCGGACTCGTACTCTCCGATGCGTTCGGCCAACTCGGTCACCGGGAGCGGTGTGCGAGCGTCCCGCAACAGCCGCAGGAGTAGCCGCCGTCGTCGTTCGGCCAGTACCGTGAGAATGTCGGACGTACTGAGGTCGTTCGGCATTTATCTCACTGCACAGACACGAACGGTGTTGATTTATAACCGTAAAATTGTAAACTCGGATTTCGCCCAATTACTCCCGATTAAGCCGGGAGCGTCGCGCGCCGTATTCACCTGAACGCCTCGCGCAGGAACACGAGCGCGCCCCCGAGCATCGCGAGGTTCCCGAAGAAGGCGAGCCGCTCGCCGCTCTTGTCGTCCTCGTCGGCGTTCCAGAAGTCGTGCATCGTCGCCGTCACCACCGTCAGGAAGGCGACGGCCGCGCCGGTCGCGACCCGCGGGAGCCGCCAGAGCGCGATGCCGACGCCCGCGGCGACCATCATCCCGGACGCGAACGGGGCGGCGAGGTCGGGCGCCGGCACCCCCGCCGACTCCGCGTACTCGATCGTGTCCTCCATGTCGCGGAAGTCCTCCGAGGCCTGCGCGGCGAGGCCGACCCCGAGCAGGACGCGGCCGAGTCGCGACGGGGCGCCGCGGTTCCGTTCAGTCTCCGCCGTGGCTTCGTCGTCGGTCATGAACGGACAAACGGTAGCATCCCACATAAAGAGCCGTGCAGCCCGAGGGGACGCACAAAAATCGCGCGGAGACCCGGATCAGTCCGCGGTCGCTGCGGGCGCGCCGTGGTCGATCTCGGTGCCGAGCAGGTCGAGGAACTGCGCGATCCACTCTGGGTGGTCGGGCCACGCCTGTCCGGTGACGAGGTTCCCGTCGGTGGTCACGCCGTCGACCCACGAGCAGCCCGCGGCCTCGACCTCGGGCCTGACGGCGGGATACGCCGTGATCTCGTAGCCGTCGAGCACGCCCGCCGCCGCGAGGATCTGCGGGCCGTGGCAGATCGACGCGACCGGCTTGTCGGCCTCGAAGAAGTGCCGTACCGCGTCGAGCACCTCCTCGTACCCCCGGAGGTACTCGGGCGCGCGCCCGCCGGGGACGACGAGCGCGTCGTAATCGGCCGGGTCGACGTCGTCGAACCCGTGGGTCAGTTCGAAGTCGTGGCCGCGAGTCTCCAGGTACGTCTGGTCGCCCCGGAAGTCGTGGATCGCGGTCTTGACCTTCTCTCCGCCCTCCTTCTCCGGGCAGACGGCGTGAACCTCGTGGCCGACCGCCCCGAGCGCCTGGAACGGGACCATGATCTCGTAATCTTCGCCGAAGTCGCCGACGATCATCAGAATCCGGTTTCCTGTCATGCGTACAACACCACTGCGACGTACGCTCCGCGAAATAATAACGGTACTGGCGGGTGGTACCGTGTCGCAGGTGGCGGCTGGCGTACACAGCACGAGCGAAACTCGATCGGCCGGCCGGGTGTACCCTCTCGACGAACTTCGAGCCAATTTATAAATATCCAATAATATATTGAGATTTGGTATAAGTGTGTCACTAGACCGTTTCTCGGCTCCGTTCGCCGAGCGGTCACCGAGACACAGAGTTGGCAGTGAGTACGTCAATAACGCGCCTTCGTAAGTCGATTATCGAACATCGACGACCATCGAAATCTGGTCTGCCGTACGGATCGTTCGAGAGAACACGACAACCACCGGTACTCTGGCCAGAATATTGAAAACTGAATTTATAAGAGAGATCTATTAATGGAACAAGAGTATTATCGTAGATTAGACATCGATCGTTACTCATAGATCCTATGCAGCTGGCTCCGGGCGAATAGTTATAAAATATCCGAGGGTATTTGGGATACATACTATTTCAATAATTATCTGATGCCAGCGCACTGAGACGGAATCGAGCCCGCGAACGCGAAAGAGGATCGCGGCGTGACGGGGCTCGCGTCTCGTCCGCACCGCGCTCGCCGCCCGCCTACTCGGTGCCGAGTTTCGCGCGCGTGTACGGTTCGAGCCCGCCGCGGTCGACGAGCGACTGCAGGAACTCCGGCAGCGGGTCCGCGTCGTACCGCTCGTCCGCGGTGTGGTTGACGACGGCCCCCTCGTCGAGTCGGAGGCTGATCGCGTCGCCGTCGTCGATCCGGTCCGCGTCCGGGCAGATCAGCACGGGGAGTCCGAGGTTGATCCCGTTCCGGAAGAAGATCCGGGCGAACGACTGCGCGACGATCCCGTCGATCCCCGCGCCGAGGAGCGAGATGGGGGCGTGCTCGCGGGAGGAGCCGCTCCCGAAGTTGTGCCCGCCCACGACGAAGTCGCCGTCGGCGACGTTCGGGGCGAACTCCGGGCGGAGGTCGTTGAACGCGTGCTCGCCGAGCTCCGCCGGGTCGCTGGAGACGAGGAACCGCGACGGGATGATCTGGTCGGTGTCGATGTCGTCACCGAAGGTCCACGCCCGGCCGGGCTCGGTCGTGTCGATGTCGCGGCCCGCGTCCGCGTCGGTCACGCGCCCACCCCCTCGAGGACGTAGTCGTCGTAGCGGTTCAACTCGACCTCGCGCGGGTCCGTGATCTCGCCGTACAGCGCCGACGCGCCCACCGTGGCGGGGCTGGCGAGGTACACCTCGCTCTTCATCGAGCCCTCGCGGCCCGGGAAGTTCCGGTTCGCGGTGGCGAGACAGACGTCGCCGTCGCCCAGCACGCCCTGGTGCGTCCCGAAGCAGGAGCCGCAGCCGGCGCTCTGGACGATCGCGCCCGCGTCGACGAACGTCTCCATGACGCCGGTGTCCATCATCTGCTTGTACACCGACCGCGAGGCCGGGACGACGACCATCCGCGTGTCGGGCGCGAGCCGCTCGCCCTCGATGACGTCCGCGACGATCCGGATGTCTTCGTACCGCCCGTTCGTACACGTGCCGACGAACAGCTGGTCGATGTCCGTGCCGACGACCTCGTCGACGGGGACCGCGTTCTCCGGGTTCGAGGGCGTCGACACCTGCGGCGAGAGCGACTCGGCCTGATAGGTGTGGACCGCCTCGTAGTCGGCGTCGTCGTCCGGCTGCGTGTACGCCGGGATTGCGGGGCGCTCCCCGGTCTGCGCCTCGAGGAAGTCGGCGGTGCGCTCGTCGGGCGCGACGATCCCGGCCTTCCCGCCCATCTCGATCGCCATGTTCGAGAGGACGAGCCGCTCGTGGATCGGCAGCGCCTCGACCGCCGAGCCGCCGTACTCGGCGGTCTTGTACGTGCAGCCGTCGAAGCCAACGTCGCCGATGAACTTCAGGATGAGGTCCTTCGCGTACACCCCGTCGGGGAGGTCGCCCTCGACCTCGAACCGGAGCGTCTCCGGCACCCGGAACCACAGCTCGCCGGTCGCGAGCGTCGTCCCGAGGTCGGTGGAGCCGACGCCGGTGCCGAAGCCCCCGACGCCGCCGAAGGTGGTCGAGTGCGAGTCCGCGCCGATCACCAGGTCGCCGGGGGAGACGAACCCCTCCTCGACGAGCACCTGGTGGCAGATGCCGTCGCCCACCTCGTACTGCTGGGCGCCGTACGTGTCGGCGAACTCCCGGACGATGTTGTGGTTGTTCGCGGCCTCGACGCCGTCGGCCGGCGCGTGGTGGTCGATCGTGATGACGGTGTTGTCCGGGTCGACGAGTTCGGGGTCGTCGCCCGTCACGTCCTCGAAGACTTCGAACGTCAGCGGTCCCGTCACGTCGTGGGTCATCATCACGTCGACCGCGGCCTCCACGTAGTCGCCGGCCCGTACGTCTCGTCCCGATTTCTCCGACAGCAGCTTTTCCGATATGGTTTTTCCGGTCATGAGTCGTCCTCCGCGACGGTCGCCAACACGCGGTCGACGGTCCCGCCCATCAGGACGTGGCTCGTCGCCCCCAGGTCGAGTCGGTCGGCGACCTCGTGAGCGACCGACTCGACGCGTTCGAAGTCCGCGTTCGTTCCGAGGCCCATTCTACTCAGCATCTGGACGAGGTCCTCCGTCGGGGTGTTCCCGACGCCGCCGAGTCCGTCCGGCAGGACGACGCCCCCGCCGAGCCCGCAGTGAGACGCGTCGAACCGGTCGACGCCGCACTGCAATGCGACGAGGGTGTTCGCGAGGCTCATCCCGTTCGTGTCGTGCAGGTGTAACCCCGCGTCCAGGTCCGGATGTCGGTCGAAGACGGTCGTGTACATCTCCTCGATCTCGACCGGGTCGGCGAGCCCCATCGTCGTCGCCAGCGTCACCTCGTCGACGCCGGCGTCGACGACGCGGTCGACGACCGCCAGCGTGTCTTCCATCGGAATCCGCCCCTCGTACGGGCAGTAGAAGCTCGTCCCCATCCCGGCCTCGACCTCGATGCCCGTTCCGTCGGCCATCTCGACGATCTCCTCGACTCCCTCGAGAATCTCCTCGACCGTCATGTTCTGGTTGTGCTCGCTGTACGTCTCGCTCACGGTCACCAGGGCGTTGACCTTGTCGACGCCGGCGTCGATCGCGCGCTCCATCCCGACCGCGTTCGGTACCAGCGCGCGGTACGTCACGTCGTCGTGTCGATCGATACGCTGCGCGACCTCGTCCGCATCCCGTAGCGTCGGGACCGCCTTCGGGTGGGTGAAGGAGGTGATCTCGATCTCGTCGACACCGGTCTCGGAGAGCGCGTTGATAATGTCGACCTTCTCGTCGGTCGGGACGAACTCGTCGAGGCGCTGGAACCCGTCGCGCGGGAGCATCTCGACGAGCGTCACGTCCGCGGGGTACTCGATCATATCACGCCCTCCGCGTCGAGCTCCGCAAGCGTCTCGTCGTCGTACGAGAGGCGCTCGCCGTACACCGCGTCGTTGTGCGCGCCGAGCCGCGGCCCGAGGTGCGATATCTCCCCCGGCGTCTCCGAGAAGCGCGGCACGGTGTTCTGGACCGCGCCGGCGCCGAGCTGGTCGTCCGGGACTTCCACGACCGCGTCGCGTGCCTGGTAATGCTCGTCGTCGAGGATGTCCGCGACGTTGTAGATCGGCGCGATCGTCGCCTCGTACTCCTCGAAGCGGTCGATGACCTCCTCGCGGGTGTGGTCGTCCATCCACTCTTGAATGATCGCGTCGAGCTCCTCGACGTTCTCCAGCCGCTTCTCGTTGTCCGCGAAGCGCGGGTCGTCTTTTAACTCCGGGCGCTCGATCGCGTCGAACACCCGCATCGCGATCGGCTGCGCGCTCGCCGAGATGGCGACCGCCCGCCCGTCGCCCGTCCGGTAGACGTTGCGCGGCGCGGACGACGTCGAGCGGTTCCCCGACCGCTCCTCGATCTCGTCGAGCTGCTGGTAGCGGAGCGGCTGGGGGCCGATGAGCGAGAAGATCGGCTCGATGAGGCTCGTGTCGATGTACTGGCCGGTCCCGCCGTTCGCGTCGCGGCTGTACAGCGCGAACGCGACCGCCATCGTGGAGAACATCGCCGCGATCCCGTCCGCCAGCCCGGTCGGCGGCAACAGCGGCTCTCGGTCGGGGTAGCCGTTGAGGTACGCGAAGCCCGACATCGCCTCCGCGAGCGTGCCGAACCCGGGCCGGTCGCTGTACGGGCCGGTCTGCCCGAACCCGCTCAGCCGGAGCATCACGAGCCCGGGGTTGCGATCGGAGAGGTGGTCGTAGCCGAGTCCCCACCGCTCTAAGGTGCCCGGGCGGAAGTTCTCGATGAGCGCGTCGGCCTCGGCGACGAGATCCTCGAAGACGACTTTCCCCTCCTCGGTGGAGATGTCGAGCGTCACCGACTGCTTGTTGCGACCGAGGTACTTCCACCAGAGCCCGACCCCGTCCTTCTGGGGGCCGAAGTGGCGCAGGTGGTCGCCGGTCTTTGGGTGTTCGACCTTGATCACGTCGGCGCCGAAGTCCGCGAGCAGGCGGCCGACCGTCCCGATCGAGATCATCGATCCGGCCTCGACCACGGTCACGCCGTCGAGCGGGCCGGCGGGGGAGTCGTCGGCGGAGGAGCCGCCGTCGGCCTGCGCGTCGTCGTCGGCAGGCTCGTCGCGGCTCATGCGCGCCTCGCGAGTGTCTCGGCACCGCCGCGGGCGGTGCGTGCTGTTCGGTCCGTCGCCGTTCGGGTGATATGTCCTGTCATGTTCGTGTCCGTGCTGTCATGTTCGTATCCGCGCTGTCTCTCGTCCCCGCGTGGGCTGCACGCGGTCGTCCGCCTCCGATCGCCGCGGTCAGGTCGCGCGGCCGAGTCGATCAGATCGGGCGATCGATGTGGGTCCCGTACCCGGGCTCGCCGACGATCTCGCCATCCTCGTAGGCGACGTGACCGCGGACGACCGTGTGGGTCGGCCACCCGGTCACCTCGCGCCCCTCGTACGGGGAGTAGTCCGCGCCGCCGCGGAGCAGCTCCGGGGTCACCGTCTTCGTCTCGTCGAGGTCGACGACCGTCAGGTCCGCGTCGGTTCCGACCTGAATCGAGCCCTTCTTCGGGTATATATCGAACGCTTTCGCGGTGTTCGTCGAGGTCACCTCGACCGCGCGTTCGAGCGAGATGCGCCCCTCGTGGACCCCCTCCGAGAGGATCAGCGGGAGCATCGTCGCCGACGAGGGGAAGCCGGGGAGGCTGTCGGGCACGTCCTCGCCGACCTTGTCTTCGCGCAGGTTCGCGCAGTGGTCGGTGCCGATACAGGAGATCGTGCCGTCGGCGACGCGCTTCCACAGCGTCTCCTGGTCCGCTTTCGACCGCACCGGCGGGTTGACGTTGTGGCGCTCGTCGCACTCCTCCGCCGTCAGCGTCAGGTAGTGGGTGCACGTCTCCCCGGTGATCTCCCACCCCGCGTCGTGGAGCATCGCCAGTTCGTCCGCGGTCCGCCCGGCCGAGACGTGGACCGCGTAGAAGCTGTCGTCGTAGCCGTGTTGCCGGGCCAGCGAACCGCTCGCGGTCATGCTCTGCGTCTCGGCGTAGTCCGGGAACTGGTCGACCAACACGTCGTAATCGCGGTACTCCTGGTCGTCGTCGACCGCGGAGTCGAGGTAGGGGTTGTCGCCGAGCGCGCTCGTGATCTCCATGTTCTCGGAGTGGTGGCCGAGCGTCGTGGGCGCGTCCTGCGCGGCGAGCGCCTGGATGAACGCGTCCGCCCAGTCGTCGTGCATCTCGGAGTCGGTGCCGAACTTCTCGGGCGCGACGTCCTTGTAGTTCTTGTACCACTTGAACGACGTAATTCCCAGCTCCTCGACGATGTACGGGATCTCCTCGATGTGCTCGAACGAGAGCAGCCCCAGCGAGAAGAAGTAGTCGTGGTAGTAGTTCGGCTCCGCCTCGGCGAAGTAGCCGTCCATGATCTCCTCGTAGGAGCCGCCCCGGCGGAAGTAGTTCCCGATGGTCGTGACGCCGCCGACGAGGTCGGAGCGCGACTCCGTCTCGGCGTCGGCCTCGAGCCCGCGGTAGATACCGTGGTGGGTGTGCGGGTCGATCGCGCCGGGGAGGACGTACTTGCCGTCGGCGTCGATCACGCGGTCGCCGGAGAGCGTCCCCGGGCTCGCGATCGCGGCGATCTCGTCGCTGTCGGCGGCCACGTCGGCCTCGAAGGCGCCGAGTTCGGGGGTGACGACGGTGCCGTTCGCGACGACGAGGTCGTGGTCGCCCGTCTCCGTCATTCGCCGATCCCCTCCACCCACGACTCCACCTCGTCGCGCTCGAGCACCTCGGCGTACTTCATCCAGAGGTCCATCAGGGCGACCTTGTGGCTCGCCTCGATCCGGTCGAAGACGCACTCCTGTGGCAACACGACGTTGAAGCCGTTCTGCTGGGCGTCGATCGCGGTCGCGCGGACGCACCCGCTCGTGGAGTTCCCGACGATGATCACCGAGTCGTGGCCGCCCCGAACCAGCCGCGAGAGCAGGTCGGTCCCGTAGAAGGCGGAGGCGTACGACTTGTCGATCACCGTCTCGCCCTCTCTCGGCGCCACGGCGTCGACGATGTCGAGGTCCTCGTGGTCCGGGTCGTCGTAGCTCGACGGGACGACCCGCGTGTACGTGACCGGGACCTCGTGGTCCCGAGCGAAGTCGAGGAAGGGTCCGATGTGGTCGATCGCGTTCCACGCGATCTCGCCCATCGCGGTGCGGTACTCCTCGACCGCGTCGAGGATGGGCTCGTCCGCGCCGACGACGAGCCGCTGCATGTCGATGACGAGGACCATCGGGTTCGTCCCCATACCGCGGGACTCCCACGAGGACGCGCCCTCCTTGTCGTAACCGGCCGCCGAGATGACCTGCTTGTCGCGCTCGGTGAGCAGGTCCTCCCAGATACGCTTGGTCATGGTAACGGCTGCCAGTACGACGAGCAGTCGCATAATTCTGTGGGTGGGGGTGAACCGCCCGGGCGCGCGGCCACACCGCGACGCAGGGGCCGCCCTCCCACGACGGTGAAGCGCGTCATTTCGACGGCGCGAACGCCTCCAGCGTCCGCTCCACCCACTCCCTGTCGCTCCCCGCCGGGGCGCGAACGATCGGGAGGTCGACGCCGATCTCTCGGAGGTGGTCGAGTTGCGCCCGCGCCTGCTCGGGAGTCCCGACGACCGCGAGGTGGTCGAGGAGCCCGTCGGCGACGTGCTCCGCGCCGGCGTCCGTCGAGGGCGCCTCTCGGACCGCCTCGACGACCTCCTCGAACCCCGCCTCCACGGCGGCGCGGTCGTAGTACCCCGGGATGTCGCGCAGGTAGTAGGCGACGTGTTCGGCCGCGGCCCGACGCGCGCGCTCCGGGTCCTCGTCGACCGCGGTCAGCACGTACATCGCCACGTCGATCGCCGCCGGGTCCCTGTCGCCGCGGGCCGCGCCGTCCGCGAGCCACCCCTTCGCCTCCTCGAACCGCGAGTCCGGGTAGAGGTTCGGCACCCACCCGTCCGCGAACTGTCCGGTCAACCGGACGTTGCCGGGACCCAGCGCGCCGTTATAAATCGGGATCGACGCGCGCTCGGGCTCGAACGCCTCCCAGAACGCGGTCCGCGACGGCGAGAAGAACTCCCCGTCGAACCCCTCCGGGTCGCCCCGGAGGTACCGGCGGACCAGCCGGATGTACTCGGCCATCCGCGGGAGGGGGCGCTCGAACTCCGCGCCGTGGAACCCCTCGACGACGCCGGGATGGGCGACGCCGAGGCCGAGGATCGCGCGGCCGCCGGAGTGCGCGTCGAGCGTCGCGGCCGCCTGCGCGATCGCGGCCGGCGTCCGCGAGAACACGTTGACGATCCCGGTCGCGAGCCCGATCCGCTCGGTGTGGACCGCCCAGCGCTCCAGCTTGCCGAACGCGGACTTCCCCTGTCCCTCCGCGGCCCACGCGCTCTCGTACCCCAACTGCTCCGCGCGGGCGACGAGGGCAGGCTCGTCGCGCAGCGCGAAGAGGACGCCGAGGCGGTCGTCGGTATCGGTCCCGTCGCTCCCCGCGTCGCTCTCGCTCGCGTCGCTCACGCCTCGACCACCCCCTCGACCGCGAGGTCGTTGTACACGTCCAGCCGGCGGATCGCGCCCTCGCGGACCTCGTAGACGTCGACGTACCGCACGCCCTCGAAGCGCTCGCCGTCGTTGTCGACGCCGTGGAGCGTCCCCTGACTGACGACCCGGTCGCCGTCGACGGTCCACCGGCCGAACGCCTTGCCCGCGCGCTCGTAGCGGGGCTCGAGGAACGCGAGGAACGACGCCGCGGCGTCGGGCCCCTCGAACCGCGCTCCCGGGACCGTGACGACCGCGTCGGCGGCGAACAGCTCGCCGACGGTCTCCCGCTCGTCCGGGTCACCCATCCGCTCGAAGAACTCCTCGACGGTCTCGCGTGGCGTTCGGGCCATGGTACCTGTACGCACCCGAAGAGATATAAATCGGACTGCCGACTGTCGAGACGCCGATCGGCGGTCGAGCACGTGAGGAGTCGCCAGCGGCGCGGACTCGGGGGAAACCAGTGTTGGCACACGAACGGCGACGCCCCGCCGACCGGTCGCTTCGTGCGGTGTTATTCTCGCGGCGTCCGGCCGTTTCGGCGAGCGCCGGTAATCGGCGCGTACGACGGACGAGCACGGGACGGCCCTCTCAGCGACGGTCACGCAAACGTCGCTACCGCTCCCGCGACGACACCGCGTCGCGGACGCAGCGCTCGAACGTCTCCGAGTCGATGTCGTACCGGGTGAAACCCGACTCCGTCCGCCGTCGCGAGACGGACCTCACGGGTTCGCCGTCGACGCAGATCTGCCAGCTCCCGCCCGGGTCAGGGCCGACCGTGCGGAGAGCGATCGAAACGCCGAGTTCGGTCTCGAGAGCGTCCCGTCGCGATTGGACGACCTCCCCGTCAGCGAATCGTGACGGTCGATACGGCCGGAGGCCGTGCTCCTCGAACGCGCGGACGTTCTCTCGCCACCACCTCGGGTACTCCGAGAGGTCGACCCCGTCGTACGGGGCCTCCGGATCGTCTCCGGCGGGCGACCCGGCAGAGGGCGGTGGTCCGTCGTTCATACGCTCTCAGTCGAGTTCGGGAGACAAAAACGCGAGGACGTGAGCGGCGAGGTCCGACGAAACTCGGACGGGCGGTTCCCTGGCGGAGATCACGGTCAGGCTTCGGTGAGGTTGTCGTTCCAGAGGTCCTCCTCCTTGAGGTACCGAGCGACGCCGGAGTGAACGGGCATTCCCGGCGACAGCGACTCCGCGGCGTACTGGGTGGTGAAATGCTCGACTTCCGCGGAGAACTCCGCGATCTGGTCGGCGTTGTCCAGGAGCGTTTTCGTGAACTGGTACACCCGCTCTTCGGAGAGGTTCTCCCGCGGGAAGAAGCCGTAGGGGATCGCGTTCCCCATCACCGTCTCCATCGGGAGATCCTTCTCGAAGATGTCATTCACCTGAACGGGGGCGGGCGTCGCGTACCCGGAGTCGCCGATCTGGTCGAGCTGTTCGTCCGACCAGGTCACGATCTGCACTCTGTCGTCGTTGATGAGTTGCGTCTGCCAACCGGCGGGGACGGTCCCCTGTCCCGCGTAAAATCCGGTAGCGTCAATTCGGCCGGTGTCCAGCGCGGACGCGATCTCGTTGAACTCGACGTACTGCTCGTTGACTTTGTCGAGCATATCGGTCACCGAAAGCAGCGTCAGGTTGTTGAAGGCCGCACCGCGTTGGAACACCCCGATATCTCGCCCCTCGAAGTCGTCGACCGTCTCGATGTCGTTGCCTTCGAGCGTGATCCAGTACATGCGGAAATCGAGGAAATTCAGCGCCTGCACCGGCTTGTACTCGAGCGCGTTGTCTCCGGTGAAGTCCGCCGGACCGTCGGGGACCGGCTCCTCGTCTCTGTTTGCGGCGGCCGCCAAGGGAAGCGCGGAGCCGGCCATCTCGTCTTCGCCCCGCCCGACCAACCTGATCGCCTCGTTGCTCCCCGAGTAAGAGGCGACCTCCAGATCGATACTGCTCTCCTGCTCGTCGAGGATCCGAGACAGCCCGTTCGCGATCGCGAACGTGCTCGACCCCTCTCCGGGCGTTCCCGCTCGCCACCGAACGTCTCCGGTCTCACCGCCGGACTCTCCGTCCCCGCCGTCGCTCCCGTCCGTCCCCCCATCGCCGCCGTCACTCCCGTCGCCGCCGTCGCTCCCGTCGTCGCTTCCGTCGCTATTCCCTCCGCCGTTCCCGGCACAACCGGCTAACCCGACCGCGAGGCCTCCCGCACCGTACCGTAGATACGATCGTCTGCTGTACGAACCGCTACCGTCATGCTGATTGTTCTCGGATGACACAGTAGAACTGTGGAGACACCTATATTTATAACTTTACGTAAACTTTCTAAAGTGATCAGAACTGTCGAGTCATCGGCCATAGATTGATATACTCAGATATTATGTGAACAGTTATCAATGAGTCCAGCTACTCGGGAGAGCGGCGATTATACCGATAGTCCGATCGAATACGAGCGAGAGAAACGCCTCCCGACGCTGGAACGCTCCCTCGATTCGGCGCTCTGGGTCGTGACGTCCCTCGTCGCCGTCGGTCTCACGGCCTATCTCATTCTGTACGCGTACGGGTTCTACTGGGACCGCACGCAACACACCGTTCTCGCGATGGGGTGGGGAATCGCGTTGTATCACCTCATGTATCTCATGACGGTCGATCGCGACTCTCTCCGCGGGAAGCTCGATTTCACCGTCACGAGCGCCATGTTCGTCGGCACGGTCGCTTTCACCGCGTACATCTTTCTGAACTACGAGGGGCTTCGAAACAGACTGCTCGATTACGCGCCGTTCGAGTATCTCCTCGCCGGCCTGCTGCTGCTCATCATCGTCGAAGCCACGAGGCGGGCGTACGGGAACCCGTTCGTCGCGGTCATCGTCGTCTTCGTCGGCTACGCCTACTTCGGCGAGTCGCTGCCGGGCTGGCTCGCCCACAGCGGTATCGACGTCCAGCGACTCATCGAGATCAACGTGCTGACGCTCGACGGGATCTACGGAACGGTCCCGCGAGTCGGGACCACGTGGGTGGCAATATTTCTCGTCTACGCGGGCCTGTTAGAGGGATACGGCGCGCTGAATATGGTGTTCGCCGCCGGCGGTGCGGCCGAAAAGCGGTTCCGGGCCGGAACGGCGCAGACCGCCGTCGTGGCCAGCCTCCTGATGGGCTCGATAAACGGAAGCGCCGTCGCGAACACGGCGACGACCGGATCGTTCACGATCCCGCTGATGAAAGAGCGGGGCATCCGGTCGTCGACGGCCGCGGCGATCGAGTCCGCGGCCTCCAGCGGCGGGCAGGTCATGCCCCCGATCATGGGCGCCGCGGCGTTCGTGATGGCAGGTATCCTGAACCTCCCGTACATCGACGTGTTGCTTTTCGCGTTGCTCCCCGCCCTCCTGTTTTATTTATCGATCGCGGTGTCGGTACAGGTCGTCTCGCTCAAGCAGGACATCATCGACAACCCGGGCAGCGCCGAATCGGACGCCGACGGCGACGGAAACGCCCTCGGAGGCGACCCCGGAACGTTCCGGCGCGGGCTGCCGCTCGTCGTCTCCGTCGCGGTCCTCGTGTACTACCTCGCCGTCGCACAGCTGTCGCCGCTGCCGTCCGCCATCCGAGCGATCGGCGTGCTCGTCGCCGGCCAGTTCCTCTGGCAGTTCTACCTGAGCGGCTTCGACGCGGCGTCGCTTCGGAAGACGGCGGGAGCCACGGTGCAGGGGCTCCAGATCGGAGCCGTCAGTAACGCGCCGATATTCGCGGTGCTGGGGAGCATCGGCATCCTGATCAACCTGATCAACGTCGGGAGCTTCACCCGGCTGCTGACGTTCGCGATGCTCGATCAGTCCGGCGGGAGCCTGCTCATCCTCCTCTTTTTCGCCATGATCATGTCGATCATGTTCGGGATGGGGATGCCGACCGTCGCGGCGTACATCCTGGTCGCGATCTTCATCGGGCCGGCCATCGTCGAGTTCGGCCTCGACCAGATCTACGCCCACATGTTCGTCTTCTACTTCGCGATCCTCTCCGCGCTGACGCCGCCGGTCGCGCTCGGGTGTGCTGTCGCGTGTAAGATCGCGGATACGGGGTTCCTCCGGACCTGCTGGGACGCGATGAAGATGGCGCTGCCGGTGTTTCTCCTCCCGTACACGTTCGTGATCCACCGGAACCTACTCGTCTGGGACGCGATGACTCCCGTCGTCTTCGTCACGATCGCGCTGGCGCTGTTCGGCGTGAGTTTCGCCGTCTACAACCACATCTTCCAGCCGCTCCGGCTTCCCGTCCGGCTCCTCGTCGGAGTCGCTGCACTCGTCGTGTTGTTCGTACCGAACTCGGCGGTCAGCGTCCTCGGCGCCATGGTTATCCTCACCGTCTTCGGGCTGAACTACGTCGAGAGCAAGGAGACGCCGATCGGCCGGTCGCTCCCGGGCTCGAGCTAACCCCGCGGTCGCAGGGGGGTCGACCTCAGAGATTTTCCAGCCGCCAACCGACGAACTCCTCTTCCAGATCGACGTCGAGTGCCGACAGCGTGGACGCGAGGAACACGTAGAACCCCAGCAACATGCTCAACTCGAGCATCGTCCCGTCGTCGTACGTCTCGGCGACGGCGTCGTGGACCGCCTCGTCGACCTCGCGGCGCGCGAACCGTTCCGTGTACTCCATCAGCGACCGCTCGTGACCGGTGAATCCGCCGTACTCTCGGTCGGCGAGGGCGACGATCTCGTCGAGGGAAATCCCCTCGTCGTACGCGACCGGAACGTGGTGGTGCCACTCGTACTCGGCGCGGAGTTCACGGCCGAGGGTGAGCAGCGCGAGTTCGCGGTCGCGGGGCGGGATCGAGAACTCCTCCCACATCAACGAGAGGTGCTCGCGGTGCGAGGCGAGCACCTCGGGCGCGTGAGCGAACAGCCGATAGATGTTCCGCGACCCGCCGGCGACGTTGCGCTCTTGAACCGTGTCGTACGTCTCGACGTCCGGCAGGGAGACCGTCAGGTGCGTGTCGAGGAGATCGCGGTAGGGTTCCGGGACCTCGTCGCGACTGCGGTACGGGATGCGTGCCATGGCTACCGAGACGGAGTGTGAGAGAATAGCTCTGTTGCTGCGTTTATAAATAGCGAAGAAGGCGACGGCACGGTCGATCCGACGGCGGCGCGGTCGATCGCTCGCGGTCACCGAACGACGTAGACATCCTCGCCCTCGACGGTCACGTCGAAGGTCGGCGTGACGTAGCGCTCGTCGGAGACGTTCCGTCCCGTGGTGACGTCGAACTTCCACTCGTGCCACGGACAGACCACGTACCGTTCGTCTGCCTCGTACTCCCAGCCGACGCCGTCGTCTCCGACGGACATCTTCCCGGTGAGTTTTCCCTCACAGAGCGGGCCGCCTTGGTGGACGCAGTAGTTCGCGAGGGCGTGATACTCGCCGTCGACGCGGAACACGGCGATCTCCAGTCCGTCGATCTCGACGAGCACGCGCGCCCCGTCGCCGTCGAACTCGTCCGTCGTCGCGACTTTATAACGAGTCATGTTAGCGCTCGAGGTCGTAGAGGTCGACGGCGGTCTCGCCCATGATCCCGCGGACCGTCTCGGCGTCGAAGTGCCCGCGGATCCGGGTGAACAGCTCCTCGGGCGGGTCGAAGTCGGTGTGCGGGAGGTCCGCCGAGTACATGACCGAGTCCGGACCGATCATGTCGATGATCTGGGCCAGATGGGCGCCGTTCCTCGCCGTGTGCCCGAGCGGCTGCGTCGTGAAGTAGAACTGGTCGCGAACGTACTCGCTCGGTAGTTTGGTCAGGTACGGGATCTCGTCGCCGAACTGGAGGTAGTGGTCGTCGAGCCGCCAGAGCAGATACGGTATCCACGCGATGCCGGCCTCTTGGAAGACGAACTCGAGGTCGGGATGTCGCTCGGGCACGCCGCGGAACAGGAGCGTCGTGATGTTCCACATCTGCGTGAACGGGTGGACGAGCGCGTGCTCCTCCGCGTAGGTCTCGTTCCACCGGCTCTGGACGGGGAACGCGCGGTGACCCGCGGAGATGGAGGCGTGGCTCAAAATCGGGAGGCCGTGACGTTCGGCCGCCTCGTAGATCGGCTCGTACCGGTAGTGGCCGAGCGGCGGAACGACACCGGTCCCCGGCAGATAGACGCCCCGCATCGACGGCTCGTCCGCGCGGTCGTCGATCTCATCGGCCGAGCGGTCCGGCCGGTGGTGCGTGACGAGGATGGACCCGTTGACCGCGTCGCTGCCGTCGAGCCACTCGTCGAGGATCCACGAGTTGTACGCCTGAGCGAGCGCGCCCGCGAGGTTCGCGTTGCTGACGCTCGCGATGTTGAGGCTCATCGTCGGCCCGACCATGCCGGCGGCGATGCCGAACTCCGACATCTGCTCGAGTTTGTCGTTCAGATCGTCGACGTCGTAGCTCCGGTCGATGAAGCCCGGCGTCGGGATCTGGTTCGAGTAGACGTCCATGGCCTCGTTGTTCGAATGCGAGAGGATCTCCTTGCTCCCCGTGTCCTCGACGTAGGGGAGGAGGTCGTCGAGCGTCTCGATCACGTGCGCGTCGGCGTCGACGATCGTCCGCAACTCCCCGATCGAGGAGATGCGGTCGGCCGTTCGGTCTTCCATGCCGAGACGAACGCGTATGCGATATTAGTCTTACCGGCCGTAGAGCAGGTGAGACGACACAAATCGGAGTGATGACGAGCTTCAAGTAGACCTGGCTCGTAGCGTCGATCGAAGTAGATATGCCACGAAAGATCGGCCCAGACATCTATCAAATACAGCAGTGTATCGACAAACCGGTGATGTCGGAGGGGTTACGCGAGGACCCGCCGGACTGGTACGACCCGGACCGCTTGGTCCACGTCTGTAACAACGCCTATCTCATCGTCGGCGACGAGACCCTGCTCTACGACACCGTCTCTCCCGGTGCGCGCGAGCAGCTCATGGACGGCCTGGACGAGGTTCTCGGCGAGCGCGGCCTCGACTACGTCGTCCCGTCGCATCCGGAAGCGCCCCACGCCGGCAACGCGAACGCGCTCCTTCGCCGCTACCCCGACGCGACGCTCCTCTCCTCGGCGTATGGTCGCGGCGAGGAGCTGTACTACCTCGATCAGGGCCGCCACGTGGAGGCGGGTGAGACGCTCGACCTCGGCGGCTACACCGTCGAGTTCCTCCGCGCCGCGTTTCCCGACACCGCGTTCCACATCTGGATGAAAGAGCACACGTCGAACACGCTGTTCACCGCCGACTGGATGGGTGCGCCGCACGTCGACGGCGAGTGTCTCCTGTTCTCCGACGAGCTCGACTCGCCGCTCTCCCCCGCACAGATCCTGGAGTTTCAGGCCCGAGCGCTCCGCTGGCTCCAGTACTGCGATCCCGAGCCAGTGTTTGACACGATCGACGACCTCATCGAAACGCACGACCCGGACATCGTCTGTCCGGCCCACGGGACCGTCTACCGGGAGGACGCCACGGGGTACATGGAGCGGATGAAGACCGTTATCGAGATGATCACCACCGGCGAGCGGCTCGCGGAGCTGAAATGACGATAAACGACGACACACAGACGGTCGAACTGCCCGGCGGCGTCCACTGGCTCGAGACGTGTTTTCCGATGGAGAGACGACACCACCACATCTCCCCGTACCTGCTCGACGGACCCGACGGCTCGGTGCTTATCGAGGCCGGCTCGATGGTTCACCAGGACCGACTCATCGAGCGGATCGAAGCGCACGCCGGGCCCGACGGGATCGACGCCGCGATCCTCAGCCACTACGACCTGCCGCACGTGTCGAACGCCAGAGCGTTTCGCGAGACGTGGGAGTTCGACCTGTACACGTCGTTCAGCGGAACGTCGGCGAACCCCGAGACCCTCGGAATGGGGCCTTCGACCGGCTGTATGCACGACGAAACCCGCGAGATCTGCGGTCGGACGTTCACCTTCCCGTGGCCGCCGCTCGTCGACGCGGCCCACACGATGTGGGTGTACGACCACGACGCGAAGGCCATGTTCACCGGCGACATGGGACACTATCACGAGGCGACGGACTGTCGGACCGTCGTCGACGGCGCCGAGGAGCCCGTCTCCGTCGACGCGATCCGGGCGTACAACGAGGACGCGCTCCCGTTCGTGAAGTTCCTCGATCCGGAGAAGATGCGGGACGCATTCGCCGAAATCCGCTCGGAGTACGACATCGAGATTTGGGCCCCCGTCCACGGCAACCCGATCGTCGGGAAGGGGTCCATCGAAGCGTACCACGAGCGATACGCGGAGGCGATCGAGGCGACCCGCGACGCCGCGTGGTCGGGATCGGACTGACGACGTGGTCGGGATCGGACTGACGACGTGGTCGGGATCGGACTGACGACGTGGTCGAAGCCGTACTGACCGGTAACTTTACGCGGAGCGGTTTCCTGACTCATGGTATGGGATCACTTGATGTGGAGCCGCAGCGGCGGACGCTAGACGACGCGAGCGCGGAGGTCGTCTCCGCCGACGAGGTCGAGTTCGACGTGGAGACCGACGTGCTGGTCGCGGGGGCCGGCGGGTGCGGGCTCACGGCGACGCTCGCGGCCTGCGAGAACGAGGACCTGACCGTCACCCTTCTGGAGAAGAGCGACGAAGTCGGCGGCAACGCCGCGCTGTCGACGGGGATGATCCCGGCGGCCGGCACCCGCTTCCAGCGCGAGGCGGGGATCGAGGAGGAGCCGGCGGACATGGCGCGGGACATCCTGGAGAAGAACGGCCACGAGGCCGACGCGGAGCTGGTCCAGCACCTCTGTGAGCACAGCGTCGAGCTGGTCCACTGGCTCGTCGACGACTGGGACCTCTCTCTTCACCTCGTGGACGACTTCAAATACCCTAAACACGCCGAGTATCGGATGCACGCGCCGCCGGGGCGGAACGGCGAGCACCTCGTCGCCGAGATGCGCGACCGGATCGAGGCGCGAGCGAACGCGGAGCTGCTGACGAACACGCCGGTGACGAAGCTGGTCGCGAAGGACGGGGCGGTGGAAGGCGTCGTCGCCGGGTCGGTCAGGGAGGAGGCGATCCGCGCGAAGAAGGTGATCCTCGCGACCGACGGCTTCGCGGGGAACCGGGAGATGGTCCGCGCCTACTGCGAGGCCGACATCGCCGACGCGCTCTACTACGGCTCCGACGGCAACACCGGGGACGGGATCCGGTGGGGCGCGGAGCTCGGCGGCGCGCTCGCGTCGATGGACGCCTTCCAGGGCCACGCGACCGTCGTCAGCGGGACCGGCGCGCTGTCGACGTACGCCGTCGTGATGAACGGTGGGGTCCTCGTCAACGTCGACGGCGAGCGCTTCGGCAACGAGTCGAAGGGGTACTCGGAGTTCGCGGTGGACGTGGTCCGCCAGCCGGACGGTGTCGCCTACGAGATCTTCGACGAGCGCATCTTCGAGCGCTTGCGGGGCGAGTTCGACGACTTCGACCGGGCGATCGAGCTCGGCTCGTACACCAGCGCCGACACCGTCGCGGGGCTCGCCGCGGAGCTCGGCTGCGACCCGGAGGCGACCCGGGACGCGGTCGAGTCGTACAACGCCGCCGTCGAGGCTGGCGAGCCGGACGAGGTGGGCCGGATGGACGGCCGCAACGTCCTCTCGCCGCCGTTCTACGGTACCGAGGTCACCGGCTCGCTGTTCCACACGCAGGGCGGGCTCGTCGTCGACGAACACGCGCGGGTGCTCCGCGAGGACGGGTCGACGGTCGACGGCCTCTACGCCGGCGGCGGCACCGCGACGGGCATCAGCGGCCACGGGGCCGACGGCTACCTCTCCGGGAACGGGCTCACGACCGCCATGGGGTTCGGTCGGCTCGCCGGCATACACGCCGCCGAGTCCCTCGGTGAGTGACGATGGGACCGACTGACGAGAGCGCGGGACCGGAGCCGACGTTCGCCGGTGAGACCGCGCTGATCACCGGGACCGCCCGGGGGATCGGCCGCGCCTGCGCGGTCCGCTTCGCCGAGCGCGGCGCGACGGTGGTCGGCGGCGACCGACTCGACCAGTCGGAGACCGCCGCGGCCTGCGCGGAGCTCCCGGGGGCGTTCGAGCCGGTGACCGCCGACGTGACCGACCCCGCGGCGGTCGAGGCACTGGTCGAGCGCGCGGCCGACACGGGGCGCGTCGACGCCGTCGTCAACGTGGCCGGGATCGTCGCGCGCGAGCCCCTCGCGACCCACGACGGCGAGTCGTGGGAGCGCTCGGTGGCGGTCAACCTCACGGCGCCGTTCCGGATCGCCCGCGAGGCCGCGCCGCACCTCCGGGAGACGAGCGGTGCGGTCGTTAACGTCTCGTCGATCTACGGGCAGATCGGGGCGGCCGAGCGCGCAGGCTACGTCTCGACGAAGGCCGGAGTGGAGGGGTTGACGCGCGCGCTCGCCGCCGAGCTGGGCGAGGACGGAGTGCGAGCCAACGCCGTCGCGCCCGGGTTCATCGAGACCCCGATGACCGAGCCGTACGCCGAGGACGACGCGGCGCGCGAGCGGTTCCGGGAGCTCGCCGCCCTCGAACGGCTCGGGGACCCGACCGAGGTCGCGAGCGTCGTCGCCTTCCTCGCGAGCGACGACGCCTCGTTCGTCACGGGCGAGACGGTCCTCGTCGACGGCGGCCGGGCCACGGTGGAGTGACGCCGCCGGCGAGCGACGCCGGCTGACGGTCGGTTAAAAAACGGCTTTTTAAAAAGAATACACGCGTGGACGGCGTTTCTGCGGAACCGGGGCAGGCGAGCGCCGCACTCCTGCGGAAACGGGACAGACGAGTGTGTCACTGACAGGCAGGAAAACGTTTATTCGCACGTGCGGTCACGTTCGGGTATGACTCGCCCGATTCTAGAGACCGATGGGTTGACGAAGCGGTTCGGCTCCCTCGTCGCGAACGACAAGCTCTCGGTGACCGTCGAGGAGGACACGATCCACGGCGTCATGGGGCCGAACGGCTCCGGGAAGTCGACCTTTTTCAACACCGTCACCGGCTTCTACCGCCCCGACGGCGGCACCGTCCGGTTCGACGGGGAGGACGTGACCGGGTGGAAGCCCGACGAGATCGCCCGGCGCGGGCTCGCGCGGACCTTCCAGATCCCGTCGCCCTTCGAGGACCTCACGGTGAAAGAGAACATGCTCGCGGTGTTCACCGGGGGGATCCGCTCCGGGGTGCGGATCTCCGAGGAGAAGCGCGCCCGCGCCGACGAGCTGCTCGAGCTGCTCGAGATCGACCACGTCGCCGACCAAGAGGCGGGCGGGGTCTCGGGCGGGCAGGAGAAGCTGCTCGAACTCGGCCGCATCCTGATGCTCGAACCGGCCTGCGTGATGCTCGACGAGCCCACCGCGGGGGTCAATCCCTCGCTCCGGAACCGCCTGCTCGACCACTTAGAGACGCTCAACGACCGCGGCACGACGTTCGTGATCATCGAACACGACATGCGCGTCATCGCGGACGTGTGCGACCGCGTCACCGTGTTCAATCAGGGACAGGTCCTCGTCGAAGGCGACTTCGAGTCGGTGACGAGCGACGAGCGCGTGCGCGACGCCTACCTCGGCGGCGCGGCCGAGCACGACGCGTCGCTGGAGACCCTCATCGGCGAGGGGTCGAACGCGTCGACCCCGGAGGGGACGGGAGACGCCGATACCGGAGCGACCGCGGCCGCCGGAGCCACCCCCGACGCCGGGACGGAACCGACGCCGTCCGCCGGCGGGGGAGCGGTGCCGGCCGACGGCGCGGGCGAGGCGGCCGGGTCCGCGGCGGCCGCGAGCACCGCGTCCGCGCTCTCCGGGATCGGCGCGGAGCCCGACGGGGAGCCGTGGCTCGTCGGCGAGGACCTCGTCAGCGGCTACGGGAACCACCGGGTCGTCGACGGCGTCTCGATGGAGAGCCGGGACGGCGTGACCTGCGTCTTCGGGCCGAACGGGTCGGGGAAGTCGACGCTCTTGAAGACGCTCGCCGGCGTCGTCCCGGCGTGGGAGGGGCGGGTCACGCACCGCGGCGTCGACGTGACCCACAACCGGCCGGCCGAGAACGTCCACCGCGGCATCACGATGCTCCCCCAAGACGGCGGGATCTTCGGCGACCTCACCGTCCGCGAGAACCTCCTCCTCGGCGGCTACACCGTCGACGACGGAGCGGTCCGCGAGGAGCGGTTCGACGAGGTGCTGTCGTCGTTCCCGGAGCTCGAGGGGAAGCTTGACGAGCGGGGTCGGTCGCTGTCGGGCGGCCAGCAGATGATGCTCAGCTACGGGCGCGCGATGATGACCGGCGCGGAGGTGTACCTCCTCGACGAGCCGTCGAGCGGGCTGGCTCCCTCCCTCATCGATCAGGTGTTCGAGATGACACGGCGACTCGTCGAGAGCGGCGCGCAGGTGGTCCTCATCGAGCAGAACGTCCGCGAGGCGCTGCGGATCGCCGACTACGTTTACATCCTGGCGCAGGGACAGCTCCAGTTCGAGGGCACGCCGGACGACCTGACCGACGAGGACGATCTCGTCGAGCTGTACCTCGGTCTCGACTGAACCGCCCGACGGCTCTCGTCTCGGCCTCGACCGCACCGCCGGACCGCTCCGGTCTCGATCGACTGTTTCTCCCACCGATCTCGACCGCCTGTCACGATCCGCGCTAGCGATCACAATTTTCCGTAACAAACTATATGTGCACCCGTCACACACAAGACGTATATGGGAGACAATCCCGCAGATAGTGTCAGTAGACGGTCGTTTGTCAAGTACAGCGGCGCGGCCGGAGTCACCGGCGCGCTGGCCGGCTGTAGCAGTACCGGCGGCGGCGACGGCGACGACGGCTCCGACGGGAGCGATGGAAGCGACGGCTCCGACGGCTCTGACGGCTCTGACGGGAGCGACGGCGGCGACGCCCCGGACGAGGTGATCATCGGCTCGAACCACCCGCTGAGCGGGGGCCTCAGCAACACCGGCGAGCGGATGGACCAGGCGGTCAGGCTGGCCGCGATGCTGAAGAACGAGGCGGGCGGCATCGAATCGCTCGACGGCGCGGAACTCAGCGTCATCAGCGGCGACAACGAGGGCGCACAGGAGCTCGGCGGCGAGGTCGCCCAAGAGCTCATCGACGACGGCGCGAGCGTGCTGACCGGCTGCTACTCCTCGCCGGTGACGAGCGCGGCGACCCGGACCTCGGAGAGCGCGGGCGTGCCGTTCGTCATCTCGGTGTCCGTGGCCAACTCGATCCTGCGGGAGACGCAGCTCAACTACGCGTACCGCCCGCAGCCGCCGGCGGACCAGATGGCGATCGACCACGCGCGGCTCCTCGCCGAGACCGTCCGGAACGCCGGTGAGGAGATCGAGACCGCGGGGCTGTTCTACATCGACATCAGCTTCGGGCAGTCGATCCGCGACGCGCTCCGCGAGGAGCTCCCGGCGAACGACATCGAGATCGTCGCCGAGACCGCCTACGAGTCGGGTGACACCGCCGACACGCAGGTCACGTCGCTCCGGGACGCGGACCCGGACGCCGTCATCGCGACGACCTACCGACCGGGGACGATCGAGCTCGTCAACGCGATGGACAACCAGGACTACCAGCCGGACTACCTGACGGGCTGTTCGAACGCGGCGATGAACGACGTCAGCGCGCTCGAGGAGATGGGCGACACCGTCGAGGGCGGCTTCGCGACGAACTTCGCGCTCGACCCGACCTCCGACCGCGCCGCGGAGGTCCGCTCGCGCTTCGAGTCCGAGTTCGACTCCGGGTTCGACGCGAACGTCGCGATGACGTACGCGGCCACCGAGGTCATCATCGCGGCGATCGAGGAGGCCGCCTCGGCCGACCCCGATGACATCAACGACGCGCTCGGATCGATCACCGTCGAGGACCACATCGCGGCGATGCCGCCGATCACCTTCGCGGACAACGGCGAGAACGAGAACGCGCTCGCTCCGCTGTTCCAGATCCAGGACCTCGAGGACCGCGTCGTCGCACCCGAGGAGTTCGCCGAGACCGACGTGCAGTTCTGACCCACATGCGCTCCTCGTTTCTCTCTGACGCCTGCTGTCGAGAAGCCCCCGCCGTCGCGCTCGGCGGTGTCTCGGGCGCGCCCGCCGGCCCCGCCGACGCGCTCGGAGGGCTCGCCGCCCTCGCCGGCACGTTCGACGCGCTCGGCACGCACGCCGTGCTCGGCCTCTCGCTGCCGTCTCCGACGATCTTCGCTCAGTACTTCGTGTTCGCGGTGCTGCTCGGCGGGATCTACGGGCTCGTCGCGCTCGGACTGACGATGATCTTCGGCGTGATGGACGTCATCAACTTCGCGCACGGGGCGCTGATGGTGGTCGCGATGTACGCGGTGTTGGTCTTCTCCGACGCCACGGGCCTCTCGCCGTTTTTCGCCATCCCGTTCGCCGTCGTGTTGCTGTTCGTCCTCGGCGTCGTCGTCTATCGGTCGACGATCGCGCCGATCATCGACGCGCCACAGGAGAACCAGCTCATCGTCACCTTCGGGGTCCTGTTGATCCTCGTCAGCGGCGTCGAGATGGTCTTCGGCTCCGACCCCCAACAGCTCGGGCTCGACCTCGGCTCCCTCAATATCGCCGGCGTGTTCGTCCCGCAGGGGCAGCTGTACGCGCTCGTCATCGCGCTCGTCGCGCTGGCCGGAACGTGGCTGTTCCTCCAGCGAACGATGCTCGGGCGGGCGATCCGCGGGACCGCCGACAACCGCGACGGCGCGCAGTACGTCGGCATCGACGTGCCCCGGATCGACGCGCTCACCTTCGGAATCGGCGCGGCGCTGGCGGGGCTCGCGGGCGGGGTCATCCCGCTGTTCCAGTCGTTCACGCCGGCGCTCGGCGACCAGTACCTGATAAACGCGTTCGTCGTGGTCGTGCTGGGCGGGCTCGGCTCCTTCCCCGGCGCGTTCGTCGGCGGGCTCATCATCGGCTTCATCCAGGTGTTCGGCTCGGCGTACCTGGGCGGCTCAACCTACCAGATCGTGATCTTCATGGCCTTCATCCTCGTGTTGCTCGTGAAACCGGAGGGACTGCTCGGAGGGAGCGCCGATGAGTAGCGCGCTCTCCCGGGCCGTCGAGCGGTACGGCGCGTTCAGAGACGAGTGGTACGCGCTGCCCGCGCTGGTCGCGGCGAGTCTCATCATCCTCGCGGCGATGCCGTTCCTCCGACAGCTCGCGCTGTTCGGGGTCGCCCCGCTGGGCTGGCTCAGCCTGAACATGCTCATCGTCACCCTCGTCTGGGCGACGACCGCGCAGGCGTGGAACATCATGTCGGGGTACACCGGTCAGTTCTCGTTCGGCCACGCCGCGTTCTTCGGCCTCGGCGCGTACGCGACGATCATCCTGACCAGCACCTTCGCGATCTCCCCGTGGATCGGGATGCTGCTCGGCAGCACTCTCGCGGGGCTGTACGGCCTGCTGATCGGCGCGTTGACCTTCCGCTACGACCTGGAGGGCCACTACTTCGCGCTGGCGACCCTGGCGTTCGCGGAGCTGCTGCGGTACGTGTTCACGAACGTCCCGCAGCTCGGCGGCGCGAGCGGGTTCTTCAGGCCCCTCGCGCGCGAGTACGCCGACGGCCCGGGGCTGGCCGCGTTCCAGTTCACCGGCGACCTGCCGTACTACTACCTGATCCTCGGGTTCCTGACGGTCGTCACCGCCGTCTCGCTCGCGATCAACCGGTCGCAGCTCGGCTACTACCTGTTCGCGATCCGCGAGCGGGAGCAGGCCGCGGCCGCCATCGGCGTCCCGACCTACCGGTACAAGCTGCTGGCCGTCGCCGTGAGCGCCTTCTTCACGGCGTGGCCCGGGGCGTTCTGGGCGATGTACTTCAACACGATCCGCCCGTCGACGGTGTTCGAGCTGCTCGTCAACGTCGAGATCCTCCTGCCGGCGATCGTCGGCGGGATCGGCACCGTCCTCGGCCCGATCGTTGGGGCGTTCGTCGTCATCCCCGTCGGCGAGTTCGTCCGTCAGTCCTTCTCGATTCCCGGACTGAACAACGCCGTCTACGGGGTCATCCTCATCGCGATCGTGTTGTACAGCCCGAAAGGCGTGGTGTCGTGGCCGTCCCGCTTCGTCGAACTGCTCCGGTCGCGCACCGACCTGCTGGACGACGATGGCGCCTGAGCCCGAGCGCGAGCTGGCGACGTTCGTCGCGGAGCTGGAGACGGACGCGATCCCCGACCGAGTCCGCGACCGGGCCGGACTCACCATCGCCGACACGCTCGGCGCGATCGTGGCGGGGTCGACCGACGACGCGGTCGGCGCGCTCGCGCGGCGCTGGACCGACGGCGTCTCCGGCGGCGCGACGGTGCTCGGCGCCGACGGCGGCGAGACGGTCCCGCCGCTGGCGGCGCTCTGCAACGGCGCGGCGGGGACCGTCCTCGAGCTCGACGAGGGACACCGGTTCGCGGCCGGCCACCCAGCGATCCACGTCTTGCCCGCGCTGTTGGCCGACGCCGAGATCGGGTACGGCGACAGCGACGCGTTCGTGCGCTCGTTCGTCGCGGGCTACGAGGCCGCCGTCCGGACCGCCCGCGCGGTCGGGGCGCTCCGGTCGGGGTACCACCCGCACGGCGTGTGGGGCGCGGTCGGCGGCGCGGCCGCGGTCGCCCGCTCTCGCGGGCTCGACCCGGAGACGACGCGGTCGGCCATGGCTATCGCGGCGAACTACGCCCAACACACCCGGTTCGAGGCGGCGACCGAGGGCGCGACCGTGCGGAACGCCTACGCCGGCATGAGCAACCTCGCGGCGCTGGTCGCCGTCGATCAGGCCGAGGCCGGGTTCGGCGGCCTAGCGAACGGGGTCGCGCGGCACCTCGAACACGCCGCCGAGAACGAGGTCGACGAGGCGGCGCTCGCCGCGGGGCTCGGCGACCGCTGGGAGCTGGAGCACGGCTACTTCAAGGTCCACGCCGCGTGCCGGTACACCCACCCGGCGCTGGACGCCGTCGCGGCGCTCCCGGACGGGCTGGACCCGGGTGCAGTGGAGTCGGTGCGCGTCGAGACGTACCCGGCGGCCGCGCGGCTGACCGAGCCGCGACCGCGGAACCAGCTGCAGGCGAAGTTCTCGATCCCCTTCGCGGTCGCGACGGCGCTGCTGCGCGGCGACTCCGGGCCGCCCGCGTTCGCGGACGAGGCGATAACCCCCGAGGCGATCGCGCTCGCGGAGCGCGTCACCGTCGCCGTCGACGACGAGATCGCCGCCCGAGCCCCCGAGCAGCGGGGCGCGCGGGTGACCGTCGAGACCGCTGACGAGCGATTCTCGCGGGAGGTCGCCGCGCCGCGCGGGGGCGACCACGACCCGTTCGACGAGGCGCGGCTCGAGTCGAAGTTCCGGGAGCTGGTCGCGCCCGTGATCGGCGAGGACCGAGCGGCCACCCTCTGGGAGAGCGCCAGGGCGCCGGAGCCGCCGCGCGTCCTCTGTACGCTCGCGCGGCGCTGAGTTCACGGGACCCTTTTTATATCGGCCGCCGCGGCCCATACGCTTTTGCCCGCGACGCGCGTTGCTCGGATATGGCAACACGACACACACGAGAGTGGGAGCGAGCGGTCGCTGACTTCCTCGCGTCGCCCGTCGGCGACGAGGCCCGCGAACACGGGCGGGCGGTGGTCGCGGACGTGCTGGCGGCCGCCGTGGCCGGGTCGGCGGCGCCCGGCGTCGCGGGCGTCGCGAGGGACGGGGCGTTCGCCGACGGCGAGGCGTCGATCCTCGGGACCGACCGGCGGGTCGCGCCGCCGCAGGCCGCCATGACCAACGCGGCGGCCGCCATCGCGCAGGAGGTCGAGGAGGGGCACAACACGGGAGGTCACGTCGGCGCCGGGATCGTCGCCGGGGGGCTCGCCGCCGCGGAGGCGAACGACGTCGACGGCGAGGCGTTCGTGGACGCGTGTACTCGGGCCTACGAGGTCTGCGTCCGGTTGGAGCGGGCGATCTTCGTCATGAAAGACCGGATGAACGACGCGATCCCGTGGCTCGTCCGGAACCCGCACTCGACGTGGACGACCGTCGGGCCGGCGGTGACGAGCGCCCTCTGTCTGGACGCGAGCGCGGAGGAGCTCGCGGAGACGTTCCGGATCGCCGCGAACCTCGCGGTGGTCTCGATGCACGACCCGTACGCGGAGGGCGCGCCCGCGCGGAACTTCACCGCCGGCTTCTCGGCGCAGGCCGGCGTGACCGCGGCGCTGACCGCGCTCGCGGGACTGGAGGGCTCGCGCGCGGCGATCGAGGCGGTGTACGACCCCTTCGAGGACCTGCTGCCGGACGGGTTCGCCGGCCAGTTCGAGACGCTCGGCGCGGAGTGGGCGATCGCGGAGCACTACGTCAAACCCTACCCCTCGTGCCGGTACACCCACCCGCCGCTCGACGCGCTCCGCGAGGCGATCGACGGGCGGACCGCGGAGGGGTGGGCGGTCGACCCGAACGACGTAGAGTCGATCACCGTCCGGACGTTCGCCAACGCGACCGACATGTCTCACGCCGAGCCCGAGACGATGACCGCCGGGAAGTTCTCCGCGCCGCACGTGCTGGCGACGTACCTCTGTCGCGGGAGCGTCGACCTCGAGAGCTTCACGGCCGAGGCGCTGGCCGACGAGACCGTCCGGTCCGTGGCCGCCCGCGTCGAACTCCGCGAGGACGACGCGTACGAGGCGGCGTTCCCCGAGTCGTGGGGGGCGAGCGTGACGGTCGAACTGCGCGACGGGACGACCCTGACCGGCTCGCGCGACTACCCCCGCGGCGACTACCGCGACCCCGTGCCCGCCGCCGAGTACCGCGCGCGGAACCGCACGCTGCTGGCGCACGGACTCGCCGGCGGTCGAGGGGACGACTCCCGCGTCGACGAAGCGCTCGACGCCCTAGACGCGGTCGCGGAGCGCCCGGTCCGGGAGACGGTCGCCGCGCTCCGACCGTAAGACGGGACAATCGTTCTGCTGAGCCGAACGAACGCGACAGATATTTCACCCCCCTCCGCGTTCCTCCGAGTATGGCACGCGACGACACACCGAACGCGGCGACGGTCGGAGCGACGGAACGATCGTTCCGTATCCTCGAACGACTCGGCGAGCGGGAGGGGTGCGGCGTCTCGGAGCTGGCGGAGTCGCTGTCGATCTCGAAGAGCACGGTCCACAACCACCTCCAGACCCTCCGCGAGCTGGGGTACGTCGTACAGGAGGGCGACGAGTACCGGCTCGGGCTGCAGTTCCTCGGGCTCGGCGACCGCGCGCGTCAGCACCACGACCTGTACCACGTCGCCAAGCCCGAGACGGACAGCCTGGTCGAGGCCGTGGGCGAGCGCGCGCAGGTGATGGTCGAGGAGGACGGCGTCGGGATCTACGTCTACCAGTCGCTGGCGGACCAGGCGGTGCGGACCGACTCGCACATCGGGACCGTCGTCGACCTCCACGCGACCTCGGTCGGGAAGGCGTACCTCGCGCACCTCTCCGACGACCGACTCGACGCTGTGCTCGACCAAGTGGCGTTCGACGAGCAGACGCCGGACACGCTCACCGACGCCGAGGCGCTGCGGACCGAGCTCGACGAGATCGCCGAACGCGGATACGCGTTCAACGACGAGGAGCGGACCGTCGGCATGCGCGCGGTCGGCGCGCCGATCCTGTCGGCCGACGACGGGCGCGTCCTCGGCGCGATCAGCGTCTCCGGGCCGACAACCCGAATGAACGGGACGTGGTATCACGAGGAGGTCCCCGAGATGGTCGCGCAGTCCGCCCAGATCATCGGGATTCGCGCGACGTACTCGTGAGCGCTTTTCCCGTGACGTACTCGTGAGCGTTTTGCTCTGCAGAACTGTCGTTCGATCCATTTTCGGTGACTCGACACTCTCGAACGAACGACGCGCGGGCGACGCACCGGCGAAGACCGTCGATGTGTCGTTACATTCGTACATCAGTAATGATGGGTCGTAGACGCACCGACGGCCGTCTTCGACGTCACCGGACGACCCATCGATCAGCGACGGTGATACCCGATGTGGGCACCAACATATCATAAATAAATGTATTATTGTATTTTTATATAAATTCAGATCAGCCGCCCGCTTCCCGAGACTGCGGACGGAAGCCCTGTCGAGCGACGCCGAGTGGGGGTCCGTCACGATCGACGACGCGGCCAAGTCACGGAGAGCAGCTTAGTACTCGTTTAACGGCTCAAATCGAACGGTATCGGGAACTCGCCGAGCGACGAGTCGGAAATACGCGACGCCAGTCGTGGGTCACTGACACGATATTCCGCGTTCGGCCGGTTCTCGACTGAGAGTGTCTCTTTTCTGCGTATTCCGGGATTTCGGTGCCTCTAGCGCCCGGTAGTTCCGGATCCCATCGCGATGTCACGAGCTCCGACGCCGGGCGGCGTTCTCGTGAAAGCACTCCTATCTTTCGGAAAAACCACCGCCCGATTAATAGATAATAAATTTTGTACTTCTTGTGATTCTTTGCTTTTATTAAATGATTTGGTGACGCCGGACGCCCCCGCTACTAACTCCGCGATTTGCGCTCCGGGACGGTCGCACCGGAGGCTGCTCCAGTCGGGAGAGGGCGCTCGCGGTCGGGAGAACGGGGACGCCGTTGATCGAGGCCGGCGATGGGCCGTCCGGAACGGGGACAGGGCACTGCTCCCAGACGGTTCTCTCGAGAAATAGCTCGACCGAGTGACGGCGCACGTATCCGTTCGCCCACGAATCGCCTCGTCCGAGGCGCCGGCGACGGGGGCAGAACGGCGACGGCGGCGACGGAAGCGAGAGCGGAGCGGAGTTCGGGGTCCTTCCGCCGTAGATTATAACCCCGTCTTCAGACGCCGCGGCCCTGCAGCTTCTCCTCTTCGGGCATGTCCTCGTTCGACTGGCCCTTCATCCCCTTGCCGATGCCGGAGGCGATGTCGGCGAGCTCGTCCGGGTCGTCCCAGTTGTTGACGGCCTCGACGATCGCCGTGCCCATCGCGACGGGGTCCTCCGCGCCGAAGATGCCGGAGCCGACGAAGATGCCGTCGCAGCCGTGGTACATCATCAGCGCCGCGTCCGCGGGCGTCGCGATCCCGCCGGCGGCGAAGTTGACGACCGGGAGCCGCCCGGCCTCGGCGGTCTCGTGGACCAGGTCGCGGGGGGCGCCGTGCTCGCGGGCCCACTTCTCGCGCTCCTCGTAGTTGAGTCCGGTGAGCGTCCGGATCTGATTCTTGATCGTGCGCTGGTGTTGGACGGCCTGATTCACGTCGCCGGTGCCGGCCTCGCCCTTCGTCCGGATCATCGCCGCGCCCTCGCGGACGCGCCGGAGCGCCTCGGGGAGGTTCCGGGCGCCGCAGACGAACGGCGACGCGAAGTCGCGCTTGTCGGTGTGGTACTCGTCGTCGGCGGGCGTGAGCACCTCCGACTCGTCGATCATGTCGACGCCGAGCGACTCCAGGATCTCCGCCTCCTTGCGGTGGCCGATCCGCGATTTCCCCATCACCGGGATCGACACCTCGTCGATGATCTCGGTGACGTTCCCCGGGTCGGGCATCCGCGCGACGCCGCCGCGCTTGCGGATGTCGGCCGGGACCGCCTCCAGCGCCATCACCGCGACCGCGCCGGCGTCCTCCGCGATCCGCGCCTGCTCGCGGGTGACGACGTCCATGATGACCCCGCCCTTCTGCATCCGCGCGAAGCCGCGCTTGACCAGGTCGGTCCCCCGCTTCAGCTCCTCCAGATCCGTGGCCTCTGCCATGTCAGAACGGTGGGTCGCCGGCCACTTAACGGGTCGCTTTACCGGGTGTTGGGACGCCGCCTCCGGTCCGGAACGCGGGTCTTTCGCCGGCGGTTTCCCGCCCGCCTCGGCTCCGACCGCAACCGCGAAGTCCCTCGGAGCCGATGGGCGATCCGTGACAACCGGAGCCATCCTCGCCGGGGGGCGCTCGACGCGCTTCGGCGACCGCGACAAGGCCGTCGCTCCGCTCGCGGGCGTGCCGATGGTCCGCCGCGTCGCGGACCGGCTCGCCGGCGACGACGACCCCGTTCCGCCGGGCGCCGACCGCGCCGCCGGCGGCGACCCGGTCGTCGACGAGCTCGTGATCAACTGCCGGCCCGACCAGCGGGACGCGCTCGGCGGCGCGCTCGACGGTTTCGGGCTCCCCGTCCGCTGGGCGGTCGACGACGAGCCCGACCTCGGACCGGTCGCGGGCATCCGGAACGCCTGCCGGGTCGCCGCCGGCGAGTACGTCGCCGTCGTCGCCTGCGACATGCCGTTCGTCGACCCGTCGTTTCTCGGGACCCTCCGCGGGGACGCCGCGGGCCTCGAGGCCGCGATCCCGCGGCTCGACGACCGCTGGCTCCAGACGACGCAGGCAGTGTATCACGCCGAGGCGATGGCAACCGCCTGCGAGCGCGCCCTCGCCCGCGGCGACCGGAAGGTGCTCGCGCCGATCGACGACCTCGACCGCGTCGTCGTCGGCGACGCCGAGATCCGCGAGCGCACCACGTCGCGGACGTTCACCAACGTGAACACGCAGGCGGAGCTCGCGGAGGCGGAGACCGTACTCGCGGCGGCGCTCGACGGCGCCGGCGCTCCGTGATCGGAGGGGCAAGTGGAGCGAAGACCGCTGTCAGTCCCTCAACAGCTCGTACGCCTCGTTCAGCTCCTTGAACGCCGCCTCGTCGCCGTCCTCCCCGTCCGGGTGGAGCCGCTTCGCTCGCTCACGGTAGGTGGAGCGGATCGCCTCGCTGTCGGCGGTCCGGTCGAGCCCGAGCGTCTCGTAGGCCTCGCGTTCGGACATTCGCCCCGTCGGCGGGGCGCGGTCGCGGGGGTCGCGGGCGCCGGCCCCGGACGCCGACCGAGCGCCGCGAGCGGTCCCCGCCCCGCCGCGGCCGAACCCGCCGTCAGTCGCGCCGGCCGATCGGTACGCCGACCGGCGGTGTTCGGCGGCTTTCGCGCGCTGTCTGGCCCGCGCCTGCTCCCCGGGACCCGCCCGCGCGGCCTCGCGGCGGACGCGGTCGCGGAGCCGGCCGCTGGCGTGGTACCAGAGGAAGTACGAGACGACGCCGAACGGGACGGCGACCGCGAGCAGGACGGGGGAGACGACGACTCCGGCGACGAGCAGGAGGGCCGTCAGTCCGATGAACGTCGCTGCCATGCCGACGACGATCGCGCGGTTCGTCACGGGTTCCCTCGGGGCTCCAGCGTTGTAAGCGCTCGGGCGGGAGCCGAACGCTCCCGTCGGATATCGGGCGAAGAACGTCGTCGAGCGGCGCCGGATCAGGCGAGCGCGTCGCTCCCGCCGGGGCCGCTTCCGGAGTGGCGGACGTACTGGACCGCGACGCCGACGACGAACACCGCGGCGAACGCCGCGTTCGAGGGGCCCGCCTGTTCGACGAACGCCACGGACTCACCGGCGGCGACGGCCTGCCAGACGGGAACGGTCGTCGCCACGAGCCCGGCCCCGAGCGCGACGAGCGATACCGTGATGATGTAGTCGTAGTACCGCATCGCCAGGATCCCGGCGACGACGCCGACGAGGACCGCGACCAGCAGGAACCGCTGGAACGCGGGCTGCGAGAGCAGCGACGACTCGATCGCCGCGTCAACCGCGACCGCGTCGAGCCCGGAGGCCCCGGGATCGTAGAACCGCCGGAGGAGCGACTCGCCGGCGGTCAACACGAGCACGGCGAGGGTCGCGAAGACGAACGCCGCGATCGACACCGCGAACCGCGCCGCCAGGGGGATCAGGACCCGACCGAGGACGGTGCCGATCAGCACGGCCGCCCCGGCGAGGACCAGCCGCTGCCCGGCGGCCGGCGGCACCGCCACGAACTCGGGGAGCACCACCCAGCCGACGAACCCGCCGACGACCGCGCCGCCGATCCAACTGATCCAGCCGAGCACGTGGTCCTTGAGGTCGTACGCGCCGGCGACCAACACGGCGCCGACGAGGGTGTTCACCGCGAGCACCGCGAGAGATATCGGATCCGATGAAAGTGTCATGCGTTGACACCAACGGTCGACCGACTTAGTTCTCCGGATTCGGGCGAGTTCACCGGCAGCCTCCGCACCGCCTACCGCCACACCGCCTCCGCACTGTTTATGTCCGCGGGCGACCGGATCCGTGGTATGCCGACTGCGGACCGCGAGACGGTGACGGGGCTCCCGCCGGGGATCGCCGCCGCCCGCGAGGAGCTGACGCCGATGCTCTCGCAGTACGCCGACCTGTGTGCGGCCCACGAGGACGCCCTCGTGCTGTTCCAGGTCGGCGACTTCTACGAGGCGTTCTGCGAGGCGGCCGCGGCGGTCGCCCGCGTCTGCGAGGTGACGCTGACGGAGCGCTCCGACTCGACCGGCGACTACCCCATGGCGGGGGTCCCCATCGACAACGCCGCTCCCTACCTCGAATCGCTGCTCGACGCGGGCTACCGCGTCGCCCTCGGCGACCAGGTCGAGGACGCGGAGCAGGCGTCCGGCCTCGTCGACCGCGCCGTCACCGAGGTGATCACGCCCGGGACCGTCGTCGAGGACGAGCTGTTGGAGGCCGGAACGACGAACTACGTGGCGGCGGTTGCGGCCGGCGACGGGGGAGGCGGAAGCGACGGGGGAGGCGGAAGCGACGAGACCGGCTCCGAGACGGCGACCGTCGGCCTCGCCGCCGTCGACGTCTCGACCGGCGAGTTCCTCGTCACCTCGGGCGACCGCGACGCGGTCGCGGAGGAGCTCGACCGGGTCGCGCCCGCGGAGCTGATCGCGGGACCGAACGCCCCCGACTTCGACCCGTCGGACGCCGAGCGCGGCTGGACGACCCACGCCTACGACACCGGCGCCTTCGAGCGCCGGGCCGCGATCGAGCGGCTGGAGCCGTATCTCCCCGCCCCCGACCGCCGGTTCGACGGCGACGCCGAGCTCCGCGCCGCCGGGGCGGTGCTCGCGTACGCCGAGTACACGCAGGGCGACGACGGCCCGCTCTCGTACGTCACCCGGATCCGGCGGTACGACCCGCGCGACCGGCTCCGGCTCGACGCGGCCGCCCAGCGCAGCCTCGAGCTGTTCGAGAACCGCGGGCTGGGCGCGAGCGATACCCTGTTCGACGCGCTCGACGAGACGAGCTGCGCGCTCGGCCGCCGGTGTCTGGAGCGGTGGCTCCGGCGCCCGCTCGTCGACGCCGACGCGATCCGGAGCCGCCACGACGCGGTCGGCGAGCTGGCCGACCGCACGTTGGCCCGCGAGGGGCTCGCCGACGCGCTCGGGGCCGCCTACGACCTCGAACGGCTCGTCGGGCGGATCTCCCGGGGCCGCGCCGACGCCCGCGACCTGCGCTCGCTGCACGCGACGCTCGCGGTCGTGCCGGCGCTGAAGGCGACGCTGGCGGGGGCGGCGGGCGAGCGCGTCGATGACGAGACCGACCTCCCGCGAACCGACCGCCTCCGCGACCTCCGCGACCGCCTCGACGAGCTGACCGAGGTCCGGGAGCTGATCGACGACGCGATCGCCGCGAACCCCCCGCCGGAGATCACCGAGGGCGGCGTGATCGGGTCGGGGTTCGACGACGACCTCGACGACCTCCGCGACACCGAGCGCGAGGGCCGGGAGTGGGTCGCCGACCTGGAGGCGGCCGAGCGCGAGCGCACCGGGATCGACTCGCTGTCGGTCGGGCACAACCAGGTCCACGGCTACTACATCGAGGTGACCGACGCCAACCTCGACCGCGTCCCCGACGACTACCGCCGGCGACAGACGCTGAAGAACAGCGAGCGCTACTACACGCCCGATCTGAAGGAGCGCGAGGAGGAGATCGTCGGCGCCGCGGAGCGCGCGGACGCCCTCGAGTACGAGCTGTTCGTCGACGTGCGCGGTCGCGTCGCGGACGAGACGGAGCGGATCCAGGGGCTCGCGGACGCGATCGCCGAGCTCGACGCCCTCCGCTCGCTGGCGACCGTCGCCGTCGAGCGCGACTACGTCCGCCCGGAGATCGTCGACGACCCCGCTGCCGGTCCCGACGCCGACCCCGACGCCGGCGTCGAGATCGAGGGGGGTCGTCACCCGGTCGTCGAGCGCGCCGAGGAGTCGTTCGTCCCGAACGACGCCGACCTCCCGCGCGGGTCGATCGCGGTGATCACGGGGCCGAACATGAGCGGGAAGTCGACGTACATGCGGTCGGTCGCGCTCGCGGTCGTGCTCGCGCAGACCGGCTCGTTCGTCCCCGCGCAGGCGGCCACGCTCCCCGTCTTCGACCGGCTGTTCACCCGCGTCGGCGCCTCCGACGACATCGCCGGCGGCCAGTCGACGTTCATGCGCGAGATGAGCGAGCTGACGGAGATCCTCCACGACGCGGGCCCGAACTCGCTCGTCCTCCTCGACGAGGTGGGCCGCGGCACCGCCACGACCGACGGGCGCGCCATCGCCCGCGCGGCCGCCGAGTTCATTCACGACAAGCTCGGCGCGACCGCCCTCTTCGCCACCCACTACCACGGACTCACCGACCTCGCCGAGGAGCGCGAGCGCGTCTTCAACCTCCACTTCACGGCGACTCGCGAGGGCGGCGACGTGACGTTCCTCCACCGGGTCGTCCCCGGCGCCTCGTCGTCGTCGTACGGCGTCGAGGTCGCCGAACTCGCCGGCGTGCCCGCGCCCGTCGTGGAGCGCTCGCGGTCGCTGGTGGCGGCGGAGACGGACGGCTCGGAGACGGGCGCCGACGCCGAGGCGACCGATACCGAGGCGGACGGAGCCGATTCCCCGACCGACGGCGAGGAAGAGGACGCCGACGCATCGCTGCGGGAGTTCCTCGCGGAGGAGACGGAGGGAGGAGAGAAAGGCGAGAGCGCGGGCGCGGCGACCGATAGCGACTCCGCGAGCGGTGAGGGTTCTGCGACCGGTCTGACCGCCGCCCTCCGCGAACTCGACCTCGCCCGGATGACGCCGATCGAGGCGCTGAACGCCCTCCACGACCTCCAGTCGCGAGTCGACGATGACGGGTGAGGAGCGCGTCGGCGGGGATGGAGAGCGAACGCCGGGCCGGGTCCGCCGGCTCGCTCCCGCCACCGTCGACCGGATCGCCGCCGGCGAGGTCGTCACCCGTCCCGCTCGGGTTGTCGGCGAACTCGTCGACAACGCGCTCGACGCCGGCGCCTCGCGGGTCGAGGTCGCCGTCGACGGCGACGGCACCGACCGGATCCGGGTCGCCGACGACGGCCGCGGGATGGGCCGCGGGGACGCCCGGCTCGCCGTCGAGCGCCACGCGACGAGCAAGCTCGCTCCCGACGGCGACCCGGTCGGCGTCGACTCGCTCGGCTTCCGGGGCGAGGCGCTGGCCGCGATCGCCGAGGCCGCGCGGCTCGAACTCGTCACGGGCGACGGCGACGCGGTCGGGACGCGGGTCGTCGTCGACGGGACGGCGAGCGACTTCGATTCGGATGCTCCCGCCGTCACCGACGCCGGGCGCGCCCGCGGCACCACCGTCGTCGTCGAGGACCTGTTCGCGGGCCGACCCGCGCGCCGGGAGTCGCTCGCGGGGTCGGCGGCCGAGTTCGCGCGGATCTCCTCGTTAGTCGCCGACTACGCGCTCGCGAACCCCGAAGTCGCGTTCGCGCTGGAGCACGACGGGTCGCGGACGCTGTCGACGCCGGGGTCCGGGAAAACGGACGCCCTCCTCGGCGCGTACGACCGCGAGACCGCGAGCCGGTCGACGGAGGTCGCGGCGAGCACCGAAATCGCGACGAGCGGTGGAGACGGGACCGAATCGACCGCGGTCGACGTGTCCGGCGTCCTCGCGTACCCGTCGGTGACGCGTTCCTCGCGCGACCACGTCCGGGTCTCGGTGAACGGGCGTCCGGTCCGGAACGACCGGGTCGCGGCCGCGGTCCGGGCCGGGTACGGCCGGCTGCTCCCCGACGGCCGCGAACCGGTGGCGGCCGTGGACGTGTCGCTGCCGCCCGCCCGCGTGGACCCGAACGTCCACCCGGCGAAGCGGGAGGTCGGGCTCCGCGACGCCGACGCGGTCGCGGACGCGGTGGAGTCGGTCGTCGCCGACGCGCTCACGGGCGCCGACCTCCGGCGGAAGGCCGAGGTCGACACGGGGATAGGCGGGGCGCTGGAGCCGGTCGGCGGCGACGAGGGCGAGCGCCCGGCGCCGTTCGCGGACGCGGCGCCGATCGGGACGTTCCGCGACCTCTACCTCCTCGTCGAGGCCGGCGACGAGCTGCTGGTCGTCGACGGCCACGCCGCCCACGAGCGGGTGAACTACGAGCGGCTCGCCCGGGCGTTCGACGGCGAGGCGGTGCCGACAGTCCCGCTCGACCCGCCGGCGACCGCGTCGCTGTCGGCCGACGAGGCGGCGGCCGCGGAGGCGCACGCCGACGCCCTCGCGGCGCTCGGGTTCGAGACGGAGCCGTTCGGCGGCGGGACCGTCAGGCTCCGGACCGTCCCGGCGCCGTTCGGGCGGGCGGCCGACGCGGACGCCTTTCGGGACGCGCTCGCGACGCTCGCAGGCGGCGAGTCGCCGCGAGACGCCCGGGAGACGCTGCTCGCCGATCTGGCGTGTCACCCGTCGCTGAAGCGCGGCGGGATCGGAGAGCTGGACGGCACGGAGCTGCGGTCCCTCCTCGACCGGCTCGGCGAATGCGACCGCCCGTACGCGTGCCCGCACGGCCGGCCGACCGTCCTCTCGGTCGACGAGGCGACGTTCGCGGCCGGGTTCGGCCGGGAGCGGTGAGCCCCGTTCCGGGCGACTCGACCGAGACGAGCGCTGCCGACGGCCCTCGTCGAGAGGCGCGAATAGCTGCCTGCTAACGCGAGATTCGCCGGCGCATAACGATGAGACCTCGGGACAGTCTCTCCCGTACACATGTCGAACGAAGCGAATCCGCCGGACGACCGCCCGCAGGGGGACGACCGCCCGCAGGGAGGGCACTCGCGGGACGGGCACTCACAGGACCGACACTCGCGGCGGGCGGTCCTCCAGCGGGGCGTCGGCGGGGGGTTCGCCTTCGCCGGGATCGGCGGCGTTCGGATGATATCCGGCGGCGGCGACGACGGCCCGGAGGCGATCGCCGAGTCGACGACCGTCGACGAGCCCGGGCGGTACGTCGTCGACGGGGACCTCCCCGCGGAGGGCGGCGGGATCGAAATCGCCGCGAGCGACGTGACCATCGACGGGCGGGGCCACCGACTGGAGGGCGACGGACGGCCGGCGGGGATCCGGCTCCGGGACGGCGCGCGTGACGTCACGGTCAGGAACCTCACCGTGCGGGGGTTCCGGCGGGGCGTCGATGTCGGCTGGGGCGGCTCCCTGACCCTCTCTTCCGTGACGATCGACGGGAACGCCGCCGACGGCGTGCGGGGCGACGGCGAGGCGGAGATCGCGTGCGAGGGCTCGGCGATCCGGGGAAACGGTGGCAGCGGGGTCGACATCTACGACGGGGAGGTCGCGATACGCGACTGCGAGATACGGGGGAACGCCGAGCGGGCGCTCGGGGCGGGCCCTCGCGCGACGGCGGTCGTCGAGGACTCCGTCGTCGCCGACAACGGCGGTCCCGTCTCGCTCCCGGCGACGGCCGGGTCGAGGGTCGAGCGGACGCTGATCGAGGCGACCGACGGCCCGGGGATCGAGACGGCCACCGCGGGCGGTCCGTCGCTCGACGCGACCGAGGGGCCGGGTCGCAGGACGGCGCTCGTCGAGCGACCGCCGATCGAGGCGGTCGGCGGCCGGGGACTCGAGACGGCGCCCGGCGGCGGCCCGCCGCTCGACGGGGCGGCGCTCGTCCGCCGCTGCGACGTTCGGGACAACGCCGGCGCCGGCATCGAACAGACCAACGGCTCCCTCGAGGTGCGCGGCTGCGCGCTCACCGGAAACGCGGTGGGATACAGGCTGCGGTCGGGCGGCGAGTTCGAGGCGGTGCTCCGACGCAACGCCATCGAGGGCAACGAGGCGGGCGGCGTGGTCGCGGCCCCGACCTCGTACCCCGAACCGATCGACGCGACGTGTAACTGGTGGGGAGACGAGACGGGGCCCCGCCACGGAGACAATCCCCTCGACGACCCGAGCGGGCAGTCGGTCAGCGACCGCGTCGCGTTCCTCCCGTGGAGTGCCGACCGGATCGAGAGCTCCGGTCGGACCGGTGGTTCCGACGAAAGCGGTGGTTCCGACCGAGGTGACGATTCCGACGAAAGCGGTGGTTCCGACCGAACCGAAGACGCGGAGCGGTCTTGCAGCGGCGGCCTCGAAACCGACGAGAGCGGCGCCGGCGGCCTCGACGCCGACGCGGGGGGAGTCGGCTACGTCGCGGAGAAGTCGTACCGACGGATCATGGAGGCCGAGCCGTCCGACGCGGACTGTTGGGACGGGACGTTCTACGTCACCGACCCGTCGGACGTCGACCGCAACGGGTTCGACGGTCCCGGCGCGATCCGCACCGGGGAAGACGGGCGGTTGGCCGACGGACACGTCATCCGCGCCGGGGCGGACGCGGTCCCCGTCACGCTCCCGACGTGGGGGGGGCGAGCGCGGCGACTGCGAGTCGGTGCTGTTCGTCGAACTGAACCGCCCCCTCGACGTCGACCGCGCGTATCGAATCACCGACGTGCGCGACCCGTCGCCCTTCCGAGAGCGCGTCGACACGGGCGGGTTCGCGGGGACCCTCGACGACGTGGTTCGGGTCCGGTTCGAGCCGGCGGACTCGAACGCGTCGGTCGACGGTGCGGCGCCGCTCAGGTAGGACGGTCGCTCCGCCGGCCGTCGCCGCTGCGGCCCGAGCGCCGACCGTCGCCGCCCTCGGAGCGCCGACCGCCGTCATCGAAGCGCTCGACGCGCTCGACCGTCTCGTCGCCCGCGGCGGTCTCGGGCGGGTAGGTGACGGTCTGCTGCGGGTACGGGATGGAGATCCCGGCGTCCGCGAAGCGACGCTGGATCGCCTCGACGGCGGTCGCCTTCGAGCGCCACCGCGCCTGCGGGGTCGGCGGGTCGATCCAGAACCGGAGGTCGAGCAGGATCGCGGAGTCGCCGAAGCCGGAGGGGATCACGTACGGCTTCGGGTTGTTGGCGATCGTGTCGATCTCCGCTAACACCTCCTCGGCGATCTCGCTGGCCTCGTCGGGGTCGTCGTCGTAGCCGATTCCGACCTCCATGTGGATCCGGAGCCGGCCCTCGCGGCTCCGGTTCGTGATCGCCTGGTTGGTGACCAGGTCGTTCGGAACGACGACGTACTCGCCGTCGAAGTTCCGCATGTGAGTGTTCATGATGGTGATCTCGGTGACGAACCCCTCCTCGTTGCCGATCTCCACCCAGTCGCCGATCTCGAAGGGGCGGGCGAACATCAGAACGAAGCCGGCGATCAGCGATCCGAGCGTCTGTCGGGCCGCCATGCCGAGCACGATCCCGAGGAAGCCGGCCCCGACGAGCAGCCCGCCGAGGTTCACGCCCCAGATCCCGAGGACGGTTATCCCGGCGATCGCCAGCACGCCGACCTGCATGATCCGGCTGAGCAGCTGCTCTTGGTGGGCGGTGATGCGGTCGCTGTCAGCCGAGAGGTCCTCGACGTACTCCTCTAACACGTCGCTCGCGACGTAGGCGGCGCCGACGAGGAGCAGGGAGACGAACGCCTGCGCGCCGACCGTGAGCGCGTTCTCCGCGACCGGGAGCACCGCGACCACGAGCGCGAACCGCCCCCACAGCGCCAGTATCGCGACGGCGGCGAGCGCGAACAGCGCGAGCTGGAGGACGCCGACGAGCAGCCGCAGCCCGAACGAGACCGGGACGGCCTCCCGCATCGTCTCGATCGAGCTCTCGCCGCGCCCGTCGAGGAACCGTTCCAGCCAGCGCGTCGAGACGCGCTCCGTGGCCCGGACGGCCCGGGGGAGCAGCAGCCAGCCGACGGCGACCGTCGCGAGCAGGATCCCGGCGGTCACGGCGACGCGGGCCTCCGTGGTCGCGACGCTCCCCAACAGCGCGTCGAGTCGTGTACCCAGTTGCGCGGTCACTGTCCGACGGTTCGCCCTCGCGTTTAAAAATGGTCCCCTGTAGCTATCGACCGAGAGAACTCCCCGAGGCCTCGGCCCGGAGTCAGCGGCCGCGGCGGAGCTCCTCGATCAGCTGTTCGATGAGCGCGGACTGCCTGTCGAGGCGCTCGGACTGCTGTTCGACGGTGTGTCGCAGCTCGGCCATCTCGGTCGCGAGGTCCTCGCCCTCGACGCCGGCGCTCTCGAACGGCGAGCCGTCGAAGGCGTCCGCGTCGGCCGGATCGGCCGTGTCCGTCGTCTCGGTCGTCTCGGTCGTCTCGGTCGCCGCGATCTCCGCCGCCGTCGTCTCCCCCGCGGCGTCGCTCGGGAAGTCGACCTCGGACCGCGCCGTCTGATCGACCTCGGCGGTCGAGTCCGCCTCCGGGTCCGCGGCCGGATCCGCATCCGCGGCCGAACCCGACTTCGGGTCCGCGATCGGGTCGTCGGCCAACGGGTCGTCAGCGAGCGGGTCGTCAGCGAGCGGGTCGGCGTCGGCCGAATCGTCGACGACAGGGCCCTCGGGGGAGTCGGCCGAGTCGGCGGAGTCGGCGCCCGGAGCTCTCGCGGACTCCTCCGCGACCGACGCGTTCGACTTCGCCTCGACTCCCGACTCCGCCTCGGCCTCCGCGTCCGCGACCGGCGAGGCCGACAGCGGGTCGGGCCCCTCGCCGAAGTCCGTGGTACTCCCGCCGCCGTTCCCGGCGTCTGCGGCCGCGTCGTCCTCGTCGGCGACGGTCACGCGGAACTCCTCAAGGCTGTCGACGCCGTGATACGCGCAGACGGCGTCGACGAGCGTCTCCCGGACCGCCCGGGCGGACTCGTTAGGGGCTTTGAACCGCTCGGAGCGCCCGCCGTGGGTCAACACGACCGCGGTCGCGACGGTCCCCTCCTCGAAGTCGAGGTCGGTGAGATCGGCGTAGGCGAACTCCTCGAACTCCTCGTCCCACACCGCGGAGCCGACGTGTTTGACGAGGCGTTCGCTGGTGACGACGAGCGTGAGCTCCGAAAAGCGGAAGGTGCGGAGCACGGACTCGCCGGGGTCGGTGACGCCCGTCGCGGAGAGGACGCCCGCGAGGACCGGGTGGAGCACGTCGTCGACGCGCTTGGCCGGCACCGAGACCGTCTCGTCGCCGCCGAGGCCGTAGCCGAGGGTGAGTTTCGCCTTGCGGCGACCCGTCGAGACCGCGATGCGCTCGACGTCGTGGGAGTACTCCGCGACCGACTCGTCCGACAGCAGGCCGTCGCCGCGATAGACGAGCGTCCGCGTCGGCGTGACCGCGAGTCGGTCGGCTCCCCCGAGCGGGACCTCGGCCACGACCTCCTCGTCGCCGACGGTCCCCGCGAGCAGTTCGGGAAGGCTCATGTCCCGGAGATCCGACCCGTCGGCCATAAATCCGCGGGGTCCGCGTCGACCGCGGTCGCGGAGGGATCGGAGGGGTCGGCGCCGTCGGTCTCGCGGGCAATCCCGCCACCCACCGCCCGCCGCCCACTGCCCACCGCCCGCTGCCCGCCGCCCGCCGCCCGCTGCCCACTGCCCACCGCCCACTGCCCGCCGACTCTGTCACCGGTTCGCAACCTCCCGACGGATGGGAAGGTTAAAGGGTATCATCGCGGTACGGGAAGGTGAGGCCGGGTGGCTTAGCTGGACATAGCGCCGCACTCATAGGGTTCGGAGATTCGGTGCGGTGACGCCTTGGAAGCGTCCGCGTCCTTCCCGTGGCTCCGCCGAGCCTCGGACCTGGGACATGCGGAGATCGTGGGTTCGGAGCCCACCCCGGCCATTTTCAACCGCTTCACCGTCGCTCGTCGTAGCGGACCGGCAGCGACTCGACGCCGTAGATGAACGAGCTTCGCGTCGGCTGCAGGGGTACATCGGCGAGTCGCACGTTTTCGACGCGGTCGAGGAGCTCCGAGAGCCCGACTTTGGCTTCGAGCCGCGCGAGCGGCGCGCCCAGGCAGTAATGGGTCCCGTGACCGAACCCGACGTGCTGGTTGGGCGACCGGTCCGGCCGGAACGCGTCGGCCGCTTCGAACTGCCGTTCGTCGCGGTTCGCGGAGCCGAGCCAGGCGATGATCCGGTCGCCAGCCTCGATGGTCTCGCCGCGCATCGTCACGTCTTCGGTGGCGACCCGGCTCATGGCCTGCACCGGCGACCGGTAGCGAAGCACCTCCTCGACGGCGCTCGTGAGCGCGCGGTCGTCCCCGCGTAACTCGTCGAACAGGTCCCCGTCCGCCTCGGCGAAACACCGCACCGCGTTCGCGATGAGGTTTGTCGTCGTGATGTTCCCCGCGACGAGCAGCAGGATGCACATCCCGAGCGCCTCCTCGCGTGAGAGTCGCCCTCCCGCGCCGGACTCGGCGGTGACGATAACCGAGAGGAGGTCGTCTCGGGGGTCCTCACGTCGGTCTTCTATCATCTCCAGGAAGTACTGGGCCATCTCCATCTGGATCTGCTGTTGGCGGTCCGCGAACGCGTCAGCGCTCTCGTCGTCGCTCGCGGCCTCCACGAGCGTGTTCGACCACGTCTTGAATCGGTCGCGGTCCGACGCCGGGACGCCGAGCAGCTCCGCGATGACCGTCACCGGGAACGGGTACGCGAGGTCCTCGACGACGTCCAGCCGCCCGTCCGCCCCGACGGCGTCGTCGAGCAGCTCGCTCGCCAGCTCTCGGAAGTGCGGCTCGCGGTCGGCGAGGGTCCGGGGTTGGAACCACTCGTCGACGACGCCCCGGAGCTCGTCGTGACGGGGCGGGTCCTCGAACAGCATCGTGTCGAGGATCAGCCCCTCTCCCGGCCCCTCGGGTTCGACGAAGTCGGTCGCCTCTCGAGGGTCCACCGAGAACACGTCGTCGTCGTCCAACACGCGTTTCACGTCGTCGTACCGGAACACGTCCCACGTGCGACGCTCCGGGTCGTACCGGACCGGGGCCGTTTCGCGCATCCGCGCGTACCAGTCGAACGGCTCGAGCCACGCCTCGCGGCTCTGTAGCTCTTCGGGGACGGCCTGCAGGCCTTGGGGATCTGCCGAACTCATGCTTCCACCATTCGTGTCGAATGGTATAAACTTCCCCGCGGAGCGCGGCTCGAACGGCGCAAGCGAGCGCGGGGCCGCCGTCCGGATCGCTCCGATCGGAGTGCTCCGACCGGATCGCCCCGACCGGACCGCCCCGACCGGACTGCCTCGACCGGACCGCCTCGACCGGACCGCCCCGACCGGACCGCCCCGACCGGACCGCCTCGACTGGACTTGCCTCGACCGGAGCGGGATCGGCCGAAACGCCTACCCATCAGCGACGCGACAGCGACGGTATGCAAGCGCGCGACCTGATGGAGTCCGACGTGAAGACCGTCGCCCCGGACGACGACGTGGCCGACGCGTTCAAGAAGTTCGCTCGGTACGACTTCAGCGGCTTTCCCGTCGTCGACGACGGGGACCGGCTGGTCGGCGTCGTCACCGAGTCCGACCTCGTCGACCTGTTCGAGCCGGACGACGAGACGCTGTGGATCCCGATCGGCCTCCCGCCGTTCGTCGACACGCTCACGTATCAGGTGAAGGCGCCGTGGGCCGACCTCGACCTGGGCGTCGACATGGTCCGGAACGCCGACCGCCCGATCTCGGAGGTGATGAGCACCGACGTGGCGACGGTGACGCCCGACACCGACGTGAACGAGGTGCTCGACCTGCTCGCCGGCGACGACCCGGACATCAACCGCGTGCCGGTCGTCGACGACGACGGTCGACTCGTCGGTCTCATCGCCCGTCAGGACGTGATCCGCGCGTTCCGAGACAAGCGGCTGGCGTGAGGAGTCGCGAGTTGGATCGGAGTCGTCTGCGGTCGGCGTCTCCGGTCGCCGTTGGCTGCTTATAACTGGCCGGCGGCGATGGGTCCTCGCGGCCGTCTACCGCTTATAAATAGTTGCTCGCAGATCGACGGCAAACACCCCCAAAGCCCCAGCCGCGAAGCGCGCGCACGCTCGCTGCGCTCCTCAGTCGGTCGCTCCGCTCCCTCCTTGTGGTGCTTGCTTCGCCTCCGCGCGCTTCGCGGCTGCCCCTTTGAGTCCCGCCCCGCACCGCACAGCAACCGCACAGCGCCTCACACCTCCCCAGCCTCGTCGGTCGCCCTCCGCTTCGCTTCGGGCGACCGACTCCCTCGCGCACGCTCCTCGCGCCCAGGGGGCGCTCGGAGGTGCGCGCCACCGCACATCGTTTTATAAGTGATCACGTCGTCGAACGGCTCTCTGCACGCCGTCGAAAACCCGACGCTCACTCACTCCTGCCAGTCCGGGTTCGTCCGCGGCGGCGAGAAGATGTCGTAGCCGACGACGGGCACGTCGCCGTCGTTGCGCGCCGCGTGCGGCTCGTCGCCCGGGATCACGTACGTGTCGCCCGCCTCGACGACGCGGTCCTCGCCGTCGACGACGAACGTGATCGCTCCCTCGGTGATCGCGCCGACCTGCTCGTGGGGGTGGTCGTGTTCGGGGACCTCGGCGCCGGGGTCGATGACGAACCGCTGGATGCTCGTCTCGTCGCCGGCGGCGCCCTGCGTGAGGAACACGCCGTCGACCGCCTCCACCGCCTCGACGTCCGCGTCCGGGAGTACGTCCATGGTGGATGCGGGACTGCGAGCGGCTTAAACCGGGCGGGTGGGGCGGCGGCCGTCCGCACCTACGGGAACGGGTGGTACGCCTTCTCCAAGTCGGGCTCGAACCCCATCGACCGGGGCACGTCGCTCGCGCGGTCGCCGAAGAACGGGTCGCCGGTGAACAGCGGCTGCGCGCCGGGGACCAGCACCCGGACCGCCTCGAAGCCGAGCGTAGCGAGGTCCCGGGTCGTCGTCCGCGCGACGTACGGCTCCAGCCCGACCGTCTCGACGCGGTCGACGACGGCGGCGAGCTCGTCGGCGCCCGACAGCTCCGGCTCGCCGAGCGACTCGGCGGGGACGGTCGCGTCCGGGTCGAAGAACGCCCGCGTCTCGTCCGGGAAGTCGGCGTGCCGGCCGATCGCCGCGCCCTGCTCCGCGGCCGCGTCGGGACCCATCGACCGGAGCTCGGTCCAGTTCTGGAGCGCCTCCGCGAGCGCGCTCCGAGCCGCGGCGGCGGGGTCGAGGTCGGCGCCCGAACCCGCCGCGAAGCGAGGCCACTCGCCCTCGCGGGACACGCCGACAGCGACGACGGGCACGTCAATGTCGGTCGTGACGAGGAGGGGCGTCACCGACAGCGATTCGGCGCGGGCGCGCTTCTCCAGCTCGGCGAACCCGCCGTCGTCGACCTCGATCCCGAGCGGGTCGGCGGTCGAGTACCAGCTCGTCATCGTCGCGTCGCGCTCGATCGCCTCGTAGAGCCCCGACAGCGCCGCGTGCGGTCCGGAGTTGCCGAGGCCGAGCCCGGTCGTGATCGCGGGGCGGTACCGGTTCTCCGGCGGCGGGAAGTGAACGAACTCCGCCGGGAGGCTCGCGACCTCCCCGCCGCCGAGGCGCTCGCCGGTCACCCACGGGAGCCGGTCGTCGCGGGCGTACGGCTCCGCGCTCTCGGGGCGGACGAACGCGTCGGGCGACACGGGGTTCGGGACGTTCGCGGCCGGCGCGCGCGTGAACGACCCCTCGCGGTACACCCCGGCGGCGTACCGCTCTAACCCCTCGCCGAGCGCCTTCATGAACGCGGCGTCCCAGCCGGCGTCGACGCCGCCGCCGAACTCCGCCGCCCGCGCGTCTGAGAAGGGCGTCGTGTCGGCGACCCGCGCGACGTAGTACGGCACCGGGAACGACTCCTGTTCGCCCACCTCCGAGAGCGGGCCGACCCGGGGGTCGACCGCTCGCTCCGCGCGGTCGACCGCGTCCGACAGCGACCGCTCGCCGCCCTCGCGGGGCAGCGCGTCGCCCGGGTCGGCGCCGCAGTCGCAGCCGGGAACCGGGAGGAGGGCCCGCTCGGGGCCCGGAACTTCCACGACGGTGTCGGCGACCGGGTCGCCGGCGAGCAGCCGGATGACCCGCCGGCCGGCGACCGCGCCGGCGTAGCGCACGGCCGATCGTCGGCCGGCCGGCGCGTCGGCCGCCTCGGCCCCGCTGCTGGCGACGCGGCGGCGGAGGCAGTCGTAGCAGGTCTCGTCGAAGGCGGTCACCGCGGCGTCGACCGACTCCAGGGGGACGCCGCCGAGCCCGCCGACCTCGACCGCGACCCAGCGGTCGAGCAGCCCGTCGGCGGTCGCGAACGCCTCCGAGCCCGCGGTGTCGACCACGACGGCGAGGTCGAATCCGTCGAGCAACCCCGCCTCGACGGGCATCACGTTCACGTCGACGTCGCCGAGCGCGGCCGAGACGGCCTCGACCGCGGGGCCGTCACCGACAAGTCCGATGTCCATGTCTCTCCCGAGGCGTAGGAGCGGAAAAAAGCCGCGGGTGACGGCGTCGGAACGGGGTGCGACCGAGCGGGACGGTCGCTCGGTTACGCCAGCATCGCCGCGACCTCGTCGGCGAGGTCGGCGGCGTCGAGGCCGCGGAGACGCTCGTCGCCGAGCTTGAGCCGGAGGCGGGGGCGACCGACGTCGATCGGGACCTTCTCCGTGTCGATGGCCCCGAGGTCTTCGAGTCGGGTCTTCGTGCGGGAGAACGTCGCCTTTGAGGCGATCCCCACGTCCTCTCCCCACTTCGAGATGTCGTACAGGAGCACGTCGTTCTTCGCGGCGACGAGGAGGGCGACGGTCACCTCGTCGAGCCCGCCGCCGTCGCCGCGGGCGGAGTCCATCGCCGCGAGCATCGCGTCGAAGTCGTCGCGGGTCGCCTCGCCGATCTCGGCCGCCATCGTCTCCCGGACGCGGCTGATCGCGGGGGTGCGAAGGCCGTACGTCTCGGCGTCTTCGAAGGCGTCGCTGTGGGTCTCGAACACCTCGGCGACGAACTCGTCGTCGTTCGAAGCGAGCGCGGCGACGTGGTCGTTGGTGCTCACCAGCACGACGACCTGCGAGTCGGAGACGAACAGCGCGTTGTCGACCGCCTCGTCGAGCACCCGCAGGTCGAGCGCGCCGTCCGCGACGAGGTCGGCCGCCTTCGACGCGACGAGGAAGTCCTCCATCACGTCCTTCAGCGTTCGTTCGTCCACGAGCATCGACATCTTCGGCAGGTCGTCGCGACCGATCGCGGCCTCGACCAGCGACACGATCGTCTCGGCGGAGGGGTCGACGACGAACAGCTCTTCGTCGTCCCCGGCGAACGCGGTGTCGAGGACGTTTTCGACGTCTGCCTCCAGTAAATTCGATACCATCTGTCTCTCCGAATCAAAGCCAGTTGCGTATTTAATATTAACGGGATTCGAAGAGGGAACAACCGGTTTTCGGCCGCCGAAACCCTCGAAAATGGCGGATTCGTGTTTTCACCGATCTATCCCCGAACGAGGTGCCGGAACGCCGACATCGCAAATCGAGCGAGACGCGGAGTCACCGACGTGACGCAAGGATTAATGCGCGATCGGACTGGGTGTTCTACATGGACCACGAGCACGTCCGGGAGGTCGATCCCGCGGTCGCCGACGCGCTGGACGGCGAGCGCGACAGGCAAGAGCAGACGCTCGCGATGATCGCCAGCGAGAACTACGTCAGCGAGGCGGTGCTGGAGGCGCAGGGGAGCGTCCTCACGAACAAGTACGCCGAGGGCTACCCGGGCGGGCGGTACTACGCCGGCTGCGAGTACGCCGACGACGTCGAGGAGCTCGCGATCGAGCGCGCCAAGGAGCTGTGGGGCGCCGAGCACGTCAACGTCCAGCCCCACTCCGGGACGCAGGCGAACCAGGCGGTCTACTACGCGACGCTCGAGCCGAGCGACAAGATCCTCTCGCTGGAGCTGAGCCACGGCGGCCACCTCTCGCACGGTCACCCCGCGAACTTCACCGGGCAGATGTACGAGGTCGAGCAGTACGAGGTCGACCCCGAGACGGGGTACATCGACTACGAGGGCCTCCGGGAGACGGCCGAGGAGTTCGAGCCGGACATCGTCGTCTCCGGCTACTCCGCGTACCCGCGCACGGTCGACTGGGAGGAGATCCAGGCCGCCGCCGACGCGGTCGACGCCTACCACCTCGCCGACATCGCGCACATCACCGGGCTCGTCGCCGCCGGCGTCCACCCCTCGCCGGTCGGCGTCGCCGACTTCGTCACGGGCTCGACGCACAAGACGATCCGCGCCGGTCGCGGCGGGATCGTGATGTGCGACGAGGAGTTCGCCGACGACATCGACAAGGCGGTGTTCCCCGGCGGACAGGGCGGCCCGCTGATGCACAACGTCGCCGGCAAGGCGGTCGGGTTCAAGGAGGCGCTCGACCCTTCGTTCGACGAGTACGCGCAGAATGTGGTCGACAACGCCGAAGTGCTCGCCGAGACGCTGCAGGGCCACGGTTACTCCCTCGTCTCCGGCGGCACCGACAACCACCTCGTGTTGGTCGACCTCCGCGACTCGCACCCCGACCTGCCGGGCGGCGACGCCGCGGACGCGCTCGCGGCCGCGAACATCGTCCTCAACGGGAACACGGTCCCCGGCGAGACACGCTCGCCGTTCAATCCCTCGGGGATCCGCGTGGGCACCGCCGGGCTCACGACCCGCGGGTTCGACGCGGACGCGATCGAGGAGGTCGGCGACCTCATCCACCGCGTCATCGACAATGCTGACAGCGACGACGTGATCTACGAGGTCGGCGAACGCGTCGTCGAGCTGTGCGAGGCGCACCCGCTGTACGAGTAGCGGCATTGCGGTCGGCGGCGGCGCGGTCGGCGCGGCCGACGGCCCCGCCCGACCGCCGGACCGAATCCGTACGTACAAAGTAGGGGGGGCTCTGACGGGTTGATATGGCCGACTCGTCGTTCCTCGCAACACGTCTCGACCGCGGTGCCGTTCCCCTCGCGGTCGGCGACCTGATCGCACTGATCGTCCTGTTAACGATTGGGGCGCTCAACCACAGCACCGTCGAGTTCCTGTCCGCGAACCCGCTGTACCTGCTCGGAGTGTACGCGCCGTTCCTGATCGGGTGGGTCGTCGTCGCGCCGCTCGTCGGCGCGTACTCGGCGGGCGCCGTCGAGACCGCGAAGTCGTCGGTCCCGCTCGTGATCCGGTCGTGGATCCCGGCCGCGGTCGTCGGGCTGGCGCTTCGGCACTTCGTCTTCCGCGGGAGCGCCGCGCTGACGTTCGCGGCCGTCATGCTCGTCCTCGGATCGGTCGCGCTCGGCGGCTGGCGCGCGGCGTACTTCAAGCTCCGGTAGGTCGTCTTCGAGTTCCGGTCGAGCGTTTTCAAACACCGGTAAGTCGTCTCGTCGCTCCCCCGGCCGTCGTCTTCGCAATTTTGAGCTCCGTTCTCGTACCGTCCCCAAGCCCGACCCGTCTCCGAGCCCGACCCGTCTCCGAGCCCGACCCGTCTCCGAGCCCGACCCGTCTCCGAGCCCGACCCGTCTCCGAGCCNCCCGTCTCCGAGCCCGACCCGTCTCCGAGCCCGACCCGTCTCCGAGCCCGACCCGTCTCCGAGCCCGACCCGTCTCCGAGCCCGACCCGCCTCCGATGACCGTCGGCACCGTCTGTCGTCCACGGCGAATACGTCTCTATAACTTATGAAATCCTTCGAAGTGATCAGCTGACGTATCACGTCGAACCCTGAGAAAGATTTAATAGTGATTTTGTCGTATCGCTAACCAGATCATGACTGGGTACTACGACTACGTGCTCGGCCTTATCCCGGTGGCGTTGATCGGCGTGACCGCCGCGTTGAACCTGGTCGGGCTGCCGTTGACGGCGGCGCTCCCGGGAGGCGCACTCGTCGCGGGGGGTATCATGGCCCACGCGGTGTTCGTCAAGGCCCCAGTCACGGACGACGCGCGCGTCCGGAACGACCGCGCCGCGGAGCGCTCTGCCGGACGATCGGGCGTCGGGCGGTCACAGGCCGGGCGATCGCGGACCGGCGGCGCCGACTGACCGGGCCTCTCTCTCCGACCACGCGGGTCGGCCGTTCCGGTTCCCTGCACGGTTTAGTCCCTCGCGCCCGAGCGGTCTGGTATGACCGACACCCTGTTCCTGACGAGCGCCGAGGTCGACGACCTCGCCGAGCCGGCCGACTACGTCGCGGTCGTCCGCGACGCCTACCGCCAGGTCGGCGAGGGCGCGCCCGCGGAGCCGCGGACGAAGCTGCTCAACCGCGACCCGCCGGGGATGTTGACGACCTACGCCGCGGTCCTGCCGGAGACGGGCGCGATGGGCGGGTACGCCTACTCCGCGGGGTTCGGCGCGGGGGACGCGTGGTTCATGACGCCGCTGTTCGACGCCGAGTCGGGCGAGCCGCTCGCGCTGCTCGACGGCGCCTCGATGAATCCCTTTAAAACGGGCGCCGCGGGGGCGACCGCGGTCGACGCGCTCGCCCGCGCCGACGCCACCGAGATCGCCGTGATCGGCAGCGGCGCGCAGGCCCGCGGCCAGCTCGCGACGACCGCGACCGTCCGCGAGTTCGAGGCGGTCCGGGTGTTCTCCCCGACCCCGGAGAACCGCGAGGCGCTCGCCGACGAGTTCGACGAGCGGATCGACGCCGACGTGTCAGCGGTCGCGAGCGCGAGCGACGCCCTCGACGGCGCCGACGTGGTCGTCACCGCGACCACCGCGAGCGGGCCCGTGATCGACGACGGCGACGTGGAGCCCGGCACCCACGTCACCGCGATGGGACAGTATCACCCGGAGAAGAACGAGCTCCCGCCGGAGCTGGTCGCGCGGGCGACGTACGTCCCCGACATCCGGGCGCGCGCAGCGCAGGACGCCGGGTCGTTCCTCGCCGCGGTCGAGGCGGGGCTCGTCGACGAGGACCACGTCGCGGCCGATCTCGGTGAGGTCGTCGCCGGCGGGCACCCAGGTCGGACGAGCGAGGAGGAGATCACGGTCTTCGACTCCGGCGGGACCGGGATCGAGACGGTCGCGGCCGCGCACATGCTTTATCAACGGGCGAGCGAGAAGGGGCGCGGACAGACGATCGACTTCGCGCCCGCGAGCGAGGCGTTGACCGGGCGATAGCGGGCGGTATCGGGATTCGTGGCCGGGCGTCGTGTCGTCTCACGGAGCCGAACGCGGCGGGACGCCCCCGTTATCGCAGCGGGGTCCGGAGGTCCTTCCACGTCGCGGTGAGCCGTTCTTCGGACTCGTCTAACTCGATCAGATACTCGTCTCTGTCCGGATCGTACTCGGCGACGGTTCCGTGAACGCCGTGGTAGTCGTAATCGAGCGCGCTTTCCGCGGTGATGTCGATCCGGACGCGGTTCGACACGCCGTAGGTAGGGCCGTCGGCGCTCACGTCCGATTCCCAGTCGATCTCGTGTCCGCAGTCGGGACAGTAACCGGTCTCGTACGACGATCCCTGGATAAACCCGGACGCCATGATCGACGCCGGGAGGGCGAACAACCCGATCCCGAGGATCGCGACCGCGCTACCGATGACCTGGCCGGTCGGGGTAACGGGCGTGACGTCGCCGTATCCCACCGTTGTGAGCGTGACGATCCCCCACCACATCGTCCCCGGTATCGAGGGGAACGCCTCCGGTTGGGCGGCGTGTTCCGCGAAATACATCAGCGACGAGGCGACCACCAACAGGATCAGGTTGCCGGTCATCGCCACGACGAGTTGCCCGCGCTTGAGGGCGAAGGCGCGCCCGAAGGCCTGCATCGACTCGCTGTATCGAACGAGCCGAAACAGACGGAGAAACCGCATCAAGCGGAGTGCGCGCAAAAAGCGGAGGTCCGATGTTCCACCCACGAGCGTGATGTAAAACGGCGCGATGGCGACGAGGTCGAGCAACAGCAGCGGCCGGGTGGCGTATCGGAGTCGACCGACGACCGGTCGGTCGTAGGGTTCGCCCGCTTCGACCGCGCTCCAGATTCGCGCGAGGTACTCGGCGGTGAAGACGGCGACCGAGACGGTCTCCAACAGCACAAACTGCGCGCTGTACGCCGCGTATATCCAGTCGACCGTCTCGAGCGCGACCGCGAGCACGTTCAGCAAAATGAGAGAGATAATGACCCAGTTGAAGAGTTTCCCCCTCCCGTCGGCGTGCGTGGGATCGACCAGCCGACGGGTTCGCTTCCGTAACGAGATGTGACCCATTTTCGAACCCATCACGGCAGCGTGTATTAGGCCTTCGCTACTGTCCGTATTCAGCTATTAACAGCCGTCTGTCGGTTGATTTCGCCGTACCACCATGTGCTGGTATCGGTTATATCTCCTCCACCTGAGAACGTCACGCAAGAGCGGTAGTCCGGCCCATCCGAAGTGTTCGCCGTGGGCGCAGCTACCGGTCACAGCTCATGAAAATCGGAGACACGTACCATCGGAGCAGCGGACTGTGGCGAGACGTGCAGCGCGGCGCGCCCCCGTCGGCCGTCGGCCTCGGCGGACAACCGCCGGCGACGCGGACCACCGACCGACCGACCCGCCTGCGACCCGCCGGGAGTCGATGATCGGACGCGGGTTCTGGCGGGTCGTGCTCGTCGTTACGGTGGGAATAACGCTGTTTTCGGGAGCGGCGGCCGCCGAGCCGCTCGTCGGTCTCGATCCGGACGCGGACCTGGACGGAAACGGGACGGAATCGGACCCGTACCGGATCGGGAACGCCTCCGAGCTCCAGTCGATGGCCGGCAACCTGAGCGCCAACTACACTCTCACGGCCGCCGTCAACGCGAGCAACACCTCCGCGTGGAACGGCGGGGCCGGCTTCGCGCCGATCGGGAACGCCACCGACCCGTTCACGGGCTCGTTCAACGGGAGCGACCGGACGATATCGGGGCTGTCCGTCAATCGGAACGCCGAAGCCGACGTGGGGCTGTTCGGGGTCACAGACGGTGCGACTATCGAACGCGTCGGCCTCGATGACGTCGATATCGACGGTAACGAATCGGTCGGCGGGGTGGTCGGCAACGGCACCAACGACACCGCCGTGACCGCCGCGTCCGTCACCGGCTCGGTCGTCGGCGTCGACGGCGTCGGCGGACTGGTCGGCCGGGCCGCCGCGAGTACCGTCACTTTGTCGTACGCCACGAGCGCGGTCACCGGTAACGAGTCCGTCGGCGGGGTGGTCGGCGAGAGCGCCGACGAGAGCGAGATAACCGACTCGTACGCCGTCGGGGCGGTCGACGGAGAGACCGAGGTCGGTGGACTGGTCGGATATAACAACGAGAGCAGCGTGCTCAACGAGTCGTACGCCGCCGGAGCGGTCGACGGGGACGTCGGCGTCGGCGGCCTGATCGGTGTGAATAACGCGACCGTCGGGAACTCGTACTGGGATCGGGGAGCCGCGACCCGCGAGAACGCGACCGGTGGCGGAGCGGGATCCGAGGACGATCTCAGCGGCTTCGGCGCGGTCGGCGACGCCGAGCCGGCCGCCGAGATGACCGGTCTCAACGCGACCGTCGAGATGGACGACCTCGCGTTCTACGGGACGTGGATGCCGCGCGACGGCGGGTACCCCGACCTCGCGTGGAACTCGTCGTTCGCCGACGGCGGAGACGCCTTCGACGCGCTCGTCGCCGGCGACGGGAACGAAACGCCGTACGCGATCACGAACGTCTACGAACTGCAGCTGATCGGGCAGCGGCTCTCGGCGAACCACGAGCTGACGACCGATATAAACGCCTCTCGGACGGACGGCTGGAGCGTCTCGTCTGCTGAGAATGATGGAGTTGGATTCGAGCCGCTAGGGGACGACCTGGACTCGTTTGACGGCTCGTTCGAAGGTAACGGCCACTCTATCGATGGAGTAACCATCGAACGGCCTAACGGAACAGACACCGGGCTGTTCGGCGTCACCGGATCCGACAGCACGATAGCGAACGTCACGATTACCGACGCGAACGTCACGGGAGCGCAGAATGTCGGTGCGCTCGTCGGGCGGAACGGCGGCACTATTTCGGGGGGAGACGCTCAGGGCGGTTCACTGCAGGGCGTTGAAGCTGGTTCACAGCTGATTGGTGAAGCGAGATCCGATTCAGTCGGTGGACTGGTCGGCCAAAACAACGGTCGGGTCGTCGATTCGAGCGCCTCAGCGACTGTCTCCGCACCGGACAGGTCCGGTGTCGGCGGATTGGTCGGTCAGAACAACAACGGGCGGGTCGTCGATTCGAATACCTCCGGGACCGTCTCGGCACCTAACGGGTCCGATGTTGGTGGACTGGTCGGCGAAAACAACGGGCGGGTCCGCAGTTCGAGCGCGTCCGGGACCGTCTCTGCATCTAACGGGTCGAGTATCGGCGGGCTTGTCGGATTCAGCTCCGGGACGAGCGATTTCACAGCGATTTCGAACGCGAGCGCGAGCGTCGACGTGACCGCCCCGAGAGCACGAGCGGTGGGCGGGCTCCTCGGGAGCGGAGGCGGCTACGCCGAGGTCATCGACTCGGCCGCGACGGGAACCGTTCGCGGGCAGTCGGATGTGGGCGGGCTCGTCGGCGCGACCCAGAGCGACATCTTCCGGTCGTTCGCGACCGGCGACGTCGAGGGGAACACGACCGTCGGCGAGAACGCCGGCGGACTGGTCGGGGACAGCAACGGCCCGATCGGGAACTCGTCGGCGTTCGGCGACGTGACCGGGAACCGGAGCGTCGGCGGCTTCGCGGGGATCGTCAGGGACGAGTTCGACGGCTCCGAGATCGCCGCGTCCTACTCGGTCGGCACGGTCACCGGAACCGAGACCGTCGGCGGGTTCGCCGGCGAGATCAGTTCGATCCCCGTCGTCGACTCGTACTGGGACACCGAGACCAGCGGGACGGACACCCCGAACGGAACCGGTCCGGCGACCGGTCTCACCGGCCTCACGACGAGTGAGCTCCAGGGGTCGAACGTCACCGAGACCACGGCCCTCGCGTTCAACCCGGTCTGGGTCGCGACCGACGCGTATCCGATCCACGCGTGGCGAGTCGACGACTACGCGCTCTCGGTCGGCGAGACGACGCTCGATCCGGATGAGACGACCGCTGCGACGGTCACGCTCACGCTGTCCGACGGGACGACCCCCACCGCGACCGCGCCCGCGGAGTACACCTCGGACGCGCCGGCCACGGTCACGGTCGACGACGACGGCCTCGTGACCGCCGAGGAAGCCGGGACGGCCGAACTCACCGCCGCGGCGAGCGGCTTCTCCGACAGCGTCTCGCTATCGGTCACCGCTCCGACTCGATCGTCGACCTCGTCTTCTCGGTCGTCCGACGACGATGGCGGTGATGAACCGGAAGACGGACCGGTGGCAGACGAATCGGTGGAGAACGAATCGGTGGAGAACGAATCGGTGGAGAACGAATCGGTAGAGACCGAACCGGAGCCGGAACCGATAAACGAGACAGTTGACAACGCGACCGACGAGACGCCCGAGAACGAAACCGCGGTCGAATCGGTCGACGGCGGCGGGTCACGCTCGACGGTGGCGCGAATCGCCGCCGGCGGCGGTGCGGGTGCCATCGGCTCGTATCTCCTCGTCGTGCTGGTCTCGCGGACCGAGCTGTTCGCCGCGGCCGCGCCGGCCGGCGTCGCCAAGGCCGTCGCGGCGGTGCCGGGTGCCGCGGGCGTCCTTATGGCCGAACCCGAGCAAGCGGCGTTCGTCGTCGGCGCGGTGGCGCTCGCCGGCGGACGGGCGGACGGAGACGACGGTATCGACGTGACCGCCGGGGAGACGGCGACCCTCGACGTGACGGTCGAGAACAAAGGCGACGTTCCGGGCGCGAGGGTAGTCACGCTCTCGCTCGACGAGACGGAAGACTCGGTGACGATGGATCTCCCCGCCCACAGCGCCCGAACGGCGGTTCTGGAGTACCAGACGACCACGGCGGACGACGGCAAAACGCTCGGCTTCACCGTCGATTGCGAGACGGATTCGACCGACGTCGACGTCACCGTCGGCGAGCGAAATGACGAGGACCACGAACCAATGAGCGAAACGACGACGCATTCAGACGACGCACGTACCGACGACGGCGAGGCCGCACACGGCGAATCGACGGCTCCCGATGAGAGCGACAGCGAGGCGGCGCTCGACGCCGACGCCTCGGAGGCGGAGTTGGACGACGGCAGCCGAACCGGCCTCCTCGACCGGATCTGGCAGAAGAAAGGGAAGATCCTCAGTTACACCGCCGGGGTGATCATCATCTACATCGGGACGACGAACCTCGAAGGCAACGTCTTCGCCGGCGGGTTAGGCATCTTCCTCGGCGTGATGGCGCTCCCGATCGTTCGCGCGCAACTGCCGACCTCGACGCGGGTCCTGATCAGTCGCTACGGAAAAGTGGTGGTAGTCATCATCGCCGCGCTGTTCAGCGGCGTGCTGGTCGACCCCGCGGTCGTCTTCGAAACGCTCGAAGGTCTCGTCCGGTAGCCGTACTGTCGGTCCGCTACTGCAGCCGATACCGCAGTATCGCGGCGATGCCGCCGAGGTTGGAGAGCTGCTGGCCGGGGTCGAACTCCGAGGAGAAGACGACCACGTCGCCGCCCTGCTGTTCGACCGACTCGATCACCCCGTTGACGTCGATCTCCCAGTCGCCCTCGTGCTGCCGCTCCTGCCGGAGCCGCTCATCGACGACGAGGAGCGTCTCGATCGCGCCGAACTCGGCGGCCTCGGCCACGTCCTCGGGCCCGTACGTCGCCTTCGCGCCCTGCGCGATCTCGGCCGTGAGGTCGTCGATGAGCGTCGCCTCCTTCGAGATCCGGGTCTCCTTCTGCACCTCGTCGACCGCGCCGCGCTTGAGCACCTCGTGGACGCCGCGGTCGCCGGCGGCCGAGGTGTCGACGGTGGTGATCCGGTCGGCCAGATCGCGGTGCTCCTCCTCGACGTAGTCGAGCGCGTCCTGCTTCGTGAACCCCGGCCCCGCGAGGATCACCGCGTCGGCGTCGAGGTGCGCGAGCGCCTCGCCCAGCTCGGCGAACAGCTCCTCGCGCGGCCGTGAGAAGTCGCCCTTCCCGGTCGGCTTCGTGAACGAGGCGTACTCCTCGGTGCCGTACTGCTGGACCGTGTGGACGTAGGCGGCCCCTTCCTCGACGGTGGCGATGGCCACGTCGGGGTTCTCGGCGGCCTCGGTCGCCTCCTCCAGCCGCTCGGTCTGGTCCGGCTTGAAGTGCTTTTCCACCGTGATCTCGTCGTGCTCCTCGACGTTGAGGGTGTGGTGGGCGTTGAGCTGGTCCTCGCGGGAGCAGCCGACGATCACGCCCGACACGCGGAGCCGGTTGGCGAACCGGGCGAACTCCACCTCGTCGACCTCGAGCGTGACGAACAGGTGTTCGCGCTGGCCGCCGGTGTCCCGCATCTGGTCGTCGTTCCGCTGGATCCGGCGGGTGGTGTCGCCCTCGACGAGGTCCCCAGGTTCGAGGACGTGCGCGAGGTGCCAGAGGTCGTCGACGTTCTCGGGGACGAGAGCGAGCCGCTCGCGTCCCTCCTCGCCGTACCCCCGATCGGTGATGCGCATGCCCGAACGTGGCCCCGCCCGCGTATCAACGCTTGTCTTTCGGATCGGCGACGTCGACGTTCCACTCGAACTCGTCGGCGGCGTCGGTGGCGTCGGTGGCGTCGGTGGCGTCGGTGGCGTCGGTGGCGTCGGCGGTAGCGGGTCCGTCACGGGAGTCGGCCGCGTCGTCCCCGCGGCGGTCGCCCGGTTCGCCGCCGCGCGCGTTCCAGTCGAACCCGCCGTCGACCCCGACGACACCACCGAGCCCGTCGGGGACGGGGCCGTCGCCCCCCGTCTCGCCGACTCCCGCCTCGCCGACTCTCGGCCCACCGATCGGAACCGACCGGCCCGTCTGCACCGCCGGCGGCACCTCGGGCGTCGGGGGGCGTACGGGCTCGGCCGGCCAATCAGCGCGACCCGCCCCCGCCGTGGTCGCGTCGGCTGCCGGCCCGTCCGCGTCGCCCGCGACGACGGCGTCCAGCGTCGACGACGCCCCCCGCCCGTACAGCCCGTACGCGGCGACGCGGACGACGAAGACGAGCGCGGTCCCGACCACGAGCGGGACGAACGGCCCCGCCAGCGCGTAGCCCGCGCCCAGCGTCGCGGCCGCCACGACCCACGCGGTCGCGTACGCGCCGGAGCCGGCGACGCGAGCGACGCGGCGCGGGCGAAGCCCGTCGCGGAGGCGGCCGGACGCGGCGAACGCCGCGAGCGCCGCGGGCCTGACGTACGCGAACGCGAGGAGGTACGCCGCCGCGACGACCCCGCCGAGCCCGCCCGCGACCCCGGCAACGGCCACCGCGCCGCCGTCACCGAGGGCGCTCCGAGTCGCGTCGGCGAGGGGAGCGGGAGCGACGACGCCGGTCGCGAGCGCGCCGGTCGCGAGCGCCGAGAGCGCGGCTCCCGCCGCGAGCGGCGCGAGCAGGACGGCGCTCAAGAGCGCGGATCTGAGGCCGGTCCGATAGAGTTCGTTCCACGCGACGAACGGGGGTGCGCCGTCGGCGTTCCCGTCGGCGACGCCGGCGGCGAGGACGCGGACAAAGTAGCCGCGAGCGACGAACGCGGGCGCGAGCGCCAGCGGCGCGAACAGGACGAGCGGGGGGAAAAGGATCGATCCGCCGACCCAAACCGGGGTGACGACCCACGCCAGCAGCGTCAGCACCCCGCCGACGACGAGGACGCCGGCCGCGTCGGCCGAGCGCGTCAGCGCGGTCACCGTCCCCCGAAGCATACCGGATCCTGTCGCGCGACACTGATAAAGGGTGCCCGGAACCGGCGACTCGCTCGCGGAGCGGGTCCGGTTTCGGCCACACCTGTCACCGAGCCGACTTTCCCGAGAGTTTATATAATTTCACAGAGTACTACAGCCCGGCCGCGCGGGACAATCGTGTGCCTCTGACAGAACCGATCCCGGCCGTCGTTCGCGGCGGCCTTCCCCCGTCCGCGGCTTTCGGAACGAGTCGTTTCTCACGCGCCGAGCGGCCGCGCCGTCGGACGCCGGTACCGATTTATCTCGTCCGGACGTGGGTCGCGTATGACCGGTGACGAGCGGACGACCGAGGTGGAGCCGGCGCTCCGCAGCTACGGGGTCAGCGTCGAGGCCGTCGAGGGCGGCGACCCGCTGGATCTCACGTACATGACGGCGTTTCCCGGCCGCGAGGTGCACCGCGGGGAGATCGGGCGCGCGCTCAACGCGCTCATCGATCGCGCCGAAGCGGACGCGTGGGACCCCGTTCGGGTCGAGGCGACCGTGGTCCGCTCGCCGGGCGACGTGCTCGGGACGTGGCACGCGGAGGCGGCGTGGTTCGAGGCGCTGATCGCGTACGAGATCAGCGAGACCGAGTTCTCGACCCGCGTGCTGGAGACGCTGACGCACGCCGACGAGCCCGCCGGGAGCGGGGACGAAGCGTGACCCGCAGAGACCCGATAAACCGCGCGCAGCGGCGTCTATCGCGGCCGCCGCGCGAGCGGTTCGCCACCCGCGAGCTCGCGTTCGACGCCGGCGGCGACACCTGCCGTGGCACCCTCTATCTCCCCGGCGGCGACGGCGAGGACCCGCCGGTCGTCGTGATGGCGCCGGGGCTCGGCGCGGAGCGGAGCTTCGGCTACCCCGCGGTCGCGGAGCGGTTCGCCGACGCCGGCTACGCGGCGTTCCTCTTCGATTACCGCGGGTTCGGGGCGTCGGACGGCGACTCGCAGCTCGTCGACCCCGATGGCCAGCGCGCGGACTACGCGGCCGCGATCGACCGCGTTCGCCGGGTCGACGCGGTCGGCCGCGGACTGGTCCTCTGGGGCGCGTCGCTGTCGGCCGCGCACGTCCTCACGCTCGCGGCGGAGCGGCGCGACCCCGACGCCGTGATCGCCGCGGTCCCGATGCTCGACGGGCGGGCGATCGCCCGACGCCGCGGCGGCCGGTACCTCGCGCGCTCCGGGGCCGCGGGCGTCCGCGACCTGCTCGGTCACCGGCTCGGTCGCGGGCGGACGGTCCCGATCGTCGGCGGCACCGAGGAGCTCGCCGCGATCACGGAGCCGGGGACGAAGCGGAAGTACCTCGATCTGGTCGACCGCGGGTCGGCGTGGCGCAACGAGACGCCCGCGCGGTCGCTGTTGGGGGTGGCGAACTACCGGCCGGTCGAGCGGCTCGACGAGATCCGGGCGCCGACGCTGCTCCTCGCGGGGACCGACGACGCCATCGTCGACAGCGAGGCGGTCGTCGACGCGGGCGAAACCCTGTCGCGCGGGACCGTCGTCGCCATGCCCGCGGACCACTTCTCCCCGTTCGGCGAGGACTTCGAACCGGCCGTGGGGCACCAGCTCTCCTTCCTCCGGGACGCGCTCGAGTGATGCGGCTGCCGGAGCCGGCGCCGTGTCGCGTCCGTTTTTAAGTGTTCGCGGGCCGGACGCTCGGGCATGACCGCCATCGCGCTGTTGAGCGTCGCGCCGGTGATCGAGGGGAGCATGTCGGGCGAGGTCGCGAAGGCCGTCGCGGCGCTCGACGAGTTCGACGTGAGCTACGAGACCAACCCGATGGGGACCGTGATCGAGGCCGGCGACGCCGAGACGCTGTTCGCGGCGGCTGCCGCCGCCCACGACGCCGTCGACGGCGACCGCGTCTCCACCGTCTTAAAAATCGACGACAAGCGGACCGAGGAGACGACCGCCGACCGGAAGGTCGCGGCCGTCGAGGAGCACCTCGGTCGGGAGGCGAAGCGGGAGCGCTGACCGGCCGAGGGCGGGGGAGTCGACCCCCGAACGGCGTCGCTCCTCAGGCGGCGTCGCGTCTCAGGCGGTGTCGACCTCGACCGACCCGCCCGCCGTCGCGTCGCCCGCCGGGTTCTCGACGGTCAGGTCGACGGTCGTCGTGCGCACGACGGTCGCCTCGTCGCCGCCGCCGGCGACGTCCACGCGGAACACCACGTCCAGCGTCGTCGTTTCCGTCTCGCCGCCGGACAGGTCGGTGGCCGAGAGCGTCTCGCTCGTCACCGCGTCGCCCCGGGCGGTCGCGTCGGCGCGCTCGAACCGCGCGGTGAGGCCGCCGTCGACCGCGTCGAAGTCGGGCGTCGAGTCGTCCGATGCAGAGTCGTCGCCCACGGCCGCGACGTCGCCCGGCGTCGCCCCGGGATCGTCAGCGGTGAGGGTCTCCCGGTACACCTCGTCGACGCCGTCGTCGCTCCCGACGGCGAGCGTGAGCGTCACGCGCTCGACGCCCTCGGAGAAGTCGGTCCACGACACGTCGACGGCGGGCGAGAGGTAGACCGACTCGATCCGGCCGTCGTTGCTGGTGACCGTCGGGGCGTCGCCCGCCTCGAAGGCCGCCGGGTCGCCGTCGACCGCGGCGGCCGGTTCGCTCGACGCCGCGAGGGCGCCGAGGCCGGTGAAACCGCCGACCGCGACGGCGGCGACGCCGCCGAGGACCGAGCGTCTGGAGACCGCTTCGGACGAGCTACCGTTCCGCGAGTGGTCGGTCATCTCGGTGCGACGTGGCCGCGGTATCGGCCATAAACCGTCGGCGCTCCGGGACGCCGATCAGCCCTTGATGTTACAGACGGGGAACGTCCGCGCCACCTTGTCGCCGATTCCCAGGTCGTCGCTGACGCGGATCACCTCGTCGATGTCCTTGTAGACGCCGGGCGCCTCCTCGGCGATGGTGGCGCCCGACTGCGCCTTCACGTAGATCCGCTGGCCGTCCTCGAGGTCGTCCTGTACGTCGCCGCCCCAGAACTCCTGTTTCGCCTGCGTCCGGCTCATCAGTCGGCCGGCGCCGTGGGCGGTGGAGCCGAACGAGACCGACATCGACTCCGCGCCGCCCCGGAGCACGTACGAACCGGCACCCATGCTGCCGGGGATGATGACGGGCTGGCCGACGTCGCGGTACGCGTCGGGCACGTCCTCGTGGCCCGCGGGGAACGCGCGCGTGGCGCCCTTTCGGTGGACGTACAGCTCGCGGTCCGCGCGCTCGGTGGCCTCGTCGCCGACCGCGGGGCGGCCGTCGGCGTCGACGCCGACCTCGTGGGTCTCCTTCTTCGCGATGTTGTGCGCCACGTCGTACAGCAGCTCCATCCCGAGGTCATCGATCGGGTCGGCGTCGAACACCTCGCCGAACGTCTCCCGAGCCTGGTGGGTGATCAGCTGGCGGTTCACCCACGCGAAGTTGATACAGGCGCCCATCGCGCCGTAGTACTCGTCGGCCAGCTCGGAGCCGGCGGGCGCGGCCGCGAGCTCCTTGTCCGGTAGCGAGTCGAGGAGGTCGCCGTGCTCCTTCTCGATCCGACGCAGGTAGTCGTTGCAGGTCTGGTGGCCGAGCCCGCGGCTCCCGCAGTGGATCAGGACGACGATCCCGTCCTCGCGGAGGCCGAACTCGTCGGCGACTCCCTCGCGGAACACGTCGGTGACCCGCTGGACCTCCAGGAAGTGGTTCCCCGAGCCGAGCGAGCCCATCTGGTTGCGCCCGCGGTCCATCGCCTTCTGGGAGACGTACTCCGGGCGCGCGTCGGGGCGTCGCCCCTCGTCCTCGCAGCGCGCGAGGTCGCTCTCGATCCCGTACCCCTCCTCGACCGCCCACTCGACGCCGCGTTCGAGGGCGCCCTCGATGGCGTCCGCGTCGCCGTCGATGACGCCGCCGCCGCCGAGCCCGGACGGGATCGCCTCGAAGAGCGCGTCGACGAGCTCCGACTCGCGGCCGCGCACGTCGTCGTACGTGAGATTAGTTTTTACCATTCTCACTCCGCAATTTATGTCATAGCCGACCGCTCCGGGCGATATACAGCCGGTTCGGGCGTCGATGGCGCCGACGCCGCCGACCGGGAAGCCGTACCCCTGGTGGCCGTCGGGCATGCAGAGGGCGGGCTCGACCATCCCGGGCAGATGGGTGGCGTTCTTCAGCTGCTGCAGCGAGTCGTCCTCGCCGATCTCCTCCAGCAGCGATTCGCTGGCGAGGACCCGTGCGGGGACGTTCATGTCGCCCTCGCGGGGGATCTCCCAGACGTGCTCGCGCACCTTCTCCAGTCGGATCCCGTCGAACTCGCGCGTGGTCATACCCGGGGTTCGACGCGGGGAGGCAAGGGCGTTGCGAGAGGCGGGCGCGGTGGAGGGGAGCGGAGGCGGAGCTCTCCGCGACCGCTATCGGTCGACCGGGTCGATGGGGAGCCACCCGACCCCGCCGTCGGCGAGGGTGAACGCGGCGAAGACGCGCCCGAGCACGAGCCCGTACAGCAGGTGCGCCACCGCGATGACCGCGCCGAACTCGAAGCTCGCCGTGAGCCCCGGGACCGGCAGCGTCGGGACCGGTAGCGAAGTCGCGCCCGCGATCGCGATCGCGGTCGGCAACAGCAGTCCGCCGGTGATCACGCCGAGCAGCGCCGAGTGGGCGACGCCGAGCGAGAGGCACCCGCCGATGTCCGTCCGCAGGTCGTCGAAGAACGCGCGGTCGAAGACGGCGACGAACAGCGCCCCGAACGCCGTGCTGTTGATCAGGTGGACCGCCCAGCCCGCGGCGACCGTCTCGACGCCGACGAGGGCACCGATCGTCGGCATGAGGCCTAACGCCCCGTGCAACACGAGACCCATGGCGGCGCCGGCGACCAATCCGCCCACGGCGCCGGCGCGCCAGTGCCGCCCGTCCCTCTCGGCGTGCCGCCCGGCCGTCGCCTCCGACTGCGGTTCGGCCGTCGGTTCCGCTTCGACTCCCGCGTCCGTACCGCCTCGGGCTGACGGTGACATACGATGACAAGGTACTCACCACGGATAACGGTTTTTACACATTCCCGATTCACGGCCTGTTACGGCCCTCACACGTCGAAGACGACGTACGCGTACCACCCGTCGCCCCGCCGTTCGAGGGTCATCTCGGAGTAGGTGACCGCCTTGATCTCCCGGGCGGCGACGGCGTCGAGGGGGACGCCGCGGGCCGTCGCCTCGGCGGTCCACGCGGCGTCGTCGCTCCCGGCACCGTCGTCGCCCTCGGTGTCGTCGTCGCCCCCGGCATCGCCCGGCCCCGAGACCGCACACCGGTGATCGGCGGGGAGCACGAGCCGCACGTCGCGCTCGTAGATCAGTTGGTCGAGGTAGTCGAAGAGGAGCGCCTCGCGGCTCTCGGCGGTCACGGAGAGCTCGAACCGGTCTCCGGCGTCGGGAACCGCCTCGCAGCTCGCGGCGGTGAGCCCGTCGGCGACGGCCTCGAACAGCGCCGCGAGGGTCGGCGCGGTCGCCTCGACCGCGATGTCCGCCGTGTGCTCGCGGAGGGCGTAGCTCACGAGTCGTCACCTCGCTCGTCGGGCGCGACCCGCTCGTCGGACTCCCCGTCGGCGTCGGGGCGCTTCGCGGCGTCCGACATCGAGGAGTGGTACGAGCCGACCCGCCCGCCGCGGTCGGGGTCACGGACCTGTTCCGGCGACACCCCGTCGGCGTCGGCCGCGGCCCGTTCGAGGGCGACGCCGCTCGTCACCAGCGCCCGGATCCCCTCCTCGACGCTCAGGTCGACCTCGACGATCCGGCGCTCGGGGACGAACAGGACGTGGCCGCCCATCACCGGGTTCGGGGCCATCGGCATGAACAGCGTCCGCATCTCGCCGCCCTCGGCCGGGGCGGCGACCGCGTCCGGGGTCTCGCTCGTGACGAACGCGAGGGTGTAGACGGCCTCCGTGGGGAACTCGACGAGGACCACCTCCCGAAAGTTCCCGCTGTCGGACTCCAGCATGGCGTCGCTCATCTGCCGGAACCCCTGGTAGACGGAGCCGGCGCCGGGGATCTGCTCGATCGCGTAGTCGACGTAGTCGACCGCGAGCTCGCCGTAGCGCGTCGACTCGACGACGACTCCGAGCGCGAGGATCGACGCGACGAACACGACCGGCGTCGCGACCTCGATCGCGACCTCGCCGCCGACGGGGACCGTCCCCGACGGCAACAGCGGGACGAGCGCCGTGGAGAAGGCGTCCAAGTAGTCGTAGATCGCGTTGAACACCACGCCGAGCACCGCGAGCGTGATGACGGAGGGGACGATGACGGCGACGCCGGTCAGGAACGCGCGACGGAGGCGCTGCCGGCCCGTTTGCGACGGGTCCATTATTCCACACCCACGACCGAGCGCGACAAAACGCTTCCGTCAGAGACGACCCACCAGGCGTCAGTCGAACGCAAAAAGAGAACGGCGGCGGGTCACCGACCGATCGCCCCTGGTGGTCGGTGAGCGCGGGGAACGACCGTCTCGGCGGAGGGCCGAAGCGGCAGCGGGGGGAGACGCTACCGGGGGCGTCTCGTCCGTCTCCCCGTGTCCGCTTATGAAGGTGTGCCGAGTTTCACGGCGAGAAACTCGGCCCGTCTCCGCGCTCCGACCGAGCACCTCCGTTCCCACCCGTCACAGGTCACGGCGTCGGAGCCGGAGCGTCCCGACGGCGAGCGGGATCACCGTCCAGAGCCCGAGTACGGCGACGGCGAACGGGTCGGAGAGGTACACCGGAGCGCCCCCGGCTCCTCGCGCCGTCGTCGCGCCGGCCTCCGAGCCGAGGAGACCGATCGACACGCGGAGCGGCGCGACGGTCTCGGCTCCGAGCGCCACGGCGACCCTCGCGTACGCCCCGATCGGGTTGCAGGCATCGAGCGCGGCCAGCCACACCGGAAGCGGCGCGGTCGGGAGCGATCCCGTTGCCGCGTAGGACGCGCCGGCGACGACGGCCTCCCAGAGGAACAGGAGGGTGAGGTGGGCGCCGACCGCGATCGCGATCGATCGCTTCCGTGTGGACGCGAGCGCGGCGGCCCCGACGGCGACCCCTAAGAACGCCCCCGCGAGTAGCGTCGTCGCGATCCCGGCGGCGGCGAGCGACGACGCCGGGACCCGTCCGGTCGCGGCGAGGCTCGCGGGGACCGCGACCGCCACCGCCGCGGCGACGCCGAGCGTCAGCGCGGCGAACGCGCCCAGAAACGTCCCGGCGACGACCTCCGTCCGAGAGGCAGAGAGCCCGAGCAAGAGCCGTACCGTCCCGGCGTCGCGATCGCCGGCGAGCGTGAAACAGCCCGCGAGGATCGCCGCGACCGGGACGGTCAGCTGAAACGGGAGCCCGAGCAGCCCGACCGCGGCGTCGGCCGCGTACGCCGGGTCACCGTCGCTTCCGGCGACGAACGCGAGGACCGTCGCGGCGAGTAGCAGGACGAACAGCGCACGGAGGCTGCGCGACCGACCGATCCGGACGAACTCCGCGCGAGCGACGGCGAGGGACCGACGGATCCTCGGGGGTAGACCCGCGGTCGGCGGCGACGAACGGGGCCGGCGAGACATCTCACGTTACCTCCCCGTCGCGAACCCCTAGACGCGCCGTCTCCGAGTTCCGATCTGACGTGTACGCGTCGAACAGGGCCCGGAGCGATCGGTCGGCGGCTCCCGCGTCGGCGGTCGTCCGGAGCTCGTCGAACGATCCGACCGCCGCCAGTCGCCCGCCGTCGAGGATCCCGACGCGGTCACAGACCGCCTCGACGTGCGACAGGGCGTGGCTGGAGAAGAACACGGTCGCGCCGCCGTCGGCCGTCGCCCGGACGATCCGCTCCAACCGCGAGACCCCGTCGGGGTCGAGTCCGCTCGTCGGCTCGTCCAACACGAGCAGGTCGGGATCCCCGGCGAGGGCGAGCGCGAGCGCGAGCCGCCGGCGCATCCCGGTTGAATACGTCCCCGCGGATCGTTTCGCGGCCTCGGTCGATAGCCCGACGCGATCGACGAGCTCCGCGGCGTCGACGTCGACCCCCCGCAGATCGCCCGCGAGACGGAGGTGTTCGACCCCCGTGAGTTCGTCGTACAGCGCGTCGCCGTCCGGGAGGGAACCGACTCGTCCGCGGACCGCGCGCGGCGCCGTTTCGACGTCGTGGCCGAGCACCGTCGCCGTTCCGCGGGAAGGGGCGACGAACCCGAGCAGGACGCCGATCGTGGTCGACTTTCCGGCGCCGTTCGGTCCGAGGAAGCCGAACACCTCGCCGTCTCTCACGGTGAACGTCACCTCGTCGATCGCGGTGTGATCGCCGTACGTCTTGGTGAGGCCGTCGGTCTCGATCGCTGGCATATGTGGGCCCGACCGGCGAGAGACCTTAATCCGAGACCCACAGTTTCTGAGGACGAAACTCGGTGATCGGGTATTTTCTGTCACCGAACGAACGTCCGCGTGACAGATGGGGAAGCGCTCGGAGCAGGTCGGCGCCGAGACCGTCGGCGAGCTGCTGGAAGACGAATACGCTCGCTCGATCCTCGCGGAAACGAGTCGGGAGCCGCTGTCGGCACAGGAGCTCGTCGACCGATGCGACGCGTCTCCGCCGACGGTGTACCGACGGATCAACCGACTACAGGAGCTCGACATGGTCGAGGAAGAGCAGGAGCTCGATCCGGACGGCCACCACTACCGGCAGTTCTCCGCGCGGTTAGAGCGCGTGACGGTCGAACTCCGAGACGGGGAGTATAGGGTGTCGGTCGAGCGAACCGAATCCGACGCCGTCGAGCGGTTCACGAAACTGTACGAGGGGTTACGATGAGCGGGTCCGGACTCACCGTGGACGGCGGATCGGCCGCGGTCGTGCTGTTCGCGATCGCGATCGCGCTGGCGACGATCGCCGTCGGCGCCTGGGTCGCGGTGTCGGCGTACAACGGGTACCGGCGGTCCGGCGATCGGTCGACGTGGTTCCTCGCGGTCGGGATCGCGCTGGCGGCGGCCGTCCACGCGTCTCTGCGAGTGGTCCTATCGACGGCGGGGGCGTCGCTGTTCCTCGTGAACACGGTCGCGGTGGCGGTGCAGTTCACGGGGCTCGTGTTCGTCCTGTACGCGGTCTACGGGAACCCCGGCCGGAGGACGACGCGGGTGATGGCCGGCGCGGCGGCGGGCGGAGCCCTCGTGTTCCTGGTACCGGTGGCGCTCGTTCGAGCGGACGCGCTCGCGCCGCTGGCCGCGGCGACGGTCGCGAACGGCGTCACGGCCGGACTGGGGCTGTTCGTCGCGGCGCAGGCGTTCCGCGGGTACCAACGGTACGACCGCCGGCCGATGCTGCTCTTCTCCGTCGGGATCGGACTGTTGACCGTCGGGTCCTTCGCCGTGCTCAACGTCCCGGCGGCGTGGGCGTCCGACGCGCTCCGGATCGGCTCGGTCCTGACGGTAGAGTTCGCGGGGCTCCTGTCGATCGCGGCGTCGCTTCGGACCGAGTAGCTCGGTGGCCGCTGGCGGTGGAGTTATATTCCGTTGGCGTGTTAGCTTCGTGCAGTGAGCGTCAACGTGGAAAAGCGGACGGAACCGCCCGGCGAGGCCGACCACGCCACGGAAGCGTGGGAGCTCAAAGAGCGGATCCGGTCGGCGGAGGGCGTCCTCCGACAGCGGCGAGGGTTCTTCGTCGACGCCTACCGCCGGTCCACGACGCACCTCCTCACCGAGAACGACGAGATCGTCGCGTTCGCCTCCGTGCGCCGCGACGGCTACATCCTCTTTCTGGCCGTCCACCCCGACCACCGCGGGCGCGGCCACGCCGAGCGCCTCATCGCCGACGTGGCCGAGGAGCACCGGTCTGTCACCTGCCACGCCCGCACGACCAACACCCGGGCGCTCGGCTTCTACGAACACCTCGGCTTCGAGGTCGTCCGCCGGATCGACGACTACTACGAGGACGGCGGCGACGCCTACTACCTCAAGCTCGGCGGCGAGTCGCTCCGCGAGCGGCTCTCGGGGTTCGTCGGGCGGTAGGCGGCGGGACCGCGAAGCGGCCCCCGAGACCCCTCCGGCGCCGCCGGAACCGATAGCCATTAGCGCGCGCCGCGAGGAACCCCGGCCATGACCGAACCAACTCCCGCGTCGCTCGCGGAGCGCGTCCGCGACGGCGAGGTCCGCTTCCACGAGCTCGAAGAGCACGCCGACGCCGACACCGCCGCGGCCGCCCGGCGCCTGCTCGTCGCCGAGACCGCCGACGCCGACGTCGACGCCCTCGGCGAGTACGCGTTCGACGCGGCCGACGCCCACGGGTCGAACATCGAGAACATGGTCGGCGCCGTGCAGGTGCCGATGGGCGTCGCCGGCCCCGTCGCGGTCGACGGCGGCGCGCTCTCCGGCGAGCGCTACCTCCCGATGGCAACCACGGAGGGCGCCCTGGTCGCCTCGATCAACCGCGGCTGCTCGGTCGTCAACGACGCCGGCGGGGCGACCGCGCGCGTGACGAAGAGCGGGATGACGCGCGCGCCCGTCTTCCGCGTCGCCGACGTGGCCGAGGCGGAGGCGCTCGTCTCGTGGGTCCGCGACAACGAGGAGACCCTTCGGGAGGCCGCCGAGTCGACGACGAGTCACGGCGAGCTGCTCGACGTGACCCCGTACGTCGTCGGCAACAACGTCTTCCTGCGGTTCCGCTACGACACGAAGGACGCGATGGGGATGAACATGGTCACAATCGCGACCCGCGAGGCGTGCGACGCGATCGAGGCCGAGACCGACGCCTCGCTCGTCGCGCTCTCGGGCAACCTCTGTTCGGACAAGAAGCCGGCCGCGATCAACGCGGTCGAGGGCCGCGGGCGCTCCGTGAGCGCCGACGTGGAGGTCCCCCGTGAGGTCGTCGAGGAGCGGCTCCACACGACGCCGGAGTCGATCGCCGAGATCAACACGCGGAAGAACCTCGTCGGGTCCGCGAAGGCCGGCGGGCTCGGCTTCAACGCCCACGTCGCCAACGCGGTCGCCGCGATGTTCCTCGCGACCGGGCAGGACGAGGCGCAGGTCGTCGAGGGCGCGAACGCGATCACGACCGCGGAGACGACGCCGGACGGCGACCTCTACCTCTCCGTGTCGCTCGCGAGCCTCGAGGTCGGCACGGTCGGCGGCGGGACGAAGCTCCCGACGCAGGCCGCCGGCCTCGAGATTCTGGGAGTCCGCGGCGGCGGCGACCCCGCCGGCAGCAACGGCGACGCGCTCGCGGAGGCGATCGCAGTGGGCGCGCTCGCGGGCGAGCTCTCGCTGCTCGCGGCGCTCGGCTCCCGACACCTCTCCTCGGCGCACGCGGACCTCGGCCGCTGACTCCCGAAAGCCGTCAGTCCGACCACGCCGCGCAGTCCTCGCGCAGCGCGTCGCGGCCGGCGTCGGTGACCCGAAAGACCTCCTCACCGGTCGCCCGCTCGACGAGCCCCGCCGCGTCGAGCGCGTCCAGCCGCGACTCGACGTGGTCGACGTACAGCCCCGTGTTGCTCGCGACGAACGCGGGGTAATCGGTCCCGACGTCGGCGAGATACGCGAGCACCCGCTCGTCGGTGCGGGTGAGTGCGATCGCCGGGGAGTCCGGGTCGGCGTCGCCGTCCTCGGGCGACGCGTCCCGCTCCGAGCCGGGAGTCGGCGCGTCTGACGCGGGCATAGTTAGTGTGTTAACGATTACCAAGATAAAGAGTATTCCGGTCGTTCCCGCTCGCCGGGAGACGCGGGACGTGACGCTCCGATCGGCGTCGTCGGCCGGGTCAGTCGTCCGCGCCCGCCGACTCGCCCTCGGGGCGAGAGCCCTCGCCCGACCGGGTCGGGAGTATCGGCGTCCCGTCGGCGCGCGGACCGAGTCGCGGCCCGTGGGGGCCGTCGTCGGGGTCGATCCGGCGCCGGGTGCGGTAGTCGGTCGAGCGCTCGACCGGGGTGCGGCCGATCGCCGTGATCATGTCGACGTAGTCGTCGAACGAGCGGAACTCGCCGTAGTCGCCGCCCGCGCGCTTGGTGATCTCCTCCGAGAGGATGGTGCCCATGAAGTCGTCGGCGCCGCAGTTGAGCAGCTTGAGTCCGTGCGCGTCGCCCGACTTCACCCACGAGGCCTGCACGTGGTCGACGTTGTCGAGGAAGAGGCGCGCGACCGCGACCACGAGTTCGTCCTCGTCGCGGGAGGGGCCGGAGTCGACGACGCCGTGACGGTACAGCGGCGTGTTCTGGTGGATGAAGGAGAGCGGGACGAATTCGGTGATTCCGCCGGTGCGGTCCTGCAGGTCGCGGATCACGCCGAGGTGCTCCGCGCGGTGGGCGACCGTCTCGACGTGGCCGTACATCATCGTGGAGGTGGTGTCGAGGCCGGCCGCCATCGCGCCCTCCATCGCCGCGACCCAGTCGTCGGTGCGGATCTTCCCGGGGCAGATCACGTCGCGGACCTCGTCGACGAGGATCTCCGCGGCGGTGCCGGGCGCGGAGTCGAGCCCCGCGGCCGCCAGCTCGCGGTAGACCGTCTCGTACTCCCACTCCGTGCCGCGGGCGGCGTGGTACGCCTCCTCGGGCGTCATCGAGTGGACGTGGATCCCGCCGACCGACATCGCCTCGATCTGGTCGACGTAGGTGCCCGGGTCGGTGGCGTACGCCGACGGCGGCTTGTAGTTCACCGCGCTCTCGGGGTCGTCGTACGACCGGAGGATTTCGTGGTGCTCCTCGTTCAGCGCCAAGGCGGGGTGGAGCCCCGACACCGAGCACACCTCGTAGACGCCCATGTCGAGGGCGTCCTCGACGATCGCGCGGGACTCGGCGGGCGTCTTCGTAAAGCCCGCGTGGTCGGCGTCGCTGTCGGCCTCGAAGGCGTGCGCGGAGTCCTTGAAGTTACAGAACAGACAGCCCGTGTTGCAGGCGGTCGTGACGTTGTTGTTGAGGTTGGCGACGAAGGTGACCTCGTCGCCGACTTCCTCGCGGCGCCGCCGGTCGGCGAGTTCGAGGACGCGCTCCTTCCGGACCGGGTCGATCCCCTCGGCGTCCGTGCCGGTCGCGAGCAGCTCGGTCGCGTCGTCGACTGAGAGTCGGGTTCCGTCGCGGGCCTTCGCCAGCGCGTTCTCGAACGACTGGTCGGTCGACGGCTCGGCGAAGCCGAAGTCGTCGTCGAGGTCGGCGGCGTCGCGGTCTGTCGCGTCGGGGTCCCGCGCCGGAGTCATCGCGTGTGTCTCCCCGTCCCACGGATAAAAACGGGACGGTCACGGCACCCCCTCTCAGAACCGTGATGCGGACCGCACGCGCGATATGCGGCGGCAACGGGGCTTCGACCCGCCGACGGCGACATGATTTATAAACCAGCGAGGTGCGCTCGGTTTCGTATTTAAATCACCGCGGTGGCGTCGCCGGCGCTACGCGCCGGCTGCAAGCGAGAGCTTTGCTCTCGCCCTGCGTACCTGCGAGCGGCCCATCGGCCGCGAGCAGCGCGCGCGAGGTCGTCGGCGCTACGCGCCGGCTGCCAGAGAATCTTCGATTCTCGCTGGATGCGGTGAGCGCTCGGAGAGCGCGAACCGCGAGGCTGGGGAGGCGTGAGGCTGCGGTCCCGCGAGCGGAGCGAGCGGGAGCACGGAAGTCGCAGCCCACGCCGTCACTCCGCGATCGACTACTTATAAGCGAGCGACTGGGGCTCTGGAGATGGTCGTCGTCGATCCGCCAGCAACAGTCGTTTATAACCAACCGACCGGTTCGTTCGGATCCGACGCGTCCTAGGCCAAGTTCCGATCCTCGTCCGCGTGCGCTCGGACCCACAGCTCGCCGATCCGTGAGAGGGTGGTCCGGTAGGACTTCCCGTGTTCCTCGCGCTCGATGTACCCCTTGCCGCCGGGGCCGAGGCGGTCGACGTTGTAGATCACCTTCGAGCGGAACGAGTCGGTGTACTCCTCGTTGAGGTCGGCGGCGAGCGTCTCGGCCAGCTCGGAGACCGACTCGAACTCGCCGTGCTCGCCCAGCGTGAACAGCACCAGCTCCTCGAACGGCTTGACGTTCTGGAAGGAGGCGACCGGGAGCTCGATCACGTGGCTGTCGCCGATTTTCTTCGCGCCGATGGTGGTGCCGCGCTCGTCGAACTCCGCCAGGAGGTCGGTGGTGCTCGCGAGCCGGTCGGCGACGCGGTCGTCGGCCACCGCGTCGTCCGCGACCAGCTCCCGCAGGAGGTCCCGCGTCGCGCGCAGCTCCTCGGCGAGCTCGGTCTCGAGGTACTTCTCCGGGGCGGTGTAGTAGGTGTGGATGCGGTCGCGGTCGTCCTGCCGCTCGACCATGATCGAGTGGGCCGCGGTCGCGAACGCGAAGGAGACCGGCCGGGGCATCGAGCAGAGGTTCACCCACACCTCGCGTTTGCCGGACTCCTCGACGCCCTCGTCCCGGTCCAGCTCCGCGTTGATCAGGTCGTAGGCGCGCTCGAAGGCGGCGTCGTAGTCGTACACGTCGTCCAACCGCTCGCGGACGGTCTCGGCGCCGAGCAGGTTCCGAAAGTCCTGTTCGAGCTTGCGCGCGATGTTGCGCGAGTACTCGACGTTGGCCTCGCTGCCGACCGTCCCCTCCAACAGGATCACCCGGTCGACGTCGAACTGGTCCCGGATGAGCGGGGCGATCATGCGGTCGTAGTCGAAGCCGACCGGCACGACGTGGGTCTGCATGGGTGAGGATATAGCGGGACGCAGTTATAAACGACCGCAAGGGCTCTCGATCGTTCTCCGAAAACCCCGCCCACGACACCGGATCCCACCCTTCCGCCAACAGTAGCATTATTCGCTCGACGCCCCTACCACGACGTGGTATGTCACAGCAAGGCGTTCAAGACGAACTCTACGTCGACCAGTACACGCTCGGGCTGGTCGGGCCCGATCAGGAGTGGGCCGGCACGGTCGCGGACGGCGGGACGGTGGAGACGTACACGCCGCCGGGGTGTTGGGGGCCGATGGTCACGCCCTCGTTCCGCGGCGGCCACGAGGTGACCCGCCCGATCCGCGTCGAGGGCGCCGAGGTCGGCGACGCCATCGCGATCCGCATCCGCGACGTGACCGTGACGAGCATGGCGACGAGCACGGGGTCGATGGCGGAGCGCGAGGGCGCGTTCGGCGACGACCCCTTCGTCGACCACCGCTGCCCCGAGTGCGGGACGACGTGGCCCGACTCCGTCGTCGAGGGCACGGGCGAGGACGCGATCCGCTGTGCCGAGTGCGGCGCCAACGCCTCCTCGTTCGGCTTCGAGTACGGCTACACCGTCGCGTTCGACCACGAGAACGCGGTCGGGGTCACCCTCGACAAGGAGGGCGCCCACGAGCTCGCGCTCGACGCCGACGAGGTGATGGACATCCCCGAGAACGCCCGGCAACACCCGATCCTCCTGTACGAGCCGGACGGGATGCCCGGCACGCTCGGCCGGCTCCGCCCCTTCATCGGGAACATCGGGACGACGCCCTCGGTGACGATGCCCGACTCGCACAACGCGGGCGACTTCGGACAGAGCCTCATCGGCGCCGACCACGACTACGGCGTCGAGACCGAGGCCGACCTCGAGAAGCGCACCGACGGCCACATGGACATCCCGGAGGTCCGCGCGGGCGCCACGCTGATCTGCCCCGTCGAAGTCGACGGCGGCGGGGTGTACGTCGGCGACCTCCACGCGAACCAGGGCGACGGCGAACTCTCGCTCCACACCACCGACGTGAGCGGCACGGTCACTATGGACGTGGAGGTGATCGAGGACCTCGACATCGACGGTCCCGTCCTCCTCCCGAACGAGGCGGACCTCCCCTTCATCAGCCAGCCCTACAGCGACGCGGAGCGCGAGGCCGGCCGGGACCTCGGCGCGGAACACGGCGTCGACGTCGACGACGAGATGGCCCCGATCCAGGTCGTCGGCTCCGGCGCCACCGTCAACGACGCCACGCAGAACGCCTTCGACCGCGCGGGACAGCTCCTCGACATGAGCGAGGGCGAGATCCGCGCCCGGTGCACCTTCACCGGCGGCGTCCAGATCGGCCGGCTGCCCGGCGTCGTCCAGCTCGATATGCTGGCGCCGCTGGACCTGCTCGACGAGCGCGGGCTCGGCGACGCGGCGCGGGAGCAGTACGGGCTGTAAGACGCCGGCGAGGCAGGAACCGTCGGTGTCGACGCCGCCAAATCCCAGTTGATTACTTATAAATGGTTGCCGGCGGATCGACGGTGAACACCTCCAAAGCCCCAGTCGCTCGCTTATAAGTGGTTGTTGGCAGATCGACAGCGAACGTCTCCAAAGCCCCAGTCGCTCGCTTATAAGTGGTTGTTGGCAGATCGACAGCGAACGTCTCCAAAGCCCCAGCCGCGAGGACTCGGTGCGGTCGCTGCGGTCCTCGGTCGCTCGCGATGCTCGCTCCCTGCGGTCCTTGCGTCCCGCGCCTTCGTCCTCGCGACTGCCCCTTTGAGTCCCGCCCCGCACCGCAACCGCGCCTCACGCCTCCCCAGCCTCGTCGGCCACTCTCCGCTTCGCTCCGAGTGGCCGACTCCCTCGCGCGGTGCTGCTCGGCCGCAAAGCGGCCTCGCAGGCACGCGCCGACCGCAGTATCGGCCGAATCAGGTGTCGCGCGCCTCCTCACCGCCGCGACCGTCCGCGCCCGGCGGTCCCCCGCGACGGCCCCGCCGGGATCCGTCTCGTCGGGCCCCGAGACGCGGCTTTCGCTCGGAGGCGCTCGACCCGCTCGTCGATCGACGGGTGCGTCGACAGCCAGCGCTCGGCCGGGTTCTCGGTCCGTTTATACGTCGACAGCGGCGCGAACGGCCAGGAGGGCTCCGCGGCGCGCTCGATCCGGCGGAGCGCCCGCGCGAGCGCGGCGGGGTCGCCCGTCACCTCGGCCGCGCGGTCGTCGGCGGCGAACTCCCGCTTTCGCGAGCGCGACCGCGTGAGGAACGTCGCGAGCACGAATCCGGCGAACAGCCCGCCCGCGAGCGCGCGGTGGAGCCGCGCGAAGGGGCCGGACCGGTCGCCCGGGCGCCCGCGGATCCACGCCGAGCCGGCGGCGAGCCCGGAGAGCGCCAGCAGGGCCGGCAGCGCGAGCACCGTGGCGAACCCGACGAGCGCGCGTCCGATCCCGTCGGCCATCGCGAGCGCGAGCCCGTCGTTCGTCTCGAGGTGCGCCAGCTCGTGCGCGACGATCGCCTCCACCTCGCGGGCCGAGAGGACGCGGAACAGCGACCGGTCCAGCACGAGGGCGCCGCCGCCCGACCCGCCGCCGACCGCGAACGCGTTCGGCGTCCGAGCGTCGGTGACGTACAGCGCCGGGCGGTCGACCGCCATCCGCGCCGCCAGCGCGTCGACCCGGCGGTGGAGGTCGGGCGCGCGCTCGCGGGGCAGCCGGTCGCCGTCGAGGCTCGCGAGCACCTGCGCGGTCCCGATCCGGTAGCTGAGGTACGCCGAGCCGACCGCGACCGCGACGAGTAACGCGAGGAGGACGGGGAGGTCGGGGCGGGCGGCCCAGAGGAGCCGCAGCGCGTCGGCGACGAACAGCGCCGCCGTCAGGTAGACCGCGAGCAGCGCGACGCCGACGACGGCCGCGGCCGCGCGGAACGCGAGCCGGGACATATTCCGACGTACGCGACGGCGGGACAAACGCGTTGCGGCCGGCTCCCCCACGCGCGCCGCCGGAAGGAAAAGCCGTAATTCCCCGGCCGCGAAACCCGGTGTATGGACGCACGCGTTCGCGAACACGCCGAGATCATCGCCGACCACTCCACCGGCATCGAGTCGGGCGACGACGTGGTCATCCAGCTGCCGAAGGAGGCCGAGGACCTCGCGGTCGCCCTCCACGAGGTCTGTGGAGACCGCGGCGCCAACCCCGTCTACCTGAACTACTCGAAGCGCGCCCAGCGCGCCTTCAAGCGCTCGTCCGACGACTTCTCCGAGCCGAGCCACCGACGCGCCCTCTACGAGGAGGCCGACGTGTTCGTCATCGCGCGCGGCGGCGCGAACGCCACCGAGGACGCCGACGTCGACCCGGAGACCAACGCGGCCTACAACCGCGCGATGGAGGACGTCAAGCGGACGCGCCTCTCGAAGACGTGGTGTCTCACGCAGTACCCGACCGCGAGCCACGCCCAGCTCGCCGGGATGAGCACCGAGGCGTACGAGAACTTCGTCTGGGACGCCGTCTCGCTCGACTGGGACGAACAGCGCGCCTTCCAGTCGGAGATGGTCGACATTCTGGACGACGCCGACGAGGTCCGCATCACGTCCGGCGACGAGACCGACCTGACGATGGACCTGTCGGGGAACTCGACGCTCAACGACTACGGCGAGGCGAACCTCCCCGGCGGCGAGGTGTTCACCGCGCCCGTGCGAGACGGCGTCGACGGCGAGGTCCACTTCGACCTCCCGCTGTACCGCTACGGCCGCGAGATCGACGGCGTCCGCCTGCGGTTCGAGGACGGCGAGGTCGTCTCCCACTCCGCCGAGCGCAACGAGGACCTGCTCACCGGTATCCTCGACACGGACGAGGGCTCCCGGCGCCTCGGCGAGCTCGGTATCGGCATGAACCGCCAGATCGACCGGTTCACCTATAACATGCTGTTCGACGAGAAGATGGGCGACACGGTCCACATGGCGGTCGGGTCCGCGTACCCCGAGACGGTCGGCGAGGAGAACGCGGTCAACGAGTCCGCCGAGCACGTCGACATGATCGTCGACATGAGCGAGGACTCCGTCATCGAGGTCGACGGCGAGGTCGTCCAGCGCGACGGGACGTTCGCCTTCGAAGACGGGTTCTGAGGGCGGGTTCAAAGCGCGGACGCGTCACTCGGGATCGGACCCGTCGCGCCCCGCACGCCGGCGAGAGAACGCCGCGTACGCGACGACGAGAACGCCGAACAGCCCGACGGTTCCGAGCGCGGCGGCGCCCGGGGAGCCGGCGAGCGGCGCGATCTCGCCGTCGGGCGCCGCGACGAGGTCGACGACGCCGGTTCCGACCGAGACCGCGAGGACGGCGAGCCACATCGTCCCCACCGCGTACCCGAGTTCCACGAGCCGGTCGGTTCGCGCCGCGTGCGCGACGACCGCGCCGCCGCCGAGAATCGGAATCGCGACGAGCGGGCTCGTCGGGTCGGCGAGGAGGACGCTCCCGCCGAGGGCGATCGCCGTCCAGTACACGGCGACGGCGACGACCGTGCGGAGCCAGTCGGGGACTGTCACGGCGTGCGGGTTCGGACGGAGCCTATAAAACGGTCAGGGGGACGCGCCGCCACCGCGACGCGGACGGTGTTTATGTTTCCGGGGCGCGTACGAGCCGGTATGCCCGAAGAAGTCCTGTTCAAGTCGGAGAGTCGTCGGAGCCGCGACGAGATCGCCGCGTACCTCCGGACGGTCGCGGACTCGCTGGAGTCCGGTAACGCGGTCACCCTGAAGAAGGGCGATCAGTCCGTGACGATGGACCCGCCGGCGCGACCGACGTTCGAGGTGAAAGCCGAGCGCGAGGGACCGGTCGACGGGCCGGGCGAACTCAGCGTCGAGCTCGAACTGGAGTGGGACGAGGAGAGCGGCGGCGACGACGGCGACGGCGGCGAGCTGGAGATCGAGTAGGCGGGAGTCGTCGACACTACGGGACTTCGCTGGAGACCTCGGCGAACGCGTCCCGCGCCGAGAGGTGATCGAGGGTGTCGTCGACGCGGTCCCGGACCGACTCCATCCGGTCGATGAGCTCCTCGTACTCGTCGGTGTTCGTCGTGTCGGCGGCCTCCAGCGCGGCCTTCTTCGACGCCAGCGCGAAGAACTCCTGGCTGTGCTCGTCGAACTTCGCGCGGTGGAGCAGCACCTCGACGAGCGCGAGCAGGTCCTCCTTCGTGACGGGTTTGGTCTTGTAGTCGTCGAACGGCATCTCGACGATGTCCACGTCGGGCTCGACCGCGGTCAGCATCGCGATCCGCGCGTCGTACCCCGCTCCACGGATCGCCTCCAGCACCTCGTGGCCCGACATGTCGGGCATCCGCCGGTCCAAGAGGACAACCTCGACCGACTCGTCCATCATCGAGAGGGCCTCCTCGCCGCCGGTGGCGATCCGCACGTCGTAGGCCGCGTCGAGGTACACCCGGTACAGCTCGGCGAGGTCGGGCTCGTCGTCGACAGCGAGGACCGTGGGCCGCGCCTCGGCGTCGCTCATGATCGGAGGACCGCGGTCCGCTGATCGCCCGCTGCGAGTCCCGGTCCGCCGCGGTCGACCGCTGTTCGTGCGCTCATGACGCGAGCTACTCGCGGGATCGGTTAAAACGTTGACCCCAGTGTATCAATACTGATACCGGGGCAGAGACTGAGGCGGCGGCCGACACTGGGACAGCGGTCGGGGCTGAGATCGAGGGCCGAACCGCGAGAGGGCGCGCCGACGGTCGGTCGAGTCGCGGTCGTTCGACGGGACCGTTCCGCACGGTCGGATCGGGAGACCGCCGTGACCCAAAGGCACATTTACGCGCGCTTCCTAACCGGCACCAACGAATGTCTCATAGCCCCTCACTGCCCGACCGTCCCCGTCTGGAGCTCGATCCGGAGATGAGCGAGACGGAGCGGCTCGAGGCCATCCGCCAGCACTACCGGCGGATCCTGCAGGTGAACGACGAGCTCGAGGACCGACTCGACGACGCACAGGACCGACGCGGCGAGCTGAAGACGGACGTCGACGAGCTGAAACGCGAGAACGAGGTGCTGAAGACCTCCTCGCTGTACATCGCCTCCGTCGAGGAGATCACCGAGGACGGCGTCGTCATCAAACAGCACGGCAACAACCAGGAGGTGCTGACGCAGGCGTCCACGACGCTGGAGTCCGACCTCCGGCCGGGCGACCGCGTCGCGATCAACGACTCCTTCGCGGTCCAGCAGGTGCTCGACGACGAGACCGACTCCCGGGCGCAGGCGATGGAGGTCACCGAGTCGCCCGAGGTCGAGTACGCCGACATCGGCGGGATCGACGACCAGATCCGCGAGGTGCGCGAGGCCGTCGAGGACCCGCTCGACGACCCCGAGCAGTTCGAGGCGGTCGGCGTCGACCCGCCGAGCGGCGTCCTCCTGCACGGCCCGCCGGGCACCGGGAAGACGATGCTGGCGAAGGCGGTCGCCAACGAGTCCGACGCGACGTTCATCAAGATGGCCGGCTCCGAGCTCGTCCGGAAGTTCATCGGCGAGGGCGCCCGGCTCGTCCGCGACCTGTTCGAGCTCGCCGCCGAGCGCGAGCCCGCCGTCATCTTCATCGACGAGATCGACGCCGTCGCCGCCAAGCGCACGGACTCGAAGACCTCGGGCGACGCCGAGGTCCAGCGCACGATGATGCAGCTACTCAGCGAGATGGACGGCTTCGACGACCGCGGCGAGGTCCGCATCATGGCCGCCACCAACCGGTTCGACATGCTCGACGAGGCGATCCTGCGTCCCGGTCGCTTCGACCGCCTCATCGAGGTGCCGGAGCCGAACGCCGAGGGTCGCGCGCGAATCCTCGAGATCCACACGCAGGACATGAACGTCGCCGAGGGGACGGACGTGAGCGAGGTCGCAGCGGAGTTGGACGGATACAGCGGCGCCGACATCGCCTCGCTGGCGACCGAGGCCGGGATGTTCGCGGTCCGCGACGGGCGCACCGAGGTCAGGCAGGCGGACTTCGAGGCGGCCCGCGAGAAGCTGCAGGACGCCGAGCAGACCGAAGAGCAGGTCATCAACTACCAGTACTAGGGGTACTGCCACTGGCCGGGAGTTGTTTTCGAGTTCTGTGAGGCTTCTGACCGTTGATCGGCGGTGATGTCGTTTAAAACCTCAGCCGCTCGCTTATAAATCGTTGCTGGCAGCTCAACGGCGAACACCTCCAAAGCCCCAGCCGGCGCGTAGCGCCGGTTGCAAGCGAGAGCTTCGCTCTCTCCCTGTCGGTGAACACTGGGCCGCTCACCGGGGCGCGCCACCGCAGTCGTTTATAAATGTCGTGTCGCAGTCCGTCGAGATGCGATCGCTTCGTAACTCCTTACCTCCCGCGCCGTCGACGCTCCAGCGATGAACACCATCCACGTCGCCGGCGGCGTCGGGGTCGCCGACACGGCGATGGCCTCCTACGACGCCGCGCTCGCGGACGCGAACCTCCACAACTACAACCTCGTCGCGGTCTCCTCGGTCGTCCCCGCCGAGGCGACCGTCGAGGCGGTCCCGGAGGCGCCGGATCTCGGCCCCGCCGGCGACCGACTCACGGTCGTCGAGGCGCGGCGGACGGTCGGGCCGGGCGACGAGGTCGACTTCCGCGAGGGCGGCCGCGCCGGCGCGGAGGACGCCGACTCGAAGCGAGCGCCGCGTCGCCGCCCCGACGTGGCCGCCGGCCTCGGCTGGGCCACCGGTCCGGGGCCCGGACTCTTCTACGAGGTGACCGGCGAGGACCCCGACGACGTGCGCGAGCGGATCGAGGCGGGCCTCGACGCGGGCGGCGACCTGCGCGACTGGGACCTGCCGGACCGCGAGGTCCGCGTGGAGACGGCGGCCGCGGCGCCCGAGCGGTTCACGACGGCGGTCGTCATCGCGGCGTACGGCGAGTCCGAGCCGATCCTGTAGGCCCTCAGGCGGCGCCTCCGAGGCGCCCCGCGGCGTCCGCGCGCGGATCGCCCTCGCCGACGCCTTTTTGAACCGTCTCCGCGTACCGGACGTGTCTTCGATGAACGGCAACAACCCGTACGCCGGGGCACCGGGTGTGACGAACGCGGGCGAGCCCGCGGCCGTCGACCTCTCTCCGGACCAAGAACGGCGTCTCCGGCGCGCGGTCGCCGGAATCGTCTCGCGAACCGAGTCGTATCTCCCGAACAGCTACGCCGTCGGCTCCGAGCTGTCGGTCGGCGCGAACGGGCCGCAGGCGACCGTCGCCGTCAACCCGCCCGCGGGCCACCCGGTCTCGGCCGGGTTCACGCCGGACCCCGACGAACTCGAGGCCGGCATCGCCGACGCCGACACCGACGAGGTCGCCCGCGGGCTGGCCGCCAGCGCCGCGATGCAGGTGATGGACGCGGTCGGTGACGTGACGCCGACCGCGAAGTGAGTCCGGGCTACTCCGTCGGTTTCCGTTCGCCGGCCGCGCCGTCCGAGCCACCTGAACCGTCCGTTTCCCCCGCCGCTTCCGCCGGCGCGACCGTTCCCGCCACCCGCCCGTAGATCCCGAAAATATCTTCGTATCCTTCCTCGCTCGCGAGGATCGGGACCACGCCCTCCTCCTCGACGCGGTGGGTGTACACGTCGTCCTCGGCGAACACCGCCCCCGCGGGGATCTCCTCGAAGTTGGCGAAGTGAACCGTGGGCTCGCCGCCCCCCTTCGGCACCTCCTCGTCGCCCGCGACGACGGTCGTCTCGGTGAACGTCGGCGGCTCGTCGTCGATCGCGCCGTGCGCCCGCAGAAACGCCAGACAGGCCTCGTAGCCGAACGCGACCGCCTCCTCGCTGCCCTGTCGACCGACCTCGATCGAGACGGTGTGGGGCACCGTCGAGTCCAGGGTCGTCCCGCGGAGCCCGCCCGCGTCGACGACGTAATCGACGGGCATCCCCGTCACGCTCCGGCGCACCGACGGCGTGAGCTCGCTGTAGATCGCGAACGGCGGCGGCGCGCTGTGAGAGGTGTGGAGCGCGAGCACCGCGTCCATCCCCTCCAGCTCGGCCGCGAGCCGGGGCGCGAGCGCCCGCTCGTACTCGTCGCTGTCGGCGTCGCCCGGGAACGCGCGGTTCAGGTCGGTGTCGGTGTACCGCGTTCCGGCCGCCAGCGCTCGCTCGTTGGCGACGATCAGTCGGATTATCCCGTCGCCAGCCTCGCCGGTGGACGCCTCCCCCTCATCCTCCCCGGCGAGTTCCGCTGCGAGTCGCCGGACGATCCGCTCGCCGGCGGGCTCGTCGCCGTGGATCCCGCCGACGATCGCGACGCGGGCCGACCCCGCCGACCCGCGGTCGATCGTTTCCATATCCTCACTACGGGCCGGTCCACATAAAGTGTCACCGTTCTGGAAGGGAGACGGGGGCGCCGCGGCGCAGTCCGGGAGAAATCGGGGCGCGATCTGAGGGGACGCCGGGGCGCGATCCGCACGCTTAACGACGGGGGGCGATCAGACCGGATAGATGCACTCCCGCAACGCCAGCCGCGAGGTGAGTCCGTAACGTGGTCGACGCCGAGAACGCCGGAGACGCAGAGGTGGCCGACGGTTCCGGGACCGGACCCGCCGGATCCCTCGGGATCGCGACGGACGACCCCCTCGAAGCGGAGATCATGCGCGCGACCTACAGAGCGCTGGTCGAACGGGGGTACAACGACCTCACGGTGCAGGCGATCGCCGACGAGTTCCCCAAGAGCAAGTCCCTGCTCTACTACCACTACGACGGGAAAGACGACCTGCTCGCGTCCTTTCTCGGGTTCGCGACCGACCGGTTCCGACGGGAGATCGAAGTCGAGATCGACGACCCCGAGGCGCAGCTCCGCGCGCTCGTCGACCGGCTCGTCCCCGAGTCGCTCGACGACGACGAGTACCGCGTGCAGGTGGCGCTGTTGGAGCTCCGCAGCGAGACCCCCCACAACGATCGGTTCCGCGAGCAGTACGCGGTGGTCGACGACACTCTCAAATCGGTGATCGCCGACGTGCTCCGGCGCGGGGTCGAGTCCGGCGCGTTCGCCGCCGACGCGGACCCCGACACCGAGGCGGAGGTCCTCGTCTCCCTCCTCACGGGCGTCCGGACCCGCCGGCTCTCGACGCGCGAGGGGTTCCCGATCGGGGGGGTACGGACGGCGCTCGACGCGCACCTCGATCGGCTGCTCGCCGACCCCGCGGCGGGGCGCTAGACCGCCGTCAGCGCCTGTTCGTCGACGTCCGCCGCTGTCCGCCACCGTCCACCGCTTTTCGTCGCCGATCGGTCCGCGACCTACCGACCGAACCGCTCCGCGAGGATCGCGCGATACCGCCCCGCCAGCTCCCGGACGACGAGTCGGTCGCGGGGGTCGACGCCGATGGCGTGCAGCGTCGCGGCGTACACCGCGAGCCCGCCCGCGGTCCCGACGACGACGGCGGCCCGCCCGGGGACGACCTCCCGGATCGCTCGCATCGCGAGCAGCGTCACGCCGCCGGCCGCCAGCGGGGTGAGGTAGGTGCGGTCGAACGGCCACAACCCCTCGAAGTACCGCAACAGGACGACCTGGATCGCGTTCTGCACCGCGATCGCCAGCGAGGTCCCGAGCGCGGCCCCGACGAGCCCGTACCGGACGACGAACGCGTAGGTCAACGCGACGTTGAGGGCGGCGAGCAGCCAGTCGAGCGCCATCCGGGCGTACTGGTGGTCGGTCATCATCAGGAGCCAGCCGGTCGCGCCCACCGCGCTCCCGACGAACACCCCGCCGAGGTAGACGACGAGGGGGACGTACCCGGCGACGTAGGGGTCGCCGAACAGCCCGAGCAGCTCCCGGCCGAACACCACGAGCACGGCGAGGATCGGGATCACCGTCGCGACTATCTGGCGGGTCACCGACGCGTACACCGCGTTGAGGGTCTCGGTCCGACCGTCGGCGTACAGGTCGGAGGCGACCGGCGGCAGCAGTTGGTTGAAGGAGAGCAGCGGGATCCACGCGATCGCGATCAGCACGAGGACGACGTTGTACACCCCCGCGGCGGTCGCCGTCAGCAGCGCCCCGACGAGCAGCACGTCGACGCGGTTCTGGAACACCTTCCCGAGGCTGCTCATCGCGACCGGCGCCGCGTGGTTGTAGAACCGACCCGCTTCCCGGCGGATCCCCCGTAGCGACGGAACGACGCCGGTCACCCGCGCGGCGAGCGGCGCGGCGACGGCCGCGAGCAGCGCGGTCGCGACGACGATGCCGCCGGCGACGCCGACGACCGAGTAGCCGAGCGCCAGCGCCGCGACCGCGCCGACGAGCCGGACGACGGGCCGGAGGAGCTTGTTGAAGGCGATCTCGCCGCGGGCGGAGCCGACCGCGCGGAATATCGCGGACGCGACCATCACGACGCCGAGCAGGCCGACGAGGAGGCCGAACGCGCGCATCGTCGGCGGGAACGCGGGGTCATCGACGGTGAGCGCGTCGATCCGCGGCGCGGCCAGCCAGATCCCGGCGGCGATGGCGACGCCGAACGCGAGCGTCGTGGCGTACGCGAGCCCGGCGACGACCCCCTGCCTCTCCGGGTCGTCCGCGTACTCGGGGAGGTACCGCTGGAGCGCCGGCACGCTCCCGAACGTGACGAGTCGCGAGAGGAGCTGGGCGATCCGCCACGCCAGCGCGTACACGCCGTACGCGGTCGGGCCGAGCCCCCGGGTGAGCGCGAACTCGGTCGCGGCCGTGAGCGCGCGCTGGCCGGAGACGCCGCCGGCGGTGATCACGGCGCCGCCGGCGATCGTCAGGAGCGCCTCGCGCTCGTCGTCGGGGACGGCGTCTGCGGGGGCGGTGTCGGCGTCTTCGGAGGCAGCGTCGGCGTCGGCAGGGACGGCGTCGGCGTCGCTCGCCGAACCGCCCGGAGCGTCGCCACCGATACCGGGTCCGTCGTTCACGGGTCACCTCGACGTGGCCCGGCTCGGGAGAAAAGCGACTCGTTCCGTCGCCGGTCGGATCCGCTACCAGCGCTGGTGGACGTGCTCGCGGACGAACTCGTCGTACACGTCGGCGACGGCCTCACGGTCTGCCTCGTCGAGGGGTGCGAGCTCGCTCGCGGCCGCGTTCGACCGGACGTGTGCCGGCGTCGTCGACCCCGGAATGACGGTCGAGACGGCGTCGTGGTCGAGGATCCAGCGCAGCGAGAGCTGCGGGAGCGAGAGACCGTCGCCGGTCGCGTCGGTCGGGTCGGCGGCGACGGCGTCGACCCGCTCGGCGAGCGCGTCGGCAGCGTCGAGGCCGACCTCGTAGGGGACGCCGGCGAACGTCTCGCCCACGTCGAAGGCGTCGCCCTCGCGGTTGTAGTTGCGGTGGTCGTCCCCGGCGAACTCGGTGTCCCGCGAGAGCGCGCCGGTGAGCAGGCCGGAGGCGAGCGGCACCCGGCAGATCACGCCCACGTCGCGGGCGGCGGCCTCGTCGAGGAACAGCTCGGCGGGGCGCTGCCGGAGGGGGTTGAAGATGATCTGGACCGACTCGACGCCGGGGTACGCGATCGCCTTGAGCCCCTCCTCGACGCGCTCGACGCTGACGCCGTAGCGCGCGATCCGCCCCTCGTCGACGAGCGTTTCGAGCGCGTCGAACGTCTCCGGTCGGTAGTAGACGTCCGTCGGCGGGCAGTGAAGCTGGACGAGATCCAGCGTCTCCACCCCGAGGTTCTCCCGCGACCGGTCCACGAACCGGCGGAGGTTCGCCTCGTCGTACCCGTCGGCGACGTGCGGGTCGAGCCGGCGGCCCGCCTTCGTCGCCACCGTCACGTCGTCGCTCGCGATGTCGCGTTCGAGCACGTCGCCGAGGATCTGCTCCGAACGTCCGTCGCCGTACACGTCCGCGGTGTCGAAGAAGTCGATCCCGGCGTCGCGGGCGGCCTCGACCGCCGCGACGGCCTCGGACTCGCTCACGTCGCCCCAGTCGCTCCCGATCTGCCAGGAGCCGTAGCCGACCTCGCTGACCGCGCCGACGTTCCCGAGCGTTCGGTGGTTCATGTTCGCGTCTCACTGGTCGGGGGAACCCCAAGGGCGTTCCGGAGGCGGAACCGGATCCGCATGTCGGCGCGCAGTCACGGAAGCTAAACCGCTCGACGCCGTACGCCGCCCCATATGCAGTTCTGTGACGACTGCGGCTCGATGATGGTCTCTCGCGACGGGGAGATGGTGTGTCAGAACGACGACTGCGGCGCCACCACCGAGCGCGACGAGGCGCTCGCCGCCGAGTTCGAATCGACGACCGAACAGACCGGCGACGAAGTGATCGAGACGGAGGAGGGCGCGAACTTCGAGGGGAAGCCGACCGCCAACGACGTGGTCTGCGACGAGTGCGGCCACGGCGAGGCGTGGTACACGATCAAACAGACCGGCGCCGCCGACGAGCCGCCGACGCGATTCTTTAAATGCAAGGAGTGCGGCCGCCGCTGGCGCGGGTACAACTGACCGGTTCTCTCGGGCCTTTTCGCGGGGTCACTCCCCGCGAGTCGCGTCGAAGGTCGGGTCGTCGTCGTCGACCATCGGGCAGTTCCGGACGCGGAACTCGTCGAACCCGACGGCCTCGACGATGGTCGTCCCCTCGTGGTCGCAGGCGACGTCCGGCGGCGCCGAGAAGTGCGGGCACTGCTGGCAGTACGTTCGCTTCGAGACCACGCGCTCGACGCCGGCGTCGTCGAACCGCCCTCCGGCGCCGAACTCGCCGCCGAGGTCTGCCCCCGTCGCGTCCATCTCCGCCCCCGCGCCCCCGAACTCGCCGACCGGTCCGATCCCGCCAGCGTCCTCGTCGAGCGACTCCCAGACGTCCTCCTCGGAGAGGTCGCCGATGTCCATCCGCTCGAACGCGTCGGCGAGGTCCGCGTCGGTCGCGTCGGTCGCCGGCCCGAGTTCGTCGAAGGGGTCGTCGAACTCGTCGGTCTCGTCGATCACGTCGCTCGGGTCGTCTCCAAGGTCGTCCCGGAACGCGTCCGACTCGTCCCGGAACGCGTCCGACTCGTCCCGGAACGCGTCCGACTCGTCCTCAGTCACGGCCTTCCCCCTCCGTCGGCGTCGCGGGTGCTCACGCCGCGTCCGTCCTCGACTCCCGCCTCGTCGGCCGCGCCACGCCCAGCGGCGGACGAGGACCCGCTCACGTCGCCGTCGAGCGCAGGCCGGTCCGCCGCGACCAGCCGCGAGGTGCCGAGGAAGCCCGGGTTCGGTTCCAGTTCCCCGAACCGGCGGCCGCAGTGAGGGCACTCCGGCGCCGTCAACAGCCCGATGTCGACGGTCCCGCCGCAGTTGGTACAGTCGGCCTTCCGGACTCCCTCGCGGTTCGCGGCGGCGGCGAGGGCGTCGAGCCGCTCGCGGTCGCCCCGGTCGCGCTCGGCCGCCTCCAGCCGACGGCGGACCCTCACGACCGCGCTCGCGACCCGCGAGAGCTTCTCCTCGACCTCGTCGAGGTCGCCGACGCGGTCGTCGAGCCCCTCCAGATCGGCCACCCGCGCTTCGAGGTCGTCGATCCCGTCGGTCCGAGCCCGCAACTCGTCGACGTCGTCGATCCGGGACTCGACGCCGGCGAGCCGGTCGTCCAAGGCGTCGATCGTCTCCTCGACCGCCTCGCCGACGGTCGCCGTCGCGGCCGCCTCGGCCTCCAGGTCGTCGAGGCGGTCGGCGACCGCGTCGAGGTCGGCCGCGACCGCGTCGAGCCGCTCGGCCGTCTCCTCGTGGGCGTGGTCTGCGGGCGCCGCCGACTCCAGTTCGCGGTACAGCTCCACGAAGCGCTCCCGCAGGTCCTCGACCTTCTCGTCGACCTCGGCGTCGAGGTCGTCGAGCCGCGACTCGATCGCCGCCACCTCCCCCGCGTCCGGCACGTCGATCCCCTCGGAGTCCGCGAGCGCGACGACGGCGCGCTTCAGCAGTTCCTCGCGACTGACGCCGAGATCGTCGGCGGCGGCCTCGACCGCCGCGACGGCCTCGGACTCGGCGTCAGAGTCGGCGGCCGCGGCAGCGCTGTCGCCGTCCGTCGGATCGAGGTCGCTCATCGCGGATCCCCCGTCATCTACGCTCCGTTTAGGGGGGAGACTTAAGTAATCTGTCGCGTCGTTCTCCGGATCGATAGTTGGGATCGGGGGCCGGCGACTCGCGGAAGCGCTCACCGGATCTTGCGCACGTCGCTGATGTCGAACCCTCCCTCGTGGATCTCTGTCTCGAAGCGGACGATGTTCTCCGACTCAAGCCGGGAGAGCACGCCGCGGAACTCGCGCACGAACATGGTTCTGGCGCGCTGGGAGCCGCCGCTCTCCCACGTGAACTGGAGCGTGCCGCCCGCGGCGTCCGTCAGCGCGCCGAACTCGCGGTCGGAGATCGAGTCGGTGTTCACCAACACGAGGATGAGCCCGCCCCACTCGTAGGCCGCCTTCTTGAGCCCCTTCATCACCATCGCCACGTCGCTCCACTCGGTGTCGTCGTCGACCATCGAGACGAGGTCGGTCACGGAGTCGATACAGACGAGACTGTCGTCGGCGTGCGCCGAGAGGTAGTCGCCGAACGCGGTGAGCACGTCCTCGTACTCGCCGCGGTCGCCGAGCTCCGTGATCGACGCCGTCTCGTCCTCGTACCAGTCGCGCGGGATCGGGCTGAGCTGGAAGTACTCCGGCGAGAGGTCCCGGAAGGCGATCTCGTCGATCGCGGCGTCGACGATCTCGTCCGCCATCGTGTACCCCATCTCCCGGGTGAGCGCGCCGGTGTCGGCGGTGAAAGAGAGGTAGTGGACCTCGTCCGGGAGCTCGGCGTCGTCGGGGAGGTCGCCGTAGTAGAGGTCGAACAGCTCCGCGTCGGCGCGTCCGAGGGCGTTCATCGCCGCGCTGGTGTACAGGAACTCGCGCGCGCCGGCGCCGGACTCGCCCGCGAGCAACACGACGTTCCCCGGCGGCGCCCCGCCCCCGAGGATCGAGTCGAGCCGGGCGACGCCGAACGGAAGACTCGGCATGTCCCGTATGGGGAGGCCGCTCCGCTTAGTGTTGTTGCTCGGCCGCGGCCCCCGCTGTGCTCACTCCCGTCCGTCCCCGCCTCCCGTCACCCGCGCCCCGCCGTCGGCCGCCTCGACGACCGCGACCGACCCGTCCACGCCCGCCTCGTCGAGTGCGGCCTCGCCCGCGGTCGCGGCCGCGCCCGCGTTCGCGGCGTCCGTGACCCCGTACACGGTCGGCCCCCACGACGACTGCCCGGCGCCGAACACCGCCGCGGCGTCCGACAGCGACGCCACCACGTCACCGACCGGCGGGCGGTAGACGCCGCCCTGCTCGTCGGCGTACCACGCGCCGTTGAGCCGGCCGATCTCCGCGACCGCCGCGCCGAAGCGCTCGGCGTTCCCCGTCGCGATCGCGGGGAGCACGCGCCGGGTGACGATCCCCCCGATCCGGTCGGCGAGCCCGGGGTCCGCGCGCTCGACCGCGGTCCGCATCGCGTCGTCCTCGGCGTCGCCGCTCCGGCCCGGGTCGGCGTCCGGCCGGACGAGCAGGAACCGCCAGTCGTCGGGCACGCCGTGACGGGCCGCCACCGGCGGCACGGTCCACTCGCCGTCCGCGGGGCGGTCAGTGGTGAATCGCGCGGTGGGGTGGCCGGCGTCGAGGACGAACCCGCCCGCCTCGAAGGTCGCGACGCCGACGCCGGAGCGCCCGCCGCGGCCGAGCGCCGGGGCGCGCTCGCGGATTCGGGGTTCCTCTCCGTAGGCCGTCGCGACCGCAGCGAGCGTCGCCGCCGCCAGCTGGGTGCCGCTTCCGAGCCCGGCGTGACGCGGGAGCGTCTCGCGGACCGCGACCCGGGCGCCGTCGACGCCGAGGAGGTCGACGGCGACGGCGGCGTACTCGCGGACGTCGTCGCGGACGAGCGGATCGGCGGTCAGCGTCGAGACGCCGACGCGCACGCGGTCGGCGGGCTCTGCGTCGACGACGACTCGCGGCTCCGCGAGCCCGAGCCCGAGGGCGCCGTACAGCCGCTCGTGCGAGAGGCTGAGGTTACAGAAGCCGAAGTGGAGCCGCGCCCCGGCGCTCGCGCGTGCCATGTGGATGTCCATGGTTCGAGGGGGATTGGTAAATGATGCGTGGCAGTGGCGGGAGTTGCCCCGGAACGCGCAGCGCCGATCCTTGCGTTTCGATCGGCGGGTTCGGTTATAAACGGTCGTTGACGGAGTATCGGTGAGCGCCTCCAAATACTCACTCGCTCGTTTATAAGTGATCGAGTGCCGATCGACGGCGCCTCGTTCAGGGGTCGACCCGCACCAGCCACGCCGCGGGGTCGTCGAGCTCGGCGCGCGTCGGCAGGTGCTCGGGGCGCTCCCACACCGCGCCGGCCGCCTCGATCCCGCGGGCGTCGACGACTTCGCGGAAGAAGGCGGCGCCCTGCTCGTACTGCCGGCGCTTCAGCCCCAGCCCGAGCAGCCGGCGCGCGAGGCGCTGAACCGGGCCGCCACCGCCGCGTCGCTCGTCGAGCTTCCGGCGGAGGTCGGCGTACTCGCCGTCGAACGCGCGGTCCATCAGCACCTCGGCGTACCCCTCGACCGCGGTCATCGCCGCCTGCAGCTCCGCGAACGGCTCGGTGTCGAGCGCGTCGACCGGCAGCCCGCCCGCGGTCAGCCCTCCGCGACCGGTCGATCCGCTCCCGCCGGTGAACCCCTCGATCCCCCGCTCGACCCGCGACTCGAGGTACTCGGGGAGCCACGGGGCCGCGCCGAACTCCGCCGCGTGGGTCACCTCGTGGAAGGCGATCCAGCGCCGGAACCGCGGGAAGTCGACGTCGAGCGACGCCGCGACCGCGACGATGTTCGGGTGGACAAAGTAGAGCCCGTGGTCGGCCTCGGGCTCGTCGGCCAACAGCAGCGGGTCGTACTGGCCGAGCACGTTGCGCGCTAAGAATCCGAGCGTGAACGCCATTGACCCGGTGTTGGCGATCCGCGAGAGGTCCCGCGCGAACCCCCGCGTGAGGTCGCCGGCCGGGGCGCCAATCGGTCCGCCGGTCGGCTCGACGATTCCGCCGGTCGAGTCGACGACCTCACCGACCGACTCCTCGTCGTTCGCGGTCGCCGCCTCCTCGATCGGCGCCATCACGTTCCGGAACGTGTCGACGCTGGCGTCGATCCAGTGGTGGCGGTTCTGCACCTCGATCGCGTCGGGCACGTCGAACTCGATCGCGGCCACCTCGCGGAGCCGGGACCGGGCGTCGCGCACGTCGGTCGCGTACCCGGTCCGCTCCGCGTCGGTGAGCGCGATCGACCCGGGGTCGGTGCTCGCCTTCGCGGCCGCCGCGGCCCGGTCCCAGTCGACGACGCCCGGCCCGCTGGCCTCGGAGACGGTCCGGAGGCTTCGGAGGATGTCCATACGGACCGGACGGGAGCGGGCCTCAAGTCCCTTGTGTCGGTGACGGCGCGAGACCTCACACCACCTCGCCGTCGCCCCGGTATCGGCGGGTTCTTGCCGACCGACGAACAGCCACGCGTATGCGCGACTCACAGAGAGCGTTCCTCGACGACCTGCTCGCGACCGCCAGCCCGTCCGGCTTCGAGACGCCGAGCCAGCGGGTCTGGACCGACTACGTCCGCGGCTTCGCCGACGAGGTCTCCGTCGACGCCTACGGCAACGCCGTCGCCGTCCACGAGGGCGACCCCGACGCGCCGACGATCGCCCTGACGGGCCACGCCGACGAGATCGGCTTCATCGTCCGCGACGTGCTCGACGACGGCTTCCTCCGCATCAGCCCGATCGGCGGCTCCGACCGCACCGTCTCGAAGGGCCAGCACGTCACCGTCCACGCCGACGAGCCCGTGCAGGGCGTGATCGGCCAGACCGCCATCCACCTGCGCGACCCCTCGGAGGACGAGTACGAGGAGATCGCCGAGCAGTTCGTCGATATCGGCGCGACCGACGCCGAGGAGGCCGGCGAACACGTCGAGATCGGCGACCCGGTCACCTTCTCGACCGAGGTGGAGGAGCTCGTCGGCGACCGGATCGCCGCCCGCGGGATCGACAACCGGACCGGCACGTGGGCGGCCGCGGAGGGACTGCGTCGCGCGGCCGAACGCGACGCCGACACGACCGTCTACGCCGTCTCCACGGTGCAGGAGGAGGTCGGGCTCAAAGGGGCACAGATGGTCGGCGTCGACCTCGACGCGGTGGACGCGTTCGTCGCCGTCGACGTGACCCACGCCACCGACAACCCCGACGTCGACGGCGAACACCGGGGGCCGGTCGAGCTCGGCGCCGGTCCCGTGATCACCCGCGGCAGCGCGAATCATCCCGCTCTCGTCGACCTCGCGCGCGACGCCGCGGCCGACGACGACATCGACGTGCAGCTGCAGGCGGCCGGCACGCGAACGGGCACCGACGCCGACGCGTTTTATACTTCCCGGGGCGGCGTCCCGTCGCTCAACGTCTCGATCCCGAACCGGTACATGCACACGCCGGTCGAGGTGATCGACACCGGCGACCTCGACGCCGTGGCCGACCTCCTCGCTGCGATCGCCGCCGACGCGGGCGACGCCGCGCCGTTCGGCGTCGACGTCTGAGCGACGCGTCACGGGGACGACAGTGGAGCGGCGAACCACGGTAAACCGGGACATGGCGGGGTCGAAACGGAACTGTTTTACAATATCCTGCCCTATCCGTAATTGCGTCGAACGGACGTGCGCTCTGGTGGTGTAGTCCGGCCAATCATATTGCCCTCTCACGGCAATGACCTGGGTTCGAATCCCAGCCGGAGCATTCTTCTTCGACGCGTTTCAGTTTTTCACGCGACGGAACCAGTGTAACACGCGTCGGGTCCGTGATCGTCCTGCCACGCGAACGCGTAGAGCCGTCGGGTCGGGAGGCGCCGCAGCCTGCGGCCGTCGTCGCTCCGTCAGGTCGCCGGCGTCCGCGCGCTCCTACGCGAGTACGACGCGATCGACCCCGACGCGGTCTCCCGGATACCGTACCGGGAGTACGACCGGTCGCTCGCGCTCGGCGCCGTTCGCGACGGGGGGAGCGACCGATGAGCGACGACGGTCTGCTGGGGTCGCTGTCGGTCGTCGGGCTGTTGAGCCTCTGTTGTATCAGGTTCGGCGTGAGCGACGGCGACGCTTAGACGACTCCAGCGCCGCCGAGTATCAGCCGGACGCCGATGAGCGTCAACAGCCCGAGGACGACCCCGCGCCGGAGCCGCTCGCTCACGCGCCCCCGGAGACGCTTTCCGAGGGCGACGCCGGCGACCGCGGGGACCATGGCGGCGACCGACGCGAGGACGAGCCCGAGGTCCGGGTAGAGTCCGAGCGCGCCCGCGGCGACGACGCGCAGACCGTTGATCCCGACGAACACGAGCGCGACGACGCCGACGAACAGCCCGTGCGAGAGGTCGAAGCTCCTGACGAACGCGACGAGCTGCACGCCGACGTTCGTCGCGCCGAACAGGACGCCGGAGACGGCGCCGACGGCCGCCATGACGAGGGGCGACTCGGCGGAGACCCGGTCTGTCGGGCCGGGCAGCGCCGGGAGCGGGACCGCGCGCTGGGCGATCGCCACGAAGCCGAGTGAGACGATCCCGAGCAGGACGCGGAGCGGGGCCGCCGGGAGCCGGTCGAGCAGCGCCATCCCGACGACCGTCCCGACGAGCGCGGCGACGAGCAGCGGGGCGAACCGGGTCCCGCAGGTGCGGAGCTCCTCGCGGGTGAGCTCGCCGACGAGCGCGACGTTCACGGCGAACATCGGCACGATCATGAACGCGACGGCGGTGGCCGGGTCGAGCGCCGACGCGAGCACCATCGTCCCGACGACGGCGAAGCCGAACCCCGCGACCCCGTTGACGGCGCCCGCGACCGCGACGACGAGGGCGATCGTCGCCACCAGTCCGGCGGAGAGCGCGAGGGTCATACGCCCGTGAGGAGGCGGGCAGTTATAAACGACCGCTGGCTGTGCGGCACGGGAGCACGCTCGGCCGGGGCTCATATCGGTCGGGCGCCGTCTTTTGTATCTGCTCCAGATCGGACAGACGGCGCCGACGTTCGAGCTCCCCGGCGCGGGCGGCGGGCGGATCGACACGCACGGGCTGGCCGAGTACACCGACAGCGGATGGGCGGTCGTGGTGGTGTTCTACCCCTTCGACTTCCACCCGGTGTGTACGACGCAGATGTGCACCCTGCGGGACAGCGAGGCGCTGTCGCTGCGTGAGAACACCGTCGTGCTCGGAATCTCTACAGACGGCGTCTACAGCCACCGCGCGTTCGCCCAGAAGCCCCGGATCGACTTCCCGCTGCTCTCGGACAGCGACGGGCGGGTCGCCGAGGCGTACGGCGTGCGCGCCGACGAGATCGACGACCACCGCGGGGTCGCGCGCTCGGCCGTCTTCGTGGTCGACCCCGACCGCACCGTCCAGTACGCGTGGCGGAGCGAGGAGACCGCCGACGAGCCGGACCTCGCGGCCGTCGAACGCGCGGCGGGGTGTCACGGCGACGAGTGCGAGCTGCCGGACGGGAAGTCGTATTTATAAATTCGGTTCGCCGGAGCGCTCTTTTTCAAATACCACGTGAAACAGCCGACAGCATGCGGCTGTGAATCCGCAGAACCTTCCGCCGCCCTGTTATAAGCGATTGCCGATAGACGTTCGGTGACCACCGCCAAAGCCCCAGCCGCGAGAACTCGCGCGGCTCGCTGTGCGCTTCGGTCGCTCGCGTTGCTCGCTCCCTGCAGTGCTGGCGCCGCCGTGCTTCGTTCTCGCGGCTGGGGCTTTGAGTCCCGAACGCACAGCACCGCCGGAAGACGGTCGCCTCGCTCCGCTCGGCGCTGCGACTTCCGTGCCCCCGCTCGCTCCCTCCGGTCGCTCGCGGGACCGCAGCCTCACACCTCCCCAGCCTCGTCGGTGGTCCTCCGCGTTGCTCCGGACCACCGACTCCCTCGCGCGGTGCTACTCGGCCGCGAAGCGGCCTCGCAGGCACGCGCCCCTGCCATCTATTTATAAGCGGTTTTCGTGTTCGCTCACTCAGTTTTAAATACTGTCTCGCTGCCGACGAACAACACCACAAGCCCTCACAAGCGGCTATGGAAGTATCGGGAATAACTGCGGAGAGGAAATGAATTAGTCGTTCGCCGCATTTCTGTCAGAAACCATCCGTTCCACCGGTCTCCGGTCCTACTCCAGCGCCGCCCGAATGTTGTCGGCGCCCGTGACGCCGACGAACCGCTCGACCTCCTCGCCGTCGCGGAAGACCGCGACCGTGGGGATCGACCGGACGCCCGCCTCCGCCGCGAGCCCGTTGTGTTCGTCCGTGTCGACCCCGAGGACCGGGGCGTCGATGGTGCCGGCCAGCTCCTCGAGGATGGGCGTCTGCTGCTTGCAGGGGCCACACCAGTCCGCGAAGTAGTCGACGACGACCTGGTGGTTCTCCGCGATCGTCTCCTCGAAGGAGGCCGCGCTCTCCACGTCGATGATTCCGCCCGCCCGCGCGCCGTCGCCGGAAGCCGCGTCGGATGACATACCGGAGCCGAGGGTCCGGGGCCCCATATCCCTTCCCGAACCGCGCGGTAAGCGGGTTACCGGCGGGTCATCGGGCGAGCGATCGGCCGCGAGCGGCCGTGCCGGCGCGAGAGGCGACGCCAACGACTGCGACTAACGCCGGAGAGACCCGTCTTGAGCCGGTGTGACGTCACATTGGTCGAACCGGATCTGCGTCCCGTAGCCGTTACGCTCAACGACGGGGTCGGCGACGTGGTACCGCTCGCCTTCGACCATCGGCTCCGGGTCCTCCCAGCCGACGAGTTCGATCTCGTAGTTCCCGCAGTCCAGCTCGATCCGGTAGGGCGACTTATCGGTGTGCGGTTCGGTGACCGACGCGCAGCGACCGGTCACCCCGGGGAGGACGGGGTCGAAGTAGTCGTCGAGCTCCTGAACGAACCGCGACTCCTGTCCCCGCGGGGCGACCGCGTGGAACTCCCCTTCCGTGCGGGTCAACGCCACGTAGAACAGCCGTCGCTGTTCGGCGAGGTGGTTCGCCGGGTTCGCCTCGACGGGAGCCAGCAGGCCGCCGGACCGGTTCTCGTTCGGAATGCCGTCCTTGTCGCCGTCGGTCGCGGGCGCGAGGATCACGACCGGCGCCTCGGTCCCCTTGGCGCCGTACACCGACTGGACCGCGACGACCGGCGGTTTCGAGGGCAGGTCCGGGCGCTCGTCGGCGTCGGCGTATTCGACGTTCCCCTTCTCGTCGAACGCCGCCTCGCGGGTCAGCTCCTCGCGGTACCACTCCGGGACGTAATCGTCGTGGTTCTTCGGGCGCTTGTGCGGGACGCCCCTGGACGCGAGCTCCTCGCGGAGGTCGGTCAGGAAATCGCTGTTCTCGTCGTTCTGTGAGATCACCATCACGTCGTCGTAGGTCCGCCCGTCGGCGAGGGCGTCGTCGATCAGGTCCGCGGTGTAGGCGACGCCGCGGCGGTCGAACAGATCGAGCGAGTGAATCTGGGGAACGACGTCCGCTTCCGTATCCGCCTCGACCGCCTTCGCGTTCTGCTCGACCTCCGACAGCGACATCAGCTTCCGTCCCGCCTCGACGACGGTCGGCGGACAGCGGAAGTTCACCGACAGCGACGTGTACGTGGTGTCCTCGAAGCGGTCGGTGTACCCCGTGAAGATCCGGACGTCGCTCCCCCGGAACCCGTAAATGCTCTGCCAGTCGTCGCCCACGCAGAACAGGTGCGTCTCGCTGCCGACGCCCAGAAGCGACTCGAACAGCTCGAGCTCGGCCTCCGAGACGTCTTGGAACTCGTCCACCAGCAGGTGGTCGTAGCGGGTCCCGAGCTCGACCGGGTGCTCACGGATCACCGCCACCGCGTCGCCGATCATCCGCCCGAAGTCGATGGGGCCGTCCATCCGGGCGGCCTCCGCGTGATACGCGGAGAGCAGCGAGGCCCCCGCCCGGCCGAACGCCGACGCCAGCGCGTCGGAGTCTGGACACCGCGCCCGGACGTCGTCGGGCTCCAGATCGAACGTGGCGGCCTTCTCCAGGAAGTTCTCGAGCCTGTCGACCACGTCGTCCCGGTCGGGGGGCCCGCCGTCGCGTTCGGTCCTGAGATCGCGGTACTCCCGGATCTCCGCGCGGAACCGGCGATACGCCTCGGGGTCGACCGGATCGAACGCCTCGGGCGTCTCTTCGGCCCTCGACGCCCGGTAGAACTCCTCGGCCAGCTCCGACCGCCTCTCGCCAGGGGAGGCACCGCTGCTGCGTCCGCGGTGTCGGCGCACGATCCGGTTGGCGAATCTGTGGATCGTCGAGATGTTGAGGTCCCGCTCGTGTACCCCGTCCACCTGCGCAGCGATCCGGCCCTTCATCTCGTCCGCGGCGTCGTTGGTGAACGTGACGGCCGCGATGTCGTCGACCGGAACGCCCCGCTCGAGGAGGTAGAGGAACCGGTAGGTGAGCGTGAGCGTCTTTCCGGTCCCGGCGCTGGCGTCGACCAGGTTGCGCCGGTCGTTTCGGACGATCGCCTTCTGCTGGGACGGGTTCAACGGACCGTGGCTCGTCTCGAAGCGGTCGGCATACCGCTCGCGCTGTCGCTCGACGAACCGCTCGTTGTACGCCGGGAGCTGCTCGGCCAGCTGCCCGAAGCGCGCCTTCCGGTCGCGGAGCCACTCCACGTCGTCGACGGGGAGCAACTGCAGGTCCAGCTCCCGAGCCATCGTCCGAAGGGCCCGGCGGATCTCCGCTGCCGCGTCCGACAGCGCCGCCTGATCGCTGCTGATCATGTACCGCGTTCCCCCTTTATACCGGTCGAACCGGCTCTCGAAAGCATCCACGTCGGGGGCTAGCGTCTCCCGACGGTCGTCGAACGCCCGCTTGTTCCGGAGATACTCACGGGCGGCGACGATGTCGGACTCGAGGTTCGCGAGGTAGCGCCGTTCCGACCGGCGGAGATAGTCGGAGTCGACCCGGTCGCGAAGCGACTCGACCGCCGCCATCGCGTCGTCGACCTCGGTCGCGAACCCCTCGAGATCGAAGGCGGGCAGCGCCCCGTCCCGGCGCCGGTCGAGCGCGCGGTTGACCGGGCCGCCGTATATCCCCTCGACGCGCTCGATCGCCTTCGTGAACGCCCGCTCCGTCTCCGCCCGCTGCTCGAGAATCCGATCGCGTTCCGCGAAGTAGTCCAGGTTCAACAGCCGTTCGACCAGGGGCTCTAGCGGCTCCGGCGTGACGTGGACGAGCAGTTCCTCGCGCTCGACGTTCGCCTTGTGTTCCTCGAGCGCGGGGAACGTCCCCTCGTGTTCGTCGCCGAGCGCCCTGCTCGCCCGGTCGGTGACGCCGCGACCGGCTTCGGAGCTTCGGCCGTCTGTCGAGTTCGCCCCGTCTGTCGAGTTCGCCCCGTTCGCCGAATTGTCGACGGCCGCTGTCCGATCGGCTGCGGCGTCTCCGGACGGCTCGGAGCGCGTCACGCGCGCTCACCGCCGCGATCGGCCTCCGGTGAAAAGGGGAGCAGCTCCGGGTCGTCCTTCGGCGCGGCGTAGGCGTCCCAGACCCCCTCGGGGCCGAGCGGATCCCCGTTCGCCGGCTGGTACTCCGCGAACGGCCGGGATTTCGGGTTGCCGCTTTTCATCCGCTGGACGTGGGTTTTGAACACCTTCTCGGCCGTCGTCTTCCCCTCCTCGACCTCGCGTCGCCCCGGGACCGAGAACCGACAGAGCGTACACGCCAACGCCGGCACCTCGCGAGTCGACTCCGTCTTCGGCGCGCCGTGGACGTCCGCCCATCCCTCGGTCTCCCGCTCCAGTCGGTCCGCGTCCGGACTGAGCCCCTCGTTCGCCCCGTACGCCACCGACTCCGGGAGGAGCTGCTGGTCGAGTTCGCTGCCGCACCGCGGACAACAGCGCCCGGCGGCCTCGACGCGACCGTCGTCCCAGTACTCGACGTCCCACGCGACGTCCGTCGGCGCCACGCGGCCCCGAAGCACGGGTTCGTCGAAGACCGCGAGTCCCACCACGGAGTCGGCGAGCTTCACGCAGCTCACGAAGAAGCCGAGCAGGGTCCCGTACCGCCGATAGCCGTAGAGCGTCGTCGTCCCGACGACGGCCACGAGGCCGAGATAGAACAGCGGGGACGCCAGCGCGGCGGCGACGTCGTGAATCGTGAACGTCGGGAGCGGGCCGACGATGAGACTGACGACGGTGTATATCAGCCCCAGCGTGGAGAGGAGCGCGACGACGGCGACCGTCGACACGGCCACGGCGACGCCGTACCGCAGCGTTCGAGTGGTGATGCGCTGCATGACCGCGTCTTCGTCCGTCGCCTATTTTTCTCTTGTCGTTCCGACAATTCGCATGGAGACGGGGCTCGCAGGCGTCGGGTACGTCGGCGAGTCGGTCGCCCCACGCAACTACATAAGCAAACTGAACCTTCGTCGGGTTCGCCACCCGTGGCTGAGTCGGTCGTCTCCTCGGTGAGCCTCGGGCGAGGACCCGGGTTCCGTCCGGCTAGTCCGGCACCGGTGCCGTCGACCTTGGTGCGGGACCACGAGGCGGAACCCGTCTCGGAGATCGGGGCGGTCCGGAGTCAACTACTTATGAACAGCGGCAGCGAGACGCGAAGCGCCGCTGGCACCCAGCGGCAACGCAGCCGGCGACTGAGACTTTGGAGACGCTCACCACAGCACCGCGTTCGCTTATAAACAGCCGCCAGCAACACCACACGATCACTGATAAACAACCACTCAACCGTATCGGTACACTCACTCCGCGTCGCTCTCGGACCCGAACGCGCCCGCGTCCGCCAGCTCGTCGATCTCCGCCTCGGAGTAGCCGAGCTCCCGGAACACGTCGCGGTTGTGCTCGCCCAGCGTCGGCGGCGGGAGGTCGAAGCCGCTCTCCGCGCCGTCGTACCGCAGCGGGTGTTCGATCACCGGGATCTCGCCGAGCTCCGGGTGGTCGATTTCGGTCAGCGTTCCGCGCGCGTCGATCTGCGGGTTGTGCAGCGCCTCCTCGACCTCGTACACCGGCCCGGCCGGCACGCCGGCGTCCTCGGCGATGATCTCGATCCACTCGTCGGTCGTGTGCTCGGCGAGCGTCTCCTCGATCTCGGCCTCCAGCTCGTCGAGGTGGTCGACCCGGTCGGCGTTCACCTCGAACCGGTCGTCCTCGGGGAGGTCGGGCCGGTCGAGCGCCTCGCACAGCTCGCCCCACAGCTTCTCGTTGAGGATGCAGACGTTGATGAACCCGTCCTTCGTCTCGAACGTCTGGTACGGGGCGAGGACAGGGTCTTTCGTCCCCATGCGCTTGGTCTCCTCGCCCGCGAACACCATCCCGGCCTGCTTGGTGAGCCACGGCAGCGTCGCCTCGAGCATGCCGAGGTCGATGTACTCGCCCTCGCCCGTCTGCTCCCGGCGGTACAGCGCCGTCATCGCGCCGAACGCGGCCCACATGGCCGTGATGAGGTCCGTCATCGGCAACCCGACTTTGACCGGCTGGCGGCCCTCCTCGCCGGTGACGCTCATGATCCCGCTCATCCCCTGAATCAGGAGGTCGTACCCCGACCGCTCGCGCCACGGCCCGGTCTGGCCGAACGCGGAGATGGCGAGGTAGACGAGGTCGTCGTTGTGCTCCGCGAGCGTCTCGCGGTCGACGTCGAGCCGCTCGGCGGTCCCGGGCCGGAAGTTCTGGATGAACACGTCGGTCTCCTCGACGAGCTCGTACAGCGCCTCCTTGGCCTCGGGGTTCTTTAAGTCGAGCTCGAGGCTCTTCTTCCCGTAGTTCAGCGACCAGTAGTAGGGCGATTCGCCCTTGATGAACGGCGGTCCCGAGTGGCGGACGGCGTCGCCGTACCCCGGCTGCTCGACCTTGACGACCTCCGCGCCCTGATTCGCGAGCATCGCCGAACAGAAGCCGCCGGTGACGAACGTGGAGAGGTCGAGGACGGTCACCCCGTCGAGTATCTTTCCGGTGTCGGTCATCTGCGGCCCCCCGTGACTGTCGCGCGTGTCGCGCGTGTCGCGTATTCCCGTCTCATGAACTCGTGGACGCCCATGCCGTGCACCTCGGCTTACCAGATAGTAAAACTACCGCCGATCGCCGTTCGAAGCCAGGCGACGGTCCCTCTAAGTACCAGATTTATATAGTATGTCTGTTTCTGATACATTAGCCGATCCGCGGCGCTCACGAAGCGACACCGATCGGTCGCCGAACGGCGTCCCTCGACTCACTCGTCGTCGACCGCCGCGTCTCCCGACTCACTCGTCGTCGGCCTCGGCGTCCACCGTGCATTCGCAGCCGCCGCGCCGGATCAGTTCCCCGACTGGCGCGTCGGCCCCGCAGTTCGGGCAGACGGTGCGCACGTCGACGAGCACGTCGTAGTCGCCGCGGTCCAACTCCCCGGCGTTCGCGAGCGACGAGATGGCCGACTCGGCGACGGCCGAGACCCGACCCTGGAGCTTCTCGATGGTCTCGACCTTTCGGTCGGCCATGTCGTCGTCGGCCGCCGGGAGGCTCGCCTCGCGCTCCTGCGTGAGGTACGTGTGGATCGCCTGGTGGGTGACGAAGTCCCCGGTCAGCTCGTCGACGTCGATTCCCTCGCGTTCGAGACGCCGACGCGCCCGCGTCGACGCCGAGCCGGAGTCGCCGCGGAGGGCCTCGTACGTGCTCGACACGTCGACGCTGAGCGACGAGACGCTCGCCTCCCGGAGGGCCGCCCCCAGCACCGCCTCGTTGAACTCGTCGGCGAGGTCCCGCAGGCTCGTCCGCTCGCCCGCCTCGCCGGTCCACGCGGCCTCCAGGTTCGCGCCCATTCCGTCGAGGTCGTACGCGCGGATCACCCGCGCCACCTTCGTGTTCGCCCCGCTCGTTTCGTTGCTCATACCGGGGCTTCGCCCCCGACCGTGACAAAATCATCGGTGTGGCGACCGGGCGCGACGGCTCGCCCCCGGCGAGCGGCCGACGATCTCGGTCCCGTCCGCGATAGCCGATCTGAGAACGAATTTCAAGAAACGTAGATGTTCGCGAAAACATACGATCTTATAACTGTTCGCGGTGAGGCGTCGAGCGCGCACTGACCACGTCGCGATCGGCCGAGCGGACGCGCCGAGAAGCGACGACGACCGCACCGCGCCGCCGCGGACCCGAGCGATCCGAACGGGGTCCCCGCGCAGACGGACCGGGGCCGGACAGTGTTCCGCCGTTCAGTACGCTTATTAGCCCGTCTCTCGGATCGACGGACGACATGGCTGCTCATGAGGCGGTGCCGGAGCCTGGGGAGTATCCCGATCCGGCGACGGCGGATCACGTCACGTACAACCCCTCGCTCGCGGAGCTGCGCGAGCTGTCGGCGAGCGACGAGGTGACGACTGAGTACGGCTCGCCGTCGTACGTGAGCGAACACCGATCGCGGAGCGCCGACGCGACGGCGAACGCCGTCGACGACGAGTTCGGCGAGGCGGATTACGACGTGTTCGCGCGCGGCGTCGAGTGGGTCGAGGACCCGGACAACGACGTGGTGTGCGTCGACCGAGTCGTCGGTCGGCACCCGGAGACCTCCCACGTGTGTCGGCTGTTCCTCCCCGCCGAATACGGCCGGATCGCGCTCTCGTGGGCGAAGCTCCTCGAGCCGGCCCGCGGCCGGCCCCCGGACTTCGTCACGGTGCAACTGCCGGACGCGACGGACGACCCGCGGATCCGCGTGCATCCGGACCGCGGCGTCACGACGGTGCTCGGCAGCGACTACACCGGCGAAGCGAAGAAGTCGTTCCTCCGGCTGTTCATGCACCGCGCGAAGCGGCGGGGCGGGCTGGGCCTCCACGCGGGAAGCAAGCGCGTCACGCTCGCCGACGGGGACGACACCCGCGACGTGGGTCAGCTCTTCCTCGGCCTCTCCGGGACGGGGAAGTCGACGCTGACCAGCCACGGCCTCTGGCTCGACGAGCCGGAGGGCGTCGAGATGATCCAAGACGACGTCTGCGCGCTCCTCCCGTCGGGAACGGTCGCCGGGAGCGAGGGCGGCGGCCTCTACGTGAAGACGATCGGCCTCGACGCGGCGGAGCAGCCGGAGCTGCACCGCGCCGTCACGGACGAGAGCGCAGTCTTGGAGAACGTCGCCGTCGACGACGACGGGACGGTCCGCTTCGACGAGCCTCGGTACGGGCGCAACGCGCGGGCGACCGTCCGCCGGGACCGGCTGGAGAGCTCGGCGGACGGGATCGACCTCGACCGCGTGGATCAGGTGTTTTTCATCACCCGGAACCCGCTCATGCCGCCGATCGCGCGCCTCAGCGACGAACAGGCCGCGATCGCGTTCATGCTCGGGGAGTCGGTCGAGACGAGCGCGGGCGACCCCTCGCGGGTGGGCGAGCCGATCCGAGTCGTCGGCACCAACCCGTTCATCGTCGGCTCCGAGGGCGAGGAGGGGAACCGGTTCCGCGACCTCATCGCCGACCTCGACATCGAGTGTTACGTCATCAACACGGGCGCGGTGGGAACCGACGACCCGATCGACGTCGGCGTCGAGGAGACTGTCGCCGTGCTGGAGGGAGCGGCCCGGAACCGCATCGAGTGGGAGCGCGACGACGACCTCGGGCTGACCGTCCCGAGCGCCGTTCCGGGGATCGAGGTCGACCGGTTCGCCGTCGCCGACCGCGTCGACGAGTTCGAGGCCGCCCGGGATGCGCTCCGCGATGACCGACGCGAGTACCTCGACCGGTTCGACGGCCTCGACGACGAGATCCGCGACGCGATGTACTAACGGGGCGCTTCGGGGCGGTATCGGACGTGGCGGCGGCGGCGGCTGCGAGCGTCAGTCGGCGCCGTGCCGCAGCGTGCGGCCGCAGTTTCGGCAGACGAGCGAGCCGTGGTCTCTCGCGACTGTGTCTCCGCATCGGGTGCATGTCGAACGCATACGTGAGTAGTGGTTCGACAGACAGATAACTCTTACTCGTCGATCGTCGAGTAGCGTCGCGCCCACGGCGTCCGATCGCGACGCGTCGAACGGACCGCGGTGCTCGCTCGCGGACGATCCGATCTCTCCACCGGCGACGCTCCCTCGGCGGCCGCTCGAGCTGATCGCGTGACCCGATGTCGGCCCGAGACGCGGTGCGCGGAAGCGCTCAGTACGCGTCTGCCGCCGCGAGCGTCGCCGCGTCGTCGAGCCGCCAGTCGTCGAGGAACCGCTCTTCGGCGGCCGCGAGTTCGGCGAACAGCTCCCGGGCCTCCTCGGTCTGGAGCGTCCGGACCTGCGGGTCGAGCAGGAACCCCTGGAACGCGCGGTCGACGTCGCCGTCGCGGGACGCCTCGATCACCGTCTCGATCGTGTCGACGTGCGTGGACAGCAGCGACCGGACGGGACGCGGGAACCCGCCGGCGCTCAGCGGCCGAATCTCGCCGGCGGAGACGAGCGCGTTCGTCTCCACGACGGTACCGGACTCGAGGTCCTCGATCTGTCCCCGGTTCGGTAGGTTGACGTTCGTGACGAACGGCTCGCCGCCCGCGAGCGCATCGAGGATGTCGAGGAGCACCTCGTCGGAGGCGGTGAGGTCGAACTCGCGCTCGCCGGAGAGCCACGCCTCCACGTCGGTGGTTTGGTCCGACTCGGCCGGCGTCCAGTGCTTCGCGCGGAAGTCGCTCCCCGTCCGCTTGACGCCCCAGCGGTTCAGCGCCTCCCGACCGCCCTGCAGGAACCACGTGGCGTACTCGACGACGTGCCGGTCGCCGGCCAGCGGGAGCAGCCCGAAGCGCCGGTACAGCTCCCACGAGACCTGCCACGAGTCGGTGAAGGGGCTCGCGTCGTCGAGGTCGGCCGGCTCGTAGGCGCGGTTCCCCTCCTCGCCGCGGGCCAACTCGTCGAGCAGCGGCCAGAGGTCGACCCCGTCGCAGTACGCCTCGTCGATCCACGTGAAGTGATTGATCCCCTTGACGTTCACCGAGATGTCCGACCGGTCGGCGTCGATATCGAGGTGCTCGCCGGCGAGGCTCGCCAGTCGGTCGCGGCCGTGGAGCACCTCGTGACACATGCCGACCGCGTTGATCTCGGGGAACTCGTCGTAGAGCGCGCGCGTCACGAAGTGGACGGGGTTCGTGAAGTTGAACACCCACGCGTCCGGGCAGTGCTCGCGGATCGCGGCGGCGAACCGGCGATAGACGGGGATCGTCCGCATCGCGCGGAAGATGCCGCCGGGTCCGATGGTGGCGGCGACCGCGCCGTAGATCCCGTACGACGCCGGAATATCCAGGTCGTGGACGAACGTCTCGGTCGGGTCGTACTGGGTCGACAGCAACACCACGTCGGCCCCGTCGAGGGCGTCGGCGAGGTCGTCCGTCGCGGCGTACTCCCAGTCGCCGACGGCGTCGTCGCGCTCCTGTACCCAGTTCCCGAACGCGGCGTTTCGCTCGGCGCTCTCGACGTCGGGGTCGTAGAGCCGCACCTCGCCGCCGAACGTCGAGAGCGCGAGGTCCTGTACGAGGTTCGGGACCCACTGACGGCTCCCGCCGCCGACGTAGGCGACGGTGAACTCGTCGGTTTCGAGTCGATTCCCGGCCGTCGCTCGCGACGAGACGGAGCGGCGCGTCGAGCGGTTTCGGTCCATGTTCATGGCTCCGTCCGATCCTATAAAATGGTACCGGGGCCCGTTACCCGTATTTTGTTCTGCTATCCAGAACACTTATGAGCGCTGTATGTCTCGATCGATCAGTATGGACGCTGTCTCTTATACACATCNCCCTCGCGCTGGTCGAGGAGCTGATGGACCGCGGGCCGTGCGGGGTGACGGAGCTGGCGGACGGGCTGGAGATGGGAAAGAGCGCGGTGCACAACCACCTCACGACGCTCCGAGAGCACGGATACGTGTTGAAGACCGGCGACGAGTATCAGCTCGGGCTGAAGTTCCTCGAGGTCGGCGGCTCCACCCGGAAGTCGATGGAGTTCTATCAGGTTGCCGAGCCGGAGGTGAAGTCGCTCGCGAACGAGACCGGCGAGCTCGCGAACCTGCTCGTCGAGGAGCAGGGGGTGGGCGTGTACCTGATGCGGTCGAAGGGCGCGGAGGCCGTCGACCTCGACACCTACGCCGGGCTCAGGACGCACCTCCACACCACCGCGCTCGGGAAGGCGATCCTCGCGCACCTGCCCGAGTCCCGCGTCGAGGAGATCATCGAGCGGCGCGGGTTAGCGCGAAAGACCCCCCGCAGCGTCGGCTCCCGCGAGGAGCTGTTCGAGGCGCTGGAGGGCGTTCGCGACCGCGGGTACGCGATCGACGACGGCGAGCGGCTCGAAGGGCTCCGCTGTATCGCGGCCCCGGTCAAGGACTCCTCGGACGAGGTGCTGGGCGCGATCAGCGTGTCGGCGCCCGCCAGCCGCGTCAGCGACGAGGACCTCCACGGGAAACTCCCCGAACGCGTGCTCAGCGCGGCAAACGTCGTCGAACTGAACATCAACTACTGAAAAGCGTTCTGAGAGGCAGAACGCATCGTGGGCGGTGTTCGATCGTCAAGTCGGTGTTTTAAGGGCGCAACGGCCGCGTTTCGGCCGATCACGATCGGTTTTCTCGAAGGGACTTACAGCACTACGAGCGTAATGAATTGGGCGGCGGTGGCGGGGGATGCGTTCTGATTTACAGAACGACTGGAGCACCGCTCGGTACCGGACGTGAGCGGTCTCGCTCGCATCCGGGGACCGCGATCGTCTCGCTCGGAGCGGCTACGCCGGATAGCGAGAAAATCCAACATATCCAATGGTTAAATAATATAAACAAAACGGTGTGAGTGGAGTGAGCATACTCCATCACAACCCACTTCGACAGCCACGAGAGCAGGCGGAGAGAGTTCCTCAAAGCCCTCGGCGCGTTCGGCGCCGCGACGGCGGCCGGTCCCGGAGCAGCGGGATCGGTGGCCGCCGATCCGGATTCGAGCCATCGGGAGGC
>NZ_AOJG01000037.1 GCF_000337375.1 Halorubrum lipolyticum DSM 21995 | reverse complement strand
CCATCAGAGATGTGTATAAGAGACAGGTGTGGTCCCTGTACGGTTCGCGCGGTCCGCGCTCGTCCAATACACTTTTGAAGATAGCCGCGAACGTCGAGCCATGTCAGCCGCCGATTACCTCGAGACCGTCAGAGACCGAGACTGGGAGCGGTTGGAGTCGGGAACGCTCCGGATCGCGATGATCAGCCTCGGGTGGTGGACCCGCGAACAGGCGATCCCCGCGGTCGCCGACTCGGAGTTCTGCGAGACCACCGTCCTCGTCAGCCGGAGCCGCGAGAAGGCGAGCGCGGCCGCCGAGGAGATTCCGACCGTCGAGGCCGCGCTCACCTACGAGGAGTTCACGGACGGGGAAGCGACCGACGAGTACGACGCGGCCTACGTCTGCACGCCGAACGCGCTCCACCTGCCGTACGCGGAGGCCGCCGCCGAACACGGGAAGGCCGTCCTCTGTGAGAAGCCCGTGGAGTCGACGCGCGAGCGCGCCGAGCGGCTCGTCGAGGCCACCGAGGACGTGCCGCTGATGGTCGCCTACCGGATGCAGACCGACCCGCAGGTCCGTCGCATGCGCGAGCTCGTCGCCGAGGACGCCATCGGGGAGCCCGTGGGCGTCCACGGGAGCATGAGCCAGCAGATGCTGGAGACGGTCTCCGGCGACCCCGACCAGTGGCGCCTCGATCCGGACCTCGTCGGGTACGGCGCGAGCGTGATGGATCTGGGCATCTACCCGCTCAACACCGCGCGGTTCGTCCTCGACGCCGACCCCGTCAGCGTGACCGCCCAGATGCGGTCCGTCGACGAGGCGTTCCGCGACGTGCCCGACCAGCACGCCGCCTTCACGATCCGGTTCGACGACGGGACGCAGGCGGCCTGCACGGCCGGCCAGCACGCCGCGTACACGGGCCACTTCCGCGTCGTCGGGACCGACGGGGAGCTCGTCCTCGAACCGTCCTTCCTCGGGCAGCCCGAGGGGACGCTGACGCTCCGCAGCGACGGTCGACGCTTCGAGATCGACGACGGCAGACGAGACGTGATGCGAGACGAGATGACCGAGGAGTTCGACTACTTCGCCGACCGCGTGCTCCGCGAGGCAGCGATCGGCCCCGACGGCGACCACGCCCTGGTCGACATGCGCGCCCTCGAGGCGATCTACGAGGCCGCCGAGACCGGGACCGCGGTGTCGGTGTAGGGCGGAGTCGCCCCGGCGGGCCGTCACCCGGCGCTACTCGGACGCGTCCGACGCGTCGCTGCCCTGCGCGTCGAGGATGTCGAGCACCTCGTTCGCGAACATGACGGTCCGGAGGGGCAGGCCGTACCGCTCCGTGCCCATGTCGTACTCGCGGAGCTCGTCGACCGTCTCGCCGGTGTGCGGGAGGGTCGTCACGGTCTCGCGAACGTCGATGTCCAGCCGCCCGTCGTCCGTGTCCAGCCACGGCTGCGTGCGCTGTTTCTGGTCGTACTCGATCGAGTGGGTGGCGTCGCCGATCGCGGCGATCACGTCGTCGACCGCGCCGATCTCGACGCGGTCGTCGCTCGTCTCCGAGACGAGAGCCAGTTGACCGTCGGTGCAGTGTGGGACGTACCGTGTCATGGCTCGACGTTACGGCGTACGGATAATAATCCTGTGGTCGTCCGGAACCGTCCTCGTTGTCGTCCGAGACCGACAGCGAGGGGAACGCTCCGGGCGCGATCGGTCGGGCGCGCCCCGGACGCGCTACTTCATCACGCTCGGCGACTCCTCGGCGCCGTCGAGCGCGGAGGGTGCCCCCTCGGCGACAGCGTCGAGGACGGCGATCGCGCGCAGCCCGATCGCGGCGTTGTCGTCGTCGGGCAGCGGACGACGGCGTCGAGGGGCGGTCGCACGGCGTCGGCGGCGACCGAATCGGGATCGACACCACTGAGCGGGTCCGTGTCCGTTGGCATACTCGAACGATGCGCGTCGCGGAATAGATACGTGGGGGTCGGCCCGGCCACCGCAGTGACCCGTCGCCCGTGCCGGAGCACACGGTGGGGTATCCACAAGCTTTACTAGCGGGTTCAGGGATATACAGACGCTAATGGTCGATCACGACAAGCTTCGCGACCCGAACGCGGAGTACACCATGCGAGACCTCTCGGCGGAGACGATGGACATCACGAACTCGCGGGGCGGCGTCCGCGACGCCGAGATCACGGACGTACAGACGACGATGGTCGACGGGAACTACCCGTGGATCCTCGTCCGCGTCTACACCGACGCGGGCGTGGTGGGGACGGGCGAGTCCTACTGGGGCGGCGGCGACACCGCCATCATCGAGCGCATGAAACCGTTCCTCGTCGGGGAGAACCCCCTCGACATCGACCGGCTCTACGAGCACCTCGTCCAGAAGATGTCGGGCGAGGGCTCGATCTCGGGGAAGGTCATCTCCGCCATCTCCGGCATCGAGATCGCGCTCCACGACGCCGCCGGGAAGCTCCTCGACGTGCCCGCCTACCAGCTCGTCGGCGGGAAGTACCGCGACGAGGTCCGCGTCTACTGCGACCTCCACACCGAGAACGAGGCCGACCCGCAGGCCTGCGCCGCCGAGGCAGAGCGCGTCGTCGAGAACTTCGGCTACGACGCCATCAAGTTCGACCTCGACGTACCCTCCGGTCACGAGAAAGACCGCGCCAACCGGCACCTCCGCAACCCCGAGATCGACCACAAGGTCGACATCGTCGAGGCGACCACCGAGGCCGTCGGCGACAAGGCCGACGTGGCCTTCGACTGCCACTGGTCGTTCACCGGGGGCTCCGCGAAGCGCCTCGCGGAGGCCCTCGAGGAGTACGACGTGTGGTGGCTCGAAGACCCCGTGCCGCCGGAGAACCACGACGTGCAGGAGGAGGTCACCAAGAGCACGACCACGCCCATCGCGGTCGGCGAGAACGTCTACCGGAAGCACGGGCAGCGGACCCTCCTCGAACCGCAGGCCGTCGACATCGTCGCGCCGGACCTGCCGCGCGTCGGCGGGATGCGCGAGACCCGCAAGATCGCGGACCTGGCGGACATGTACTACATCCCGGTGGCGATGCACAACGTCTCCTCGCCGATCGGCACGATGGCGTCCGCGCAGGTCGGCGCGGCCATCCCCAACTCGCTCGCGCTGGAGTACCACTCCTACGAACTCGGCTGGTGGGAGGACCTGGTCGAGGAGGACGACCTCATCGAGGAGGGTCGCATGGAGATCCCGGAAGAGCCCGGCCTCGGCCTGACGCTGGACCTCGACGCCGTCGGAGAGCACATGGTCGAAGGAGAGACCCTCTTCGACGAAGCGTAGCTTCGTCGTGCTCGGCCGACGCGCGCGGTCACCGCTCGGTCCGGCGTGCGTGTGACTCGTGCGGACCGAAATCGAAACCGCCGGAGGGGATAGCCCGGTCCGCTGTCGCGCCGGCGGTACTCTTATAACGGCGTCTGCGCATCGGTATGATATGCGGTATTATCGACTCCCCGGCGGAAAGCATAGCGTGGGGTCCGACTCGCTCGTCGTCGTCGACGACGGCGACGCCTACGACCTGTCGACGGCGTCGGACGACCTCGGCTCGTTCACCGAACTCGCCCGCGCCGCGAACGCGTGCGGCGCGGGCGTCGACGCCATCGCTCGGGACCGGATCGCCGACGCGGACCGGGTTGAGCTCGACCCCGCCGACGTGCTCCTCCCGGTGACCCCGGACGAGGTGTGGGCCGCGGGCGTCACGTACCGGATCAGCGAGCAGGCCCGCGAGGCCGAGAGCGGCAAGCCGGAGGTGTACATCGACGTGTACGACAGCGAGCGTCCCGAGCTATTCTTAAAAGCGACGCCCTCGCGGACGGTCGGCCCCAACGACGCCGTCGGGATCCGCGGCGACTCCACGTGGGACGTTCCGGAGCCAGAACTGGGCGTCGTGCTCCACCGCGAGGAGGTCGTCGGTTACACGATCGGCAACGACGTGTCGAGCCGGTCGATCGAGGGCGAGAATCCGCTGTACCTGCCGCAGGCGAAGGTGTACGACAAGTGTTGCGCGCTCGGTCCGTGCGTGGCGACCCCGGAGGTCGTCGACGACCCCCACGACCTCGGGATGACGCTCACCATCGAGCGCGACGGCGAGGTCTGCTTCGAGGACTCCACGTCGACGAGCGAGATGGCGACCACCTGCGAGAGGCTCGTCAGCTATCTCCGGCGACACAACGACCTCCCGGAGACCGTCGTCCTGCTGACCGGCACCGCGCTGGTCCCGCCGGAGTCGTTCACGCTCGCCGAGGGCGACCGGATCGCGATCGACATCGACGAGATCGGACAGCTCGTCAACGACACCGTCGACGTCTGAGACCGCGGAACGGTCCGCGAAACGCGAACGCGGCGGTCGCCGGGAGCCGCACGGAATCAATTTAACAGCTGTTTGAGTTCCACTTAAAAACGAGGCCGAGTTACGCGTCGTCCGCGACCCGCGTCTCGGTGAAGTACGTCCGCCCGTTTGCGGGCACCTCCTTCGTCCCCGTCACCTCGAACGCCGCGGCGTCGGCGATGTCGGCCGCGGAGTGGCCGACTCGGAACTCGTAGGGGCCGGCCTCGACGGCCAGATCCATGTCGCGGTCGCGGTACGCGAGCTGGGTGGCGTCGACCTCGAAGGCGACGCGCGCGGTCTCGCCGGGGTCGAGGGCGACGCGCTCGAACCCGACGAGCTCCTGGACGGGGCGGGCCTGGTCGGGGTTCCCCGCGCCGACGTACAGCTGGACCACGTCGCGGCCCGAAACGTCGCCGACGTTCTCGACGGTCATCCCGGCGGTGATCGTCCCCGCGGGCGCCAGTTCGGTCGCCGACAGCGAGAGGTCGCCGTACTCGAAGTCGGTGTAGCTGAGGCCGTGGCCGAACGGGAACAGCGGGTCGCTCTCGGTGTAGACGTACTCCTCGTTCGCGGTGTTGGGCTACCGGCTGTAGTGGACCGGGAGCTGGCCGACCGACCGCGGGACCGAGACGGGGAGGTGGCCGGCGGGGTTGTGCTCGCCGAACAGCACGGACGCGACGCCCTCGCCGCCGCGACTGCGAGAGCGACGCGGTCGTTCTCGTTGTCAGAACGCTTACGCCGATCGACGGGGCGAATCTCGTTCGAATCGGCGGCTTCGAACCGCTTTCGCGCCGAAAATCGGGGGCCTTACGAGTTGATTTTAAAAGTTTGATTCATCGATCAGGATTCTGTGATAGAGAACGTCGAGGCGTCGAGATCTCCGGCCCGGGGGACCGGTCGGCTCGTATCCGCCGTCTCGGCCGACCGCGACCGCCGCAGTACTTTTAGATAGCGCCGCCGGGAGGCGCACGACCTCGACGACGTGAAGGCGGCCGTCGACGACCACCACCTCGGCTTCGCGGCCCCGTTCGGCTGGGGCGGGGCGCTGGCGACGACCCCCGACCTGTCGCGCCCGGATCGGTAACGCACCGGGCTCTCGAACCCCACCGCTCGCCACCGAGCGTTCGCGATGTCAGAACACTTGGTGTTACAAACTTACCGGTGTAACACTCTCGTCCCTCCGGAGCGACCGAAGGGACGATAAACGGAGAACCGAAGCCCCGTCGGCGGGTCGGCGTTCGCGGTCGACGATCGGCCAGCCGGTGGTCCCGGCTCAGTCGATGTTCTCGACGTAGGCGTACTCCTCGGAGAGGGCGGCGGCGTCCTCCGGCAGGAGCGCGGCGACGAGGTAGTCGGCGTGCGTCCGGAGGTGGTCGACGACGCGCGCGATCCGGTCCGAGTCGATCGCCTCGAGCGAGTCGAGCAGGATGAACGGGACAGTCTCGTGAACGTCGTGAACGAGGTATCCCGCGAGCGCGAACACGAGCCCCGTCACCTCTCGCTCGCTCTCCGAGAGGTGGTCCACCGTGTCCTCGTAGGCGGTCCCGTCGGGCGACGAGCGGACGATGTGCATGTCGAACCGGGGGCGCGTGACCTTGCGGCGCCCCTCGCGGACCTCCGTCTCCCGGCGCTCGATCCAGATCCGGTCGAGGTTCTCGTACTCTAAGATGTCGAGGACGGTCTCCATCTGCTCGTTGAACTCCTCGACGGCGTCCTCCTCGATGCGGTCGACGCGCGTCCGCAGCTCCGTCAGCCGGTCGGCGAGCTCCTCGCGTTCGGCCTTCAGGTCCTCGCGCCGCTCGATCGCGTCCTCCCGCTCGTCGATCTCGTCGTCGATCTCGTCGATCTCGTCTTCGAGCCGCTCGATCCGGAGCTCGATCCCGTTCGCCTCGCGGTGGAGCTCCAACGCCTCGTCGTAGCCGTCGACGTCGATCGACTCGGCCTCGTCTTCCAGCTCCTCGATCTCCGACCGCTTCGACTCGAGCCGGTCTTCCAACTCAGCGATCCGCGACTCGGTCGACTCGATCTCCGTCCCGACCGCGTCGAGCCGCTCCTCGGCGCGCTCGATCTCGCGTCGGGCCTGCTTGATCGACGACTGCCGGTCGGTGAGCTCCTGGATCTCCGCGCGGATCTCGTTGCGCTCGTCGAGCTTGTCGGACCGGAGCTCTCGGAGCCGGTCGAGCGTCGCCTCGATCTGGTCGCTCTCGACCTCGGAGCCGCAGGTCCAACAGACCGTCTGGTCGCCCGCGGTCAGCGCGTCGGTCGGGTCGTCGCCGGCCGTCCCCTCCTCGATGTCGATCCCCGAGCCGTCCACCATGTCCTCGTTGAAGCCGATGACGCTCCCGAGCTCGTTGATGTCGTCGTCGAGCGAGCGCTTCCGGCGGCGCAGCTCGTCGATGCGCCCGGCGAGCCGGTCCGGGTTCTCGTCGGGGTCCTCCGCCTCCTCGACGGTCTCCCGGAGCTCCTCGCGCTCCGACTTCAGCTCCGCGAGCGTCGAGCGCTCGGTCTCGAGGTCGAACTCGAGGTCGTCGAGCTCGGAGCGGGCGTCGCGGACCCGCTGGAACGCCTCCTCCATCTCCTGTTTCCGCGTCCGGCTCTCCTCGACGCCGGCGTCGAGGTCGTCGAGCTCGTCGCGGACCGACTCGAGGTCTTCCTGCGCCGCCTCCAGCTCTTCGACCTTCTCGCGGCGGTCCGCTTCGAGGTCGGGCAGGTCGCGTTCGAGGCTGTCGAGCGTCTCGATCTCGGACTGCAGCTCGTCGCGCTCGCGCTTGCACTCGCGGATCTCGGCGTCGATCGCGTCCGTGTCGATCGGGCGCATGATGATCTCGCGGAGGTCGTCGCCGCGGGCCACCGCCCGACGCGCCTCGTTGTTCTCCAACAGGAACGCGAACAGGTCGGCCAGTTCGGGGTCGTCGAGGTAGGGGTCGCCGCCGAAGGCGACGGCGTCGCCGCGGCGCTGTAGCGTCCGCGTGTACGTCTCGTCGCCGAGTTCAAGCGTCACCTCGCCCTCCTCGGCGTCGCCCTTCAGGGAGCTCTGTCGGCTTCCCAGTCCGGCCATCAGCGCCTGCAGGAAGGAGGTCCGGTTCGTCGCGTTTCGCCCGGTCAAGATCGAGACGCCGTCGGAGAGCGTCACCGACGCCTCGTCGATCCCGCCGATGTTTCGGACATCGACGCGAACGGCGGATTTCGAGATCTGAGCCATCGATATGGTTAAAAATCCGTATTCGCGATATTAAATCTACCGCAACATGCTCACACGGGCCCGCAGGCGACTTCGCGACGAGCCGACGAGCGTCTCGGTACGAACGGCGGACGCGACGACACCAACGGATGCGACGCCGTCGACGGACGCGGCGGCGTCGACGGACGCGACGACACCATCGGACGCACCGCGCGCTTTCGACCGATTCCGGTGACCCGCTCGCGGCGCACTCGCCCGCGACGTGATCCGGCCGTTCCCGCGAGGGCGCCGTTCGACCGCTCGCTCGGTGACGAACGATCGACCGATAGCGATCGGCTCAATATATCAAATATATCGTCATAACTGGTTACATATGATTCTGGGACGTTGGTACCGCTTCGTCCGTCAGCTCGTCGATCGGCGTCCGTCTCCAAATCGAGGTGGCCGGCGGCGATCGCAATCACGTGAAAGACACAACGCGATGCGAAATAATCACTTGGAACAAACGATCTGACATATATAAATATTTATCCGAACGTAAATGGGTGTAATTAGATTACTTACTCACAGAACCGAGTGACGACAGTGTGTTGACAACCCGCGCTGTTTCGGTGACTCCGCCGATCCGCCCCGTCGAATCCGTAAAAACGCGGCCTCGATCGCAGAGTCGAACGAGACGGGAATCGGGAGTGAATAATTATGGTTGTATGAGGTAATATAAAAAAAGACAGCTTAGTGATGTTTCATATCCCCCAGAAGAACGCGATACCGGCCGTCGTGACGACGGTCAGGATGAGCTGGAGCGGCGCGCCGACGCGCGCGAAGTCGGTGAACTTGTAGCCGCCGGGGCCGTACACCATGAGGTTCGTCTGGTAGCCGACCGGGCTGAGCAGCGGCGTGCTGGCGGCGAACGTCACCGCGAGGGCGAACGCGAAGGCGTTGGCGCCGAGTTGCCCCGCGACCTCGACGGCGATCGGGAGCATCAGCACGATGCTCGCGTTGTTGCTCACCATCTCCGTGATGATCGCGGTGCCGAGGTAGAACGCCGCGAGCATCGCGATCGGCGGGAGCACGGCGCTCCCGGCGACGATCCCCGTCGCGATGAGGTCCGCCGTCCCGGACGCCTCGAACGCGATCCCGAGGGGGATGACGCCCGCGAGCAGGAAGATGACGTTCCAGTCGACGGCCTCGTAGGCGTCCGCCGGCCTGAGGATGCCCGAGAACAGCATCGCGACGACGCCGACGAGCGCGCTGACCATGATCGGGAGGTAGTCGAGCGCGGCCAGCCCGACGACGCCGGCGACGATACCCAGCGCGATGGGGATCTGCGTCCGATCGAACTCCTCCCACCGATCGTCGCTCGAGACGACGACGTTGGTGTCGGACCGAAGCCGGTCTAAGACCTCCGCGCTCGTCTGTACGAGCAACACGTCTCCGGCCCGCAAGTCGACGTCGCGGAGGCGTTGGCGGATCACCTCGTCCCCCCGCCGGATCGCGAGGACCGTCGCGTCGAACTCGCGCTCGAAGCCGGCGACGCCGTCCCGTCTGTTCGACCACGGCCCGGGGAGCAAGACGACCTCCGTGAGCGAGGTCTCCGACGCGGTCTCGTCCGCGTCCGCGTTTTCGTCCCCGTCGGCTTCGCCCGGGTCGTCCCCGTTCGCTTCGCTCCGGTCGTCTCCGTCGGCTTGGCCTCCGCCGTCTCCGTCGCCGTTCCCGTCAGCCGGCGGGGCGGCGTCGGCCGCCGCCAGCGACCGGTTCCACGCGTGGTGTTCCGGCACGAACCCCTCGGGCAGCGGTTCGCTCTCGTCGGTCGCGGCGTCGCGGAGCTCCGGCAGGAGGGCGAGGTGTTCGTCCTCGATGACCTGTTCGAGCGTCTCCTGGTCCGCTCTCACCGAGAGCACGTCGCCGGCGCTGATCCGCTCGCTCGGGAGGCCGCGGACGATGCTGCGGCCGTCGCGCACGATCTGGAACACGTCGAGGTCGAGCTCGCCGCGCCGCAGCGCTCGGACCTGCGAGCCGACGAGGTCGGAGTCCTCGTGCACGACGACGTCGGTCAGGTAGTCCGCCATCCCGAACTGGTCCGTCGGGGACCCCTCGGCGGTGATCCGGGCGGGCGTGAGGTACCGCCCGACGGTCAGGAGATAGACGAGACCGACGGCCAGGACGACGATTCCCAACTGCGTGAATTCGAACAGCGAGAACGGTTCGCCCGTCGGCCCGATCTGCGCCCAGATATCGCTCGCGAGCAGGTTCGTCGAGGTCCCGATGACGGTGAGCGTTCCGCCCATCATCGAGGCGAAGGACAGCGGGATCAGCAGCTTCGACGGCGAGGTTCCCGTCTTCCGGGCGAGGTTCATGACGGCGGGGATGAGCACGGCGACGATGGGCGTGTTGTTGACGAACCCCGCCGGCGGACCGGACAGCCCGACGGTCGCGAGGAGCTGTCGGAACTCGCTGTCGCCCGCGAACGCCTCCATCTTCTGTGTGAGGATCTGGATGACGCCGGTCTGTCGAACCCCCTCGCTGAGGATGAACATCGCCAGCACGGTGAGCGTCGCGGGGTTCGAGAAGCCCGACACGCCCTCCTCCGGGGAGACGCCCGTCCACGGACCGAGGAGGATAAGCGCGACCATCAGCGCGATGGCGGTCGTGTCGATGGAGACCGGCTGGAGGACGAACAGGACGAGCGCGACGGCGACGACGGCGAGCACGACGAACACGTCGGGAGACACGGGCAGCGCTACCGGGAGCTGCCGGGGGAGTGTCGGCGTCGCCAGCGCGAGATCGAGTAACGCGTTCGTCACCGAATCAACCGTGTGTGGGTCCTAGCGGGGCCCACATAGTAGTACGGTTCTCGGCCCGTCACCGCGGGACGCGAGCGGCGGTCGATCGGAGCGAGCCGAAGCGGTCGGGGCGGTCAGCAGTCGAGCCGAAGCGGTCAGGGCGGTCAGCAGTGGCCCTGCCCGTACGCCCCGCCGTGGCCGTACGTTCCGTCGTGGCCGTACGTCCCGCCCCGCTCGTACGTTCCGTCGTGGCCGTACGTCCCGCCCCGCTCGTGCGTCCCGCCGTGGCCGTACATTCCGCTGTTGCCGTCGTCAGCCATGTCCCGGGCCATCTCGTCGACGGTCGCACCCGCGTGCGACTCCATCCACTCGACGCCGTCGGGGCCCATGTGCTCGGTCATCTGCGCCTCCATCCAGACCGCCCAGTCGTCGGCGGTCGCGTCAGACGGAGGGACGTCGTCGGCGATCGGAGCGTCGTCAGCGGTCGCGTTGCCGTGTGCGCTGACCATGGGGACAGCGAGCGCGAGTCCGACGATCGCGAAGGCGACGAGCAGCCAGCGGCCGAGTGTGAGTGTGGTCATTGCTTTTCTCCTCGGTTACCCGTACGACCCCTCCGGAGTTATTCTGCTGGGTGTGAATCCGATCAGGAGAACGTTCGAGAACGTGTATAACCCGATCTAACCGTTTTTTAGAGGCCGGACCGTTCATGCGGCCCGAATTCGCCGGATCGGCGCTCGACCCCTTTGCGAGAGGGGACCGACACCACTGCGAGGGGGGGCACCGACACCGCCGCGACCGGCGCCCGCGATCGCGTGTTGGACGCGGCGAGAGTTGGCGGGAACGGTCCGCTAGTTCGCCCGGTTCCGTTGGAGGTCGTCGCTCGGGTAGACGCGATACGTCCGCCCTTGACGCTCGCGGTACAGGAGGCCGCGCTTCTCGAGCGCGCTCACCGTCTGGCTGACCTTGCTCTTCGAGAACTCCGAGCGGTCCCGCAGTTCGATCTGTGTGATGCCGGGCGAGGAGAGGACCGGTCGGAGGACCCGACGTTCGTCCTCCGGCAGGAGGTCCAGTACGCGGTCGCGAGGCCGAGACTCCGGATCGAAATCTCCCGCCGAGCGAGCGGCCTCCGCCGGAGATTCGGCGCCCTCGGAGTCGGTCGGACTCGCCGAGCCGTCCCGTGATCGATCGGGTTCGTCCGCGCCGCTGAGATCGTCCCGAACCGCGAGATATCCCCCACCGAGGACGGCCGAGACGAGGAGGGCTCCGAGGACGTACCAGAGCGGGTTCGTTCCGTGGACCGCCCCCATCGATCCGCCCATCATCGGTCCCATCTGGTCGAAGGCCTGCTGTTGCTGGTACGCCTGCCAGCCGAGCACGCCGCCGCCGACGAGGACGACGGCGACCAGGCCAGCGACGACCGTATCGGATCGCCGTCGGTTCATTTCACCCACCTCGATCCGCCGAGAGACTCGCCCATACGTGGGGGTTGGTGAGACAGCGTCGTACCAGTTTTGATCGGTCGGCACAAGCGACGACCGGCGGCGAGTCGGCGGTCACCGTCGGCAGCGTGGCCGATCCCGGCGCCGCCCATCGCGATCCGGAGCGTTGCGGTCGCCAGCGCCGGGGCGTCGTTCACCCCGTCGCGGACCGCGTCTCGGATCGACGCCTCGGACGTGCGCTCCCCGTCGTAGGTGACCCGAGCGCTCCCCGTTCGGAAGGAGACGTCGACGTTGACGAGCGCGACGGGGAGGTGACGTTCGAGCGCCCGCGCCCCCGCCGCGCCGCGACCGCCTCGTCGTTCGATGCGGACGGTACACGTCGAGCGCGGGGGTGGGTCAGAGGCGGTCACGGCCGCTGTCAGGGGCCGCCGGGGTCGCCGCGGTCGTCGGGTTCGCCGCGGTCGCGCGGTCGCCGCGGTCGTCGGGCTCGCCGCGGGAGCGATCGGCCGTCCGTCCCTCCCTGATCGCGTCATCCGACGACCGTCACCGGAATCCGTGCTCGGCGGGTGACCGTCTCGGCAACGCTGCCGAGGAGCGCCCGGTCGAGGCCCGAGCGACCGTGACTACCCATGACGATCTGGTCGACATCGTGGTCGTCAGCGTAGGCCAGAATCGTCCGGGCGGGCCTGCCGACTTCCGTGACGGTCGCGAGGTCGATCCCGCGTTCCGCCGCGAGCTCCGCGGCCGTCGCGTGGATGTCGGTCGCGCGGTCCCGGGCGTCGTCGTGCCAGTCCTCGGCGACCGGCAGGCCGCCGACCTCCACGTCGACGACCGAGTCGATCGGATCGATGACGTACATCGCGGTGAGGGTCGCCTCCGGGAAGGTCTCGAGCGCGTACGTCAGCGCGCGCTCGGAGAGCAGCGACCCGTCGAAGGCGACGAGAACGGTGTCGGGCATTAGGTCGCGGTTCGACGCCAACTGAAAAGAGTGTACTGCCGAGACCACCGTGGCCGAGAACGGGAGAGGGTGTTGCGGATCGTCGCTGGCAAGCGGATATTGATAATTGAGTGAGCGATTTCGACGATCGCTTATCACGGAACGAGCCGTGTCGCGCGTCTCAGCGCGGGCCTTCCACTCGCGAGGAGCGAGGGACCTTCGGTCCCTCTGACAGCCGGCGGCTTCGCCGCCGGCGACGCCGATCGAGGGGAACAGTGAAGGGGTCGAGGGGAGTCGTCCGCGTATGCCGATCGTCGAGGTGTCGGGCGTCGCCGTGGTCTTCCTGCTCATCGTCGCCGTGTTGGTGGCGTTCGTCACCGAGGTCGTCCCGAACGACGTGACCGCGATCGGCGTCGTCGCCGCGCTCGTGGTCCTCGAACCGTGGACCGGCGTCGGCGCGGGAGCGGCGATCTCCGGGTTCGCGAACCCCGCGACGGTCACCATCATCGCGATGTACATGCTGAGCGCGGGCGTCCAGCGGACGGGGGTCGTCGAACGGCTCGGCGTCTACCTCGCGGAGTTCACCGCCGGCCGGGAGTTCCGCGCGCTCGTCGCCACCGTCTGCACGACCGGCCCCATCGCGGGGTTCGTGAACAACACGCCGGTCGTCGCCGTCTTCATCCCGATGGTCACCGGGCTCGCCGAGAACTCGAAGCTGAGCCCCTCGAAGCTCCTCCTCCCGCTGTCGTACGCCGCCATCCTCGGCGGCACGCTCACCCTCATCGGCACGTCGACGAACATCCTCGCCAGCGACTTCGCGCGCCTCCTCATCGACGGACGCGACGGGATCGGGATGTTCGAGTTCACGGGGCTCGGCGCCGTCCTGCTCGCGGTCGGGAGCGCGTACCTGCTGACCGTCGGCTGGCGGCTCACGCCCGCCCGCGTCCCCGTCGACAGCGACCCGGTCGCGGAGTTCGACCTCGACGACTACCTCACGCACCTGTACGTGCGACCGGGATCCGTCGCCGTCGGCCTGTCCGTCGAGGAATTCGACGACGCGCACCCGGCGGTCCGCATCCTGCAGGTCCGGCGCGACGGCGAGGCGTACGCCGGCCCGCACTCCGACCGGGTCATCGAGGCGGGCGACGGCGTGGTCGTCCACGGCCCCCTGCAGGCGGTCGCGCAGTTCCGGAGGGAAGCGACGCTCGGGAGGCGGGCCCGCGAGACGGTGACCGAGGAGACGTTCGAGTCATCGGCCACCGACGGCATGCTCGCGAAGGCGATCGTCCCGGACCGGTCGCCGTTCGTCGGCGAGACCGTCGCCGAGACCGGCCTCCACGACTACCACGAAACGAGCGTGCTCGCCGTGCGCCGCGGCGGCGACCTGTTCCGCACCGACCTCGCCGACCGCACGCTGGAGGCCGGCGACCTGCTGTTGGTCCGGACGACGCCGGCGTCCGTCCGGTACTTCACGGACACCGGCGACCTCGTCATCGCCGACGAGCGCGCGCTCGACCGGCTGGCCGACGCTGACATCGACGAGATCGCACCCCTCTCGCCGAAGACCCCGATCGCCGTCGGCGTCCTCGTCGGCGTCGTCGCGCTCGCCGCGCTCGATGTCCTCCCGATCGTGATCGCGGCGCTGGCCGGCGTGGTGGTGATGGTCGTCACCGGCTGTCTGACGACCGCCGACGCCTACGACGCCGTCTCGTGGAACGTCATCTTCCTCCTCGCGGGGGTCATCCCGCTCGGGATCGCGTTGGAGTCCACGGGCGGCGCGGCCGTCGTCTCGGAGTTCCTCGTCGCGACCGACGAGGTCCTCCCGACCGTGGGCGTCATGTTCGTCCTGTACGCCGTCGCCGGCCTGCTGGCGAGCGTCATCACGCCGGTGGCGACGGCGGTGCTGATGATCCCGGTCGGCGTCAGCGCGGCCGCCCAGCTCGGCGCCAACGAGTTCGCGTTCCTCCTCGCGGTGATGTTCGCGTCCGCGACCTCGTTCATGACCCCGGTCGGCTACCAGACGAACCTCATGGTGTACGGCCCCGGCGGCTACGAGTTCGCCGACTTCCTCCGGGTCGGCGGCCCGCTCCAGCTGCTCCTCGCCGTCGTCGCGACGGCCGGTATCGCGGTCATCTGGGGCGTCTGACCGCATCAAGCGACGCTCTCACGGGCGCCGTGAACCGAGCAGGGACTCGAGCCGGTCCGACAGGTCGGTCCGGTGGACCGCCTCGGTCTCGACCGCCGCCTCGCCGGTCCCCATCTCCTTGAACCCCGTCCCGGTCGGCACGAGGACGACGGAGTCGTCGGCCGCGACCTCGCCCCGCTCCGCGAGGCGCGAGACGCCGGCCAGCGTCGCCGCGGACGCCGGCTCGACGCAGAAGCCGCCGTCGACGGCGAACCGGCGCTGTGCGGCGCGTATCTCGTCGTCGGTGACGGAGACGACGGCGCCGCCCGTGTCGCGGACCGCGGCGAGCGCACGCGCGCCGCTCGGCGGGTCCGGATTCCCGATCGAGTGGGCGATCGTCTCGCCCGTCTCGTCGGGCGACATCGGCGTCGGCTCCGTCGCACCCGCCTCGAACGCGCGCGTCAGCGGGTCGGCGGCGGCGGTCTGGACGAGGCACACGCGCGGTCGCTCGGCGAGCAGGCCCGCGCTCTCGAGGTCGCGGATCCCCAGCCAGACCCCCGAGGCGAACCCGCCGGAACTCGCCGGCAGCGCGATCACGTCGGGCGTCTCCGGGGCGAGGGCGTCGTAGATCTCGAATACCGCCGTCTTGTACCCGCTGATGCGGGCCGGCGCGTCGCTCACGAGAACGCTGATCGGATGCCGTTCGGAGAGGGCGAGCGCGTCGCCGTACAGCTTCCCGTACTCGCCGCTGACCCGCACGATAGTCGGCTCGTACTGCGCGATGAGCTCCAGCCGCACCCCCGAGATATCCGCCGGGACGAACACGACGCACTCGCGGTCGAGGCTCGCCGCGTGAGCGGCGGTGCTGATCGCCATGTTGCCGTACGAGACCGTGCCGACGACGTCGTCGCCCGCCGCGATCGCGTGCGGAACCGCCACCGCGCTCCCGCGGTCTTTGTACGCGCCGGTCGGGTTCTCGCCCTCGTCTTTGACGAACGCCCGGCCCCCGGTCGCGTCGTCGAGTCCGGGAGTTCTGACCAGGGGCGTGCCGCCCGCGGCCCCCGCGACGCCCTCCGGCCGATCGATCGGCAACAGCGCCTCGTACCGCCACATCCCGCCCCGGTCCGGACGGTCGTCCCACGAGGAGGCCGTCGGCCGCGCGTCGATCCAGAGCGGTTCCCCGCAGGCGCACCGGACGCGGGTGTCGTCGTCGTAGCGGTCGCCACACCGGTAACAGCTCAGAGAACGGGACATGCCGACCGTGTGACGGCGAGGGAGATATGCGTTTTCTTGCTCGACCGACGCGACGACCTATCGGGGCCGGGCGTTCACAGCGACCGCGAGCCGTCGAGCGCGACGAGGACGGCGTTCGCGCGCGGCGTGGCGCGGTACATCCGCCACTTCCCCTCCTTCCGACGCGTGACGAGACCGGCGTCGGTGAGCTTCGAGAGGGCGTGGCTGATCGCGCTGTCGCTCACGTCCAGCAGCGGCGAGAGCTCGCAGACGCACAGCTCGTCGTCGTCGGCCGCGTGGAGCATCCGGACGATCTCGTACCGCGTCTCGTTCCCGAGCGCCGACAGCAGCTCGACGTCGCTCTCCAGGGCTGACCCGCCGGCGGCCTCGTTCAGCTCCTCCAGCTCCGCCAGTCGCTCGGAGAGGTCCGCGTCGGTACAGGAGCCGCACTCGTCGACGACGTACCGCCGCAGGCGATCGGTCGATGACATACGTCACAGTTGAGCCGATCCGAGATTAAGCGTTGTGGAACGCCGTCCCGACCAAGGCGGCCGCTGGGAAAACGATACGAAAATAATTCAGCTATTGGCCAGATAGAGGCGAGGACAATCAGCGAGAGAAGATCTGTTGAAAAGTGTTTTTCCCGTCTTAGCTGGCTTTCTGCCACGCTATAACCGCGGAGCCGCCCGACCGAAGGGCTTATCATTGTATGAGGGATCGTTCAAATGAGTTGGTCACAGTGGCCGCGCCGACGGCGCGCCTCGCTGTGACCGATGGCTCAGACGAACGACGACGACTCGACACCACCATGACCGAACTCACCCTGTACGAAGAAGCGATGTGTTGCTCCACCGGCGTCTGCGGCCCCGACCCCGACGACGAACTCGTCGCGGTCAGCGCGGCGCTCGACCAGCTCGAGGACGCGTTCGACGACCTCGAGGTCACTCGGGCGAACATGCAGCACAACATCGACCAGTTCCTCGAAACGAAGCGGATCTACGACCGCGTGCAGGCGGACGGCCCGTCGGTCCTCCCGATCACGGTCGTCGACGACGAGATCGTCGCCGAGGGCGAGTACCTCTCGTACGACGAACTGACCGCGGCTATCGACGGAAGCGCCGCGCCACAGGAGGCCTGACAGATGGCACGGACACAGCGGTCGGCGGAGTCGGCGGCGACGAGCGCGCGCGAGATAGTCGAACCGAGCGGCGACGACACCGAGTTCGTCTTCTTCAGCGGGAAGGGCGGCGTCGGCAAGAGCACGGTGAGCTGCGCGACCGCGACCTGGCTCGCCGACAACGACTACGAGACGCTGCTGGTGACCACCGACCCCGCGCCGAACCTCTCGGACATCTTCGGCCAGGCGATCGGCCACGAGGTCACCGCGATCGACGGGGTCGAGAACCTCTCCGCGATCGAGATCGACCCCGACACGGCCGCGGAAGAGTACCGCCAGGAGACGATCGAGCCGATGCGGGAACTGCTCGGCGACGAGGAGATCGAGACGGTCGAAGAGCAGCTCAACAGCCCCTGCGTCGAGGAGATCGCGGCCTTCGACAACTTCGTCGACTTCATGGACAGCCCCGAGTACGACGCCGTCGTCTTCGACACGGCGCCGACGGGCCACACCATCCGGCTCATGGAGCTCCCCTCCGACTGGAACGCCGAACTCGAGAAGGGCGGCTCGACCTGTATCGGCCCGGCGGCTTCGATGGAGGACAGAAAGCGGGAGTACGAGCGCGCCATCGACACGCTCCAAGACGACGAGCGGACATCGTTCGCCTTCGTCGGCAAGCCCGAGGGCTCCTCGATCGACGAGATCGAACGCAGCGCGAGCGACCTCGGCGAGCTCGGGATCGAGTCGCAGCTGTTGATCCTCAACGGCTACCTCCCCGAGTCGGTGTGCGACGACCCCTTCTTCGAGGGGAAACGCGCGGACGAGCAAGCCGTCATCGAGCGCGCCCGCGAGGAGTTCGACGCCGACGCGACGGCGACGTACCCGCTCCAGCCGGGCGAGATCGCCGGGCTCGACCTGCTCGCTGACGTGGGCGGCGTCCTCTACGACGGCGCGGAGGCGACCGTCGACGTCGGGACCGCGACCGATGTCGATGGTGACGGTACGGAACACGTCGATTCCGACGGCGCGGTCGACTTCGAGTCAATGACGGACGCCGACGCCGTCGTCGACCAGCTCACGCCGGGCGAGGAGACGCAGTACCTCTTTTTCACCGGCAAGGGCGGCGTCGGCAAGAGCACGGTCGCCTCGACGGCGGCGACGAAGCTCGCCGAGGCGGGCCACGAGACGCTCGTCGTCACGACCGACCCGGCCGCGCATCTCGAGGACATCTTCGGCGAGCCCGTGGGCCACGAGCCGACCCCGGTCGGCCAGGAGAACCTCGACGCGGCGCGGATCGACCAGGAGAAGGCGCTCGCGGAGTACCGCGAGCAGGTCCTCGACCACGTCACCGAAATGTACGAGGACAAAGCGGACACCCAGATCGACGTCGACGCCGCGATCGCGAACGTCGAAGAGGAGTTGGAATCGCCGTGTGCCGAGGAGATGGCCGCCTTAGAGAAGTTCGTGAGCTACTTCGACGAGGACGGCTACGACGTCGTCGTCTTCGACACGGCACCCACGGGTCACACCCTCCGCCTGCTCGAACTCCCCTCCGACTGGAAGGGGTTCATGGACCTCGGCTCGCTGACGAAGGGCGCCGCCCCCGCGAAGGGCGACCAGTACGACGCGGTCATCGAGACGATGAAAGATCCCGAACGGAGCACCTTCGCGTTCGTGATGTACCCCGAGTACACGCCCATGATGGAGGCGTACCGTGCCGCCGCCGACCTCGAAGACCAGGTCGGGATCGAGACCTCGTTGGTCGTCGCCAACTACCTCCTCCCCGAGGAGTACGGCGACAACGCCTTCTTCGCGAACCGGCGCGCTCAGCAGGCGCAGTACCTCGAGGAGATTCGTGACCGGTTCGACGCGCCGCTCATGCTGGCGCCGCTCCGGCGGGACGAGCCGATCGGACTCGACGAACTCAGCGCCTTCGGCGAGGAGATCACCGGGCTCGCGGACGTTGCCGAGGCCGACGCACCGGAGGTGACGCCCTCGTGAGCGACGTGCAGGATGTAGAGGACGCGGCCGAAGGCGACACCGGCGTGTCCGTTGAGGAAGACGCCGAGGCGAACGTCGAGGCGGCGCTCCGCGAGTTCCTCGACGCACTCGGCGAGTCGGAGACGTATCGGCGGTTCACCGAGGCCGACGAGGCGTTACAGGACGACGACGACGCGATGGCGCTGCTTCGCGAGTACCAGCGAAAGCAACAGCAGCTGCAGCGCGGCGGCTTCGACGAGTCGGTGATGGCCGAGCTGAAGCAGCTCCAGACCGAACTGTCGAACACCGAGCCGATCCAGCGCCAGCAGGCAGCACAGACAGAGCTGGTCGAACTGCTCCAGCGGACGAACGACGCTGTCAGCGACGAGATCGGCGAGGAGTTCGCGCGGTCCACCGGAGGTGGGTGCTGTTGAGCGCCTCCGGTCAGGACGCCGGCGACGACGGAGTCACCGACGACGAGGTCGTCGCGGCCGCCGAAAGGCTCGGCGAGGAACTCGCGGCGGCGAAGGAGTCCTCCTCGGAGTTCGCGTTCACCACCATGGTGATGCAGTGTAACGAGGCGATCGGCGACGAGACCGGCATCGACTACGGGAGCGTCTGCGGCGCCGACGACGACGGCTGCTGTTAGCCGCGTTCGTCGGCGGCCGGCGGCGCGCGGACCGCACGTTCTTTATACGCGATTGTCGCCGTCGCTCGTCGCCATTTAAATACTGTGTCGCCGCCACCAGACTGCAGCGCCCACTCCCGCTCTCGATCAGGAAGCGGTCTCCAGCGACCGACCGTTTCGTGCGGTGTTCCGCCTGGAGAGGAGCGTTCAACGGTGCCTGCGAACCGGCTTCGGCGTTCGTGAGTGTGTCCGCGAGCTTCTGCCGACGCATCCGTGTCGGCGACTCGAGCCCGGACTCGTCAGCGAAATCTCCGGTTAACCGCGGAACCAGACCGCACGAACGGTGAAGCTATGAACGATGAGACGAACGCAGAGACGAATGCGTCCCATCGAGCATTTCATCGTCGCCCTCTTTTTGGTCTCCTTCTATCTCCTCGTTCGAACCCGGCGACTCCCGTCGCTCGAACTCGGCGCCGTCGCGTTCGTCGGGAGTCAGTTCCCCGACCTCGTCGACAAACCGCTCGCGCACCAGTTACACCTGATTCCGACGGGGCGGGTGTTCATGCACTCGCTGCCGTTCGCGATCCCGGTGTGGCTCGTCGTCCTCGCGTACGGGTGGAAGACGGATCGCCGCCGAGGCGGCGTCGTGTTCGTTCTCGCGCACGCGTCACACCTCATCGCGGACAACTACGCGGCCCTGGCCTCCGGGCGGGTACCGAGCGATCTGCTCTGGCCGTTTCTGGCTCCAGTTCCTCGACCGCCGGCGCCGTACTGGGCCGGACCGAACTCGATCAACCTCCACCTCTTTACGGCGTTTTCGGTCGCGGTCCTCGCGGTGACCGCGTACTATCTGATCGCGGACGTTACCGAGCAGCTTCGGCTCTCTCCTTGAACGCCGCCGTTCGTTCAGCTCTCCCGCGAACGAACGCAGACGGACGAAAGATTCAACTCTGTTGTCGATATGACGTATTCATGCGCCGCCCCGCTATCGCCGGCCTTCTACTCGTCGCCGTTCTAGTCGTGGGTGTCCCGGGAGTAGCCGACGCGGACGGCGATTTCACGATCACCGTCGAGAACGGTGAAATAGACGTCCCCAATCGGACGACGGAGATCGCTGGCCAGGAGTTCACGGTCACGTCGGTCGCCCCCATCGACCCCGGAGAGGCGATCGAGGCGCAGATCTCGACGAGCACGGACGACCCGTACGACGTGTTCCTCTACAACAGCGACGGGCTCCCAGACGGCCGCGAGCTCGGCGTCAGCGGTGAGACGTCCACGACGTTCGAGACGACCGACCTCGATCCGGGAACCTACAGCGTCGTGGTCAGTACGGATCAGTTCGAAACCATCCAACCGGTCGTGATCGCGGCGTACGACACGACGCTGTCAGCTCCGGCGGAGATCACCGAGGGGGAGACCGCCTCGATCGACATCGAGACGAGCGAACACGACGACGCGGACGCTCCGGCGATCGAACGAGTCGACGCCGTGATCGCGAACGATTCGACGCGGACTCGGATCGAGGCCACCGAGGCGGGCGACGGCGAGTACGTCGCCGACGTCAGCGCTGCGTACGAACCGGGCGAGTATCGGCTCTACGGGGTCGTCTACGAGGACGAAGAGACCGCGAACGGGGAGTTGGACATCATCTCGGTGAGTGACAGACACACCGTGACGGTCACCGAAGGAGAGACGACCGACGGCGAGGGCGAAAACGGGACCGACGGGACCGACGGTGGTGGAGCGCCGACCACCGGGGACGGCTCCGACGACGGAAGCGAGGATCCCACCGACAACACGACAAACGACACCGGGGAGACGGGCTCCGAAACGACCGAGAACGGAACCGACTCGGGGACCGACGACGGAACCGACTCCACGGCCGAAAACGACACCGACTCCACGACCGAGAACGGCACTGACTCGACGACCGAGAACGAAACCGACGGGCAGGCCATTCAGCCAAACGATTCCGAGTCCGTGTCCGAGTCCTCCGGGTCGGTTCCGCTAAACGGAGTCCAGATCATCGTGGCCACTCTCCTCTCGATCGCGCTCGTCGTGCGGGTCCGCCGCCGTCGCGTGAAGTAATCGGAGCTACCTCGCTGGCGATCCGACCCTTCGCGCGGAACGGGAGAACCCCCGCCGATATCACTCGTTCGATGACTCGGGTTCGACATCGATCCAGAGGTGGACCTCTCGATACGCGTTCTCTTCCGTCGGCTCGTCTGGAACCTCGCCGTCGTACAGAAGGTACTGGACCCGGAGGTTCTCGCCGGTCCGCGTCGGTCGGAGGGTGTGAGGTTCGTGGTGCGTCTCGTTGTGGCTGACCGTCGCCTCGAACCGATCGAGCCGGGTCCGCTCGACGACGGTCGTCTCGTTGCCCTCAGTGACGGCCTCTTGCAGCTGGACCACGACGGAGTACTCCGTCGTTTCGTACTCGTTGTTGCCGATCCCGACGATCAGTTCCGCACTCTCGTTGGGCGACATGGTCTCGGGGTAGCCGTCCGCGACGAGCTCGCCGTCGGGATCTTCGGTGAGGAGGTAGAGCTCCGTGAACTGCTCGCCCTGCGGCGGGACGGCCACGGCGTAGCCGACGCTCCCGACCGCGAGCAGGACCGAGACGACGAGCACGACGTTGAGCGCCGCGTCGGTCCGATCGTCCGGATCGAACGCCTCCCGTTTCCCGGTCGCGATCCAGTCGCGGTACGGGACCGCGAACCGCTCGTCCGGGGGGAGCTCCCAGCGCCGACGCGCGGCGACGGCGACACAGACGAGCGTGACCCCGGCGACGCTCGTCGCGACCGGCGCGAGGCGGATCCCCCACGGCGTGAAGTTCAACACCAGCCCGATCAGCGGCACGATCGCGATCGAGAGCCCGAACGAGAGCGCGACCCGTTCGACCCCGTCGATCCCCGACCGGTCGGGAGCCCCGGAGCCGGACGGCTCACTTCCGGCGTTCTCGGCGGCCGTCCGTCTCTCGTCGGCCGCCTCGGTGCCGGGAACCGGACGCGGCTTCGAGTCGTCGTCGTCGACCGTCGTTCCGTCCGACCCGTCGTCGGTCTCGTCCGTCGCGGAGCCCGACCCCGCTTCGGGGAAGAGCGCGGCGATGAACGCGTACCCGGGCAGGAACAGCACGAAGATGAGCCCGAACCCGACTCGAAGCGGCGTCTCGTCGACTACCGGCACGAACACGGCCGCGAGCGTCAGCGCTGTCAACACGACCACCGCGGCGAGGTCCGCCGGAAGCCGACGAACGGGTTGGGGGAGGAGGAGCCAGCTCTCCCGACGGTCCACCATACCCAGTCGAAGCGGGACGGTGGACAAAAGCGACTCGGTCGTCAGGACGTCTCGGAAAGCGGGTTGGTCGGTTACGACTCGTTCCCGGCGGAGTACACACCAGTGGATTGATGCCTCGGTACACGAACACGAGGGTAATGGCCCTCGGGAAGCGACGCCGGTTCGTGTACGGGGTCGTCGCTTGGATGCTCGGCGCGATCGTCCTCCTCACCGCGCTCGGGTCGCTGACCCTGGAGCTCTTCTTCGTGGTCTCGCTCATCGGTCTGCTCGTCGTCGTGGAGCTCACGGCGCCGTTCAACGTGACGCCGCGCTGGCGGCGTCGGCTGCTGCCGGTGATCGGCGTCGGCCTCGCCGCCTTCGGCTACATCGTCGTCAGGCGGATCCTCGAAATTCTCCCCGAGGGGGTGATCTAGATGCGCACGCCACCGGTCCCGCGGCTCGTGTTGTACGCGTTGGCGATCACGGTCGGGCTCACGCTCGTCGTCGCGGCGAGCACGACCACCGCCGCGTTCGGCGCGTACAACCTCGAGTGGGACGGAACGAGCGACCTCCGGGAACACGCCGACGAGCAGGCCGTCAGCAACATCACGCTCGACACGACGGCGTACGAGACCGCATCCGCGAACGAGACGGTCGCCGTCGTCATCGCCCCGGAAGAGCGATACACCGGAAACGACTCCCAGCGCGTCCAACGGTTCGTCGAAGCGGGCGGGACGCTGGTGGTCGCGGACGATTTCGGACCGCACGGAAACGCTCTGCTCGCCGATATCGGGGCGGACGCGCGGTTCAACGGCTCGCCGATCCGCGACGAGCGACACTACTACCGATCGCCGTCGCTGCCGATCGCGACGAACGTCGCGAACGCCACGTACACCGAGGCGGTCCAACAGCTGACGTTGAACTACCCGACGGCGATCGACGCGAACTCCGCGACCGAGATCGCGACCACCTCCGAGTTCGCCTATCTCGATCGCAACGAGACGGGGAACCTCTCGCTCACCGACGAACTCGGAACGTATCCCGTCGTGACCGCTGAAAGCGTGGGAGACGGGCGAGTCATCGCGGTCGGAGACCCCAGCGTGTTCATCAACGTCATGTTGACGCAGCCCGATAACGAGGCGTTCGCGACCGGGCTGTTGAGCGAACGCGAACGCGTGCTGTTGGACTACTCTCGGTCGGGAGACCAGCCCCCGCTTGCGGTCGCGTCCCTGGCGTTGCGGTCGTCGCCACCGCTGCAGATCGGGGCGGGTGTTCTGGGTGTCGTCGCCGTGTGGGCGTATCTGGGCCGATCCCGAACGCTCGGCGCGACGGCACGTGCCGGGCTGTTCGCGGTGCTGCCACGGGGACGCGAACGGCTCCCGGTCTGGCTGGTCGGGGCGAGCGGTGACGAGACGGACGGCGTCGTCGACGAGGCCGCGGTGCTTTCCTCGTTGAAACGCCGGTACCCCGAGTTGGACGAGGCGCGCCTCCGGAGTATGATGACAGACACTTTAACCAAGCAGTCACGAGAGGAAACGAATGAGTAGTCCGGCAGAGATCCATGAAGCGATCGGTGGGGCGATGGACGACGTCGTCGTGGGGAACGAGCGGGTCATCGAGGGCCTCACCATCGCGCTCCTCACTGACGGGCACGTCCTCCTCGAGGGGATCCCCGGGGTCGCGAAGACCACGATCGCGAGGGCGTTCGCGCAGGCGTCGGGGCTGTCGTTCAACCGGATCCAGATGACCCCGGACATGGTGCCGGCGGACATCTCGGGGACGAACGTGTACCAGCAGGCGACCGGCGAGTTCCAGCTGCGGAAGGGGCCGGTGTTCGCGAACCTCGTCGTCGCCGACGAGATCAACCGCGCGACGCCCAAGACCCAGAGCGCGCTGCTCGAGGCGATGGAGGAGTCGACGGTGACCATCGAGGGAGAGACGCTCAGACTCCCGGACCCGTTCATGGTCGTCGCGACGCAGAATCCGATCGAGATGGAGGGCGTGTTCGAACTCCCGGAGGCACAGCGTGACCGATTCCAGTTCAAGTACACGGTCGAGATCCCCGACCGGGCCGACGAACGGGAGGTTCTGGACCGATTTGACGATCTACTGACGCTCGACGCGACGGAGGTCTCGCAGGTCGTCGAACCGGACGATCTCGCGTCAGCGAGCGACGCGGTCGGCGACGTGTTCGTCGCTGAGCCGGTCAAGGAGTACATCCTCGACATCGTCTCCCGGACGCGAGACGCGTCGGCGCTTCGATACGGCGGGTCCCCCCGTGCCACGCTCTCGTTCCTCAGAGGGGGGAAGGCCCGGGCGGCGATCCGCGGCCGATCGTACGTGATCCCGGACGACGTCAAGGCGCTCGCCGTCCCGGTACTGGTTCACCGTGTGATCAGGACGACGGACGCGGAACTCGCCGATCGATCGAAGACGGAGGTCATCGACGAGATACTCGAGAGCGTCGCTCCGCCGAGCGCGGATCTGTCGCTTTCGGAGGAGAGCGACGGCGGACCTCACGCCGGTGACGGCAGGGAGACGCGCGCCGAGGAGTGAGATCGGCCCAGTTTTTAATATTTAAACCCACCGTTTTTATACAGATTTCTCCGTCTCCTGCCCGGTTTCCAGCCGACCGTATCGACAGGTCACGGAAAGCGAGTCGGCGTCGGTCACGTCAACGCGAACGGGTTCATCGAGGGCGTGAGCCACGCTGACGGCGAGGAACGAGGGGATCGGATGGTCGAGACTCGTCGGATCGCCGAGTCCCGGACGACTGAGTTCGAAGGTGAGACGACCGGTCGCGGTGTCGACGTCGTAATCGACGCCGTCCGCGAGTTCGAACAGCTCGACGAGCGCGTCTGCGATCGCCGGTGCGACCGCGTCGATATCGGTCTCAAGCGATCGGTCCCGGGCGTTCTCGAACTCCTCGAACAGCGGGCCTCCCGTCGGATGAAACGCGACGCCGCCTCGCTCCGGAGAGTCGGGAACGACGAAGAGGTCGGCGAACGCCGACTCGTCGGGCAGCGGTTTCGCGTCGTACCGGGGAACGAACAGCCGGACGTCGTCGCCGGGGACGTACACCGGGTCACCGCTCAGACCGAGCTCGTCGGTGATGGCGTCTCGGTCGGCGCGCAGCGCCTGGAAGATGCGAGACCCGACGCGAGCCGACACGAACCGCTCCGGCGTGAGCACGTAGGTTAACACGCCGGCGAAGACCCCGGTGCCACCGAGCGCGAAGAGGACGCTTCGGGAGTCCGGAAAGCCGATGCCGCCGAGGATCGCGAGCGCCCCGACGACGAACAGCCCGACCGCCGTCCGCCGATACGTCGCCTGCTGTGCGCGGACGTACTCCTCGCGGAGCTGTCGGTTCTCGGCTTCGAGTATCGCGAGTCGGGTCCGGAGCTCGCTGGAGTCGGTCCGCGCTTCGAACTCGCCTGGGACCGTCTCGGCGGGCGATTCCGTTTCACTGGGGCTGTTCATCGTGCTGTCATCCATTCCGTGAGCCACTGGTTCATTCTTTCGTCTCTACTCGGAGCGTGTCTGGTTTGCGGAGCGATCGGTTGCGGCCTCGATGCCGTCGCCGTCGCGTGTCTCTCCGGGTGACTCGCCGTCGACGAGTCCGAGACGGACGAGCGTGACTCGGCGCGCGAGATACGTTCCGAACGCGACCGCGAGACAGACGAGCCCGCCAGCGACGAGCGGACCGCGTCGCAGACCGATGACGAGGAGAGCCGCGAGGACCGCGTACGCGAGCAGCGTCCCGGCGACGGCGGCGTACGCGTTCTGCGATCGCGCGGGTTCGGTGAGGACCGCGACGAGGGCGAGCTGGGAGACGCCGACGGCAACGAGGTCCGTGCTCGTCAGCCCGGGGAGGAGGGCGAGCTGTCCGGCAACGAACGCGAGCGGTGACGGAACGAACGCGGCGACGAGCAACAGGAGCACGGACAGCCCGACGGCAGGGAGCGGACCGACGACCAGGACCACGGCGAGCACGGTGACCAGCCCGAGCAGGCTGACCGGATCGCGGACGCGCCTCTGGCGGAGCACCGGCAGGTCGCCCGATGCCGAGCCTGGTGATACTGAGTCGCTCATTGGACCGTCCCTCGGTCGGCTCGACGCTGTGTGAGCACTGCGTCCAGGCGTGTCCCCGGGGCGATCTCCAACACGGTCACGCGAGGGTGGGCGTCCAGCTCGCGGCGGAACCGTTCGAACGCCCGATACCGTTCGTAGACGTCGTCGAGGTCGGTCAAGTCCGTCGGGTCGAACAGACACCGTGGCGTCAGCATGACGAGCGCGCGTCCGCCGGCCCGAACCACCGATTTCACCGCCTGTTCGATCCCGGCGGGGTCGTGATCACTGGCGACGATCACGAGCAGTCCGTCCGTCCCGACTCGGCTGTGGACCGCTCTGACGGCGCCGACGAGGGGATGCCCTCGAGTGCGTCGCACGTAGGCGTTCGGGTCGCCCACGTATCGCGTCAGCACGCGTGCGAACCGACTGTCGTCGCCCTCGATCCGGGTCGCCAGTCGGCGGGCGCGGTCGGCCGAGCGACGACCGTACGTCGACGGGTCGTCGGTCGGAACGAGTTCGTACAGTCGCGTTTCGACGCGGTCGAACGCCTGGACCGTCGTTCCCGGATCGATCGTCTCTGTGAGCCCCTGATCGCCCGTCGTGTACAGTCCGATCGGATCGTTGTGTTCGAACGCCGTGCGCGCGACGCTCGTCGCGACCTCACGGGCGTAATCGAGCATCGTCTCACCCGGGTCGCCGGCCGCCATCACGCCGCGGTGATCGACGATGAGAACCGTTCGCCGATCGGTCTCCCGCTCCGTCTCCCGGACGTACGCCGTCGCCAGTCGTGCGGTCGTTTTCCAGTCGATCCGAGAGAGGTCGTCCGTCGGGGTGTACTCCCTGATACCGTGGGTCGTCACGCCAGGCCCGCGCTGCGTGGAGCGGTGCTGGCCGTACACGCTGTGCGAACGACGGCCGCCTCGCCCGATGCGGATGTCCAGCGTCTCCGCCCGAACGGTCGCCGTCGGCGACCCGCTTCGGGTGAACTGTACCCGGTATAACCCGAACGGGTCGGTCGCCCGAATGCGCGGCGACGGGAAGACGAACCGGCCGGCCACCGGGAACTCGACGTCGAACGTCGTTTCGCCCGTCGTCTCGTCGGGTCCGAGTTCGACCGTTCGGCCCTCGGAGTCGACCGCGACGCCGGGCGGCGTCCCCGCTCGGACAGACACCGGACCCATCGTCGCCGCGGTCGGCCGACGGACCGCGAGCGTCGCCGAACGGGTCGTTCCAACTATCGCGGTGTCCGCCTCGAGTGCGTAGGCGATCTCAAGGCGGTCTCCCAACCGTGTGAATTCCCGGCTGGAGACCCCGGCGACGCCGAGCAGCCACGCGCCGAGACCCGCTCCGGCGAGGAGGAGGATCGGTCGCTCGGTGAGCACCCCGAGAACGACGAGGACGACGCCGGATCCGGCGGTCGCCCACCAGCGATCTGTGACCTCCATTGGGTTACCGTTAATTCGAAGCGTACTGAACGTTGGCTTTCATGATGCCCCTCCGGTAGAACGGACGCGCCGACGCGCCGACGCGGCGTCTCAGATCGACGTGATCGGATTTGCCTCGTGGTCTTTATGTTCATTCGGACGCGACTAGAATCGTGTCGAATCGCTCGTCTCGTCTCCTTGCGATCCTCGCCGCAGTCGTCGTGACGAGCGCCGTCATCGGTGGTGTCGCGGTCGCGACCCCCACGGGATCGGCCCCGGCTACCAGCAACGAGACGGCGAACGCAACCGTCCCGCACCAGAACCCCGACGAGGTCGACGAGGCCGGCGACGACCGCCGCGTCGCCGGCCACCTGTCCGCGCGACTCGGCGACCGACTGACCGAGAGCGCGATCGCGCTCAGCGACGGCGAGTACGAATCCGGCCGCGAACCCCTCGGCGAGGAGTACGGGGACCTCCTCGAGAAGTACGGCGTCGTCGCCAGCGACCTCGACGAAGATGAGTTGGCACGGGAGTTCAATCTGACGCGAGAACAACAGCGCGAGCTGGCGGGCTCGATCGAGGAGACCGACGCGCTCGTTCAGGAGTATCAGCGGGCCGTTGAGAACGGGAATGACGAGCGGGCCCGTGAGCTCGCTCGTGAGCTTCTGGAGACCGCAGCGGAGGTGAACGAGACGACGACCGGTCTCGAACGGCAGTACGCGGTGCTGGGAGATGAGGCCGGCGTCGACCTCGAGGAAGCGGAGGGAGCGGTCGAAGAGATCCGCCGGACCGCCGGGGAAGCGGCGGTCGCGATCGAAGCTCGGGAGTTCACCGACAGTCAGCTCGCCGTCGAGACGAACCGAACGACCGTCTCCACTGGCGAGCCCGTCGCCGTCTCGGGTCGGCTCACGACGGCGAACGGCACCGCGATAGACGACGGCGTGATACGCGTCGGATACGGGGACGACACGGATACGACGCGGACGAACGGCGATGGAACGTTCGAGGCGACGTACCGGCCGGTGTCGGCACCAGTGAACGACTCGAACCTCACCGTTCGGTACGAGCCGTCCGATACCGATCCGTACCTCCCGACGAGCGAGGTGGTTTCCGTGCGGATCACCGACCAAGCGGACACGGCGATAGCCGTCTCGAACGCCACCGAGACCGTGGCGTTCAACGAGACGGTTCGCACCGCGGCGTCCGTTCGAGTGCCGGCCGCGGCCGACGGCCGATTGGACGGGATCCCGCTCGTGCTCACCGCCTCCGGGAACCGGATCGCGACCGCCGAGACGGACTCGGAGGGCCAGGCCGTCCTCGCTGGACAGTTGCCGGCGACCGTGCCGGCCGGCGAGCGTGAGCTCCGGGTCGCGGTCGATCGAGACGACCTCGCGGTCGCCGCATCGACGGCGTCGGTCCCGGTCGCCGTTCAGTCGACGCCGACCGACCTCTCCGCGGACGCGGCGCTCAACGCGACGAACCAATCCGTCGTTGCGTCCGGGCGACTGACGACCGCGGACGGAACCGGAATCTCGGGACGCTCCGTCCGAGTCGCCGTCGGGGGAACGGACCTCGGACGGGCGGTGACCGACGGTTCCGGCCGCTACCAGGCGACGTTCACGCTGCCGGAGGCGATCGAGCGCGGCGACGAGCCCACGCTCACCGCGACCTTTTCGGGAACCGGAACGAACCTCGAGGAGAGCTCCGACAGCCAGTCGCTGTCGCTTCCGGCGGAGCGGTCCGGATCGAGCCCCGGGAGCGCCGACGAGCCGGTGATCGAACTCACCGACGGCGTCCTGATCGGTATCGTCTCGTTCGCCCTCGTCGCGCTCCTGGTTGTCGCGTTCCGAAAGCGTCTGCTCGCCCGATTCGGCCCGATCGGACCGTGGACTGGTGAGCCCACTGAAGCGGGGGCGGCTGCCGCGAGCGGATCGGGGTCTCGCTCGGGAGCCGGAGCGGGCAAAACGGACGCACACGCTGGCGCAACTGCGGGTCCGTCACTCCTCGAACGAGTCCGTACCGCGCTGTCGGCCGGCGGACTGAACCGGGCGGTCCAGCTGGCGTATGCGGGCGTCCGGGCGTGGTTGTCGTCGGGAAGCGGACCGTCGACGGACACCCACAGGGAGTTCTACGAACGCCGAAAGCGGGACGACGATATCGACACGACGCGGCTCAAACAGATTACCGAAGCGTATGAGGCAGCGGCGTTCGCGCCGAACGACGTGTCGGCCGAGACGGCCGACGAGGCCGTTGCCGCGACCGACGAGCTCGTCGACGACCGAGACGGGAACTAATCGAGTGTTGGGCTGACCCCGATCGCACGACCCGCCGGTGCGAACAGTACGTACGGCCCCGCGTCTGCCGTCCGTATTCTTCGAGAGTGATCTGATGGATTCAACAGCCACATTAGACTGTATTAGCTATAGTTTTCTCGGATTTATTTTTGCATTATTGGGTGATAGAAAAATTTAATAGATATTGTAAATTCATATAAATTTGTGTGATGAAACCTTCGACGTGTCTGTCCTGCGGCAGCGAACAGGTGAATATTCTGAGTGTTCCTCCGCACAATCACGACCGCGGGAGCGAGTGGGTCACGAAACTCGAATGCCCCAACTGTGGTCACGTCGAGTGGTTCGACTGAGAGCTGGACGCGAATCGGGAGACGACCCGCCACAACCGTCCCCGACCGATACGTCGGCCCGAGAGAACTCGACTCCAGACAGAAGCGCCGTCGGCAGTGACGGCGGCACCGCCCGTACCGCGCGATCGCCGACGGGCCTCGCGGAAGCGACCGTCCACGCTCGTCACGGGTGGGGCGTAGTTGACATCCGGCGCCGATAGCGCGAGACGGCGATATACCGTTCACGTGCACGCCCCGTTTTCCTGTCAAACCGGATATTTTTTGAGAGTCCCCCGTCGTTCCTGAACCATGCAGGACAAGCGCGTGTTGGTCACGGGCGGCGCAGGGTTCATCGGGTCGAACTTGGCGAATCACCTCGCGGCCGACAACGACGTGATCGTCGTCGACGACGAGTACCTCGGGACGCCGGAGAACCTCGAGGAGAGCGTCACCTACCACTCGGCGAGCGTGTTGGACGAGGACCTCCCCACAGACGTCGACGCGGTGTATCACCTCGCGGCGCTCTCCTCGTACGCGATGCACGAGGAGAACCCGCAGCTGGGGGCCCGCGTCAACGTCGAGGGATTCGTCAACACCGTCGAGCAGGCGCGACAGGACGGGTGCGACACGGTCGTCTACGCCACGACATCCTCCATCTACGGCGACCGGACCGAGCCCTCGCCCGAGGACATGGCGGTCGCGGTGAACACCGGCTACGAGGCCTCGAAGCTCGCCCGCGAGCGCTACGCCGAGTACTTCTCGAACCACTACGACCTGTCGTGTGCCGGCATGCGGTTCTTCTCGGTGTACCAGGGATACGACGGCGCCGAGGAGCACAAAGGCGAGTACGCCAACGTGATCGCTCAGTTCGCCGACGACATCGCCAACGGGCGGCGGCCGGAGGTGTACGGCGACGGGACTCAGACCCGGGACTTCACGCACGTCGACGACATCGTCCGCGCGCTCGAGGTCGCGGGCGACGAGCGGCTCGACGGGATCTACAACGTCGGCACCGAGGAGCCGTACGACTTCAACGAGCTCGTCGAGCTGATCAACGCGGAGCTCGGGACGGACATCGAGCCGACGTACGTCGAGAACCCGATCCCGGAGGACGTGTACGTCCACGACACGTACGCGGACATCTCCAAGCTCCGCTCCGAGACCGGGTGGGAACCCCAGATCTCCTTCGAAGAGGGGCTCGCCCGCGTGTGCGAGCCGTATCTCTCGGGGTAGTCCCCGTCGGAAAGCGCCGCGTCGAGCGGGTCGGTCCTCGCCTTCCGCTCGCGTCGGTCGGACCCGTTCATCGGGCCCACCGGAGCGCGTCTCAAGCCTCCAGTGAGTCGGCGTTTTCGGCGGTGTCAACCAGCCGCGCCACGACCTCTCGCTCCGTCGGAGAGATCTCCCCGCGATCGATCCGGCCGGTGACGAGATCGATGAGGTCACAGCGCTTGAGCAGCGCCCGCGCCCGCTCGTCCTCGAGACCGAGCTCGCGCCGCACCTCGTAGACGGTCCGCGAGTCCGTGACGGCGTCGACGAGCTCCGCCGGCGTGACTCCCTGAGGGAGCGCGGTGTGGGGGATCGCATCGACCGATGGCTCGGAGTCGTGGGCCTCGCGCGCCGCGGCCGTCTCCGCCGACGCTCCGTCCGCCAGCTTCCCGTTTCCGCTGTCCGCGCCGCCTCCAGCCTCGTCGCCGGCGGCGGAGCCGCCGTCGACATCGCCACCGTCGCCGTCGCCGTTTTCTGCGTCGCCATTATCGACATCGCCGTTTTCTGCGTCGCTGGCGTCGGAGGCGGTGGCGTCACCGCCGATATCGGAGTCGTCGTCGCTCGCGCCGTTGTCGACCTCTTCGTTCGGATACCCGCCAGCCTCGGGCGAGCGGTCGGGGGAGTCGAGGGAATCGACGGCCGCGTCCTCGAGGAGGCGGTCCGTTCGCGGTTTCGGCTCGTGAACGCCGTGTTCGACCATGTATTTGCGAACCGTCTGGGGCGTGACGTCGACGCCGAGCTCCTCGGTCATCTCCGCGAACGTCGCGTCCGGGTCGTAGACCGCTTCGAGCCGATCGGGGTCCCGGTACGCCGGTCGGGAGTCGACGTCCGCGCTCGGGGCGTCCGCCGAGCCCGGGCCGTCCGCCGAGCCGCTCTGGACGGCCATGACCCCCGCCCCGTCGCTTCTCGCCGCAGTCGGGTCGTCGTCGACCCCCGCGTCCGCTTCCGCTCCGTCGTCCGAGCGAGTCGTCGGCGGCGGGGAGTCTCGGGTGGCGTCGCTCGACTCGTCACCCGTGTCTTCCGGCCGCTCGGTCGTCTCCTCCGGTCCGTCCGTGACGGGCGGTTCGGCCGTGTCAGCGGTGCTCGACCCGGTCGCGGACGGATCTGTTGCGGAGGGGCCTGTTGCGGAGGCGTCGCCCGTCGCCGATGCCGCGGCGTCAGGGGGCTCGGTGCGGAGGTCGACGTCGATCCGGAGGCTCCCGTCGGCGATCGCGACCCGCTCCGCGTCGATCCGGACGCCCGAAGGCGTGTCGCCGCGGACGAGCGGGACCGTCACGCGGGCGCTCCCGCTTGTGGCTTCGTTCTCGAACGTCACGTCGAGGTCCTCGATCTCGTTTCCGGCCGCCTCGATCGACGCGGCGAGTCCCGCGAGCGCGGCAAGTCCCTCGCTGGGTGTCTGCGCCATCTCGGGAGGCGATAGTGTTATCGAGAATATAACTCTTCCGCGGAAACCCCCGAATCGGCCGGCGTCTCGCGACCGATCTGTCCCCTCGATGGCAGTATTGTTTGATCGTCCGTGACATTTATCTGCGCGTTCGTCACAGAATCGTCTGAATTACCCACCAAACGACCACGAAACACCGACATACAAAACCTTAAAATAGTTAGGTAATGTCAATCCAGAAGACGCTGAATGGCAACGTCAACCGACGTTCACGACGGCGAGACAGACGACCGGGCAGCCGGAGCCGCGGCGACGGCGACCCACGAACGCGGCTCCGCCGACGACCTCCTCGTCGGCCCCGATTCGGAGACGACACCTCGACTGAGCGTCGTGATGCCCACGCTCAACGAGGAGGAGGGTATCGAGACGTGTATCAGCTGGATCCGGACCGCGATCGAGGAGCTGCAGATCCCGACCGAGATCGTCGTCAGCGACAGCTCGACGGACCAAACCCCCCAGATCGCCCGCGAGATGGGCGCGGTCGTCGTCGAGCCCGACGGGACGGGGTACGGCTACGCGTACCGGTACGCGTTCGAGCGGGCGCGCGGCGACTACATCGCCATGGGCGACGCGGACACCACGTACGACTTCACGCAGATCCCGCGGCTCTTAGACCACCTCGAGGAGACCGGCGCGGACATGGTGATGGGGAGCCGGCTCGACGGCGAGATCCGCGACGGCGCGATGCCGACGCTGCACCAACACATCGGCAACCCGCTGTTGACGCGGTTCCTGAACACCTTCTACCGAGCGGGCGTGAGCGACGCCCACAGCGGGTTCCGAGTGTTCACCCGCGAGGCGTACGAGGCGATGGACCTCGAAACGACCGGGATGGAGTTCGCCTCCGAGATGATCATGGACGCCGGCGCCCGGGACCTCGAGATCGAGGAGGTCCCGATCGTCTACCACGAGCGGGAGGGCGAGGAGACGCTCGACAGCTTCCGCGACGGGTGGCGACACGTCAGGTTCATGCTCGTGAACGCGCCGGCGTACCTGTTCTCGATCCCCGGCCTGTTGCTCACGCTGTTCGGCGCGCTCGTGATGGGGATCGGACACACGGGAACGCCGATCAACGGCGTCGGCCTCGGAATCAACTCGATGATCGCCGGCAGCCTGTTCACGATCCTCGGCATCCAAGTCGGGTCGCTCGGCGTCTTCGCCAGCGTCGCGAGCGACCCGATCAAGAGCCCGTCCGACTCGGTCACCAACTGGATCACCGAGCACGCGACGCTCGAACGCGGGGCAACGATCGGTCTCCTCGTGTTCACCGGCGGGGCCGTGTACGCGACCTGGCTGGTGGTGCAGTGGACCCTGAGCGGGTTCGGCGCGGTCCCGTTCACGCCGAGCGCACTGATCGCGTTCACGTCGGTCGTCATCGGCGTCCAGCTCGTGTTCTCGTCGTTCTTCTTGAGCGCCGTGAACTGACGCGGTCGCGGCCCGGAGTTTTTTGTCAGCCTCGCGGCGAGTGCCGCGTCCTCTCTGTACCCGTTGGAGTCGTGTGAACCGGGCCCAGTCTCCGATTAGGGTGGGTTCTCGGCCATGTTGAGGGAGACAGTCTCTCCGGTTTCATAGGCGCGTCGCCAGAGTTGGTGGACAGCTCGAGCTACGAGTCTCGGTTCTGTTACCTCGATACAGGACACCGTTACGGAATCGGCGTCGGGCGAGTGGTGGAAATGTCGATCCGGGGCATCGGGTTTTGGATGATGGTCGAACCGGAAGTCGAGACCGTTCTCGTCCGTGTGGTGGACGCTGTAGCACCCCGTTTGATACCAGCGGATGTCGAACCGACACCACGTTGCGTCAGCGATGCCGTCGGCGAGGTGGATTCGTAGTTCGGTCGGGTCAAGCAGGCTGTCGAAGCTAGCGTCGTCGACGAGCCCATCGAGTGCGAGGAACTCCTCTCGGATCTCTTCGAGAGCTGCGATGTCGAGCGACCCGACATCCCCCTCGATGTCTTCGTCCATCTACGCGGTGGTGCGTGAGGCTTCGTCATCGAATGCACCACGCTCTCGGCGCTCGGTTGTGGACTCAGCGATGCGCACTGCGGCTGCGTGGCTATCGTCGGGGTCGAACCCGTAGAGCGCGAGCGCGGCCTGTGCAATCTCGAGGTTCTGCTCGATCTGGCGCCAGCGCGCGACATCAACCCAGCCGTCGTCGCCCGCGTCGAGCACGAGGGTGAGTTCGTCGATCGTTCCGACCTCGTGGGTCTCCTTGATGTTCGCGCGCTCTTCTTGGAGCTCCTTGATCGATTTGCGGATCTCGGCTTTCGTGTGTTCGCGGTGGATCGCGGCGATACGACGCATCGCGAGCATCTGGGGGGCGCGCATGTACTGACTGCCGGTGTCAGTGTTGATGCGCTTGACACGACCGTCCGCAGCCATCGTCGAGAGATACTTGCGCGCCGTCGGCGGGCTGACGCGGGCGCGATCGGCGATCTCCTCGGCGGATTGCGGCTCGGTCGTAACGGTAACGACCTGTCGCATCCGGTCGAATGCCGTCGTGTCGTCAGTCCACTGCTCGATAACGGCCTCGTTGACGTCGCCCTCCCAGAGATTCTCCGGGGGATCGCTGGTAGGCATAGTGATGGGTACGTGGTCACGTGTAAAATATCTTTGCTAGAGAAAACAATAGTTGGGTAGAGTCATCACCACGCGCCGTCGATCGCGCGCCGATAGGCCGTTTCCGCCTGCGCGCCGATCGCGTCCCAGTCGTACTGCTCGGCGTGGTCGGCGGGTGACGCCGGCGGTCGGGCGCCACCCAGCGCGGCGTCGAGTCGCTCCGCGAGCGCGTCGACCGTGGGCTCGACGAGGAAGCCGGCGTCGGCGATGACCTCGTCGGCGGCCGACTCCGGGTGATCGGCCGCGATCACGGTGCAGTCCGCGGCCATCGCCTCGAGGAAGGTGATCCCGAACCCCTCGCGGGTGCTCGGCGACGCGAACACGTCGGCGGCCCGCATGTGTCCGAGCACGTCCTCGTAGTCGTCGAGGAAGCCGAGGAAGTCGACGCGGTCCGGGTGCGCGAGCGCGTCGCGCGTGGCTTCGAGTCGCTCGCGCTCGGGGCCGTCGCCGATGACCCCCAGCGTGGCGTCGTGGTCGGCGGCGACCGCGTCGAACGCCTCCATGAGCACGTCGACGTTCTTGTGCTCGATGAGTCGGCCCGCGAAGAGCGCGTCGTAGCCTTGGCCGGGAAGCGGCGCGGTGCGGACCTGCTCGACGTCGATCCCGTTCGGGACGATCTCGATGTCGTCGCGGTCGGGACCGATGGCGGCGAGCCGGTCGGCCGTGATCGCCGAGATCGCGGTCGGGTGTTGCGGCGTCCGCGCGGTGACGCGCTCGGTGACCTTGCCGAACGGCGCGAGGCGCCCGAGGTACTCCTCCCAGTAGTCGCCCCAGACCTCGTGCCAGGTCGTGACGACGGGCGTGTCCGTCCGCAGGCTCGCGAGCTTCGTCGAGAGGACCGGGAAGTACGGGAAGACGCTGGCGACGACCACGTCGTGTTCGTCGTTCCGGAGGCGCCTGCGGAGGGGCGGGAGCGCGCGGACCGCGAAGTCGATCGCCTCGGTGATGGAGCGCCGATCCCCCTCGTAGAGGTCTGCCTCGGGCGCGACCGCGCGGAGCGTCATCCCCTCGTGGGTGATCTCCGCGGGGCCGTCCCAGAAGTGCCGGCCGTACACGGTGACCTCGTGGCCCCGATCGGCGAGGCGCGTGCCGATCTCGTGGATGCGCTTTTCGGCGCCTCCCTTTATAAACGGAAAAATCACATTACTAACAAAAGCGATGCGCATTGTCAAGTGATTGTAGCGTCGCGGGGTGGCATCTTGAACACGGCGCTTCGGGAGTATCTTTCAATTCGCGAATTAATTGAACGGGTTGTCGGCCGTCTCTAGTCGAGTGATGTTCTCGAGCCCGTGGAGGAGGTGATTAGATCACTCGTTCGTACAACAACGTCGCGTTCGTCATTCGGAGCTGTTTTTGTAGTGTTGGAGTGCACGGATCGCAAAGTCGAGGGCTTGTGATGGAGCGTCGATCCTCCGCGTAGCGGCCCGTTTCGGGCGCAACTATCGAAGGGTTATCCCCGTGGTGATCACGCGGGTCTATCCCGAAATTGCCGTCAGTACAGGGGGCCTCGTGGCCTTGATCGGCGAGGCAGGTACCGATCTCGTGGATCGTTTTCGGCGTTACCGATTCTGTACGAGCGGATACCGTTCGAGACAAAACGGATTCATATTCGTAGCGTTTCAATTCCAGGTTATTTATTAAATGATTCCAAACGATAGTTGTCTGATGTTCGAAACCGCGCGCGCTCGCATCGCGCTTGTCTGCCTGCTGTTGCTCGGACAGGCGGCACTCTTCCCGCTGTACGCAGTCCAGCCCGTCAACGAAGACGCGTGGGAGCTCGCCGACGAAACGGAGTTCCTGGACGACCCCGATCGCTATCTCGACGGCCCGGTTGAGTCCGGTGGGATCGTCCAGGACACCGATCCAGTGGTCATCCGCGTCGAGACGATAGACGGGACGGACCGAGTCACGATCACCGGCGCGACGATCGAACCGGAACCGGGTGACAAGGTCCGGGTGTACGGCACGCTGGTGGATCGGACCACTATCGACGCGCACAACGCCTTCGTCGTCCCACAACAGGGCCGGTGGTACGCGTGGGGGATCTCGTTTCTGGCCGGGTTATGGGTACTCACTCGGTTACTTCGTCACTGGACGATGGAGTGGTCGACGTTGGGATTCGAACCGCGAACGGAACCGCTGACGGTTCGGAAGGGAGTAGCGTGGGTTCAGCGGCGGTGGGGGTCGAACGATGCCTGACCTGCTGGCGCACGTCTTCATCGCGTACGGCCTCTGTCGAGTCGCGTCTTGGCGCGTCGAGTGGCTCACCACCCCGTACGTCACCCTCGGGATGGTCGGAGCGTTCATCCCCGACATCGTAAAGATCGATCTCGCCCTTCCGAGCGAGACCGTCGAAGGGCTGCTCGGTGTGCCGTTCGACTGGGGGAGTCTAGCCACCGGTGGGGGGACGTTGCTGAGCGTGTGTATCGGACTCGTGCTACTGGGTTCGAGCGAACGCCGCCGGGGCGGGCTTCTCCTCGGCGTCGGCGCAGGGAGTCACCTGCTCGCCGACAGCCTGTTACTGACGCCGACCGGTCGCTCGGTCCAGCTCGTCTGGCCGCTCTCACAGTACCGAGTCCCGAGTCCGGGGCTGTATCTGAGCACCCAGCCGGAGCCGATGTTCCTGACGGGTGCGATCGCGCTTCTGATCTGGGGCGTCCATCGGTATCGAACGCGAGAGCCGAAACTCGGTGACGCCTCGTAAACTCCGAGCCCGACACGTTCAAGTTGACCGACTGTCAGAATCAGGTGTATGACTGACTCACCGCGGAACGTCGTTCTCCTCTCCGCGGACGCGCTCCGTGCGGACCACCTCTCCTCGTACGGCTACCACCGCGAGACCTCGCCGGTCCTCGACGACCTGGCCGAGGAGGCGATCCGGTTCGAGAACGCCTACAGCGCGAGCTCGCACACCCGGGAGGCGGTGCCCGCGCTGTTGACGGGCGAGTACCCGGACGTCGCGGTCGACGACGGGTATCGGCTCGCGACGGAAACGGTGGCGTCGACGCTCTCAGAGGAGGGGTTCGCGACCGCCGGATTCCACTCGAACCCGTTCGTCTCGCGGGCGTACGGGTTCGACGAAGGGTTCGACCACTTCGACGACGACCTCCATCTCGGCCAGCACAAGCTGGTCGCGCTCGCCCAGCGGGCGTGGGACAAGCTCCGGAACCGGCACTACGCGCGGGCCGAGGAGATCAACGAGCGGTCGCTGTCGTGGCTGGACTCGGTGGACGACGACGAGCCGTTCTTCCTGTGGAACCACTACATGGACACCCACGGGCCCTACGAGCCGCCCGGGGAGTACGCGACGCTATACGCCGACGAGTCGGTGTCCGGACGGGAGGCGCAGTCGCTGTACCAGCGCGCGATCAAGGACCCGGAGTCGATCACGGACGACGAGCGCGAGCTGCTGATCGACCTATACGACGCCGAGATCCGGTACAACGACGCCAAGATCGGGGAGTTCCTGGAGGCGCTCCGGGAGCGCGACCTGTTGGAAGAGTCGCTGTTGATCGTCACCGCGGACCACGGCGACGCCTTCGGCGAGCACGGCTACTACGAACACCCGCGGTACCTCCACGACGAGATCACCAAGGTGCCGCTGTACGTGCGGCCGCCAGGTGGTCGTGGCGAGGAGGTTGCGACGACCGCGAGCACGCTGGACGTGGCCGCGACGATCGAGGCGATAGTCGGTGTGGATGAGGCGGGAGACGGTGTGTCGTTGTTTGAGGAGTTCCCGGACGACCGGACGGTATTCTGCCAGGCGCGCGGCGAGGACGAGCACAGCCATCTCCGGCGGTACGCGTCACGGATTGCCGGGGGCAAGTGTTTCTGCGAGCGCGACCGGGAGTCGGGGACGATCGAGTTCGGGGGGTGTGCGGGGTCGGCGTTGCGTGAGGAGTTGGAAGAGCACGTCGACGAGCGGGTCCGCGTCGAGAACGGGGAGTCGGTCGAGGACGATGGGGAGGTCGACGAGGAGATCGAACGGCGGCTCGATGCCTTGGGATACAAATGAGCGACTCGAAGAATTTCACAGCGAAAGACGCGGACGAGATGACGCACAGAACGGTCACACGGGATATATACGCGCAGATCACTCGACCGAACGAGTCGGATCACCACACATGACTGACCTAACTGTTTCTGAGGACCTCGCGGACCGCATCGAAACACGCATTCAAGACACGGAGTTCGAAACCGTCGATGAGTATGCGGAGTTCGTGCTCTCGGAAGTGGTGACGCGCGTCGAGCGGGAAGCAGACCGGTCCGCAGAATCGTCGACTTCGAGAGAAGGGGTTCAGGAGCGGCTCGAGTCGCTCGGCTACTTGGAGGAGTGACGTGGCGGGAGATAAGCGGAATCTCGTCATGGTCACGGCGGACAGCCTTCGTGCGGACCACTGTGGGTTCGTGAACGCCGAGTCGGATCTGACGCCGGCGATCGAGCGGCTCGCCGACGAGGGGGTCTCGTTCACGCAAGCGGTCGCGCCCGGCCCTCGAACGCCGTCATCGGTGCCCGTGTTCTTCACGGGAGAGTTCATGACCGACGACGAGTCGTGGACGATGGCGGACTGGCAGGGTCGGCAAGAACGGATCGGCGAGCACATGCGGCGGTTCACCCACCTGAGCGAGCGGCTCCAGCGTCAGGGGTACGAGACCGCGGCGTTCACCGCGAATCCGTGGACGACCAGGGAGAGCAGCTTCGATCTCGGGTTCGACGAGTTCACCGAGATCAGCGCGGACAGTCCGGACGTCTCGGCGAAACACCTCTCGGACTCGACGCTGTTCAAGCTCGCAGATACGGGGATCGAGACCCTTCCCGGGGATCCCTTCGGATGGAGTTCGAAGAAGGAGTGGTTCTCACAGTGGCCCGGATCGTTCGATCTGGTCGAGGAGGCGATTTCCGACCTCCCCGAGCCGTTCTTCCTCTGGGTGTTCATCTTGGACTCCCACCAGCCGTACATCACGCCGCGACGGTACCGCGAGGAGTCCGCGGCGTGGGAGATGTACTACGCAATCTTACGCTACTGGCAGGGCGAGACCGCCGATGAAGAGCTGCCGGAGCGCGCCCGCGAGCTGATCGGCGGCGCGTACCGGGACGCGGTCCGGTCGGTCGACGCGTTCGTGGACGCGATCCACGGAGCGACCCGAGATCGCGACCCGATCACGGTGTTCACCTCCGACCACGGCGAGGCGATCGGCGAACACGGGAACTTCGGCCACGAGCAGACGCTGTTCGAGGAGAACCTCCGGGTGCCGCTGTTCGTTCACGGGCTCGACGCGTCGGCAACGGTCGACGAGCTGTCTCTCATACACATCTCTGATGNGAGATCACACGCGACGGTTTGTGATCTCGAAGACCGAGAACAACCGGACGCGATCGGTCCGAACGTCCCGTTGGAAGTTCGTCAGCGACGTCGAGACCGGAGCGGAGCGGCTCTACGATCTCGCTGCGGATCCAGACGAGACGACCGACGTTCGGGCCGAGTATCCGGAGGTCGGGTCGCTGTTCGCGGACCTGCTCGATCGACACGAGACGACCCAAACGGAGAAAGCGACGATCGAGGCGGCGACTAGCGACCTGCTCGCAACGGAGGGATCGCTGTGAGCGAGGAAGTGGATGTGGTGGGTAGAAATGACGGGGACAGCGGCGGGGAGCGTGACACCGACGATCCGCTTCGAATCTGTCTGATCACGAAGATGTACCCGCCTCGGACGGGCGGCGGGGCGACGTACGCGTACGAGCTCGCGAACGCGCTCGGCGAGCTCGGCCACGACGTCGACGTGTACACGCAGGCGGTGTCCGAGGCGGACGAGTCGGTCGAGACACACCCCAACGTCGACGTGACCCGGCTCACGAAGGCTCGGCCGCTCGTCGTGTTCTCGACAGTGTACTTCAGCATCGCGTGTCGGCTCCGGATCGACTTCGAGGGGTACGACGTGATCCACGGGACGTTGATGCCGGCCTCGACGATCGCGTTCGGGCCGTGGTTCGTCAAGGGGTTAGACGCGCCGCTGGTGTTGACGAGTCACGGCACGTCCTACGACGAGGCGCGGTCGGTGGACCCGGACGGGGTCGCCGACTACCTGTTTCGGTACTTCTTCCATCCGGTGAACGTGGCCATGGACGCGGTGAGCGGGCGCTGCGCGGACCACATTATCGCGGTGAGCGACCACACGCGCGAGCAGTTGCGGGACCTGTACCGATTCGACGAGGCGAAGCTCACGACCGTGCCGCCGGGGATCGACACGGAGCGGTTTCGGCCGACGGAAGAGGGACATCCAGCCGTGGACGAGTCGAAGCGGACGGTCCTCGTGGTGAGCCGACTCGATCCGCGGAAGGGGATCGACAAGGCGATCCGGGCGTTCGCGCAGTTGGATCGGGACGACACCGAGCTGTTGATCGGTGGGACCGGACGACTGGAGGCGTCGCTCCGGGAGCTAGCGACCGAGCTCGGCGTGGCCGATCGCGTTCGGTTCCTCGGGTTCGTTCCCGACGAGGAACTGCCGTCGCTGTACTCCTCGGTGGACCTGTTCGTGTTGCCCTCGGAGTACGAGGGGTTCGGGATCGTGTTCATGGAGGCGATGGCGTGTGGAACGCCCGTGATCGGAACCGACGTGGGTGGTATTCCGACCGCGATCGACGACGGCGAGACGGGCTACTTGGTACCGAAGAACGGGGTCGAGGAGTTAGCGGAGCGGATCGATGACTCTCTCCACGACCCGGTTGCGTATGACCGGTTGGCGAGTAACGCTCGCGAGTGGGCAGAAGCCCACGACTGGAACACTATCGCGGCTCGCGTCAAAGAGGTCTATCGATCGTGATATATCGTAGACGGTACGGACAAAAAGCGTGGTATATTCGTTAATTCTAAGACGGGGGTTATGTTAGACAGACACAACGATGGACGTGTTAGTTGTCGGATGGGATGCTGCGACCGAGAAACATCTCTCTCGGTTCGATCTCCCGTTCTGGGAGTCACTTCCACACGGAGGTGGACTCCTCCCTGAGTACCCGTTCGACGAGGCAGGGTACATCAGTAGCGCAAACGCGTGGACGACGCTCTCGACGGGAGCGTCGTTCGAAGAGCACGGAATGCTCGGGTTCGTGTACGGTCCGTACTCCAATCATCCGGCCTCGAACCTCATAACGAAAATTGCCACTCAACAGTGGCTCCCGCCGTTGCTCCGCCGTATCATGATCGGGCGGGTGTTGGGAACGGTCGGTTCGGGCGAGAAGGGATCGAAGGGCGAAAAGATCGACAGTACGGATATCGGTTTCAAGCGCATCTGGGAGTACTTGGACGGTGACGGACTCATATACGGACTCCCCCTAACGTATCCGACGTGGGAGACGAACGGCGTGATGGTGTCGGGGATTCCGGCACCGAAACCCTCCGAAGCGTCGAGCCCTGTCGTCTATCCGAGCGAGTACGAGGAGTTCGTGTACGACGACGAGAACGCGGGCTACTACGTCGACATGAACTCACCAGTCAATGATTCGTCAGTTGCTGAAGAGCCATATTGTACTACTCACCAATCTCGGATGGAAGCGAACGCGCGCAAGTACGTCGAGCTCTACGAGGAGACGGAATCCGATCAGGACTTCGAGTTCGGATTCCTGATGCTGCGGGGACTCGACGACATCATGCACGCGACGACGGATATGGACATCCTCGAGGAGTCGTACGAATTGATCGACACGCTGACTGCCGATGTCGTTGATGCGATCGATCCGGACGCGACGCTCGTGCTCTCGGACCACGGAATGCGTCCAGCATCGGACTACCGGTTCGACAAGGACATGCGGATGGATCACGACACGAGACAGGGGGTCTGGGGCGCGACGGAGCCACTCGATCTGGAGCGACATCTCGATGTCGTTCCGGCACTGTTGGAGTATCTGGGTGTTGAAGAGATCGTTCCACAAGACCGTGGGGCGGTCGATCTGGTGATGCCGGAGTCAGATCGGGGTGCAGTACAAGAGCGACTCGAAGACCTCGGGTACGCTTGAAAATGGACACCCACAACGAATTTAACCAAGGTTCATGACTCAGGATATCATTCTCGTGACGATCGATGCACTCCGTCACGACATGGTCGACCACATGCCGAACGTTACAGAGGCGTTCAGTGACGGGATTCAAACGGATGCCGTCACTGCGGGAGCTGCGACCAACTGGGTCTTTCCCGCAATTCTGAGCGGATCGTACTATACGAAGACATACGATGATTCTGGATTGGTACGCGACGACGTTCGATCGCTCCCGGATCTTCTCGGTGAAAACGAATACAGTACTGGGGCATTTCTGGCATTCAATCCGTATCTCAATAAGTGGCGGAACCGATTCGACGAATTCTGGAACGGCGGGTTGTCGGGAACGGACGAAGAGTGGCATACAAACTCGGTAATGAAATGGCTGAACCGCGGGTATCGAACCGCACTTCTCCGAAAACGGGTTTCAGCGACTGAAGTTCTCGACCGCGCAGAACGATGGTACGATCAGCAGTCCGGTCCGCGGTTTCTCTGGGTACATTTGATGGAACCGCACAAACCGTACTATCCGGGCTTACGACGAGGAGCAGATGTCGGATTGATTCGATCGTATAGTTCCATTATTGAGTACCAGCGCCACGGAGACGACACTGCACAGCGGCACATGGACGTACAACATCGATTGTACAGACAGTGTGTCGAGCGAATGGATTCGGAACTGCCACGCCTGTTCGAGTTCATTGATGATGACGCTGCTGTTATCGTTACCGGTGATCACGGCGACGAGTTCGATCACGGTCACTACGGTCATGAGCGCCTGTACGACGAATGTGTGAGAGTACCGTTCTTTTCGAAGAACCTGCCTGCCGATCAAGGAACTGATCCCGTCCGTCAGATCGACATCCCCGGAACGTTGCTTTCGGTAGCGGACCAACCTGTTCCAGATGAATGGAACGGTGACAGACTAACCGCAGGTCGGACCGCGTATATGATGACTCCCCGCCCATCTACCGAGACGTTCCAATGTGCAGTACGTACGCCCGATCGAAAATTGATTAAAACGTTTGATCGAAACACTGGTGAAAACGTACGAAACGAGTGTTACCAACTGGAGACCGATCCACAGGAGCGAGCTAATGAGTATGGGTCTGTCGATGTATCGGAACTCGAAACCGAGCTGGACCGATTCATGCGTGAACACAAACACGCATTGTCGATGGACCTTCAGACGGGCAGCAGCTCGGACGCCGTGAATGAACGACTGAAAAATCTCGGATATAAATGAGAAGAGATCTGATCCGGGCAGTATCTGTCGTAGCACTGTGTCTGTGTCCGGTGGTGAGTTAGATGCGGTATCACATCCGTGGGCTTCGATGGGTACGTAATGCGTCTCCATTTATCGCGCTCGTTTTCGGTGCGTGTCTTCTCTACGTCTTTGTACAACGAGGGTTCTGGTCGATTGTCGGACCGATCGCCGGGTTCACCGTTGGATCCCTATTTATGCTTATTTGGGCAGTAATACGGCCCTGGTTCAAAAATAAAAACAAACAACCTATCGAATCAGCTCAACTTCCCGTACAAGTACCGGTTATTGTGACGTGTATATATATCGTGTTGATGATCTGGGTCTTTCGCTTTACGTTACATCAGCGTCCAGTTGCCCAGTACGTCTTTTTCGGAGGGTTTGCGGGATTCATTGGATATCAGATCGCCGGTGGGGCTTCTCGATCTCGAGTTATTCCACAAATCCTAGTTCTCTCATTTCTCACATTCTGGAGCGTTCAATTCTTGTTTCCGGCAGGGATGTTCGCTATCGATACGTATTATGGATATATTCCACAAATCGAAGGAATCCTCAGAATTGGGTATTATGATGACACGGGTGCATATATGGGCCATCTCATTCATACCGGTCTGTTTGCCAGACTCACTGGATTTGATCCACAGACTGCGTATTTTGTACTTGCAACGTCATTATTGACGGGGACGATCCTCGTTCTTTCGATACTTGATCGGGCATTATCAGCTCTCTCAAGGGAGGTCGCCCTTTTTGCTGCGCTCATTTTCTCGATATCTAGTTGGACAATCGGCCGAGGAATGCACCCAAATAAGCTCAATTATTTCTATCCACTGATAGTTTTGTTCGGAATCACTGCCATTCATCTGTATAAATCCGGTCGAATACCGAAATCAATGATTCGCCGGTGGTTCATCGCTGGTATAGCCATTATTCCGGCCGTGGTATTTGGTCACAGATTCAGTGCCGGAGCAGCACTGCTACTTCTGTTCGCAATCTTTGGGTACGCTGTAATAGCTCGACGTGTCTTCGCAGATGAGTACGATCTCGTGTCGCGAAGGCTTCTCGGGCCATTTGTAGCGGTATACTTTCTAGCAGTTATTGGAAATCCGCTCCATCAGGGGCCCTTGGCTGGTCGCCTCTCAAGCCTAATCACCTCTATTGTTATTCCATCCGAACAAGGAGGAGGATCAGGAGGTCCAGGTAGGTTCTCCGAGCTTGCGATCGATGTACTAATCGCTAGTACAGCGGCACAGACGATCGTCTTTGCCCTCGCTGTCATCGGCTCGATCTGGATGTTTCAGCGGCGGAAGTGGGAATACGATCTCGTCCTCTTCTGGCTCGTCTGCCTAGGGGCACTTCTCGCGGTCGCCCTCTTACGGAACTCGGTCGATACGGCACCGCAACGGTTCTACGGTGTTCTGATGTTGTTCGGGTTTAATATCGCGATCGCAGTCGCATTCGATGTCGCGAGGAAACGGGAGTTACAGATATTTGGAGATACGTCGATCAATTGGAGCAGACTCATCGTCACCAGTCTCGTCGTATTGCTCGCGGTCTCCAGCCTCGCCTCCCCAATAGCGGAACGGGCCACGTCGCCAGTAAGTGACGAAATCCCCGATATCAGGCAGTTCGATACAAATTCAATAACGGAAGGTGATCAGTGGTCTGAGCAGTATGCCGTAAACGAGTCACGTATTGTCGCTCCGACCAGTGACGTACCGATAGATAGGATAAGTCCAGCACGAGGTGTCGCCAATCGCACGGGTATCGGTGCCGAAACACTGGTCGTGTATTCGGAATGGTCCCACAGGAGGGGGGTTGGGATATCGGGTGGGCTAACTATCGGAGGACGTACGTACGTGTTCGTTCCATCACCAGAGCGACCGTCAGATAATCGGGTATATCAGAACGGCGGGACGACAGCGTTCTATGCGTAGCTGGATCTCACCGTGGCTGATTTCAGGAAGTAAATATAATACTGTGCTAGAACAGTGCCCTGAGTAGGTGTTGACCCCACACGCTCCTGTTCAATAGCAAGAATACGTCTTTTCTCGTGCTGTCAGGTAATCGATCCCGATATCGATCAGGATACCTGTGAAATAATTCAATCTCCTGATCGATTCTCAAATCGGTTCTCGGAGCTGGGGGATGCACCATAACAACAGAATCGGCATAGATACATCGTCCATGTCCATCTTCCTCAAGTCTCCATCCGAACTCCGTATCGTCCCGCCATCCAGCGTATTCCTCATCCCATCCGCCAACACGTAAGGCCTCCTCCCGCCGGACAGCCATATTACAACCCCGGTAGAGACCAGTCCCTGTATAGTCCATCCCGCCTTGAACAGGACCCTCAACACAAATGATGTCCGCTTCAAATGCCGAGTAGATGTTGTCTAACCAGTCCTCTGGGGGTGAAACATCATCATCTGTGTGCGCAACGATATCCGCTTTCGCTTCACGGAGTCCAATATTCCGGGCTTCACAACGTCGGTCTGTCGGTTCGTTGTCTACAACGACCACGATCTCCCACTCCCTTGGGAACGACTGGTTTTTCAATTTCTCTACAACGTCAGAATGGTCCGTAGACGGAATCGTGGCTAGAACGACGGATATCGACGGATCCGGCCCCGACTGCCAGCGTTCAACTTCCATACCCGGATATATTTCTCTTGGGTCATAAGTTCTGTAGAGTCAAATCCCGAAGCGTATTTATCCACTGACACGTGAGGGTGAAGTGATGGACTTAGGAGAGCTCATCTCCAAAGGGATCCGGAATCCCACGCAAATCCCGACCTGGCTCTACTTTCGTCTTCAGGGGGTTTACGACGAGTTCGTTTTCACGCCACGACAGTCGAGACATCTCTTCGACGAGGATTGGGACGTCGCCGTCATTCTGGACGCGTGTCGGTACGACCTCGCTGCGGACCGGATCTCATCTCATTCGATCGGATTCGGGAAACCCGAGAAGGTGACAAGCGTGAGCTCGTGGTCGCCCGATTGGATACGACGAACCTTCGGGTCCGCTCCGGAAGACCTACTCGAAGAGACGGCGTACATCACGGGGAACGTATTTACGAACGAACTCCCGAAATCCCAACTCGGGGACGTCGATCGAGTCTGGCAGTACGGGTGGGACGAAGAGCTCGAAACCGTTCCGCCGAGACCGATAACCGACCGTGCGATAACCGCAATCAGGGAGGGGGAGTTCGATCGGTACGTCGTTCATTACATGCAGCCACACCTGCCGCCGATCGGAAAACACGCCGATCGGTTCACGGGGTTCAGTCCACAGGAGGGAGAACCCGGAGAAGAGCGAGAAGAGGCCGAGTGGGCGGCAGTGAAGTCCGGAGCCATCGCCCCCGACACCGCACGGGAGGCGTATCGGGAGAACCTGGATCCGGTGCTCGACGATCTGGAGCTACTGCTCGACAATATCGACGCACGCGAGGTCGTGGTTACGGCCGACCACGGCAACTATCTGGGTGAAAAAGGACGCTGGGGGCATCCGCGCGATCACATCCACCCCGCGGTCCGAGAGGTCCCGTGGTGGAAGACGACGGCTACCGACAGCGACACGTACACGCCGGAAAGTTACGACACCGAGGAGGAAGAGACGGATCGAGACGAGAAGTTGGAAGCGCTCGGTTATCTCTGAATCGCTCGTACGGGATCAAACAACGTTCTTCTAACGATAACAGATGAAGAATCAGTCAATCCTCCGAGATATCCGACGACATTACCAAAAAAACGGCGCCCGTTCGCTTGTTCGCTCAACGTTCAATCATCCCGTATTCGCCGACTGGCCAGTCGTCGGACACGCGATCAACTCCGCGTATCCCCGATACCTCGTTACGTCGGACGAGCTCAAATCGGAGTACTGTACCACGTACGAGGAGCTTGCGGAGGATCTCGACGGTCTCCACTACGGACTCAACGAAGAGATCGCACCGCTCCAGGACGATCCGTCGCTCGAATACAACTATTATCCCAGATTTTCGTTCGAACAACCGTTCGTGGCATCGGTCCCAGACGTCACCGTCGCCGGAGAGTTTCCGATCGCGATAGCGGACGACGGAAAAGTGCTCGTCGACACGCTCAACTCGTTCACAGACGGGGCTGGCTGGCGTACTGGGGGCGCAATCAAGCAGGCGATATCCGGCTCGCCGATCACCGTCGGTACAGCACTTCTTCGCGGACGGGCTCCGACGTCGAAGCGAGCGATCCCCGTTGCGGCGATCGTCAACGGATACTGGGGGAACTTCTACCACTGGACGCTCGAAGAGCTGCTGAAACTTCGCGGAATCAAGCAGTACGAACGACGGACCGGACGCGACGTTCCGTTACTTATCCCGTCGGATCCGAAATCGTACGTCACCGAATCGCTGCGTTTGCTCGGGTACGACGATGCCGACTACATCGAGTGGGATGGAGAGCCCTTACACGTGGACCGCCTGATCGTTCCGTCGTTCCCCGATCCGACGCCACTCGCGATGGAGTGGCTCAGAAACGAGGCTACTGATGGACTGGATCTATCGGACGATACCGGTCCGGACTGGGTGTACGTTTCGAGACAGAACGCGGACACTCGACGCGTCGCGAACTACGCCGAAATACAGCCCGTACTCGAAGAGTACGGGATAGAGCCTGTCGAATGTGAGACCCTCTCGTTAGACGAACAGATCCGTCTGTTCAGTAGTGTCGAGGGAATTGTCGGACCCCACGGTGCGGGGCTGACGGGACTGGTATGGAGTTCGGACCTCGACGTCGTCGAAATATTCAACAACGTTGTGAAGGGTCCATACTACGTGTTAGCACACGTTCTCGGTCACGACTATACGGCGCTCTCCGGGGAGCCCGTCGGAGACATACCCAACGGAAGGGAGAGAGACATTCGGGTTGATTCGAGAAGATTTCGGGATGTTCTTAGTCAAATAGTCTGTTGAAGTGTCAGAATGTCATTTGATCAACTATGATGGCTGTAACAGCATCACTCAATTCTTTATGCCACGAATGAATCTCTCTCCAGATCCATCCCGTGAGAATAGCGTCTCAACATCAAAACCATGAGAATCGATTAAATCAAGCACACCGGCCTTTGTCTCGCCGTATTCTGTCACTTGATCATGGACCTCGCAATACACAAGACGGCATGTCGTATTGGAAAGTGTGTCAGACAATCCGTTGAGCACATCGTGCTCAGCCCCCCCCCTCGTACATCGATTTTGAGAATGTTTGGGGTAAGGACCTCCCCATTGGCGACAAGTCAATCTCCTTCGGCAGTATCCGCTGTGAATGTTCCTTTGCTCCCCTCTGATTCTGGGACGATGAGGTACCCGAATCCAATAGATCCTATCATATTTGATAGATTTTCAGATCGGGTTGGGACTGAAATACCGTTTCTGTCGATATTCCGATTTAACGCCGCTCGTCGTACCGGATGTGTTCAAAAGCTACGATGTTACCATCTCCAATAACATCACCTGACAAATAGGTATAGAGGCCTTTATCCGCCCCTACGTCCCAGAATACATCAAAAAGTCAAGCCTAGAAATAAGGTCTACAATCATTTCGTGTTCGTCCGGTTCATTTCCGGGTATTACCGTTTCCGAATATGTGGCTTCCGCGTCTGCTGCTGAGATCGTCAAGTCTCCTGCAAGAACTTCAGTCGTCCGTTGATGGAGATGTCGGAGTGCACATTTAATCTGAGAGAATCAAGCAACTCCTGGGATACAGAATGGGTGAATAATCGTTGATATAAAGTTTAGACATTGTGCGTAGTATATGATTCAATTGTTATAATTTTTTGGCTATTTCTGAACAAGGGTGTCAAGGTTAGATGATGGCATTGTGAAGAGCTGCGAAGACTTTGACCTAGCGATCTACTGATTTCCAGGAGCTATGGTGGGGGAACCGGCTATAGAAGAGCCTGGTTCGGTACTTGAGAAGGCCGAACCAAGCTTCGACTAGAGACCGTTCCCCCACGTTTCACGACGTGATTCACAGCGATTGAGGTCATTGAGCGCCCAGTTGTACCACGGTCCGCGATCCACGAGAACAACTGGTTCACCGAGACACCGCTTGAGAACTTGTTTGACGAACAGCAAGGCGTCGAGGTAAGATCGCCCGGGAGAAACCTCGATTTGGATGAGTTCAAACGTCTCCACATCGACTGCGGCCCAGACGTAGACCTCGGTCTCTTCGACTTTCAGTTTGGTCTCATAGCGACGGTCGAATGGTAGTCGGAATCCGGTTCAAATAGGTACGCCAAGCGGTGATATCACTGGCGCACGGCCCCAAATGAGTGCCCGGCTAACCGCTCAGCGCGCCGATACGAGAGCTCAACACGGTACAAAGATGGGCTTAGGACGCTATCATAATGTACATCTCATTGGACGTAAGAGATTTTACTAAACAAATGTTAATGTAAATTTCACTCGAAATATTTTAGTATTTCTTTGTGGTCTGACACCGTATGGGTACGAAGAAAATAGGTGTCCTTCACATTCCATTCTATAATGTTGGTGAGGAAGTTGTCTATCGTGGAGGCGAGAACCTCCTCAGAGAAGCCTTTCCAGATGCCACACTCGTCCCCATCAGTGGTTATTCCGCGTGGGCTGCCGATCGCCGCGAACGGCGGAGTCTCTGGTATGGCATCAAACAAAAATTAGGGCTTCCTGTCTCGTACGACCACTACTCATCAAGGAAGTTCGCCGACCTATATTCGAATACGGACTTCGACTTATTCGTGGCTGTTGGGTGTTTTCTTCTTCCCGCTCAGATCGAACTCCATCGATACCTCTTCGACAAATGCAAACGAAACGATACTCCTATCGTCTTGTTGGGAACAGGCAGTCTGAGCTACGATCAAGAGTCGGTTTCATTCGCCCGTGACTTTCTTGAATCGTACCCCGTACGCGCTATGATTACACGGGATGCCACCGCATACACTAATTACCAAGACTGCGTGGACTTTGCACACGATGGTATAGATTGTGGATTTTTTATCGACGACTGGTATTCCCCACCAGACTTGGAAAAATCCTTCGTGGCGTATACCTTTGACAAACGAGAGCAACCAGAACATCTTGAACCAGGACCTAATACAGTCACTGCTAGCCATCGACCATATGATGATCCTTTCCGAGGTACAGGTCGGCGCGTACTCCGAGATTTCTTCGGTCGCCAGTTGGGTCGGCCGACACCGAAGCTTAATTCTGACGACTTGTTCATCTCGGATAGTCTGCGTGAGTATCTCCACCTCTACAAGAATGCTGAAATGACGCATTCCGATCGCATCCACGCATGTGTCCCCACGCTTGTATACGGTGGGACGGCGCAACTTCATATTGATACTGACCGAGATCTCCTATTCGATGGATACGTAAGTGGTGAAATAACAGAAGGCGCCACAATCAGAAGGGAAGCCGTTGATGAAGCAAAGCAAACACAACGGGACGAGCTCAAGTACATCCGAAATGAAATAGTCTGACCATTAAGTGAATAATAACATCTGAAATAAATTAACACAGACAAATATTCGGAATAATCGTTGGTATTAGAGAAAATTGAGAGTGTATTCACTGCTACAACGATCGTTCTCCAATCGTGGGTTCCCAGTGGAACTAACATTTTTCATGTTCTGTTAAAATACTCAGTAGTTGGTAGTTGGTAGTTTCTACACACCAATCACTCAGTACAACATACCCATGTACAAAGCATTTTATATCAGTTATCATCTAATATACTAGCATCATGGTATCAGAAGGAATACTGTATATAGCAACCGGCGAAAAGTATCTTGACCAAGCAAAGCTTTCAGCGAAGACTGTAAATAGGCATACAGAACTTCCTATTGCCGTTGTTTCTCACCGATCAGTTGAAGATGAGGTTTTTGACTACACAATAGTTGCTGAAGATCCGGAAGATTCGTTTGCAGACAAACCGAAATACATCACTAAGTCCCCATTTGAACGTACACTTTACTTTGACACCGATATATTTCTAATAGCTAATATCACTGAACTACTTGAAATGCTTGATCATGCCGATGTTGCCACGGCGATTGATCCCTATGAATGGGAACATCGAGTAGCCAAACATTATTCATTTAGTGAGGTGCCCGAGAGCGTCCCGATCTTTCAAACAGGTGTAATTGCCTACAAGGATACTGATCAAACCCGAGAGCTATTTGAAAATTGGTATGATATTCATATGGACTGCGCGATTGAGCGAGATCAAGCCTCTTTCAGGCCTGCTCTCTATCAAACAGACGTTCAATACATTTCATTTTCACACAATTACAATTTCCCAGTTAACTGGCCAATCCACGCTGTCGGTGAAGTGAAAATTCTTCACTCCAACTATATCAAAGATTTAGAGACGCTCAAAACACTCTCGAACCGGATTAATGGGTCAAGCGATATACGTAGTTTCTACGGGTCTGGGGATCCATCATCCATTCAAGGGGCAGGATTCACTATTTCTGTCCCAACATCAACAATAGGCAATGCCATTGCACAATCAATCACTGTTCCAGTCAAATATCTAATCAAATTGAAAAGACTTGGCAAATTCACACTACAATCTGCAAAAGAAGAAGGGATTTGGACTACCACAAGAAAAGCAATAAATTCTATTCGTGCTAAAAAATAAGAGAGCTAGTCTTAAATAGATCTGTCGCTTCTGTCTACATATTTTTTATAATAATACTTGGCTCTCTCAAACTGGCCTGTCGCTTGTAGCCAATCTTCTATAGGGAGAATTTGATTCAGATGGTAAATGGATCTAACAAGTAGCGAATTATTGCCGAATACAACATCTTTGTGACCTCTTCGATACAACTTATCTCTCCATATACAACGGAGAACCTCTACTTCGTTTATTTCGTTTAAAAACTCAGAGTTACTAATAAGCCTTCGATGATGAATTATCTTTACTTTATTAGACGCAGATGCACCTGGGCCTCTAAAATTATACTCCCGAGGTAAAATCGAATAAGAGATGTCGCTTTCATATAGCGCTTTACGGAAAGATGGTTGATTCAGTAGCCTTTTTTTAGGGTTCCTATCCTTGTCATCCGGAAAGCCACTCTTCAAATATATATTGTATATTTCTTCCCATTTTTCAAACAAATTTCTAACTTCTTTAGAATTTCCATAAGCAACCACACCCGTATTTAGCTCGGGGAATGAATCTGGAATGTCATCAAATTCAACAACATCAACAGGGGAACGAGCCACTGCAATATCTACCCGATTCAATAACTCAAATAATGGAGAAATATCTCCAACGATCGCGGTATCACTATCAATAAATACAGTCTTTTCGTAAGGAGATTCAGAAATATATTTAACTTTATCTCCGAGATCATTTCGGAATCCGTCTTTTCGAATTACATTATCAAATGGAAGTTCATCTCTCGCATCAAATTCCTCATCTGCCGGTGTGATTAGAGTAGATGATATGTCATAGGTGTTTAAGTTAGATGCAGATGAAATCGCCTCGTCAATATATTGTTGTCCCGACGCAATATACAGCACACCAATGTTCATATCAGTACACTATTTCAAAAGGAGTTAAATATAATGTTTAGATCGAGAGGATGTCAAGGTGAGATGATGGCATTCTGGGTCGAATAGGTGCGCCAAGCGGTGATACCACTGGCACACGACCTCGTATGAACGCCCGACTACCCGCTCAACGCGCCGATATGAGAGACCGGCATGATACAAAAGCGCCGCTTCGATGCACTGTTCCGTCGGCGTATATTCACACGAAAAGACTTCTTGATCGCTTGCTTTCGCAACCACGCGGTCGAGCATCTTCGAGTCACCAACTCAACCATGCTCGGCCGCACTCTTGGTCGCGTTAAGTTTGTCGTGAATTGTGGTAGACGGCGACGGCTTCAAGCCAGTTTTGAGCTGTCTCTAGCGTGACATGGCTAAAGCTATT
>NZ_AOJG01000036.1 GCF_000337375.1 Halorubrum lipolyticum DSM 21995 | reverse complement strand
AAACGACAAGTCGATCCACGCGATACCTTCGCTGAGGCGGTCGAATTCTGCCATAGACACTCAGAACTCGTCCGCCTCATCCTCTAACTTAACGCGACCCTGAGTTCGGGGCCTTCTTTTTTGATCACGCCACGGTCTCATGAATCACGATGCTTGGATGGTACGCCTTTGGGTACGGACCGGTATCTGGTGTGAATCGAACGAATTTGTATGTGTCTGGTTCGTCGGTGATATAACCATACAATGTCTCGAACTGGTCCCGCTGAAGTGTGTATGCCGTCAATATCACGATCGATTGACTCGGTGACAACCTACTCTTCTTGGACATCGATGAGCTGGAACCAGCTGTGCGACAGAAATGTTACCTGAGTGGAAAATCCTATTATCACTCGGCAGAAGGGTATTTTATTAGATGAAAGACAAAATCCGGCGAGTGTACAGGATTTTTCGGGATGAGGGCCTTAGACAAACAGTACGCTCGGTGAGTGGATATACCACTAATAATATCCATCGGGTGTATCCTCGGTCTCTTCTCGGTATTCTACTAAATTCGACCCGCCCATCTTCCTATATTTGGGAATTCGATTGGGATATCTGCTGTGTCCTTGATGGGTGCCGTTATGACACTTTTGAACAGGTATATAAGGGAGAAAGTACCCAGATCCGGTCGGTTGGATCGACCAGCCAAACGTGGATACCGCGGACGTTTAGTGAGATTGATACCTCTAACGTAGCATACATCAGTGCAAACGCGTTTTCAAGAAGAGCAAATCCTGATGATTTGGCGTATTATCACCTCGAACCAGTCCAAAAGACTGACTATGGGATTGAAACTGTTTCTCCAGAGATCCTCGCGAAACGGGCTATCAACATCTGGCGGGAGAGAGACCAGTGGGATGTTGACCAAATTGTCGTCCATTTCATGCAGCCGCATGTTCCGTTTCGAATGCTGCCAGAACTGTTCGAACAATTTGAAGACAGTTGGGGCTCCAGTGTATGGAAGCAACTCCAGTCGAGCGATATAGACCGGTCGAGATTTTTTGAGGCGTATCGTGACAATCTCTCTTGGGTCCTTGAAGACGGTGTAGATCCAATTCTGAATAATTGTGATGCCCGAATCGCGATGACCGCAGATCATGGTAATGCTGCGGGAGAATGGGGATACTATGGTCACCCACGCAATGCGCCTGTTTCCTCCGTTCGAAACGTCCCTTGGGCCACAGTAGAAGGGACAGACGAAGGTACTATCTCCACAGAAGTCAACCATAACCACAAAAATGTTAACCTTGAGAGACAATTAGAAGCACTTGGGTATCGATAACTATTCTTAATTTGATATTGATATTATCATTTTATCTATATTATCTGTCAAGATTTTCTCACCGCGCTCAACGGAGAGCACGATATCGGAGATTCCATATTTCTCGTCAATGACGCTAGCGAGTAGTTTCCGATGAAAACCACAGATACCGTGTCCAACAACACCTTCAGAAACTTTGTCGAACAATTTTTCTTGAGTAGAACTACGAACTCTTCCTCAAACTGTTTAGGTCACATCGATCCATCGACCCTTGAACCGTGTTTGAGAACTTACGGCGTCAAGTGGAAATGCGATGGATTTGTGGCCGCATTATAAATCACTGGCAATAACTGCCTATCAACGTGCTTGTGTAGCGTACAACTCTGCGTATTTCCCTTCTTGAGCAAGTAATTCACTGTGTTGACCACACTCCGATATCAGCCCATTTTCAACCGTGTAAATCCGTTCCGCGTTCTTCACCGTCGAGAGCCGGTGTGCGATCGTGATGATGATGTACTCACGATCCATCCCTTCGATCGCCTGTTGGACTTCCTCTTCCAGGTTCGTGTCGAGATCGCTCGTCGCTTCGTCCAGAATCAACACGTCGGCGTCGGCTAACAACGCCCGCGCCAGCGCCACGCGCTGCTTCTGGCCGCCGGAGAGCCGGACGCCGTCGTCGCCCAACTTCGTGTCGTAGCCGTTCGGGAGATCGTCGAGGAACTCGTCGACCCTCGCGATCTCACAGACCCGCTCCATCTCCGATCGCGACGCGTCCCGATTGGCCAACGTGAGATTGTACCGGAGCGTGTCGTCGAAGATGTAGGGGTTCTGCCGGACGACGGCGAGGTGCTCCCGCCACTCGCGGATACCCATCTCCCCGATCGGTGCGTCGTTCGCTCGTATCTCGCCGTCGTCCGGTTCGTACATTCGCGCGAGTAGCGCGGCGATCGTCGACTTGCCGGCGCCGGACTGTCCGACGAACGCGATGAACTCTCCCTGATGCGCCTCGAAGTCGATCCCCTGCAGGACGTCCTCCTCCTGATCGTACGAGAACCAGACGTCGTCGAACTCGACGTCTGTGACGGTGTCCGGAGCGGAACGGGGAGCGTCGCTCGGCTCGTCGTAGCGAGCGAGTTTCTCGACGAACTCCTGTGTCCGAACGAGGTGCGGGAGGTCGTTCGTGACTTTGTAGAATTTCTGGTTCATGCTGCTCGCCTGTGGACCGAGTCTGAACATCGCGAAGAGGAACACGCCCAGCGCTCCCAGCGAGAGGTCGGCGAATCGCAACGCGAGGAAGATCAAGACGAACACGGAGACGGAGACGATCAGATTGTAGAAGTTCCGAAGTGCGGCCTCGTTACGACGGAGCGTGATCTGCGAATCGGTGTACTGATCCACCGCCTCGGAGAACTCCGCTCGGAGCTCGTCGGCGAGGCCGAAAATACGGATGTCGCGAACGCCTTGCGTGCCTGCCTGTGCGGCCGACTGCCGTTTCTCGTTCGCCTCCGCGACTTCGTTCCCGAGATCGTAGCCGGATTCGACGACGTTCTGCACGACGTACGTGAGTCCGCCGAGGAAGACGACGGCGAAGATCGTGAGCTCGGGCGAGATGACGAAGGCGACCAGCAGGTAGACGAGCGAGAGCAACGCGACCTGGAGCAGCCGAACGCCGTTCCTGATCACCCGTCCCGCGAAGTTCGTCTGCGTGATGATCGCGTTCAGGATGTCGTCCGATCCTTCCTGATCGAAGTACGAAATACGTGCGTTGAGCGCGTGATCGAACGCCTCGTTCTGGAGGTGGCGGACGTAGTACGTCTGAATCGCGGCCCTGAACCACGCACCGAGGAAGCTCGACGTGTACCGGACGAACATCACCCCGGCGACTCCGACGACGACGGTCCCCAGTGTGAACGGGATATTTGCTAGTTGGTACGCCCTCACGAACAGCGCCATAATGCCGTCCGCGTTGGCGGCTGGATCGCCGCTGGACTGTACGAGCTCGATAACCGGCAGAATGAATCCCAGTCCAACTGCCTCGAGGCCGGCCGCAGTCACGCCGAACACGACGATGAGGACCGTTAGTTTCGGATCGAACTGCGCGACTTTCCGGAGGGCTGCGATCTTCTTGCGTCTCGAAACTGGCTCCGAATCTATATCGGGCATAGTGAGCTAATGATGTGAGACTGAACTATTTCGACGGCTATACAAGTTCTCTTTTTGCGTCCGGTTCGGACACAAGAGGAGTCACAGCTGTCCCTCGAAATACCCAACCGATTTTTTTAGCCCCTTTTGTAACGGGACTGCGGGTTCCCAGTCTAACACCTCGCGTGCCTTCGAGATGTCTGGTCGCCGGACCTTGGGATCCTGCGGTGGTAACTCCTCGTGTGTGATCTCGCTTCCACTACGGGTCACCTCCAACACGACCTCGGCAAGCTCGTTGATCGTTCGCTCGTCGGGATTCCCGATGTTCACTGGCTCTTCGACATCGGATTCCAATAACGCCACGAGTCCGTCAATCAGATCCGACACGTGGCAGAAACTCCGTGTTTGCTCGCCGTCTCCGTACACAGTCAAATCTGTCCCGGTTAGCGCCTGTTTCATAAAGTTCGGGATCACTCGTCCGTCGTCGAGGCGCATCCGCGGGCCGTACGTGTTGAAGATCCGTGCCACCCGGACATCCAGATCGTGTTTATCGCGGTACGCCCGAACCAGTGACTCTCCGTAGCGCTTCGATTCGTCGTAACACGATCGGGGACCATACGGGTCGACGTTCCCGCGGTAGTCTTCAGGCTGCGGATTCACTTCGGGGTCGCCGTACACCTCGCTCGTCGACGTGAAGAGATACGTCGCGTCCTTCTCTTTGGCCAGTCCGAGTGTCTTATGCGTCCCCAACGCTCCCACTTTCAGCGTCTTGATCGGGTGATCCCGATAGAATACCGGCGACGCGAGACTCGCCAAGTGTAACACAGCATCCAGCTCTCCCGAGATATGGATGAACTCCGTAACGTCGTGATCGTAAAACGAGAAGCGGCCGTTCTCGAAGGCGTCGTCGAGGTTCTCCGTCCGCCCGCTCACGCGGTTATCCATCCCGATGACCTCGTGGCCGTCGGCCAACAGTTGATCACAGAGGTGCGATCCGAGGAACCCCGCAGCCCCGGTGACGAGGATCCGACTCATTCGTTCCGGCCCTCGAGATACTCTGTAACCGCCGCGTTGATCTCGCCGTCGTCGTGTTTGAGCGCCATCTCGATGTTGGCTTGGAGCCAGCTCGGAATGTTTCCGATGTCGTAGCGGTCGCCATCGAGCTCAACGCCGCGTACCGCGTCGAGCTTTCGGATCGCGTCCGTCAGTTGTAACTCGCCGCCGACACCCTTCTCCGTTGTCTCCAGCAGCTCAAATATCTCGGGTGTCAGCACGTATCGACCAGTGATAGCGAGGTTCGATGGGGCCTCATCGCGTGGGGGCTTCTCCACGAAGTCGTTGACCGGGAAACTGTCAGCACTCGCGTCTACTTCCTCTGTGTCTGCGACCCCATATGACGGGACGTCCTCCCAGGGAACGCGTTCAAGCGAGAGTACAGATGAGTCGTGTACCTCTGCGGCCGCAACGAGCGATTCGGTACACGGCGTCTCGTTCTCGATGATCGTGTCGCCGAGCAGCAGTGCAAACGGCTCGTCGCCGACGTGTTTGCGCGCGTACAGCACGGCGTCGCCTAATCCCTCCCGCTCCTTCTGGCGGACGTAGTGGATGTCTGCGAGATCGGCGATGTCTTGGACGCGGTCGAGTCTGTCGAGTTTCCCGTCAGCTTCCAACTCCTCTTCGAGTTCGTACGACTTGTCGAAGTGGCGCTCGATAGCTTGTTTCCCGCGGCCGGTGATGATGAGGATGTCGTCGATGCCGGCCTCGACGGCCTCCTCGACAACGTACTGGATCGTCGGCTTATCCAGCACGGGCATCATCTCTTTCGGCTGTGCCTTCGTCACCGGGAGAAAGCGAGTCCCGAATCCTGCCGCCGGGATGACTGCCTTCGTTACTTCCATGTATCGTTTGTCCGATTCGGGTCAAGCTATGTATTGTTTGTCATTAGATCGGAACGGTGGCCGCGCGTCGCGAGCGACGGGAAACAATCCGTCCAACCGGACCGTTGATATGGTTGACGAAAGACAGTTGTCACATGACACGGCTGTCAGTTATTGGGAGCGGGTATGTTGGGACGACTATTGCCGCGTGTTTTGCCGACCTCGGCCACGGGGTCATCAACGTTGACATCGATCAGGAGATCGTCGATACGATCAACGATGGAAGCGCCCCGATCCACGAGGACGGGCTCGCAGAACTCGTCGCCGAGCATGCCGGCCCAAACAGCACGGGCCGACTCGAGGCCACAACCGACTACGAAGCGGTCTTGGACACCGATGTTACCTTTCTCTGTCTCCCGACGCCCCAGAACGGCGACGGGAGCATCGATCTCTCCATCATGGAGGCGGCTGCCGACCAGTTGGGAGCCACCCTCGCCGCGAAAGACGCGTGGCACACGGTGATCGTCAAGAGTACCGTCGTCCCGGGCTCGACCGAAGAAGACATCACGCCGATTCTCGAGTCGGCAAGCGACGACACGGCCGGCGACGAGTTCGGCGTCGGCATGAATCCGGAGTTCCTCCGTGAAGGGACGGCGGTTCGCGACTTTCTTAATCCCGACAAGGTCGTCCTCGGCGCGGACGACGACCGCGCGCTCGAGGATATGTACTCCGTGTTTGATCCGCTCATCGATCAGAGTGACGCCCCGGTCGTCGAGACGGACACGCGTACCGCCGAGATGATCAAGTATGCGAACAACAGCTTCCTCGCCTCCAAGATCAGTCTTATCAATGACATCGGGAACATCTGTAAAGAGTTTGGGATCGACGCCTACGAGGTCGCTGACGCAATCGCGCTCGATGATCGAATCGGTGAACAGTTTCTCCGCAGCGGCGTCGGCTGGGGCGGGAGTTGTTTTCCGAAAGATACAGCAGCTATTCGGGCAGCCGCACGCAACAAGGACTACGAGCCGGCGATGCTTGATGCCGCGACCGAGGTGAACAATCGCCAACCTGATCGGCTGCTCTCACTCATGGACAACCACGTCGATGTCGCCGGCAAGCAAGTGGCGGTGCTTGGCCTCGCGTTCAAACCAGGCACAGACGACATCCGCAACAGCCGCGCGATTCCGGTCATTGAGGGACTCCAAGCACGCGGAGCCGAGATTGTCGCCTACGATCCGGTTGCCATCGAGAACATGCGTGAGCGGTTCCCAGACATCGAGTACGTCGACACCCCCGCGACAGCACTGTCCGAGGCGGCCGCCGCGCTTGTCGTTACTGATTGGGAGGAAATAACGGCCCTTGACGACGAGTTTGACGCCATGAGTACGCCCGTCGTCGTTGACGGACGGCGGGCGATCGACCGTCGCGACGGAATTGTGTATGAGGGATTAACATGGTGACTGGGCCCCAGAACAACACCAATGGCGAACACGACCGGTGGATCCCCGACGACGAATGGCGAACGATCGTCGCGAACGTTCCGCTCGTCTCCGTTGATCTCGTGATCGAACACGATGGAGGCGTCCTCTTAGGGAAACGTGAGAACGAGCCCGCGAAAGGCGAGTGGTTCGTTCCCGGTGGGACAGTTTTTAAGAACGAACGCCGGACCGATGCCGTCCACCACGTTGCCGAGGCTGAACTTGATGAACCCGTCGTCATTGACGAGTGTCTTGGCACGTACGAACATTTCTACGAGACAGCCGATGTCGATGGTGTCGACTCAAAGCACTACCTTGCGACCGGTTATCAGTGTCACTTCGAACACGATAATCCCGATATCGGCGGCGACGACCAGCACAGCGACTTCCGGGTCTTCCGCCCGCCGTTCGAGGATCTCCACCCGTACGTGCGAGCGTATCTCGACGACCGGTAGCCCGGACACTCCCGGTCCCCAACTGCCGCGTCCGCCGTCTCACCGACCCCTGAAGCGACTCCTCACCCCGATCCCGGTCTTCGAGATACCCGCCCGTCCATCTGCCGTGGCCTCGATTGCGCATGGACGTGACACCCCCACCCCACCGCTTCCGCTGTTAGCACGGATCGGCCACCGCTATCACCAGAGTACACGACGGACGCCCGATTCACGCCGACTCCAACAACGTCGTTAACCCACTTCGGACCGCCGAAACGGACTGCGCCAACCGATGCTCGTTGTACTTGCCGCCGTCTTTTCCCCGATTGTGTTCCGTCGACTCCGTGATTCCCAACTGCGCCAATTCGCCCAGGTAATCACGCACCGAACGCTCCGAGACCGGACTCACACCTTCCGAGTGAGCCACGGTCCGATACGTCTCGACGACTTCACGCGTTCGGACCGGCGTTTCACCGCGCTCGTGGAGCCGCGTGAGTGCGTACAACACGAGCTGTCCGTGCTGGGAGTAATTCTGTATCCCCTCGACCACCTGATCCGTCTGCACGCGCTCACGGGCCTCCTGAACGTGCGACTCGGTCACGACGTCGGAACCGCTCTCGCGTGCGACGTCACCGGCCTCCAAGAGGAGATCCAATGCCTTCCGTGCGTCCCCTGAGTCCTTCGCTCCGTAGGCCGCACACATCGCGATCACCCCGTCTTCGAGAACGTCGTCTTGGAAGGCGACTCGTTCGCGCTGTTCGAGTACGAGTCGGAGTTCGTCGGCGTCGTACGCGCTGAAGGAGACCTCCTTTTCACAGAGCGACGACCGGACCTTCGAGGACAGTTGCGTTCGGAAGTCCAAGTCGTTCGAGATACCGATGACGCCGAGCTTCGCGTCGGTGATATCGCCGTTCGAGCGAGCGCGGGACAGTTTGTAGAGCAGCGAATCGTCTCCGATGTGATCGACTTCGTCGAGGACGATGAGCACCGTCCCCCCGCACGCATCGAGTTCATCAAAGAGGAACTCGTACACGCTCGCCTGTGGATACCCCGTATTGGAGATCTGCCGTCCCGGCTCGCGGAGTTCGTTGACCAGTTTCACGGCCACCTGGTAGGACGTGTTCAGGCCGTCGCAATTGATTTCGATCGTCGAGAGCTCGAGTTCCGGCACGTCGGTTGCGTCCCCTTCGAGCGTGCGGAGAAGGTAGCGCGTGGCCGCGGTCTTTCCCACGCCGCTCTTTCCGTAGAGAAAGACGTTCGAGGGGGTCTCGTTGTTGATGACCGGCTGGAGGGCCGCGTGGTACCGGGTAAGTTCTTCATCGCGTCCAACGAGGCTGTCCGGCGTCCACTCTTCGAGGAGCGCCTCCCGGTTCTCGAAAATGGAGGCGTTCGGTGTAAACGAGAAGTCGCTCATATCAAATAGTACCAATCCAACTATATAAAACCATTACTTCCGTTGTTTCTTTTGTTACCGCTCTTTTATATACACTTGACCCCACCGCTTCCGCTGTTCGTATCGCCGTGTCTCGCAACCGGCTGTTTCTCTGGCGCACGCTACTGGGTCCGTCGAGAGATCCGGTGCTCCGTGCGAACAGCGGAACCGGTGGGGTGGGAGCGAGTCAACCGCCCGGAGCGGTGCACGCTAACAGCGGAAGCGGTGGGGTGGGAGTCCCATCGGTGTCACGGAGCCCCGTTTGGGGAGCAACGCCCCCCGCTTCCACGGGTGGCCGTCACGAGACGGATCGTCCAGGTACTCGCACCTCGCTTTCCTGCGTTAACAGCGGAACCGGTGGGGTGGGAGGTTCCCGGAGGCCTCGGGCTCCGGGCCCGAAAACGCGCGCTGACGCTGCTTGCGTCCGGTTCCACCCGGCCGGCGTTCGCGGGCGAGTGCCGACGCTGGCGTGAGAGCGTGTCAGGCTCGCAGACGCTCGACGCGTCGTCGAACGAACCGCACCGCGGTCCCGATCCCGGGCGCTCCGTCGACGACCCACAGCGCGAACGCGACGATCGTGACTCCGAGTTCGAGCGACACCAGCTCCGCCGGCCGCAGCTCGAGGAAGAAGCCGATGATGCTGCGGTCCAGCTCGTCCGGATACCGGAAGACCGGCGTGATCGGCCAGAGTAGGGTCCCGAGTTTCGCCCACTCGCCGGCCAGCGCCGCGGGGAGCACGTCGGCGAGGACGTGCGTTAGGTAGCCGACGAGAAATGCGCCCGCCTCCGGCCGTCGACCGGACCGCGTCGCGAGCAGCCACACAATTACTGAGAGCCCCGCGAGGAACACCAGCGAGTGCGCGAGGCTCCGCCCGGAGGGAATGAGCCCGAACGTCCAGGCGAGCGGCTTGTCGATCAGGTCCGGGAGTTGGG
>NZ_AOJG01000035.1 GCF_000337375.1 Halorubrum lipolyticum DSM 21995 | reverse complement strand
TGTGTATAAGAGACAGGTACGAGACCGCTCCGCGCCGTGCTGGTTCCGAATCGAGTGTCCAATCGGCTGTACACGGATCCGCTGGATCGGATGAAGTCCGTCTCGCAGAGCGGCAGAGAGATCCCACGCTTCGGTCGCGGACGGAAGCCAACTCCCGACACTGTGGATTCGGTACGGTATCGAGACGCAGAGTTCGCGTAACGAGCGAAACGAAATAGATCGTCTCCTACAGATTTATTTGGTCTGAGTAACAACGTGAAGACATGACATCCGATGGGCCTCCGGCTGAATTCGCCCTCGCGGAGGGGTTTCGCGACGATCTCGACTCCGTGCCGGCTGACGAGCGTGTGTACGGAGTCGCACTCCAGTTGTACGAGCCCGCGGGAGTCACCGCGGTCGCCGAGCGCGCCTCCTGCGCTCCGGACACCGCCCGGCGGCATCTCAAACGGCTCGAGGATATCGGGGTCGTCGAAGCGGTGTCCGAGACGCCGATCACCTACAAACGGAACGAATCGTACTTCGAGTGGCGGCGGCGAAGCCGACTGGAGAAGCTTTCGCCGAGTGAGCTGCGCGACACGCTCTCCGAACTCACGGCACGGGAGCGGGACTTTCGAGAGCGGTTCGGTGTGGACTCACCGGACGGCGTAGATGCGCTCGAACACGCGGACTTCGACGACATCGACGACACCTGGATCGCGATAAGCGAGTGGCGAACCGTCCGAGAACGGATTACCCGGCTGGAACGGGTTCGACAAGGGCGCGCCGAGGACTCGTCCACTGACGGGAAAGCCGCGTGACCGTGGATGGCCCCGACGCGTCTCGAACCGTCGACGAGGAAACGCTCCGATACGTCGGGCGACTGTTCGGGCAGCGAGACGGAGTTCGAACGACCTCACTGTTTCCGTCGAACAAACTCGAGAGCCTCGTCGTCACGTTCGACACCGACTACTATCCGAGCGGTGTTGACGACGTGACGCTCGAACTTCGGGCATACACGAACGGGGAGTTCCATATATCATACATCGAACGCCGTTCCGGAGAGCGTCGTCGATGTCGGTGGGACAGACACGAGCAATCGCACAATTCGCGGGATCACTACCACCCGCTTCCGGACGCGAGCACGGAATCCGCAGTCGACCGCACGTACGCGACGGATCTCACGCGGGTCCTCGAAGCGGCGGTCCTCCCATGGATCGACGATCGGGTCGGACAGCTGTGGGATTCTGTATGAGTGTTCGACGCCCCCCGCCTTCCGTACTCGGTGGACACACGAACCCGTCACCCCTCTCGCAGGACTCGAACCGCGTCCAGTCGCAGGAATCGCCAGCCGACCAGCACGCCGCTCAGCAGGCTCGTCACCGCGGCGACGCCGACGCCGAGCAGGAACACCCGCGGCGAGAGCCGGACCACGTTCTCGAAGCCGGTGACTGCGGCCGCGACGACGTCGATCGCGCGTGCGGCCGGGACGGCCACCGCGAGCCCGATCGCGCACCCGAGCGCCCCGACGATCGCCGACTGACAGAGGACGATCCCGGTGAGCGTTCCCCCCGAGCTCCCGAGCGAGCGCAACGCCGCGTACTCGTGGAGCTGCTGGTACGCCATCGACAGCAACACGTTCAGCGTCAGCGCGAGCCCCGCCACCACCGCGAGGACGATCAGGCTCGCGCCGCCGGCCAACGCGACGGCCTGTCGCTGGAGCGTCGCCCGGAACTGCTCTTCGTTCGTCCGGACGGTCAGCTCCGGGTACGCCGCCGCCAGCCGGTCGCCGACCCGCTCCGCGTCCGCGCCCTCCTCGAGGGTGAGCGCGATGAGCGTCGCGGGGTCGGTCTCGGTCTTCCCGGTGATCTCCTGGAGCTCGCTCAGCGGGAGGGTGACCGTCGGCGTCCCCAAGAACTGGTTGCCGGTCCCGGAGATCCCCACCACCTCGAAGCGGTGGTCGCGCGCCGCGGAGACCGTCCCGCCGGCGTAGATCGCGTCGCCGACGTCCACTCCCAGCAGCGCCGCGGTCCGCTCGTCGATCAGGATCTCGTGCGTCATCGGCCCGTCGTAGCTCCCCTCGGCGTAGTGGGCGTCGCCCTCGAACCCCTCGCCCCGCGAGATCGAGACGCCGGCGCTGCTCGGGACGCCCATCGCCGCGAGCGTCTGGAACTCCTCACCGTCGGCGCTCACGTAGACGGTCTGAAACAGCAGCGGCCCCACCGTGTTGACCGACTCGCGGCTCCGCAGCTCCGTGGCGACCTCGTGTGCGCCGTGGATCGAGTTCTCGACGCCGCCCACCTGTCCCGGCGCGAACTGGATCGTCTCGCCGGTGAGCCACAGGTCTCGCCCCGCGTCGCCGAACCGGTCCTGACCGGTCTCGACGACGCCGACCCCGGTCGCCGCGAGCAACACGGTGGCGGCCACCGCCAGCGTCACGCCGATGACGGCCAGCGCGGTCCGCGTCCGGTCGTGGCGGAGCTGTGCGACCGCGATCCCGCCGATCGCCGCGAGCCGACTCCCGAGGCTCATCCCCGGATCACCTCGAGCGTCTCCGATCGCCGCGAGAGCCAGATCGGGTACGGGGCCGAGAGCAGCCCGATGAACAGCGCCACGACGAGGCCGTACCCGAGCAGCGCCGGACTGAACAGCGCGATCGAGGGGACGCCGAGCGTCGCGGCCGCGACCGCGTTCGTGACGGCGATCCCGACAGCGCCGAGACCCACGCCGACGAGCCCGCCGAGCGCGGCGACCGTGACCGTCTCGACGACGACGAGCACCGACAGCGAGCGGTCCGAGTAGCCGAGCGCCGCCAGCGTCGCGAGCGCCGTCCGGTCGTTCGTCACCTCCAGCCCGGTCATCGTCGCCGTGAACAGCAGCCCCACGAGCAGCGCGACGACGAGCGCGGCGACGCCCATCGCGAACGGGAGACTGGAGAGCGACGCGTCCCGGGCGGCGATGCCCGTCCGAGTCGTGACGGCGGTGTTCGGGTACAGCTCCGTCAGCGACTCCCGCACGGCCGGGTCGTCGGTGCTCACGAGCAGCTGATCGGCGGCGTCGGCGTCGGTCGCGCCGGTCATCGCCTGCAGCTCGCTCAGGTGGACGAGCGCGACCGGCGTGCTCCCGATCCCGGTCCGGAAGTCGGTCTCGGAGACGGCCTGAACGCGAAGCGGCTCCGGTGCGCCCCTGGCGGGCGCGATCGCGCTCCCGTTCGACGCGTTCAACAGCGCCGCCGCCCCCGCGTTGACGACGACCTCGCCCGTCCACCGCCCGTCGTAGCTCCCGTTGGCGTAGTACGGGTCGCCCGGTTCCAGTTGCGCGGTCGAGACGCCCGCGACCGTCGGTGTCGACCCCTCGGGGGCGACGACGCCGACGAAGAGGACGTACTCCAGCGAGTCACCTCCCGGCGAGGAGACGGGGACGACCTGGAGGAGGACGGGCGTCGCGTATCGGACCCGCTCGTCGCCTCGCAGCCGCTCCGTCAACTCGTGTGTCGATCCCAACTGCGGCCCTTCGGTCGACACCGCGATCGTGTCCAGATTCCCGCCCTCGGGAACGACCCAGTAGTCGACGTCCTCGCTCTGGACGGCGCTTTGGGAAGCGAGTCCGAGGGCGACGCCGGAGACCATGACCATCACCATGATCGCCACCGCCACCCCCGACACGCTCAACAACAGCCGTCGAGACGTGCCGCCGCGCGCCTTGCCGACCGTTCGCCGGACGCCGAGCCCCACGAGCGCGACGACGCGTCGCGGGCGAGACCCGCGATCCGCGTCACTCATGCCCGCTCATCGTCTCGTTCTCTCCCCTCGTCGCGTCGGCGCCCTCGTCCTCGCGGCGGCCGTCCCGAAGCCGTATCACCCGTTCGACGCGGTCGAGCGCCTGGTGATCGTGTGAGGCGACGATCACCGCGCAGTCGCTCGCGACGTCCGCCAACACGTCGAGCACCCGCGCGCCGGTCGCCGTGTCCAACTCGCCCGTCGGCTCGTCGGCGATCACCAGGTCGGGGGCGGTCGAGAGCGCCCGGGCGACGGCGACCCGCTGTCGTTCGCCCCCGCTCAGCTCGCCCGGTTTGTGGTCGATCCGGTCCCCGAGACCGACCCGTTCGAGAAGCGTCGTCGCCCGCTCACGGCGCTGCCGCTTCGAGTGGCCGAGCTCGATGAGCGGGGCGGCGACGTTCGCGCGCGCCGACAGCGACGACAGGAGGTGGAAGTGCTGGAACACGACGCCGACGTGGTCGAGCCGCAGGGCGGTTCGCCCCCGCGGGGACAGCGACCCCACGTCCCGGCCGGCGAGCGTGACCGTCCCCGAGGTGGGGACGTCTAACCCCGCGAGCAGGTGGAGCAGCGTCGACTTCCCGCTGCCGCTCGGCCCGGCGAGGCCGACGAACTCGCCGCGGGAGACCGCGAGCGACACGTCCGCGACCGCGGTGACCGTTTCGGCGCGCCGGTCGCCACCGGAGAGCCAACCGCCCGTTCCGCCTCGCGAAAACGTCCGCGTGACCTCCGAACACGTCACGACGCGCTCCGCCGTCCCGTCGAGGTCCGTCACGGTGGGAGCCGAGGTGTTCGAAGGGGGCGACATGGTTGAGACGAACGGTACGTCGGTGAGAACCGGTATAAATGTTGATTGTCGGCGTCGGCGCTCCCGGATCGATCGACGTCGGCTCCCCGCGAGTTCGCGGCCGCACGGTGACCAGCGCGGCCGCATCCCGGAGCCGCCGACGACCCGCGTCGTTGTGCCCCGGAGCGCGATCGGCCGGCGTGACGTGAGCGACGCCCCCGCCCCCGAAGAGCGACTCGGAGATCGCCGATGGAATCCGATCTCGGATGTTTCAATCTCACATATATTTGTCGTTTTTATAAATTGTTTGTCGTTCTTCTGCCGGATACGAATGGATGTCCGTCGGGAGTATCAGTCCGGGTCGCCGGCCCACCGTCGTCGTCAGCGTCGGCGCGTGGCTCCTGTTCCCGCAGTGGGTCACGATGGCCCCGAGGGGTATCGGAAGCGTCGAAAAGGATGAAAAGAACGAAAAGGAAAGATGGCGGATTCGCCGTCGGCCCGCTACCTGTTTCAGTTTCGACGGCGCACGAACAGTGCGCCGGCCAGGAGTGCGATGAACGCGATCACGAGAACGGAGCCGAGCACCGGGAACCCGGACGGTTCCTCGATCGGCTGGGCCCCGCCGTCCGCCGCGTCGTCTCCGTCTGTGGACTCCTCGACGGTAATCGGGACCGTCGTCGAGCTCGTCTCACCGGCGTCGTTCGTCACCGTTAGTTCGATGTCAACGGTTCCGGGTTCTTCGAGCGCCGCCGTAACGGTCTCCCCGGTCTGACTCTCGTCACCGACCTCCCAGTCGTAGGAGACGACCTCGCCGTAGCGGTCGGTCGACTCGCTCCCGTCGAGGGTGAACTCCTCGTCGGCGCCCACCTGGTCGGGTGCGTCGATCACCGCTTCGGGTTCGCTCACCGCGGTGACCGAGAAGAACGAGAACCCCGGCGTTTCGGCCTCGATCCGGATCGGCTCGCCCGGTTCGTCGATCACTTCGGTCTCGATCTCGTCGTGGCCCCACTCGCCGTCGGCGAAGCGGTTGACCCTGAGATCCTCGGGGGATTCGACGTCGTCGAGCTCCGTCCGCGAGATGTTGAACACGAGTTCGCTCTCGGTGTCGGCGGCTTCCTCGGGCACCGCTATTTGGAGCGTAGAGACGGACTGGCCGGGCGGCGAGCCGGTTTCTCCCGGATTGCCGTCGAGTCTGACCGTGGTGACGGTCCCGTTGACTTCGTCATTGATACTGACCTGTTCCGCGGTCGTCCGCCCGGCGAACTCGACGACGGAGGTGTCGTTCTCCTCGTCGAAACGGAGTTCGCCCTGTTCCGCGACAATCGGGTTGACGTCTTCCGGCACCGAGACGAGTTCACGGATCCGGTCGGGGTTCTCCTCGACGACGGAACCCGGACCGAGACCGGGTCCTTGCCCTTGACCGGGGTTGTCACCGGGACCCTGACCGGGGTTATCACCGGGACCCTGACCGGGGTTATCACCGGGACCCTGACCGGGGTTGTCACCGGGACCCTGACCGGGGTTGTCACCGGGACCCTGACCGGGGTTATCACCGGGACCCTGACCGGGACCGCTCTCGTTGACCAGAGTGATGTCGGTGCGACTGGACGAGACTTCCGTCAGATCGCCGTCGGCCATGGCCATGTGGACGGCGACGTACTCGCCCGGTTCGAACGACTCCAGCGTCTCGACCTCGATCGTCGTGCTCGAGCCGGTCGCGTTGACCGACGTTACCGACGCGTTGATCGTGGTCGAGCCGACCCGGTTCGTCTCCGGTCCGCTGAACTCGCCCTCGTTCGCGAGGAACGAGACGATATCCGCGAGTTCGAACACGCCGGACCGCCGGTTGTCGGTGAGCGTCCGCCCGAACGCGGAGGCGTCGCCATCGACGTTCTGAACGCCGGCCACGTTTTCGATCGTGTGATTGATCGTGAAATCATCGGCGGTCGTGCCGGTCGAGACGGTATCGGGCGCGATGATCGTCAACCGCTCGCCGGCGACGGCGGACTCGTTCCAGAGTGCGATCGCGTGGTCGACCCGGCCGTCTTCGGTGGTCAGCCCCGCGTCGACGTCGAACGAGACGTTGTCGCCCACGTCGTGTGTCTCGTCGTCGTCGGCGACGGTCACCTCAGAGGAGGTCCGCTGGACGGCGGCGGTATCGACGCCGAGAACGGTCGCCTCGCCGGGGACGCTGAGGTTCTGATTCGAGGTGTCGATCCCGCCGTTCGCCGTCGTCACGGCCATGAACATGTACGATCCCGCGCCGCGGTCCCCCTCTGTGAGGTCGTACTCGAAGTCGACACTGCCGTCGTTCCCGACGGTGGCCGTGGACGCGTTTTCGAACGCGACGGTCTCACTGTCTGCCTCGTCTCGAACGAACTCCCGGAGCGACTGGGGATCGAATGCCGACGGGAGCTCAGTCTCCTCGGAAGACTCGACTTTCGCCGAGATCAGGTGGACCTCCTCACCCGCGAGGTCGTCCGCGCTCGCGTCGGTCCCGGCGACGTCGAACGTGAGATCGATCGTCGCGTCGTCCGGGTAGACGACGAGATTCCGATCGCCGGAACCCTGGAGCGGCTGGGCACCGAGTCCGGGAGCAGCGGCCTCGAGATAGATGTTGTCAACGGAGGTCGCGGTGTCCGCGTCATCGCTCCGGTCCGCGCGAAGCGGGAAGACAGCCCGGTCCCAAACGTCGACGCTTTCGGTCGCGTTGATGAAGTTACCGGGCAGTTCCGACGGGTTGGAGGGGTTCGAACCGGTCTGTTGAACGGTTTCGCCGTGGCCGATCGCGTGTGACGGTCCGTCTCCTAGTTGCTGTGTCGCTCCGACCGTCCCTGCCGCTCCGGCGATCGGTGCGAGGACCATCGCGATCGCCATGAGTACGGCAAGATGTCTGTGACTCCCCATGAATTGGAAAAATGACTGTCTCGAATACTATTAACATCTTTGGTCGACTGATAAGATTGAGTAACAGTAGTAATTTCACGGAGAGAACACATATTAAACAACGGTATTGGTTACTTTCCGCCCGCTACGGATAGCGCGGCAGAAAATGACAGTTAAAACATATCTGAATTAGATACTGTATCTATATTCTATATGTACGCAGATGAACGGTCTAATCAGCTCAGTTGGAGCAGTGAGCAGTCCAGTGAATTCTCCCCGAGACCGGTCGCGATTACGTTGCGGTTGGTGACCCGACTCGGGGTCAAGCCCCGAGGCACTCGCCTTGCTCATCTGTAGGACGGTGACTCAACTCGATGGAAAATTGTGCCAGTACGTCGACGGTCCCGAATCAAACGCACGCCGACGGATTAGGACAGATAGTACCGATCATATAAACCCGCGATTTGGAATGAATATGATTTTTGATTGAATAATAAGTATTACGGCCGTACCTATGTAATTATAAATTCGGACACAGATATCGCCCATTCGTACGCGAGACGTCACTATCGTAAATCGTTCGTTCGAACCAGTTCGAACAACACTCCAGGGGTTGTGGTAAGCCCCTACCCGTTCACATGTAGCCGAGGTCCCGCAGCCGCTCCATCAGGTCCTCCTTGTCTTGGGCGCGGCCGGCGCGCTCCGTCGTGTTCTCGAGGTCCTGTTTCCAAGCCGGGACCGCCTCCGTCTTCTCGGTGCTGACTTCGCTTCCCAGCGAGCGGAACCCGGCGAAGTACTTCGGCGAGATGGGGATCGCCGCTTGGCTGACGCCGTCGGGGAGGTCGTCGGCGGAGTCGGGGACGTAGCCCTCGTCTGGGAACGCCGCAACGGTGTCGGGGACCACGTAGCTCCAGAACACGTCCCAGACGTCCGCCTCGTCGAACTGCAGGATCGGCTGAATCCGGTCGTGGGGCGGGTAGATGTCCGGGTCGTGACGCGGGGAGAAGAACGTCTCGTCGGCGCGGGCGTCCTGCTCGTCCCACCGGATCCCGGAGATCACGCCGTCGATCTCGTACTCCTCTAACGCGTCGTTCAGCGCGACGGTCTTCAGGAGGTGGTTCCCCACGTAGGTGTCCAACAGGAACGGGAACGTGTCCTCCTCGTACTCGAGGATCTCCCGGACGTGGCGTTTGTTGTGGTCGGAGAGGGCCGACACCGGGATGTCGTCGCCGGGCTCGAGGCCGTGTTCGTCCGCGTACGCGCCGACGTCCTCGTTGCGCGCGTACACGAGGTCGATGTCCCACTCGTCAGCCCAGTGTTCGACGAAGTCGGTGATCTCGTCGAAGTGCTGGAAGTGGTCGATGAAGACGGCGGTCGGCTTCTCGTAGCCGTACTTTTCGGCGACCTGATTGATGAAGTACAGGGTGAGCGTCGAGTCCTTTCCGCCCGTCCACATCACGGCGGGGTTCTCGTACTCCTCGAGTCCGGTTTTGGTGACTTCGATGGCCTTCTCGATCTTGTGTTGCAGCGACGGGTAATCCGCCGGGTCTTCTCCTTCGCCGTCGGTGTAATCGACATCGACGGACGCCAGCGTGGAATCTGACATACGAACGGTACTTTCATTGAAGTAAAAAGAGTCTTTCTGTGTTCAGAGAGCGTGAACTGCCACATCCTACTCGCTCACGGACCCACAGCGGTTTCTCCGTCTCACCCCCCAGATGCCCACTCTTGGTCGTTCTTGCCGCGTCTACCGTTACAGTGCGCTTCCACGCGTTCGCACGTGTATTCGAGTATGTGCAGAGACGCTCTCCACGCTGGTATGTGCAGAGACGCTCTCCACGCTGCGCTCGCCCGAGTAGGGGAAAGTACTATCATTGTGTATTGGCAACATGTGTAGCATGGCGGAGCAATCGAAAGTACCCCGTTGTAAATGCGGCAAGGTGTTGGGGCGTGGAATTTCGGCACGAAGCCTGTGTGAAAAGTGCCGGCGCACCAAGAAAACGCGTCATCAGTGAACGGGACGGACCGGCAGACGGGACAGGCGCCTTTCTGACGCTCCGATCTACGAGCGGGAACCCAACTGCGGGACTGCCGTCGACTACTCGTCGAGCAGCTCCGAGGCGAGCTCGCGCGTCCCGCGGCGGACCGCCTCGTGGCTAGACAGAGCGGGTTCCCAGCCGAGGCTCGAGACCTTCTCGATGGAGAGTCGCATTTTCGGTACGTCGCCGGTCCAGCCGCGGTCGCCGCCCGTGTACGAGTAGGCCGGGTCGAGGTCCAGCTCGTCGCTGACGATGTCCGCGATTGCCGTGACCGACGTCGTCGTGCGCGTGCCGAGGTTGTACGTGTTGAGGTCGCCTCCCGCGTGCTCGACGATGTGTTGCATGGCCTCGACGCACTCGGAGACGTGGAGGTACGACTTCTCTTGGCGGCCGTTCCCGAGAATTTCGAGCTCGGACGGGTCTTCGATGAGCTTCTCGATGAAGTCCGGGATCACGGTGCCGCGCTGGTGCGGGCCGACGATGTTTGCGAACCGGAACACCCAGACGGTGAAGTCGTACGAGTGGGCGTACGTCGAGAGCAACGCCTCGTCGGCGAGCTTCGACGATCCGTAGATGGAGATCGGTTCGAGCGGGGCGTAATCCTCGGGGGTCGGACGCGGGGCCTCCCCGTACACGGTCGACGAGGAGGTGAACGCGACGTTCGACACGTCGACCTCCTCCATCCGTTCGAGGAGGTTGTACGTCATCTCGGTGTTCTCTTCGAACAGCTTCCGGTCGTCGTCGTAGTTCGTGTCCGTGTACGCCGCGAGGTGGAACACGATATCGATGTCCTCGGTGAGCGCCGCCGCGACGTCGTCCGGATCGGTGAGATCCGCCTGAACGAACTCGGCGGCGGAGGGCACGCGGTCACGGTCGCCCTTCGAGAGATCGTCGGCGACTCTGACGGTCGCTCCGCCCTCGATCAGATCGCGTGCCAGGTAACTCCCGATGAGGCCCGCACCGCCCGTGACGAGTGCGTGCGCGTTTGAAAGGTCCATATCCAGGGGTGTTCGCATGGAAGTAAGTAACTTTGGAGAGCGCGAACACCCGCCGCGTGTGTGAGATCGCGTCGTGCGACGGCCGCGCACGCCGCGACGGATCCAAGGCGGAGCTACAGATCTAAGACGGGGTTCGTGTCGATACGATCGCACGACAGCCGCACTGCAGTCGCCTGCGGCGACGAGAGCAGAAACGCGGCCTCGGAGGGAGACACCCATTCGGACTCGACGTGCTCCTCGCTCAGAGAGACGGCGCGTTCGTCCGTTTCACAGACGTAGTACACCGCAAACCGGTCCTGGTCCCGGTCGTTCGACCACGAGTTCGCGAGGAGGATATCCTCGATCTCCAACGAGAGCGACGTCTCCTCACGGACTTCGCGGCGGAGACACTCCGAGACGCTTTCGGACGGCCCCATCCGACCGCCGGGAAGCTCCCACTCGCCGTCCGTATCGCGCCGTAAGACGAGGACGTCTTCGCGAGGACCAGAAAGCACGCCGCGAACACTCACACTCGGTTTCAGAAGCCGTTCCGTCATGATATCGAGACGGACATTCAACAATAATAAGCATTCGTGTTGTGAGAAAACCGCGCGCAGTCAGGTGAACAACAGGCGTGTGGAGATGCGGAGTGTGGAATCTACTAAAAAATGTATCGGAGCCACATCCGTTTGTGAAGCTGTCCCGTTTCCGCAGGAGCCACTGGGAACTCGACGCCATCTGGAGCAGTGTATAAAAGTTTGATAAGTGATAAATATGATATAATATTCTTATTTGATACATCTTCAGTAGCGGTTCAGCTATCCCGAATTTCGTGTCGAAATGCGAGTATTTGACGATGAAGTACAGCGGGAACCGCAGAGCGCCGTCGACGAGAACGGAGTACGGCTTCTATCGGGGCCCGCATATTTCAGAGAGAAACACTACTAGACGCGTTATTTTAACTGGAAAAGAGTATTTAGGGTTATTTTCGATCGTATATAAACAATTGTGGACAGACAGTAGCGCTGCGTGGAGGTGTGAATCACGAGCTCATCGACCGAATTCGATCCGATGTCCGTCCGCCGAAGCGTCACAGATCGGGTTTCACAACCCGGCTGTGAGCGGTCGATCGGCTACAGTTGATCCAAACGTATCTGGAACAGATATTGTAGGTTAATATGATATTTCATCGTCTCGCTGGACCCGAAACCGAGTTCAACTTCGTCGGAGTCGCCTTCGCGGGGAGGCTGTCGATCGTCACGGACACCACCCGGCGTGACGCCTCGGTCACACCGGCTCCGGCAAATTCGCTCGAAGACTGACGGCCACGCCCGAAGACGGCGATCCGAACCGATAATTCCCCCCGCGTCCCACGGCCGGCCGTGGACCGCTTTCAGAACACGGGACAGCCGGACTGGGACTGGTGGGGACGGGTGTGGCCGACGCCGGGCGCTACCCTCCGGCGGCTCGGGCTCGCGCCGGGGGACCGCGTCGTCGAGATCGGCAGCGGGAACGGCTACTTCGCGCTGCCCGCCGCGCGGATCGCCGACCCGGCCGCGGTGTACGCGGTCGACGTCGACGGGTCGCTGCTCGCCGAACTCGACGCGCTCGCGGCGGAGCAGGGGATCGACAACGTCAGAACCATCGAGGGAGATGCGCGGGCGCTCCCGGAGCTGCTCCCCGAGCCCGCGGACTTCGCGCTGCTCGCGAACGCGTTTCACGGCGTCGAGGACCGCGCCGCGTTCGTCGCGGCGGTCGCGGCCGCGCTCGCCGTCGACGGCCGGTTCGCCGTAATCAACTGGCGCGACCGACCGCGAGAGGAGACGACGATCGGGGGCGAGCCCAGAGGGCCGCCCACCGACCTGCGCCTCGCGCCGGAGGCGACCCGCCGAGCCGTCGAGGACGCGAGCGACCTGCGCCTCGTGCGAGAGGTCGACCTCCCGCCGTACCACTACGGGCTCGTCTTCGAGCGCTGAGGAGTTCGCGTCAGTCCAGCGCCGACAGCGCCTCCGCCGCCTCGCGCGCCGCCTGCAGGTGGTCGCGGGCGCGCCGCGGGTCGTCGGTCTCCTCGGCCGCGCGGGCGAACCGCGCCAGCGTCCGCGTCAGCGACGCGCGGGCGTCGGCGAGGGTTCCCGAATCGGCGGGGTCGGCCGGCGGGGTCGTCGCCGGTTCGTCACGCGACGCCTCGGCGTTCGTCGGGGGTGAGGCCGCGTTCGAGGTGGCGGTGTTCCGATTCACATTCGGGGGAGCCGACTGATCCGTAGCCGAGGGCTCCGACGGATCTCGGGGCTCTCCCTGCGACGAACCCTCCTCGCTGTTTCCGGTCTTCACGACCGTTCGCGGCGCGTTCCCCGCCCCTTCCAGATCTGCGGTCTGCGCGCTCTCTTGAGACTCGCCCTGCGCGCCCCCGCCCGATCCGGCCGCCTGACACGTCGGACAGAACTCCTGCCCGTCGTGCCGGAAGATGGGGTCGCCGCAGTCGTCGCAGTGGCGGTTCGTCATCGTCGCGCCCTGCAACAGCAACTCGGACATCCGCTGGGTGTGTTCGCGCTTCTCGTCGTCGTCCGCGAGCTTCTCGCGGAGCTTCTCGCGTTCGGCCTCCTTGTCGAACCCGTCGCTCATACGCGGACGAACGTGACTCACGAGCAAAAGTCCGGTGGGCTCGGGACGGGGCGGGAAGGGGGAGCGGTTCGAGGCGGTTCGGCAGCGAGGGAGCCTACTCCTCGGTCTTCGTGCGGTCGTCGGGGTCGAGCTCGCCGCGGTGGATCTTCGAGCCGTCCTGCGCGACCTGCCGGCCGAGCACCGCGCACTTCACGCGCATCGGCGAGATGTCGACGCCGAGCATCTCGGTGACGTCGTCGGTGTCGAGCTCGTCGAGCTCCCCGATCGACATTCCGTGGAGGCGCTCGGAGAGCATGCTCGCGGAGGCCATCGAGATGGCGCAGCCGTCGCCGGTGAACCGCACCGCGTCGATGGTCTCGCCCGCGTCGTCGAGGCCGACCTGCATCCGGATCGTGTCGCCGCAGGAGGGGTTCTCGCCGACGTGGGTGAAGTCGGGGTCCTCGAGCTCCCCGTAGTTGCGCGGGTTCTTGTAGTGGTCGAGAATCTGCTGCCGGTACATGTCCGAGCCCAGTCCCATATCGGTTTCAGGTAGGCCCGTGCGAGTCAAAAGGGTTCCGTCGCCCCGCCGAACCGGGGCGTTTGCCCGAGCGGAGACGAGTCACTCCTCCGAGCGGAGACGGGCCACTCCTCCGAGCGGAGACGGGTCATTCCTCCGAACGGATCGTTTCTGAGGCGCCCGGCGGGTCGTCGACCGACGGCGGCTCGGCGGGTCCGAAGCGGCGGGAATCGCGCGTCTCGACGAGCGACCGGACACAGTCGAGGATGCGCTCGTACTGCCCCCGCGAAGAGCGCTTCTCGAAGTACGCGTCCGCGCCGACGCCGAACGCCCGCGCCTCGACCCGCTCGTCGCGGTGGGTGGTGTGGAACACGACCGGGAGGGTCTCGCCGTCGCCGCGGAGTCGGTCGACGAGCGCCACGCCCGACCCGTCGGGGAGCCGCTGTTCCGTCACGACGCAGTCGGTGCCGTCGATCGCGGCCAGCGCCGCCTCGGCCCTCCCCACCGAACGGACCGAAATCGGGTCCGCGGCGTGCGCCGCGAACGTCGCCAGAAGCTCCGCCGACCGCGGGTCCGGATCGACGTGCAGCACGTCGATCCGGCCGGGCTCCCCGTCGACCGAGCCGGCGCCGGCCGCCGCGGATTCGGTCGCAGTGACGGCGTCTGTCGACTGTCTCGGTTCGGCGGTCTCGGGTTGAGTGGGCGGAGTGGACGGATTGTGGTCGGTCATGGTGGGATGCGAGCAACGACTCGTCGAAGGGGTACAACGTACGTTGTTATTCTTCTTCAAATGAATATTTGATTGGATAGATGATAATCATTGCGCGACCGCCGTTGACACGGTACAGAGCGAGAGACCGGCAGCGAGCCGTCGAGCGGGTCGCCGATCGGATTCGGACCCCCGACGGTGAAACGAGCGGAGGGCGCCGCCGGACCAGAGTTAAGACGGGACGGACCGATCCGATTGTCATGTCGACTCCATACGGTGAGTGGCCCTCTCCCGTCGCGCCGGAGGACGTCGCGGAGGGCGGACGCGGCTTCGCCGACGTTCGTCTCGCCGACGGGTACGCGTACTGGCTCGAACGACGGCCCTCGGAGGGCGGTCGCGGCGTTCTCTGTCGGACCGCTCTCGGGAACGCCGGGGGAAACGGCCCCGGAGACGGCGACGGCGACGATGGTGGCGACGGCGACGATGGTGGCGACGGCGACGATGGTGGCGACGGCGACGACGGTGGCAACGCCGACGACGGTGGCGACGGCGACGCCGATCCGACAGAACTCGCTCCGACGGAGTTCGACGCGCGGACCCTCGTCCACCAGTACGGCGGCGGCGACTTCGCGGTCGCCGGCGACGCCCTCGTCGCCGCGAGCATGGACGACCAGCGCCTCTACCGCCTCCCGGCGGACGGGAGCGCCGAGCCGGTTCCGATCACCCCGGAGCCCGCCGAGCCGCTCGCGCTCCGGTACGCCGACATGGCGGTCGCCCCCGACGGCGAGACGGTGTACGCGGTCCGCGAGCGACACGTCGGGCCCGGGACCGACGACGAGCCCGCGAACGAGATCGTCCGGTTCCCGCTCCGGCCTGAGGGCAACGGTAGCGGTAACGGCGGTAGTGACGGTGACGGCGACAGCGAAGGCGACGGTGACGGCGACAGCGCTGACCGGGGTGACGGCGCGATCCCGGACCCGACCGTCGTCGCCGCCGGCGGCGACTTCTACGCGGCCCCGCGGCCCGCCCCGGACGGCGGCCGGCTCGCGTACCTCCGGTGGGACCACCCGAACATGCCGTGGGACGGGACCGAGCTCGTCGTCGCCGACCTCGACGACGACGGCGACCCGGTCGAGGGAGAGGCGGAGTCCCGCCGGGTCGCCCTCGGCGGTCCCGACGAGTCGGTCTGCTCGCCGGCGTGGTCGCCGGAGGGGACGCTCCACGCGGTCTCAGACCGGACCGGCTGGTGGAACCTCTACCGGATCGCGGACGGCGACGCCGAGAACCTGTACCCCGCCGACGCGGAGTTCGGCGTCCCGATGTGGACGCTCGGGAACTCCGCGTACGCCTTCCTCGGCGACGGCCGGATCGCGACGCTGTACACCGAGGCGGGCGAGCCGAGCCTTCGGCTGCTCGATCCCGCCGCCGGAAGCGCCGCCGGTTCCGGCTCCGGGGCGGCCGACCTCGTCGACCCCGACCTCCCGTTCACCTCGTTTCGACCGACGTCGATCCGGTCCGACGGCGACCGCGTCGCGTTCCTCGGCCACCGGCCCGACGCGCCGAGCGCCGTCGTCGAGTGGACGCCGCCGGAGGAGGTCGGAGCCGGCGGATCCGTCGCCCGCCTCCGCGAGTCCACCGCCGACCCGCTCGACCCAGCGTACGTCTCGACGCCTCGCTCAGTGACCGTGCCCACCGGCGATTCGGTCGGCGCCGCGGACGCGGTCGCCCACGCGCACTACTACCCGCCGCACAACCCCGACGTAACGGCCCCGAAGGGGGAGCGCCCCCCGCTCGTCGTCACCGTTCACGGCGGGCCGACCAGCCGGTCGGACGCGACGCTGTCGTCGTCGACGCAGTTCCTCACCACGCGCGGGATCGCGGTCCTCGACGTGAACTACCGGGGGTCGACCGGGTACGGTCGCGCGTACCGCGACGCCCTCGACGGCGAGTGGGGCGTCCGCGACACGCTCGACTGCGTCAACGCCGCCCGGTACGCGGCCGACGAGGGGTTGGCCGACCCGGACCGGCTCGCGATCGCCGGCGGGAGCGCGGGCGGGTTCGCCGTGTTGAGCGCGCTGGCGTTCCACGACGCCTTCGACGCCGGCGCGAGCTACTACGGCGTCGCGGACCTGCGGGCGTTGAGCGAGGAGACCCACAAGTTCGAGTCGCGCTACCTCGACGGGCTCGTCGGGCCGCTTCCCGAGGCCGAGGCGGTCTACCGCGAGCGCTCGCCGCTGACCCACGCGGCGGGGATCACGGCCCCGCTGCTCCTCCTGCAGGGCGGCGAGGACGAGGTCGTCCCGCCGGCGCAGGCGGCGTCGATGATCGACGCGCTGGTCGAAAACGAGACGCCATACGCCTACGTGGCGTTCCCCGAGGAGCGCCACGGCTTCCGCGACGCCGACAACATCGCCCGGGCGCACGCCGCCGAGCTCGCCTTCTACGGCGAGGCGTTCGGGTTCGAGCCGGCCGGCGATCTGGCCGGCGTCGAACTGCTTGTCGGCGAGTATCCGCCCGAACTCGAGTGAGGGGATCGTGGGCGTCCGCGATGGCTATTTATAAATGAACGCGGTGGCGCGCGCCGCCGAGCGCCCTGTAAGGGCGCGAGGAGCGTCGCGCGAGGTCGCCGGCGCTGCGCGCCGGCTGCCAGAGGGACCGAAGGTCCCTCGCTGGAGTCGGTCGCGCGAGCGAAGCGAAAGGGCGACCGACGAGGCTGGGGAGGCGTGAGGTGCGGTTGTGGTGCTGTGCGGGTGGGACTCAAAGGGGCAGCCGTGAGGGCGGCGCAGGCGATGTAAGCAGCGTGGCGCGTAGCGCCACGAGCAGCCGGCGGCGAAGCCGCCGGCGACACCGCAACGAGGGAGCGAGCGAAGTGAGCGACCGAGTGAGGAGCGCAGCGAGCGTGCGCCGCCCTCACGGCTGGGGCTTTGGCGGTGTTCACCGTCGATCTGTGATCGACTACGTGTACACGCGAGCGACTAGGACTTTTGAGGTGTTCACCGGGCGGCCGGCGGAATCGGTTTATAAACGACACTCGGTAACGTCGTAACCGCTTCCGAACGCACTTATAAACGACCACTGCGTCCCGTACCGCCGGACACGCCTCCGCGAACACGGCTCCGCGAACACGGCTCCGCGAACGCGTCTAGGCGAACAGATCGCGCGCCTCGCCCACCGCCTCGACGAGCGCGTCGATCTCCTCGACGGTGTTGTAGAGGTAGAAGGAGGCGCGCGCGGAGGCGGCGACGCCCAGCTCGTCGTGGAGCGGCTGGGTGCAGTGGTCGCCGGCGCGGATCGCGACGCCGTAGTCGTTGAGGATGCTGGAGAGGTCGTGCGCGTGGACGCCCTCGACGTTGAACGCGACGAGGCCGCCGCGGTCGTGGCCCGGCGGGCCGTAGATCTCCACGCCGCCGAGGTCGGAGAGCTCGTCGTAGGCGTACGCCGCCAACAGGTCCTCGTGGGCCCGCACGTTCTCCATACCGATCTCCTCTAGATACTCGATCGCGGCCGCGAAGGCGATCCCCTGGGCGATCGAGGGCGTGCCGGCCTCGAACTTCCACGGGAGGTCCTCCCACGTGGAGTCCTCGAAGGAGACGCGCCGGATCATGTCGCCGCCGTAGAGGTACGGCCCCATCTCGTCGAGGATCTCCTCCCGGCCGTACAGCGCCCCGATACCGGTCGGGCCGCACATCTTGTGCCCGGAGAAGGCGAGGAAGTCGACGCCGAGGTCCTTCACGTCGACCGGACGCGTGGGGACCGACTGCGCGCCGTCGGCGAAGACGTACGCGTCGTGGTCGTGCGCGAGGTCGGCCAGCTCCGCGATCGGGTTGATCGTGCCAAGCGTGTTCGAGACGTGGACGACAGACACCATCTGCGTGTCGTCGTCGATGAGCTCCGCGGCGTGCTCCATGTCGAGCCGGCCCTCATCGGTCACCTCGATAAAGCGCACGTCGGCGCCAGTGCGCTTGCCGATCTGCTGCCACGTGACCAGCGACGCGTGGTGCTCCATCTGCGAGCAGACGACGTTGTCGCCCGGCCCGAGCTCGTCGAGCCCCCACGCGTACGCGACGAGGTTCATCGCCTCGGTGGTGTTCTTCGTGAAGACGATCTCCTCGCGGCCCGACGCGCCGACGAAGTCGGCGACGGTGTCGTGGGCCTCCTCGTAGGCGACGGAGGCCTCCTGGCTCAGCTGGTGGATCCCGCGGTGGACGTTGGCGTTGTAGCCGCGGTAGTAGTCCGCGATCGTGTCGACGACCGCGTCCGGCGTGTGCGAGGTCGCCGCGCTGTCGAGGTAGACGAGCGGGGTGTCGTCGCCCGGCCCCTCGCCCGGCGACTCCGGATCGCCGCCGACCAGCCGATCGAGGATCGGGAAGTCGGCGCGGACGGCCTCGACGTCGAACGGGTACTGTTCCTGAACTCCCATTACCCGGATCTGGGCCCCGAGCACTAACACACCTTCGGTCCGGTACGTGTTGCCAGTGTCTGCGAGGCGGCTTCGTTGGCCCCTACCGCTGGTTCGGTCTTATTAACCCCGTTATGACCTCGCGCACAAGAGAGTACGTTTCGTGTGTTCTTTGCCGTGTGGTAGGGATCGCAGATCGACAAGGAGAAGCACACGACTGAAGTCGCGGGTCGCTGACTCAGAGCACTGACTCAGAGAGTACATTTCGTGAGTTCCTCGTGACTGAGAGGCCCCGGCCGTCCCACAGATCAGCAAGGTCGAAGCCCGCGACTCCGATCGCGGGTCACTGGCGTCGAGAGAGTACGTTTCGTCTGTTCCTCGGCAGACTCGGAAGTGGTCCCGTCCGCATTCGGAGAGAGTACGTTTCGTCTGTTCCTCGGCAGACTCGGAAGTGGTCCCGTCCGCATTCGGAGAGAGTACGTTTCGTCTGTTCTGTGAAAGACGGTGGGTACCTTCGAAGAGAGTACCTTCGAAGAGAGTACCTTTCGTCTGTTCTTCGGTTCCGTATCTAACTGCAGAGTTGCCGCCGAAAATCCAGTCAGCTGGTCTGCTCAACGATCTTCTGCCGTGTTTGGACGATGATGTCCGGATCGAGATCCAATTCGTACTCGTAGTACTGTCCGCCGCTTCGGCCCTGGTTCTGTTCGTGCCGGATGAGAAAGCCGAGCATGTGGAGATCGGAGAGGTGGTCCTGCACGCTTTTTAGCGTCGTCAACGGTGACGCCCCGTGGGCGTCGGCAACCGTCTCGTACACCGTCTGGATCTCCTTCGATCGCGCCGGAAGTTCATTCTCCTTGGCAAGCGTGGCGATCGCTTCAAGAATATACTGGCCGTGCTGGGTCTGATCACGGATCTTGTTCTGGAGACGGCCCCGCTGGACGAGCGTCCGTGCCCGCTCGATATGGTCGTCGATCACGTGTCGGTCGCCCTCCCGCTCTGCGACTTCTGATCCGACACGGAGGAAGTCGATTGCTTGCCGTGCGTTCCCCATGTCCTGTGCGGCGAGCGCCGCCGCCTTCGCGATGGCCGACTGGTCGCAAACACCGTCAACGAACGCCGTCTCCGCCCGGTGACGAAGGATCGTTTGGAGTTCACCCGCGTCGTACGGGCTGAACGAAATCTCCGTCTCCATCAGCGTATCCTTGACCTTCGGCGACAGCGACTGGCGAAACGTGTAGTCGTTGCTAATGCCGACGATACCGACGAGTGACTCCGAGATGTGATCGTTCGCGCGTGCCCGCGGCAGTTCGTACAAGAGCGTGTTCGCGTCGTCGAGGTGGTCGATCTCGTCGATGACAAACAGGTGGGTCCCACCGATTCGGTCGAGTTGTGTGTACAGTTCGTCGAACGCGTCGCCCGTCCCGAGCCCCCGCTTCGGGAAGTCGCTCGCCCCTTCGGGTAACAGACGGTTGACCAACTGTCGAACGACCATAAAGAGCGTTCGACCGTTACAGTTTATCTGGTGGATGTGCAGGTCGTCCGCCTGCTCACGGGTCGCTGCCTCTTCCCGCAACTCGTCCATCATATACTCGGTGACAGCGGTCTTCCCGAGACCGGCCTTTCCGTACAGAAAGACGTTCTCAGGCTCGCGTCCGAACAGTACGTCCTGAAGAGCATGACTGTATGCTTCGATCTCCTCATCGCGTTCGAGGATCGTCTCCGGTTGGTAGCTTTCCGTGAGAACCGACTTGTCGGCAAAAATCGTTTCCGTAATATTGCTGAAGGGCCCCGACATCCGTTGAGAACAGCAATTACCTATTTATTTATAAAACTACCGTTCGTGGGTTTCGTGTGATATCGATCCGTACCGTATCTTCTGCAACCGGCCTGCTTGCACTCGGTTTTCTACGTTAGTTTTTCGAGAACACACGAAACCTACTCTCTCACTGTGAGCAGTTCGCGGATATCGGCTACCCGATACGCCACGCAAACGTCTCAAGAACACACGAAACCCACTCTCGCAATTCGTCGGACTGGATATCCGACACAGCCTGCAACCGCCTCGGAGAGCACACGAAATGTACTCTCTCACTGTCAGCGACGGCTCAGACGGCTTCGGGCCCACGATGATTTTGTTCGCGCACATCCTCGACTGGAATGTTGGTTATAAGTCGTTGACACCGGATCGACGGCGAACACCGCCAAAGCCCCAGCCGCGCTCGGCTCCCACAGCTTGTTGCGGTCCTCAGTCGTCGCTAACGCTCCCTCATTGCGGCCCTTACGTCGCTGGGGTTCGCCGAGCGCGGCTACCCCTTTGAGTCCCGCCCGCCCCGCACAGCAACCGCACCTCACACCTCCCCAGCCTCGTTAGTCGCCTCCGCTTCGCTCCGGCGACTGACTCCCTCGCGCGTGCTCTTCGCGGCCGCCAAAGGCGGCCGCTCGGAGGCACGCGCCACCGTAGTACATTTCCACCGCAGTACATTTATAAGCGCTCACGTCGCGATCCCGCGCGCTATCAGCGCGTCAGCGCCACGGCCGAACTAGTGCGCTTTTGAACGCGGGGGACCTCGCTTCGGGTATGACCGATACGCTCAGGCTCGCCACGCGCGGGTCGGACCTGGCCCTCCGGCAGGCCGGGACCGTCCGCGACGCCCTGTCGAGCCGCCGACGCGACGTGGAGCTCCGACGCGTCGAGACCCGCGGCGACCAGATCCCCGACGAGCTGATCCACCGCCTCGGCAAGACGGGCGCCTTCGTCCGCGCGCTCGACGAGGAGATACTCGACGGCGACGCCGACCTCGCCGTCCACTCGCTGAAGGACGTGCCCACCGAGGGGATGGACGACATGGTGATCGCCGGCGTGCCCGAGCGCGCGCCCTCCGGCGACGTGGTCGTCAGCCCCGACGGCCTCGGCATCGAAGACCTCCCGTCCGGCTCCGTCGTCGGGACCGGATCGCTCCGCCGGACCGCCCAGATCAAGGCCGCACGACCCGACCTCGTCGTCGAGCCGCTCCGGGGGAACGTCGACACCCGGATCGAGAAGCTGCTCGCTCCCCGCCTGCAGGCGGAACACGAACGCCGGCTGATCGCCTCGGGGGAGGCGCGCGCGGCGACGGCGGACGAGGGCGGCGAAGGGAACGACGGCGACGGGAGCGGCGCCGGCGCCGACGAGCCGAACTGGGACGCGCTCAGCGACGACGAGGCCGGCGGAGCCGACACGGAAGATACAGACGAAATCGACGAGGAGTTCGACCAGAGCGTCGAGGAGTGGTTCGACTCGCTCTCCGACCTCGAGCGCTCGGCGATGGAGCGGAAGGTCGAGACGGAGTACGACGCCATCGTCCTCGCGGAGGCCGGGCTCCGCCGCTCGGAGCTCTTCTACGAGGTGCCCACGACGCGACTCCCCCGCGAGGAGTTCGTCCCCGCGGCCGGACAGGGCGCCATCGCCGTCACCGCGACCGACCCCGACGTGATCGAGGACGTGCGCTCCGCGGTCGACCACCCGCGGACCCGCGTCGCGGTCACCGTCGAACGGACGATCCTCGGCGAGCTCAACGGCGGCTGCGTCGCCCCGATCGGCGTCTCCGCGCTCGTGCAGGGCGAGCACGTCCACACCCGCGTCCGCGTGCTCTCGACCGACGGCACCGAAGAGGTGGCCGACACCCGCGACCTCCCGATCCGGTCGCACGCGAAGGCCGCCGAGGAGTTCGCGGCCGATCTGGCCGACCGCGGCGCCGCCGACCTGATCGAGGCCGCGCGCGAGGAGGCCGAGGCCGACGAGGGGACTCGGGAGGGGGCCGAGGAGGAGGCGGACGATGAGTGAGGGGGACAGCACGTTAGAAGACGACGTGGGCACCGTCTACCTCGTCGGCTCCGGCCCGGGCGATCCCGACCTGCTGACGGTGCGAGCCGCCGAGCTGATCGAGTCGGCGGACGTGGTGCTCCACGACAAGCTCCCCGGCCCGGAGATCCTCGGGCGGATTCCCGAGGAGAAACGCGAGGACGTGGGGAAACGCGCCGGCGGCGAGTGGACCCCGCAGGAGTACACGAACCGCCGGCTCGTCGAACTGGCGCGCGAGGGGAAGTCGGTCGTCCGCCTGAAGGGCGGCGACCCGTTCGTCTTCGGGCGCGGCGGCGAGGAGGCCGAACACCTCGCGGCGGCCGGGATCCCCTTCGAGGTCGTCCCCGGCGTCACCTCCGCGATCGCGGGCCCCGCGGTGGCCGGGATCCCGGTGACCCACCGCGACCACGCCTCCTCCGTCTCCTTCGTCACGGGCCACGAGGACCCGACGAAGGAGGAGTCGGCGGTCGACTGGGACGCGCTCGCGGCCACCGGCGGCACCATCGTCGTGCTGATGGGCGTCGGCAAGCTCCCGGCGTACACCGCCGAACTCCGCGACGCCGGCCTCGACGGCGACACCCCCGTCGCGCTGGTCGAGCGCGCGACGTGGCCCGACATGCGCGTCGCGACCGGCACCCTAGACACCATCGTCGACGTCCGCGACGAGGCGGGGATCGAGCCGCCTGCCATCACCGTGATCGGCGACGTGGCTGCGACGCGCGAGCGGGTCGTCGAGTTCCTCGAAAACGACGGCGAGCGGGGTGGCGACGCGTGAGCGACGAGTCCGACGGCGTGACCGGCGACACCGGCGACTCCGACGACACCGACGACTCCGACGACACCGACGACTCCGACGACACCGACGACACCGACGACTCCAACGACACCGACACCCCCCGCGTCGCCGTCTTCCGCCCGGCCGACGAGCGGATCGAGAACGCCGAGACGCTGTTGGCGTCGCTGGGCGCGTCCCCGGTCGCCGACCCGATGCTCGCGGTCGAGCCGACGGGCGCGACGCCCGGGGACGCGCCGTACGTCGTCCTCACGAGCAAGACCGGCGTCGAACTCGCGGCCGAGGCGGGCTGGGAACCGGGGGACGCGACGCTCGTCACTATCGGTCCCGCGACCGCGGGGGCGGCGCGGGCGGCGGGTTGGACCGTCGATCTCGTCCCCGACGAGTACACCTCCGCCGGGCTGGTGGCGGCGCTGGAGGGCCGCGTCGATGGCGACCGCGTCGAGGTGGCGCGCTCGGACCACGGCAGCGACGTGCTCTTGGCGGGACTCCGCGAGGCCGGCGCGGCGGTGACCGAGACGGTGCTCTACCGGCTGACGCGCCCGCGAGGGGCCGGGAACTCCGCGGAGCTGGCCGCCGCGGGCGACCTCGACGCCGCCGCGTTCACCTCGTCGCTCACGGTGACTCACTTCCTCGACGCCGCGGCGGAGCGCGGGGTCCGCGAGGCGGCGATCGACGGTCTGAACGACGCGGTCGTGGGCGCGATCGGACCGCCGACCGCGGAGACGGCCGCGGACAGCGGGATCGACGTCGACGTGGTCCCCGACGACGCCGACTTCGACGCGCTCGCGCGGGCCGTCGTCGACGCGGCCGGCGGGGACGGAGAGGACGGCGACAGCGAGGACGGCGACGGACAGCGGTAGCGCCGATCGAGACGGCGAACCGGCGAGCCGACAGATCGACGAGCGTGTTCCGGGAGAATGGTAGGTCTCACGACCGATAGCGGGACACAAATCGGGTATCGAACCGAGGAGACAGACGCGAAAACTGCGTGTGAGCGCTGTTTGCGTACGACCAAGGAGATCTCTTGACGGAGCGAAATTATCATAGTAGATATCTAGCGCCGTGCATTTATTAACCGACAGGTGAGAACGGGTAGCATGGAACCGAGCGAGCGATGGTCGATCCGAGTCGACGACGGGGTGCTCGTCGTCGAACTCCCCCACGGGACGGGGCTCTCCCCGTCGGACGGCGAGGCGCTCCTCGATCGGTGGCGGACGCTCGCGGCCGAGCCGGGAGTCGACGCCGTCGTGCTCGTCGTGCGGACGACGCGGCCCTGCTCGGACGCCGGTCGACAGACGCTCCGGCTGGCGGCGCGGGCCGGCGCCGACCGCGGCGTGACGCGCTTCGCGGTGGTCGCGGAGCGCCCCAAGCGGCGGTACCTCGAACGGACGATGGACGTCAGGGGGGTCGACGCCGAGCCGTTCAACGACGCCGCGACCGCGGTGCGATGGGCGAAGCGACCGACGGAGCCGACGGCGACCGTCGTCACCGAGTGAACGGTCGCCGTCGCTGGAGCTGTCGCAACTCTCGACGCGCCAGGAACGCCGCTAGCGCCCGCTCTCGACCGCGACGTACATGTCCGTCGCGAGCCGTTCCGCGCGGTCCGCGTCGGCCGACTCGGCGTAGATCCGGATCTTCGGCTCGGTGCCGGAGGGCCGCACGAGTACCCACGCGTCGCCGTAGTCGAGGCGGTAGCCGTCGGTGGTGTTCGGCTCCGCGTCCGCGGTCTCGACGTAGGCGCGCGCGGCCGACAGCATCTCGTCGCGCTCGTCGTCGTCCGCGTACTCGACGTTCCGCCGCACAAAGTGGTAGTCGGCGTAGGGCGCGACTGCCTCGCTGACCGGGCCGTCGGCGGCCGCGAGCAGTTCGAGGAATCGCGCGCCGATGTACGCGCCGTCCCGCGAGAGCCGATACGGCGGAAAGAACAGCCCGCCGTTCCCCTCCCCGGCGATGGGGACGTTCGTCCCCTCCTCGTGGAGTTCGCGTGTTCGGGTGATGATGTTCGTCGCACCGATCGGCGTGAGTTCGAGGTCGGCGTCGTTCGCGTCGCAGACGTCGACGAGCCGCTGGGAGACGTTCACGGCGCTGACGACGGCGTCGTCGGCGTCGAGGCAGGCGTCCGCCATCGCCGCGAACGAGGTGTCGCCGTCGACGAACGCGCCGTCCTCGTCGACGAACACCGCGCGGTCCGCGTCGCCGTCGTGAGCGATCCCCACGTCGGCGTCGGTGGTCGCGACGAGCCGCCGGAGGTCGCCGAGGTTCTCCGGGACGGGCTCCGAGTCACGACCGGGGAAGTGGCCGTCGGGCGTCGCGTTCACGGTCAGCACCTCGCAGCCGAGCTCGCGGTAGATCCGCGGCGAAGAGACCGACGCCGCGCCGTGACCGGGGTCGACCGCGACCGTGAGGCCCGCGTCCGCGATCGCCTCGGCGTCGACCGCGTCGATCAGCTGGTCGACGTAGTCGTCGACGGCGCCCTCGATCCGGGTCGTCGCGCCCGCGTTCCGCCAGTCCGCGTGCCCGTAGTCGTCGTCGAGGACGCGGCGCTCGACGCGTTCGAGCACGTCGACCGACAGCTCCACGCCGTCGTCGCCGACGAGCTTGATCCCGTTGAACTCCGGCGGGTTGTGCGATGCGGTGACTAACACCGCGGGGACCTCGGCCGACTCGCAGTAGTTCCCGACGGCGGGCGTCGGGACGACGCCGAGCCGGTCGACGTCGCAGCCGACCGCGGCCAGCCCGCTCGCGGCGGCGTTGGCGAACAGCTCGCCGGTGGTACGGGTGTCGCGGGCGACGGCGACCCGGTCGGCGTCCCAGGTCGTTCCGGCGGCCTTCGCGATGTCGAGGACGAGCTCCGGCGTGAGGTACCGGAGCGCGACCCCGCGAATGCCGCTGGATCCGAACAGCTCCATGGACGCCCATCCGCCGGCCGACGGGAAAGCGGTTCCGAACGCCGGGCGGGTGAGCGGCGTGTGCACACGGTCGGGGCCGACGCGTGCGGTTCAAGCCGGGCGCGTCCCAACGGCTCGCATGGAGCGCACGCGACGCGATCTGTTGGCAGCGAGCGCGGCGACACTCACCGCCGCCGGAAGCGTCGGCGTCGCCGGGTGTCTCGACTTCGCCGCGGGCGACGGCCCGCAGGGCCCCGAGGGGGTCCCGGAGACGCTGACCTGCGAGGACGACGCGTTCGTTCGGCTGACGGCTCCCTTCGACGAGCCGGTCGAGGGGACCGTCGTCGACGCCGCCGGGACGCGGTTCGAGCTGTCGACGGAGGGGAACGCCGAGACGTACGGCCAGTCGATGCGGCTCGTGTTCCGCAACACCGGCGACGAGCCGGGGGCGGTCCTCGGCAAGCACGCCTACTCGCTCCAGCGCGAGACGGGCGAGGGGTGGCTCGACGTCCGCGGGTCGACCGCGGGCGAGGCGGTCGAACTCCCCCGAGACGAGGAGACGCTCGACCCGAGCGGCGCGTACATCTGGTCGCTCGACCTCGAAGAAGCGACGATCGCGTCGGCCGTCCCCGACCGGGACCTCGAGGTGTGCCCGCCGCTCGGGGCCGGCACGTACCGATTCGTCTACTGGGGGATCGTCGACGCCCCGCCGCTCGGTGCCGAGTTCGAGCTGGTCGGGTGAGCGGGGGAAGGGTCGGACGGGCAGTTAAAACGGGATCCACTCGGAGGGCTGCCCGACCCGACCGCGGACGCGGAACTCCCGGTCGTCGCCCTCGACGCGGGTCTCAGCGATCACGTCGAACGGCTCGTGGAGGGTGTTGACCACCTGCTCGTCGTGGGCGGCCGAGTTTACCACGCCGACGAACGGCCACCCCTCGCCGGAGGTCTGAGAGGTCATCACGCGGGTGAAGCGGTAGATCCGCTCGGGGTCCCAGTACATCAGCAGCTGGGACAGCGAGTAGACGCCGACGGCCCGGTCGCGCCCGGCCGACGACTCGACGACGTCGGTGAACTTGATCCCGATATCGGTGAGGTTGCCGGCGCTGGCGACGTACTTCGTCGTCGGCGTGTCGTCGCGCTTGTCGCCCTGCTCGTGGGTGACGCAGTCGATGACGATCACCTCGTCGCCGTCGCGGCCGGTGATCGTCTCGTAGTCGTCGCGGACCTTCTCCGCGATGCGGCCGGTGGAGATGACGACCGGTCCGGTCGACCACTCGGCGAGCAGCCGGTTGAACAGGTCGTACTTCCCGCTCATCGGTGGCCCGGTGACGAGCACGCTGTCGGCGTCGCGGACAGCGTCGGGAAGCACGGTCATGTGTCTGGGTTGAGGGGGTATCGGGTAAAACCCTTCCGAGGGATCACTTCCGGAGCATCGACGGGAAGTCGAGCGATGACGGGGGGCCCTCGCGGGGGCGCCTCGTGAGTGTCAGTTCCGTTATCGCTCCGGGGAGCGCCGCCGAAACCGGAGAGCCTCGGGGAGCGCCGGAGCCGTCGACGAGCCGGTCCCAGACCGCCTCTGCGTCGTCGGCCTCGGGGGCGGCCTCGAGGGCCTTGGTCCGGCCCTCGTCGTACGCGAGTTCGATCAGGCTCCGGTCGTACGCGTTCTCGAAGGCGTCCAGAACGCGGTCGAGCTCGACCGGCCGCGCGCTGCCGACGCCCGCGGCGACGCCGAGCGCGAACGCGCGCTCGACCGCCTCCTCGCGGGAGAGGTCGTCCCACTCCGTGCCGAAGGTGCGGTCGTACATCAGTGGCTCACCGTCGCGGCCGAGCCGACTCGGAGCCCGCCGTCCGTGAACTCGATGTCCTGGATGTCGGTGTCGACGTCGGTCCCGCGCATCTTCAGCACCTGGATGCCGCGCTGCATCCCGTCGTCTTCGAGGTAGTTGTGCATGAAGACGACGCCGTGCGCGAGGTAGTGCTCCTCGGAGTAGGCGCTCGGATCGGTCATCTCGGAGATGAGCAGCGTTGTCGCGTCGGTGCGCTTCAGCGAGGAGAGCAGCTGGATCATCGTGTCCTCGTCGTCGTCGAGGAGGAACCGCAACAGCATCGTCGAGTCGAAGACGACCCGGTCGATATCTCGGGAGTTGATGAAGCCGGTGAGCCGGTTCGTCACTCCGGAGTGGTCCCGCCGCTCGCCCGGCAGGCCGAAGAAGCGTCGGCCGTCCGAGGAGAAGGAGTCGAGGAAGGTGACCCGGTCCGTGTCGAGCGCCCGGTCGAAGCCGAAGTCGTACCCGCTCATGTCGCGGCGGATCCCCTCCTTCGTCTCGTGCATGCTAATGTACAGCACGTCCTCGCCGTTACGGGCGCCCTGCGCGGCGAACTGCGAGCAGAACGTCGTTTTCCCGCTGCCGGGAGGGCCGCTGACAACGTACAGGCGATTCTCCGGGAAGCCGCCGTCGACGAGGGCGTCGAACCCGGGGACGCCGCTTGAGGCGCGCATACGGATCGACTTGTCGGTCATCAGATAAGGGTTGCCACCCGGTTCTCACGGGTGAGAACGATCGCGGGACGAACAACGATCGCGGAACGAACCACGATCCCGAGACGGACCGCGGAACGAGGTGCGGTCGGCCGAGCGCTACGCGTCGGCCTCCTCGCCCTCCGCGGCGGAGTCGGGGGCCTCGAGGTCCGCGACATCCTCGACGTCGGGGGAGACCCAGACCACGAAGCGGTCGTCGGACTTGACGATCCCGTTGACTCCCTCGTCGTCGACGGTCGTCGCCTGATCGACGTCTTCGGGGGCCACGTCGCGCACCTGAAACACCTCGTCGACCATCCAGCCGACCGTGCCGCCCTCGTCGATCTCCGCGTCGTCGAACACGACGATCCGCTCGCGGGGGCCGTCCTCCTCGATCGCGAAGAGCGTCTTCGGGTCGACTATCGTAGTCGTGCGCCCCCGCAGGTCCATCACGCCCTCGACGTGGTCGGGCGAGTTGGGGATTCGCGTGAGCTCGCCGGCGTCGACGATCTCGTCGATGACCCCGATGTCCAGACAGTACGTCCCGTCGCCCAGTCCGAACTCCAGCACCTTCGTGGGTTCGGCGTCCGTCTCGATGGCTGCCATGGAAGAGCCTGCGGCGAAGGGACCAATAACCGTGTCCCCTGAATTATCAGGCGTGATTCCCGGGTCCGTGCATTTATGCTGATTCTGGGCCCGCTTCCGGACATGAGTAGGACGACGGATCGACGGGGCGGGCGCGACGGCTCCTTGCGGGTGGTCGTCGTCGACGACTCGCCGTTCATGCGAGGGTTGATCTCCGACCTCTTGACCGACGCGGGGGTCGCGGTCGTCGGCGAGGCGGGCGACGGCGCCGAGGCGCTGTCGGTGGTCGCCGAGACGCGTCCGGACGTGGTGACGATGGACGTCGAGATGCCCGGGATGGGCGGGCTCGAAGCCGTCGAGCGGCTGATGGACGAGACGCCGACGCCCGTGCTGATGCTCTCGGCGCACACCGCCGAGGGCGCGGAGGTGACCTTCGAGGCGCTCGAGCGCGGCGCGGTCGACTTCTTCTCGAAGCCGGGCGGCGAGGTCTCGACCGGCGTCTCCCGCGAGTCGGACCGGCTCGTCGAGGCCGTCAGGTCGGTCGCGGACGCCGACCTCGACGCGGCGACGCGCGATCGCCGGGAGCGCGAGGCCGCCGACAGCGGCACGGAGTCGACGGCCTCGACCGCCGCGAGCCCGTCCGCGCCGACCGCGAGCGCCGAGGTCGACGGCCCGCTGACGGTCGTGATCGGCGCGTCGACCGGCGGCCCGAACGCCGTCGAGCGCGTCATGTCTGCGCTGCCGATGGCCGACTGTCGGGTCGTCATCGTCCAGCACATGCCGGAGGCGTTCACCTCGCGGTTCGCCGACCGGCTCGACGAGGCGTCGGCGTACGACGTGCGCGAGGCGAGCGACGGCGCCCGGATCGGCTCCGGCGAGGCGCTCGTCGCCCGCGGCGGCAGCCACACCCGCATCGACAGCTACCGGTCGGGGCGGCTCCGCGTCAAGCTCGACGAGGACGACTCGCAGTCGGTCACCCCGGCCGCCGATGTAACGATGCGCTCGGCGGCAGAGACCGTCGACGACCCGCTCGTGGGCGTCGTGTTGACCGGGATGGGAGCCGACGCCGCGGAGGGGATCCGCGCGATGGCCGACGCGGGCGCACGGACGATCGCGCAGAGCGAGGACACCTGCGTCATCTACGGGATGCCGAAGCGCGCGGTCGAGACGGGCGGTGTCGACGAGGTACGCGACCTCGACGACGTGGCCGGCGCGATCGTGGGGGGTGAGGCCTGATGGACTCCCACCGCGCCGCGTTCGTCGCCGAGGCCGAAGACGGGATCACGGACCTGAACAACGCCCTGCTCGCCCTCGAAGCCGACCCCGAGGACGCCGAGGCGATGGACGACGTGTTCCGCGTCGCGCACACGCTGAAGGGCAACGCCGCGGCGATGGGGTACGAGGACGTCTCCGACTTCGGGCACGCCCTCGAGGACCTGCTCGACGCGGTCCGACAGGGCGACCGCGAGGTGACCCCCGAGCTGATGGACCTCCTCTTCGAGGGGGTTGACACCGTCGAGGCGATGGTGTCGGAGCTGTCTCTTATACACATCTCTGATGGCGCGAGGGAGGC
>NZ_AOJG01000034.1 GCF_000337375.1 Halorubrum lipolyticum DSM 21995 | reverse complement strand
GGCGCCGAGGAGGAGGACGCGACCGAGGACGGCGCCGAGACCGAGGACGGCGCCGAGGAGGAGGACGCGACCGAGGACGGCGCCGAGACCGAGGACGGCGCCGAGACCGAGGCGGGCGAGGACGACGCTGACGACCTGTCCGTCCCCGAGCTCCCCGACGCCGCGGCCGCGCTCGACGACCCCGTCGTGTACGCGGACGTGACGATCGGCGAGACCGCGATGGCGGGCGTCGACGCGGCGCTCGTGTTGCAGGCGCTCGACGGCCAGTTCGGCGAGTTCGTCACGGTACCCGTCGCCGAGGCGCTGGAGGACGGGGAGTACGAGGAACGGTTCGACGCCTTCGTCGCCGACGCCGACCCCGCGGTCGTCGCCGAAGGGCTCGGCGCGCTCACGCAGGTCGAATCGATCGCGACGGCGCTCGTCGCGGAGGAAGCCGGCGAGGGTGGCGAGGGCAGCGAGGGCGGCGCGGCCGACGAGAGTGCCGACGAGAGCGCCGACCCCGACGAGAGCGCCGACCCCGACGAGAGCGCCGACCCCGACGAGAGCGCCGACCCCGACGCGGACGCCGTCAGCGAAACCGACGACGCGGAAGACGCGGGCGACGAGAGCCCCGAAGACGACGCCTCGTCCGGGTCCGACCCCGCGTCCGACTCCAACTCCGGCGACGAGATCAAGTCGATCCGGGTCGACGTCGGCCAGGTCGACGAGCTGTACGGGCTCGTCGAGCAGCTGGTGACGAGCCGGATCAAGCTCCGGCGGGAGCTAGAGGAGCTGAACGCGCAGTCGGACGCGCTGGACGAGCTCGATAAGCTCGCCTCCAGCCTGCAGGACACGGCGATGGACATGCGACTCATCCCGTTCTCGCAGGTGTCGGACTCGTTCCCGCGGCTCGTCCGCGATATCTCGCGGGACCTCGACAAGCGGATCGACTTCGAGATCGAGGGCGACGACGTGGAGCTCGACCGCACCATCCTCACGGAGATGCGCGACCCCCTCGTCCACGTCCTGCGGAACGCGGTCGACCACGGGATCGAGACCCCCGAGGAGCGCGAGGCCGCCGGGAAGGACCCGACCGGCCACGTCAGGCTCACGGCCGAGCGCGAACGCGACCACGTCATCATCGAGGTGGCCGACGACGGCGGCGGGCTCGACCCCGATCAGCTCCGCGAGAAGGCGGTCGACGAGGGCGTCAAGAGCCGCGAGGCGGTCGAGGCGATGGAGGACGACGAGGTCTACGACCTCGTCTTCCACCCCGGCTTCTCCACCGCGGAGGAGGTCACCGACGTCTCCGGGCGCGGCGTCGGGATGGACGTGGTCCGGACGACCGCGCGCGACCTCGACGGCTCGGTCTCCGTCGAGAGCGACCCCGGCGAGGGGACCACGGTCCGCTTCCGGCTCCCGGTCACCGTCGCCATCGTGAAGGTGATGTTCGTCGACGTGGGGGGCACGGAGTACGGGATCCCGATCAAGTCGATCGCGGAGGTCGCCCGCGCGGACGACGTGGAGGAGGTCCACGGCGACGAGATCGTCCGTCACGAGGACGACCTGTACCCCGTGATCCGACTGAACGAGCGCCTCGCGGACAGCGGGGCCGCGGCGGCCGGGTCGGGGGCCGGCGGTCCCGCGGAAGCGGACCCCGCGGAGACCGACACCGCCTCCGCGGAGACCGACGCCGCCTCCGCGACCACCGACGGCGGCGTGACCGACGAGGGGATGCTCGTGCGGATCCGCGAGGAGACGCGGCAGGTCGCACTCCACTGCGACGCCGTGCTCGATCAGGAGGAAGTGGTCGTGAAACCGCTCGACGGGCCGCTGTCGGGGACGCCGGGCCTCAGCGGCACGGCGGTCCTCGGCGACGGCGACGTCGTGGCCGTCCTCGACGTGGTGAGCCTATGAGCGGCGGGAGCGAGACGCCCTTCGAGGGCGTCCTTCGCCAGATCGACGACACCGTCCCCTTCGAGCCCGGCTACTACAACGAGTCGTACCTCGACCGCCGGATCACCGCCCGGATGCGCCGGCGCGACACCGAGTCGCACGCCGAGTACGAGCGGCTGCTCCGGGAGGACGACGGCGAGCGCGAGGCGCTGATGGACGCGCTCACGATCAACGTGACGGAGTTCTTCCGCAACCCGGAGATGTGGGACGCGCTCCGCGGCGTGCTCCGCGAGCGGACGAGCGAGCAGCGCCGGGTCCGCGTCTGGTCGGCCCCCTCGGCCGACGGGCGGGAGCCGTACTCGGTCGCGATGCTGGCCTGCGACGACCCCGAGATCGACGAGTCGCGCGTCGAGGTGCTCGGCTCGGACATCAGCGAGGAGGCGCTCGACAACGCCCGCGAGGGCGTCTACCACACCACCCGCACGACCGACATCGCCGAGGAGCTGGCGCCGCTCTCGGACCCCGACCGCTACGTCGAGCGCGACGGCGACTCGTTCCGGGTTCGGCGGGCGGTCCGCCGGCTCGTCGACTTCGAGACCCACGACCTGATCCGCGACGGGTCGCGCGACCCCTTCGACGTGGTGTTGTGCCGCAACCTGCTGATCTACATCGACGTGGACCACAAGGGGGCGCTGTTCGACACGCTCGAGGCGTCGCTGGCGGAGAACGGCGTGCTCGTGCTCGGGATGACGGAGAGCGTCCCGCCGGACCGCTCGGACAGGTACGAGCCGATCGACAAGCGCCGACGGGTGTTCCGGAGGGTCTGATGTCGCTGTACCAGCACGCGCGGGAGGGCAACGCCGAGCGGCTCAGGGACGCCATGGGCAGCGACAGCGCCGCGGTCCGGAAGCGCGCGGCCGAGTTCCTCGGCGAGATCGCCGAGCCCGACGACCAGCCGTCCATCGACGCGCTCCTGCGCGCCGCGACCGGCGACGACGACGCGCAGGTCCGGGGGGCCGCGGTCGACGCGCTCGACGAGGTCGGCGAGGCGGCGCTCGAACAGCTCCTCTCGGAGCTCACCGGGACGAAGGGGTCCGAGGCGGAGTGGGTCACCGCCCGGAAGTTCGCGCGCGCGCTGCAGGCCGACCGCCCGGAGCTTCGGATGGCCGCCGCCAACGCGCTCGGTCGCCTCGACGACGCGAGCGGTCTCCAACACCTCGTCGAGGCGCTCGACGACGAGGACCCCCGCGTCAGGCTCCGGGCGTGTCAGGCCTGCGGGACCTTCGCCGACCCGCGTGCGGTCCCCGGACTGGCCGGGCGGCTCGACGACGAGCCGCGGGTCCGGCGCGCCGCCGCGAACGCGCTCGGAAACATCGGCACCGACCGGGCGCTTTCGCCCCTCTTGGACCTGCTCGACGACGGCGACGAGCCGCTCCGGCGGATCGCGGCGGGCGCGCTCGGGAAGGCGAACAACCCGGAGCCCGTGGAGCCGCTCGCGCGGGCGCTCGGCGACGAGAGCGCGGTCGTCCGCAACGCCGCGGTGTACTCGGTCATCGAGCTGCTCTCGAACGTGCCCACCCAGCAGAGCCACGCGGTCCGCGACCGGGTCGTCTCCGAGCTGAAGCAGGCCGACGACGCGACCGTCGTCGAGCCGCTCGTCGAGATCCTCACCGACGGCCAGCAGAGCCGCCAGCGCCGGAACGCGGCGTGGATCCTCGGGCGCGTCGCGGAGCCGGAGTCGGCCGTCGCGATCGAGGCGCTCGCGGACGCGCTCGCCGACGAGGACCCCCAGACCGCGCAGTTCGCGGCCACCAGCCTCAAGAGCCTCGGCGGCCCGATCGTCGAGGACCGGCTCCTCGACCGCCTCGGCACCGAACACCCCGAGGACGCCCGCGCGAAGGCGGTGTTCGTGCTCGGGCAGATCGGCGGACAGGAGACGCTCAACCGGCTCGAAGGGTTCACCGACGACGACAGTCCCGCGGTCCGGAAGCGGGTGTTCTCGGCGGTCTCGAAGCTCCGGGCGGGGGGACCGTAGATGTCGGGCGAGAGCGGCGAGTACAAGGTCGCCGACACGCAGGCGCGGTTCGCGGTCGCCGTCCGCGACGGGCGGAAGATGAGCGACGTGTCGTGGACGCCCGGGCGCGTGCTCCTCTCGAACCGCCGGCTGATCTTGGCCGGCAACGACGGGAAGCGCACGGTCCCGCTCTCGGACCTCGAGGGGCTCGGCGGGCGTCACGACGCCAACCAGTCGGTCGCGCGCGTCTCCAACTACGTCAGCTTCGACCTCGGCGATCAGGTGTTGCTCGTCAACGCCGCGGACCACGAGTCGTTCGAGCGCGACGTGTACCGGGCGCTGCTCGACCAGCGGACGGTAACCGCGAAACACCCCGCGATCGAGGGCGGCGTCGTCCAGGAGACCGAGTGGGAGCAGGCGCGGGTGAAGATCGACGAGAACGGGCTCAACGCGGCCCTCGAAAGCGGTGCGTTCGTGAAGTTCGACCTCGACGACATCAGCGGGCTCGACGCCGCGAAACGCACCGTCAACGGCGAGAAGAAGCCCGTGATCGAGGTGTCACACACCGACGACGAGGGGACGAGCATCGAGACCCACATCGCCGGCGCCCCCAGCCGGATGCGGTTCGTCGAGGCGTGGCTCCGGAAGGGCGAGGAGCGCTCGTCGACGAACGTCGACCTCTCCAGCCGCGACCGGGAGGTGTTGATGGCGCTGTACTCCGGCGTCTCGCCGTTCGAGATCCCCTCGTTCCTCGGGATGGACGTGGACGCCGTCGAGGAGACGTTCGAGCGGCTCGTCGACCTCGAAGTGGTCGAAGAGGTGCGGGTGCGACGCGAGGTCGCGCTGAACTCTCGCGGGCGCAACATCGCCAGCGAGGCGATGAACGAGCAGTAGCCGTCGGGCGATCGCTTTCGGGGCGTCGAACCACTCTTAAGTCACAGCCCGACCGAGAGGGCGCATGAGCTACGAGGCGGTGTTCTTCGACCTCGACAACACCCTGTACCCGTACGCCCCCTGCAACGAGGCGGGCAAGCGGGCCGCCCTCGCGGCGTTCCGCGAGCGTGGGTACGAGATGGACCGCGAGACGTTCGACGAGCTGTACGCGACCGCGCGGCGGGAGTCGAAGCGGGAGACCGCCGGCACCGCCGCCTCCCACGACCGGCACATCTACTTCAAGCGCGCGCTGCGGCGCCACGCCGGCGAGCGCGACGCCGCCGACGCGCTGGCGCTCGGCGACGCCTACTGGGAGGGGTACGCGGCCGAGATGGAGCTGTGTGACGGGGTCAAGCGCGTCTTCGACGCCCTCGCCGAGGCGGGGACGGACATCGCCGTGGTAACTAACCTCACCACACGGGTCCAGCTGCGGAAGCTCTCGCGGCTCGCGATCGACGACCGGGTCGACCGGCTCGTCACCTCCGAGGAGGTCGGCCGCGAGAAGCCGAGCGCGATCCCCTTCGCGACCGCGCTCGCGGCGTTCGATCGCCGGCCGAGCGAGGCGCTCATGGTCGGCGACAACGTCGGCGCCGACGTGGCCGGCGCGAACGCGGTCGGGATGGACACGGCGCTGTTCGTCGCCGACGGCGAGACGCCCGCCATCGACGAGCTCGACGGCGACCGGCGACCGGACCATCGGCTCGACGCGTTCGCCGACCTGACGGAGGTGGCGGCGTGACCCGGAACGGGGGCGACGCCGACGACGCCGCTCCAGACCTTCTGCGCGACGCGCGCGAGGCGGTCGTCGCGTACGCGCCGGCGCTCGCGGACCTGACGCCCGGCCGGACCGGGAACCTGAGCGTCCGCGAGGGCGACCGGGTCGCTGTCACGCCCACCGGCGTCCCGTACGACGCCTTCGACGCGACCGACGTGCCGGTGGTCTCGCTGGATGGCGAGCGGCTGGCGGGCCGGATGGCCCCGTCGAGCGAGGTGCCGATGCACACGGGCATTTACAAGCACGACCGGCCGGGCGCGATCGTCCACACCCACTCGCCGTGGGCGACGACGATGGCGACGCTCCACCGGAAGCTCCCCCCCGTCCACTACATGATCGCCGCCGTCGGGCGGGAGGTCCCGCTGGCCGACTACGCGCCGTACGGCACCGAGGAACTGGCGGCGAACGCCGTGGGCGCGATGGCCGAGGCCGACTCCGACGCCGCGATCCTCGCGAACCACGGGCTCGTCGTCACCGGCCCCGACGTCGAGACGGCGGTCGAGAACACCCACCACGTCGAGGACCTCTGCCGGCTCTACCTCCGGGCGTCGGCGGTCGGCGAGCCGCACGTGCTCTCCGACGAGCAGATGGCGACCGTCGAGGAGCGGTTCGAGAGCTACGGTCAGCAGCCGGACGCGGAGTAGGACGAATCTCTCGACAGTCGCCCGGTTTTATAAATACCCGGACGGCTACCGGATCGGTATGACAGATACGGAGCCGGCGGCCCCGGTCCGGGAGACCGCCGAGGAGATCGCGACGATGGAGGTCCGCGGCGCGGCGACCATCGCCTCCGCGGCCGCGGAGGCGCTCGCCGAGCAGGCCGAGGCCGCGGCCGCGTCCGGCGAGACCGCGAGCGACCCCGCCGCCTTCCGCGCGTCGATGCGCGCCGCGGCCCGAACCCTCCGCGAGACCCGCCCGACCGCCGTGTCGCTGCCGAACGCCCTCCGCTACGTCCTCCAGCGGATGGAAGGCCAGACGGTCGACGAGCTGCGCCGCAGCGTCGTCGACGCGAGCGACGCGTTCGTCCGCCAGCTCGACCGCGCGCAGGACGACCTCGGGCAGGTCGGGGCGAACCGCCTCGCCGACGGCGACACGGTGATGACCCACTGCCACTCGACGGACGCCTTGGCGTGCATCGAGGCGGCCGTCGAACAGGGGAAGTCGATCTCGGCGGTCGTCAAGGAGACGCGCCCGCGCCAGCAGGGCCACATCACCGCCGAACAGCTCCGCGAGGCGGGCGTCCCCGTCACCCTGATCGTCGACTCCGCGGCGCGGCGCTACCTCGACGAGGTCGACCACGTCGTCGTCGGCGCCGACTCGATCGCCGCCGACGGCGGCGTGATCAACAAGATCGGCACCTCGGGGCTGGCGGTCAACGCCCGCGAGCGCGGCGTTCCGATCATGACCGCCGCCCAGACGATCAAGCTCCACCCGGAGACGCTGACGGGCCACACCGTCGAGATCGAGATGCGTTCCGAGAGCGAGGTGATCGACGCCGAGAGCCGCGAACAGATCGGCGAGATCGCGGTCGAGAACCCGGCGTTCGACGTGACGCCGCCGCGGTACATGGACGCGATCGTCACCGAACACGGCCAGTTCCCGCCCGAGAGCATCGTCGCGCTGATGCGGGAGCTGTTCGGCGAGGGCGCCGAAGAGCCGTGGGCCGAGCCTTGACATCCTCCACCTGCCTGAAGGCAGGGGAATCCTCCGCACAGGGGGAATCCGGGTCTGCTACCGGAGGGGTTTCAGCCCCACTCTCCGAGCGTCGTCTGTGCGAGTTTCGCACTCGGCCCGGAGTGGGCTGTGGCACTGTCAAGGGTGCTCCCGTCCCGTGGCGAGTCATCGCCCGTCGTTTTCAGCGACAGGCTCTCTCCCCACGGATTGAGGCGACCGGCGATATTGGCCGCCGCGTTGATGTCCGCTTGGTACTCCGTCACCCAACACTCTGCATTCGTGCATCGGAACGCCGCCTGCGAGTTTCGAGAACCGAGGTGGCCGCAGGCGTGGCACGTCTGACTGGTGTACGCGGGATTCACGAACCGGACTGGAATCCCCGCGTCGCGGGCTTTGTCCTCGATGCGTCCGGTGAGACGAGCAAACGCCCAGTTGTGGAGACGGCGGTTCATCCACTTTCCATAGTCGAGATGTTCGCGGATGTACGACAGGTCTTCAAGAACGATAACGGGGTTCTCGAAGGAACTGGCGTACTCGACGGCCTGCCGAGACGCCTTCTCCACGATGTCCGTGAGAGCGTTCTGATAGTGGTTGAATCGTTCGTCCACGCGCCACTCGGCGGCGTCGCGCTGTTGGAGACGGCGGAGGGTCGTGAACATCTCTTTGCGGAGCTGGCGGGCGCGTCCGCCGTCGTAGATGTACGGTTGGGTTGGAGTATCGTCCTGACAGGCACAGCCCGTCAGGAGTTTGGATTCACCGATGTCGAAACCGACCGGCGTCGGGTCGTCCGACTCCTCTGGTTCCGCGACCGCGTATTCGACGGTGACGTGAAGCACCCAGTTGGTGCGGTGTTCTTGCAGTCGGAACTCTCCGACCGTCACTTCGCCGTCGAACAACTCCCCCCACAACTCCCGTTGTTCGGGGTTGATACGGAGCGGAATCCAGAAGGCATTGCCACGCCCGGCCTGCGGGACGCGCCAACAGAACTCGTGCGTTCTGTCCTCAGAGTGGTCGAGACGCCACCCCCGGTTCGTGAACCGAACGGGGTGGTCGTCGTCCAATTCGGAGGCGTTGTACGTCCGGCGGAGTTGCGGGACGTAGTTCTTGAGCGCGTCTTTGGCGTAGGATGTGAGCGTGTAGCCGGTGACGACATCGTTGACCGCTGTCTGCGTGTCCGCGCCACTCTCGAAGGACTCCGAGAGAGCGCGGCGGTACGTCGCCACAGTACGCTGAAGCCGGCGCTCTTTGTGCGCCGTCGGTGGCGCGAGCGTTGCTTCGAGCGTTTTCGTGGCGGTGGCGGTCACGATTCACAGTACAATACCGAGAGGCGTAAATGCAACGGAAGTGTTACAAATATGTGTGAGGTACGTAAAGATAGAGTTCGAGGACGAGGAACAGTACGAGCGAGTGAGCGAACTGAAAGACGCACACGGTCTGACGTGGAAAGGTCTCTTGCTCAGGGGAACGCGGGGGTTGGATTCCGGCGGGCCACTGGACGAGGACTGACGCCGCGTTGTCGGATTCCTCCACACCCTGAAGGGCGTGGTATCCGCCTTGGGGGTTCTCTATGACGTCGGACGGCCCGGGACCCGACGGGACCGACGACTGGGAGGAGGAGGTCGCGGAGTGGGACGAGGAGGTCTCCGAGTGGGAGGGCGACGAGGACGGCGGCGACAAAGGAGACGGCGGCGACGAGCGCGCTGACGCCGGCGGCCACGTCGACGACGACCCCGACCTCGAACCGGACGCCGCCGACCGCGTCCCGAAGGTCGTCTCGGCCGGTCACATCAACTGGGACGTGACGATCCACGTCGACGAGCTCCCCGAACCGGACGGAGAGACCCGGATCGACCTGCTCGAACAGTCGGGCGGCGGCAGCGCCGCGAACGTCGCGGTCGGGCTCGTCGGCCTCGGCGGTCAGTCGGTCGTCTACGGGAGCGTCGGCGGCGACGAGTCGGGCGCGCTGGCGCTCCGCGAGCTGGCGAGCGCCGGCGTCGACCCCGGACAGGTCCTCGTCGACGCGGACGAGCCGACCTCGGTGAAGTACGCGATCGTCGACGGCGGCGGGGAGCTCCTCATGCTCGCCAACGACGGCGCCAACGAGTCGTTCACCGCGGCGGAGCTCGACCGCGAGACGCTAGCGGCGGCCGACCACCTCCACCTCACCGGCCAGCAGCCGGGGACCGCGGCCGCGCTCGCGACCGCCGCGGGCGAGGCCGGAACGACGCGGAGCTTCGATCCCGGGCGCCGCATCGGCGACCGCGAGTTCGAGGCCGCGCTCCACGCCACGGACCTGCTCTTCGTGAACGCCCCGGAGGCCGACGCGCTCGCCGACTCGACCGACATCGACCCGTGGGAGCCCGACGACCGCGTCGTCGCGATCAAGCTCGGCGAGGAGGGCGCGACGGTCCGGACCCCCCACGGCGACGTGTCCCACCCCGGCTTCGACGTCGACGCGGTCGACACCGTCGGGGCCGGCGACGCGTTCGCGGCCGGCTTCCTCGGCGCCGCGCTCAGGGACCCCGAGATCGCCGGCGACGGGTTCTCGCACGACCCGCGCGACTACCAGGTACCGCTGCTCGTCGGCAACGCCTGCGGCGCGATCGCGGCCGAGACCGTGACCGCCCGCGCCGAGCTCTCGTGGGACCGCGTCCGCTCGGTGATGGGCGAGTCGCCCGAGTCGGACCTGCTGATCGAGATCCGGGTCTGAACGGTGCGCGTTGATCGATAGCGGAAGCGCGCGTCGCAGGCTGTCTCGGTGGTCCGTTATAAGCGATCGAGTGGTGGTGTTAACGGTCGTTTATATATGATCGACGGCTTGACGACGAGGACCGCCAACGCCCCAACCGCTCGCTTATAAATAACTGATCGTGGATCGGCGGCGGACGCCTCCAAAGCCCCAACCGCGAGGACTCGCATGACTCGCTGCGGTCCTCGTCGCTCACTCCGTTCGCTCCTGCGGTCCTTGCGTCGTCAGGCTTCGCCCTCGCGGCTGCCCCTTTGAGTCCCGCCCCGCCCGCAACCGCAGCCTCATACCTCCCCAGCCTCGCGGCTCCCTTCGGTCGCCGCGTCCCTCGCGCGTGCACCTCGCGCCCTTCGGGCGCTCGGCGGCGCGCGCCACCGCCTCGTTCATTTATAAGTGATCGACGCCGGCGCTTCGAAGACGATCCGAACTCGGCCGCGCTACCCCTCGTAGTCGAACGCGACCGCGAGGTCCGCGGCGCCGAAGAAGACGAATCGGTACCGGCCGGGGACAAGCTCCGGACACACCCGGAGGGCGTCGGCGTGCGGCCCGCCTTCGACGAGCCCGGACTCGGTCATCTCGAACTCCCAGTCGAGCGTCTCGCCGGGGTCGACGCCGAGCGCCTCGTCCGTGTAGCCGAAGGTCGCGTCGCCCTCGGTCCCGCGTAGTTCGGTCCACCCCTCCTCGGTGCGGATTTCTAGGTTGTACTTGCCCTGGTTGCCGATGTACGTCGTGTGCCCGGAGACGTTCGTCAGCTCGATCCGGAACCGGTCGCCGCGAGCGACGGCGAGGTCGTCGCTCCCGCCGTCGTCGCTCGTGTCGGTCACGACCCGGAGCGCGAGCGGGCCGTCGCCGCCCGCGTCGCTGCCGGTCCCGCCTCCGCCGCCCCAGTTGACCTCGCCCTCGTACGCTCGGGGATGGCGCTCGAATCCCTCGACGTCGCAGTCGAACGACGCGGGGACGTTCGGGGGGTCGCCGTCGGGGCGGACGCCGCCGGCGAGCCCCTCCGGGTCGCGGACCCAGTCCGCGTCGCGCACGGTCCCCGTCTCTCCCCAGCCGTCGGTGACCGAGAGCCGGACCGCGTCGGGGAGCGGGTCGCTCGTGACACGGATCAACGCGGCCGAGTAGGTGATCGCCTCGCCGCAGACCGCCTCGTCGCTGTCCGCCCCTCGGACCGTCGCGTCCGCGACGAACGTCCCGTCTTCGACGCCGATACCGGCGCTATCGAGCGTGATCTCGTCGTGACAGGTGGTCGGCCCGACTGACTCCACGTAGACGAGCACCGACTCCGCGAAGTCCGTCTCCTCGACGAACGCGCGGGCCGCCTCCGGCGCGTCGCCGAGCAGCCGCGAGGCGTCCCCGCTCTCATCGGCGATCAGCACGCAGACCCCGCGTCGCTCGCTTCGGTCCCACGCGGGCCCCGAGAGAGCCGTGCCGACCTGTTGGACGGCGGTCGTGACCGCGTCGCCGCCACCGTCGTCACCGTCGTCGCCGGTTCCGTTGTCGTCGCCGTCGCTCCCGTCTCCCGCGCCGGGATCGACATCGTCGACGCAGCCGGCGAGCGCGACGACGCTTCCGGTTCCGATGCCGTAGACGGCCGTGCGACGCGTGAGTTCGGTCATGACGGGCGTCGCTACGACGGCCCTACATAAGGGCTTCCTGTAGGCGCAAAGACCTCTCTGTGTTACGCCGGCGTCGTCGCCGGTCGGGCGCCGCCCGCGATCGGCCGTCGGTATCGTGCCGCTCGTGTCGGGAGTATACCGCTCGTCGCCGGCTCCCGCCGCCACCTGTTCTCGCGGCCGATCGAATCCTCACATCGACGATCGTCGTCGATCGTATAAAAAGGCGTGAGAAGACGCAATAAAGAATTAAACCGGTTCTAAGACCGTTTTAAAACGTCGCCGACCCGCGGGAAAACGTGGTGAAATCGTCCGAACCCTCTGCGGGCTATATGGGGGTACCCGTCGTACGGAGAAGTGTCCATGTCAACCCCCGCTTCCACGCGTCTCGCCTCCGGCCGGCAAGTTGCCGGGCTGATGACCGGCACGGTGAAGGCCGCCGCCTTCTGGGCGGCGATCGCCATCCCGGCCACGTACCCCGTGCTCCTCTACATGGGGCTCGAAGGTACTCCCGGGCTGCTGTTCGTCGGCCTGCTGTTCGCGAACGCTCTCGCGCTCGCGATCGGCCACGACTACAAGCGCTGAGGCCGGCGCCCCTCGAGATCGCACCGCAAGCCGCCCGACGCCCTCCTCCTCCTCCGCCCGACCTCTCCGGTCGATTAGTCTTCCGTCCGTCGACGAATCGCTCGTCCACCGCCCGACGAATCGCTCGTCCACCGCCCGGTCTCGAAGCGCTTACCCACCGCCCGGCCCGACTGTCGGTATGACCGACGAGACGCACGTCGAGTGGCGCGACTGGGGCGCCGAGGCCTTCGCCGAGGCCGACGAGCGGGACTGTCCGGTCCTGCTCTCGCTGTCCGCCACCTGGTGTGAGGGCTGTCACGAGATGGACGCGATCACCTACGCGGAGCCGCGGATCGCCGCCAACGTCAACGAGGGATTCGTCCCGGTCCGCGTCGACGTCGACCGCCACCCGCGGGTGCGCGAGCGGTACAACATGGGCGGGTTCCCGACCACCGCCTTCCTCACGCCCGAGGGGGAGCTGCTCACCGGCGCGGGCTACCTCGACGTGGACGGGATGCGGCAGGTGCTCGAATCGGTCCGGGGGATGTGGGCCGACAAGGGCCGAGACGCGGGACGGGTACCCCGCGCGCTCGACGCCGACCTCCCGCCGAGCGGGGAGCTGACGGACGCGATCGAAAGCCACCTCGCCGGCCAGATCGAGGCGAAGTACGACGAGGCGCACGCCGGCTGGGGGTCGGACGCGAAGTTCCCGCTTCCGCGCACCGTCGAGTTCGCGCTGAAGCGCGACCGCGACCGCGCCCTCCGGACGCTCGACGCGGTGCGCGACCACCTCGCCGACGACGTGGCCGGCGGCTTCTTCCGATTCGCCGGGACGCCCGATTGGGGCGACGTGGCCTACGAGAAGCCGATCGACACGAACGCGGCCGTCACCCGCGCGTTCGCGAACGCCTACCTCTACACGGGCGACGAGGCGTACCTCGCCCCCGCGACCGACGCGGTGGAGTTCCTCACGGACGACCTCTGGACCGGCTACGGCGTCGGCGGGAGCGTCGGCCCGGGGCTCGGGCGCGCCTACTACGCCGCCTCCGCCGCGGACCGCGAGGAGCTCGACTCGCCGCGCCGCGACCTGACCGTCTTCGCGGGCGGGAACGCGCTCGCGGCCGACGCGCTGCTGGCGGTGGCCGCCTACACCGACGACGGGCGCGCCCGCGAGTACGGCCGACGGATCCTCGACGGGCTCGAACGCGACCTGATCGACGCCGACTCCGGCGAGGTGACCCGCTACCGCGGGAGCGACGAGGTCGGCGAGACGGACATCCTCGCCGATTCCGCCCGCGTCGTGAGCGCGTACGCCCGCGCCGCCGGCGTGCTCGGCGAGGGCGCCGAGGTCGCCCGCGCGGTCGCGGACCGGGCGATCGACCGGCTCCACGTCGACGGCTCCTTCGTCGACGGGCCGCGGTCGGGCGCGGGGTTACTCGACCGCCCCTTCCGCCCGCTCGACGGCAACGTGGAGATGGCGACCGCGCTGCTCGACCTGGCGGCGCTGACCGGCGAGGAGCGCTACGAGGCGGTCGCCCGCGAGACGGCCGAGTCGTTCGCCGGCGCGACCGAGCGCCTGAGCGTGCAGGTCGCCGGGTACGGCAGCCTGGCGGGACGGCTCCTCCGCGGTACCGCCGTCGTCGCGGTCGGCGACGAGCCGGGCAGCGACCTCCACCGCGCCGCGTGGCGGGTCGCGGACCACGAGAAGGTCGTCGTCCCGAACGCGCACCGGGAGGACGCGCCGGCCCCCCGGTCGGTCCCGGCGGGGTCGGCGGTCGTGCTCGCCGGAGACGCCGCCTCAGAGCCCGCGGAAACACCGGACGAGTTGATGACGCGAGTCGCCGAGACGGTCGAGTGACGGTCCGGGAACGGGAGTCGACCGCTCGAAACCGGCGACACGCTCCGGTACCGTCTCCCCGTGTCGCACGCGGTCTCGTCCGACGACCACCGACACCTCGTGTAAACCGGCGACGTGTTTATACGGGTCCCGACGGATGAGACGGTATGGCATCTCTCCGCGATCTGGGGCTCTCCGAGTACGAGGCCCGCGCGTACCGCGCGCTCCTGCGTACCGGGCCGACGACGGCGAAGGACCTCTCGCGGGCCAGCGAGGTTCCGATGGGACGGGTGTACGACGTGCTCAACAGCTTGGAGCAGCACAACCTGATCCGGAGTCAGGCGGCCAGCCGACCGAAGAAGTACGCGGCGGTGGAGCCGGACGCCGCGCTCGACCGGCTGTTAGATGAGAAGAAGCGAGAGCTGGAGACGCAGGCGGAGCAGTACGAGGAGGTCGTTTCGGACCTCTCGACGGAGCTCGACGCGGGCGAGCCCGTCGACGGGCAGTTCTGGACCGCGGCCGTCGGCGCGGAGGACGCCACCGACCTGCTCTTAGAGCGGATCGCGGCCGCCGAGCGCCGGATGGTCGTCGTCGCCGGCGCGCCCGCGACCGGCTTCGACCTCGGAACGATCGGCGAGCAGGTGACCGACGAGCTGGAGGCGGCGCTGGACCGAGGGGTGGAGATCCGCGTGTTGCTGTCGCCGGAGACGGTAGACGCGCTCCCGCGGAGCGTCGGTCGGCGGTACACCGCCGACCTCTCGGATATGGACGGGTTCGAGGTGCGGACCACCGCCGGCGTCGACGGGACCTTCTCCGTCTTCGACGGCATCGAGGTGTGTATCGAGGTGCCGCACCCGCTCTCCGGCGACGAGCCGTTCGCGATGATCGACGTGAAGGACGCGGAGTTCGCGGCGAGCGTGAAAGACCAGTTCGAGCCGCAATGGGGGGAGGCGGAGCCGCTGACGTTCGGGTGAGAACTCGCTGCGACCTCAGCGAGAACCGCGTTCCGTCCCAAGTCCGGTGAGTACAGGAGTCGCGGTGATCGATGGCGGGAGTAGGCGTCGTAGATCGGTAGCGGTGAGAGAATATTTAAAAAGCGCGAGCGGCGGCGACGGTCGTTTATAAACGAACGGGCGGTGGCGTCGCCGGCGGCTTGCCGCCGGCTGCAAGAGGCGCGTCGCGCCACGGGCGGCCGGACGCAGTCGGGCGACGAGGCTGGGGCTTTTCGAGGGGTTCACCGGGGAACAGTCGATCAGGGTTGACATCCTCCCCGCCCTAAAGGGCGAGGATTCCCAAGCGTTGGGATATTACGGTTTACAACCTACCTGCTCCCTCGGGTGGAACGACCCAGAGGTTTGGTTGAACAGGTAGGCTACTGGCCGTGCCAAACGACCGTTACTCATATCCTCCGTCGGAGGATTCTGAGTTATCTTTCTGCGAATGTTCACTGCACCGTTCACGTCTGCGTTCATCGTCGCTCCGCACGATTCACAGACGTACAAGCCACGCTCCACGCGATTCGCGTCACGCTTCCGCCCACAGCACGAACACGTCTTTGACGTGTCTCGCTCGCTCTTGCGGTCTACGACGATGCCGTGTTCTTCGGCCTTATATTCCAGCAACATGGTGAACCGGTCGAACTCCCATCCGTGGAGTTTCTTGTTCCCCTGCTTGCCCCAGTTCCGTGAGTCACCGTTCTCGTCTTCACGAATCTCACTCAACTCACCGATGGCGATGCGACCAACCTCGTGGTCGATGCACCGCTCAACGATGTGCTTGGCGAGTGAGTGTAGAAAGTGGTCTTTCCGCCGCGAGAGTTTCTGGCGGGCGCGAAGCGCACCGCGTGATGGGCCGTTCTCGCCTTCGGTGTCGTACTCGTCACGAGTGAAGTAGTGCTTGTCCTGTTTCAGCACGTTTCCGGGGTACAATTCGGCATCACCGTCGTCGTAGGCGATGGCGAGGTAGTTCTTGATGCCGACGTCGATGCCCGCCGTGTTGTCGCCCGGTGCGTCCTCGACGGGGATTTCAACTTTGCAGACGATGTGGAGTTCCCAGCGGTCGCCGTTCCAGACGGCTCGGACTTGCTGGATGTTCTCCACGGTCACGTCCGGTCGCGTCTCGTACTCTGCGAGAATGAAGTCCGAACGGTGATTCTTCAGGTTGAAACCCTTGCTCAGGCGGAGTCGGTTGTGTTTGGAATCGTGCTTGATACCCTTCTGCTTCCACGTCACGGTGGAGCGCGGGTGTTCGTCGCCGTGTTTGCGGTAGCCGGGTGGGTTGGCGTCCTCGTCTCCGCGTTGGCGCGCTTTGTACCAACTGGTGAACGACTCAGCAAGCTCTTCGAGAACTCGCTGACTTGACTGAGAATGAAGGTCACTGTATCGTTCGTGTTCCTTGAGTTCGGATTTGAGTTCGCCGTCGTCGGGGATCTCCCCGTCTTCATCCCATCGACCTTGCGAGTAGTATCGGGCGACGTTCCACAGTTTCGACGCGGAGAACCCGCACTGGTCGAGCTCGTCGCTCACCTGTTGGTGATTGACGATTTTCGCTCGATAGGTGCGGGTTGTCTCCAGCATTCGACTGTGTTCATAACCAGTTATGGAAATTGTATATTAAAACTAAGGACTAGGCGCAGAATATCCGGAAGTGCCATCGAACGTAGTTCGTGGAGGTGTTGTCGGCTGTATCCCCGCCCTTCAGGGCGGGGTTTTAGCCTTGCAACTTCCATAACTGAACGAGTTATACACGACCGACTGAAACGCCAGGCACCTCCACGTGATCGTCTCACTCCTCGAGCACCGTCGCTCCCCGCCCGATACGGCTCTGGTAGGCGCGGGCGTCGATGCCGGCCTCGGAGAAGGCGTCGAGCATCGCGGCGGCGACCCCCCGCCGCCGCCCGTCGCGGCAGACGGCGAGGACCGCGGGGCCGGCGCCGCTGACGGTGACGCCGGTCGCGCCGGCGTCGAAGGCGGCGTCGCACACCTCGTCGTACCCCGTGATCAGCCGGGCGCGCTCGGGGGTGACGACGGGGTCGCTCATGCCGGCGCCCACGAGGTCGGGGTCGGAGCGGCACATCCCGACCGCGAGCGTGGCGGCGTTGCCGACCGTCTCGACGAGGTCCTCCATCGAGGCCGTCTCCGGGACGACGCGGCGCGCGTCGCGCGTGGAGACGGCGACGTCGGGGAGGCAGACCACGAGGGGGATCGAGGCGTCGACGGCGTGGGTCCCCTCGCTCGTCGTCACCGTGAACCCCCCGAGGATCGAGGGGGCGACGTTGTCGGAGTGCGCGACGCCGGAGACGACTGCCTCGCCCTCGGCGGCGATCGGGACCAGCTCCGACCGGGAGAGCCCGCGGTCGTACAGCCGGTTGAGCGCGACGGCGGCGCCGGCGGCGCTGGCGGCCGAGGAGCCGAGCCCGGACGCCGGGCGAACGCCCTTGTCGATGTGGATGCGCGCGGGCGCGTCGAGCGCCTCGACGACGGCGCCGACCGTGTTCTTCTCGGGGTCCTCGGGGATGTACTGCGCGCCGACGCCGGTGACCTCGATCGTCGTCTCCGCCGCCTTCTCGACGGTGACGACGTCCGCCGGCCGCGTGAGGGCCGCTCCGAACACGTCGAACCCGCTGCCGAGGTTGGCGCTCGTGGCGGGTGCCCGTACCGTGACCATGGCGGGGAGTGTCGCTCGGGGTGCAAAAAGAGGCGGGATCGAGCAACGGCGCGGCGAGGCGGAACGGCGGGGCTCTCGACCGGAGCGAGAACCGCGGAACGGAGGGACGCAGAAATCGACGGGTCGGGGCGCGCTCGCGTCAGCTGCCGGCCATCGTCCACAGCAGCGCGCCGATCAGGATCAGCGGAATGCCCGCGAGGACGTACGTCTGCGGCATCGTCGTGTACGGGGCGACCAGGAAGATCGTCCCGAAGCCGGCGAAGACGGACGCGATCACCTTCTGGGACTTCAGGGGTACGGCCGCCAACAGCGAGACGACGAACCCGAGCAGTATGACGTGCCCGAGGTGGTAATCGAGCAGGAACGTGTCGATGAACAGCGGCGAGAGCATTCTTGTCTGGACGTGCGAGGGATTCGCGCATTAAAGTTCCGTTTCACGCGGGCCGGGCGGCGGTCTCGCCCTCCGGATCGGTCGCCGCGATCGCGTGGCTCCCCCGCCGCGGCCGCCGTTCGCGGCCGTCGCCCGCGGCCACCGCCTCTTATAAGTCCCGCCGGCGAGACGACCGAGCGTGCGACTCGTTCAGGTCATGATTCCGGCGGGGAAGCGCGCGGCGGTGATCCGCGCGCTCGACGACGAGGGGATCGACTACGTCGTCACCGACGAGACGAGCGGCCGCGAGTACACCGCGGTCGCGATGTTCCCGCTCCCGACCGCCGCCGTCGAGCCCGTGCTCGAACGGCTCCGGGAGGCGGGGATCGACGAGAGCACCTACACCGTCATCGTCGCGGCCGAGACGGTCATCTCCCGCCGGTTCGAGGCGCTCGAAGACGAGTACGAGGAGGACGCCGAGCGGGGAGGCGACCGGATCTCCCGGGAGGAGCTCCAGGCGAAGGCCGACAGCCTCGCCTCCGGGCTCGGGACGTACGTGCTGATGACGGTCATCTCGGCGGTGATAGCCACGGCGGGACTCCTGCTCGACTCGCCCGCGACCGTGGTCGGCTCGATGGTGATCGCGCCGCTCATCGGGCCGGCGATGTCGGCCGCGGTCGGCACCGTCGTCGACGACGAGGAAATGTTCCGGCGGGGCGTCCGGATGCAGATTCTCGGCGTCGCGGTCGCGGTCGCGGCCGCGACGCTGTTCGCGCTCGCGTTGCGGTGGCTCGCGCTCGTCCCGCCGGGGCTCGACCCGCTGGAGCTGGCGGAGGTCTCCGAGCGGCTCGCGCCGAACGTCTTAGTGCTCGTCGTGGCGATCGGCGCGGGCGTCGCCGGCATCGTCTCGCTGATGACGGGCGTCTCCGCGACGCTGGTCGGCGTGATGATCGCGGTGGCGCTCATCCCGCCCGCGGCCGCCGTCGGGATCGGGATCGCGTTCCAGATCCCGCGGCTCGTGCTCGGTGCGGGCGTGATCGTCGCGGTGAACGTCCTCTCGATCAACCTCTCCGCGCTGGTCGTGCTGTGGTACGAGGGGTACCGCCCGCAGCGCTGGTTCCGCGAGGACGACGCGCGCGCGGCGTTCCTGAAGCGGGCGGCCGTGCTCGCGGTCGCCATCGCGGTGCTCTCGGTGTTCCTCGGCGGCGTCACCTACGAGTCGTACGCCGTTTCGACGGCCGAGGCGGACATCAGAACCGCCGTCGGCGACGAACTGGCCGCGCTCGACTCGAACGTGGAACTGCTGGAGCTGGATATCGAGCGGACCGGGACCGTTCCCCCGCTCGAAACCGAACGGGTGTCCGTGATCGTCGGCGCGCCGCCGGGCAGCGATCTGACGGGACTCGCCGACGCCCTCGACGGGCGGGTCGAGGCGACGATCGGGAGCGACGTTCGGATCGAAGTCCGCATCGTGACCGTCGAGCGCGCGTGAGTCCGGTCACGCGCTGATTCGTCACCATCTCCGAGCGGCGGGGGGCGCTACGCAGACGGAACGAAACGACCGTTCCGAAAATTGGACTTCCGTCGGAAAACAGCTCACCGATTCCGGATAGAATCGGCGAAGCTGGGGTTTCTTCGCCGCACGCCGAAAGAGGAATTACTTTTTAACTCCGCCCTCAGTGATCCGGCAGTGACCGATTCAACGCGACCCGACGACGATTCGATGCGCGAGGTCGTCGAGCGCTCCCGCAGCGGCGCCCCGGCGGTCGGCGAGGCCGTCCGGGACCGCTTCTCGTCCGACGAGGTGTTCCAGCGGATTATCGCCGCCGCGGACGAGGAGGTGACCTCCGGGAGCCGAGAGCTCTTCTTCAGCGGGCTCGCGGCGGGGCTGGCGATCACGATCACCTTCATGCTGTACGCCTCGCTGACGGCCGCGACCGACTCCCATCCGATCTTGAGCGTCATGCTGTACCCGCTCGGGTTCATCTACATCATCATCGGCGGCTACCAGCTGTACACCGAGAACACCCTGCCGCCGGTCGCGCTGACCTTAGAACGGCTCGCGAGCTTTCCCACGCTCCTGCGCCACTGGAGCATCGTGCTCGCAGGCAACTTCGTCGGCGGCGGGATCGGTGCGCTCGTCCTCTCGTACGGCGGCGTCTTCACGGGCGACACCGTCGACGCGGCGCGGTACATCTCCGAGGGCGGCTTCGCCGTCGGCTTCGTCCCGCTGTTCTTCAAGGCCGCGATGGCGGGGCTGATCGTCGCCGGGGTCGTCTGGGTCGGCTTCGCCTCCACGGACTCCGTGAGCCGGATGCTCGTCGTCTACCTCGCGTTCCTCGCGATCCCGCTCGGCGACCTGTTCCACGTCGTCGTCTCCTTCACCGAAGTTCTCTACCTGTTCTTCGAGTACAACATCCCGCTGTACGGCGCGGAGATCAGCCTCTACACCGGGATCGTCGGCTTCGTGGTCCCGGTGCTGCTCGGGAACACCATCGGCGGGGTGGTCCTGGTCACGCTGGTGAACTACTTCCAGACCAGCGAGGAGCGCCTGGAGGAGGCGCGCTTCGAGGGGATGACCCGCCGGCTCACGGTGCCGGAGTGGGTGCTCGGTCGCGCCGCCGGGCGCTCGTACGTCCCGATCCTGGACGCCACGGAGGCGACGCTGTTCGCCAACGAGGGCTACCGGATCATGGTCCCCATCACGAACCCGCGGACCGACGGTCCGATCGTCGAGCTCGCGAGCCGGCTCGCCAGCGACCACGAGGACGGGCTCGTCCACATCGTCCACGTCGTGCAGGCGCCCGAACGGATGTCGCTGGCGGCGGGCGCGGGCCGGATCGCCGACGTCTCCGAGGAGGGCATGGCCGGGCTCCGCGAGACCGCCGAGGAGTACGACGTCGACGTCTCTACCTCGACGGTGATCTCGCACCGCTCCTTCGAGGAGGTGTTCAACATGGCCCGTCGGACCCGCCCCGACGCCGTGTTGATGGGGTGGGGCGACGACCAGCTGTGGAACGCCGCCCGCGCCGAGCGGCCGATCGACGAGCTCACCAACCAGCTCCCCTGCGATTTCCTCATCCTGAGCGAAAGCGACCTCGACACCTCTCGGATCCTGCTGCCGACCTCCGGCGGTCCGGACTCGGCGCTGGGCGCCGAGGTCGCGAGCGTCCTCTCCCGGACCGCGGGCGCCGAGGTGAGCCTGCTCCACGTCGTCGACGACCCCGAGGGACGCGCCGAGGGCGAGGGGTTCCTCACCGCGTGGGCCGCGGATCACGGGCTCTCTGACGCCGAGCGGATCGTCGACGACACCGGTGACGTCGAGGGCGCCATCGCTCGCGAGGCCGCGGACAACACCCTCGTCATCATCGGCGCGACGGAGAAGGGGCTGCTCTCGCGGCTCGTCTCGGACTCGCTACACCTCGACGTGATCCACGACGTGGACTGCTCGCTGCTGCTCGCCGAGCGCCCCAGCCGGCGTACGCTCCGCGAGCGGCTCTTCGGCTCCGGTCGGCGCGTGTCCGGCCCGCCGGACGGCGGCGTCGAGCGCGACCCGGACGCGTCGAGCGGGGCGGCGATCGGCGCCGGCGGCGAGCGGGGCGACGGAGGAGCAGATTCCGATGCGCTCGCGTCGGGAGACGGAAACGGGGACGACGGCGAAATCGACGCCGAGGACGCGGATCAGACGGTTATCGCGGACCACGACGACCCCGACGGGGGAGCGGACGACCTCGACGACCCCGACGACCCCGACGAGCGCGAGGAGGGCGGCTCAGAGCCCGACGACGACCGCCCGCCGGAACCGGCGGTGATAACGGATCACGACGATTCGGAGGAATCGGACGACTCGAAGGGATCGGACGACTCGGACGAGGACTCAGGCGACTCGGACGACTCGGACGGAGAAGACGGCGGCGAGGAGGCGGACGGCGACGCGCCGGACGATGACGCCCCGGACAGAGACGAGCCCGGCTCCGCCTGACCGCCGCGATCGGGTTCGCCGGCGTCCGATAGCGCAAACGGCTCTTTGTCCTTTCGGCGACTTATTTGACGGTTCCGGTCGACGGGGCGGGTATGAACAGGAAACTGGTAACCGCCGTCGGCGTCGCGCTGCTCGTCGGGCTCGCGGGCTGTTCCGGGCTCGCGGGCTCGACCGGAAGCACCGGCGTCGACGCGGGCGACGAGTCGGCGCTCGACAGGAACATCGAGGTGACTGCGGAGGGCGAAGCCACGGCCGAGCCGGACCGCGCGACCATCAGCGTCGCGGTGACCGCCACCGGCAACGACTCCGCGGCCGTCCGCGACGAGCTCGCCGCCGGCGGCGACGACCTCGAAGCCGCGCTCACCGAGTGGGGGCTCGACGAGGACGACATCCGGACCGAACAGTACGACGTGCGGGAGTCCTACGAGACGCGCGACGACCCCGAGCGGACGGAGTACCAAGGCGTTCACCGCTACGCGATCTCGTTCGACGACGTGGACGCGGTCGGCGAGGTCATCGACGTCGCGGTCGACGCCGGCGCCGACGAGGTCCAGCGGATCGAGTTCGGACTGAGCGAGGAGCGCGAGCGCGAGGTCCGCGAGATCGCCATCGAGAACGCGATGGCGAACGCCGAGGACGACGCGACCGTGCTCGCGAATTCCAGCGGGCTGGAGCTGGCCGGCGCCTACAGCGTCTCCACCGCCAACGCGGGCGTGACGCCGTACCGCGTGTCGGACGCGGCCATGGCCGCCGAGAGCGACGGCGCGGACGCGGGCGCCGCCACCGGCGTCGAGACCGGTGACGTGAGCGTGCAGGTCAGCGTCAACGTCGTCTACGCCGCCGAACAGGTCTGAGCGGCGCTCGCCGTTTATAAATAGCCACGAATCGCTTATAAGCGACCGCTCACTCGCCGCCGTCGCGCGTCGGGAGGTCGGGTTCGAACGCGGCCGCCTCGACGGCCATGTCGAGCACGTCCTCGACGTTCTCGTCCTCGGTGACGCTCATCGTCGCGTCGACGGACTCCGCCTTGACCGCCTCGAAGCGGTCGTGTTTGTTCGCCACGGTGAGGAACGGGACGGCCTCGCCGAACAGCTCGCGGACCTCCTCGCGGAGCTCGAGCTGCACGTCGAGGGGGTAGCCGCAGTCGCCGGAGGGGTCGAGCACGAACACGACCACGTCCGCGAGGTGTTCGAGGGCGCTGACCGCCTGCCGCTCGATGTCGTTGCGCTCGTCTGCGGGTCGGTCGAGCAGGCCGGGCGTGTCGACGATCTGGTACCGGACGCGGTCGCGCTCGAAGTGGCCGATCTGGACGCCCTTCGTGGTGAACGGGTACTCCGCGATCTGGTTCGAGGCGCGGGTGACCCGGTTGACGAACGACGACTTGCCGACGTTGGGGTAGCCGGCGATCACGATGGCGGGCTCGTCGGGTTTCACGTCCGGGAGCACCTTCAGCTGGTCGCGCGAGTCGCCGATGTACCGCAGGTCGTCTTCGATCTGGTCCATCACGTCGGCCATGCGCGCGAACGCCTGCTTGCGGTGTTTCCGCGCGGTGTCCACGTCCGAGTTCCGGACCTTCGTCGTGTACTCGTCGCGGAGGTCCTCGATCTGGCGGCTGGCCCACATCACCTGCGAGAGCGCCTGCCGGAGGCGGTCGACGTCGACGATGGCGTCCGCGAGCTCGTAGTAGAACGGCTCAACGTCGAAGCCGAAGTCGGGCCACGAGACGACGACGTTCTCCAGGTTGTCCGAGAGCACGTTGCCGGCGGTCCGCAGCATCGACTCCTGCGCCTCGTGTCCGTGTTTGGCGCGCCCCGCGCGCGCCGCCCGCGAGAACGCCTTGTCGACGAGCTCCTCCGAGCGGGGAGTCGTCGGGAGGCCCTCAAATATCATGTTGCCCCGACTTGGCCGCCGACCCGTATAAGACCGTCCGTTCGGTGACCCCCGCGACACGGCGGCACACGGTCGGAGGCGCCGGTCGCCGACGACGAACGACGCCCGACGACCCCGTCGGCCGCGGACGCCGATGAACGATCGTTATCTTTCTCGTGCATATTTCGAGCTATATTTATGCTTCAAGGGAATACACGTGGTCATGGCACGCTCGTTCACGCCCACGACGTACGAGGACCTCGACCCGGACCGTCGCCCGACGCTGGCGGCGGCGCTGGTCCCGGTCCTCGCCGTCGTGGCGTTCCTCGGTATCGGCTCGGCCGTCCTCGGCTTAGACCCGCACCCGCCGCTCCTCTGGGGTATCGCCTTCGTCGGCGGCTTCGGCCTCTGGCTCGGCTACGACTGGGAGGAGCTGTTCGACGGCATCGCCAACGGGCTCGTGATGGGGCTGCAGGCGCTTTTAATCATCTTCACCATCTACGGGCTGATCGCGACGTGGGTCAGCGCCGGCACGATCCCCGGGCTGATGTACTACGGGCTGGAGATCCTCTCGCCGACGACGTTCCTGCCGGCGGCCGCGGTCGTCGCCGCCGTCGTCGCGTTCGCGATCGGCTCGTCGTGGACCACCGTCGGAACGCTCGGCGTGGCCTTCGTCGGCATCGGCGCGGGGCTCGGCGTTCCCGCCCCGATGACGGTCGGGGCCGTCCTCTCCGGCGCGTACGCGGGCGACAAGCAGTCGCCGCTCTCCGACACCACGAACCTCGCGGCCGGGGTCACCAACACCGACCTGTACGCGCACATCCGCCGGATGCGGACCGGCACCGCGATCGCCTTCGGGATCGCGGTGTTCGGCTTCCTCGCGCTCGGGCTCCGCGCGAGCGGCGAGATCCCGGCGGGCCGGATCGCGGAGATCCAGGGCGGCCTGACCGAGACGTACGCGATCACGCTGCTCGCCTTTATTCCGCTCGTCGTCACCTTCGGGCTGGCACTGCGCGGCTACGCCGCGCTCCCGACCCTCGTCGCCGGCGTGTTCGCCGGCGTCCTCACGACGCTCCTCGTGCAGGGCGCGGGCTTCGTTGCCGCGTGGGAGACGTTCATGTACGGCACCGCGCCGGAGTCGGGCTCCGACCTGGTGAACGAACTGCTCGCTACGGGCGGGCTCACCGGCTCCGCGTGGACGATCACGGTCGTCGTCGCCGCGCTCGCGCTCGGAGGGATTCTGGAGCGTACGGGGGTCCTCGCGGTGATCGCGCACGCGTTCACTTCGTCCGTGAAGAGCCCTGGCGCGCTCGTCGCCGGGACCGGCGTCTCGGCGATCGCCATCAACGCGCTCACCGCCCAGCAGTACATGAGCATCGTCCTCCCGAGCGTCACGCTCCGGAACACCTACGAGGAGTTCGGGATGGACACCGACCAGCTCTCCCGCGCGGTCGAGGCCGCCGGGACCCCGACCGGCGCGCTGTTCCCGTGGCACGCGGGCGCCGTCTACATGGCGGGCGTCACCGGGGTCCCGACGCTGGAGTACGCGCCGTACTACCTGTTCGCGTTCCTGTCGCCGCTCGTGCTGTTCGTCATGGCCGCGACCGGCTACTCGCTGAACGCGACGCCGACCGACGCGGCCGTGGCGCCCGCATCGACGACGGCCGGCGACGCGCCCGCGACCGACGACGACTGAGCGACCGACGGCGGCGGACCTCGATCGGATGCCTCTGGGACGGCGCGGCCGGGCAAAGAACTAATTCACGCGCTGTCGACCGTTCGTCATGAACACCCGGCGCAACCTCTACGTCGCCGCGTTCGTCGGAGCGTCGCTATCGTACATCTTCAACGTCCTCGCCTTCACGGGCACGTTCGACGTCTTCCGGTGGTTCGTGTTCGTCGTCGTCTTCCTCGGATTCACGTACGGATTCGAGAGATTCATCGGCTGGCAAACTGGCTCGGCGTGACTCCCTCCGCTGACGACACGCTCTGCGTTCCGGGCGGGGCCGCTCTCGGCGCCGGCCGGTTTCACCAGCGCCGCCTTTTTCGAGACCGTCAGTCCGGCAGCCGGAACGCGAGCCCGTACATCCGGCCGACCGATTCCGACCCGATCTCGCTCTCGAGCCGGCGGGCGGCCGCCGCCAGCGCGTCGCCCGTTTCACCGGGGCCCTCCTTGGCCGCGTCGACCGCCTGGTCGGCGTGTGCGGCGACGTGGCTCTCGGTCCATGGCACCGGCTCTAACAGCGTCCGCTCCCGCTCGAACTCCCAGCCGTGGCCCGCGAAGAACCGCCGCAGGAACGCCGCCGGGTAGAAGGTGAGCGCCGGGCGGCCGCGGCTCAGCTCCGACGCGGCGTTCTCGACGGCGAACAGCTCCCCGATCGCGGCGCCGTCGGGCACCGGGTCGTAGTCGTCGACGACGAGGTGCGCGCCGGGGGCGGCGACCCGCGAGAGCTCCTCGGCGACCGCCGACAGCGACGCGGGATCGAGGACGTTACAGAGCCCGTGCGCGGTGATCACGTCGACGGCGTCGTCGGGCAGCGGGACTGCCCGGAGGTCCGCCTCCAGCACCGCCAGTCGGTCGGCGTGGTCGTCGCCGCCCTCGTCGTTTCCGTCGCCGTCGCTACTCCTGTTGCCCTCGTCACCGACGCGCCGGCGCGTCGTCCGCGCGTGGTCCCGGTCGTTCGTCACGGCGTACACCCGGGCGGCGCCGTTCGCGAGCAGTCCGGCGGTCGCGTTCCCGGCGCCCGCCCCGGCCTCCAGACAGCGCTTCCCGGCGACCGGCCGATCGGCGAGCGCGGTCGCGACCGTGCGCGGAACGTCCATGGGTCTCGCTCAGTGATGGAGCTGTTCGGGAACCGGGCTGTCGTCGTGGCGCACCCGTTCGATCAGCGACCGCTGGGCGGCCTCGTCCATCCCGTCGTAGTCGGCGGCGGCCTCGAGGATCATGGTGACGAGCTTCGGGTCGCCGGCGCTGACGACGCTGGTGAGCCCCTGTGCGGCGGCGAAGTCGAACCGCTCGCTGATCTCGTCTGGCGCGGTGACCGGCCGATACCAGTTCGCGAACGGCCGGTCCGCCTCTGGGAGCTCGTCGGTCGGCGGCCACGTGCCGCCGGCGAACGCCTTGATCCCCAGCGTGCCGACGTTCCGCTCGTCGGCGCGAGCGAGGACCGCCTCGTAGTCGTACTCGTCGTCGTCCTTGCCGGCGACGACGGGGTTCAGCGGGAACATCACCGACTCGAGGTCGTCGATGCGGTCGAGCGCGTCGAGGATGAGGCCCGGGTCGCCGTGGCTCGTCAGGCCGACGTGGTCGATCAGCCCCTCCTCTTTGGCCTCGCGGAAGGCCGCGAGCGCGCCGTCGTCGTCCGTGATCGCGTCCAACTCCTCCTCGTACTCGAGCCCGTGGACCTGATACAGGTCGATTGTGTCGACGCCGAGGCGATTCAGCGATCGGTCGAGCTTGCGCCACGCGCCCTCGTAGGTCCGCTCCTGCGTCTTACAGCCGAGGAAGATCTCCTCGCGGTGCTGGCGGAGCTTCGGACCGAGCTTCAGCTCCGCGTCGCCGTACTCCGGCGCCACGTCGAAGTGGTTGACGCCGTAGTCGAGGACGTGTTCGACCAGCTGGTTCGCTCCCTCCTGTTCGAGCCAGTTGAGCGCGATCGCGCCGAACGTCGCGACGGTGCTGTCGTGGCCGGTGTCGCCGAGCGGGCGGGTCTCCATGCGTACGCCATCACGCCGGCGCGGCATAACGGTTGCCGGCCGCGAGCCGAAGTCGAGACGGTCACGGGGGGCGACTCGCGGTCCGGTAGGTTTACCGCCGTCGACGCCCCCCGATTCGCACATGAGCCTCGAGGTCGCCGTCGCCGTGCCCTTCAAACAGCGGGCGACGGAGCGGTTGGGCGAGGGGGAGTTCGTCGTCGCGCTGTCGCTCGATCGGGACTGGTTCTCCCCCGATCAGGCGAAGCGGCTCGTCGACGTCGCGGTCGGCCGCGGACTGGTGGCCGAGGAGGACGGCGACCTCGTCGCCCGGTTCGACCCGGCAGACGTGACCGTCCCCGAGGGGTTCGTCCCCGACGACTCGATCCTCCGCGAGCAGTCCACCTTCGAGACCGCGCTCGACGCGATCGTCGCCGCCGGCGTCGAGAAGCAGCGCGCCGTCGCCGCGATCAACGAGCGCCAGCGCGCGCTCGCTATCAGCATCGAGGCGGCCGCGGTCCTCGTCGCGAAGGAGCACGGCGCCGCCGTCGACCACCTCGCCGCCGACGTTCGCGAGAAGCTGGCCGCCGCCGGCGACGCGACCGGTGAGGGAGGCGGGGACGACGCGGCGACCGGCGCCGCGGAGGCCGAGTGATGGTCGCCGAGCGCCTGACCGACGGGCTTCGGATCGGCCAGCTCCTCGCCTCCGAGATCACCGGCGACGAGGGGCGCCTGCGAGACCTCGCGCTGACCGACGCCGACCCCGACGTCGAGCCGACCCCGGACGGCGCGCTCGCGTATCGGGTGGTCCGCGGCGGCCACGGAAACGGAGACGACCCCGTCGCCGAGGCCTTCGTCCAGCCGGACCGGCTCCGGCTCGAGTTCGTCGCCGAGTCGGGGTGGGACGGGACGGACGACGCGCCAGACCGCCCCGAGATCGCCGCGGACGCCGCCGGCGACGCGGGGCTCCGCGTCAGGCCGAAGGCGGTCCGACCGCCGCGGACGCTCGTGTTCGTCGAGGACGGCGCGCAGGTGAAGCGCGCGCTCTCGGTGTTCGAAGCCGTCGTCGCTATTTAAAAAGAAACGCGGTCGGTTCGCGGTCGTCCGTCAGTTCACCCGTCCGCCGTCGCCCACGGCGACGTTGCGCGCCCCCGCCGCCGACGGGTCGTCGGGCGACCGCTCACCGACCTCGAAGTTCCGGAGCAGCGCCCGGAGCCGCTCGGCCTGCTCAGCGAGCGAGCCCGCCTCGGCGGTCGCCTGCGACATCGCGGCGAGCTGCTCGTCGGCCGCGTCGCTGACCTCGTCCGCCTCGCCGGCGGTCGACCGGCTGATCCCCGCGACCTCCTCGACCATCGACACGGTCTCCTCGGTGCTGGCGGCCTGATCGTCGGTCGCCTTGCTGATCTCGCGGATCCCGTCGTCGGTCTCGCCCGCGTTGGCCGCCACTTCGGCGAACGCGTCGGCGGCGTCGCCGACGGCGTCGGCGCCCTCCTCCATGTGCTCTTCGGCGGTCCGGACCTCCTCGACCGCCGCCCGCGTCTGCGCCTGCGTGCCGGCGATGAGCTCCTCGATCTCCCCGGCCGCGTCCTGGGTCTCCTCGGCCAGCTGTTTCACCTCGTCGGCGACGACCGCGAACCCGTCGCTCCCGCCGCCGCCGCTGCCGGCCCGTGCCGCCTCGATGTTGGCGTTGAGGGCGAGCAGGTTCGTCTGCTCGGCGATGTCGCCGATGAGGTCGACGATCTCGCCGATGTCCGCCATCCGCTCGTCGAGGACGCGGACCTTCTCCGCCGTCGCGCCGATCGCGTCCTTCGACTCCCGGACGCTGTCGATCGCCTCGCCCGCGGTGTCCTGTCCCTCGTCGGCGATCGAGGCGGTCTCCTGGGCCGCGTCCGCGACGGTCTCCGTCGAGGAGGCGACCTCCTCGATCGTCGCCGAGAGGTTGTTCATCTCGCCGGAGACCTGTTCGAGCATCTCGCGCTGGTCGTCGGCGCCCTCGGCGATCTCGGCGATCGACCGGCTCACGTCCTCGCTGCGCGCCTCGGCCGTGTCCACGCCCGCGACCGTCTTCTCGCTCCCCGCGGACACCTCGCCGGCGAACGACTGCACGTCCCGCATTGTCGCCTCGATGTCGTCCATCATCTCGTTGAACGCGGCGCCGATCTGTTCCATCGCCTCGCTCTCGCTGTCGGCGTCCAACCGGACCGTGAGGTCGCCGTCGGCCGCGCGGTCCATCGTCGCGCTGTAGTCGTCGGCGGTCGTCTCGAGGTGCTGGTTCAGCCACTCGACCTCCTCGCGGCGCTGCTCGACCTCCGCCTTCGCCTCCTCGACGTCCTGGATCTCGGCCTTCTGCTCGGCGACGAGGTCGAGCTGGCGCTGCGCCTCCTCGCGCGACTTCTCGATGGAGTACCAGTTGACCATCAGCGCCAGCGCCAGCGCCGTGATGAACGCCGCGTGGATCCCGCCCCAGACGATCGGATTGGCGATCGCGGCCGGGTGGTTGTAGACGAGACTGGAGTCGACGAGGCTGAACGCGCCGTGACCGATCGCGACGTACAGCATGCCGACGGCGAACGGCAGCCAGTCCTCGTACAGGGCGAGGACGGCGATGAACACGAAGAAGTGGAGGTGCGCCTCGATGTAGCCGCCGGAGAACTTCACCAGCGCCATCGACACCGTCATCGCGCTGAACGCCGCGAGCACCGTCCGCTGGCGGCGACCGAGCCGGGACACGTTCGCTAGCGCCGCGGTGCCGAGGATGACGGCGCCGAACCCGCCGAGCATCCACATCGGCGTCACGGGGATCTCCGCGCCGGTGATCGACTCGGTCCCGCTGTACAGTCCCAGCGCGATCAGAAACGGGACCTGCACCGCGATCGCGATCAGGATGTTCCGGTGGCGCGGCCGCCACATCTCCTCCGGCATCGTCGTCCCGTCCGGAATGTACCGGACGATCTCGCGGAGCGTGTGCGCCACTCCGGACGGCCCGGACGCGTCTATCGCCGACCCGGTCGCTGATTCGGTCATGATCGAACCTTGTCGCACCATTTAAAAGAATATCCCCTCCGAATATTACCCCTGATACTGTTGATCGTCGCTCGAGCGGCCCGCTACCGTCAGATGAGCGGTTCCGCAACGGAGAGCCGCGCGCAATCGCGTCGATCTCCCGGTAATAGCTCCGTAACGGGACGAAGACGGCTCGAAACGAGCGAAGACGGCCTCCTACGGAACGACAAGCCGGCCGCGGTCGCGAGCCGGACATCGGTGAAAGCCGTACAGTCACAGAAAAAGTACATTCTCAATATTGTGAAAATATCTTATATACCATCGCGGAGTACTCGGGTTAAGGTGATGATAACCGCCGTAATTCCGAAGGCGATACGCGAGTCGGACACGGACCTACTCGACCAGCTCACCGGGCTCACCGGGCTCGGATGGACCGCGTCGGTACTGGGGTATCTGAGCACCGTGATCGGCTACGGGAACGGCCTGATCAGCCGGCTCGTCGCCGAGCCGCAGTCGCTCCTGTACGTCGGCGGCAGCTTCTTTCTCCTCACGCTCGGACTCGACCGACTGCAGAGCAAAATCGTGGCCGAACGCGGCAGTGAGGACGGCGGGGAGGAGTAGCGCTCGACGCCCTCCCGAGCCGACGCGTTTTATATCCCTCCGAACCGCGGTACGGGCGTGACGCTCGATCCGATCCACGTCGAGAACATCGCGCGGCTCGCGTACGGCATCGCGGGCGACGTGGACACGACCGATCACGACGACCTCGCGGAGGGGGTGTGGCGCGAGTGGCTCCCCGAGCTCCGCCGCGACGGGCGAGTCGTGATCGAGCCCGTCGACGCGCACGAGCGCCGGCGGGCCCCCATCGACGACGCCGCCCTCACCGACCGCCCGTTCGAGACCGTTCACGGGCTCGACTCCGGCACGATCAACCCGACAACATTTAAAAACGGACTCGTCGTCGACGTGGCTCACGCCGCGATGGCGAGCGCGCCGACGGACCTGGACCTCCACCGCGACCGGACGATCGTCGCGACCGTCCACGCCGGCGACTCGACCGCTGATTTCGACGACGAGTGGCGCGAGCGCGACGACGGCCACACCCGCCAGCGCGTGCTCCACGCCCCCCGAGTGAACCGGTACGCCGAGGGGGTCGTCCACGCGCTCGCCTTATACCTCGCCGAGGGGACCCACGCGCTCGACCACGCCGACGAGGTCGACGACCTGCTCGTGTTGGACGGCCCGATCTACCCGAAGGAGCTGTTCACGTGGGACGACCGCAACCCCGAGCTCGGCGCGCTCGCCCGCGAGGCGAAGCCCCGCGCCGTCGTCGAGAAGTACGTCCGGCTCGTCGAGCGGTTCGTCGAGCGCGACGTGCCGCTGGCCGGCTTCGTGAAGAACCCCTCCAGCGGGACGGTCGTCCGCGCGCTGGCCCGGAAGGGCGTCGAGCCGCCGTGGCCCGACGACACGGCGCTTTTCACCCGGCTCCTCGAACGGCGCGAGGGCGGCGGGGGAGGCGCCTTCGCCGGCGAAGGCGACGCCCGCGGCGGTCGAGGCGACCGCGTCGACGACGAGCTCACCTTCACCACGTGGTTCCGGAGTCGGGGCGGCGCCGACGCGACGATGGCCGCCGACGGCGACGCGCTCGGGATCGAGCGCGAACTCGACCCGGAGCTGTACGAACCGGCGTTCATGGTCGTGTACGACCCCCGGACCGACGTGACCTACAAGCTGGAGGCGCCGTACGCGTTCGCCCGCGACGAAGGGGTCCGCGAGCGGCTCACCCGGCAGGTCCTCGCCGACGTGGCGACCACGCGCGGGCCGCCGGAGGCGGTCGGGAAGGCCGACGAGCTGGCGCGGATCTCGGCGACGGAGAAGGCGGCGCTCCGCCGGAAGTTCGAGGAGCGCTTCGACAGCGACCAGCAGGCGACCTACGACGACCGGCGGTGGGGGAAGGAGCCGTATTAGTCCGGGTGAACTCCGCCCCGCTCAGCGAGCGGTCACAGTACGCCCCACAGGAGCCCTGCGAAGATGATCGCGTTGTACAGCCCGTGCGCGAACCCCGGAACCAGCACGTTCTCGGTTTTCTCGTAGAGGACGCCGAGGATCGCACCGAGGATCACCGTCACGCCCATGTACGCGGCCTGTTCGACGGCGGTCCCCTCGACGCTCCCGTGGAGTATTCCGAACATGAGGGCCGCGATGAGGATCGCCGGTGCGGCGTCGAACGAGCGCCGGAGCCCACCTTGGACGACGCCGCGGAGCAGCAGCTCTTCGGCCGGCCCCACGACGAACAGCGAGACGGCGATCATCGCGGCGTAGTAGACCACCGGGTCGCCGGCGGCCATCGTCGCCGGGTTCTCTCCGGTCCGGAATCCGAACTCGCGGAGCGTGAGGAGGAGTCCGATCTGGAGCCCGTAGAGGACGATCGCGGACCCCACGATGAGCCCGAGTTCGCGGAGCGACGGGATCGAGGCCGAAACCAGATCCCGTTGGTCGGTGATCAAGAGGTAGCCGACCACGGCCGGGAGGAAGCCGACGAAGCTGGCGACGAACTGGAGGATCGCGAACGCGTTCGTGTCGGGCGCGACGACGCCGACGCCGACCGCGGCCGAGGTGGCCAGCTGGGCGATCAGGCTGGAGACGACGAGGGCGAAAACGAGCGCGAACACGGCGCTGGCGGCGTGGACCAGTCGATCGACCGGCAGCGAGACCGGGAGGTCGTCTGTCATCGACGGTCGTTGGGCGCACGGCGTGTTAGTCGCTCCGGAAGCTCGCGGCCCGGGAATCGGATCGACCGGTCGCGGCTAGGATCCGTCGATCCGCAGTTCGCGCTTGTCGGCCACGGCGTCGGCCTCCGGGAAGTCGCCGCCGCCGAGCAGCCCCCGAGCCGCCTTCTTCCCCCACTCGACCGCGGGCTGCGTGAACGTCGAGACGCTCGCGAGCTCGCCGTACAGCACGCAGGCGGCCTCCATCGCGTACAGCAGCTCGCCGAGGCCGCGCTCGTCGACGCGGTCGATCTCGACGCGCAGGTTCGGCACGTCGGCGGCCGCGAGGCTCGCCTCGGTCGCCTCGAACTCGGCGTCGAGCAGGTCACCGAGCGACGAACCGCCGAGGTACGCCAGCCCGTCGAGGTCGGTCTCCGGAATTTCGGTCTCGGCGCGCTCCGTCGGCCGGATCAGCGAGACGAGCTTGTCCGGCGGGCCGGCGCGGTACAGTTGGAGTTGGGAGTGCTGGTCGGTCGCGCCGAGCGCCCGCGCGGGGGTCTGCCCGAGCCCGTCCTTCCCGAGACTCTCGGCCCACAGCTGGGCGAACCACTCGGCGAACGTCTCCAGCGACTCCGCGTAGGGCATCACGGCGTTGGTGAGCGCGCCGCGCTCCGCGAGCGCGTACGTCGCCGCGCCGTAGGCGTACGCGGGCGACTCGAACAGCGAGCCCGACAGGTCTTCCATCCCGTCGCGGCCGCCCGCGAGGACGGCCTCGACGTCGTGGCCCTGCAGGGCCGGCACCGCGAGCCCGACCGTCGAGAGCGCGGAGAAGCGCCCGGGTACCCCGTCCGGCACGTCGAGCGCGGGGAGGTCGTGGGCGTCGGCGAGCGCGCGGAGGTTCCCCTCCTCGCCGGTCGTGACGAGGGTGCGCTCGGTCCAGTCGACGCCCGCCTCTTCCATCGCCTCGCGGACGACGAGGAAGTTCGCGAGCGTCTCGGCGGTCGTCCCGGACTTCGAGACGACGTTGACGACGGTCTCGTCCAGCGGGAGGTCGTCGAGGAGCGCGTCGACCGCGTCGGGGTCGACGTTGTCGAGGAAGTACGCGTCCACCTCGCTCTCGAGGGCGTTCGAGATCGTCGCCGCGCCGAGCGCGCTCCCGCCGATACCGACCGTCAGGACCGCCTCGGGGCGCTCGAACCGGTCGGTCGCGTCGCGGATCGCCGCCGGGTCGGCCGTCTCCGGCAGGTTCAGGGCGGCGTAGCCGAACTCGTCGTCGGCCATGCCGGCGGCGATCCGGTCGTGCGCGTCCGCGACGCGCGAGTCGAGTCGTTCCAGGGTCTCCTCCGTGAGTCCCGGTGTCGTCTCCAGGGCGTTGCCGAGGTCGACGTGCATACCGGACGTGGGTGCGACCGGGACTTAAGAATGGGTCTCTGACCGGAGCGCCGACGCCGAAACCGCGCCCGGCTCACCGCGGCGGGCTCGGCGGCCGCAGGTCGCGCTGGAACTCGTCGAACTGGTCGAGGTCGTCCGGGAGCTCGTACTCGATCTCGCGTTCGTCCTGGTTGTCGGGGAGCCGACCGTCCTCCAGCTCGTCGGCGGCCTCCTCCCACCCCGGCTTCACGCGGACGCTCCGGGCGGGGGAGCCGACGACGACGTGGTGGTCGGGTACGTCGCCCTGAACAACGGAGCGCGCGCCGACGACGCTGTTCTCGCCGATCCGGCAGCCGGCGCGGACCATGGCGTCGTAGGTGACGCGGGCGTCGTCCTCGACGACCGTGTGGAAGTTCCGGACCTCGGTCTGGTCGACGAGGTCGTGGTCGTGGCTGTAGAGGTGGACGCCGTCCGAGACCGACGCGCGGTCGCCGATCGTCAGCTTCCCGCGGTCGTCGAGATGGACGCCGTCGTGGATCACGACGTTGTCACCGATCTCGATGTTGTGGCCGTAGGTGACGGAGATTCCCTTAAAAAAGCGGCAGTCGTCGCCGCACTCGGCGAACAGGTGGTTGCCGAGCATCTGTCGGAACCGGAGCGCGAACTCGACGTTGTCGGCCATCGGCGTGGCGTCGAACTGGCGCCAGAGCCACTGGAGGTGTTTGGAGCGCTGGAACTTCTCCTCGTCCTTCTCGGCGTAGTACTCCGACTCCAGCGTGGCGTTGCACGGGTCGTACCCCTGCAGCCGGACCCGCTCGGCCTTCGACACCGACTCGCCGTCCTGCCACGCCTCCCAGCGCTCGCGGTCGCCGTGGAGATCGATCAGCGTGTCTCGGACGACCTCGCAGGTGTCCTCCGCCGAGGAGAGGCGCTCGTCCACCTCGTCGATAAACCCTCGGACCCCGGCCTCCGCACCGTCGGGCAGGGAGACGTGTCGCTTTGTCATCGTCGCTCCTTCGTCGCCGTCCCTCAAAGGGATTCGGTTGTGCGACGTGTGCGCACCGACCGCTCGCCTCGACGCCGTCGAACGGGGTCGAACCCCGTCTGCGCTCATGTTGTCTCAAAATACTTATTGTTTCAGCAACACTCTTGTTTCAGTTCTTTGTATTGTTCCGTGGTACCATATGCCAGAAGTGAAATTCGAGGTCGACGTCGACAGTCCGCCGGACGAGCAGCCGACGGCCAAGCCGTTCAACCGGTGGCACCCGGACATTCCGGCCGTCGTGGAGGCGGAGCCCGGCGAGACGATCCGGCTCGAAGCGTTGGACTGGACCGGCGGACAGATCACGGACAACGACGACCCGAACGAGGTCAGAGACGTGGACCTCACGCAGGTCCACTACCTCGCCGGTCCCGTTCGCGTCGAGGGAGCGGAGCCCGGCGACCTGTTGAAAGTCGAGTTCCACGACATGGGGCCGCTGAACGACCGGTCCGAGTTCGGCTTCACCGGGACCTTCTCCCAGCAGAACGGGGGCGGGTTCCTCACCGACCACTTCCCCGACGCCGCGAAGTCGATCTGGGAGATCGACGGGTACACGGTCTCCTCTCGGCACGTCCCCGACGTTCGGTACGAGGGGAAGATCCACCCCGGGCTCGCGGGGTGCGCGCCGAGCCAAGAGCTGTTGGAGGAGTGGAACGAGCGGGAACAGGAGCTGATCGACAAACACGCGGAAGACCCGAGCTCGATCCCGAACCACCCGACCGGGGAGGCGGAGCCGGGCGTCGCGAACCCGCCGACCACGGAGGGCGCGCAGATGGGCGAGATGGATCCGGACGAGGCGGAGGAGGCCGCCGAGGAGGCCGCCAGAACCGTCCCGCCGCGCGAGCACGGCGGGAACCACGACATCAAGGACCTCTCCATCGGCTCGACGGTGTACTTCCCCGTCTACGTCGAGGGGGCGAACTTCGCGCTCGGCGACTTCCACGCCTCGCAGGGCGACGGCGAGATCACCTTCTGCGGCGCGATCGAGATGGCGGGCTACGCGGACGTGGAGTTCGACCTGATCAAGAACGGCATGGAGGAGCACGGCGTCGACCACCCGATCTTCGAGCCCGGACACCGCGGCCCCAACTTCGAGGACTACATCACGTTCTGCGGCTACTCCGTGACCGAGGACGGCGAGCAGCGTTACATCGACTCGCACACCGCCTACCGCCGGGCGTGTCTGCAGGCGATCGACTACCTCAAGAAGTTCGGCTACACCGGCCAACAGGCGCTTCACATCCTCGGGACCGTCCCCGCGGAGGGGCGCCAGAGCGGCGTCGTCGACGTGCCGAACGCGTGCTCGACGCTGGCGGTCCCGAAGGGCGTCTTCGAGTTCGACATCTCCCCCGGAAACCTGGACAACCGGGCCGACCGCGGCGACCTCGTCGTCACCGACGACCCGCTCGGGTGACCGATCGGGCCGACCGACCCGTCGAGATCGATTCCGAGAGGCGCGCCGCGCTGCGATCGACGCGACACGATACCATATGGCATTCACGACCGAAGCGACCGAGGAATCGAGTACCGAACGAGGAGCCGACGATCTTCTCGGACCGGGGAGGGCGATCGCGGCGACGCTCCGGGGCACGCTCGGCCCCAACGGGCTGGACAAGATGGTGATCGACCGGAGCGGAAGCGTCGTCGTGACGAACACCGGCGCGACCGTCCTCGACGGACTGGAGATCGACGCTCCGATCGGTCGCGTGATCCGGGACGCGATCCGGACGCACGCGCGGCACGTCGGCGACGGGACCACCACGACGGCGCTGCTCGTCGGCGAACTCCTCGACGCGGCCGACGGGCTCGTCGAGCGGGGGCTCCACCCGACCTCGGTCGTGGACGGGTACGCCAGCGCGATGTCGCACGCCCGCGACGCGCTCGACGAACTCACCGTGCCGGTCGATCCGGGCGACGAGCGGGTCCGCGAGGTCGCGTCGACGGCGGTCACCGGGCGCTGGGACGCGGCGTCGGCCCGGCGGTTCGCCGACATCACCGTCGACGCGCTGCGCTCGGTCGATTTCGACGCCGCCCGGCTCACGCTTCACGCGTACCCCGGCGGCGAGCTGGCCGACTCCGAGCGGGTGACCGGGATCCTCGTCGACCTCGACGGGTCGTCGACGACGGTCGACGGGTTCGGGACCGACGGCCGCCGAACGCTCGCGGACCCGACCGTCGCGCTCGTCGACGGCGAGGTGACGACTCCCACCGCCGAGGCGTCGGGGACCGTGACGGTCCGGAGTCCCGACGACCTCGCGGCCGTCAGGGAGCACGAACGGGCGGCCGAGAGCGAGCTGGTCCGGTCGATCGCGGACCGCGACGTCGACGTGCTCGTGTGTCAGAAGTCGATCAACGACGCGGCGAAGACCGAGCTCGCGCGCGCCGGCGTGCTCCCGGTCGAGCGAACGAGGCGCGACGAGTTCGACGCGATCGCCCGCGCCGCGGACGCGACCCCGGTGACCGCGGTCGCCGACCTCGAGCGCGACGAGCTCGGAAGGGCCGGATCGGTTCGCCGTCGATCGGTCGGCGGCGGCACCGTGGTCGAGCTCTCGGGGCTCCCGGGCGAGTCGCACGAGTCGCTGCTCCTGCGCGGCGGAACGCCGCACGTCGCCGAGGAGACCAAACGGATCGTCGAGGACTGCCTCGCGGTCGCGCGCCACGCCGCCAGCGGGGGCGGCGTCGTTCCGGGCGGCGGCGCCGGCATGACGGCCGTCTTCCGCGCCGTGGCCGACCGCGCGTCGAGCGTCGACGACCGCTCGGCGCTCGCGCTCGACGCGTTCGCGGAGGCGGTGACGGTGATCCCGCGGGCCCTCGCGAGGAACGCCGGCGCGGACCCGATCGACGCGCTGGTCGCGCTCCGCAACCGCCACCACGACGGGGAGACGGCGGCCGGCGTCGCCCGCTCCGGCGCGGTCCGCGACATGTTCGACGCGGGCGTCGTCGAACCGGTCGCGGTCCCCGCGCGCTGTCTCGAGACCGCGGTCCGGACCGCGGGGCTCGTGTTGCGCGTCGACGAGACGCTGGACGCGAAGCCGATCGACGGATCCGGCGCCGACGGCGACGGTCACCGCGGGACCGGTCACTCCGGGGGCGACGGTCACGGCCACGCTCACGGCGACGGCCACGGCCACGGCGACGGTCACGCTCACGCCCACGGCGACGGGCGCGGAAGCGGCGGCGGCCGCGACGGCGGCTACCCGTGGGCGCTGAGCCACTGACCGGGGCGCTCCGCGCTCGCCGTCGATCTTATAAATTCCGGTCTCGGTCCCACCGCGTGGTGGAGACCGCACTCGCTAAGTGTCCCGATCCCCAATTCGGGGTATGCAGCACCGCGAACTCGGGAACTCCGGCGTCGAGGTCTCTGAGATCGGCTTCGGCGCGTGGGTCGTCGGCACCGACTGGTGGGGCGACCGCTCGGACGAACAGGCGGTCGGGATGGTCGAGGACGCGCTCGACGCGGGCGTCACCTACGTCGACACCGGCGACGTGTACGGCCACGGCGACAGCGAGGAGATCATCGGCCGCGCGATCGCCGGCCGGCGCGACGAAGTGACGCTCGCGACGAAGATCGGGTACGACTTTTATAACAACCCGCAGGCGGGCCACGGCGAGCTCCCGAAGGAGCTCGACCGCGAGTACCTCGAGACCGCGTTCGAGCGCTCGCTCGACCGGCTCGACACCGACTACGTCGACCTGCTCCAGCTCCACAACGCGAACGTCGACGACGTCACGCCCGAGGTCCGCGACCTCCTCCGCGAGTGGAAGGCCGACGGGCGCGTCCGCGCGCTCGGCTGGGCGCTCGGCCCCTCGATCGGCTGGCTCGCCGAGGGCGACGCCGCCGTCGAGTACGAGGAGTTCGACGCGGTCCAGACCGTCTTCAACCTCTTCGAGCAGGAGCCCGGGCGCCACTTCGTCGACACCATCCGCGAGACGGGCTCGGACACCTCGGTCATCGCCCGCGTCCCGCACTCCTCCGGGCTGCTCAACGAGCAGGTGACGCCCGACACCGTCCTCGAGGACGGCGACCACCGCTCGCACCGCCCGAAGGAGTGGTACGAGACCGGCTGGGAGAAGGTGGAGGCGATCCGCTTCCTCGAAGAACCCGACCACGGCGAGGGCACCCGCACGATGGCGCAGGCGGCGATCCGCTGGCTGCTCGCGCACGACGAGGTCGCCTCCGTCACGCCGACCTTCCGCGACGGCGACGACATCGCCGCGTGGAGCGCGGCGAGCGACGTACCGCCGCTCTCCGAGGCCGAGTACGACCGCGTCGACGAGCTGTACGCGCGCAACTTCGATATCGACCGCGACGACGGGATGGACGTTCTCCGGACCTCCGTCGACGGCGAGGACATCGAGGCCGCCGGCCTCGACAAGCGCGCCGCGTCGTACTGACGGGTCGACCCGCCCGTTTCTCGTCGAGACCGCCGGACTGCGGAGACTTCTCGAGACTCGGATACACTTTCACCGCGACCCGACACACGGCGCTCTCCGTCCGCAGCCGGGTCCGGGGGAAGCGAGAGCGCCGTCGCTCGGGATTTCGGAAGTGGTGGCTCGGTGGAAAACCCTCGTCACAAGGGGCTCAGTGGGGGTAACACGTCGTCATGGCCACCGTCTGCAGCGTGGCCGTCGTCGGGTATAAACCTCCCGCGATGGAGCGGACGGCGTCCGACTCCGGACTCAAAACTCCCCGCTCACCTCCTCCGCGAACGTCTCCATCGCCGCCTCGGGGTCGTCATCGCGCAGTCCGACGACGACGTGGTCGACGCCGAACTCGTCGAGCCGCCGGAAGTAGTCGCGGAACCACTCGGCTCCGGCGCGGTAGCCGAGGTGGCGGTGCTCGGGTTCCGCGGTCGGGTCGTCGGCGAACTCGACGCCGACGGCGATGGCGAACGGCTTCCCGCCCGCCAGCTCGCGCCACTCCGAGACGTAGCTCCGGAGCGTCTCGTCCGGGAGGTGGTAGAACAGCCAGCCGTCCCCGCGCTCGGCGATCCACTCGGTCGACTGCCGCGCGTTGCCCGTCGGCAGCACCGGGAGCGTCTCGGTCGTCGGCTTCGGGAGCACGTCGAGGTCGCCGGCGAGCTCTCCCCACTCGCCGTCGATCTCCGGGAACTCCTCGCGCCAGCACGCGCGCATCGCCGCGATCCGGTCGCGGACCATCTCGCCACGGCGGTCGGGATCGACGCCGAACGCCGGGTACTCGGGGTCGCGGTCGCCGGAGGCGACGCCGAGGACGGCTCGCCCGTCGGAGAGGCGGTCGAGAGTCGCGGCGGACTTCGCGAGGTGGATCGGGTGTCGGAGGGGGAGGACGACGCTCGCCGTGCCGAGCGCGACCTCGTCGGTGTGTGCGGCGACGTGCGAGAGCAGCGCCCACGGGTCGAACGCGCCGCCGGCGTCGCCGAACGCGGGCCAGTAGGTCGGCACGTCCCGCGCCCAGAGCCCGTCGAAGCCGAGGGTCTCGGCGCGCTCCGCGAGCCGGACCTCCTCGGCCGGGTCCGGCGTGCCGCGCCGCTCGCCGGTCAGCGGGAATCCGAGCCCGAGCGTGAGCCCGTCGTCGCCGAACAGGCGCCGGAAGCCGGCGTTGGCGTGGCCCTCGTGCTCTCCCGCGTCGGGATCGGTCATTGCCCCGTCCCCTCGCCGGTCCCGTGCCGCTGATCCGACTGCCGCTCCGATCGGGGCTCCGTCCGTCGCGCGAGCGCGGCGACGATCCCCGCTCCGACGACGACGGTCCCCCCGGCCGCGGCGAACGTGACCGGGTACCCCGACGACGCGAGCCACCCGCCGACGATCCCGCCGAGTCCGCCGCCGACAGCCACGAGGGCGCCGTACGCGCCGAGCGCCTCGCCCCGTATCGCGGGCGGCGCGAGCCGCGTGACGAGCGCCGCCGCCGTCACCGCGATGGCGGCCCACGTCAGGCCGATCACCGCGAAGACGGCGCCGGTCGCGCCGAGCGCCAGGAGGGTCCCACCGCCTGCGACGCCGACGACCGCGACCGTCGGCAGCGCGACACCTCGCCCGAGCAGCGCGCCGGCGTGGACCTCGTACACGCCGTACGCCTCGGCGAGGCGACCGGCGCGACCGTAGGAGACGGCGGCCGCGGCGTTCAGCGCGAAGTACAGCGCGAAGGTCTCGCTCGACCCGTAGCCGACGCCGGCGAGGTACGCGGGAAGCGGCGCGAAGAAGACGCCGAAACCGGTGAAGACGACGAGGACGGCCGCGAAGTAGGTCGCCAGCGCCGGCGAGAAGCGGTCGACGAGCGCCCGGGGGTGGAGCCCCCGCGGGTCGAACCGGGCGAGGGTGAACGGGAAGGCGGCGCCGCGGACGTTGAACCGCGCCGCCTCCCGGACTCGACGGCGGAGCCGAGCGGGACTCGGCTCCGAGGCCGACCCGGAGTCCGGCGGGAGAGACCGCGCGGCCAGCGCGAGGCCGGCGGCGGCGCTCGCGGCGCACACGAACAGGAACGCGCGCTGAGCGGTGATCGCGTCGTACCGCAGCGACACGGCGGCGGTGACGAGGAACCCGAGTCCGAGGCCGGCCGCCCAGCCGATTCCCTGGTACTCGTTCAGTCGAGCGATGACCGCCGTCCACCGGTCCTCGGGCTCGCCGGTGACCGCGAGCAGCGTGAGCACCGGCCCCGCGGCCGCGAACCCGAGCCACAGCGCCGCGTTGGCGGCGATGACGAGGGGAACGCTCTCGAGGGTCGGAATGACGGCCGTCGTGACGGTCGCGACCGCGAGCGCCCCGAGGACGAACGGCCGGCGCTTCCCGGTCCTGTCCGCCAGGTTGCCGAAGACGAGGGCGCCCGGAACGCCGACGAACGACGCCGTCGCGAAGAGCGCGCCGAGGACGGCCGCGCCGCCGCCCAGTTCGACGACGTACAGGGGAACGACGAGCGATGCGCCGCCGAACGCCACGGCCGCGAGACCCCACGCGAACAGCCAGCTTCTGCCCATGGCGTGGTCACGCGGCGGAGACGGATGAAAGCGCGGGGCTCACTCCCCACCGGCGACCCGGCTCGCGACGCGGTCGCGGTCGGCCCGGATCCGCCCGGCGATCTCCGCGACCTGGGCCAGCACGGGGTAGCGGGGCCCGTCGGTCGCCCCGTACAGGTACCCGTGGAACGGACGACGATCTTCCCCGTCGCCGGGAGCCTCGGCGGGGGCCTCGACCGTCATCGGCGGGTCGTCGAGCGCGCGCTGGCGCTCGCCGGCGACCTCGTCGCACTCGGACTCGAGCTCGTCGAGGCGCCCCCAGACGTCGATCGCGGCGTCCGTTCCGGCTCCCCTCACACCGTCGAGGTGTTCGAGGAGTCGTCGGCGGCGACGGTCGATGCGGCTCAGATCGGTCTCGTACCGGGACAGCGCGTCGATCTCCGCGTCGATCGCGTCCGCCAGCGACTCGCGGGCGTCGACCGCTCGCCGGCTTCGCCGCACCAGCGCCGACTTGGCTCCGGTCGAGAGGGTCCCGTTCGAGGCCAGCGCGGCGGTCGTGTCGGGGCCGAGCTCGGCGGCGAGGCTCTCGGGGACCGTCTCGTCGTACTCCTCCCTGTAGTGGGGCAGCGCCATCACCGTGTCTCGGTACGCCACGAGGACGCGCCGGAGACGGACGTCGTCGGCCCCGTTCCCGCCGTTGACGACGGAGGCCGTGCGAACCGCGGTCGCCGGCCCGTCGAGCGACGACGCGGTCGACGAGGCGGGCGCGGGGTCGAGCCCGGAGACGCGGTCCGCGAACTCCTCGAAGGCGTCGCGCTCGTCGAGGACCCGCCGCCGCTCGCCGCGACAGTCGGCCTTGGCGTCCCGGACGTACGCCAGCGCGACGAACGCGACGACCCCGGCGAGGACGACCGCGGTGACGGCGCCGGGTTCGCTCGCGATAGCGGCGAGATCACAGGAGAGGGTAGTACACTCCGTCGCCGCCGGCTCCGCGCTCTGGATCCGGAAGATTCCTGCCCCCTGTCTCGCGCTCATTGTATGCGCTAACACGGCACACGTACAAAGCGCTTGTGGCGGATCTCGGTCCCTGATACGACGGTTTCCGAGATCGGGCGATCGCGGCGGTTCGGCGCGGTCCGAGACGCGGTCTCCCGGCCCGGGGATCGGCTACTCGACGACGCCGTCGTCGGTGATCACGGTGTCGATCATGCCGATCGGGGTCGCGTCGTAGCTCGGGTTCTCGATCGTCACGTCTTCGACGGGCTCGCGCATCACCTCGACGGCGTCGCGGAACTCGTTTTCGAACCGGAACTCCTCGATCTGCTTCGCGCCCGACCCGACCGCGGTCACCGGCACGCCGAGCTCGCGGGCGGTGACGACCACCGGAAACGTCCCGACGCGGTTGTAGTACGTTCCGCCGGTCATACACGTGATCCCGAGGAGGACGCGGTCGCAGTCGCGGAGCGCGTACCCCATCGCGCTGTCGACCACCATCCGGGTGTCGACCCGCGCCATGCCGGCGAGGACGCGGGCCGTCTTCCGGCCGAGAGTGCGCGGGCGCGCCTCCGTGACGTACACCGTCAGGTGAGCGCCGCCGCGGGCCGCGTTCTCGATCGACTCCAGCACCGTCGTCGAGTAGTCGTGGACCAGCAGGGTGTCGCCGTCCTCGATGTGTTCGGCCGCGTTAGCGGCGGCCTCTCCCTTCGCCGTCTCGATGTCGTCGACGACGCGGTCGATGGTCTCTTCGAGCAGCTGTTTGCCGTCCTCGACGCCGGTCGCCTCGCCGACGATGGAGCGTTCCACGTCGCGCATCGCGTTGTGGAGCGCGGCGTGAGAGGGGTTCGACCGCCGCAACACCCCCGCGTTGTGTTCGAGGTCGCGCTCGAACTCGTCGACCGTCCTGTACTCGCGGTCGAGCAGCTCCGCGAGCGACCGCGTCGCCTTCACGGCCACCGCCGACGTGCTGTGGGTCCGCATCGCCCGGATCTCGGCGACCGTCTCGTCGATCATACCCGAAGAGTCGTCGCCCCAATTCAAAGGGGTTCCGGGGATCGGTCGACGATGGTGCGGTATTAACAACGCGGTGGTCGAGGGGTGTATCATGGCATCCACTGACCTGGCGGCCCGTATCGCCGATCGCGGAATCGTCGGCATCGTCCGCGGCTCCTCGGCCGACGCGATCGTCGAGACCGTCGACGCGCTCGTGCGCGGCGGGGTCGACGTCGTCGAGATCACGGCCGACACCGACGGAGTCACCCGACTGCTCAGGGACGTGAGCGACTCGTTCGGCGACGAGGTGCTGCTCGGCGCGGGGACCGTACTGGACCCGGAGACGGCGCAGGCGGTCCTGTCGAACGGGGCGGAGTTCGTCGTCACGCCGACGGTGAACCCCGACGTCATCGAGCTGGCGAACCGCTACGGCGCCCCCTCGTTCCCCGGCGCGTACACGCCGACCGAGGTGGTCCGCGCGTACGAGGCCGGGGCCGACGCCGTGAAGCTCTTTCCCGCGTCCACCGGCGGCGTCGACCACCTCCGAGCCGTCAGCGGACCGCTCGGTCACGTCCCGCTCGTGCCGACGGGCGGCGTCTCCCTGGACAACGCCGAGGCGTACTTCGACGCCGGCGCGACGGCGCTCGGGGTCGGGAGTTCGCTCGTGGACGCGGAGGCCGTCGCCGACGGCGACTTCGAGCGACTGACCGAGAACGCCGAGGCGTTCCGCCGAATCGCCGACCGCCGGTGAGCCGGTGACCCGGACGCAGACCCGGGATGACGGTGATTTTATCAGGTGGTGTCTGGGAGAATCACCCACGTGATCCGTGTCTCCGCCGGGTGCACACTCCGGCGGTCGACTGCGCGGCACGACTGAGTTACCATGACCGAAATCGTCGATTACGATCTGTACGAGGTTCCGCCGCGGTGGCTGTTCCTGCGCATCGAAACGAGCGACGGGACCGTCGGGTGGGGTGAGCCGGTCGTCGAGGGACGCGCCAAGACGGTCCGAAGCGCCGTCGAGGAGCTGCTGGACACCTACCTGCTGGGCGAGGACCCGAGCCGGATCGAGGACCACTGGCAGACGATGTACCGGGGCGGGTTCTACCGGGGCGGCCCGGTCCTGATGTCCGCGATCGCCGGCGTCGATCAAGCGCTGTGGGACATCAAGGGGAAACAGCTCGGCGCGCCCGTGTACGAACTGCTGGGCGGGCGCTGCCGCGACCGGATCCGCGTGTACCAGTGGATCGGCGGCGACCGGCCGACCGACGTCGGCGACGCCGCGGCCGAGATGGTGGACCGCGGGTTCACGGCGCTGAAGATGAACGCCACGTCGGAGCTCCGCCGCGTCGATAATCCGGCGGCCGTTCAGGCCGCGAAAGACAGGCTCGCGGCGGTCCGCGACAGCGTCGGCGACGAGGTCGACATCGGCGTCGACTTCCACGGCCGCGTCTCGAAGCCGATGGCGAAGCGGCTGGCGACCGCGCTGGAGCCGTACGAGCCGATGTTCATCGAAGAGCCCGTCCTGCCGGAACACAACGACGAACTTGGAGACATCGCCCGGCGGACGAGCATCCCCATCGCGACGGGCGAACGGATGTACTCGCGGTGGGACTTCAAGGAGATCTTCGAGGACGGCTCGGTCGACGTGATCCAGCCGGACCTCTCGCACGCGGGCGGGATCACCGAGGTGACGAAGATCGCCGCGATGGCGGAGTCGTACGACGTGGCGCTGGCGCCCCACTGCCCGCTCGGCCCGATCGCGCTCGCCGCGTGCGTGCAGGTCGACGCCGTCTCGCCGAACGCGCTCATCCAGGAGCAGTCGCTGGACATCCACTACAACGAGACGAGCGACGTGCTCGACTACCTCGCCGACCCGACGGTGTTCGAGTACGACGACGGCTACGTCGACCTGCCGACCGGACCCGGACTCGGGATCGAGGTCGACGAGGCGCACGTGAAACGGCAGGCCGAAGAGTCGGTCGACTGGCACAACCCCGTCTGGCGGAACGACGACGGGAGCGTGACGGAGTGGTGACGGCGGACGACTGACGGCGCGGTTTCGACTCCGCCGAACCGGACGAGTCGCGATTGAAACCGCGGTCTCACCCGTGTGGATCCGTGAGCGACGCTATCGGAACCGGTGACTGTCGGAGAATCAGTGACACAGCGAGAGAACCAGTGAGACAGCGGGAGAACCGAACCGGTGCGCCGAAACCGTAACCCGTCTCAGGCGTACTTCGCGACGACGTTGAGCACGTCGTCGAGCTCGTCGCCGTCGAGGGAGTAGCGCTCCTGTGCGAACACCGAGCGCAGTTCGGTGCGGTCCTCGGGCAGGAGGTCCGCGATCTTCACCGCGGTCGGCACGTCGATCTGGTCGAGCTCGGTCAGCTCCTCGACCAGCTCGCGGGACTCCTCGGCGTCGAGGTGGGCGAAGCGGTTGACGTGCTCGATCGCGCGGGCGAGTTCGTAGCGGAGGTCGCGGTCCTCGTCGTCCGCGCGCTCCGCTTCGATGTCCACGAGGATCTCCTTCGCTTCGGAGGTGGTGACGTACTCCTCGTCGATCTTCTCTTTAAATATCGTCATCTCGGTTCAGTTGTGCTGTGCGCTCATGTGGGCGGCGGTGACGATGAGCGTCTTCGTCTTGCCGCCGTCCGGGATCTCGACTTTGAACGCGGCGCCCTGCTTGCCGACCACCGTGCCGGTTCGGCCGTCGAACCGCGGGTGGAAGCGGCCCTTCTGGACGCTCGGGTCGATCTTGAGGTGGACCTGCGACCCCTCGTCGAACTCCTGGATCGCTCGCTGCGGCGGCGACGTGCCGCGGTCGCGAGGTTTGTTCGAGAGCTTGTCGCGGGTCGCCTTCTGGGGCCCATTGGAACTCGGCATGGTCTTGGGCGTCCTTCCGCTGCCGCGGTTATAAATGGTGCGTTACGGCCTTCGACCGAGAGCCGGTACCACACCGACGCCGGCCCCGCCTCCGCACGGGACCCGCAAACAACCCCACGCGACTCCCCCTTTCGAAAGTGCTAATCCCGTGACTCCCTAGCGTACTCGTAATGAGTCACCAGCTGCCGGACGTCCAGGCGTCGGCGCCCGACGTCTCTGTCGGGCTCTCGCAGGTCGGCGTCACCGGCGTCGAGAAGCTCGTCAAGCTCGCGCGGGGCGACAAGCGACCCATCGTCCTCATGGCGGAGTTCGAGGTGTTCGTCGACCTCCCGAGCGGTCGCAAGGGGATCGACATGTCGCGGAACCTCGCGACGGTCGACGAGATCCTCGAGGACATCACCCGCGAGGAGGCGTACCGCGTCGAAGACGTCTGCGGAGACGCCGCGGAGCGGCTCTTGGAGAAGCACGACTACACCACCACCGCCGAGGTGTCGATGTCGGCGGAGCTGGTCACCCGCGAGGACACCCCCGCGTCCGGGATCGAGACGCAGAGCACGGCGACGATCGTCGCCAGCGCCACGGCGACCGAGGAGGGCACCCGCGAGGAGATCGGCGCCGAGGTCACGGGCATGACCGTCTGTCCCTGCTCGCAGGGGATGAGCGAGTCCCGCGCCCGCGACAAGCTCGTCGACCTGGGCGTCGACGAGGAGACGACCGAGGCGTTCTTAGAGGCCGTCCCGCAGCCGGGCCACTCCCAGCGCGGCCACGCCACCCTGACCGTCACCACCGACGGCCACCCCGACATCGACCTCCGCGACCTGATCGACGTCGCCCGCGACTCGATGAGCGCCCGGATCTACAACATGGCGAAGCGGCCGGACGAGGACCACATGACCTACGAGGCCCACGCCGACGCGAAGTTCGTCGAGGACTGCGTCCGCGCGCTCGCCGAGGGCACGATCGAGGAGTTCGACCACCTCCCGGACGACGCCGTGATCCACATGAAGCAGTCGAACGACGAGTCGATCCACCAGCACAACGCCCACGCCGAGCGAGAGGTCACGATGGGCGACCTGCGGGACGAACTGGACGCCGCGTAAACAAAATCGACGACACCCCGTCTCCTCCAGCGAGCGTCGTTCGTCCCTAGGGCGCGCGAGCGACGACGGCGAACGTCTCGGTGCGCTCGGAGGCGGAGAGCACCTCGAACCTCGCCGCCTCCAGCGCCTCGACCGCGTCGCTCGCGGCGAACCGCTCGTCGGCCGGCGGCCCGTGGTCGCCGTCGCCCGCGGCCGACCAGTCGAAGACGGCGAGCCGACCGCCGGACCGGATCACGCGAGCCAGCTCCGCGACGGCGTCGTCGCTCGCGAACTCGTGGTACGTCATGGTCGAGAACGCGGCGTCGAGCTCGCCGTCGTCGAAGGGGAGCGTCGCCACGTCGCTCTCGACGAGGTCGACGTTCTCGGGGACGCCCTTCTCGCGGTAGAACGCGTGCATCTCGGCCTGCACGTCGACGCCGTGGACGCGCTCGACGTGAGCGGCGACGTCGTCGGTGTAGAAGCCGGTGCCGCTCCCGAGGTCGGCGACGACGGCCGCGGCGCGGTCGTCGCGCTCGGCCGTCAGCGCGCCGAGGATCTCCTCGGCGGACACCCAGCGGTACCGGACCCCGGGACGCTCCAGTTGCTCGGCCTTCTCGGCGTCGAACGTGTGAAATCCCATGTGCGGTCTTGTGCGCGAACCACTAAAACGCGTCCGATCGAGGGCTCACCAGTCGGCGGCGAGGGCGTCGACCAACCGGTCGACCTCCGACTCGGTGGAGACGGCGTGGATCGACGCTCGGACCCCGTTCGGATGCGGGAGCGAGCGGACCACGATCCCCTCGTCGGCGAGGCGTTCGACCGTCGCTTCCGGGTCGTCGATGTCGACCGTGACGAGCCCGGACTCGTACTCGCGCGGGCTCAGCAGGCGGTCGTCGGGGACGCCCTCTTTGAACCGGTCCGTGAGCGACGCGATCCGGTCTTCGATCGCCGGGAGCCCGACCGCGTCGATCGCGTCGAGCGCCTCGACGAGCCCGACGTGTGCGGCCGGGGTCGTCGTCCCGACCTCGAAGCGCTTCGCGCCCTCCTTGAACGCGATCTCGTCGGCGTTGGGGTCCTCGACGCTCCGGTAGCCGACCGCGCGCGGCGCCAGCTCGGCCGCGGCCTCGCGGTCGACGTAGAGGAACCCGGCCCCCCACGGACCGAGAACCCACTTGTGGCCCGCCGCCGCCACCGCGTCGGCGCCCCACGCCGACACGTCCATCGCGACCTGTCCGGGCGACTGGACGGCGTCGACGAGCGTGAACGCGCCCGCCTCGTCCGCGATCTCGACGAGGTCGGCGACCGGGAGCCGCGTCCCGTGAGTCCACGTGATCGCGCTGAAGCAGACGAGCCGCGCGTCCGCCACGGCCTCGGCGTACGCCTCGCGGTCCACCCTGCCGTCCTCGGTCTCGAGGACGCGCACCTCGACGCCCTCGCGTTCGAGCCGCTTCCACGGGAGGACGCCCGCCGGATGCTCCAAGTCGGTCCGAACGACCACGTCGCCGGGCTCCCAGTCGATCGCGCCCGCGACCCGGGTGATCCCGTCGGTCGTGCTCTCGGTCAGGGCGATCTCCTCGGGCTCGGCGCCGACGAACTCGGCGACGCGCTCGCGGACCGTCTCGTACGTCCCGAAGGCGCGGCCGTACGGGTCCGTCGTCGCCGAGCCGTACTCGTGGTCGGCGAGGTAGTCGGACGCGGCCTCGACGACGTACTCGGGGCTCGGGCCGTGCGCTCCGAAGTTGAAGTACGCGGCCTCGCCGAGCGCCGGCACGTCTGCGCGCAGCTCGCGCGGGGTCATCTCGTGAGCGGCCTCGGACACCGTCATTCAGGCGGTGTGCTCCTCGACCGCGCCGGCGAGCGCCGCCTCCGTCTGCGCGCCGACCATCCGCTCCGCGAGTTCGCCGCCGGCGAACACGAGCAGCGTCGGGATGCCCTGCACGCCGTACTCGCCGGCCAGCCCCTGATGCCGGTCGACGTCGACCTTCAGGACGGCCGCGTCGGTGTCGCTCGCGACCGCCTCGACGGCCGGCTCCATCATCTGACACGGACCGCACCAGTCCGCGTAGAAGTCGACGAGGACCACGTCGTGGTCGGCGACGTAGTCGTCGAACTCGTCGGGGTCGGCCAGCTGAATCGGTTCCGTGGGGACGGCGTCGGTTGAGCTCATCACTTCGTCCGACGCGCTCCACGCGGATAATGGTTTTGGATGAAAGACACAATACCGCGTGGCGCATCAAAGCGAGCCCCGATCGATCCGAGGCGGGTCCGAGGGTTCAAATCCGGGGCCGACGAACCGCGCGGCATGTACGCGGTCGTCGGCTGCAACGAGTGCGCGGCGATGTGGCTCCTCACGGACCCGCGGACGAGCGACAGCGCGCGGTGTCCCCGCTGCGGGAAGACGCACCGGACGGCGAAGCTCAAGCGGTTCTTCGAGTCGGAGGACCGCGACGCGGCCCGCGAGGCCCGGGCCGCGCTGCTCGCGAAGAAGCGCGACGAGAGCGCGGCGTTCGCCGAGATCGACCACGTCTCGGAGCTCGAACGCGCCGTCGACGAGGCGGGGATCGACGACCGCGAGTACCTCGAGTCGTCCGGGATCGACGCCGACGCCGTCGACGAGGCCGGCGCCCGCGCCGAGGGCGGCGGGTCGGGCTCGCGGAGCCGGACCGAGATCGTCCGCGACGCGGTCGCGGCGGTCGACGACCCCACCGAAGCGAACGTCGTGGCGCACGCGAGCGAGCGCGGCGTCCCGGCCGAGACGGCCCGAGAGATCCTGACGCGGCTCGCGCGCCGCGGGGAGCTCTCCGAGTCGGGCGGGCGCTACCGGGCGCTCTGAGGAGTCGACCCGAGGGGTGGTTCCCCCGCCGATCCGTCGACAAAGCACTTATGCCGTCGTTCAGACGTGTCGGGTATGGACACGCGAACTGCCCTCCTGGCGGCCGCCGCCGCGCTCCTGCTCGCGGGCGCGATCGGCGCCGTCGCCGCGCCGGACGCGATCGTCGACCCCCGACAGGCCGACGAGCGCCCCGGCGACGTACGCATCGTCGACACGGTCGTCTCGCCGGGCGAGGTGCGCGGCGAGACGGCGGAGCTCCGGCTCGGAGTCGACCTCCGACACCGGGGCTCGACCGTCGAGAACGTCACGGTCCGCCACCGCGCGATCGGCGCCGAATCGGGACTGCTCGTCGACGAGACGACGGTCGACGTCGGCGACGTGGACGGCGGCGGCGAGCGGACGGTGAACGGCTCCGTCGACGTGGAGCGCGAGGGCGGCTACCGGATCGAGACCGTCGTCTTCGCCGACGGCGAGCGGCGCACGAGCCAGACGACCCGCGTCGGCGGCGTCGCGGCGCTCACCCCCGACTACGCCGACTCGCGCGTCGGCTTCACCGAGGGGGACGTCTGGCCGACCGTCGCCGTCAGCGTGCGCGAGGCGGACAACGAGACCGCGACGCTGTCGGTGTCGCTCTCGGTGACGAACCGCGGCGACGCCGTCTCGGAGCCGCTCGACCTCCGCGTGCTGCTCCGGCAGTCGGAGTCGAACGTGATCGCCGACGAGGCGAGCGAGACCGTCGGCGAGGTCCGGCCCGGCCGGACCGACACCGTGACGACGACCGTCGAGGTGCCCGCGAACTACAACTACTACGTCGACGCCGCGCTGTGGAGCGACGACGTGCTGATCGACGAGACGCAGGGCGTCGCCAACCTGAACCCCCGCGAGACGATCAGCGCGGACGAGACGGTCGAAGAGGTGGATTTCTCCGTCGAGGACTTCACGCGGGGCGGCGACGACGCGGCGGACGGCGCCGACGGATCCGACCGGGGCGCCGACGGCGACAGCGCCGGGGACTCGACGCCCGGCTTCGGTCCCCTCGCCGCGCTCGTCGCGCTCGCCGCCGCGGCCCTCGTCGCGCGGAGGCGACCATGAGCGACGAGCGCGACCGCGAGGGATGGAACGACCCCCCGGACGGCGCTCCCTCGGATGCACGTGACGGCCCCGACAACACCACCGACACACCCACCGAACCCATGACCGACACCGCCACCGACGACACCGCCGACGACCGCGCATCGCGCACGACCGACCGCGAGGTCCACGGAGGCGACTCCGAGGGCGACGCGACCGAGAGCGACGGCCGGTTCGGCCGCCTCTCCACCGACGACCTCCGCGGGCTCATCGACCGGATCGGGCTGGCGGCGCTGCTCCTGCTCGCGCTGATCGCCGGCTGGGGGTTCTACAGTCAGGCCGGCCGGGCGATCCGGACGTGGCTCGACCCGGCCTACCAGCCCGTCGCGCTCGCGGCGTTCAACCTCGCGGTGCTGCTCGTCGCGCTCGCCGGCGTCGCTCACCAGCTCTACCGGATCCGCCGGAGCGAGCGGGGCGGCGACGCGTCCGAGTAGCGACGCGACGGAGGTCGGGGCACCGCCGACGGCGTCTACTCCTCGGGGAGGTCGTCGGTGCGAGCCGGGATCCGCTCGACCCGTCCCGCGAGCGTCGCCGCGTCGCCCGCGACGGTGGAGGCCTCGGCGCCCGCCTCGTTCGCCACCAACCGGACGTGCGCGGCCAGCAGCGCGAGCGCCCGGAGCCCCTCGTTCTCCGCGTCGCCGTCGCTCCGCTGGGCGAAGGTGGTGTCCACCTCGCCGTCGCGGACGACGCCGACGTGGACCGCCTCGATCTCCTCCCCGTCGAGGAGGTCGCGGGCGCGGGCGACCTCCGCGGCGAACGCGTCGTCGGCTGCCGATCCGTCTGCGGGACCCTCGTCGTCGCTCATGGGAACGCGTACGCGAAGCGGAGAGAAAAGCGCGGCGCCCGTCTGCGCGCGCGGGTCGAATTATTCGTCCGGGCGGGGCCGAGCGATGAACAGCGACTCCTCGAGGGTGAACGGGTCGTACACGGACTGGTGGCAGACGCAGTAGGTCCCGTTGGCGGCGTCGTACCGGGCCGACTCCTCGAGGACCTTGTAATCGGGGATACAACAGAAGTGCGTACAGACGTTGAGGTACGCGATGAACCCCTGGTCGGTGGACGCTTCCAGCCACTCGTTGTTCGAGTTCGCGACGGCCTCCTCGATCCGCGGCGAGCGGATGACGATCGCGTTCAGGTTGGTTTCGGCGTCCTGCGACCGCCACGTGACGGACGCCGGCTTCCCCACGCCGTCGTCGCCGATTCCGTTACCCCACTCGGTGTAGTCGTCGAAATCGTCGACGTGGATCTGGTCGCCCGCGTCGTACGTCTCGTCCTGCCAGTCGTACTTCCCGGGCGCGGCGCGGAACAGGTTGTCGGACTCGTAGCCCGGGGAGAGGTTCTCCTGCGACTCGACGCCGCAGTACTGGAACCACGCGCCGGTGTAGATCTTGCCGCCGAGCTGCTCTTTTGCGACCTCGATCTCCTGGCCCTCCTGAGTTTCGGTCTGCGTCTCGGGCCAGATCCCGCGGATATACCCGTCTTCGGTGACCTCCACCGGGATCTGCGGGAGGCCGCGCGGCGCCGGACCGCCGGTCTTCGCGATCGACATCGCCTGGGTCTGACCCCCGCCGATGCCGCCCGAGGTCGTCAGGGTGTTCACCGTCGCCGACCCCATCGCGCCGACCCCCGCGAGGGCCGCGCCGCCGACGACGCCTTTCACGAAGCGGCGCCGGCCGGACTCGGCCGGATACTTGTCGGACTCACTCATACTCGCCGTTCGGGTTGGACCGGTAAAAAGGGTGACGAACCCTCCACCCGAGCGAGAACGGAGCGGGTCACCGGGGAGACGACGCGGTAGCGGCCGGATACGACAGCGGCCGAGGCGACGGCCCGACCCGGTCGAGCGGTGTCGAACGATCGATCGAGACGTTTACTCGAAACCGAGGCAAACCTTCGTTCGGGCATCGCTTTTAACCCGTCCCGACGGGTGTGTCTGTGGTATGGTGTTGCACAACCGAGACGTGCGGACGGACGTGCGCGAGCTCGGCGCGCTCGTGGGAGACGTCCTCGCCGCGCAGGCCTCCACCGAGGCGTACGAGACCGTCGAGGACCTCCGAAACGCGGCGATAGATTACCGACGCGGCGACGCCGCGAGCCGGGAGGCCCTCCACGAGTCCGTCGACGAGCTGTCGACAACTCGGGAGGGGATCGTCGCTCGCGCGTTCACGACGTACTTTGAACTCATCAACCTCGCCGAGGAGCGCGAGCGAGTCCGCGCCATCCGAGACGCCGACGAGGAGGGGTCGCTCCACGACTCCTTCGACGCCACGGTCGCCGAGTTCTCCGAGGCCGGCGTCGAGGCCGACGAGCTCCGGCAGCTGTTACAGGACGTGCTCATCGAGCCGACGTTCACCGCCCATCCGACCGAGGCCCGGCGCGCCACCGTGAAGGCGAAGCTCCGGTCGATCGCCAACCACCTCGAAGCGCTCGACGAGCGCAACCTCACCGAGCGCGAGCGCAACGGGATCTGGCGCGACGTCACCGCCGAGGTGACAAGCCTCTGGGGCACCCGACAAGTGCGCCAGCGCAGCCCCGAGCCGGAAGACGAGGCGCGCAACGTTCAGTGGTACCTCGAGAACACCCTCTTCGACGTGGTCGGCGACGCCTACGAGGAGTTCGAGGAGACCATCTCGAAGGAGTACGACGACGTGGACTGCCCCAAGCTCTTCGAGTTCCGGTCGTGGGCGGGCTCCGACCGCGACGGCAACCCGTTCGTCACGCCGGAGGTCACCGACGAGACGCTGGCGCGCCAGCGCGAGGTCGCCATCGAGAAGTACCGCGACCGCTGCAAGCGGCTCTCGGCCGTGTTGAGCCAGGACGGCGAGCGCTACGCGGTCGACGACCGGCTCGCCGAGTCGCTGGCGGCCGACGCCGATCGGTTCCCGACGGTCGTCGAGGAGGCGCGCGAGCGCTACCCCGACGAGCCGTACCGCCAGAAGCTCCGCCTGATGCGCGAGCGGCTCGACCGCGTCGACGACGTGCGGCCCGGCGAGTACCCCGACGGCGACGCGTTCCTCGCGGACCTGAACGTGATCGCCGACTCGCTGGCGACCGACGGCCAAGACGCGGTGCGTGAATCGTTCGTCGAACCGCTCCGCCGACAGGTGGACACGTTCGGGTTCACGCTCGCGTCGCTGGACCTCCGTGACCACCGGGAGAACCACACCGAGGCCGTCGCCGAGGCGGTCGCCGTCGAGGGCGTCGACTACCGGGAGATGGACGAGGACGCCCGTCAGGAGTTCCTCACCGAGGCAATCTTACAGGAGGACCCGGTCGTCGACGCCGACGAGCCCGGCGACGTCTCCGAGACCACCGAGCGCGTGCTCCGCCGGTTCCAGGAGTTCGCCGAGTGGCAGGACGAGTACGGCGCGCAGGCGATCGACACCTACTGCATCTCGATGACGGAGGAGCCGAGCCACGTGCTCGAAGTGCTCTTCTTGGCCGATCAGGTCGGCGTCGTCTCGCTGCCGGACCACTGCGGGCTCGACGTGGTCCCCCTGCTCGAAACCGAGTCCGCGCTCAACGGCGCCGAGCGCATTCTCGGGGGGCTGTTCGACAACGAGGCGTACGCGACGGCCCTCGAGGTCCGCGGCGAGATCCAGGAAGTAATGCTCGGCTACTCCGACTCCAACAAGGAGAACGGCTTCCTCGCCGCGAACTGGGACCTCTACGAGAACCAGCGCCAGATCGCGCGGTTCTGCCGCGAGGAGGACGTCACCCTCCGGCTGTTCCACGGGCGCGGCGGCTCCATCTCGCGGGGCGGCGGCCCGATGAACGAGGCGCTGCTCGCGCTGCCGAACGAGACCGTCACGGGACAGGTGAAGTTCACTGAGCAGGGCGAGGCGATCGCCGAGAAGTACGCCAACCCGCGGATCGCCGAGCGTGAACTCGAGCAGATGCTCGACGCGCAGATCCGCGCGCGTCAGGAGGCCAACGAGGAGCCCACCGAGGACGTGCCCGAGAGCTGGGTCGACGCGATGGAGACGATGGCGCCCGCGGCCCGCGAGACGTACCGGGACCTGTTGAACACCGACGGCTTCGTCTCCTACTTCGGGCAGGCGACGCCCATCTCCGTCGTCGAGAACCTCAACCTCGGCTCCCGGCCCGCCTCGCGCTCCGGCGAGCGCACGGTCGAGGACTTACGCGCCATCCCGTGGGTGTTCTCGTGGACGCAGACCCGGCTCATCCTCCCGGGGTGGTACTCGCTCGCGTCCGGCATCGACGTCTACCTCGACGAGGTCGGCGAGGAGGAGGGCTTCGAGACCCTCCGCGAGATGTACGCGGAGTGGCCGTTCTTCCGGACCACCCTCGACAACGCGGCGCTCGCGCTCGCCCGTACCGAGCCCGAGATCGCCGCCGAGTACGCCGACCTCGCCGACGAGGAGCTCCGCGAGCGCTTCTTCCCCGAGCTGATCGGCGAGTACGAGCGCGGCCGCGAGCTCGTCCTGGCGATCAGCGGTCGCGACGACCTGATCCGTCGCGAGTGGCTCGAAGAGAGCCTCGACCGACGGAACCCCTACGTCGACCCCCTGAACCTGCTGCAGGCGAACCTGCTCGGGCGGACCCACCGCACCGAAGAGGAGGAGCGAACCCTCCGGCTCACCGTCAACGGAATCGCCGCCGGGATGAAGAACACGGGGTGACATCCCCCTCGCCGTTTACGCCGAGGAGGATGTCACTTGAACAGCGAGTCGGACATCCGTCTCGGGAAGCCGACGACTAGCTGATAGACGCTCAGTCGTTCCACGTCGTCGCCTTCACGGAGGTAGGACCGCGTTCGCTGACTGATCATCTCGACGGAGATAACGAGTCCCACGATAAACAGAATCGTCGCCATCATATTCGTGAACTGGAAGGTTTGCTGCTCGATCGTTAGCGTCACTCCCAGACCGCCCGCACCGATGATGCCGAGACTGACGGCGGACCGGACGTTGTTCTCCAGGACGAACATCGCCCACGCGATGAACGGTCGGACCATTTGAGGAATCATCCCGAACGCGATTATCTGTGGCTTGCCTGCGCCGGTACTCCTGATCCCTTCGATGGGTCCGTCATCGACCTCTTCAAGTTCGTCGGTGAGCAGTCGACCGAGTTCTCCGATCGTGTCCGTACCGAGAGCGAGCGTTGCGGTTACCGGAGTGATACCGCCCAGGGGGACGTATATCAGCGCCCAGACGAGCGCCGGGATCGACCGGATGATACTCATCACGCCCCGGAAGAGGAAATTGAGTGGGAACGGCGTGACCCGCTCGTTGCCGAGGATACCGAACAGCAGCGCCAGCGGCGCGCCCATAATCGTGCCCGCGAGGGCGATCGCCAGCGTGATTCCTGCTTCCCCTACCAGTCCGGCCTCCTCCATGAACTGGTAGTAGCGACCGACATCGACGAAGGGAACGAGGTCGAAGTACAGCTTCGGCGGGAAGTACAGCGCGAGCGCGTCGATGAACTGAGGCCAGTACTGTACCCATTCGGTGCTCCAGAACCCGGCTGCGTTCAGTGACCAGAATAACAGTACCGCAATACCAGCCAGGAGGGCCGATTGAGACAGTCGACGCACCAGTCGGGCACGCTTCAACTCGCCGTGCCGTCGTTTGACGGCGGAATCTTCTCGGCTACCGCCGACGAATCGTCGACGGAGTCTCTCGCCGAGGGGATCGGGATCCGTACTCATAATCTGGCACCAATGTCGCTCGCGTTGGTCTGTGTGGGTTCGTTCGAGTCGGGAGTCTCGGTTCCTTCGCGGAGTTCCTCCGTCTGGATCTCACCGTAGATCTCCTCGAGAATCGAGGGCGTAAGTTCCGAGCGCGAACCGACGAACATCACCTCGCCGTCTTTTAAACCGATAAACTGCTCGCCGAACTCTCGGGCGATGTTGACCTGATGGAGGCTCGCCAGCGTCGTGAGATCGCGCTTCTTAGCGGTCTCACGAAAGCACGTCATCACCGCCTCGGCGCTGGCAGGGTCCAGACTGGCGACGGGCTCGTCGGCGAGGAGGAGCGCGGGTTGTTGGACCAGCGCGCGCGCGATCCCGACGCGCTGTTGCTGGCCACCGCTCATCCGGTCGACCCTCTGGCCCGCCTCGTCGAGTAACCCGACCGTCTCCAGTGCCTCCAGTGCGAGTTCTCGATCTTCGACGGGCTGTAAGTTGAGCAGGCTCCGAACGAATCCGGTTCGATTGAACGTCCCGGTCAGGGCGTTATCGTAGGCACTCAGCTCATCGGCGAGGTTGTGCTGCTGAAACACCATCCCGACGTCCGACCGCGAGTTGGTGATCTCCTGACCGTCGAGATACACGCCCCCCGAGGTGGGTTCGGTCAACCCGTTGAGGATCCGCAACAGGGTCGACTTGCCAGCCCCGGACTCACCGAGCACGACAGCGAAGCTCCCGTCGGGGATCTCGAAGGACACGCCTGACAGGGCTGTCGTGTCCCCGTATTCCTTCGTCAAATCCTGTATACGGAGGCCCATATACGGTTAGAGGTCTCCCAGGTCGACGCCCAACGTATCGATCACGTCGAGAATGGGCTGGTAATCCTCTTGACTCCCCGGTGTGACCGCGCTGATCGGGTTGTCCACGTCCCCCTCCGGCTCCCGAAGCGTCCCCTCCTCGATCGAGACGATCGCCTCTTCGATGTCGGAGCGCAGCGGGTGTTCCCAGTTGCTGCGCGCGATGATGGGCGAGAAGGGGAGCGATTGCGACGCTTCGATCAGTTCCAGTTCCGTCGAACTCGACCCGACGTCCTCGTCCCATCGGCCGGACTGTTCGCGGACTCGGTCCGGCCACTGGTCTTCCGAGATGTACTCCAGGAGAACCGCGATGTCACAGCCGACGGCGACGAACTCGTCCCGATTGAGGAATGAGTCTATCGCGCCGGCTTGGCCGCTCGTCCACGTGCCGTCGTAGTCGACCGGATCGCCGTACGGGGCCTCTCCGGTGTCGAGTCCGGCCTGGTGAAGCATGTAGTTGGGATACAGCGACCCGCTCGTCGAGAGTCGGTCGGCGAACGCGATGCTCTCCCCTTCGATGTCGGCAAGCTCCTCGATATCGGACTCCGGGCGCGTCGCAATTCCGGCGTAATACACCGCAGCACCACCCTCTTCGACGATGCCGACGACGTCGAGTTCCTCGGGATTCGCGAGCATGACGATGTCGCTGCGCGTCAACTCGGCTTGGTCGTTGAGGAGCGATTGACCGATTCCCGAGGTGCTGTCTGCGAATTCGACGTCCAGTTCCAGCCCGTCGACTTCCGACTGGAGATACTCCGAGAACGGCTCCCACATCGCCTCGGTGTCTCCGGGAGTCTCACCCGGCGTCTCTAGGAACGTGACCGGCTCGTAGTCGTCGCTCGCTGATCCCACAGTCGCACCGGAATCGCTATCGGACCCGTCAGCAGATCCGTCTTCGGATCCACCCAAACTGTCTGAGCTACATCCCGCGAGGCCGGCGGTAAGTCCTATGCCCGTACTCTGCAGCACGCGACGGCGTGTCTTATCTGCCATCACGTTCGGCTGGCGGAGGCTATTTAAAGAGATTATATATTTTCCGTAAATAAATATACATTCTGCTATGTCGGAGGTTACGGTACAATAGTGATATATACTCAATACAAAGACAAACTCCGCGAGCACATTTCGTATAGCGGTATGGGATATATTCAGACGGATCCGTCGTGAGCTACCAGCTGGCAGACCTGCCGGAAGAAGGGTACTACTCGCTCGAAGTTCGGCGAACCCAGCGTCATCGAGATGCGCAGCTCAACGAGGCGGACGAAGCGAAAAAGCGAATCGCGATCTACGCGTAGCGTTCGAGTTCCGGCCGGTCGAGGTCCTCGAAGACGTCGGCGGCGACCTCGGAGAGGAAGGCCTCGCCCTCGTCGGAGACGCGGCGTCCCTCGCCGGCGGCGGTGGTCACGAGCCCGTCGTCTTCGAGGGCCTGCAGCGACGCGCGGATGAGCTTGCGGGAGCCGCCCTCGTGCTCGCCGGGACGGACGGAGTAGCGGTTCGAGCCGCGCTTCTTCGAGCCGTACTCGGTGGCGAGCCGCTCGATGCCGATCGGCTCGTTCTGGGCGACCTTCCGGAGGAGACTGGCGGAGCGCACGTACCAGAAGTCCTCCTGTTCCGGCGGGAGTTCCTTGCCGGCGCCGCTCTTGGCGAACTCGACCCACTCGGGCTCGTCGATCCGGTCCTCGAGTCGCGCGGCGACCTCCTCGATGAGGGCGTCGGCCGGCACGTCGTAGATGGTTACCATTGCAGTGATTTTCAGCCTAACGTCGTTTAAACCCATCGTATTCGAGAAGCGTCGTGTGACCCGTTTTCACGGGGCAGCGGAGCCGCAGAAACGGAATCGCGGGGCGAAATCTCGTTGTCGACTCCCCACCGAACGCGACCGGCCGCCGGTCACTCGACGTACTCGTACTTCCGCTCGTTCATCCGACCCCAGCCGGTGAAGACGAACTCCGCCTCCGGCTGCGTGAACTCCTCGATCTCGCGTTCCACGTCCATATCGTACTCGTGAACGTCGTGGACGTCCTCGTACTCCTCCCACGTGAGGTCGTAGCGCGCGGCGAGCCGGTCGTCGATATCGAGCTCCTCGATCTCCGCGCGCCAGCCCTCGCGGACCGTCTCCGAGTGGATCTCCGCCTGCGCGCCGGAGCCGTAGGAGGCGACGAGCAGGGTGTCGCCGACGAACGAGCGGTCGCGGGTCAGGGCGTCTCGCAGCGCGCTGATCCGGGCGATGTGGACCGAACTGGTGTACCAGTTGCCGACCTCTCGCGAGAGCCCGAGCGTCGGCTCGACGACGGTGTCGTACCAGGTCTGGTACTGCTCGGTGGTTTTCAGCTCGTCCATGTAGTCGCGAATGGCCCCCTCGTACGCCTCGCGGTCGGCGAAGTCGGCCTCGCGGGGCTGCCGGCCGATCTCGCCGGCGAGCGCGTCCTCGTGTTCCGTGTCCCGGATGACGTGGCGGTACGCGAGCAGAGCCGCCTTCCGGACCATGCCCGGGAACGGCGTGTGGAACGGGGCGTACTCGAAGTCGTCGAGTTCGATGTCGCCGGTGACCGACTCGTAGTCTTCGAGCGCCTCGCGCATCCGGGAGAGATACACCTGCACGGAGCGTTTCCCGTCCACGCTCGGGAACTGCTGGTTCGGCTTCAGGAAGTCCGTCTCGTCTTTCGATCCGTACCCCTGATCCGTCGAGAGCGCGACGATCGAGGGGTTCTCGTCGATCAGCATCGCGACGGCGCCGGCGCCCTGCGTCGCCTCTCCGGGGTCGCCGCGGGCGTAGAGCGCGGTGTCCGTCGTGATGACGATCGCCGGACGGCCGCGGTTCCGCCCCGCCCGGATCCAGTTGTAGGCGTCGTCGATGGCCTGCGTGCCGGCGAGGCAGGCGAACTTGCGCTCGCCCTTGTTAGCGTGGGTGAAGTCGCCGTCGTACACCTGTTCGAGGCAGCCGGCGATGTACGTCGACACCGGCTTCGAGTGGTCGAACGCCGACTCGGTGGCGACGTCGATCCGCCCGATGTCGGCCGGCTCCAGTCCCTTGCGGTCCATCAGCCCCTTCGCGGCGTTGGCGCCCATCGTGACGATGTCCTCGTACACGTCCGGGAACGAGGAGTTGTTGAGCCCGAGCCCCTTCGTGTACTTCTCCGGGTCGTCGCCCTTCTCCGGCGCGAACGTGCCCGGCAAGTCGAGCTTGAGCTTTCCGGTCCAGATCTCGACGGCGTCGATGCCGACTTCAGTCATGAACGGTTGTTCATGCGGCCGGCATATGGTTTTGTCGATGGTCGTTTACGTCGATCGTGGAAAGTTTCGCTCAAATCAAACCGGATCGGTGCCGTCGGCAGGATCGTCGATAATTCTGGCATCGATGACGGCACCATCTGCGTCGACGACGAGTATCGCGAGTTTATATTCTGTATTAGCACCGAAGCCGGGTTCCACATCAACATTATTTTCGCTCCGACCTGTGCGGGCTTCCGACGCAGACGCTCCGTCATTGTTCCTGTTGAGTGCGTAGAGTTGCACTTCGGAGAAGGGTCCATTTTCAGACACGTCGTACGTGAACCGATACCTCACATTATCGCGATTCGTCTGAGTACGATCTTGTATCGTTGATGAGTCGAGAACGGCACTCCCTCCCTGTGAGAGGTCGTCGTTTTCAGTCGGATTTTGCGTGTCGGCAGTGGTGAGTATCGTCCGATTAGCGACGACTTCACCTCCGTTCAGTGCTTCCACGGTGATCTCAAACTCTTGTCCTTGCCCGAAAGTGGGACTCAGAAAGACACCATTGCGACCGGCCGTCGACGAGATGGAGTCGCTCGCGGTTGATGTCGTACTTGTGGCAGATACCTCTATATTGTCAAATGTGACATCGGTATCGTAAGACACGTAGAATTCCGGGTTGTCAGTGTTTCTTCGGGTCACATCGTCAACCCGCATTGCGATATCAGAGGTACTAGTACTGCCGTCACCGCCACCATCTGGTTGGTCGATCTCTCCTTCAAGCCCCGCGAGATACAATGATCGCCGGTTGAGATCATCTTCGAAGCTAACTCCGAGAAGGTCACCGTTGACGGTCTTATCGAACTCAAGTGTCACCGTTTTGGTCGCACCCGCGGGGATGTTGATCGGTGTCTCGAGCTCCTGAAATCCACTGCGGAGCTCTAACCGTTGAGTCCCGTCGCCGGGATCGGTTATATTGAAATTCTCACGAGTGTTTCCTTGTGGTCTGTAGTACAGAGTGAATTCCATCGATTGGAACGTTCTATCTTCATCCGCTTGGTTTCTAAATTGTAACTGGGCAACATCGTTACCATCCAACCCGACATCAGTGAGCGTCACATCCGTTTCCCCACTTGGATTGATACTGTCACCGTTATTACCGCTACCGACGGTACCAGCCTGAAAGACGGTTGTTTCCCAGTTCTCCGCACCATCGTTGATCGACATATCCACCCGCGGACTTCCTTCCGGTGTGACTGATACCTGCCCGTCGTCGTCGGTGAGTCGTGAGGAGACGTTTCCGCTGACGTTGACTTGGACTGCTGCCCCCGCTACCGGGTTGTTGAACTGATCACGAACCTCCGCGACCGCGGCTTGGTTCTCAGTCGAGACCTTCGTAATGTACCCGTTCGATTCGTTGGTTGCGGTCGCACCGGCTCCGAGTCCGACCTTGCCAAGCTCGAGGCGGTACGTCGATGAACCGGTAAGCTCGACTCGAACCGTGCCGCCCGCGACGGTGACATCCTCGATCGTCGCATCGTCTTCGCCAAGTCGGTCGCGCCACTCTGACTCAAGATCCCCGGCCCGCTCTGTCGACACGTCGGTCGGCAGTTCGAGGACGATCGGGTCGTTTCCGGTCGAGTTCAGTGTCACCGAACGCCGGCTCTGCGAGAGCGTCTCCGGATCCAGACTCGTCCGTTCGACGCCCGACTCGTCCACGCTCCCGTCCAGCGCGGTCAGCCGAATCCGGTTGTCGCCGTCCACCGCGGTCTGCCCGGTCCGGGAGAGGACCGTATTCTCGAACTCGGCGACGACGAGCGAGTGCTCGTACACGAGGTCGGGACCGTTCCGAAACTCGTTGTACCCCGGCGAGTAGCGCAGCGAGCGCGTGTCGAACGCGATCGCGTCGTCCATCTCGGTCCGATTGTTCCAGTAGGCGACGACGTTCTCGTCCCCCTCGACCGTGGCGTTCTCGATACGCAGCTCACGGGGGTCGGTCGTCGATAACTGGCCCGAGGCCGGCGGCGGGTTCAGCGCGAACGTCCGCTGTGGGTACCGCGTTCCGAGTTTCAACGAGGTCGATCGACCGGCACCGGTGCGGCTCGCGCTCAAGACCGCGTTCCGCAGGTCGAGGAATTCGCCCTCGACCTGCTGGCTGTGATCGAACTCGATGTCGCTGTTCTCCTGTGGCACCACCTGCACCTGATACAGCGAGAGCGCCAGAATCAGGAAACCGAACAGGATCACCGTCCCGATCACGACCGACTGGCCCCGACGGTCGCGACTGAAGCGCATTACGAGATGTCGACGCCGAACGGATATAAAATCCTCCGTCCGGGCTCTCAGTCGCGATAACCACTCGGGCCATCGAGGCCGAAATCCGGCCCGACGTTCAGTCGCTCCCGCCCGCCCGTCGCGCCGTCAGCCACGCCGACGCGACGGCGACGGAGCCGGCGAACCCGCCGATCAACACGGCTTGGGTCCAGTTGAATCCGAGCAGCGTCCCCGAGACCGGCGTGACGACGAGGAACGTGACAACGAGCGCGCCGATCGACGACGCGAGAGAGACAGCGGGTTCGTCGGAGTCGCTCATGGCCGAATCTGGCGCGCCCGAGCGATAAACCGGGCGATCTGACGGCGACGGTCGAGTCGTCGCGGTCGCCAAAGCGATCGGTGGTCCCACGGCATAAATCGAATTCCGCGATATCAAATCGGGATCGCGGTCGCGAACCCGACTCCCGACCGGTCCGTTTTTGCGCGCGGCGGGTGTCTCCGCGCGTATGGCGAAACAGCCGCACCTGCTGGTCGAGGAGGGCGACGTCCACGAGATCGCGGTCATCCCCGGCGACCCGGGGCGCGTGGACCGGATCGCGGACCTGTGTGACGAGAGCGAGCTCGTCGCGCAGAACCGCGAGTACAAGGTCGTGAACGCGAGCTACGAGGGGACGGACCTCACGATCTGCTCGACCGGGATCGGCTGCCCGTCGGCCGCGATCGCGGTCGAGGAGCTGTCGCGGGTCGGCGTCGAGACGTTCCTCCGGTGTGGCACCTGCGGCGCGCTGCAGGCCGACATGGAGGTCGGCGACATGGTGGTCGCGACCGGCGCGGCCAAGGAGGAGGGCACGAGCAAGCGCTACGAGTCGGTCGAGTACCCCGCGGTCCCCGACTACGACGCGCTCACCGAGCTCGTCGGCGCCGCCGAGGACAACGACGAGGAGATCCACGTCGGGCCGATCGTCTCCGACGACGCCTTTTACAACGAGAGCGACGCGTACGTCGACGACTGGAACGACGCGAACCTGCTCGCGATCGAGATGGAGGCGGCGACCGTCTTCGCGCTCGCGCGGCGCAAGGGGCTGCGGGCCGGCGCGATCTGCACCGTCGACGGCAACCTCGTCGCCGGGAGCCAGAAGGGCGCCGACTCGGACGACGAGCTACCGGAGAAGGCCAAGGACAACGTCGAACGCGCGATCCTGATCACGCTGAACGCGGTCACCGCGCTGTAGGCGTCGATCGCGAGAGTCGGTTACTCTTCCGCCCGGAACTCCACCAGCGTCAGGTCTCGGTCGAGCGCGCAGGTGTCGTGGGGCGGCTCGCCGAGCACCTGGTCGATCACGCGCTCGTCGTCGAAGTCGGCGCCGTCGGGGACGCAGTACCCGTGGCTCGGGCACTCGGTGTGCGGGCACGGGCCGGCGAGCGACACGCGCCCGCCGGCGTACGCCTGCTTCGAGAGGACGTTCGCGGGGACGGGCGCGGGCTCGACCTCGACCGCGCGGACGCCGGCGTCGTGGACGGCGCAGTCGAGCGTCTGCGCGTTCTCGCGGATCCCGGTCACGCGATACCGGGTTCCCTCGGAGAGGTTGAGACACTGGCTCCGGTAGGGACACCCCTCGCAGTCGGGCGACTCCCCCTGATAGACGAACTCGCGACCCGTGTCCGCGAGCCGCGTGCCGATGAGCGTGACCGTGGTCATACCCGGAGAGACGCGCCGGGAGTCCGTAAGCGTCCCGCCTCGCGAACGCGGGACGAGCGGCACGGCGAAGAGGTCTTCGGGCGCGGTGCGTCCGGAGGGCAAGACACATGCGCGCCCCCCGGCAACGACGACCGAACGATGATCGCGGCGCTGGCGCGGGACGCGAAGCGGGAGGCCTGTCTCTTATACACATCTCTGAGCG
>NZ_AOJG01000033.1 GCF_000337375.1 Halorubrum lipolyticum DSM 21995 | reverse complement strand
CAGCCCGCTCAGAGATGTGTATAAGAGACAGCCCGCGAGGTCGTCGTCCTCGACTGCCACGAGCAGTTCGTTCCGAACGCGCTGGGCCGGTGCGTCGGCGCGGTCGACGGCGGCGGCCTCCTCGTCCTGTTGACCCCGGAGCTCGACGCGTGGCCCGCGGTCCGCGACCGGTTCGACGACTCGCTCGCGGTCCCGCCGTACGGGATCGAGGACGTGACGGGCCGCTTCCGCGAGCGCTTCGTCGGAACGCTCCGGTCGCATCCGGGGATCGCGATCGTCTCGCTCGGGGCGGACGGGCCGGAGGGCGACGCGGTCGAGCGCGACGGGCTCATCGGCCCGCCAGGCGGGGCGACCGGGGACGCGGGAGCGCGGACGGCCGCCGAGAACCCGACCGCCCCGCCGAACGCGACGTTCCCGGCCGCCGCCTACGAGGCCTGTCTCACGGGCGATCAGGTCCGAGCGGTGAGGGCCTTCGAGTCGCTGGCGACGCCGGGACACGCGGTCGTCGCCGAGGCGGACCGCGGGCGCGGGAAGTCGAGCGCGGCGGGGATCGCGGCGGGCGCGCTCGCGCTCGCGGGCGCCGACGTGCTCGTCACGGCGCCGGCGTTCCGCAACGCGGCGGAGGTGTTCGCGCGGGCGAGAGAGCTGCTCGGCGAGACCGACACCGACTCCGAGCGCGACGCCCGCCGCCTCGACGCGCCGGGCGGGGGGCGGGTTCGGTTCCTTCCGCCCGCCGAGGCCGCCGATCTCCCCGACGACCCGGACGCGGTGATCGTCGACGAGGCGGCCGCGCTCCCGGTGCGGCTCCTCGAGCGGTTCCTCGACGCGCCGGCGGTCGCGTTCTGCACGACGGTCCACGGGTACGAGGGGGCCGGGCGCGGGTTCTCGATCCGGTTCAGAGAGCGGCTGCGAGCGAGCCCGTTCTCGGTGCGGGACGTGCGCCTCGACGAGCCGATCCGGTACGCCCGGAACGACCCGGTGGAGGCGTGGGCGTCGCGGGCGCTCCTGTTGGACGCGCGCCCGGCGGTCGACGAGGCGGTCGCGGGCTCGACGGTCGGGGACGCGACGTACCGAACCCTCGCGACCGACGACCTGCTCGCGGACGAGGCCCTGCTCCGGGAGGCGTTCGGACTGCTCGTCGCCGCGCACTACCGCACGGAGCCGAACGACCTCGCGCGGCTGCTCGACGCGCCGAACCTCACCGCGCGGGCGCTCGTCGCCGAGGGGCGCGTCGTCGCGGTCGCGCTGCTCGCGCGCGAGGGCGGGCTCGACGCCGAGACCCGCCGGGGGATGTACGAGGGCGAGCGCGTCCGCGGCAACATGGTGCCGGACGTGCTCACGAGCCAGCTCCGCGACGAGACCGCCGCCGAGCCGCGGGGGGTACGGACGGTCCGGATCGCGACCCACCACGCGCTCCGAGGCGAGGGGTTCGGCACCCGCCTTCTCGACGAGGTGCACGCGGAGTTCGGCGGGGAGGGCGGCGGGGCCGAGGGGGACCGCGACGGCGACGTCGACTACTTCTCGGTCGGCTACGGCGCGACCCCGCGCCTGCTCCGCTTCTGGCGGCGGGCGGGCTACCGAACGGTCCACCTCTCGACCTCCCGCAACGACGCCTCCGGGGAGTACTCCGCGATCATGGTCCGTCCCGTCGGCGAGGGCGGACCGGGGAGCGCCCTCCTCGACCGCCACGCGGCCGCGTTCCGCGACCGCGAGCGCGACGGGCTCTCCGACGCCCACCGCGACGTGGACCCCGACGTGGTCGTCGGCGCGCTCCGCGCCTGTTCCGCGCCGACGACGGTCGACCTGACCGAGACCGAGTGGCGCTCCGTCGTGGGCGCGTCGTTCGGCCCGGGGATGTACGACAGCGCGCCCGGCGCGTTCCGCGACCTGGCGATGGCGGCGCTGATCGAGGGCGACGGAGGGAGCGAGACGACCGACGGCGACGCCCTCGACGGCGACGCCCTCGACGGCCGCGAGAAGCGCCTGCTCGTCCGGAAGGTCCTGCAGGGCCGCCCGAGCGAGTCGGTCGCCGACGAGCTCGGGTACGTGTCGGCGGGCGCGTGTATGCGGGCGCTCGGCGACGCCTACGAACCCCTCGTCGAGCGGTACGGGACCGACTTCGCGCTCGAAGAGCGCGAGCGGTTTATAAACAAGTGAGCGGATCAACGACAGGTGCTTATAAACGATGCCTTGCGGTGGCGCGCCTCCGAGCGGCCGCCCTTGGCGGTCGCGAGGAGTCCGCGAGGGACGCCGCGAGCGCTTTTAAGCGCGAGCGGCGAGGCTGGGGAGGCGTGAGGCTGCGGTGCTGGGCGGTGCGGTGGGTGGGACTCAAAGGGGCAGCCGTCGAGGACAGCGCAGGTGACGTAAGCACTGCAGGGAGCGAACGAAGTGAGCGACTGAAGCGCGCAGCGAACGTGCGCTGTCCTCGACGGCTGGGGCTTTGGAGGCTGTCACCGCGCCGCCGACAGCGGTTTATAAGCGACCGGCTGAGGCTTTGGAGATGTTCGCCGTCGATCGACGACAAACTGATTATAAATAATCCGCAGGGATTTCAGGGACCGTCCCAACGCATTCGATCGATTAGATCCGGTTCTCGCGGCCGGGGTCGACGTCGATCGCGTCGACGGGGCAGACGTCCACACAGAGCATGCAGTCGATACACTGGTCCTCGTCGACCGGGCTCGCCTTCCGCTCGGACTCGGGGTGACCGGGCGTGTCGACCCACTCGAACACGTCGACCGGGCAGTCCTCCAGACAGGCGCCGTCGGCGAGACAGATGTCGAAGTCGACCGCGACGTGCGTGCCGCGGATCCCCTGCTTCTCCGGCGGCTCGACGGGCCCCCAGACGGCGACGCCGTCCTCCTCGCCGACCTTCTCTCGGCTCTGTTCGAAGTTCGAGTCGATGGCCATCTTGCCCGTAGTTCCGCGGCTCGCTACTTAACCCCCGCGGCGGGCGGTCGCGGGCGCGCAGCTCGAGCCGCGCGCCGGTTCCGAAGACGCCGACTACGGGTGCGCGAAGTACGCGAGCAGGTCCTCCTCGCCGGTCGGCCCGTCGGGCTCGTCGGTCGCCTCGGGGTCGAACGCGTCGATCCGGGCGAAGCCGACGCGCTCGAACTGGACGACCGCGTCGGGGGCGACGTCGGCGACCGCGGGCTCCGCGATGCCCCGGACGTCGCCGGAGACGGTCCGGAGGAGCGCCTCGAGCCCCTCCTCGGCCGGCGCCCAGTGGATCACGTCCACGTCGCCGTCGCGGACCACGTCGATGCCGGCGTCGACGAAGGCCAGCTCGTCGCCCGCGTGCCGGACGCAGCCGTACCCCTTGAGCCAGACGCGCTCGCCCTCGCTCGGGAGGTCCGAGGACTCGACGACGACTCGTCCGGCGGGCACCTCGCGGTCGCCGCGGTCCGGATGCTCGGGGTGGAGCGGCGGGTGGCCGGCCTCGGGCGCGTCGCCGCCGACGACCGGGAGCTCCACGGCGGGGTCGTCCTCGCGGTCGCGCACGAGGAAGTACCGGTTCGCGTCGTCGTCGACGAGGTCGCGGTTGTTCGCGTACACCGACGACATCGCGAGGTCCACGTCGGAGGTGGACATCCCGAGTTCCGTCATCGAGTCGACGAGCGCCTGCCCCTGGATGCCGCGGCGACGCATCGACCGAATGGTCGGCGCTCGCGGGTCGTCCCAGCCGGTCAGCTCGCCGCCCTCGATCAGCCCCTTGATCGTCGACGTGGAGAGTTTCACGTCGTACTCGTCGACCTGCACGTGGCCCCAGTGGAGCACCTCGGGGTACTCCCAGTCGAAGTAGTCGTAGACGAACCGCTGTCGCTTCGCGGAGTCCTGCAGGTCGATCCCGCGGATGATGTGCGTGACGCCCGTGAGGTGGTCGTCGACGCCCGACTGGAAGTCGAGCATGGGCCAACAGCGGTAGTCCGCGGCCGCCTCGCGCGGGTGCGGCGTGTCGATCATCCGAAAGGCGACCCAGTCGCGGAGCGCGGGGTTCTTGTGCTCGATGTCGGTGCGGACACGGAGGACCATCTCACCGGCGCCGTACTCGCCGTCGACCATCGCCGAGAACTCCTCGTGAACCGTCTCGGCGTCCTTCCCGCGGTGCGGGCACGCTTCGGCGTCGTTTTTGAGCGCCGAGAACTCCTCGCCGGAGCACGAGCAGGTGTACGCGCCGCCGGCGTCGATCAGGTCGCGGGCGTGGTCGTAGTACGTCTCCAGCCGGTCCGAGGCCTTCAGGACGCGGTCGGCCTCGAATCCGAGGTATTCGATGTCCTCGAGGATGGCGTCGTACGCGTCCAGGTCGGGTCGTTTCGTCTCCGGGTCGGTGTCGTCGAACCGGCAGATGAACTCGCCGTCGTACCGCTCCTTGTACGTCCCGATGACGGCGGGCATCCGGGCGTGGCCGACGTGCCACGGGCCGTTGGGGTTCGGCGCGGCGCGCATCACGACCTCGCCCTCCTCGGCGTTCGGGAGGTCGGGGAGGACGTGCTCGTCCGCCTCGTCGTCGGCCTCGAGCTCCGCGAGCCTGTCGGGCGCGAGCTCGCCGAGCCGCTCGCGGCGCTCGGCCTCGTCCATGCCGGCGACCCGGTTCACGACCGGCGCGACGACGCCGGGGATCTCGTCGCCGTGCGGTCGGAAGTCGGGGTTCTCGCCCATCAGCGGGCCCATGATGGCGCCCACGTCCGGGTCGCTGCCGTGTTTGAGCGCGTTGAACAGCGCGGCGGCCTCGCCGGCCGCCTCGACGCGCTCGCGGAGTTCGTCGTCCATGCGCTTCGCTTGTCGGGGTCGGCTCAAAAGCGCCGCGGAACGGCGGTGGAGGGAGCGACTCGCGCGAAGCGGGACCGCGACGGCGGGGCCGCGGGCAGGGGTACCGGAGACGTGACCCCGAGCGGACTTAAACCGTCCAGACCGTTCACGCGGGTATGCGCCGGTTACCGACGTGAACGGTCGAGACGCTTATCAGGCCGCGACGGCGTAGGCGTGCGATCGGTTCGGGGAGCCGAACGGACGGCGGATGTTCGGCCGGCTCCGCCGGGTTGATATCCGGGCGAGTCGTGGATCGTCCATGGACACGGGAGCGATCCGGGCCCGAGCGCGGAGCGCGGAGGGGCAGACGTGGTAGAGCCCATGTCGGAGGCGGAACGCGACGCCGGGAACCGACGGATAAAGGCCGTCATCCTCCTTATCGTGGCGGTGTCGCCGCCGCTCATCTCGCTCCAGTTCGGCCCCTCACCGATCGAGCTGCTCGGGGCGCTCGGCTCCGGGGTCGTGCTGGGACTGATAATCGTGTGGTACCTCGGCCGGTTGGGCGAGGAGTTCACCGGGAGTTCGCGTCGACCGGGACGGCGGCGCTGAGGCCGGGCTGTCTCTTATACACATCTCTGATGGCGNGGGGGGGGGGGGGGGGAGAGCCGTCCCTCTCAGTCCTGCTCTATCCGCGAGGCCCCCGAGCCGGCCGCCGCCCCCTCGACGACCTCGCCGGCGCGGTCGCCCGCGATCGACCGCGACGACGACAGCGGCGAGATGCTCACTTCGCCCTCGACGGCCGCGAGCCGGTCGGAGCCGGGATCGTCGGCGACGTCGCCGCGGAGGAACTCCCGCCAGAAGCGGTCGCGGAGCTCCATCCCCATCTCCCCGCGCCGCTCGCTGAACTCCCACCCTTCGGGGACGTTCTCGTCCTCCGGCTCCGCCTCGCCGGGGTGGAACTCGATCACGTCGAAGCCGCGCGCGGGTTCCGTCAGCCGATAGGTCGGAGCCTCGGCCGCCTCGTCGTCGGCCGCCGGGACGTTGACGTTCAGCACGTCGGCGCCGAACGGGAGAGAGAGATCGGCGTCGCCGTCACCGTCGCTTCCGCCCTCGGCGCGGTCGAGCAGGTCGGCGACGACCTCGCCGGCGACCGCGAAGTCGCCGTTGTCGAGCGTCGGCGGGACGGGGAGGTTCCCCCGGTCGTACAGCGACACCGCGATCGCCGGCGTGCCGAGGAACGACGCCTCCATCGCGGCGCCGACCGTGCCGGACTGCCCGAGGATGTGCGCGCCGATGTTCGGCCCGTGGTTACAGCCGGAGACGACGGCGTCGGGGTCCAGCCCGAGCGCCACGTCCGCGACGGCGACGCAGTCGGCGGGAGTCCCCTCGACCGCGTAGCCGGCGTCGGTCTCGGTGTACTCCACCGTCGTGTCCCACCACGAGCGCGCGCCGCCGACGCCGGACTGGTTGCTCGCGGGCGCGACCACCGTCACGTCGTAGTCGCGCGAGAGCGCGTCGGCCAGCGCCCGGATCCCGACGGCGTCGATGCCGTCGTCGTTGGTGAGGAGGATCTCCGTCGTCATGGGCGTCACTGCGAGGGGACGGGGGAAAACGTCGCCGGTCGCGGACGGGACGGGGAACGAAATGGGCAGGAAACAGACGAGAAACGGGCGGAGAACGGACGAGAAACGGAACGTGAGAATCCGACGCGGGAACCGGCAGGCGTCGGGCGGGTGGTACTCCGTGGCGGTCAGTGGCGGCACGGGGCGGTCGGTCGCGGCCAGCGGATTCGTCGGGAGCGGGGCGGTCAGTCGGCGGCGACGGGCGGGGCCGCCTCCGCGAGCTCCAGCACCTCGTCGAAGAAGCCGAGCGAGTCGTGCGGACCGGGGTTCGCCTCGGGGTGGTACTGGCGGGTGATGACGTCGAGCTCCTGGCTGTCGAGCCCCTCGACGGTGTCGTCGTTGACGTTCACCTGCGTCACCTCCAGCGGACCGGTGTCGTCGACCGTGTAGCCGTGGTTCTGGGTGGTCATCACGACCTTCTCGCTCCGGAGGTCCCTGACGGGCTGGTTGACGCCCCGGTGGCCGAACGCCATCTTCTCGGTCGAGCCGCCGAGGGCGCTCGTGATCACCTGCTGGCCGAGGCAGATGCCGGCCATCGGCAGTTCGCCGGCGAACGCGTCGACGACTTCCTGAGCGGCGACGAAGTTCTCCGGGTCGCCCGGGCCGTTCGAGACGAACAGCACGTCGGGGTCCACGTCGGCCACGTCCTCGGGGGTCGCGTCGTACGGGAGGACGTGCACGTCCGCGCCGCGCTCGGTGAGCGAGGAGATGATCGAGCCCTTCGCGCCGCAGTCGAGCAAGGCCACGTCGGCGACGCCGTCGCCCTCGTGGACGGTCGGCTCCGACACGGACACCTGCGCGCCGATGTCGACGTGGTCGCTCATCGGCTTGCACGCCTCCATCTCCGCGACCGCGTCCTCGGGGGTCGCGTCCGGCCCGGCGGCGATCCCGCAGGCCATCGCGCCCTCCTCGCGGACCGTGGTGACGATCTCGCGGGTGTCGACGTGGTCCACGGCGGGCACGTCCTCGCCGGCGAGCCACTCGGCGACGTCGTCGGTGAACTCGCGGGCGATCGCCGCGCGCGGCTGGACCGAGTCGGACTCGAACCGCTCGCTTCGGACGCCGTAGTTCCCGATCAGGGGGTACGAGAAGGTGAGGATCTGTTCGGCGTAGGAGGGGTCGGTGAGCGACTCCTCGTAGCCGGTGTACGCGGTCGTGAACACCAGTTCGCCACGGGTACGCCCCGGCGAACGAGCGCGCGCTTCGAGCACGCGTCCGTCGGCCAGCGCGATGTAGGCGTCCGACATTACGAGAAACGTACGCGTAAAGGGTAATAAATGCGTCGTTCGTAGCTTCGTTACGATATTCGTAACGAGTAAGTCGCCGGGGCGAGACGGGCGGATATGGACGACCTCGATCGCCGGATCCTCTCGATACTGCGACGAGACGCGCGGACCCCGTACACGGAGATCGCGGACCGGGTCGGCACCTCGGAGGGAACGGTGCGCAACCGGGTCGACCGCATGACCGACGAGGGGGTCATCGAGCGGTTCACCGTCACGACCCGCACGGGAAACGTGAAGGCGATGATCGAGATCTCGGTCGAGATGAACGTCGACACCGCCGCCGTCGGCGAGCGGATGGTCGACTGGGACGAGGTGGACTTCGTCTGGCAGGTCTCCGGCGAGGACGACATCGTCCTCGTCGTCGACGCCGTCGACACGCGCGCGGTCAACGAACTCATCTCGCAGGCGAGGGAGATGGACGAGGTCAAGTCGACCAAGACGCGGCTCATCCTCGACGAGCGGTTGGGGTAGGCGAGCGACGCAGCGACGATTTATAAATGAACGCGCGGTGGCGTGCGCCGGTGAGCGCCCGGAGGGCGCGAACCGCCCGCACGAGGTCGCCGGCGCGTCGCGCCGGCTGCCAGAGGGACCTTCGGTCCCTCGCTGGAGTCGGACGGCCGGAGCGAAGCGGAGGCCGGCCGACGAGGTTGGGGAGGCGTGAGGCGCGGGGCGGTGCTGGTGCGGGCGGGATTCAAAGGGGCATCCGGGAGGCGGTCACAGGCGACGTAAGCAGCGTGGCGCTACGCGCCACGAGCAGCCGCCGGCGACACCGCAACGAGGGAGCGAACGAAGTGAGCGACCGAGTAAGGAGCGCAGCGAGCGTGCGCCCGCCTCCCGGCTGGGGCTTTGGATGTGCCTCCACCGATCCGCGGTCGATCACTTATAAATGAGTGGCTGGAGATTTAAACTTCCTAGCCACAGCGCCAACTACGCCTTATAAGCGACGGCTCCGCATTCCCTCAAAAAGAATATCGAAATTGTCGATCCGCGTCGCCGCCGATTTCGACGGCGTCGCTCCGGTTTACGCCAGCTCGTCGATCTGCTCGACGACGGCGTCGGCGAACTCGCTCGTCGCGAGCTTCTCGCCGCCCTCGATCTGCCGGTGGAGGTCGTAGGTGACCTTCTTGGAGGCGATCGTCTCCTCGACGGCCTCACGGACGAGGTCGGCCGCGTCGGACCAGCCGAGGTAGTCGAGCATCTCGCGGCCGGAGAGGATCATCGCGGTGGGGTTCACCTTGTCCTCGCCGGCGTACTTGGGCGCGGAGCCGTGGACGGGCTCGGCGAGACAGCGACCGTGGCCGCGGTTGATGCCGGGCGCGATGCCGAGGCCGCCGATCTGCGCGCCGGCGGCGTCGGACATGTAGTCGCCGTTGAGGTTCATCGTCGCGATGACGGAGTACTCGTCGGTGCGGGTCAGCAGCTGCTGGAGCATGTTGTCCGCGATGCGGTCCTTGACGACGAGAGTGCCCTCGGGGCGCTCGCCGTCGTGGTCCTCCCAGAGCTGGTCCTCGGTGATGACGTCGTCGCCGTACTCCTCCTCGGCGACCTCGTATCCCCAGTCGCGGAACGCGCCCTCGGTGAACTTCATGATGTTCCCCTTGTGGACGAGCGTGACCGAGTCGCGGTCGTTCGCGAGCGCGTAGTCGACCGCCTCGCGGATGAGCCGCTTCGAGCCGAACTCGGAGATGGGCTTGACGCCGATGCCGACCGGGCCGTCGTGGATGACGTCGGCGACCTCCATGTCCTGTTCTAAGAAGTCGCGTACCTGCTCGGACTCGTCGGTGCCGGCCTCCCACTCGATACCGGCGTAGACGTCCTCGGTGTTCTCCCGGAAGGTGATCATGTCCATCTCCTCCGGGTTCTTGACGGGCGAGGGAACGCCGTCGATGTAGTAGGTGGGGCGGACGTTCGCGTAGAGGTCGAGCGTCTTGCGGAGCGCGACGTTCAGCGAGCGGAAGCCGGCGCCGACGGGCGTCGTCAGCGGGCCCTTGATCGCGACGCGGTGGTTGCGGATCGCCGAGACGGTGTCCTCGGGGAGGTTCTCGTCGTACTTCTCGCGGGCGCTGGAGCCGGCGTAGACGCGCATCCACGCGATGGAGCGGCCCGTCGCCTCCGCGGCCGCGTCCAGTACCTTCTGGGCGGCCGGCCCGACGTCGGTGCCGATTCCGTCGCCGTGAATGATCGGGATGATCGGGTTCTCGGGGACGTTCAGCTCGCCGGTCTCCTCGTCGGCGAGCGTGATGGCCTCGCCGTCGTCGGGGACGTCGACCTTGTCGTAGCTCATGAACGTTCGTGCGTTGTCGGAGCCGCGTAAAGTGCCTGCCGCTTTGCCGCTGGGCGCCAGAGACCCCGAAATCGGGGGTTTACGCCGGTCTCACGAGGGAGCCGGCCTCACGCGGACAACACCTCCACGTCGAACAGCGACCGCCACCGGTAGCGCCGACCGCCCCAGACGAACGTCCGACGCGCCAGCGCGTACGCGAGGAAGAGCGGCGAGACGAGCACCGACGGCCCGGCGAGCAGGAACGTCGCTCGGCGGATCCCGAACCCGGCGTAGACGCCGGCCGAGACGGCGGTGACGAGCGCCACGCCGAGCACCGGCGCGAACAGACACAGCGCGGCGAACGCGACCGCGAAGGCGACGTCGAACGCGGCCGCGGGGGGGTCGTGGAACCGCACGATCCGGAAGAACCGGACGAACCGCTCCACGGACCCCCGGACCGAGCCGCCGCAGGGAACCGTCCGCGTCCGGTCCGCGGCCGTCACGTCGAGGTACTCCGTGAGGGTCCCGTCGTCGCTGACGGTCCGGCGGAGGTCGGCGAGGAGCGCCGCCTCCGGGTCGGCGGCGTTCGCGGCGGCGTCGGAGGCCGACTCGGGGCGTTCGAGGTCGTCGCGCTCGAAGACGACCGCGCCGCCCCAGACGATCCCGCCGACGGCGACCGCGACGGTCCCGCCGATCGCGTAGGCGGGCTCGAACAGCCGAGCGAGGGGGTCTCTCCCGACGAAGACCGGGATTTCCGTCGTCGGCCCCCGTCGCTCGTAGTCGTCGGAGAGCGTCGCGAGCCAGTCGCTCGGGTGCGCGAAGTCGTCGTCGGTCCAGACGAGTCGGTCGTGCGCGGCGGTCTCCATCCCCGCGGCGATGGCGTTCGCCTTCCCCGAGCAGCCCTCGGGCTCGCCGGCGAGGACGACTCTGACGCCCTCGGGCGTCGTTCCGCGGCGGTCGGCGACCGAGTCGTCGTCGGTGTCGCAGATCACGAGCAGCTCGTCGCCCGCGCCGAGCTGTGCGGCCACCTCCTCGCAGGCGTCGGTCCAGCGAGCGGTCGGGAGGAGGACGGAGGTCGGCGGACGGTCCTGGTCCGTGCTGGTCACGTCGCTCGCTTCGAGCGCGGGGGTGATAAGTGTCAGTCGAGAACACGCTCGCTCGTTCTCTCCGAGACGACTCACCGCCGGCCCTCACCGGCACTCGCGCGTGCCGACGTCCCGGACCCGGACCTCGCCGGTCCCGGCGACGTCGGTCGACCGACGAGACCGTCACCGACGCCGTCTCTTCGCCCGAGAAGCCCGCCGCCCGGTCACAGAGGTGCGGGAGCGGAGGTGCAGGAGACGGAAGCCGGACCGGCCCCGCCGCTTTCCGCGCGCTTATCCGGGCGCCGCGCGACCCCCGCGTATGCGCGTCATCGCTCACGGCGGCGCCGGGGGACGCCCCGACGAGCCGGCACCCAGACAGGCGACGCTCGACGAGGCGACCCGCCGCGGCGTCGACGCCGACACGCCCCTCGGCGCGGTCGAGGCGGCGCTCGGCGTCCTCGAATCGGACCCGCGCTTCAACGCCGGCGTCGGCGGCGCGGTCCAGTCCGACGGCGTCGTCCGCACCGACGCGGGCGTGATGACCTCCGATCGCGAGGTCGGCGCGGCCTGCTCGATGCCGGGCGTCGAGCACGCGGCGAGCGTCGCCCGCGTCGTCCACTCGGAGACGCCCCACGTCTTCGTCTCCGGCGAGCACGCGGTCGACCTCGCGGGCGAGTTCGGGATCGAGACGGGCGTCGACCTGCTCACGGACGAGAAGCGCGAGCGGTACGAGGCGGAGGACCCGCCGCAGGGCGGCCCGCGCGCGCACCTCGACTGGCTCGCGACGCGGTTCGGGTCGGGCGACGACCAGGCCGGCGGAGGCGCAGACTGCGGCGAGCCGGAAGAAGCCGGGGGCGACGCGCCCGACCACGACACCGTCGGCGCGGTGGCGACGGACGGCGAGACGTTCGCCGCGGCGACCTCCACCGGCGGCCGGTCGTTCGCGCTCGCCGGGCGCGTCGGCGACGTGCCGCAGGTCGGCTCGGGGTTCTTCTGTACCGAGGCCGGCGGCGCGAGCGCGACGGGCGCCGGCGAGGACATCGCGCGCGTCACGCTCTCGCGGCGGGCCGTGGATCACCTCGACGACGGGCTGAGCGCGCAGGAGGCGGCCGACCGAGCGATTGGTGAGTTCGAGGAGATAACCGGGTCGGGCGCCGGCGTCATCGTCCTCGGCGACGAGGACGCGGGGAGCGCGTTCAACACCGAGGGGATGCAGACGAGCGCGGCCGAACGGTAGTCGTCCGCGTGTCGACCCGGCCGAGGAACACCGAGGCGACCGTCCCGACCGTGAGGAACAGGACAGGAGGCGGGAGAACGGCCCGAGAGACGTGTGCCGGAGGAAGGCGGCGTTCCGGTCGAACTCGACGGTTGTCGCGTCGCTAACGGGGATCGAGACGACGGAACCGTCCGACGGCCGGGTGTATGGCCTCCGTCGTGAAATTCATGGAGAGAAGTGGGTCTTCCGGCGTCGGTTTCGGTGCGCACGACATGTGACTTACCGTACCTGTGTGGTCGCCGGCGACGGGACGGCCCCGCCGACGGCGAGCGATTCTCCGTCCCGGTCACGGAACTGCGGTTCCCCCTCCATCAGATACTTGTCAATCGGAGAGATATTCCCGAACATGACGTGCCCTCCACAGCGCGAGCGTCGTTTCGCGAGCCGTCGTCGAGCCCTCAAAACCGTCGGCGGACTCGCCGCACTGGGCGTGCTCGGGGCGAGCGCCTCCGGTTCGGTCGCCGCCGAACAGGGCGACCGGGAGTGGGTCTTCGAGACCGACGGGGTCGTGTTCTCGTCGCCGACGGTCGCCGACGGCGCCGTCCTCGTCGGAGCGTGGGACGACAACGTGTACGCGGTCGACGCGAGCACGGGCGAGCGGGAGTGGGTCTTCGAGACCGGGAATCAGGTCTGGTCGTCCCCGACCGTCGCCGACGGCACCGCCTTCTTCGGGAGCGCCGACGGTAGCCTCTACGCCGTCGACGCTGACGCGGGCGAGCAGCAGTGGGCCTTCGAGACTCCTGAGCCGATCCAGTCGTCGCCGACGGTCGTCGCCGGGACCGCCTTCGTCGGGAGCAACGACGGGAACCTCTACGCCGTCGACGCGGCGAGCGGCGACCGGCGGTGGACCTTCGAGACCGACGACGTCGTCTTCTCCTCCCCGACGGTCGCCCGCGATACCGTCTTCGTCGGGAGCGTCGATTCCGCCCTCTACGCGGTGGACGCGACGAGCGGCGACCGACGGTGGACCTTCGAGACCGGCGGCGCCGTCTCGTCGTCCCCGACCGTCGCCGGCGACATCGCCTTCGTCGGGAGCACCGACGGACGCCTGTACGCGGTCGATGCCGACTCGGGCGAGCGGCGATGGGAGTTCGAGACCGACGCGGAGGTCTCGTCGTCCCCGACCGTCGCCGACGGCACCGCCTTCGTCGGGAGCCGGGATCAGACCCTCTACGCGGTCGACGCCGAGTCGGGCGAGCAGCGATGGGAGTTCGGGACCGGAGACCGGATCGACTCGTCGCCGACGGTCGCGATCGACTCGTCGCCGACGGTCGCCGGCGGGGTCGTCTTCGTCGGGAGCCAAGACGGGAACCTCTACGCCGTCGACGCGGAGACCGGGGAGCGGCAATGGACCTTCGAGACCGGCGACCGGGTCGACTCGTCGCCGACGGTCGCCGACGGTACCGTCTTCGTCGGGAGCGCCGATTTCGGTCTCCACGCGGTCGACGCCGGGGTCGACGGGTCCAGCGAGGGGTCGCGCGCCGACCTGGAGACGCTCGGGCACCGCGGGCCGGTGCGGTCGGGGGAGTCGGCGCCCGGCGGCGACGGGTCGGCGGGGACCGACGAGAGCGACGGCGCGGTGAACGACAGCGCACCGGGGTTCGGCGTCGCCGGCGCGGCGGCCGGGATCGGCGGGGCGACGTACCTGCTCAGGCGGCGGTTCGGTGACGGGCCGGAGGGGACCCCGGAGCGGTGACTCGCCGCGGGCGCGCGTCGGGTGAGAACGGCGGTCGTCGCCGCCCGCGGAGGCGAGGATACAAATCCGCCCGCCGCCTTGCGCCGGTATGGTTACCTTCCTCGCCGGCGGCACGGGGACGCCGAAGCTCCTCGACGGGGCGACCCGCGTGTGGGACCCCGGGGAGATTTCGGTCGTCGCCAACACGGGCGACGACGTCGAGCTCGGCGGCCACCTCGTCTGCCCCGACGTCGACACCGTTCTGTTCGCCGGCGGCGGCGTCCTCGACCGCGAGACGTGGTGGGGGATCGCGGACGACACGACGACGACTCACGAGGAGTTGCGCCGGCTCGCCGACGAGGTCGGACTCGAGACGGCCCCCCGATACCTCGACGACGCCGCGCAGACGGCGGGCCGCGAGATAGCCCGCTGGCGGCGCTTCTCGGGCGTCGGCGAGTTCATGGAGATCGGCGACCGCGACCGCGCGGTCCACGTCACGCGCACGAGCCTGCTCGACGAGGGGAAGTCGCTCACCGAGGCGATCTGTACCCTCGCGGACGCCTTCGGCCTCGACGTCGACCTCCTCCCGATGTCCGACGACCCGGTCGCGACGCTGGTCCACACCGAGGCGGGCGAGACGATCCACTTCCAGGAGTACTGGGTCGCGCGCCGGGGCGAGCCGGCGGTCGCCGACGTGGAGTTCCGGGGCGCGGCGGACGCGGAGCCGACCGCCGCCGTCCGCGAGGCGCTCGCCGACCCCGTCGTGATCGGACCCTCGAACCCCGTGACGAGCGTCGGCCCGATGCTCGCGCTCCCAGGCGTCGAGGCGGCGCTGTCGGCGACCCCCGTGGTCGCCGTCTCGCCGTTCGTCGGCGACGAGGTGTTCTCCGGCCCCGCCGCCGACCTGATGGCCGGCGTCGGCCGCGACCCCTCCACCGCGGGCGTCGCCGAGGCGTACCCGTTCGCGGACGCGCTCGTCCTCGACGACGACGATCCGACCGAGCTTCCCGATCGGCACGTCGAGCGCACCGACACCCGCATCGACGACGCGGGCGACGCCGAGCGCGTCGCTCGGGCGTGCGAGCGCGCGCTGGCGGCGGTGGCGGACGGAGAGGCCGAGACGGAAGCGGACGCGGAGGTGGCGGAGTGACGGCGACCGGCGAGGGGGCTCCACCTTCACTCCCGCCCCCGAGCCCGTTCCTCGTCGCGGCCAGCCTCAGCGGCGCGGCCGACGCGGACTGGGCGCGGGCCGCGGCCCCGCACGTCGACGCCGCGGTCCTCGGGGGGATCGCGCTCGACCCGGCCAGTCGGGCCGCCGCGCGCGACCTCGTCGCCCGCGACCGCTCGGAGTTCCTCCCCGGAGATCCGCTCGCGTGGATCGACCGCCAGCTCGGTCGCCTCGCCGAGACCCCCGTCATCCCCGGCGTCAACGTCCGGAGCGCGACCGTCGACCCGGTCCGCGAGGCGGCGGCGGTCTGCGCCGAGCGCGACGCGGTCTGCGAGGTGAACGCGCACTGCCGGCAGCCCGAACTCCGTGCGGTCGGCTGCGGCGAGTCGCTCCTCCGGGACGCCGGCCGCCTCGCCGACTACGTGGCCGCCGCCGCCGAGACCGGCGCGACGACGAGCGTGAAGGTCCGCGCCGAGGTCCCCGGCGTCGACCTCGTCGCCGTCGCGGACGCGGTCGCGGCCGCGGGCGCCGACTGGCTCCACGTCGACGCGATGGACTCGGAGGGCGTCGTCGGCGAACTCACCGCCGGCCGGTCGACGGGCGAGCCCGAGAACCCCCGCGACGACCTCGCCGTGATCGCCAACAACGGCGTCCGGGGCCGGGAGACGGTCGCCGAGTACGCCGCGTACGGCGCGGACGCCGTGAGCGTCGGCCGGCCGAGCGAGCGCCCGGAAGCCCTCTCTCGGGTCGCCGACGCGGTGGCGGCGTGGCGGGCGGGGGAGCTGCTCGGTGAGGGCTCGGCGACCCCGCCGGAGGCGCCGCCGTGAGACCCGACCCCGTCGACGACGCGACGCTCGCACTCCTGCTGGAAGTCGCGGGGACGCCGAAACCGGGCAACGTCGACCGGCATCGCGACCTCGACGACCTCCGGTTCGAGGCGTTCCTCGGCGGGGCGGTCGGCGCCCGCGAGGGGCTCGAACTGGCCGCTGACGGTGAGGCGGGGATCGGCCGCGCCTTCGAGCGCGGCGTCGCGGGGATGGCGGCGCGGGCCGGAACGAACACCCAGTTCGGCTGTCTCCTCCTGCTCGTTCCGCTGGTGCGGGCGACCGTCGCGACCGGCGAAGACGATAGCGACCTCTCCCCCGCGGCCGTCGATCGAGTCACCAGAGGGACGACCGTCGACGACGCCGTCGCGTTCTACCGCGCGTTCGAGCACGTCGACGTGGCGGTGGCGGACCCGCCGGCGGACGCCGACGACCTCGACGTGCGCCGCGGGGGCGACGCGGCCCCCGCGCTCCGGGAGCGGGGCGTGACCCTGCGGGACGTGATGGCGCTCTCGGCGGCCGACGACGCCGACAGGATCCCCGACCGCAACGCGCAGGAGTGGGTCGAGGGGTTCCCGCGGACGTTCCGCGCGGCCGAGTGGATCCGGAGCGACGAGGGCCCCCTGACCGACCGGGCGGCCAGGGCGTTCCTCGGGCTGCTCGCGGCCGAGCCCGACACGCTGGTCGCGGCGAACCACGGTCCGGAGAGGGCCCGCGAGGCCAGCGATCGAGCCGCCGCGCTGCTCGCGGGGGAACGCTCGACTTCCGAGACGATCGACGCCGCCGCGGTCCACGGCGCCGACCTCGACGCCGCGGAGGAGCTGGCGGCCGCGTTCGTCGACGAGGGGATCAACCCCGGGACGACCGCCGACCTCACCTGCGCGGCGCTGTACGTCGCCCTCCGCCGCGGGACGGAGGTGGAGCGGTGAGCGGGACCGACCGCGGCGACCGCGACACGGATTCCGCCCCCGACGGCTGGCCGGTCGCCCTCCGGGGCGTCACCGAGTCGGTCGTGACGACGCTCGGGCCGAACGACCGCTGGAACGTCGCGGCGCTCGGCCTCCACGCGCCGGACGACCCGTGCGACCCCGTTACCGCGCGGACGTACGGGCGCACCCGGACGTGGCGGAACTTCGCCGAGCGCGGCGGCGGCGTCGTCCAGTTCACGGCCGACCCGCGGACGTTCGTCGACGCCGCGCTGACCGTCCGCGAGGTCGACGAACCGGTGCTCCCGACCGCGGACGCGTGGGTCGAGGTGACCGTCGAGGAGGTCGGGAGCGAGACCGAGGGCGAGACGACGGTCCGGACGTGGGCGCTCGACCCGGTCGACCACGCGGTCGTGAGAGAGCGCGTTCCCACGATCAATCGCGGGTTCGGCGCGGTCGTCGACGCGACGGTGGCGGCCTCGCGGCTGGACGTGCCGGGGTTCGACGCGGACGAACTCCTCGACCGACTGCGGTACTTCGCCGACGTGGTCGACCGGTGCGGCGGCCCGGCCGAGCGCGAGGCGTTCGCCGGGATCGACGAGGCGACCGGGTGGCGGGAGCGGGCGGGAAGCGGGGAGTCGCGAAGCGGCCGAGACGGTGAAGAGCCGTGAAGCGGTCGGCGCGAGCGCGCCTGCGGCCCGCTCGCGGCGTAACGAACCCTTTTAGTTCGGGCCGGCGGTATCGCTCGGTATGGCCATCAAGCCCAAGTACATCAAGCAGCTCGGGAACGTCCTGCTTGAGCGGTACCCCGACTCGTTCAACACGGACTTCGAGACGAACAAGGAGAGCGTCACCGCGCTGACGACCGTCGAGTCGAAGGGCGTGCGCAACCGGATCGCCGGCTACGTCACCCAGAAGAAGGCGCAGGCGGCACAGAAGGCGTAAGCGGGTTCGAGTTTCTGTCGGTTCGTTTCGTTTGCGCCGAGCCGCGGCTCTCGCGGTCGCCGTCGGCGGTGACCCGTGGTCGGCCGGTCCCCACGTTTATCCGGGGAGCCGCGGCCACCTCGTCGCGATGGACGCGCTGGTCCGACCCGTCGTCGATCCGGGGTTCGCGGCGGCGGCGCTGGCGTTCCTGTGCGGCGGCGTCGCGCTCGGGACGGCGAGCGGGCTCGTTCCGGGGCTCCACGCCAACAACTTCGCGCTGCTGCTCGCGGGAGTCGCCCCCTCGATCTCCGCCGACCCGCTGCTCGTCGGCGTCGCGATGCTCGGCGCGGGCGTGGTCCACTCCTTCCTCGACATCGTGCCCGCCCTCGCGCTCGGCGTCCCGGACGCGGCCACCGCGGTCGCGGCGCTGCCGGGTCACCGGCTCGTGGTGGCGGGACGCGGCCGGGAGGCAGTCCGGCTGTCCGCGGTCGGATCGGGGCTCGCGGTCGCGCTCGCGGTCCCGCTCGCGGTCCCGATCACGTGGGTCATGGTACGGGGCTACCCCGTCGTCAGAGCGCACCTCCCGCTGCTTCTCGGCGGCGTCGTCGCCTTCCTCGTGCTCACCGAATCGTCGAAACGGGCCGCGCTCGGCGGGCTCGTCGCGTTCCTCGCGAGCGCCGCGCTCGGTCTCGCGACGCTCGACGCCGACCCGTCGGCACCACTCGACGCGGGCGGCGTCCTCGCGCCACTTTTCGCCGGGCTGTTCGGCGCCCCGGTGCTCGTCGAGGCGATGCGCGGCGGCGGCGTGCCGCCGCAGGCCGACGCCCGAATCGCGATGAGCCGCCGCGGGCTCGCCGCCAGCGCGGGCGGCGGGTCGCTCGCGGGCGCGGTCGTCGGCTACGTGCCGGGCGTCTCCGCGGCCATCGCGGCGGTCGCTGCGCTGCCGGCGGTCCCGCGCGACGAGTCGGACCGCGGGTTCGTCGTCGCCACGAGCGGCGCGAACACGGCGAATACCATTTTCGCGCTGTTCGCGCTCGTCGCGCTCGGGACGCCGCGGACGGGCGTGACCGTCGCGATCGACCGCGCCGAGGTCCCCTTCGCGCTCCCGATCCTACTCGTCGCGGCCGCGACCGCCTCGGCGTGCGGGTTCGCGCTCGTGTTGCTGGTCGGCGACGCCTACCTCCGCGTCGTCGGGAACGCGGACTACACGCGGCTCTCCGTCGGCGTGCTGGCGCTGCTCTCTGGGATCTCGTTCGCCTTCGCGGGGGCGTTCGGCGTCGGCGTGTTCGTCCTCGCCGGGGCGCTGGGGCTCGTCCCGCCGCGGGTCGGCGCCCGACGGGTCCACCTGATGGGGGTGCTGATCGGGCCGCTGATCGTCGGGTGAACCACGGTATCGCGTCGCAATCGGCCGTACGGAGGGCGAGGGCAAAGAACAACGGTTAAAAGTCGCGCGGTGGTGGTTCATGTATGAGCGAGAGTGAAACGCAGGGCACCCGGCAGTGTGTCTCCTGTGGCATTCAGGTGGCCGGGATGAACGCCGCGCGGTTCTCCTGCCCCGACTGCGGAGAGACGATCCACCGGTGCGCCAAGTGCCGGAAGCAGAGCAACCTCTACGAGTGTCCCGACTGCGGCTTCCGAGGGCCCTGACCATGGGAGACGTCGCCGCCAAGATCAAGGTCATGCCGAACAGCCCCGACGTGGACCTCGACGACCTGCAGGACCGCCTGGAGGAGTCGCTCCCGCAGGGCGCGAAGATCCGCGGCTTCCAGCGCGACGACGTGGCGTTCGGGCTCGTCGCCCTCCTGCCCACCGTCATCGTCCCCGACGGCGCGGGCGGCACCGAGGCCGTCGAGGAGGCGTTCAACGAAGTCGACGGCGTCGAGTCCGTCGCCGTCGAGAACGTCGGTCGCCTCTAGGCGACTTCGTCCTCGTTGTAGACGACGCGAAGGCGACATTTTTCGCATCCGACCGTTCCTCGACCGGAGAGCGGCGGCCGTGCGGTCCTCCGAGGTGTCCGACCCGGTCGAACTACGCGACGTGCTCCGCGATCCACGCCGTGAGGTCGTCGCCCGGGATAAACCCCTCCGCGCGGCGCGCGACCGGCTCGCCGTCGACGAACAGCACGAACAGCGGGACGCTCCGCACGTCGAACCGCTCGACGAGGGGCGGGTCGTCGCGGGGGTTCACCGTGGCGACGGCGATGTCGAGCTCGCGGGCGACGTTACCGAGGACTGGCTCCATGCTCGCGCAGATGCCGCAGCCGTCGGTGTAGAACTCGACCACGGCGGCGTCCGCGTCGGCGACGAACGCGTCGAGCGCGGCTTCGTCCTCGAGGGATATCGGCCGGCGGACCCCGGCGGAGGCGCCGTCAGCTGACCCGGAGTTCTCGGAGTCGGTCTTGGGTTCCATACGCACTATTGTCGTCGAGCGCTGATAAAGGCTCGCGTCGGGTGCGGGACGAAACCGGCCTCAACGGTCGAGGAGCCGTCGCAGCCGCCGGTGGACGATGTCCGGCGGCCAGGAGGCGCCCGTCGTCTCGGTCGCGACGCCGAACGTCTCGACGGTCCGGCTGACCGTGGCGTCCGACGCGCCGCGCTGTTCCGCGAGGAACGCGTACGCCGCGATCTGGAGCTCGTACCGCCGGCGCGTCTCGGGAGTCGGCTCGGCCAGCGCAATCTTCACGTCGGTCACGAACCGCTCTCCGGTCGGGTACTCGACGACGAAGTCCGCCCGCCCGTGGATCTCGACCTCGAGATCGTCGACCTCGGCCAGCCCGTCCAGGGGGCGTTCGACGCCGACCGCGGTCGCCGGGTCCGCGATCCGCTCCCACAGGTCGGAGTCGAGGAAATCGTCGAGGACGGTCCGGAAGAAGGCGAACATCCCCTCGCGTTCCGCCCCGGCGACCGGCTCCGGGAGCGCGTTCGCGGCCTCGTCGAAGGCCGCTCGCGCGTCCGCCCCCGTCGTCCGGATCGCCCCTCCGTCGACGCCGCCGGCGACGAGTCGCGTGAGCGCGTCGTGGAGACACGTCCCCACCGCCTCGGGACCGAGCCGATCGAAGCGCAGGGGGAGACCGTCCGAGACCTCGTTCGTCGCCGTGTGCAGCGGTTCGCCCAACAGGTGGGCGAGCGCGTACCGATCCGCGTCCTCCGTCAACGGGTACATCGTGCTGGGGCTCAGGAACCGGGGGACCCACGGGTCGAGCCGGTCGCGACGCGTCGGAGACGCGGCGACGTGAGCCCGTCCCGCCGTCGAGACCGGGCGGTCGAGTCGGGCGAACAGGTCCGCGTCGTTGACGCCGACCTCGATCGCGTCACGGTTCGGGTCCGCGTCGAGCCGCAGCTCGTAGGAGTCGCTCCCGCCGCGCGGGAAGGCCAGCCCGTCGCGGAGCGCGTCGAGCCACCGGTCCCGAGTCAGCTCCCCTCCCGCGGCCGAGCGGGGCAGCGGAACGACGAGGTGGTCCCGGGCCCGCGTCAGCGCCACGTACAGCAGCCGCCAGGCCTCGGCGCGCTCGTTCCCCGCGACGCGGCCGAGCCGAGCGGGGCCGACGAGCGCGTCGCGGTCGGCGGAGGCGGTATCGGACGCCGAGTCCGACACGGAGTCGACCGCCGAGTCGCGCCACCGGGCCGTCGCCCAGCGGAGCCCGGCGTCGCGGCTCCAGCCGTCACCGGCGTCGTACAGCCCCCCGTCGAAGGGCGGGACGGGGATGTCGCCGGGCACGTCCGTGTTCGTCGGCGGGGCGAGCCCCGCGATCGGTCCCTGCGCGACGAACCGACGAGTGTGGGGGCCGCGCGACCAGATGTCGAACCCGGGGTCGGCGACGACGACCACGTCGTCCTGGTCCCCTTTGGCTCGGTGGACCGTGCGGAACTCGACGTCGGAGGCGGTGCCGGCCGCGCTCGGCTGCGTCGGGCCGAGGCCGGGGTCCTCGCGGAACGGCGCCGCGAGGTCGATCAGCTCCGAGGGCGGGTAGCGGTCCTCTCCCTCCCAGTCGGAGAGCGTCTCGACGAGCGCATCCAGGTTCGCGACCCGCTGGTCCGCGTCGGTCTCGTCGACGAACCCGTTCGGGTCGGCCCGGAGCGCGAGCGCCTCGACGACGTCCTCGACGTAGACGCTCGCCGGGAGCCGCCGGAACGCGTCGCTGCGGTCGCGGAGCCGGGCGAGTCCCTCGAGGGCGTTCCGCTGCGCGTCCCCGAGGGCGGGCGGATCGTCGTCGAGCACCCGGTCGAGGTCCCACATTCGGGCCTCGACCGGAGACGCGTCGACGGCGTCGCACAGCGGCGACTCGGTGAGGAGCTCGGCGGTGCGTCGGGGGGCGCCCGGGGCGATCAGCCACTCGCAGACGGCGAGCGCCGTCTCGACGGCGGGGCAGTCGAACAGCGCGTCGGTCGCGGTGCGGACGCGGAGCCCCTCGTCGGCGAACGCCGCCTCGTACTCGGGCATTCGCGTCCCCCGGCGGAACAGCACCGTGACGCCGAGCGGGTCGCCGTCGGCGTCGCGGAACGTCCCGTCCGCGAGCCCCCGCGAGACGTGTCTCGCGAGCATGTTCGCCTCCCCGACCTCGCCTTCCGGGTCGGCCCACGTCCCGGACCCGGGGTGACCGATACCGGCGAACGAGGAGACGTGGACCGCCGGGTCGTCGCCGCCGTCGCGGGCCGCGTTCAACCGCGGGGACGCGGCGTCGAGGTCGCCGAGCCGTCCGCGAGCCGGGTCGTCGAACACCGGGCCGGCGACCGCGTTTATCGCCGCGGCGACGTCGGGCACGCACCGGTAGGTCGTGGTCGCGGTCCGGTTCTCGTGGGTGTCCCAGTCCACGCCGAGGTACGTCCCCTCGGCCGTCGCGGCGGCGAACCACCGCGGGTCGGCGTGTCGCCACAGGTAGATCCCCTGGAGGGCGTCGCCGCAGGCGAACACGCGCGACTCGCTCGTCACGACGTGCGAGAGCGCGGCGTGCTGGACGGCGGACACGTCCTGCGCCTCGTCGATGACCAGACTCCGAATCCGCGACCGATACGTCCGGAGAACCCGGTCCCGATGCGAGTCGTCGACCGATCGGAGCGGTTCCGGGAGGTCCGACCGCCCCCTCGACTCGTCGAGGAACGCGTCCACGAGGTACGCGACGTCGGTGTGGGAGACGGCGCCGTGCTCCCGGACCGCGGTCCGGTAGCGGGCGCGGTACGCCGAGAGGACGGCACAGAAGTCGTCGATGCGCGCGCCCCACGCGTCGTACAGCTCGCGGTCGGCGCCGAGCAGACGCGCTCGGTCCGGGCCGGTCACCGCCTCTCGGAGTCGGTCGGCGGCGGCACCGGACGCGTCGCCGTCGGACGCGTCGCCGGCCGCCTCTCGGCTCCCGGTCGCCTTGCCGGCCGCTTCTCGGTCCCCGATCGCCTCGCCCTCGACGAACAGCCGGACCGACCGCGCGATCGCGTCGAACGAGTCGGGTCTCCCGCCGGGATACGTCGAGTCGCGCGTCCGCGTCAGCTCCGACCGGAACGAATCGGTCGAGAGGCGCCGGTCGCGGCAGTACGCGAGCGCGTCCGCCAGCATCTCGTCGACGCCCGCGTCGTACTCCCCCTCGGGATACGCGGCTTCGAGGTCGCGGAGCCGCCGGGCGTGCTCCGGGTCGTCGCGGAGCGACTCGTAGCAGTCGCGGTGGACCCGCCGCAGGAGCGCGTCGTTCCCGACCGACGGCGTCCCGTCGAAGCCGATGTCGCCGGCGAACTCCCGGAAGATCCCGCGCAGGAACCCGTCGACGGTGCCCGCGTAGGGAGCCTGTCGCGTTCGCTGTCGGAGGTACCGCAGCTCCGCCTCGGAGACGTCGGCCGCGGCGGGGACGAGGTCGTGCTCGACGAGCGCCCGCAGCCGGTCGCAGATCGCCGGCGCGATGTCGGCGGCCTCGTCGCGGTTGAACGAGACGACCGCGACGTGTTGCTCCGGGGTCGGGTCCCCGGCCGCGTACCGGCGGAGGATGTCCTCGGCGGCGACGTGGTGAGCGACGACCGACTTGCCCGCCCCCGGAACGCAGTCGAGGGTGAACAGCCCGGCGTCGGCCGCGAAATAGGCGTCTCTGATCTCTCGCTGTGCGCCCCGCAAGCGGACGGGGTCGCCGTCACTCATCGTCCGCCTCCGGGTCCACGTGGGTGCCCCCGGACTCGCCGGCGACGACCGCTCGCAGTTCGGGCGGAAGCTCCCGCTCCGTCCCGGCCAGTTCGCGCCGGGACTCCTCGGCGACCCGCCGCGTGTCGAGGTGATCGAGCAGCGGGGAGCGGGCCGCGTCGTCGCCGGCGGGAGTCCGAGTGTGTCGGGTGAAGACGAGACAGCGCTCCGCCGCCCCGAGCGTGTCGGCGAACTGATCGCGGTCGCGACCGCCGACCCACGCCGGCCGCGGCGCGAGCGCTCCGGTCGCTCCCTCGCCTCGGAGGACCGCCTCCCGAAACTCCGGCGGCAACACGGACCGCGACGGCCGCGGCCACTCCTCCGCGGTCATCCCGACGGAGATCACGTACGGGACCTCGAGCGCCCAGACGTCGTTCGCCTCGAAGACGTCGAGCGCGCGGGCGTTCGAGTGCTCCCGGCGACCGGGGCGCTGCGCAGCGATCACCCCGGCGAGATCGGCGACCGCGCTCCACGAGCGCTCCAGCGTCCCCTCCTCGAGCCGGTCGGCGAGCTTGCGCCGCAGCTGTCGGACGAGGGTGCGAACGCGAACGACCGCGCGCGCGTCGGTCTCGGTGTCGAGGAGCGCCGGCGAGTCCGCGGCCTTCGTCTCCGGGAGCCCGCGGTCGGCGTACCCCTCTACCGCCTCGCCGAGCACCGAGGCGACCGACGACGGCCCCGGCGCGGGAGCGGCGTCGAGCCACTCGGCGAACCGCCGGACCCTGTCGTCCGCGGCGATCGTCGACTCGCTCCCGTCGATCACCTCGATCCACTCGGAGAGCGGCCGCGACCCGTCCGGAAGGGCCTCTCGGGCTCGGTGGAGCGCTTCGGGTTCGATCGGCCAGCCCGGTGACGGGCGGTCGGCGTCGTCCGGGAGCGGCGGGTTCGACGGGTCGCCCGATCCCGACGGCGACCAGCCGAGTTCGAGCGGGCGCAGCAGCGTCTCGCGGTCCGCGGCGTCACCGGACAGCGCCTCGCACACCGCCTCGACGAGGGCGTACGGCCGGGTTCGCGTCACCCGCAGCTGCGTCCAGAACACCGGCGCGACCCCGTGCTGGAGCGCCGCCCGGAACAGCGGCCCCTCGTAGGGGTCGAGATCGCGGGCGACGACGGCGACGTCCCTGACCGGAACGCCCGCCCCCCGGAGCGCAGCCGCCACCGCCATCGCGTCGCGCGCCTCGTCCCGGCGCGTCGGGGAGGCGATCTCGACCGCCGGCACGTCGGGCGCGTCGATCGGTGCCGAGAGCGCGAGCCGGTCGGCCCCCGTCATTCGAACGCCTCCGCTCCGAGGTCGGCGACGGCGAGGAGGTCGGGGACCCGACTCCGGAGGTACTCCCCGGTCCCCTGCCGGAAGTGGACGTGGACCTCGAGGGACGTGGCGGCCAGCAGCCCGTGGAGGAGGTCGGTGTGCGGCGCCGACAGGGCGCTGAGCCCGAGGAGCGTGAGCCGTTCGACGTTCGGGTACGCCTCCGCCCACGCCGACCCGTCGGTCGCCGTGATCGACCGCGTCGCGCGGCGCAGGAGGGCCGTCTCCGAGACGGCCTCGTCGGTCCGAGCCCGGAGTTCGCGTTCGATCCCGAGTCCGGCGTCGAGGAGACCGTCCGCTTCGTCGTCGATCGGTCCGGGGAGCGCGGCGGCCGTGTCCGTCCAGGCCGCGATCCGCTCCGGGTGGAAGTTGGTGACCGTTTCCACGTCCGCCCGGATCTGCTCTGCGCGTCGCGGGTCTCGCGACGCAGCCCCCGTCGGGAGGGCGGAGATCACGGGAGCGTCGGGCTCGCCGGAGCCGAGCGCCGACCGGATCAGCGAGAGGCGGTCGACGCGGTCGACGGCGGCGGTCGGACGGCCCGCGACCTCCAAAACCCGAGTCCCGATGCCGACCGGGTCCGCGAAGCGGAAGGCGTCCGTCGGCAGCCGCGCCTCGCGGAGTCGACGCTGGACGTTCCGCTGATGGAGTTCGACCGGAGAGACGACGAGTTCGGTCGGAGTCGAGCGGTGTCGCGCCCGCTCGAACAGCCGCTCCTCGTCGCCGACGTGAAGCGTCAGCCGGTCCGGGACCCCGTCGTCAGGTGTGCGCGTTCCGTCCATTATCGGGTTCGATCGCTCGTCAGACCCGGACGTACAGCGGCCTCCCTGGAACCGTTGTCGGTCTCGGAGGGGACGGTCGCGGGGCGGGTCCGACGTCGGAACGGCCGCGACCTGTCACGGCCGCAGAGCGGCTCGACGGCGTCGAGCCGCGGCTCGCCTTCGACTACTCTTCGCGGTCGGCCGCGTCGAGGAGCAGGATCGCTCCGCCGAGGAGCGCGACGTTTTTTAAGAAGTTGATCTTGTTGTCGTGACGCGCTTTCCCCTCCATCGTCCAGAAGTCGTGGATCGAGGGGGTGGTCCCGAGGAAGAACACGATCAGCGCGCCGGCGGACGCGCGGGGGAACTTCCAGAGGACGACGCCGAGGTTGGCGACGAACAGCATCCCGGTGACGAACGGCACGAGCGCGTCGGGCATCGGGACCCCCTTCTCCTCGGCGACCGCGACGCGCTTCTCGTTGTTCTTGAACCCGTCGACGGCCATGTACGCGAGGATACCGCCGTAGAGGGCGCGCCCGATCGCGGACGGCGGACCGGCGGTCGAACCCGAATCGGCGGTCGGTGTCTCGTCGGCGACCGTGGTCGAGTCGTCGACCGTGACCGCGTCGTCGTCGCTCACGCCGACACCACCTCGATGCGGCTGACGTTCGCGTCGACGCGCCCGACCGTCTCGTAGGCGCCGTCGGCGGTCCGGCGCATGATCCTGCCCTCGACGTCGTCGCGCTGGTCCGGCACGTCGAACAGCCCGGAGCCGCAGAGCACGTCGCCGTCGCGAACCGCCCACGTCTCGACGATCTCGTGGGGCTCGCCGGGGAAGGGGACGCGCTCGAAGTCGCGGCCGAAGTTCGTCGACTCGAACAGCGCGACCTCGTGGTCGTCGTTCACCCACGCCGGGGGCGCCTCCTCGCCGCCGCAGAAGAAGACGGTGCCGTCGTGGACGAACACGCACCGGATGTACGAGAAGTCGTTGCCGGTGTCGACCCGGTTCCACGAGTCGCCCGCGTCGGTGGTGCGCCAGAGCCCGCCCTCGCCGACCGCGTGGCCGAGCCCGAGGTTCTCGAGGTTGTGATCGAGGTACCCGGTCGTCGCGAGCCACACGTCCTCCGAGATCGGGAGGACCTGATGCACGTCGTCGACGATCGCGTCTCGCCGGTCGGTCCACGTCTGTCCGGCGTCGTCGCTGAGGTGGATCCCGCCCGCCTCGACGCCGGCGATCAGCCGCTCCGGGCGCCCGGGGACCGCCTCGAGCGCGCGCAGGCGAGCGTAGTGCGGGTCGATCGGCGACTCCCAGTGCCCGCGCGACGGGAGGTCGCGGAACCCCTTCAGCTCCGTCCACGTCTCGCCGTCGTCGACCGAGCGGAACAGGTAGGGGTCGTTCGTCCCGGCGTAGAGCGCGCCGTCGGCGGTCGCGAGGATCGACCACACCTCGCTCTGGCCGGCGTGCCAGAAGCGGTCCCCGAGGGGGACGCCGAGGTCCTCCCACGTCAGCCCGCCGTCCCGCGAGCGGTACGCCCCGGTCGAGGACGCGACGAAGACTCCCTCGGTGTGGTCCCACGACCTCGCGGCGGTGACGACGCCGCAGTCGAGCACCCGTTCCGGATCCCCCCGCTCGAACGGCACGGTCTCGGTCCGGTAGAGGCCGTCGTCTGTCCCGATCAAAAGTGTCATACACGCGTACGTGTGTCGAACACGTACTAAAGTTTTACCAAGCCGTAAAACGCTAAGTAGCAGCGGTCTCAACCGGCAGTCGACGACAGTTGCGGCCCCGACCCGGCGACGACCCACTCATGACAGCGCCTCACCCGACGAAACGACCGACCGACGCGACGTACCTCGACGACCGGGACCCGGCGGAGGACCCGCCCGATCCCCCGCGAGAGCTGTTGACGCTCCCGTGGATCGACATCCACAACCACGCGCACACGCTCTCGTGGGACGACCGAGAGCGGTACGCCCTGTCCGGCTGTCGCTCGATGATGATGGTCGCGTCGGGGTACCACTGGACGCCGTACAAGCCCGTCGAGGCCGACGACATCCGCTTCCTCTGGGACGACGCGATCAACCGGCGGGAAGCGATCGAGCGCAACCACTTCTTCGAGGCGAAGCTGGGGCTCGGCGTCCACACCGGCGTCCGCATCGAGGACCCCGAGGAGCTGTTGGCGGCGATGGACGCGTACTGCGCGCTCGACGAGGTGGTCGCCGTCGGCGAGACGGGCGTCGTCCCCTCCCAGCACGTCGAGCGGTGGGGCGTCGACGAGCAGCGGGCGGTCGTGCAGGCGCAGATGGAGCTCGCGGACGAGCACGGCCTCCCCGTGATCCTCCACACCCCGAACACGGCGAGCGAGTCGAAGCGCGCGTACCGCGACGGGCTCGGCGTGACGCCCGGATACGAGAAGAACGCGGGGCTCGGCGCCGACCCCGTCCTCGACGGCGAGAACCCCGCGTTGGAGTGCGTGAAGCTCGACGTGGCGGCCGCGCGCGACGCCGGCCTCCCCGAGGAGCGCGTCGTCGCCTCCCACGCCGACCGGAACAACACCGAGTACCTGATGGAACAGACCGACTGCTACCTGAGCTACACCATCGGCCACTCGTGGCTGGTCGGCGTCGACGCCGCGGACGTGGCCGACGCCATCGACGAGTACGGTCCCGAGCGGATCATGGTCGACACCGACTGCGCGAACGTCCTCCGGACCGACCCGTACGCCCTGAAGCGCGCGATCTTCGAGCTGTACCGCTACGGGATCGACCCCGACGACATCCGACGAGTTGTGCTGGAGAACCCGCGAGCGGTCTTCGACTTCGAACAGGAGTAGTCCGCCCGTTCTCGCCGGTGCGGCCCCGTCGAAACCTCGTTTTTCACGCAGATCCCTGAGCGACAGCGATGATCATTTATAAACAAACGAGGCGGTGGCGCGTGCCTGCGAGCGGCCACCGGCCGCGAGCAGCACGCGCGAGGGAGTCGCTGGCGCCGTCGGCGCCAGCGACGAGGCTGGGGAGGCGTGAGGTGCGGTGCTGTGCGGGGCAGGGTGGGACCCAAAGGGGCAGTCGCGAGGACGACTTAGGCGACGAAAGCACCGCAGGGAGCGAGTGAAACGAGCGACTGAGGAGCGCAGCGAGCGTAAGTCGTCCTCGCGACTGGGGCTTTGGAGGTGTTCACCGCCGATCTGTAGTCAGCTATTTATAAACGAGCGACTGGGGCTTTGGAGGTGTTCACCACAGTATCATCAACCACTTATAAACAGCCGACAGCAACACCACTCGATCACTTGTGAAAATCCGGAGCCGACTTGGCTCACGTACTCCCGTGAGGGTCGTCGCGCCGCTATTCTGCGTCGTACGCGAACTCGCTGGTCAGTTCGCCGACGCCCTCGACGCCGATCGTGACGCTGTCGCCGTCCCCCAGCAGCACCGGCGGCTCGCGGTAGACGCCGACGCCGGGCGGCGTGCCGGTGAAGAGGAGGTCGCCGGGGGTCAGCGTGAACGCCTGGCTACAGAAGGAGACGAGCTCGTCGATCCCGAAGATCAGGTTCGAAGTCGTGGACTCCTGGAGGCGCTCGCCGTTCACGTCCGCCCAGATCGACAGGTCGTGCGGGTCCGCCACCTCGTCCGTCGTCACGATCTCCGGGCCGATGGGAGCGAACGAGTCGAGGCTCTTCCCGCGGACCCACTGCCCGTCGCCGTGCTGGAGGTCGCGGGCCGACACGTCGTTGCCGACGGTGAAGCCGGCGACGTACTCTAACGCCTCGTCGGGGTCGACGCGGCGGGCCTCCTCGCCGATGACGGCGACCAGCTCGGCCTCGTAGTCGACCTTCCCCGTGAGGTCGGGGTCCCACGAGACGGTGTCTTCCGGCCCCGTCACCGAGGTGGGGAACTTCGAGAAGAGCACCGGCTCGTCCGGGATCGGGTTGTCGCCCTCCTCCGCGTGGTCGCGGTAGTTGAGCCCGACGCAGACGACCTTCCCCGGGTCGGAGACGGGCGCCGCCCGCGAGAGGTCGGCCGCGTCGCGGACGCCGACCCCCGTCTCCTCGGCGTACTCGACCGCCAGTTCGGCCTTCCGGCGCCACTCCCAGTCGGCGAGGAGGTCGGTCGTCGATCCGTCGATGCGGACCCCGGCGGCCGTGCCCGCCTCCGGGAGGCTGACCACGCCGCCGTCGTCGGTCGGGACGCCGCACCAGGGGTCTTCCGCGTCCGTCGTCGTGTATTGTCCGAGTTTCATGTGAGATGAGAGTTCGTATGGGGGTAGTGAGCCGGGTCGCGCGGTTACAGGTCGATGCCGGCCTCGTCGAGCAGGCGCTCGCCGGAGGCGACGAACCGGTCGAACTCCTCGTCGACCTTCGGGTTCGTCAGCTCGCCGTCGCGCTTGACGACCTCGCCGTCGACGAGGACCGTGTCGATGTGCGAGGGGTCCGACTGGAAGACGACCGTCTGGACCGGGGAGTGGCAGGGCGCGGTCATGAAGTCGTTCGTGTCGAAGAGCACGAGGTCCGCGCGCTTGCCGGGCGTGATCGTCCCGATCTCGTCGTCCAACCCGAGCGCCTTCGCGCCCTCGATGGTGGCCATCTCGAGGGTGTCGCGCGCGGTGACGCTCACCGCGGTGACCTCCTCGTCGCCCTCGAGGACCGCCTGGTTGTCGAACATCCGCTGAAGCTGCATCCCGATCCGCATCTGGCTGCCCATGTCGCCGCTAACGTTCGAGCAGACGTCGACGCCCCACGTCGGGCGGCCGCCCGCCTCGAGGACCTTCCCGGTGACGGGGATGCCGTGGCCCATCTGCATCTCGACCTCCGGCGTCGACGAGAAGGAGACGCCCTGCTCGACGGCGTGGTCGATGTCCTCCTGCGAGAAGTGGTTCCCGTGGGCGACGTTGACGTCGGGGCCGAGCATGTCCTCGATGCAGCCGAACCCCTGGTAGTCCCCGCCGTACACCGACGACGGCCACAGCGCGGCGCCCATGTGGATCGTCGAGAGCACGCCCAGGTCCCGCGCCAGTTCCAAGTCGCCGCGGGCGGTCTCGTCGGTACAGAAGTCCGGTCCCCGGAGCCCGAGCGCGAGGCTGAGCAGGTCGTCGTCGCGGATCTTCCCCTGGCGGAGCTCGCGGATGTTCTCCTCGGGGAGGCCGACGTCGCTCTCGTACCACCACTTCGCCGCGTCGTCGCCCGGCGGGCCGTAGGTGTACACGGCGCGCAGACCGGCGTCCTGCAGCGCGTCGACGGCCCGTTCGCCGTGTTCGAGCGTGTTCGGATACGACCAGTCCAGCGCCGTGGTCGTCCCCGTGTAGAGCTTCTCGAACGCGCCGAAGAGACCGCCGAGGTACATGTCCTCGGGCCGGTAGAGCCCGGTGATGTTGCCGAGCATGTGGTCGAAGTACTCCCCCATGAGCGACCAGTCGCCGGCGATGCCCCGGACCTGGGTCTGCGCGAGGTGGATGTGCGAGTCGACGAAGCCGGGGACGACGATCTTGCCGGACGCGTCGATGACCTCGGCGTTCTCGGTCGAGAGCCCGTGACCCACGTCGACGATCTCGCCGTCCTCGATCAGCACGTCCGCCTCCTCGCGGTCTCCGATATCCGGGTCGAGAGAGACGACCGTCCCGTTCTGAATGATCTTTCGTGTCATGTGTACGTATACCGTTTGACCAGGAGGTTAAAAATTTACTGTGTGGTAAATTCAGCGCGCAGGGAAGCGGGAAACTCGACCTCTCGGGTGGGATCGCTTATATGTCTCACCGGCGGAGAGGCTCGTATGAGCGACTCCCGCGAGACGGTCTCCGCCAAGGACACCGAGGAGGTGATCATGGAGGCCACGTTCCGTGCGCTGAGCAAGCACGGGTACACGGACCTGCGGATGCGTGACATCGGTGAGGAGATGGATCTGACGCGGCAGGTGATCCACTACCACTTCGATGGCAAGTACGACCTGCTGTCCGCGTTCCTGGAGTACGTCATCGACCAGTACGAGGGCAGCGTGGAGATAGACGGAGACGACGACCCGCGCTCGGAGCTCGACGCGCGGATCGACCAGTGCCTCTTCGGGCCGGAGTTCGAGGAGTTCAGCCACTGGGATCGGATGAAGGTGTACCACGAGCTGTACACCCACGCGCAAAACGACGGCGACCACCGGGAGATCTTCGACGAGCACTACGACCGCGTCCGCGGGAGCATCGTCGAGGTCGTCGAAGACGGGATCGAGCAGGGCGAGTTCGAGCCCGTCGACGCCGAGCGGATGGGACAGCTCATCACCGACGTCATCCACGCCGCGCGCGGACGCCGGATGGCGCTGGGGCACACCGACGCGCCCGAGGAGACCCGGAAGGCGATCGACGACTTCATTCTCAGCTCGCTGTACGCCGACGAGTGACCCCCCGGCCGACGAGTGACCCCCGGCCGTCGACCGCCCGCGGCTCGGACCGACGCCGGTCGTTTATAAACAACTGTCCGACGAGCCGCGGAGCCGCGAGGATTCCGGAAAGGGTCACGGTTCGGTCGGTTTCGGCGCAGAGACCGGGCGGACCGTAGGCGTTCGATCGGCGACGTGTTTTTATACGTCCGGTGAGCGTGATACGCCAACACGATGCCACGCGAACAGTACCAGACGAAGCTGGAAGGGCTCCGCGACGACGTCCTCTACATGAGCGAGCTCGTCGCCGAGCGGCTCCGGATGAGCCTCGACGCCTTAGAGCGACAGGACGGCGAACTCGGCGAGGAGGTCATCGCCGGCGACGCCGAGATCAACGATCTGTACCTCGAACTGGAGGGGCAGTGTACGGACCTCATCGCCCTCCAGCAGCCGGTCGCGGGCGACCTGCGCTTCATCGCCGCCTCGTTCAAGATCATCACCGACCTCGAGCGGATCGCCGACCTCGCGACGAACCTCGGCGGGTACGCGAAGCGGGCCGACCGCGAGGTGTTCCCCGACGTCGACGTGCAGCGCATCGGCGACGACACGCTCGCGATGCTGGAGGACGCGATGGAGGCGTACGCCGAGTCGGACCCCGAGCGCTGTTTCGCGGTCGCCGAGGCCGACGACGACGTCGACGCCGCCTGCGAGGCCGCGAGCGAACTCGTCGTGCGCGACCTGATCGAGCGCGACGAGCTCCGCGAGGAGGCGGGCGTGGAGGGGACGATGCGGAACGTCTCGCGGCTCCTGCTCACGATCCGCGACCTCGAACGCGTCGGCGACCACGCGGTCAACATCGCGGCGCGCTCGCTGTACATGATCGAGAACGACGACGAGCTGCTGTACTGACCGCCGTGAACGGTTACACCACCGAGATCGACGTTCGCTTCCGCGACATCGACGCGATGGGGCACGTCAACAACGCCGTGTACGCGACGTACATCGAGCAGGCGCGGACCGAGTACTTCCGGGACGTGCTCGACGCGGACCTCTCCTCGCTGGCGACGGTGTTGGCGTCGCTGTCGATCGACTTCCGGCGCCCGGTCGAGCTGACCGACGGGACCGTCGCCGTCGACGTGTCGGTCGCCGAGCTCGGCACCTCCAGCGTGACGATGACTCACGAACTCCGCGCCGGCGGCGAGGTCGTCGCCGAGGCGGAGGCGACGCTCGTGAGCCTCGATCCGGACTCCGGGAAGCCCGCCCCGATCGCCGACGAGCACCGGTCGACGATCGAGTCGTACCACGACATCTGACGGGCGGCGGGCGATCTGCCGACAACACTCCCGTCGACACCCTACCTTCTTGCCGCCGCGCGCCGATCGATCGGCCATGTCACTCCGACTGTACGCCCTCGACGGGTGTCCCTACTGCGAGAACGTGTCCGACGCGCTCGACGAGGCCGGCGTCGCGTACGAGACCGAGTGGGTGGACGCGCTCCACTCCGACCGCGACGAGGTGAAGCGGGTCAGCGGCCAGCGCGGCGTCCCGGTCCTGATCGACGAGGAGCGCGGCGTGACCATGTCCGAGAGCGCGAACATCTTGGAGTACGTCGAGCGGAGCCTCGCGTGACCATCTACACCGGCCGCGGCGACGGGGGCGACACCGACCTCCGGGACATGAGCCGGGTGTCGAAGGCGAGCCCGAGGAGTCGCTCGCGTACTGATCCCGCTTCCCGCCGCTCTTGCGCCCTCGTCGCCGTTCTCGGGTGAAACCGGAGTCCAGACTCGACGGCGACGGCGCGACCGCAGTAATCTGACCCCGCCGCACCGCCACAAAGGATATATCCGTCGCATCCCAAAGGACAGATATGAGCAAACACTTCGAAGACGCACGGTACTACCTCGGTCGCGCGGCGGAACACGCGAAGGCGGGCGTGAAAGAGGAGCTAGCGCCGATCGAGGCGCGGGTGAAAGACCTCGTCGGCATCGACGACGACGAGGAGCCGGAGCCGTCGCGGCTCGACCGGCTGCAGGCCGACCTGAAGGACCTCGAGGAGCGCGCGGAGGGCGAGGCCCGAGAGGCGGTGGCGTCGGCGCGCGAGCGCGTCGCCGACTACCGCGGCCGCGACGCCGCCAAGGCGGAGTAGAGCTCCGGTCGAACCCGGCTATTCGCTTTTGAAACGCGCGTCCTCGACGGCGAGTCGCTCCGCCGCCGGGACGACGGCGTACTCGATCCCCTCGCGTTCGAACAGCCTCCGCGCCCGCTCGATTCCCGCCTCGGCGTCGACGTCGGTCGCGCGGTAGTGTCGGATCGGGTGGCGGATCCACGAGGGCTCCCAGTGCGCGTACACGTCGGTCGTCTCGCGGTCCGGGCCGACGAACAGCGCGAGGTGGAGCTGGCGGTCGCTCGCGAGCGCGCCGTCGGGGTACCGGACCCAGCTCGCGACCGACGTTTCCGGCGGGGCGGCGTAGTCGCGGAACTTGAGCGACGAGACGAGGTTGCGGACGAAGCCGAGCCGGTGGAGCCGCGCCTCGACGATCGGAGCGGGCTCCCGGAGGGTGAACGCGTACTGGTCGCGCGGCGTCTCTCGCTCCGCGTAGAGCCCGAGCGCCGACAGCGGGAGGTGGAGGAGGCTCGCCGCGTGCTGGCGGAGGCGTTCGAGGAACCGGAGTTCGTGGGTCACGGCGGGTCGGTTCGGGCGCCCGGCGAAAGAATCTTCGCCGTAAAGTAACTCTTAAGTCTAGCGGTCGGATACGTCGACATGAGCGGGTTGGTGGTCTAGCCAGGTTATGACGGCTCCTTCACACGGAGCAGGTCGGCGGTTCGAATCCGCCCCAACCCACTTAAACACTTCCTCTCAGTGAAGTAGCAAACCGCATGACGGGGAGGCTTTCGCATTGTTCCCCCTCAGCGATTCACCCGTTCACCGGCTACTTTTGTCCCAAACCGCCATTTCAGAACCGCACCCGGGCGTAGCAATTGAAAATTGGTACGCTCGATAGAAAACTCGCTGACCGCATCAACCTCGCCCACTCTGCCTGTACGACTCGCTTACAATGCCGTTCCATCGACGTCAATCTCCGACCTACCTAGATCGTGTTAGAGATCCTGTGCGAGATAGGGAGAACGTCGTCCTCATGAGGCCCTCGTTGACCCTCTGGCTGCTCCCGAACGGCTACTCTTCGAGAGCGCTGCGAATCGCTCGGATCTCGTCACGGATTTGCTGCCACTGCGTCAGATCTCCAGGGATACCGGATCCCCGTCGATCCCCTCCACCGATACCATCGTCGGTCGATGCGGTTCGATCGACGAGTGCCCGGATGGAACGGGGGTCGTCGATCGCCCGGAACGAGAGGTCGTCCCCACCAGCGATTTCGAACGTCACTGAGCCGTACCCGAAGATCGATCCCGTGATATCCTGCCCGAAAGAGCTGTTCTGAACGGTTTCGAGGTTCGCCTGTGTGACAGACCGAGTGAAAACGCCGCGTTTCACGTAGAGCGCCTCGTCCGTTATCACGTACTGAACGCCTTGGAGAGCGAAATACTTCCAAATCGGGATCGCCACCCCGAGCGGGACGACCACGAGGAAGCGCAGGCTCCCGCTAAGAACACTGCCCGCGACCCCGGAGATGAGGAGGAGAACCCCGATCACGACTGCCGGAAGGGCAGTAGTGATCCGCGGGCGGCCGGACCACGCGACCGATTCGTCGGCGTCGATCGGGATAGCCGAGTCGATCGAATCCGTCATCGCTGGCTACCGTTCACCGTCCGACTCGCGGTCGCCGGGAGAGCTCTTCTCGCTTTGGTCTCCACTCACGAGGTCAGTGTGACTGGTGTCGTCCTCACCGGGAGATCGGTCGTCCGCCGCAGTACCGGTGGTGGACGTCGTGACGGATGTGGCTCCTGTCGTCCCCTGTCGTTCGTCGAGCGTCGACCGGATCGCCTTGAGTTCGACGAGGATCTCGTCAAGCACGTCGCGCTTCGTTTCACCGGATTCCGTCGTCGGTTCACCGCGGCTGCCCTTCACACGTTTATTGATGAGCTCCTGAACCTCCCGCGGTTCCGGAGCTGACCGGAACTGCATCTCGATGCCGGAGCCGCCGGCGGTCGAGACGTCCACGTTCCCGTACCCGAATTGAGAGCCGAAGAATCCCTGACTGTAGGACGTGTTTTGGACCTTTCCGAAATCGATACGCTGGACGTCACGCGAGAGGATACCCGTCTTCTTATACAGCCCATCGGTCGTCACGACGTAGTGCGTATTCTCGCGTTGGAGATAGGTGCCGGCGATGACGAACAAGCCGATGAGGACGAAAGAGAGCGGAATTCCGACGATAAGCGCTGGGATCAAACTACTCCTGTGTGGTTTTCCGGACCAGACAATCTCTTCATCCTCGTCCAGAGTTAACCAGCCGGCAGTCTCAGGGTCGGAGGTAGCGGACTCGGGCATACGAGGCAGTTCGCCAGATGGCTGTATTAAACTCCCGGCGAGGCGATGGCGAGAGTCGTCCGTCAGTGCGCTTTCCGAGATGTTCACACACCTAGCGACGGCATCCACTTCAGCTACGGACGATCACCGGCATCCGATTCGTTCTGGGATGGCTTCCCATCGAACAGAGATGTGAACCTGACCAGAAGAACCAGGACGATAGCCAGACCGAGGGTCGAGTATTCGACCGAAACCACCAGCCACTTCGCTGATTGGGTGGTGTTCATCAAGCTAATGAGAGCGGTGGGATAGCTATCGGGGGTTGAGTAGATCAGGATAACCCAGAGATTCTCTAATGAGTCCAGGAGTCGTGAACAGACAGTCAGCACCATCCCGGCCTTCGGAATCAGCACCAGGCGGTCGGCGAACCACAGTCGCTTCATCACGAGCGAATGGAGCGAGAAAAAGAGAAAGAACCCGGCGACGATAAAGAGGTAATCGAGCACCGAGAGGAGAACGACCGAATCCATGACCGGCTCGAATGCCTGTAAGATGGTGTTCACGTCGGTTCGAGTCGTTGCCTCCTGTAGGTCTGCGGTCGAATACCCGGACGTCTCGATCTCCCTCGTGACCGGCACGAATCCGAAGACGATGGTTCCGACGAACACACAGAAAGAGATGACCGCGACGACGCCGTGCGTTCTCGAAGAGCCGGCCTCCGCGTACGCTTCGACCGGTCGAAAGACGCTGATATCTCCTCGCATGTTTGCGACGGTACCGACGGACGTTGAGCGGCCGTGATGATAAAACGAGTGTAGGTCAGATAGTGGTCGGCGTGTCTTACCCGAATGACGTCCTCCTCGCCGTGAACGGAGAGGGAGCAAAACACCCTCAAGCAGTCGGGCTACGCCCGACGACGGCGAGGTTTCCTCGCGCTGGGAGTATGGGTTACCTTCCCGCGGAGGCAACTTGCGGGTTTGTATGCTCCTCGCTGGGACGGGGAGAGCGTGGTGACTCCGTCCACCGTCCGAGTCGCCCCAGAACCCGGGTTTGCTGTTGGCTTCGCTTTTCCTTTTGAGGCTAAAGAACGACCTCCGCGCTTCGCGGTTCTTGCGTTCGAGTTGCTGAACCGTGGATGCGCCGAGCGTTCCGCCGTAGCGACCGCGATACTCGCTGATGTCCCATACCGTCTTCGTCCGGGTCTTTGTAGTGTCCACCGCGCTCGTAGCCGTCGTTCGGACCCTCATTCCGCTCCGATCGCTTCGTTGATATCTGCAAACCCCTTGGCGGGGCTCGGTTGTCTATGGAGAACGCGTGGTTCAGAGGAGCAGAGTTCCATGGTGCGGGCTCATACACCGGTTTGTGAGATAGAAGGGTAGCACACCACAGGATCCAGATTGAATCTCGGAAACAGTCCCGGAAATGAAGAAATACAGAACAGGGGGTAGAACTCACCAGTAGAGGCGTTCTTACGTGATCTACAGATAAGCAAGGCGAGTGCCTCGGGGCTTGACCCCGAGGCGGTTCACATTTGTTGCTCAACCAGTCTAGAGGCGGTCTCGAAGACGGTATCGGCCCGCTGTGGATCTCTGGCCTCGGCAGTAACGCGAATACGTGGTTCCGTCCCGCTCGCACGCAGGAGGAACCAAGCGTCCCCAAGATCAACTCGGACACCGTCGAGGGTATCGACTGAATCGTATTCATTCCGCACTGTAGCAGAAATCCGTTCCATGACGCCGATCTTATCAGTGATTTCGAAGGTAGTTCGACGGGTAGGGTACCGCTCGAAATCGGCTATCTGTTCGGCGAGCGGACCCGTTTCAGCCACGAGTTCGACGAGTTTTGCCGCCGCTAACGGTCCGTCTGGACAGAGCGTATCTTCCGGAAATATCCACGCACCGCTCGGCTCGCCACCAAAAACGACACCTTCTTCGGTGGTTCGTTCGGCCACGAAGACGTCACCGACGCGAGTCAAAACGACCTCTGCACCAACGGCTTCGAGCGTGTCCGCTACGAGGAGGCTTGTATCCACGGGGACCGCGACACGGTCACCGGCTCCAGCCGCCTCCCGGGCGAACAGTGCCAACAGGACATCCCCAGGGACAAACTCCCCATCACCGGTGACAGCCATCATGCGGTCGGCGTCGCCGTCGTGAGCAATCCCGAGGTCCGCGTCGGTCTCCCCTACGGTTGTAGAGAGCGTTGAGCAGTTTTCGGCGGTCGGCTCACTAGGTCGCCCCGGGAATCGGCCGTCAGGTTGGGCGTTGAGCGTCTCGACGGAACAGCCGATCGCTTGTAGTGCTTCGACGCTGACGCCACCGGCCCCGTTGCCGATATCGATCACAACCGAAACCGACTCAACGGAGTCTACAGCCTCGGAGATAGCCTCGGCGTGACTCGCTTGTGCGCCAGTCCACGACGACCGCTGCCCGATATTGTTCCAGGGCTGCCGGTCAAACTCCCCCGTGCGGATCCGGTTGACGAGACGATCCTGTAGGGGCTGGTCGTACGCCTGTCCGGTGGGTTGCCAGAGTTTGAGCCCGTTATCCTGTGGCGGGTTGTGGGAGGCAGTCACCGCGATTCCAGCGTCAGCGTCCTGTTCGGCGACGCCTCGAGCGATCGTCGGCGTTGATGCAACGCCGACATCCACGACATCGGTCCCGCACTCAGTCAGTCCCGCCGTCAGCGCACCGGCAAGCATGGGCCCACTGGTACGAGCGTCTCGGCCAACGACGACACGGTCGGTCTCGGCTGCGACTGCCCGCCCGACTGTAAGCGCCAGTTCGGCGTCGACGTCAGTCCCAACGTGTCCTCTGATACCGCTCGTCCCGAAGTACTCTCCCTGTGTCATCGTCTTATTGCGAGAGGGCGCCGAGTATAAACCCTCTTCAGCCCATGACCAGCGGTCGTCGCGACGAAACACGTCTGCGCCTCATTCGTCGACACTCGTGTCATCAATCGAGTCGGATTGACGAGTGATGGGCGCGTCAGGAGGGGTACAGAACCGCTTCCAGAACGGGTGGGCAAACAGTTCACCGATGGTCTGGTCTCGGATGGCCCGTAGCCTGTCTTCGGCCGGCACTGCGGCGCCGCTGATCGACCGAAGCGGTGCCGGGACCGCCCCGGGGAAGGTCTGGACGAAGTCGGACCACGTCACGCCGGCAGGCCACCGACCCGTTTTGAGACGTCCCGCGGAGAGCAGATCTGCGGTCGGGATTCGCCCATCGGCGAGAGCGTCGAACGCCTCGTCATCCACGACACCGAAGCCGGAGGGCGTTCGTGGAAGAGGGGCATGCCAGTCCAGTTCCGGCAGCAATGGGACATCGTACTCCCGCGCGTACTCTCTGATCGGGTGAGCCGTGTGTTTCCCCTGTGCGAGGGCGTTCAGCGGGGCCGGATAGCCGGTCGTGTATCCGAGCGCGACAGCGAACGACTCATCGACGACACGGTCCAGAACGCTCCGGAGGTGCGCATCAGAGAAGCCGAGCTTCGGGAACCGCGGGTGGGCGGGGGCGACCCAAGCGGCCTCGCGGCCGAGGTCACACAGCTCGTCGAGTGAGCACGCTCGGGCGGGCGGGCGGTCTTCTATCGGTAATCCACAGACGGTTACGTGGCTGTCATCAGTTGCAACGGAGGTCTCGACACCGTTGATAACCGCCCCGCGGCTGCCGGCTACCGTGAAGACGGCGTGGGATTCGAACCGGTCGATTGTGCCACCGCGCTCGGTAACGCGTTCGGCAAGCCGATCGAACCGGTCGGGGTCGGCCTTCCAGTGTTCGGTACGTGTAAAGACCATATCGAGGTTCGGTGGGGCAGCACCCACCATTGAAACGTAATCCGCGTGATGGATCCCGTTCGTATGGCCCCTCACATCGCGTTCGGCGTGGTTCGAATCCGTCGTATGAGTGTGATGACAGAATATTGTTGGCATGTGTGCCTCGCATTTTTGAATATGCGGCCCGTGATCGTATTTTAAGTGTACTAGCAACAAGTGAGTTATAATGGTGTCCTTAACAGACCGTTTTATGAATAATTGCGTGTTGAGGGTGACGCAGGTTCGCTGTAGACAGCGGGACAGCGGTTGCCGGGAGAGACAGCAGTGACTGACCCAGAGCGACCGTTCGCCCCGCGACCGAGCGATAAGGACGCGATCGTGAGTGCGCCCTTCGGTGGCGGCCGCGACGTGCTTGCGGCGGTGAACAAGTACCCCGGAACCAACCACCGGGCGTGGAACGGGGCACTTATCGAGGAGGTTTCGGCGTTTCGACTCGACGTCGAACAGCTCTACGACTTACACACACTGCTGAGTCGAACGGACTCGGGAGTGACCCTCGACGTGCGCAACGATGCCGTTTCGAGTACCACCGGCTATACCTCGAGCCGTGTCCCCGAGATCGGGATTCACAACGACTTCCGGTTCCCTGACGGTGAGGCGGCAGCCCTCGATCAACGAGTACTCGTCAGTCCCAGCGCGCCGACACTGTTGGTCGACAACCGCGTGCGATTCGAAGATGCGCGGGGACACTCGCTGTTCACGCTGGCCAGCCTCGGGATGGACGACATACGAACCGGCGATGATGTCGAGGGGGCGGCTCGCCGACACATAAGCGGCTACGATTTCATCGTCGGACACGACGGAAACCGGCATCTCGCAATCGCTCAGCGGAATCCGGAGACGGGCCAAACCACGTTCGACGGGCAGCGAATCGGCCTCCAAGGCGTCGATTCGGGCCCGGACCGCAGCGCGTGGCAGGACCTCTACGTCGACGGGAACGGGACGCTGACCGAGACGACGGAGAAGGAGGGTAAAGTAGACGCCGCCATCGCGCTACATGCGGGGAGAGAAACCGACGTCCGCTGGACGACCGGCATCGGGTTTGGGAAGAGCGAACAGGAAGCTATCGATAACGTCCGGTGGACGCTGGATGCCGGGTACGAGCGCGAGCGCGCCACCTTCGAGGCGTTCTGGGAGGCGTGGTATTCGAGTCTCTCGTTGTCTCCTCCGGCCGACGCCACTGCGCGAGAGCTGTACGAGCTCTCGGTGACGAGCATCAAATGTGCCCAAGACCGCCGCGGGGGCATTATCGCCGGGGCGTTCAAGCCGGAGCAGTTCTCCTACCGCTACATCTGGCCGCGAGACCTGGTCATTATGATACAAGCGCTCTCGGCGGTCGGGGCGATCCCCGAAGCCCGGCGCGCCTTGGACTGGCTCAATCACGTTCAGATCGACACCCACACGACCGATACGCGAGACATCGACCGCTACGGCACGTGGTGGCAGAACTACTACGCTGACGGGAGCGATCACTGGCAGGAACTCCAACTCGACCAGGTCGGCGGACCGATATACGCCCACTGGCTCCTCTACGAGGAGACCGGTGACGACGCATTGTTAGAAGCGCACTATCCCATGAGCCGTCGGGCAGCAGACTTCCTGCTGTCGTGGGATCGGAACGGATTCCCGAAACGACATCAAGACCCTTGGGAAGAAATCTGGGGTCACACGACAGAGGGATCGGCGGCCGCTATCGCCGGGCTTCGGTCGATGGCTGAACTCGCCTCGGCAGCCGGCGACGACGCCTACGCCGAGCGCTGTCGCGAGTGCGCTGACACGTGGGCGAGTAACTTCCGCGACTACTGTTTCGAGGAGGACGGACTGTTGGGTGCCCACTACGTCACGGCGAGCAACCCCGAGTATCCGGACTCACCCCCGGCGGACCGCCGTCCTGACGGGGCCGTATTCATGGCATACTGGCCGTGGAACGTCGTTGCAGCCGACGACGAAACGATGGTCTCGACGGTCGAGCACGCCGACGACACCGCGTGGCGGGCCAAACGAAGCCAGTGTTTGGGCCGCTATCCCGGTGACGACTACACGCCGACCGGAGTCGACGAGGACGGTGGCTGGCCCATCTGTGAGGCCTACGCCGACATGGTTCGCTGGCAGAGCGGTCAGGACACCGATGCGGTCTCCGATTACGTCCATCATCACGCCCCCGAATGGGTGACGAGCGCAAACCTCCTCCCAGAACGCGTCGACGGGGCCGGTCGCCCCCGCTGGAACGCCAACCTCCTGTGGAGCCAAGCGACCTACGTGTTACTCGCCGAGAGCATGCGCCGTGGCGAACCGTACGGGATGGCGCCCGGAGAGTGATACGAACCTGCTGGACATCGACATGAAGTGTCCGCTCATCCCCTGCTGACCTAGTTGAACCCCACAAGGTGATGATTTCTGACTCTCAATCGCTCAGTACAGAGGTGGCGGTGAGCGATTACGGGAGTAGGTGAATCAGATCGGCTGAGCGGTTGTTTATAAATTGAATCGCGGTGTTGCTGTCGTCTATTTATAAG
>NZ_AOJG01000032.1 GCF_000337375.1 Halorubrum lipolyticum DSM 21995 | reverse complement strand
GGCGACCTCGCGCGTGCTACTCGCGGGCCTACGGCCCGCTCGCAGGCACGCGCCACCGCCTATCTTTTATAAACAAACGTCGCTACCGCTCACGGCTATTTAAATAGCGTTTCACAGCGATCCGTCTGATTCACCTACTCCCGCAACCGATCAAGAAGCAGTCTTCAGCGAACGGATATCCCGGTGAATAATGTCTCTGAAAAAGAGAATTTCAACGAGTCCTCTGCTTGAAAACGGAGGTATACGCTCGCATCTCTTTCGAAGGGGTTTCCGGCGTTACGAGGGGTTCGATAAATATACTAATTAATTGTTAAAATTGCCAAAGTACAAGTGATCTTCTATTAACAACCGATCATGGCACGCGACGGTGAGATCGATACCGACGTGAATCGCCCCCTCTGGCGGATCGGATGGCACTGGGCGTACCTATTCATCGGCGCCCCGGTACTCGGGATCGCTCTCGGATACTTCGTCGGCGGCGCGCTCGGGTTCGCGGTCGGGCTCCTCACGGTTGCTGGTGGACCTGTATTTGCGCTCTCTGGACTCGTCTACGTCCATGTGAAGAAGGACGATGTCATCCGACGGGGCACCACGGTCGTAGAGCGTGAAGCGGCCGCAACCGTCCAGCGTACCGGTGACACCGAGACGCACTCGCTGTTGACCACGGGCGGAAAGCGCCTCCCGCTCCTTCCCAAACCAAACGCTCAGGTCGCGACGTTGATCGCCGGTGACGACCACTTGTTGGTCCATAGCGAGGCTGAGATCAACCTCCCGAGCCTCACGTGGCGGATCGGCAACAGTACGAACGAGTACCACTACGACCGCGTGGCCGGGGTGAACTACGACCCAGACGAACACGAAGACGGCGGCACCTTCTGGGTCAACTTCTCCGATGGTCAGGACCGAAGGTGGGATACGATGACAGACGCAGACGGGGCTTTACAGTCCGTTCAGAATCGTATCCGAGCGTACAATAGTCAGTGAACTGCTTCGGAATCAAGCCGCACTCGATGTGTTCTCTCCGGTGAGCCTCATCGTGATATTCGCACTCATCAGCGACCACGTGACTCACCGCATTGTTGGATAGCGTGATATCAACGAAATACGCAATTGATATTCATTCGCGTGCTGATCCGGACCCATGCAAACAGTCGTACTCGCTGCCGGATCGGGAACGCGTATGCGTCCCCTCACGGACACACAGCCGAAGCCGACGCTTCCGGTCGCCGGTCGTCCGCTGCTCGGTCACACGCTCTCGGGTGCCGTCGAGGCCGGCGCCTCGCGACTCATCGTCGTCGTCAGTCCGCGAACGTCCGCCGTTCAGGCGGCCATCGGGGACACGGTTGATGGCGTGCCCGTCGAGTACGTCACACAGACCGAGCAGCGCGGAACTGCTGACGCCGTGTCCGCCGCGCTCGAAGCGCTCGTGTCGGGGCCATTCGTCGTTCTGAACGGGGACTCGCTGTGCGATGAGGGCTCCCTGACGAAGCTCTACGAATCGACGCCGGCGGTCGGTTCCTTCCGCGTCGACGATCCGCGGCCGTACGGCGTTCTCACGGTCAGCGACGGGCGAGTCACAGGAGTAGTGGAAAAACCGAGCGACCCCCAGAGCGACCTGATCAACGCCGGAGCCTATGCGCTCCCGGCGGACGTCCAGCAGTGGCTCGACGTTCCCGAAAGCGAACGCGGCGAGCTCGAGTTCACGGACGTCCTCTCGCGGGCGTGCGAGGCATTCGAGGTGACGCCGGTGACCTTCGAGCGATGGCTCGACGTCGGTCGTCCGTGGGATCTGCTCGCGGCCAACGAGTGGAAAGTCCACGAGACCGAGCCGACGATCGAGGGAACTGTCCACGAGGACGCGGTGCTCTCCGGGAACGTCCACGTCGCCGCCGGCGCGACGGTTCGATCCGGAGTCGTCATCGACGGGCCGGCATATATCGACGGCGGTGCGAGCGTCGGTCCGAACGCCTACATCCGCGGCACCACCTACGTCGGCCCCGGCGCGAAGGTTGGACACGCTGTCGAGGTGAAAAACAGCGTCCTCATGGCCGACGCGACCGTCGGACACCTCTCTTACGTCGGCGATAGCATTCTCGGGCGGGAGACGAATTTCGGTGCCGGAACGAAGGTCGCGAACCTCCGTCACGACGGCCAGCCGGTACAACTCACCGTGAAAGGCGACCGCGTCTCCACGGGCCGACGAAAGTTCGGTGTCGTTCTCGGCGACGGCGCGAAAACCGGCATCAACACCAGCCTCAACGCCGGCGTCACCCTGTCGACCGGGGCGGCGACCACGCCGGGAGAGGTCGTCACCCGAGATAAATAACACGCCGAGTAGAGGCAGTTCCCTCTCGGAAAGATTCTACCGCTCTCTCTGTCCCGGATTCCGATGCTTCCGCTCGGACTCATCTATTAATGCTGGCTTATACTTCGGGTCGGCCACCGATCGGTAGACTAACACCTCCGTTGAGGTATCAGCAAAACATGGATAAACAGTTCCTCGAAGCGACGGTGAGTATCCGCGGTGTCATCCGTCGACCGGACGACCAGGTACTTACTATTCGCCGATCGAGCGACGGTGGATGGGAACTGCCCGGTGGTCGCCTCCACCGCAGGGAAGCCGTGATGGACTGCCTCCACCGTGAGATACGCGAGGAAACCGAACTGGCGGTCACGATCCGTCGACCGGTCGAGGCCGTATCGTGGCAGAATGCCGCCGGGAAGGACCGATTTGCGGTGTATTACGACTGTGCGACCGATGAGTCCGGGGTGTCGCTGAGCGACGAACACACCGAGTCCGAATGGACCTCGAAAGCGATCGCCTGCGAGCGGTTGAGCGAGGTACAGGCGACGGCGACGCGCCGAGCGACAGAGCCTGAAGCGATAGAGTGAGGGACCCTGTTTCGACGGGGGAATGAGGCGGACGACGGTATCCACACCCTCTTCGGAGGCGTTGAACCGTTCGTACCGCTCGAAGGCGCCAGCGGTCGGGGACCGGTGAGCGACGAAGTCTTCCACTCATTCTGTGTGACGTCTGTGATCGTTCGATGGACAGTGGCGGTGAGCGCAGTCCGACCGTGGGAATCCGAGTCCGACGTCCGAACCGTGTGTTCCGTCTCGTCTCCGCACCGGTTGGTGCGAGTGGCCGCTCCCACGACAAGCGGTATGACCACCTTAACACGGACGGAAATTCGCTCGTCACCGGCGAGGAACCCGGATGGCTTTATGCCGGACCCACCGGAAGCAACACTATGACTACACTGGCCGTCGGCGTCGTCGGTGCCGGATGGATGGCCACGGACTACCACGTGCCGGCGTTTACCTCTCATCCACGAACCCGCGTCGTCGCGTTTGCCGAACGTGATGCCGCCCGACGGTCGACCGTTGAGGAGGATCTCTCGGTACCGGGGTACGATGACATCTCCTCGATGCTCACCTCACACGACCTCGACATTGTGAGCATCTGTACGCCCCCCGGCACGCACGAAGCGATCTTCCTCGCCGCGGTCGAGGCGGACTGTCACGTCCTCTGTGAGAAGCCCCTAGCGTTGTCGGCCGAGAGCGCGACCCGGATGGCCGACGCGGCCGCCGCCGCCGATGTCGTCACACAGATCGGCTACCTCCACCGCTACTACCGGAACTATCAGCGAGCAATGACGATCCTGTCGAACGACCTGCTTGGCGACATCGTCGAGATAACGGTTGCGCACCACTCGGCGCCACCCTCCCAGGGGTGGTACTACAATCCTACCCTCTCCGGCGGCGGCGTCGCTCGCGACCTGTTTCCGCACTCGTTGGACGTGCTGTTCGAGCTGTTCGACGAGCCGCCCGACGTGACCGACGCGAACGTCCGGTACCTCCGCGACCGGAGCGTCGAAGACGCCGCCCGCGCCTCGATGACCTTCGGCGACGTTCCCGTCGAGCTCTCGGCCACGTGGACCCAGACCGAGGGCGTCAGTCGCGTGCTCGTCGTCGGGACCGAGGGATGGCTGGAACTCGACTCGAAGACCCTTCAGGGGGACGTTCACGGCCGGCCATTCGAGTTCCAGCAGGGCTCACTTCCGCTGGTGGACGTCGGAATTGCGAACCTCTTCCCCGCGAGCGACGAGGACGCCCACACCGAACGCATCCACGACTTCGCCGACCACGCGGCGGCGGGCGACCCCGACACGTCGGCCCCCGTCGGCCGTGGCGTCGCGGTCGCGGAGGTCATCGACGCGGTGTACGACCGCAGTGGCGTCGACCCCAGGGGTGAGCGATGAGGGTTCTCGTGACTGGGGCGACGGGATTCATCGGGCTGAACCTCCTGGCGGCGTTCGAGGAGACCGACCACGAGCCGGTCGCGATGGTTCGCCCGGCGTCGACGACCACGCGGCTTCCCGACGGTGTCGACACGGTCGAGGCCGACCTCTCGGACACCGACTCCTTGACTACGGCGTTGGCGGATATCGACAGCGTCGTCCACCTTGCTGCGGCGGTCTACGACACCGCGTCGATGGCGGGCACTAACGCGGCGGGCACCGAACGCCTCGTCGATGCGGCGACGCGAGGCGACATCGACCGGTTCGTCTTCCTCAGCACCATCGGCGCCCACCCGGAGGTGCCGACCGACGCCGAGTCGACGTACCAGCAGTCGAAGGTCGCCTCTGAAGAACTGCTGTTCGGGCGGGAGCACCCCTTCGAGGTGGCCGCCATCTATCCGACGTACATCTTCGGTCCGCGCGACTACCGCCTGACACGGTACGAGCACGTCCGGCCCATCGCGACGAACCGCGTGCTCGTTCCGCCGCTGTACACCGACGCGAAGTACAACATCGTCCACGTCGACGATGTCGTCGGCACCGTCGGTCGCTGTCTCGACGGCGAGGCGACCGGCCGACAGCTCGTCACCGGGCCGAACCTCACGAACGGACAGGTGCTCAAGGCGATCGCGCGCCACACGCCTGGCAAGTGTCGCGTGGTCACGGTCCCGTACGGCGCGATTCGCTGGGGAGTCAAACCCGCGATGGACCTCTTCTACCGGATCGGAATCTCACCCGTTCCGGGCGACGGCTTCCTCGAACGGGGCGACTTCGGGACCGTTCGACCGGACCTCACCGAGCGGGCCCCGGTCGATCAGCGTCCGTGGGAAGCGGCGCTCAGCGAGACGATCGAGTGGTACGAAGCGGTCGGGTTGTTATAAATGAGCGGGCGAGGTCGCGGAACGCTGGCGCCGCCACCGCTCCGACGAACGATGAATCTCGCCCGGGCGAGCTCGCTGCTGTTCGGCGTCGAGCTGTTGAACACGGCGCTCGGATTCTTCGGAACGGTGTACTTCGCCCGCGAGCTGGGCGCGACGCTGCTCGGCATCTTCTTCCTCTTCGAGGCGACGCTGTACACGATGGCTACCGTCGTCGACTTCGGACTGCGAGGGGCCGTCGAAAAGCGGATCAGCGCCGGCGACGACCCGGCCCAGATGTTCGGCGCGGCGGTCGTGTTGAAGGTTCTGCTCATCCTCGTCGTGTCGGCCTTCGTCTTGGCCGTCCGCGAACCGCTCGCCGGCTACGTCGGAACCGATCTCGCCGTGGAGCTGATCGGCGTCGTCGTCGCCTTCGAGCTGTCGATGCTCGTCATCCACGTCCTCCAAGGAGAGCTACGGGTCGCCCAGACGGCGGTCCTCCACTTCCTCCGGAGCCTCACGTTCGTGACCGTCGCGGTCGCGCTCTTACAGTACGGCTACGGCGTCCGGGCGCTGGTGTACGCGCTGTTGGTCAGCTACACCGTCCTGCTCGTCGGCGGGATACTGCGAGTGTCGACGCCGGTGGCGCGTCCCGGCCGACGCCACCTCCGATCGCTGTACGATTACGCGAAATTCAACGGTATCTGGGGGTTGGGCGGTCACGTCTACAACTGGATGGACGTCATCGTCATCGGGTTTTTCCTCTCGCAGGCCGCCGTCGGGGCTTACGAGCTGGCGTGGCGGCTGACGACGACGGCCATCATGTTCAGCACCGTTTTCGCGCGCGTTCTCTTCCCGCAGCTATCGGCGTGGCAGGCCGACGGCGCACTGGAGAAGGTACGAGACCTCATCTCGGACGCAATGACGGTTTCGCTGTTGCTGATCATCCCCTCCGTGGTCGGCGTCGCCGTTATCGGTCGAGAGATACTGGGAGTCGTCTTCGGGCTCGAATACACCATCGCCGCAGCCGCTTTCCTGGTGCTCATGATCGAGAAGCTCCCTCAAGCCGTGAACCTCGTCTTCGACAAAGCGATACAGGCGTTCGACCGGCCCAAGTACGGAGCCATCGCCACCGTGGTTTCGCTGTCGATGAACATCACGCTGAACGTCCTCCTCGTCCCGCGGTACGGCCTCGTCGGGGCAGCCGTCGCGACCCTGCTGTCGGTGGTCGCCAACACGGCGATACTCGGCTATTACCTCAGTCGACTCACCTCCGTCCGGTTCCCGGTGCGCGACGTTGGCTGGGCCGTCCTCGCCGCTGCCGGAATGGGGCTGGTCCTTGTCGGGGTTACACGGATGATCCCTGTTGACACACCTCTGGCGCTGATCTTCGTAGTGGGGTTCGCGGCGGTCCTCTACAGCGCCGGTGTCTTCGCGGCCCCCCCGCTCCGAGCGAAAATCGTCGAGAACGTCCGGAATATTCGGAGTTAAGCGATGACACGCGCACCCGGGGTGCGATTCACTCGGTGAGTCGGTAGACGACGCCCTCCTGCTGAGAGAGCGGATCCTCTGAGAGGGCGGCACGCGTTCCTAACACGTAGCTGTCGGAGCCGTCCTGCCCCAGCGAAAGTACTTGGATGTCGAGACCACCGTCGACTTGGAGTTCTTGCATCGGCCACTGGCCAGACGCCTGTGGTGTCGCAGCGATGAGCCGACCTGCCGGCTCACTGAACGAACTCGTGTAGATCCCGAACAGGTACGATTCGCTGAGCCCTCCGATTGAGCCGGTATGAATATGGCCGCCGATAACCGCGAAGCCGACGGCGTACCCCTCCTCGTCGAAGTGTGGGAACTCTAAGACAGGGTCGACGAGAGGCTCGCCGCGCTCAGACACGTCGACACACTCTCCATCACCACTGGTGCCCAACTGCGGGTCATGGCAGTGAGTTCCCTCCTTGAGCGGCCAGCCGTAGTTGTTTCCCGATTCGATTACGTTGACTTCTTCCCACATCGCCTGGCCTACGTCACCAGCAATGAGCTGGTCACCGCTGAAGGCCATCTTCCACGGATTCCGAAGGCCCCAAGCGTACATTTCGTCTCTACCTTCCTCGCCGACGAGCGGATTGTCCTCGGGAATGCCGTATGGGAGGTCGTCAGTCCGCTCGTCGACGTCGATGCGATAGATGCTCCCCATGAGCGTGTCGAGCTCTTGGGCGTTGAACGGATTCAGACCGTCGCCCAGCGCACCGTAAAGGTAGCCGTCCGGTCCGAACTCGATGGTACCGGCTTGGTGTATCTCACGGTGCCACGGCATGTCGAGGAGAATGCGTTCGCTGTCGGGGTCGGCCACCTCCCCGTCCGCGGCGACACGGAACTCGGAGAGTATCTCCCGATGGTCGGTGTCAGGGTCCTGCGATGGCGCGCTGTACCGGACGTAAAATCGACCGTTCTCTTCGAACTCCGGATGGAACGCCATGCCTAACAGACCCCGTTCGTCGTATGGGATCCAGTTCGGCAGCCCCTCCCCGAGCGCGACGAGACGGTCAGACAGGTCGAGAAACGGCGTCGAGCGGAGCCCGTCGGCGTCGTGAACGTAAATGATGCCGACCTGATCGAGAATGAACCGCCTGTCGCTGCCATCGACGGCCGGAATGAGTCCGTTCGGCGAGGTGAGTCCCGTCGCGACCTCTGTCAGGCCGACGGTCGGCCCCTGTTCGAAGAAGGTCGGGTCGGTTTCATCCTCTCCGTCGGGGTCGCCGTTGCCACCGTCAGACTCATCCGGGCCGTCATCCTCCCCGGAATCGCCCGAGGAGTTGCCCTCGTTCTGGTCGTCCTCGTCGCCCGAGCAGCCTGCGAGCGCGCTGGCGAGACCGGCGGTTCCGACGGCCCGCAACACCCGTCGCCGTGCGATCAGCCGGGGGCGGTCGCTGTCCTTTGAATCCATAATAGGATCAGTTAATGAGAGCATATAGTCCTTTATGACGAATCTATATACGTAGCCGAATCCATCTGATTTCATGGCTTTTCAGACGGTGAGAGCATGAAAGCGGTAGTACTAGCGGCTGGTGAAGGGAAGCGGCTCGGTCCGCTCACGGAGCGTCGTCCGAAGCCGATGATTCCCGTCGGGAACAAGCCGATTCTCGAATCGGTGTTGACGACCGCCATCGACGCCGGCGTGGACAGCGCCGTATTCGTCGTCGGCCACGCCAGAGAGCGCATTCAGAGCCATTTCGGGGACGGCGACGAGTGGGATATTCCGATCGAATACGTGGTTCAGAAACACCGGCTCGGAGGCGCTCACGCGCTTTCGCAGGTCGAATCGGCGGTCGACGGGCCGTTCCTGACGCTTCACGGCGACCAACTCGTCGAGCGGCGACTGCTCGATCGCCTCATCGAACGCTGGACCGAGACGAACGATCCGGTGATGGCGGCCGTCCAGTCGACCCGTCCGACCGAGTACGGTGCAGTCGAGATCGACGGAGACGCCGTCCGCAGCGTGTCCCCGACGCCGACCGCCGATCCGCCGTTCCTGGTCAACGGCGGTGCATACGTCTTTGACGAGCGGGTGTTCGAAGCTGCGCGAAACGTGACAGAGACCGCCGACGGCGACTTCGGAATGGCGACCGCGCTCCAGCGGCTCGCCAATAAACAGGCCCTCTCAGCCGTACGACACCAAGGTCCGTGGCAGGATCTGACCTATCCGTGGGATCTGCTGTCGACGAACGCGACGCTCCTCCACGACCACGAGGACGGGGACGAACGCTCCCGAGAGGGCGTCCACGAGACGGCGGTCATCGCCGACGACGTCGCGCTCGACGAGGGCGTGTCCGTCGGTCCGAACGCGACGTTACTGTCCGGGACGTCGGTCGGTCGGAACGTCCGGATCGGTGCGAACGCGACGCTGTCGAACTGCATCGTGATGGATGGCGGGCGGATCGGTAACGGAGCGGTCCTGAACGACTGTATCCTCGGAGAGTCGGCGTCGGTCGGTCCGAACGTCACCGTCGAGGGCGGGTCGGCGCGGGTCGTCGTTGACGACGCGATCCACCGCGACGTCACCCTCGGCGGCGTCGTGGCCGACGGAGCACGGCTCGGTGGAAACGTGACGCTCACGCCCGGCACCGTCGTCGGACAGGACGTGTCCGCACACAGCGGGACCGTCCTCGAGGGACAGATCGAGTCGGGCGAAACGGTACGGAGGGCCTGATCATGTGTGGAATCATCGGATACATCGGCGAACAACCGGCTCGGCCACGCCTCGTAGCCGGGTTAGAGCAGTTGGAGTACCGCGGATACGACTCGGCAGGCATCGGACTCGTCGACGACGGGCTCTCGGTGTTCAAACAGGTCGGGCTCGTCTCCGGGCTCGACATTCCCGAGTCGACGACACAGACCTGCGGGATCGGCCACACGCGGTGGAGTACGCACGGGAAGCCGACGGACGCGAATGCGCACCCGCACACCGACTGTTCCGGTCGTGTGGCGGTCGTTCACAACGGCATAATCGGAAACTACGACGAGCTCCGAACGACGCTCTCGGATCACGAGTTCACCAGCGAAACCGACACCGAGGTCGTCGCTCATCTCCTCGAGGTCGAACTCGAACGGACCGACGACCTCCGGGAGGCGGTTTCGGCCGTCGTTGCCCAAATCGAGGGGAGTTACGCACTGGGCGTCGTCGCGGCCGGCTACGACGGCATCATCGCCGCTCGACGGAACAGTCCGCTGGTCGTCGGGCACGGGAGCGACGGGAACTTCATCGCGAGCGACGTGACGCCCCTCCTCGCGCACACTCGCTCGGTGTCGTATCTCGAAGACGGCGACATCGCACAGGTGACTCGTGAGGGAGTCACTATCTGGCAAGACGGAAAGCCGATCGACAGAGAGCGGCACACCATCGAGTGGAGCCCCGACGCGGCCGAAAAGGGAGGGTACGACCACTACATGCTCAAGGAGATCCACGAACAGCCGACGGCGCTCCGCCAAGCCATCGCCGGTCGCATCAACGGGATCGAGGAGGGGGTCGACCTGTCGGATCTGTCGCTCTCCGAGGAGTTCCTCGCGAGTATCGACGAGATTCAGTTCGTCGCGTGTGGCACGTCGTATCACGCCTGTCTGTACGCGAAACAGCTGATAGAGGAGTTTGCCGACGTGCGAGCGACCGTCGAGTTCGCGAGCGAGTACAGCATCGGGAGCGGCCGCGATCCTGAACGAACGCTGGTGGTCGGAGTCAGCCAGAGCGGCGAAACCGCGGACACCCTCCGCGCACTGCGGATGGCGCACCGGGTCGGTATTCGAACGCTCGGCGTGACCAACACCGTCGGGAGCACGATGGCTCGTGAATGTGACGACGCACTGTATATTCGGGCAGGACCCGAGATCGGCGTCGCAGCGACCAAGACATTCGCTTCACAGATTATCGTCCTCGCGATGTTCGCACTGACCGTCGCGGAGACACGGGGTGAACTCGACGTCACGGCCGGCCGCGAGTTGCGCCGAAATCTACAGGGCCTCCCCGGAGCTGTTCAAGGCGTCCTCAACCAAAACGAGGATATCAAAGCGGTCGCGGAGGCCTACGCCGACGGTGAGGCGTTCTTTTTCATCGGTCGACGCCTCGGGGGGCCCGTCTCCCTGGAAGGCGCGCTCAAGCTCAAGGAGATCTCCTACGACCACGCCGAAGGATTCCCCGCCGGCGAACTCAAACACGGCCCGCTGGCGCTGGTCACCGAAGAGACGCCAGTACTTGCGATACTCACCGACGGAACACGCCCCGAAGAAACTCAAAACAACGTCAAGGAAGTCCAAGCACGGGGTGCACCGGTCATCGCTATCGCCGCCGACGGATATCGAGGAGGCCACGATGTCGAGTTCGAGGTGCCAGACCTCGGACTGTTGGAGCCGCTGGTAGCAAACGTCTACCTCCAGCTATTCGCCTACCATGTCGCCAACAGCAAAGGACGAGCGATCGACAAGCCGCGAAATCTGGCCAAGAGCGTAACTGTCGAGTGAGCAGATCTGAGGGGATATAGCCCTCAAACACTCGATTTCTCCGTCTATTTTGTCTGTTTATCCCGTCATTCGGGGGACAGTTTGCCAGACAGGGTTATCCCCGCTGGTAGCCTGCGTACTGCAGTATGCCAACGGAACCGCCGCCCGCAGAAGACGGGCTCGAACTGACACGACGGACGATGCTCAAACTCACCGGTATCTCGGCGGTCGGGACCGGTTCGGTCGCCGGCTGTCTGGACGACGCCGGCGTCTCGTCTCAGAGCCACGGCCCCCAGAGTCTCGGTTACGGCGGCGTGCCGTACCGGCTCACCGGTGCGCTCATGCCGACACTCTCGATCGTCGGGCCCGGGGACGGCCTCGTGGCCCACTGGACGCTCGACGACAGCGACGGGACGGTGACGGACGCGGCGGGAGGGAACAACGGCACCGTTCGGGGGACGCCGCAGCGGGGCGTCCCCGGCGTGTACGACTCGACGGCCTACGCGTTCGGGGGCGGCTCGGACGACTACGTCGAGGTCCCGGACGCGACCGCGCTGCGCCCCGAAACGGAACTCGCCTTCGGCGGGTGGTTCCGCACCGATAGCGGCGCGAACGCGCAGACGCTCGTCCAGAAGGCGGACGCTCGCTTCGGCTCGGAGGGGTACGCCGTCGACGTACAGACGCCGAACAGCCTGCGTGCCCACGTCGCCGTCGAGAGCGGACGGGCCAGCGTGAACCCCTGGGGCGTTGCCACCCACGACGGGGAGTGGCACCACGTCGCCTGTACGTGGGACGGGAGCGCCCTCGTGATGTACCTCGACGGCGAGGAAGTCGACCGCGACGAGTCGCAGTCGGGCGCCGTGGTCCACAGCGACCGGTCGCTGTACGTCGGTCGCGGCGACAACGGTTACACCAGCTACTACGCGATGAACGGCGCGATCGACGACGTTCGCNGCCGTGGTCCACAGCGACCGGTCGCTGTACGTCGGTCGCGGCGACAACGGTTACACCAGCTACTACGCGATGAACGGCGCGATCGACGACGTTCGCCTGTATAACCGCGCACTCGGTGCCGACGAAGTCGTCTCGCTGTACGAGGGGACTGTGACGACGGAGCCGGAAGAAGAATCAGAGCCGGAGACTGACCCCGAAGAAGATTCGGAGCAGGAGCAAGAGCCCGAACCGGAGCCGGAACCCGAAGAAGAGCCGGAACCGACGCCGACGCCCACCGACCCGTCCGTACAGCCCGCACCGGCGGCTCGCTGGGAGTTCGCGGAGACGACCGGCGCAACGATCGCCGACAGCGCGGGCTCGACCGACGGCTTCGTTCGCGGATCGCCGACGCTCGACGCCGACGGCGTCTTCGAGAGTTCGGGAATCTCGTTCGGTGGCACTCCGAACGACTACGTCGAGATGCCGGACTCGGCCTCGCTGCGCCCCGAAGCGGAACTCACCTTCGGCGGGTGGTTCCGCACCGATAGCGGCGCGAACGAACAGACGCTCGTCCAGAAGGCGGACGCTCGCTTCGGCTCGGAGGGGTACGCCGCGGACGTACAGACCCCGAACAGCCTGCGAGCTCACGTCGCCGTCGAGAGCGGACAGGCCAGCGTGAATCCGCGGGGCATCGCCACCCACGACGGGAAGTGGCATCATCTCGTCTGTACGTGGGACGGGAGCGCCTTGGTGCTGTACCTCGACGGCGAGGAAGTCGACCGCGACGAGTCGCAGTCGGGTGCCGTGGTCCACAGCGACCGGTCGCTGTACGTCGGTCGCGGCGACAACGGTTACACCAGCTACTACGCGATGAACGGCGCGATNGCCGTGGTCCACAGCGACCGGTCGCTGTACGTCGGTCGCGGCGACAACGGTTACACCAGCTACTACGCGATGAACGGCGCGATCGACGACGTTCGCGTCTACGACACGGCGCTCACGGAAGCCGAGATCGCCGCCGTCCTCGACGGGGGGACGAACGACGAACCGACACCGACCGATCCCGAGGCGCCGACGGTGCCGAACGACGAGTTCGGCGAAGGCGGCTACGGGAGCTACGGCTACGGTGGCGTTGAGGGAAGCTAACGATGACAGATAATCACCAATACGAGACCCCCGCTGCGGGGACACTGAACTGGGACGGACCGCTGAACCGCAACTTCGAACGCATCGACACGGACGCCGAGATCCGCGACACCGACGCCAGTCGGTCGAACTACGTCGCCAAGGAGGGCGCGAAGTTCCTCGCGACCGACACCGGAAACGTGTATCTCGGCGAGGGCGGCTCTTGGAGGCAACTGGGAACGATCGGATCCGGATCGAGCGGTTCCGGGGGGAGCGACACCACGTCGCTGCTGCTGAGCGGCTACGTCGTCGCGCTGGGGAAGACCAACACGAGTCCGCAGTCCGTCGACCCCGCTGAGACGGACACGCCGATCCAGGACGCGCTCGACATCGTGAACGCCGCCGGCGGCGGCGAGGTCCGCCTCCCGGCGGGCGTCATTGAGGAAACCGGACCGATCCGGCCCTACGAAGAGACCCAACTCATCGGGTTGGGCGTCGAGATCTCGAAGGTCTCGATCACCGACCGGGACGCGGACGGGATCCTGTTCGACCGGGACTCCGGAGTCAGCCGCGTCCGGCTCGACGGGTTCGCGCTGAACGGACCGGCCGGCACCGGGCCGACTGGTGTTGCCATCCACCACACCAACAAGGACACACAGGACCTCTTCGTCGGTCGGTTGCTGTTCTGGGGATGGAACAACTCGGTCTACCGCGTCGACGAAGGCGTGGGTCCGTTCCAGTGTCGCCACGAGCAACTCACTATCTACGAGTGCGATGCGGGCGACCAAGACGGACTGTTCGAGTTCCGCTCGTGGTACGGCCCGGCCAACTGGTTCGGAACCATCGCGGCCTACCCGAGCGCGAACGTGAGCGGGCAGAACACCACCGTGTTCTTCTCGCGCGGCGGCACCCAGACCGTCGACTACCTCACGATGGGCGGTTCGGCCGGCGTCGCCATCGATCAGACGTGGGACAGCGTCATCGAGTTCGGCAACGTCCACTGGGAGCCCACGTCGAACCCGACGAATCCGCCGGCGATCATCCGCCTGCGCGGCCACGGCACGGCCGTCATCGACACGGTCAAACACGTCACCGGCGTCGCCGACTACGTCTACGAACTCGGGTACGACGACTACAACGGGCGCGGTCCGGGCAGGAAGATCCTCGGCCCGTACATCGAACTCGGTGCGGCCGCAGACGTCACCGGCGGTATCGTCAATCTCGCCTCCCCGGTCGACCCCGCCGAACCGTCGCTGTATCAGGGGTCTCCCGACGACGTGACGGTCACGCATAACGAGGGATCGACCGGTGGGTTCCGCGCACTCGGAACGGCTGGAACCGGGTTCTGACCCGTTAGCCCTCACCGTCCGACGAGGGGTTAAGTACGGACCCCTCGCAGTAGGAGATATCCAGTATGGCTGCTGATTCGCGTTCGCGCCGTCTGCTCACACACGCCCGCTATCGCACAGCTCCAGTAGTGCGTTCAATCAGGCAGCTTCTCGCCAGATCGACGCTCGTCGAGCGCACGGCGTGGCACACCGGTGAGCGGCTTCACATGCGGGAACCGACCAACCAGTACCGGCCCGAACCGGTCGACGTTCGCGGGCGATACGATCGCGAAACGGTGCCGTCCTACCCCGTCGACGCTGATAGTCCACCGTCGAACTTCGAGGCGGCCGGCGACGTCAACCCCGTCGTAACGGCGGCGGACGTGACTGATTTCGGTCGAACTGACTGCGTCGCCGACCCGTTTCTCTTCATCACGGAGACCGGCCGCTGGCATCTCTTTTTCGAGGTCTATACGCACAACCGAACGCCGACGGCGGCGATCGCGCACGCGGAGAGCGACGACGGCTACGACTGGACCTACGACCGAGTCGTTCTCGAAACCGACGAGCACCTCTCGTACCCGTACGTGTTCCGGTGGGAGGGCGACCACTACATGATCCCCGATCGGTGGGCCAAAGAGCTGGGACCGGCGCCGGTGACGCTGTATCGTGCCGAGTCGTTCCCGGAGACGTGGACACCGGTGGCCGATCTCGTCGCACCAGAGACACCGCTCCACGATTTCAGCGCCTTTCGCTGGGAGGACCGCTGGTGGGGGATCCTCGGTGACGGGACGGATCTCTACGCATACTACAGCGGCGATCTCGAATCGCCGGCGTGGACGCCCCACGAAGCGAATCCGATCGTCGAGGACCGTCCGAAGGCCGCCCGCCCCGGAGGGCGACCGCTCGTGTTCGAGGACCGGATTCTCGCGTTCTATCAGGACTGTGCGAACCGGTACGGCGAGCAAATCCACGCGTACGAGATCACTGAACTGACACCCACGACGTACGAGGATCGTCAGCGGGGTGACGGTCCTGCCGTGACACCACCGGGAGGACTCGGGTGGAACTCCGGGGCGATGCACCAAGTGGACCCGTGGTTCGACGGCGAGGGGTGGCACTGTGCGGTCGACGGGAACCTCGGGCTCGGATACCAGGTGTTCGGCGAGCACCACTGGGCGATCGGGATCTATCGGGCGTGACGAGCGGCGCTCCAGAGGGAGCGGACTACGGGAGTTCCTGAGGTGCGGGATCCCGCGTAGCGACACCTTCCAGGAATCCGATCCCGTAGCAGGTGTACTGCGCCGCGAGCATGAGCGGGACAAGCAGCGCCGTCGGGCTTCGCCGTTCGCGATACACCTGAGCGGTCGCGTACGCGCTCACGAGCAAGAACGAGGCGAACAGTAGCGGGACGTACCGCGCCTTGCGGGACGTCAGATCGACCGCCGCGGCGAGTGTCCCGCAACCGAGTGCCACCGACGGCAGGGCGGAGTACCACCGAATGAGTTTCCGGTGACGGCGCTGGATCCGGGCCATCGCGTAGCCGTACGAGCGGCTCTTTCGACAGTACGCACCGAAGTCTGCCGAGAGGTGATGCGAGACGGTGATGGCCGGATCGAAGACGAACCGATACCCGTCTTCCGACAGGCGGAAGTGGAACTCGGCGTCCTCACCGACGTTGATCGCGTCGTCGTAGCGGTACGAGTCGAAAACCGTCGCGTCGTACACGACGTTACACGCCGCGACCGAGCGGACTGTGCGGACCTCGTCGATGTCATGAGACTGCGGTGAGCCGCCGGACCCGAAAACGGTTCCCTGGAGACTACCGACCAGCTTACCGAACCAGGGATCGTCTGGGAACGGCCGATTCGGGCCTCCAACGCCGACGATACTGTCATCGTGTTGGCCCTCGATGCGGTCAACGTGTGATCGGAGCCACGTTGTGGGAACCGCACAGTCCGAGTCGGTGAAGGCAACGTAGTCGCCGGTCGCGACGTCGACCCCGTGGTTTCGGCACGCGCCGATGGTTCCGCCGTCGACGACGTGGAACGTCGCATCGAACTCGGCGACTATCGATTCGGTGCCGTCGTCGCTTCCCCCGTCGACGACGATCACTTCGTACCGATCGGTCGGATACGTCTGATCGGCCACCGAAGACAGCGTCTCTCCGACGGTCGCCTCGGAGTTGTAGGTGACGACGACGACCGACACCAGCGGGTCGGAAGCGCCAGCAGATGGCTGGTTTGACACGAGTGTATCTCAGACCGCGTTTGAATAACGGTGTCGGTGGCTCGTTCAGCCCAGCCCCTGTCCAGCAGAGCCCAGAACCCGCAGACTCCCTGTCTCTGATGACCCGGTCACGTCGACGTCTGACGAGCGGCCGAAATACCACGAGCTGCGGTCGGGATCGAGCCGACCGGAGACGTTGATCGTGTTCCGCTGAATCGTCCCGCGCCCGCTCACAGAGCCGGACAGGACCGCGTCACCGGCTCCCTCGCCGAGTTTGTACACGTACCGAACCGCCTCTGAATCGATGAGCACGTCGTCGAATCGAGTCGCTCCGTTGGGACCGATACGAACGAGGGATCGGGGGACGGTTCGCTGTCCGGTCGGTTCGTAGTGGAGTCGGCCGACACGGAGGCGACCGTTTTGCGTGTCCACGAGCTGGCCGGTCGTCGTTCCCGTCGTGATGTCACCGACCGTGAGCTCGCCGCCGCGCTGGTGTAACAGAACGCTGTTGGCCCCGCTCACGTTCGCGCTCGGGTAGGCGACGATAGTGCCGAACCAGTTGGCCGGCCCGTACGAGGAGCGCCACTCGATCAGTGCCCGCTCATCGCCGGCGTCACACTCGTCCATCCGGAGAAAGTCGTGGCGACACTGGAACGGCCCGACGCCCTCGTCGACGCGGTAGACCGAGTTGTTCCACGCCCAGCAGTAGAGCCGGCCGACGTAGAAGTCCGCGGGATCGCTCACCGGGTCGGTGCCGTTATCACAGAAGTGAATCGCCACACCGGAGGACGACTGCTGACCCGGTCCGCGTAGTTCGAAGCCGTCGAGCTGGACACGGCTTGCGCGGGGCGATCGGTCAAACCGGATGCCGTCGGTGTCCGGCTGGGTGATCTGGAGGACCGAGACGTTCATCCCGTATCCGTATATCCCGGTGTTCCGGTGTGGGCGAACCGGCCCCCGCTCGCGGACGATTCCCGGCGGCAGATAGATGCGCCCGCCTGAGTCGGCGACGGAGTCGAGCGCGTCCTGAACCGGCGTCTCGGTCGCGGTCGGCTCGATGGTCGTGGTCTCGAGATCGCGTCCGATTGCGACGATGTGGCCGCGGGTCAGCGGCTCGGGCGGGGGTGTAGCCATCCGGTCACCCCATCCCGAACAGCCCGCGGTCGCCGAGGCCAGCATCACCGCGAGATACGAACGGCGATCCAGTGAGTCGGTCACGACGGCCACCTACGACGGAATCGGAGGAACACACGTCCCGATTTGGTCCCCCAACCAATATAAATCGTCGCTGCCGGGGCGTGAACTACAGTCTCACCGCCACGGATGGATCACCGTTCGAGCCGCGTTCGGTGGTGGCGGCGGTACGCCACCGGTATGTGAGCCATAACCGTTCGCGTCCCGGGTTTTCCCGGAAAGCATAACAGTCCCCCCAGCAGTTAGTTAGACGAACTTACTGCTGCGACTACTCGTGGCGGCATAGCACTATGGCAGACAAACGGAACACCCAGACAGATGCCGACACGGAGACAGTGAGGGATTCATATCGCGTCCTCGGTTGCGCGTTTGAACACCCGAATCACGTGTTCCAAGTCCGGACTCCGTTTAACCACCGCTCGTTCGACGCGCTCAACGCTACCGGGGTGGACCTCGACGTGGTGTCACCGACGCCGTTCGCGCCGCCGCTGGGACCGTATTCGGACTACCGGCACGTCCCGAAGACGGAACAGTGGGGCTCCTATCGAGTTCATTACCCTCGATATCTGTACATGTTGCCCAAAAAATACTTCTACCACGTCTCGGGGAACTCCGCACAAAAGCGCGTGACGAGCTACGTCGAGCGGACCTTCGAGACGCCCCACGACGTCGTCCAGACCTGCGGGTTCTATCTCGACGGCTATGCCTCCCTCGAATACTGCCGAAAGCGTGACATTCCGCTGGTCGCGCTCTCACACGCCGGTGACTTGAAAAACTTCGACCGGTTCAACGAGCGGGTCCAGTCGCAGATCCGCGAGACGATCGACTACTGTTCGGCCGTCCTGACCGTCAGTGACGAGCTCGCGGATGTCGCCAGACGCTTCGCACCCGCGAGCAAGGTGACGACGCTCCCCATCGGCGAAGACCCCGAAAAGTATCCGACAGACCGCCGGGAGGCGATCCGGCGAGAACTCGGCATCGCTCCCGAGACGAAGCTACTGTTGTTCGTCGGACGCTTCGAGGAGGAAAAAGGGGTCCGCGAGTTGGTCGCCGCGCTCGAGGCGCTAGATCGCGACGACGTGGCCATCGCCGCCGTCGGCCACGGCGGCGCGTTGCGGTGGTGGTTCCTCGATCAGTTGGGCGAACTGTCCCACCCCTCACACGCCTACTGGGAGCTGGACCCGATCGCGGTCCGTCGGCTCCACGTAGCGGCGGATCTGCTGGTTCTCCCGAGCCATTTCGAGGCCCGGCCCACGGTCATTTACGAGGCGATGGCCGCGAAGACTCCCGTCTTGGCGTCGGACGTCGGCGGCATCCCGGAGATGATCGTCGACGGCGAAACGGGCGTGTTGACGCCCGCGAGCGACGCCGATCAGCTGCGAGAAGCGTTGGAGTACCTCCTGGACGACACGGAGCGCCTCAGAACGATGGGTGCGGCCGGGCACCAGCGGCTGCTCGACCAGGAGTGGACGTGGACGCACCACGCCCAACGGCTCTCCGAGATCCACCGCGAGGTCATACATGAGTGAGGATCCACGGGCGTCGCCGGCTGACGTGCCGCGCGTCAGCGTCATTATCCCGACGTACAACCGGGCCGAGACGCTCGCGCGCGCCGTCGACAGCGCCCTCGCCCAGACGGTCGACGACATCGAGGTACTGGTCGTCGATGACGGGAGTACCGACGGGACACGGGCGCTGATCGAGGAGGGGGACCCGCGGGTCCGATATCTCGCCCACGACACCAACCGAGGCGTGAGCGCTGCCCGCAACACCGGTGTCGAGGCCGCGCGCGGCGAGTACGTGGCCTTTCTCGACTCCGACGACGAATGGCTGCCACGGAAGCTCGACCGCCAGCTCGCGGTGTTAGACGACCGGGGCGAGGGGTGGGTCGGCGCGTACTGCGACGTCGCCTCGACCGGCCTCTCGATGGGCGGGCGGATCGCCGGCGCCGTTTCGGAGAGGGTCTTTCGCTCGGCCGCCCCGCGTGAGGGCGGACAGGAGCTTGCCGAAGCGTTGGTGTCGATGCAAGTGTTTATGGGGCCGGGATCGACGCTGCTGGTCGAACGCGACGTTATCACCTCGACCGGCGGCTTCGACGAGGGGCTGTCGATCTACGAAGACTGGGACCTCGTTCTCCGGGTGTTGTCCGTCGGCAAGCTCGCATACGTCGACGAACCCCTCGCCGTGACGCATTTCACGGGTGATGCGCCGGCGGAGGCGTACGTCGCGAACGACCGACGGTATCTCGAACGGAACGCCGAGTTGGTCGAGACACTCGAACGCCGCGGGGTTCCGGTGCGAGAGGTCCACCGAATGGGGCTCGTCGGGCACTACCTCTCAGAGGGGCGGTTCGGCGAGGCCGCAGCACTACTCGACGCGTCGACGCTTCGACGTCCGAAGAACCTCGCCCGGCTGACATTTTGGTCAGTGTTGGGCCTGCGAGCACTCGCTACTCGGAGGACGCGATGACGGGGCACGGCTACACCGGCGACGGGGGTGAGCCGTACAGCGCATTGGGCTGTTGTATTCATCACCAGAGCCACGCGCTTCCGGTGCGGTCGCCGTTTAATCACCGCTCGTTCGACGCGTTGAACCGCACTAACGCGGAGGTCGACCTCGTCGTGCCGACGCCCATTGCCCCGCCGGTGGGCCCGTACTCGGAGTACGCGCGGGTCCCGCAAACGGAGCGGTGGGGGACATATGTTGCCCACTACCCCCGATTTTTTTATGCGGTTCCCAAGCGGTACCTCTACCACGTCTCGGGGGACTCAATCCAGAAGCGCGTCACGCCGTACATCGAGCGAACCTTCGAGACGCCACACGACATCGTTCACGTCTCGGACATCTATCTCGACGGCTACGGGATGTTGAAGTACTGCCGTCGACACGATCTACCGCTGGTCGTGAACAGCCACGCGGTCGATCTCCACAACTACGACTCCTTCAACAGAGGGGCGAAAAAACGCCTCCGGGAGACGATCGAATACGCGTCGCGTATCCTCGTGGTCAGCGACGAACTCGCCGGCGTCGCCAGGCGGTTTACGTCCGAGGAAAAGATCCTCACGGTACCGATCGGCGAGGACCCGACCAAATTCCCGACCGACCGCCGCGAGCAGATCCGCGCAGAGCTCGGGATCGATCCCGAAACGAAGGTGCTGTTGTCAGTCGGCGCCTACTCGGAACAGAAGGGAATTCGAGAGCTAGTTAGCGCAGTCAACGCACTCGATCGGCAAGACGTTCTGCTCGTCACGGTCGGCCACGAAGGAGATCTCCGCTGGTGGCTGCTCGATCAGCTCGGTGAGTCGCCGCATCCCGCACGCTCGTTTTGGCAGCTCGATCCCGTCGCACTTCGACGCTGGCATATCGCCGCCGACGCGCTCGTTCACCCGAGCTGGCAAGAAGGCCGCCCGACGGTCATCTACGAGGCGATGGCGGCGAAGACACCGGTCGTGGCGTCGAACGTCGGCGGCATCCCGGAGATGATCGTCGATGGCGAAACAGGGATCTTGGTTCCGCCACACGATCCCGGCCGGCTGCGAGCGGCGCTCGAGAAACTCTTGGACGATCCCGACCGAATGCGCGTGATGGGAGAAGCCGGCCACCAGCGGCTCGTCGACCAGCAGTGGACCTGGCAGCACCACGCCCGACGGCTCAACGAGATCCATCGCGAGGTGATGGCCGAATGGTGACCGATCCCGTGTCCGTCGTCGTCCCGTACAGCCCACAATACACGCCCGAATCGATGCTCGAGGAGGCGAAACAGACGGTGGCCGACCAGACCGTCTCGACGGAGCTCATCGTCGTCGACGACGTGGACACCGGCCCCGCGGACGCGCGGAACGCCGGCCTCGACCGCGCCGAAACGCGGTACGTGGCGTTTCTGGACGCCGACGACCTGTGGGCGAGGGACAAGCTCGAACGGCAGCTCGACCGGATGGCCGAGACGGGAGCGGGGCTGTGCGTCCAGGGGTCACCGAGGACGCTCGACGATTTCGTCTATGACGTGTTCGTCGGCGACCTCTCGGAGGTCACCTCGGCTATCCTCGTCGACACCGAACGGGTGAACGTCCGCTTCGAGACCGGTCTGGATCGGGGGGAGGACCTCTTGTACGCTCTCGAAGCCGCCACCGAAGCGGGGGTCTGCTGCTGTCGGGACCTCTTCACGCGTCGCCGCCACGAGCGAAGCATGATGGCCACGGAGATGGACGTCGACACGTATCTCGACCACGCGAAACGCTTCGGTTACCTCGTGAGCCAGCGGGTTCCTGCGGCACAGCCGTATCTCCCGATCTACTACAACCAGTTGTACACGGACCTCGGCCGGGCCTGCCACGCGGCGGGCGACTACGACCGAGCGGTCGCGTACTTCTCCCGAGCGGTCCGGATCTCTCCGCACCCCGTCTCGGCGCTCGCGCTGGGTCGAAGCGTCCTCTACCGAGCCGCGCCGTTCGTCCCGTAGACGCCCTCGAAGCCGTCGCCGCTTCGATACACCCGAACGTGGCTCGTGGTATACACCTTGTCGTGTCGCGAGTCGGCCGCCGCGAACCGGGAATCGGACACGGCGAAGCTGTTCAGTTCACCGCTCCTGAGCCCCTGCCCGAGCGCGACGAGGTGGTCGGTCCACCGTTCACGAACGACCAGATACGTTCCGGCGGTTCGTAGCCCGCCGGGACGCGCCTGTAACGGACTGGTGGCGTTGAAGCCGCTCGTCTCGAACGCGCGGTTCGTCACGCGGTCCGTGGCGGCGGGGCCGTCACCGTGCCGCTGGAGGAACGACGCCGTCGTCCCGACCGAGTCGAACTCGGAGTCGGTCATTTCCACCTGCTCTCTGGGTTCGTCGATGTACGTCTCCGGCAGGTCGTCGGCCACCAACACCGTGAATCCAGTCGCCCCGCCGAGCATGGCGATGACGACGAACGCGGCGACGGCGTGGCGGCGGTCGACCGAGAGCGTCCGCCGGAGACCCACGCTCAGCGGGAACAGCACGACGAGCGCCACGACGAACTTCAGCCGCTCTATCTGGGGGATCGCGACCGGTATCGGGAGCAACAGAGCCGAGAGGCCGAGTCCGGTCACGGTGAGCGTGAACCCCCGTCGGTACGATCGGAGTTCGGTCAGCAGCTCGTAGGCCGCGACCAACAACAGCGCGCTCAGGCCGACCGCGTAGATACCCGTCGGCGTCAGTAACCAGGCGATCGCTCGACCGACGCTGTCCGCCGGAAGCGAGACCCCGTAGGTGTATAACTGCTCGGCCGGGACCGTCGCCACGTCGAACAACACGCCCGCGGTCAGTTCGACGATGCCGACGGTGATGAGACTCGGCGAGTACGACCAGTAGACGAGCAGTAACACCGCGCCGATCGCTCCGGGGAACAGCCACCGGTAACGAAGCGTCTCGACGCTCGAAGCGGACTGAGCGAACAGCAACGGGCGGACTACGGCGACCACGAGGGCGACGGCGGCGACGGCGGCGAAGAGGAGATACGTGAGATGATGGGTGAGAACCATCGTCGCTATGAGGGCGATGACGAACACCGAGAGTCGACGGAAGGTTCGTTCGTCCCCGGCCCGACGCAGTTGGCTGTTAACGTAGAGGGCGATCAGGAGGAAAACGGAGGCCAAGGCCTGTGGGTAGAAATATACCGCATGGTACGAGAAGAACTCCAGAATCGGCACCGACAGCGCGGCCGTTAACCCGAGCCGCGTCGACCCCAGTATCGACTGGCCGAGAAGATACGCGATCGGCACGACGAGTGTCATGAGGCCGATACCCGTGAGAACGAGCGCGTCGTACGCCGGGAGTTCGGTGGCATGTTTGACCGCGCCGATTAGAAAGTGAAAGACTGGATATAGGTCGTAGCCGTGCGGAATCGCAGCGGTATACCGGGCCTCGATGAGCGTGTCGACGGCAGCGACGTGAGCGAGCGTGTCGGTCCCGCCGAAGTAGAAGCCCGTGGTCACGTACTTGCCGAGTTGGAGGGCCGCAAACAGCGAGCCTAGTTGCGTCAACACCGCAGGAGGCGACGGGTCGCCGCGGATCTGGTACGCGACGAGGATCAACCCCAACGGAAGGACGATTCCGAACGGAAGAAGCCGCGAGTTCAGCTGCGCCGCAGCGATAACGGCCCCCGCGGCACCGATGAAGACGACCTTTGTCGCGAGGGACGGCGAGAGGCGCTTCGAGTGATTGGGAGGCTCCGCTTGTGAAACGCCGAACAGAATCAGCGCGACGACGGCACCGATACTGGCGTACCCAGCCCGGAGCACTGTTGGCCGCGGTAGAATTCGAAGAGCGTCTAATGTCAACAGGCCGACTGCCGCCGTTACGCAGACAAGAACGGGGAGCGTAAGCGGACGGCGAAGGTAATCTAGAAGATCCATTGAAACACGATGGTTGCTGGTGATTCCATCGGCGGCGTCAAAAGTGTTTGTAGGCGGTTATCCTTATCCTACTGGCTTCCAATCGGTACACATGTACGACCGACGAACCGTGCTACGGTTGAGCGGGGCCGCACTCGCTACGGGGGTGGCCGGCTGTAGCGGGTCGACCCCCGACGATGGGGGGCCACCGACGGGGAACACGGAGCCGACGACCGTCGCGATGACCGACGACCTCAAATTCGACCCACAGGTGGTGCGGATCGGAGCCGGCGAAACCGTCGTCTGGGAGACGACCGGTGCGGTCCCCCACAGTGCGACGGCCTACGAAGCCGACCTCCCCGACGGAGCGGCCTACTTCGCGTCCGGCGACTTCGAAACCGAAGCAGCCGCGCGCTCGGCGTATCCGAGCGGCGGAAGCGTCGGAGAGGGAGAGACCTACAGCCACACCTTCGAGACGGTCGGCGAGTATCCCTACTTCTGTATTCCACACGAGGCCGGGATGCACGGCACCGTCATCGTCGAAGGTTAAGACAAGTAGCGCTCGAGCCCCTCAGCGAGCGAGACGGTGGGCTCGTAGCCGAGCAGCTCGCGGGCTTTTTCGATGTCCGCAACGCTGTCGCGAATGTCGCCCTGCCGCGGAGGGACGTGTTCGATGTCGGCTGACGGTGCGATCTGATCACGGACGGTTTCGGCGACATCAGTCACGGTCGTCGCGACACCGGTCCCAACGTTGAACGCTTCGCCCGTCGCGTCGGTGGTGGCCGCCAGCATGTTCGCCTGGACCACGTCGGCGACGTTGACGAAATCTCGGGTTTGGTTTCCATCGCCCTGTACCTTCAGCGGTCCGCCGGCGCGCGCCTGTCTGGTAAACGCGGTGATGGCACCGGCGTAATCGCCCCCAGACTGGCGGGGACCGTAGACGTTGAAGTACCGGAGCGCGACCGTCGGGAGCCCGTAGAGGTCGGCGTACAGCCGACAGTAATGGTCTCCCGAGAGCTTCTCGAGGCCGTAAGGGGAGGTCGGCTCTTTCGGAGCCGTTTCGGTCACTGGGAGAGCCGTCGGCATCCCGTAGATCGCGGCACTTGACGCAAAGACGACTCGGGCATCCTCGCGGCGAGCCGCCTCAAGGACCGTAAGGGTGCCGTCGACGTTGACCGCGTGACTCGTAGTCGGATCGTCGACGGACTGAGAGACACTGACGATCGCGCCCTCGTGGAAGATGATGTCGACGCCGTCGACAGCGGCTTCGAGCGCCGTCTCGTCGCGGATATCTCCCTCGATAACCGTCGCCTCGTCCGGGCAGTTGGCCCGGTCGCCGTTAGTGAACGTATCAAAGACGCGGACGTCGTTGGCCGGACAGAGCGCGTCGGCGATGTGGCTCCCGATGAAACCCGCGCCACCGGTCACGAGAACCGTCTTATCGGCAATAGTCGGCGTCATGATGGGTTCTCGTGAGCCGATTGTAAATAGGCGGTGGTCGGTCCGACGCCTATCAACGGAGGGGTTCGGCATGGACGAACTGTACGGCGAAGCCGAGTCCGACGCCGACCGCGACGACGAGAACGACCACGAAATTCGGAGTGACCGTCAGTTGCGAGAAGAAGTCGGTCAGGCCGACGAAATCGTCGTAGGGGTACGCTGGAAGCACAGGCCACAGGAGGTAGGTGAGCTCCTCGGGCCGCCAGTAGTAGAGCGCCACGTAGCTGTCGCCGACCAGGTGGGTGGCGTAGCCGACGGCGAAGGCGAATCCCACTTCGGGATGCGTCAGATACCACGCGACCGCGAGGACGAGAAGCGAGAGCGGAACAGCCACTAGCAGGGAGTGAGCCAGCGATCGTCCCGACGGGAGGACGTTGAACCACCACGCGAGGGGTTTATCGACGAGGTCCGGGAGTTGGGTTCCAACTATCACGGCGATCAGCTCGGCCCGTGAGAGGCGGCGACGGAGGAGAACGGCGACCAAGAGCAACAAGAGGTAGCCGAACGCAGCATGAGTCCACGGGAACATCGGTACAGTACCAGACAGCAGGTGGGTGCTTGAAGCTAGTGCCCTTGCCTTGGCGGTGAAATTATACACTTCGACCAAGTACTCCACATAATGACGACTGCCCGCCAGCGTCAGTTTTTGTTCGGGCAAATCGGCTGGATGCTCGGTGGCGTCGGTATTCTGGCGAGCGTAGGATCACTGACGCTTGAATACGCGTTCATCCTCTCGTTCGTCGGGCTCGTGGTGATAACCGCGTTGACCGCGCCGATTCACACGACCGTCGAGTGGCGAACACGTCTCCGATGGCCGCTACTCGTTGGTACGATCGTGTTCGCCGTACTGGTCGCTCTCCGGACGTTCGGGAAGTTCATTCGCTCGTTGTGAAGTTCACACCGACGACCAAATTCCCGTCTTCGCGTGATGTCTCGACGGTGACCGGGACCCCGAGTCCGTGAGCGAGTCCGACGCCGATGACCGAGGCCACGGGGTGGTCGAACAGTTCCGTGGTGCCGATACGGCTCCCGATGACCGTTACTGTCGCTCGCTCATCGTCGGTCGTTGCCGTGGCGCGCGTTGCCAGCTCGAGATCGTTGACCAACACGTCGACCAGCACTGAAAGCTGGGTACCGACTGTTTCGGCTGTCGCAAGATCGTCATGGGTTCGTAGAAGTTGCTCGCCCATGGGATCGAACTCGCGGCCTCCAGCGACGAGCGTGACACCGCCAGAATCGGGGACGTATTCGTGATCGGTCGTTGTCCCCGCCTGTTGGACGTTCTGGGCCATCGTCGTGTAAATGTCGGTGGCGACGGACGACGACACTGTGGTGCCGGTCATAACGAAATAGAGCAGGAACGCGACGAATAGCGCGGTTCCGCCCCAGACAAACAGCAGCGTTTCGAACTGGGAGATCACCAGACCGCCGCCAACGAGTGCGAGGCCCAGAACGCCGAACAGTCGCGCGGGTTGCCGAGAACCGAACCAGTCGTGAGGGCGTCCCCCCGCTACGATCCTACGGGACATCTTTCGTCACCATGGACGGGACCGCTATCATACTGCTGTCAAGTCGAGCCGGCCGTTTAGCTGTTGTCGTCCTTGCGCAGTCTGTTGATACTCGGATGGCGATTCAACACCTGCATCATCACCGCCGCGATACACAGCAGCACCCCTCCAATCGCGAACAGGACTGGTGGGACCAGCCGGATCGAGGCGACCGTGCCGGTCTGGGCGGCCTGTGCGAGGATCTGTATCGTCAGTGTTACGCCTAGTAGTGTGATTAGACTACCAGGGAGGCCGAGGATTAGTATTGGTTTCCCGTATTCGATCGTCCAGAAAATGTTCCGGAGGAGATCGAGTCCGTGGGAGACGGACCCCTGTGAGCTGGCGTTCTCGACATCGTAGGAGATCGTCGTTTCGACCTCTGATACGCTCAGACGGTTCCGGTGGGCGTGATGAAGGATGTCCGTACTCGCTCCCATGTTGTCCCCGATCAACGGATCGGCCGCGAGCGATCGGGCCGCGTACAGACTATAGCTCCGGTAGCCGCTTTGCGTGTCGCGGATGAAACCGCTGGGGCGAAGCTTTCCGAGGCTGGCGTTCGTGAGGTGGTTGATGACCGCTAACCCCACCGACCGGACCAGGGGGATCTCCGTCTTCCGGTCACCGACGTAGCGGCTTCCGATGACGATATCGGTATCGTGGCGCGCCTGTGTCTCGACCAGCGTCGGGATGTCTTTCGGGTCGTGTTGGCCGTCTGCGTCAATCACGACCAGATGCGCGACCCGTCGCTCGGCCGCCTCGCGGAAGAGCGATTTGAGCGCCCCACCGTACCCCCGGTTCCGTTCGTGTACCAAGACGACTGCGCCGGCTTCGCGGGCGCGGTCGGCCGTTTCGTCGCGACTCCCGTCGTCGACGACGATGACCTCATCGGCGTACGGGGCGGCGCGGTCGACTACCTGCCCAATGCTGTCCGCGGCGTTGTACGCCGGAATGCCGACGACGATCGTCGGGCTGTCAGTCGTTCGATTCCAGTGTTCGGGTATCGCAACGACTTCGTAGTCGGCGTGCTCAAATGCTGTAGCCGTTCGGTGGTAGTCGATACGAGGACTGTCACGCGTCTGTAGGATAATCCCCGACAAGCCGCGCTCTCTGGCCGTTCGAGATAACAGCTGGTGAAGTTCACTCTGGGTGGTCCGCAGTGACGGCGGAGAGAGGATGACAGCACCGAGGTCCGCTAACGCGTTCAGCGTCTCGTCGTCTTCCAATTTGGATATCACGAGCACCGCATGCCCGCGGTGTTGCGCTCGAATCGCAGTTCGTAACGCGGCGTCCGTGTTACTCTCGGTGAGTATGACGCCAACGGCGACGTTCTGTAGCAAACGTGCCGCCGGCGGTGCGACCGCATCCGAAACGCTCACCGATCCCGACTCGTCGCGGACGACACGGTTGTCGGCACGAGTCATGATCCGGCACCCGTCCGCGCAGATCGTGACGGACCGTGACTGTCGAGCGAGACCGTCGGGCCGTAGTCATAAGGTAGTGTAGATGACTCCGTCGAGAACCCGGGAGAAGAGGTCACATCACGATCTGCGACTCGAACCTTTACTGCGTTGGGTCTCACAATCTGTCTCCTGTAAAGCCACTTGGACTGACTTCTAGATGTATATTGGTCGCGTAGTAGATAAAAACTGAGGTCTTGGTAAGTTCAGCTTAACCCTCCGTGCGTGACGTAACGCCTTCTTATCTGCTTCGTTTCACAAGCGTCGTCGGCTCTTGGAACGGGAAGCCGAAGTGTGGATCTACCGGTCTCCCGCGGATCAATACGGTGAACAGGAACGGCTTTTTAAGACGGCCGTACCCTGAGCCAGAGGTGGACTTGCCGGAGCGGAGAGTCCGATCCGGTCCGGTAGAGGCGATAGGTCAGCCGAAGCTGTTCACCGACCATCGACGGTCGGACTGTATGGCGACGGGTCGTCCTCTCACCGGGAGTGAGCTGAATGTCAATTCGATCGAGGCGACGTGACTCCCTGACAGTGACTTCGTCTCCGTCGACCGTCACGCGCTCGAGGCGCACGGACACGTACCCATCGAACGACGATCTGCTCGTTCCAACGCCGACGCCGGCGGTGATCGGCTCACCGGCAGTTACGTTCGAAGGGTAGGCTTCCGCTGTGAGTTCACCCGACTCGTCTTCGCCGAGAACGTACAGTTCGATGACTGAGCCCTCGCCGGTCGATTCTTCGGCCACGACACCAACCGCTCCCGCAGCAGCAATTACCACGAGAATCGTCAGGACAACGCTGACGGCGCTCTCATCGATTACGGTAGTGCGAACGGTCGAGCGGACGGCACCGAAGTCAATTCCCGCTTGGTCGGTCGTCGCGAGCCTCCGACGCCGATACCATGCAACGCCCGTCGCCACAATGGAGACTACTGACAGCCCCATGACAATAGCCGTCCGGTCAAAACCCCAAACAGTGAAATCGAGCACCACACCAACGACAGTAAGGGCGATACCGCTCCCGGCAACGCTCGCGACGATCCGCGCTACCCACGAGATCTCCGTTGTGGAGTTCGGTGCCAAATCGCCTCGCCGTGGGAACACCGCTGAGACGAGCGCGTACCCCGGGACGAGTAGAACAAAGGGAAGCCCGATTACGACGGCAAGAACTCTGATATCACCGAGCGGAGTGAACACCACGCCGGCCAGCAGCGCGACACTGGCGATGACGGCAAAGAGGTCCGCGGCCAGCACTCGGTTGTTCGGTACTCCAGGATTAGACATGTCGTGTGGTTCACCTGAGATCAATAAAAAGACGCGGGGTATCCGTTCGATCCACACCGCTCAAAGTCGGGCGTTTCGTGAGAGAATCCGCTATACTTTTACCCCATTAATTACATATTAAAAATGATGAACGACACTTTATCATCCGAACAACAGGGGGTTCTAGAACAGATTGAGGATCGCAATGTCGAAACCGTCCACCTACAGTTCACCGACCTGCTCGGTGGTGTCAAGAGCGTTTCAATTCCGGTCTCTCGGTTAGAAAAGGCGTTTACCGAGGGTATATATTTTGACGGTTCGTCGATCGAAGGATTTGTTCGGATTCAAGAGTCGGACATGCGACTCACCCCTGACCCGAGCACGTTTACCGTCCTTCCATGGATTCACGATAGTGCCACAGTTGGTCGGATGATCTGCGACGTCGTCGATACGACAACCGACAAACCTTTCGAAGGTGATCCGCGTCGTATCCTTAGACGAGCGGTAGCGCGAGCCGAAGAACACGGGTACACGGTCAACATGGGACCAGAACCCGAATTCTTCCTGTTCGAACGCGATGACCAGGGTCGGCCAACGACAAATCCGACAGATACCGGCGGATACTTCGATTTCGCCCCGAAAGAGTCGACGACACGGATCCGACAGGAGATCGGGGAGGTCCTCGCCGAGATGGGGTTCGACGTCGAAACGAACCAACACGAGGTGGCGGCGGGACAACACGAGATCGTCTTCCAGTATGCGGATGCTCTCAAAACGGCGGACAACATCGCGACGTTCAAGACCGTCGTCTCATCGATCGCTTCCAGACACGACCTTCACGCAACGTTCATGCCGAAACCAATCACCGGTATCAACGGATCCGGAATGCATACTCATATTTCCCTCTTTTCCGATGGCACGAACCAGTTCCATGACGACGATGGGGAGTTCCAGTTGAGTGAGACAGCACACCAATTTATTGCTGGTATCCTTGATCATGCACCGGCGCTCACTGCGGTCGCAAATCCAACCGTAAATAGCTACAAGCGTCTCGTCCCTGGGTACGAAGCTCCCGTGTACGTTGCCTGGTCATACACGAATCGATCTGCGCTGATTCGCAAACCAGCATCTCGGTCTCCGGAATCGAGTCGGATTGAGCTGCGGTCTCCGGATCCGTCATCGAACCCGTACCTTGCGCTGGCGGCGATCATCACGGCTGGGATTGATGGTATCGAACGTGGACTGGAAGCACCCGATCCGGTTCGCGAGAACATTTACGAATTCGATGCGGACAAACGAGAGGAGTATGGGATTGCAACCCTTCCGGGAAGTCTTAACGAGGCGCTATCTGCGCTAGAGGGTGATGATATCATCAAGAACGCGCTCGGGGAACACACCTTCGAGAAGTTTCGAGAGGCCAAACGGACCGAGATTGAAAATTACCGGATGAATGTCTCGGACTGGGAACGCGACCAGTATCTCGACAGCGCCTGACTTAGTGTTTGGCTGTTTGATTTTTCTCGCCATTCAGCTCTATTAAAATCTTCAGAGACCGAAAGATGCCGGTTGCTGAATTCATCACCACGTTTCATCGTATTGGTGAACAGGCAGATTGCTCGGTAGGAAGAGTCTGCGTATTCCTCAGATTGGACAGCACGCGTCTGAGTAGGCCCACTCGTGAATCACAACACACTGAGTACAATCACAATTCCGTACAGCGTAAGACAAATTTATTTGTATGACCCCTGCAATTGTTATTTTATTACTTGGTACCTCTATGTCCTCTAACAAACTACAGGACCTATACGAAGAATATCGGTCAACATATCCTCGACCTGAACCCGTTGAAACTGAATTTTGTGAGGAAGTGGAGTCACTACTTGACTCTGAAGGGTTAAAATCAGAAACTTACGAGATGCAGATACGTAGACTCCACGAACGCTGTGAGCAAAAAATTGAGGCAGGGTTGGTCGCTAAAGCGATAGGGTGCTCACTTTCGTACGCAAGACGTTTTTCATACAGTAATGAAAGAGGCGCGTTCCAGAAGGAGTGGTCAAAATCTACTCAAAACGAGAAGGTGTCTCCAGGTGCACGAACAAAAATAATCAACAGAGATGGGAAAACCTGTCTCCGTTGTGGTCTGGGAGATGAGAGAGAATTAGAGGTCCACCATATTTTGCCAGTAAGTCAGGGTGGCACAAATGAGGACTCAAACTTAGCGACGCTCTGTTCACATTGCCATGAGGCGGCACATGACGGGTCAAAAACTTCTGGAAAGACAGCATATGTAGAAGGAAATTTCTATGAGTGGACACAAAAGGCAGAAATAGCTCCTGAAGAACGCGATCTACCCCTTGATACAGGACAAAAGAGAATCTCTGACTACTAATCTGGTTTCCTCCTTATTATACGAACTTCTGGCTCTGTCGAAATCCTCAGCAAGTGATATATTATGACCTAGTCGCGGTCAGTACAGGTCGCTCATGTATTGCTTTCAGTAAACAGCTTATGCCAAATCGTATCAAAGACGACGAAGCCTACGAAGATTGCGAGAGTGTGTAGGAGAAAGTCAATAACAAGGTGCGGGCTCTGTTGAAATCCTCAGGGAGTTACATGTTCGCCGTGTAATTCGACGAGATGAAGGCCCTCCCGAAGTCGCAGATTCACCGGTTTA
>NZ_AOJG01000031.1 GCF_000337375.1 Halorubrum lipolyticum DSM 21995 | reverse complement strand
AAACTAGAGCCTCGTGCCTATGAACACATGCGCGCTGTATTCAGCACGGCTCCAAAAACATATCACCAGTTGAGGATTTCAACAGAGCCGTACACGTGTATATTTATAATCACCACGGCTGATACTAGTGATATTATTTTACGAAACCGCCTCGTGAGTTGTCTCTGACAGAACCGGCACTCCCACAAGCATAACACTTCAAAGAGAGTTGGTATAGAGTAACCATGGGCCAACACGAATTTTCAGAAGGAGTCGAAGTATCTCATTCTCAGTACGGACGTGGCTGTATTTTAGATATGATTGCCTCCCAAACAGGAGGTATCGACGATGCTAGAGTACTATTTTACCTTAGTGGAGAGGAGGTGACAGTCCCGACTTATTCACTTGCCCCTGCTTCAGAAGTAACTTCCGTAGAATCCACACGTGGGACACTTGGCACTACCGTCACGATAGATGACGGATTCTACACGATTACTGTAGAACCAGACGGTGAAGGAACCGGATATAACCTAAGCCTCCAAGCAGGTAATGCAATACTTGACCAAGCTGAACTAAGTAGTGACAAACTGTTCTGAACTGCCCTGTTGAATCCGCAGAAGACGTCGGAGTCGGATCACTCAGTACTCAGATCAGGAGCGCTTTTGAGTGGATTCAGAGATGGAATCTTCGCAGAGAGAGTGAGGAGCGAGATGACTGGGTGGATCGATACAACTACTCGACGACGAACAACGAGATAATCGCCTCTTCTGAAATCGTGATCCCAGTGCAGTAATCGGATTCTACAAAGTACTCTTATGTTAACGCCTGCGGTGAGGGTCCAAGCCCTCTATTCACCAAAACTGGATATCATGCCCAATCGGTGAATTTGACTTCGGCAGGAGAGTAGATTGAAAGACTCGGGAGTATTGAAACAGCCATATTAATAGAATATCTTTCGCTGATGAACCCGACGCGGACGATCTCAAATGGCTGTTTTTGTAAAATTCTCAGACGGTGCTAGGATTCAGAAACGAGTTCAAAAGCCTCCCACCTGTTAAGTTAATCCCACCACATGCGGACGAGCTCCGGTGAGTTGGGTTGTTGATCTTCCAAGTTGTCACTGGATGGCCTACCTGGGTAAGTGTGTGTGTCACCGGTGTCAACCACGCCGATCTCGTCCGGGTATTTGTTTCCGGTGAGGTGCTCGCTGATTTGGTCTGCCAGTTTTGGCAGATCATTATGCCAAATGTAGACTGCGGGGCTGTATTCTCGTGCGACTCCGATTTTGGTGTTCGCTGCGAGGTTATTCACCAGCTCGACGACTGCCTCTCGCCTAAAATCGTTATAGCCCGGCGGCATCTCTTTGAGCGCATCGATTGCGTGATCAGGAGTGACGAGCTCGCTGTGATAATGCAGGCTTCGTGTAGGGAATTCTTCAGTCACGACGTCTGTTGTTTCTGTGTTAGTGGTGTCAGTCGTGGTCTGTGTATAGGTACCCTCGGTGACATCGCCGTGGTATCGACCGTACGCGACGTGTGTAGCTCGTACGACATCTTCAAAATCACCGCTGTATAGCTGCCCGATCGGGTTATCTGGCGATACGGCGTTTAGATGGTTCGTCGTATCCTTGTAGGGATTTTCGTATGTTGGCGCTGGGGTCTCGTCTGAGTCGCTGTTAGTGTCGTCGAGGTCTTTGATTGGCTCTGTGCTTGTGCTGTCGTCAGGGGTATTGTGTGTGCTCATCGTGAGTTCGGTTGGAGGGGTTTGGAGGGTTGGTTTTGTGTGCGGCGGGGACTCGGTGTCTATCTATCCGTAGACGCCATCCACGATTAAACCTGTGGGGATGGGAAGGGAGTCAGGGATCAATAGGTAGTGGTTCTAGAACACGGATTAAAGCGGGAAGCAAAATATCTCCGACTAGTTTTTTGTGCGGGTTAATCCAATATTTTAACGACTGTGTTCCGCTTGGTTCATATCGCCCTGTCACCTTTGTGTTGGGCGAATCACCGTTCTTCAGCAACCAGACGTTTCAGACGATAATGTGTCTAAAAATGGGGTTTCAACAGAGCCTGATTTGCGGCTCTGTTGAGATCCTCAACAAGTGATATATTATGACCCAGTCGCGGTCAGTACAAATAAAATAACAACTGAATAGGCGCTCTAAGCAGTTGGTACCAGCTTGGATCAACCCAGTAACAGCTCCGACCAAGCTGGTACTAGCAACGATTGTCCCACGACTGAGTGGTCATACCACCCGCTGCCTGGTTTAACAGGTTGCTACTACCACTTGCTATCCACGCATTCAGGCCACTACAACATATGTTAGGAAAATATGACAATTGGGAAAGCTAATGTAGATACATACTCAGTCAAGAATATGGGAGAAACAGAAGTTTACGCAACGGACGAGCCACCTTCTTCTAATGAGGTTGCTGATGCGATTCGCAGATTAGACTGGGATGAGCCAGAACGTTACCGGGTGGAATGGGAGTCTGAGTCGCGACATCACCCTGCAACGAGATACAATGTGAGAGAGATCAGTTTCGGGGAGGGAGGAAAGCCGATGATAAAAATTGTAGGAGGTCGTGGAGGCGAGTATGTTATTGACTCGAATCCGATGGGGAAGCCACTGCTCCGATACATAGACCCAGAAGGACGAGAACCTGAGGAACGACTCATTCAATTGCGAATATTCGATACAGAATTCAATTGGCGAAATTGGATTACACGCAAAATGCCATAGGTAGAATCTATATCGGTCACACCGAACCACCTGCGCACTTCGCAGCTCTCATCGACCGGCTGTTTTAGGCAAGAATATGTCTGAAGAATATGATTTCAACAGAGCCACTCGAACCGAACTTCAGCGATGGTACTACAACGGGGAGACGTTCAATCGCGAGGGAACGTCTGACATCCCACTGCGTGCTGACGACGGAACGAACGTGTTGTTGCTGAGTGCGCGACATAGCGAGGAGAGGAGTACTTCACGGAAGATCGATCAGCTGTATCGGTATCTGACGTGGTGTGACACGAAGTCGGCGGTGATTTTGTTTGTTTGTTCAGAACAAGCGGTTGGAGCCAGTGCGGAAGCAGATTATGAGTGGTGCAGAGAACCACGACTTGTTCGTTGAGGAGATGGGTCAACTGGCCGAGTCGTGGTGACAGTATCGGTCCCAGTTCAAACATGATCCGGACCGAGGGTTGGACCTTGCCGTGTGGACGCTCCACATTCCGCCTACCAAAGATGATTAGCGCGGCACCGCAGAACGCGCCGGTTAGTTAATCACATACAATGACACCCTTCATATCGCGAGAAAAAGAGCGTCAGTAGTGCATATTTGCCAGCTAACGGCGTTTCCGAATTAGTCTGGAAGGTAATCTCGCACCCCGCGAATCCCGACATCCGGATCATACTCGACGTAACGTTTCTCCGTAATCTCCACGCTGGAGTGCCCAGCGTAGCGAGACACAGCGTACAGGTCCTGTAAATCGGTTTTATTCACAAGACGTGTGATTGCGCCGTGCCTGATGTTGTGGGCAGAGATCTTCGATCGGTTCGGAATCGGATTCCCATCGTCATCAACTGCCGCGTTAGCATCAGCGTACAACTTCCGGTTGATACCCGCGTTGTTCGCCGCTGTCACTACTACATCGTTAATCGCATCACCCGACATCGGTGCTCCACGCTCACCCACAAACAAATAGTCGTGCTCTCGACCACCAAGGTACTCATCACGGAGACCGCCGTGTAACCATCGGTGCATCAACCCGTCGAGCGATCGATTCCACCCGACAGTTCGCTCTCTCCCGTTCTTCGTCACAGACGCCGGGAGATACACCTCTCGTGCGTTCTCGTCGATCATATCCAGGGTTACGGCAGATGCCTCACCTCTCCGCATCGCACTCTGGTATAAGAACCGAAGCAACAGCTGATTACGAACCCGATTCTGTTCCACCCCCTCTTCCATCACTCGCAAGTCACTTTCACTCACCGCGTAGTCTTCACCATCTTCCAACTGCTCCTCTTGCTCCGTGCCCTTCGTCAACCCCCACTTCTCATCCTTACGCTTGTTCCAACGGGCCAACGGGTTCGAATCGATCATATCCATGTCTGCGAAGTAATCGTACATGGCGTTGATCCGGTCCCATCGATACCGGCCTGTTGTCCCGGAGAATTCGTTCGAGAGGGCACGTCCCAGCCGGTTGGCGACGGCTGGTGTGACGTCAAGCGCAGAGTCAATCCCTTCTGCATCGAGCCAGCCGTCGTACCAGCGTAAGTCCTGGTTGTAGCGATTGGTTGATGCGGAGGCGCGTTTGTCGCTGTTGTTGTCGTCCGTGCCGGCTGCGAGCTCATCAGCGTAGTCCGTGATGTACTCGCGACACTCGCTGATGGGTTTGTAGCGTGGAGGCACGATTACGCCACCCGGTAGTAGCGTCGCGTTTCACTGTCAATCTCATACCGAGGATCGTCCACAGGGTCTGCGTACGCGTACTTTGCGTCCGGATACCAGTCAATCATGTTGGTGAGAACGGTGCGGGTGCGGCTTACATCGAGGTCGAGATAGTTGGCCCAATCGTCGGCTGTGCTTGCTCGCTGCGCCATCTCGCGCGCATCCATATTTTCAGTTTCGCTGTAGATGTGGTGGAACGATTCGAACTCGCTCGGGTCGTCTAGTACCGGAAGCTGTTCCACGACGCTGTGAGCGAGGTCTTCGATATCATCGTGGACTTGTGCGCCTGTGTCGAGTTCGGCGATGGAGTCCTCGATGCGTTCCAACCGTCCGTGTACATCACCGAGCGCAGATTCAACCGCTTCAGTCACTTCTTCCGAATCGATCGACGCACTCTGAGTCTTTTCCTCTCCCCCACCGTCTGCCATCTCTCGCTTTGTGAGGGTCCGCAGCATCATCGCCATCGACGTGTAGTCTGGGTTCGCATCGACCCAGTCGCGGATCTCGTTCTTCTCGGCGGGCGTTACGGCTACTTCGATTTTGTCGGTTCGGTTAGTCATTTTGTGTAGGGTGGTGTTCTCTTTTTATAATACCATGTATTGACCATGCCTCAGACAGGGAGAACCGCGTCATCTAACGCCGCTTCGACCACGCCGCGGTCGAACTGACAGACGGTGTTCGATGTGGGTCACCCCCATCGGTGCCACCGTTTTTTCGGAGGGACTGTCTCGAGGAGCGACCGCTCGGCCCGAACCGCTCCCGCCTACCAGGCCGACCACGCCGTCAGACTCTCGTCGCGGGCGTACACCCGCTTGCAGTCCTTGGCGTACGCGAAGTCGCCGTCGTGGTCGAGTTTCTCGTGGCGGTACTCGGGAGCGTCCTGACGGATCTGGACGCCCTCGACGACGAACTCCTCCTCGCCGAAGGTCTCGGTCTCGCCGACGGTGAACTCGTGGTCGCCGGGGACGTTCACCTGCAGCGAGCGCGTCTCGTCGGCGTTGCCGTCCTTCGGGTGGAGCGTCACCGGGACGGAGACGTTGTCGACCGCGCGGGTCCACAGCGTCTCGACGGTCTCGATGTCGGCCTCCTCGACGCGCTGTTCGGGCCCGACCTCGATTCCCGTCACCCGGACCTGCATCAGGGCGTCGGGGGAGTCGACGACGAACTCCTCGCCGGTCGCGACGTAGGTGTCCGCCGGCACGTCCATCTCGGTCGAGAACGACTCGCCGTCCTGCGAGACGATGACGGTCAGTCCGACGGTCTCCTCCTCCGGGATCTCGGTCTTGTACGTGTGGTCGCAGTCGGTACAGCGGACGGTCGCCTGCCCGCCGGGGCGTAACACTTCGTGGACGGTCTCCTCGCCCGGCGAACACGACGGGCAGGCGAGACCGACTCGGTCTCCTGTTTCGGTCATTACGGCGTCGTATCCGCCGCTCGCGTAAATATCCGCCCCTGTGGCTCCGGTGCGCCACACGCTCGCGTGGGGCTCGGTCGGGAGGCCCTCCACCGCGCCGGCGAGTAAGGAAACTGGTTTACCGGTGTCTGGGGTACGGTCGCCCATGATCGTACCCGGATCCAGCTCACAGCTGCTCGCGGCCGCGCTCGCCGAGGAGACGGGTCGGCCGCTGGCGACGCCGACCTACGACCGGTTCCCGGACGGCGAGGGGCTCGCGGCGGTCCCCGACTTCGCGGGCGACGAGGCGACGATCGTCGCCGCGACCGACGCCGACGAGGCGTGGGTCGAACTGCTCCAACTGCAGGACGCCGTCCGCGAGGCCGGCGCCGAGCGCGTGACGACCGTGATCCCCTACATGGGATACGCCCGGCAGGACCAGTCGTTCGGCGACGGCGAGCCGGTCTCGGCGCGGGCGATGGCGCGGGCCGTCTCGACCGGGACCGACCGCGTCGTGCTCGTGAACCCCCACGAGGCCGGCGTCGCCGACTTCTACGACGTGCCCGTGGAGACGGTCGACGCCGCGAGCGCCCTCGCGGAGCCGCTGCCGGCCGCCCTCGACGACCCCCTGTTCCTCGCGCCCGACGAGGGCGCCGTCGGCATCGCCGAGACGGTCCGCGACGCGTACGGCGCGGGCGAGACCGACTACTTCGAGAAGCACCGCGACCGCGACACGGGCGCGATCGAGGTGTCGCCCTCGGACGCCGCCGTCGCGGGGCGGGACGTGGTCGTCGTCGACGACATCGTCGCCACCGGGTCGACGATGAGCGAGTCGGTCGCCGTGTTGAACGAGCGCGGCGCGGCGCGGGTGCTCGCGGCCTGCGTCCACCCCATGCTCGCGGCCAACGCCGTGACGAAGCTCCGCGGCGCCGGCGTCGACCGGATCGTCGGCAGCGACACGCTCGAACGCGGTTGTAGCGTCGTCAGCGTCGCGCCCGTCCTCGCGGACGCGCTCGAGTAGGTCTCCTCGGTTCCGTCGGCCTCCCCCGACTGGCGATCGGCTTCGGTGTTCCGTGCTGAATACACCGCGTGTATCTCGCACAACGCAGTGATCAGCCCCAGCCAATAGGATCGTTCAGTACAGGTGACTCACGGATCGCTCAAGACAGAGTGTCTCGCTTTTAATGTTTAAGATACGCAGAAATTGTTTCAACAAGACACTTACCACTTGACTGGAACTCGTTGTCTATGGTTTCTCACACCCGCCGTACAGTGTTAGCGGCTCTCGCTAGTGTTGGGCTCGCTGGCTGTACAAGTATCACTAACCCGGACGCACAGGATGAGGATGAATTACCAGATCAGTGCCCCACATCACAGGATCTCGATGTTGAGTGGCCACGGGATCTCACCACGGAGTCCGCAGCAGAGTTTGTCACAGAATACGAGGAAGCATATCTGTCCGAGCAAGAACAAGGCGATTCAGAGTTCGTCGCTTTCAATCTCGATATACAACTAAATCAAGGGGTATCGAGGTTCTTTCGTGGCTTCTCACCGTATTTGACTGGTGGATTTCGAATAACCGTCAACAGCCGTGGAAGCGTTGAGTCTTATGTACTAGAACTAACTGCGGTTGAAGCTAACCCCGCTGGAACGCCAAAATACCCAGACGAAACTTATGTTCCTGAAGACTCATTGCTAGAAGATCCCGATTTCATCCCAATTGATGAAATCATGGATCAGCGACTCCGAGCAACACTAAAGCGCGCCGCAGACTCGGGTACCCAAAAAGCGAGAGTCAGTTCAACCTCAGAGATTGAACGATATGCCGATCTGGTGGGAAACCTTCCAACAAAATCATCCTCTGAAGATAATAGGGTAGCATACTTCGACGTCGATGGAACACTAGTCCTGTTGATCGCTCAATGGAACGGAGGAAGTGTTGGTTTGTGGGAAGGCTCCGCACATTACTATGTTACAGAGAACGTCGTTTGGCGAAACAACGAAGAAGACGGATCGCCACGGGACGGAACGCTGGTCGAATGTCGTCCGCCGGAGTGAGCTTAGAGATGATACCATACTTAGTGAGAAAATGTAGAAAGTCCCACTGTGATCTCAATATCTTCGTGGATACTATCAACGTGTTAATTTCGTCGTGAAATAGTCGATTCGCAGGCGCGTTCTATCGGCTGATTCAGAGTTCAGTTAGAGAAAATAACGTCGTCCTCCTGCTGACTACACCCGCTGTATCCACAGATCCTCTTCTCTCTTCTGGCGGATTTCGACGGAGATCGCTACTCGATCTCCCGGATCACCCGCGCCGGGTTCCCGCCGACGACGACGCGGTCCGGCACGTCCCTCGTGACGACCGCGCCCGAGGCGATCACCGCGCCGTCGCCGACCGTCACGCCGGGATTGAGCACGGCGCGCCCCCCGATCCACACGTCGTCGCCGACGGTCACCGGCTCGGCGCGCTCGCGGCCCGTCGCGCGCTCCTCGGGGTCGATCGGGTGTGTCGGCGTGTAGACGTGGACGCCCGGGCCGAGCAGGCACCGGTCGCCGAACGCGATCCGGTTGGCGTCGAGGAACACGCAGCCGAAGTTCGCGAAGAAGCCGTCGCCGACGGCGACGTTGTAGCCGTAGTCGCACCGGACGGGCGGATTGACGGCGGGGTCGTCGCCGACGGCGTCGAACAGCGCTCGCAGGAGCGTCTCGCGGTGCGCCGACTCCGCCTCGCTCGTCGCGCTGTACCGCCGGGCGAGGTCGCGAGCGCGCTCACGGTCGGCGACCAGCTCGGGCGCGCTCGGGTCGTAGAGCTCTCCCGCGAGCATCCGCTCCGTCTCGGTGGGCATACCGGACCGACCGCGCCCCGGCGGATAGCCGTTTCCGTCTCCCTTTTAAACTGCAGTCACCCACGCCCGGTAGTCGTCGCCGAGTTCGTACACCTCGCGGAACGCGCGCTCGACGAACCCCGCCACGCGGTTCGCGTCCGACCGGGCGGTGACGACGGCGTTCGTCCCCTCGGCCTCCTCCGGGCTCACCAGCTCGTCGATCCGGAACTCCGGGAAATCGCCGAGCAGGGCCTTCAGCCGGTCTAACTCGTCGTCGGTGCAGTCTAAGATCAGCTCCGTGCCCGCGAGCTGGATCCACGGCGGCACCTCGCCGCCCTCGGTGGTGTCGCTCTCGGGATCGACGTCGACGGTCATCACCTCGCTCGACCGGGCGCGGTGGGCGGCCGCCGCGTCCGCGAACAGCTTCAGCCGCTCCCCCTCGGTCGCGGCGTCGAATCTGGTCATACCCCACGTCCGCGCCGCCGGCTCTTAAAAAACCGCACCGCGGACCGACCGGTGACGATTCCCAGAGGGGCGCGGTCGATGCCGCCCGTCCGCCGTCACTCCGGCTACGTCTCCGTCTCGACGGCGGCCTCGACCAGCGACCGCACCGTCGAGAGCAGCTCCGTCGCGGTCTCCGGCTCGCGGGCCTCGGCGGTCAGTCGGATCAGCGGCTGGGTCCCCGACGGCCGGATCAGGAACCAGCCGTCCGCGGTCTCGACCCGGACCCCGTCGAGCGCGGTGACCTCGTCGTACCGCTCGCGGACGAGCCCGTCGACCGCGTCCATCACGGCGTCCTTGGCGTCCGTCTCGACGGTCGCGCGACGGATGGGGTACCGGTCGATCCGCGCGAGCCGGTCCGATATCGGCTCCGCCGCGGCGAGGGCGGCGAGCTTCACGGCGGCGAGCGTGCCGTCGGGACACAGCGTCTCCTCGGGGAAGATCCAGGCGCCGGAGGGCTCGCCGCCGAACGCGACGGCGGGGTCGCGGGCCCGCTCCGCGACGTACACGTCGCCGACGCGGGTGTGAACGACCTCCGCGCCGACGGCCGCCAGGGCGTCGTCGACCGCGAGGCTCGTGTTGACCGGGGCGGCGACCCGGTCCCCGGAACCGGCCTCCTCGCGCCCGAAGAGCGCGAGCAGCAGGTCGCCGGGGACGAACTCCCCGTCGTCGGCCACGGCCATCATCCGGTCGGCGTCGCCGTCGTGGGCGATCCCGAGGTCGGCGCCGACGGCGGGGACCGTCGCCGCGAGCGTCGCGCACGTCTCCGCGGTCGGCTCGCTCGGGCGGGCGGGGAACCTGCCGTCCGGTCGGTCGTTGAGCGTCTCCACGTCGACGCCGAGGTCGTACAGGGCCTCGGCCGTGACGCCGCCCATGCCGTTCCCGGCGTCGACGACGACCGACAGCGACGAGAGGTCGGCGTCGCCGGCCGCCGCGTCGCGTCGCCCCGCCTCGACCAGCGCCTCGCGGTGGCCGGCGGTCGCGTCGTCCCACGCTCGGTGCGTCCCCTGCTCGTCCCACTCCGCGAGGTCGAAGTCGGCCTCGCGGATCCGCTCGGCGACCTCCTCCTGCTGTGCCGTCGAGAACGCCTGTCCCGAGGGCGTCCAGAGCTTGAGGCCGTTGTCCTCCGGCGGGTTGTGCGAGGCGGTCACCACGACGCCGGCGTCGGCCTCTCGGGCGGCGATCCCCCGGGCGACCGTCGGCGTCGCCGCCAGCCCGGCGTCGAGCACGTCGGTCCCGGTCTCCTGGAGGCCGGCGACGAGCGCGTCCCGGAGGGTCCGGCCCGAGTCGCGCGCGTCCCGTCCCACGAGCACTCGGTCGGCGTCCGTTCCGACGGCCCGTCCGACGTCCAGCGCGACCGACGCGGTGATCGACTCCCCGACTCGCCCCCGGATCCCGCTCGTTCCGAACATGGGGTGACAACCGTCCGAACGGATATGTAGCCGTCGACCGTTTCCCCCGGTTTCCCCGCCGATAGTCCGGGAGTAACGCGCTCGGCGCCGACCGGCTCGCCCGCTGAGCGGGTTAGTCTGCGTATAGTAAGGCGTCGCGGGACGGTCGTCTCCGACGAGATGCGATTCGACCACCAAACGATCGACGACTCTCCCCCGTGCGGGCGCCTCTTCGTGTGCGAGCCCGTCGACCTCGTCGGCGACGGCCTCCCCGACCTCATCGTCGGCGGGATGGGAGCCGAGGAGCTCCCGGTGTTGGGAGACCGGACGATCCCGCTCGTGGGGCGGCTGTTTCGACGGCTCGAGAACGACCTCTTCTGGTACGAGAACCCCGGGCACGGGAACCACGACGGCGACGCGACGTGGACCCGTCACACGATCTCGTCGGCGTCCGACCTCCACGCGCTCGGCGCGACGCTCGGTGACGTGAACGGGAACGGACGGCTCGACCTCCTCGTCGGTCAGGGGTTCGGCGGGAGCGACATCTACTGGTTCGAGCAGCCGGCCGACCCCCGGAAGGCGTGGTCGAAACACCTGATCGCGGACGACTTCTCGAAGTACCACGACCTCGCGTTCGGCGACGTCGACAACGACGGGAAGCCCGAGGTCGTCGGCGCGTCACAGGAGAGCGAGACGGTCTTCTACTACGACGTCCCCGACGACCCGACGCGCTCGCCGTGGCCGAGCGACTGTCTCACGGTGATCAGCCGGCACACGAACGTCGAGGGGCTCGCGATCGCCGACCTCGACGGCGACGGCGACAACGAGCTCGTCGCGGGAACGGCGGTCTATCGGCAGGCCGACGGGGACGAGGGCGACGGCGGCGGGACCGACGGGGAGGCGGTCGGCGCTCCCGCCGGACCCGGGACGATGGAGGCCGACGGGAGCGGGCAGACCAACGGGAGCGGGCAGATAAACGGACAGCACGCGGTCGCCGGCCGAGGCGCCGACCCGGCCGGCTCGGTCTCCGATGGCACGTCCGACGTGTCGGCCGGGTGGACGCGCGAGCACGTCGTCACCGGCTGGGACTGGACGCGGGTCGCCGTCGGCGACGTGGACGGCGACGGCGAGCCGGAGGTGGTGTTCGCGGAGGGCGACTCGCCGGTCCTCGGCGAGCACATGGGCCGAGTCGGGTGGTTCGACCCGCCCGAGTGGGACGCGAACATCCTCCGCGACGACCTGTACTGCCCGCACACGGTCCAGCTCGCCGACTTCGACGGCAACGGGTCGCTCGACATCTACGTCGCGGAGATGGGGCTCGGGGAGAACGACGAGACCGCCCAGCACGTCCTGTTCCGGAATCAGGGCGGCGGGGAGTTCAGGGAGACCGTCGTCGAGAGCGGGGTGCCGACCCACGAGGGGAAGGCCGTCGACGTCGACGGGAACGGCCGGCCCGACCTCCTCGGGAAGTCGTTCGAACCGCACGTCCACGTCGACGTCTGGTACAATCGGCCGTAACATGTTCGGAAACGCGACCCTCCGCGACCGGCTGCCCGGGTTCCTGAGCGAGTCCGTCGACCCCGGCGAAGGCGCCGGAGACGACTCGGACACCGGGACCGATCCGGACGCCGACGCGAGCGGACCGCTCGTCACCGCGGTCGTCACGACGTACAACCGCCCGTCGTACCTGCGCGACTCCGTCGAGAGCGTGATCGAACAGACGTACGAGCCGATCGAGCTCGTCGTCGTCGACGACTGCTCGGACACGCCCGCGAGCGAGACGCTTGCGGACGTCGACACCGACGCGCTGGCCGGCTATCGGTGCGTCCGGCACCGGACGAACCGCGGCGTCAACGCCGCGCGGAACACGGGCGTCGAGGCCGGGACCGGGGCGTACGTCGCCTTCCTCGACGACGACGACAGGTGGGTCCCGGAGAAGCTCGAACGGCACGTGGACGCCTTCGAGGCGGCCGACGAGAACGTCGGGGTCGTCTACTCGGGGATGAAGGCGGTCCACGAGGACGGCGCCCGGGAGGAGCTGCCGCCGCGGATCGACGGCGACCTGACGAAGGCGCTGCTGTGTCGGAACGTGGTCGGGTCGATGTCCGTCGTGACGGTCCGGGCCGACGTGGCGCGGGAGGTCCCGTTCGACGAGGAGTTCGAGGCGTGGGCCGACCTGGAGTGGTTCGTCCGCGTCTCGCAGCGGGTCCCGTTCGTCCGGCTCCCCGAGGCGCTCGTCGTCTACGAGTACACGTCGCACGGCCGGCTCAGCGACGACTTCGAGAAGAAGCGCTGCGGCTACGACAGCTTCCTCGACCGGTTCGACGACGCGGCGGCGGCGTACGGGCGTCCCTTCCGCCGGAAGATGCGCGCGTGGGCCGCGTTCCGAGCCGGGTCGTCGGCGCTGTACACCGGTAACTACGGCGAGGCCCGCCGGCTCCTGTTCACCGCGGTCGCGCGGTACCCGTTGGAGCCCCGGTTCCTCACGTACCTGCTCGCGTCGCTGGGGGGCCGGCCCACGCACCTCCTGGCGCGCGGAATCTCTCGGTCGCTCGGGTGAGGCCGATCGGACGACCCGACTCGGACGACTCGGCTCGGGCGACCCCGACTCGGACGACCCGGCTCGGGCGACCCCGACTCCGGCCGGCGACCGCTCCGGCCGCTCCGGCCGTTCCCTCCCGGGGCGTCGATCGGCGCTTCGGGCGTTAGCCGACGCCTAGCTTTGGCCCCCTGCGCGCAAGGGGCTCGCATGTCGTCAGATGACCGGGGGACGACGCCGCTCGCCGGCCGGCTGCCCCTGGACCTCCTGGTCGTCTCGCTCGTCTCGCTCGGGGTCGTCGCGCTCGCCGACGCCGGGAACGGCGGTCTCGTTCGGACGCTGCTCGGCGGCCTCTTCGTGGTCTTCTGTCCGGGGTACGCGCTGGTCGCCGCGCTGTTGCCGCAGCGGACCTCCCCACTCCCCGAGCGGGTCTCCGCGGTCGGGTTCCGTCGGGAGGAGTCGGCCTCGCTCACCGGGCTCGAACGGGTCGTGTCGTCGATCGCGGTCAGCGTCATCCTCGTTCCCTTCGTCGGCTTCCTCCTGCACTACACCCAGTGGGGGATCCGCCCGACGACGATGGTCCCCGGGATCGCCGCCGCGACGGTCGCCCTCTCCGTGCTCGCGGCGGTTCGGCGGCTTCGGCTCCCGCCGGACGAGCGGTTCGCGGTCGCCTCGCTCGCGCTGTTCCGGCGGCTGGACGGCTGGGTCCGCGAGCCGGACCGCCCCGTCGAGACCGCGCTCAACGTCTTCCTCGTCGTCGGTCTCGTCGTCGCCGTCGCCGGCGTCGGGATTGCCGCGGCCACGTCGACGAACGGCGAGCGGTACACCGAGCTGTCCGTCCTCGGCGAGGACCCCGAGACCGGGGAGGCGGTCGCGGACGAGTACCCGCGGGCGCTCGCTCCCGGCGAGGAGGCGACGATCCGCGTCGGGATCGCGAACCGGGAAGGGGCCGCACAGACGTACACGGTGGTGGCGCAGTTGCAGCGCTTGGACGACGACGGCGGCGGAGAGGCGCGCGTCGTCGAGCGGTCGACGCTCGACCGGTTCGAGGCGAGCCTGGAACCGGGCGAATCGGTGGAGCGACCGCGGACGGTCGAGCCGACGATGGAGGGCGACGGGCTCCGGATCGCCTACCTGCTGTACGCCGACGACCCGCCGACGAACCCGACCGCCGAGAACGCGTACCGATCGGTGCATCTCTGGGTCGACGTGGGCGGATCGAGCGCGACGGGGACGGACGCGAGCGGAACGAACGCGACGGAGGCGATCGTTTATAAATAAGGTGCGGTGGCGCGCCTCCGAGCGGCCGCCCCTGGCGGCCGCGAGGAGCCCGCGAGGGAGTCGGTCGTCCGGAGCAACGCGGAGGACGACCGACGAGGCTGGGGAGGNGGGAGTCGGTCGGCCGGAGCAACGCGGAGGACGACCGACGAGGCTGGGGAGGCGTGAGGCTGCGGTGCGGTCGCGGGCGGGGCGGGACTCAAAGGGGCAGCCGGCGAGGACGCCGCAGGCGACACAAGCACCACAAGGAGCGAACGAAGTGAGCGACTGAGGGGCGTGGTTCGAGACACCGAAGGCGTCTCGTCATCACGAAAGGCGCTTTGCGCCTTTCGAACGACAGCGAGCGTGCGGCGTCCTCGCCGGCTGGGGCTTTGGCGGTGTTCACCGAGGAGTCAGCGATCAGGTACTGCCGAGCGGCTGGGGATTTGGCGGTGTTCGCCGTCGATCCGCCACCATCACCCGTTTATAAACGACCGACCGAAGCTGTGGAGCCCGTCACCGCAGGGCCGGCAACTCTATGTGAACAGCCGCCGGCGACGCCGCCCGCCCACTTATAAAAAACACCCGAACAGATCCACGACACCCATCCCCGCGATCGGATGTCGCGAGGTCGGACTCCGTCGGCGGTCGAGCGGTTCGACGCCGCCGACGAAGAGGGCCGAGCGAACGAGAACCGACGAGGGGTCGACGACTCACTCGAGCCGCTCGGAGACGAACTCGAGGAGCGCTTCGGTCCGGTCGTCACCGCGGTAGACGACGGCGCCGCGGCTTCGGTCGAACTCGATCACGTCGGCGTCCGCCAGCACCGGCAGGTGCGTGTGGTGCAGTTCGATGGCCGTTCGCACGCCCTCGGAGTCGGGCGATCGGCCGCGCGATTCGACCACTTCCGCGAGGTCCTCGACGTCGACCGCGCGGCTATCCGTCGCGTGCAGGTGGCGGAGTACCGCCCGACGTTCGGGAGCGGCGACGGCTCGGAGTAGTGTTTCGGTCGTGACAGTCTGGGTGTCTGAATACATTAGTTGTCCCACCATGTTCGGACGGGACAGTCGCTCGCAGGAACATGGATACCGTATCATTCGTTCAGAGACGGATAACAGGGACCGTTCACTCCGATACTCACACTCGTCACCGAACCGTCCGATTTCCCCGCGGAGAGCGACTCCTCCCGCCTCGGTGCCGAATTCGCCCGCGAGGATAGGCGGCGCCTACCGGGTTCGCGCCGCGTCGACGGCGTTCGGTTGTCACCGCTTAACAAAGATTTGACCCGGATAACGGTCGGGTCATGCACTGCCCTTCCACCGATGCGGACGCGACGACGGGTCCACCGATCGCGACGCGACGGTCGATCGCGACGCGCCGGCCGGCCGAGACGAGCGAGGTGAGCCGGCGATGACCGGTATCACGGAGATCAGAAACGGGCGGGTCGTCACGCCCTCCGGGGTCCTCGAGGGCGGGCGCGTCGTGATCGCCGGCGAGCGGATCGTCCGCGTCGACCGGGGCCCCGCGAGCGACTCCGCCGGGCCGACGACCGTCGACGCCGACGGCCGAGTCGTGATGCCCGGGATCGTCGACCTCCACGGCGACGACATCGAGCACCACCGCTCCCCGCGGGCGGGCGCCAGCGTCGACGTTCGAACCGCCCTCACGGCGGCCGACCGGGCGAACCTGCTCAACGGGGTCACGACCAAGTTCCACGCGGTCGCGTTCGAGGAGTCGCCGGACGACGGACGGACGCTCCGGACCGCCGAGACGGTCGCCGCCGAGCTCGGCCGAGAGGAGTACACCCTCGGCGACAACCGGCTGCACGCCAGGTGCGAGCTGGCGGACGCGAGCGCGGACGCCGTCGAGGGCGTCATCGAGCGGTTCGGAGTCGACCTCCTCTCGGTGATGCACCACGCCCCCGGCGACGGCCAGTACGACGACGAGGAGTTCGAGCGCCACTACGTCGAAGACCGGAACTGGCCGGCGGAGGGCGTCGACGACGTGATCGAGACCCGGCGGTCGCTCGACGGGGCGGACCGCGACGACCGCATCCGCCGGATCGCCGGGCTCGCGCGGCGCGCCGGGGTGCCGCTGGCGTCCCACGACGACGAGTCCGCGCGCGACGTGGAGCGGATGGCGGACCACGGCACCGACATCAGCGAGTACCCGCTCACCCGCGGGGCCGCGCGGCGCGCGACCGACCTCGGGCTCGCCACCGTGATGGGCGCGCCGAACCTGGTCCGCGGCGGGAGCCTCTGGGACAACCTCAGCGCGCGCGACGCGATCGACGACGGGCTCGTCGACGTGCTGTGTGCCGACTACCACCCGCCGTCGCTGCTCGCGGCGCCGTTCGTCGACACCGGCGAGTCGCTGTCGACGCGCGTGAACCGGGTCACCCGCAACCCCGCGGCGGCCGCCGGGCTCGACGACAGGGGACGGATCGCGGAGGGGGCGCGGGCCGACCTGATCGTGGTCGACCCGGCCGGGACGCCGACGGTCGACCGCGCGTTCGTCGCCGGCGCGGAGGCCGTCCGGACCGACCGCGCCGCGACCAACGACCGACGGACGCCGCCGGCCGGATCGTGAGTGCGACCGCCTCATGAGTGCGACCGCCTCATGAGTGCGACCGCCTCATGAGTGCGACCGTCCCGCGAGGCCGACGAGCGCCTCCGGAGCGGCCGCTCGAGCGAGCCGGACGAGCGTGCGGAACCGCGAGTCGAAAAAAGTGGGACGAGCGCGCCGAAACGCGAGGACCAGTACCACAGCGGAGGCGGGCCGCCCGGGGTCATGGACGTTCACGTCCAACTGCGGTACAACTCCCGATTGAGCCCGTGATGACTTTGCTATATAACATCTAAAATCGATATGGCCTAATTATCAGATACCATATGACAATCACCAGATCCGACACGTCGTCGACTGGTGCGATTACCGTCTCTTTTTCACACGTCGAGATATCCGAAAATCAACTGTTCGAGGCGCCAACGACGGTAATATCCTCCGGTACCCCTCAGCGAGATCGATACTATTTATAAAACGGGGCCGCAACCGCCGGCAAGGCACACATCCCATGACTACTTCCGATGCGGAATGTCGACAGACGGCGGCCGTGACCCCCGGATCGCCGGAAACCCGAGTTCCGATGCAGGGCGAGACCTCTGCGACCGTCGCGGTCGTTCGAGCCGTCGCCGAGGCCGAGGACGCGTCTCCCGGTGACCTCCCCCTGTTGAGCGACGTGATCGACCCCGAGGCGTTCGACGCCCTGTTCGACGACGACCGCGCCGGCCGGTCCGGCGTCTGCTTCTCGTTCGACTACTGCGGCTACGTCGTCACGGTCACCGACGACGCGGTCGAGCTGGACGCTCGCTGACGGCCGGACACTCGACGCCGGCCGCGCAACGCTGGCCGTCCGGTTTCTGTGCGCGGTTCGAGCGGTCGCCGTCCAGGTGGTTCCGCGCGCGGTTCGGGCGGTCGTCGTCCCGCGTTTCTCCCGGCGCTGGACACGCGATCAGTAGGGCAGTCCTAACGAATTCGGCCGGACCCGCGGCGAATACGCTCTGAGGAGCGCTCGTCGAAAGGTTCCGCATTACAATCAGTCCCGGCGCCACAGGCAGGGCATGGTCCGATCTTATTCCGGAGCCCCTCACCGGAGCCGGACATCGGTTCGCACCGCGGACGCTAACCGCTCGCCGGCGACTCGGGGGGTCGCGTTGCGCTCATGAGCTCGTTCGAGCAGGCGGTCGTCCTCGCCGCCGGCGAGGGGAAACGCATCCGGCCGCTGACGCGGTACCAGCCGAAGCCGATGCTCCGCGTCGCGGGCCGGCCGATACTCGAGTACCCGCTCGACGCCCTCGCGGCGTTCGGCGTCGAGGAGGTCGCGATGGTCGTCGGCCACGCGAAGACGCGGATCCAGAACCACTTCGGCGACGACTACCGCGGCCTCGACATCACGTATCTCACCCAACAGAGCCGGCTGGGAAGCGGTCACGCCCTGCAGGTCGCCGCGGGTCACGTCGGCGGCGAGTTCATCGCCGTGAACGGCGACAACGTCATCGACGAGGCGATGGTGCGCGGGACCGCGGAGCGGTACGCGGCGTCGGACGCGACCGCCGCGCTGGCCGTGGCCTCCGCGACGGACGCGAGCGAGTACGGCACGGTCGGCGTCCGCGACGGCCTCGTCGACCGGATCGACGAGAGCGACGACGCCGGGTCCGGACGGGTCAACACCGGCGTGTACGCCTTCGACGAGTCGATATTCGACGCGCTGGACCGGACCGGATTCGAGAGCGGCGAGCGGCCCCTCACCGCCGCGATCGCCGAGCTGGAGGGGCCGGTCGTCGCCGCCACTCCGAACGGCGTCTGGTTCGACTCCTCGTACCCGTGGGACCTGTTGGAGACCAACGAGACGCTTTTGTACTCGCATCCGGACCTCGTCGCCGCGGACCGGCCCGTGGACGACTCCGCACGGGTTCACGAGTCGGCGGTGATCGGCGACCACGTCCTCGTCGGCCCCGACTGCAAGGTGTCGGCCGGCGCGGTCGTCCGGAGCGGGACGTGTCTGCACGCGAGCACGACCGTCGGCGAGAACGCCGTCTTGGAGGGCTCCATCGTCGGCCCCGACGCCCGGATCGGCGCGGGCGCGGTCCTGCGGGACACGATCGTCGGCGGCGGCGCGTCGATCGGCGACGGGACGGTCTCGCCCGGCCGGTCCGCGACGCTCGTGTTGGACGGCGTCGAGTACACCGACCGTCGGCTCGGCGGCATCGTCGCGGACCGGGCGACGGTCGGGTCGAACGTCACGGTCACGCCGGGCTGTCGGGTCGGCCCGCGCGCGACGGTCGGCTCCGGCGTCGCGCTCAGACACGACGTTCCGGAGGGCGCGGAGGTGATGGGCTGATGTGCGGCATCACCGCCCGCGTCGGGAGGGGCGACGCGGTCGGCGAGCTCCTCTCCGGGCTCCGCAACCTCGAGTACCGCGGCTACGACTCCGCCGGGGTCGCCACCGTCACGCCGAACGGGCTCGACGTGATCAAGCGCTCGGGCGAGATCGACGAGCTGTGCGAGGCGGTCGAGGCGACCGCGGTGCGCGGCGCGACCGGGATCGGTCACACGCGCTGGTCGACGCACGGCCCGCCGACGGACGCGAACGCGCACCCCCACACCGACTGCCTGGGGCAGGTCGCCGTCGTCCACAACGGGATCATCGACAACTACACCGAGCTCAGAGACGAGCTCTCGACCCACGAGTTCACGAGCGAGACGGACACCGAGGTCGTGCCGCACCTGATCGAGGAGCTGCTCTCGGCCGGCTACTCGCCGGAGGAGGCGTTCCGGCGCGCGGTCGACAGGATTTCCGGGAGCTACGCGATCGCCGCGGTCTTCGAGGGGAGCGACGCCGTGTACGGGACCCGGTCCGGCTCCCCGCTGGTGCTCGGTCGGTCCGACGACTGCTGTTACCTTGCGAGCGACGTGCCGGCGTTCCTGGAGTACACCGACGAGGTCGTCTACCTCCAGGACGGCGACGTCGTCGTCATGGACCCGGACGGCTACGAGATCACCGACACCGACGGGGTCGCCGTCGATCGCGAGGTCGAGACCGTCGACTGGGACCCCGAAGACGCGGGGAAGGGCGGCTACGACCACTACATGCTCAAGGAGATCTACGAGCAGCCGACCGCGCTCCGGCAGTCGATCCGGGGGCGGAGCGACCCGCTGGAGGGCCGCGCCGAGCTGGAGGAGCTCGCGGACGACGCCTTCGAGGGGATCGAGTCCGTCCACCTCGTCGCGATGGGCACCTCCTACCACGCGGCGCTGTACGCGCAGATGTTGCTCGCCGATCGAGGGATCCCCGCGCAGGCGTTCCTGTCCGGCGAGTACGGGTCGAGCCCGCCGCCGACCGACGACCGGACGCTCGTGATCGCGGTCACCCAGAGCGGGGAGACCGCCGACACGCTGTCCGCCGTCCGGAGCGTTCAGGGGACGGGCGCGCACACGCTGGCGGTGACGAACGTCGTCGGCTCGACGATCACCCGCGAGTGCGAGGACACCGTCTACATCCGCGCCGGCCCGGAGATCGGCGTGGCGGCGACCAAGTCGTTCTCCTCGCAGGTGGCGACGCTGGTCCTGTTGAGCGAGCGGCTGAGCCACGACATCACCGGCGGGACCCCGCGGGCGACCGCGGAGCTCCTGGAGGCGCTCTCGGTGCTGCCGGACGACGTCCAGCGCATCCTCGACGAGTCGACGGCGGAGGCGGTCGCCGCCGAGTACCACGACAGCGACTCGTACTTCTTCATCGGGCGCGGCGTCGCGCACCCGGTGTCGATGGAGGGGGCGCTGAAGTTCAAGGAGATCACCTACGACCACGCCGAGGGGTTCTCTGCGGCGGAGCTCAAACACGGGCCGCTGGCGCTCGTCACCGAGAACACGCCGGTGTTCGCCGTGTTCACCGGGCGCGACGACACCAAGACGCTCCACAACGTCAAGGAGATCCGCGCCCGCGGCGCGCCCGTGGTCGCGGTGGCCGCCGAGGGGACCGACCGGATCGAGGAGTACGCCGACCACGTCCTCGAGATCCCGAACACCCACCCCGACGTGGCGGGCGTCCTCGCGAACGTCCAGCTCCAGCTCGTCTCGTACCTCGCCGCGAACGAGCTCTCCCGCGCGATCGACAAGCCGCGGAATCTGGCGAAGAGCGTCACCGTCGAGTGACGCGGTCTCCCGATTCCAGCAGTTTAATATCACTAGCCGATAATAGTGGTGTAGGGACCCCGGTCGCAAAACCGCAAACCAGCTTGTGTGCCAGCACCTGTGTTTTGCAGCGTCCGGGTCCCACTTTACTCACTGAGCGACAGCTACGCCGCTCGTCGCGGCCGACACACTCGGCGGATCTCGGCGATCTCCCCCGAAAGGCACCGCCTACTAAACCCGGCGTCGGGTCTACCGGGAGCCATCATGGACGCACAGCGGGTGCTCGTTACGGGAGGCGGCGGATTCATCGGCGGCGCGCTCGTCGACTCGCTCCGCGGCGACGCCGAGGTCCGCGTGCTCGACGTGGACCCGGGGACCGACGTTCCGGAGGGCGTTCGGGCGATCGAAGGCGACGTCCGGGACCCCGAGGTCCTCGACGAGGCGACGGCCGGAGTCGACGTGGTGTTCCATCAGGCCGCCCTCGTGAGCGTCGCCGACTCGGTGGCGCGCCCCCTGGAGAGCCACTCCGTCAACGCGACCGGCACGCTGCGCGTGCTCGAGGCCGCCCGGACCCACGACGCGCGCGTCGTCCTGGCGTCGAGCGCCGCGGTCTACGGCGACCCCGAGCGCGTCCCCGTCCCGGAGACGGCGGCGCTCGACCCCGCCTCGCCGTACGGGCTCCAGAAGCTCGCGGCCGACCACTACGCCCGGCTGTACCACGAGCTGTACGACGTGGAGACGGTCGCGCTCCGGTACTTCAACGTGTACGGCCCCGGCCAGACCGGCGGCGACTACGCCGGCGTCATCGACGCGTTCCTCGACCGGGCGCGCGCCGGCGACCCCCTGACGGTCCACGGTGACGGCGAGCAGACGCGGGACTTCGTCCACGTCGACGACGTGGTCCGGGCGAACCGCCTCGCGGCCGAGACCGACGCGGTAGGGAGGAGCTACAACGTCGGCACGGGCGAGTCGGTGACGATCGCCGAGCTCGCCGAGCGCGTGCGGGCGGCCGTCGGGAGCGACTCGCCGATCGTCCACACCGACGCCCGCGAGGGGGACGTTCGACACAGCGAGGCGGACATCTCTCGAGCGCGCGAGCGGCTCGGCTACGCTCCGACCGTCGACCTCGCGGCTGGACTCGACACGCTCGCCCGAGGGGAGTAGGGCGGCGCCCTCCGCGGGGCCTTATCCACACCGTAACAATAGCCCCGAGAGCGGTACGCCGAGACAGTGACACGCCGCGTCCGATCGGGACGGGCGATCTCCCCGACCATGAACTCACAGCTCGCTTCGACCCGTCGGCGGTCGACCGACCGACAGACGGATCAATCGACCGACCGACAGACGGACCAGCCGATCGATCGAGGAGAGCCCACCGAACGACACGCGACCCGGCGGTCCTCACCGACTCGACCGGTCTCGCCGACGCGATAACGGATGGCGGACGATTCCCCGCACGTCGTCGTCGTCTCCCAGCACTACCCGCCCGACCGGTCCGGCAACGCCTCCCGGGTGAGCGACACCTGCGCGCACCTCGCCGAGGGCGACTGGGACGTCACGGTGGTCGCCCCGCCGCCGTCGTTCCCCCACGGACAGTTCTCTCGGTCGTGGACGCGGAAGACCACGGAGACGGTCGACGGCGTCACCGCTCACCGGCTCTGGGCGTGGCAGCCGGCGGCGGAGGACCCCGGCTTCCTCTCTCGGATGGCGTACTACCTCCTGTTCCCGCTGCACGCGCTCTGCTGGCTGCTCGTCAACCACCGCGAGTACGACGTGATCGTCACCTCCTCCCCGCCGATCTTCACCGGACTGGCCGGGCTCCCCTTCGGCCTGCTGACGGACACGCCGTGGATCGTCGACGTCCGCGACCTCTGGATCGACGCCGCCGTCGGGCTCGGGTTCATCGGCGAGGGCGGCGTCGTCGAGCGCGCCAGCAGGTGGTACGAGAGGCTCGTCCTCCGGACCGCGGACCGCGTCACCGTCACGACGAGGGTCCTCGGCGAGGACCTCGTCGAGCGGTACGGAATCGACGAGGGGTCCGTCCGCCACCTGCCCAACGGGGTCGACACGGCGACGTTTCGACCGACGGACGCGGAGCGCGAGCCGACCATCGTCTACGCCGGCAACGTCGGCCACGCGCAGGACCTGGACGCCTGTATCCGGGCCATGTCGTCGGTCGCGTCCGGCGCGACCCTCCGGATCGTCGGCGACGGCGACACGAGGGACCGGCTGGAGCGCTTGGTCGCCGAGGAGGGAGTCGGCGACCGCGTCGAGTTCACCGGGCTCGTGCCGCGGGAGACGATCCCGGAGCTCCTCGGCGGCGCGATGATCGGCGTCGCCCCGCTGAAGCGCGACGACATGCTGGAGTACGCGGTCCCGACGAAGGCGTACGAGTACATGGCCTGCGAGCTCCCGGTCGTCGCCACCGGAGTCGGGGAGATCGAGGCGCTGATCGACGAGTCCGGCGGCGGCCTGTTCGTCGACAACGACCCGGAACGACTCGCGGCGGCCTTCGACGACCTGCTCTCGGACGCCGAGCGCCGGGACGCGCTCGGGGCCAGCGGCCGGGAACACATGGTCGAGCGCTACGACCGCGGAGTCGTCGCGGGCCGGCTCGGTCGCGTCCTCGACGAGGTGGTCGACCGATGAGCGACCCGTTCCGAACGCCCGCGGAGCGGCGCGACGCCGGCGGGGACGATCCGGTCGGAGCGGACGCGCCGCCCGAACCGAACCGGAGAGGCGGCGGCGAGGACGACGGACGGGGGCTGCTCGGCCGCCCGGGGGACTGGTCGGTCGCGGCCCACACGGTCGCCAACATGAAGCCGGTCCAGCTCGCCGGCATCCTCGAGCGCCGGCTCCGGCACGCCGTCGTCCCGCGGCTCCCGGTCGACTTCGACGAGCGGTACGACCGGCGGGTCCCCGACGACCTCTCGATCGCGCCCGAGCCGCTCCGCGCCAACCTCGACCGGCTCCGGGCGAGCCTCTCGGAGGCCGAGCGCGCGGACGCTCGCGAGACGGCCGGCGACGCGGCCGACGGGCGGTACACGTTCCTCGATCACACGATCGACTTCGGCGACGACATCGACTGGGACGACGAGGCGATCGACGAGCGGCCGATCTTCTGGCGGCTCAAACTCGCCTCGTTCGAGGGGTTCGAGCGGCTCGTCCTCGGGTGGGAGTCCCCGGCCGGCCTCGACGAGGTCCGGTCGCGGCTCGAGGCGCAGGCGTACGACTGGGACGCGTCGAACCCGATCGGCGAGGAGGCGTACCTCCGCCGCTCGTGGACGCCCCACTCGGTGTCGCTCCGGATACTCGGCTGGTCCCGCTACGTCGCCTGGTGTGCCGGCGACGACGGGACCGAGGTCCCCGACCGACTGGTGCGGATGACCTACCGGAACGCGCTGTTCCTCGCGAACCACGTCGAACACGAGATCGGCGGCAACCACCTGATCGAGAACGCCGCGGCGCTGATCGCGGCGGGCGTGCTCTTCCGCGACCACGACACCGGGTGGGTGCGGACGGGACGAGAGCTGCTCAAGCGCGCCGGAAGCGACCAGTTCCTCGCCGACGGCGGCCACTTCGAGCGGAGCCCGATGTACCACGTCACGGTCCTCCGGCGGTACGCGACCGCGACCGACCTCCTGTCGGCGGTCGGGCTCCCGACGACCGCGATCGGGACGGTCGCCGAACACGCCATGGGGTTCCTCTCGTCGCTCGCGGAGCCCTCGGGGGAGATCCCCCTGTTGAACGACTCGGTGCGCGGGGAGGCGATCCGCGCGACTTCCTGTCTGGCGTACTGCCGGGCCTGCTCGCTGACGCCGACGATCCGGTCGCGTCACCACCCGGCGGGCTCCGGCTACCGGACGCTCTCCGCGGGCGGCGGGACCCTCCTCTTCGACGTCGGCGACGTGGGGCCGCCGCACCTGCCGGCGCACTCGCACAACGACCAGCTCGGGGTCCTGCTGTGGGTCGACGGGAGACAGGTGCTCGCGGACACCGGCGTGTACGACTACGGGGCGAACGCGCGCCGGCAGTACGCCCGCAGCGCGGCGGCCCACAACACCGCCCAGTACGACGGGATCGAGCCGATCCCGACCGCCGGCAGCTACATGCTGGGCAAGCGCACGAGCGTCGCCGTCGAGGCCGACGAGCGCGGCCGGATCGCCGCCAGCCACGCCCGGGACTCGTTCGGCGGCCCCTCGTACGAACACCGGCGGTCGGTGGCGACGAGGGGGACGGCGGGATCGGTATCGGCGTCAGGAGGGGCGCCGACGTCGGGAGGGGCGTCAGCGTCGGGATCGGCGTCGGCGCCCGCGCCGGGCTGGCGGATCGTCGACCGAGTCACCGGCGACCCGGACGAGACGTACACGGTCCGCTACCACTTCCACCCGAGCGTCGACGTGCGCGGGGAGCCCGTGGCGCCCCCCGACGCGGCGCCGGACGCCGAGCCGGACCTCGAAAGCGGGTTTCGGTCCGGGACCGACGGGCTCGAAATCCGCGCCGACGGAGACCGACTCGGGTCGATCCGGTTCCCCGGGACGGAGCGCGTGCGGCTCACGGAGTCCCCGTACTTCCCGCGGTACGGCCGGGAGCGGCTCCGGCCGATGATCGCGGTCACGAAGCCGACGGGCAGCGAGGTGCGGACGCTGCTGTCGATCGACTCGGGAGAGGGGTAGCCCGGTATCGGGAGGCGATCCCCGTGAAACGCCCTCGGCCGGCGAGGTCCCCTGGTCCGGAATCGGTCAGTACAGAATCAGCGAGGAGCGATAGCGGGTGTGCGTGTTGCAGTTCGTCGATGACAGATGTGTATTTAAAAGCCGTGAGCGACGGCGACGATCGCATATAAACAAGCGGTGCGGTGGCGCGTGCCTGCGAGGCCGCTTCGCGGCCGAGTAGCACCGCGCGAGGGAGTCGCTGGCGCCGTCGGCGCCAGCGACGAGGCTGGGGAGGCGTGAGGCTGCGGTCCCGCGAGCGACCGGAGGGAGCGAGCGGGAGCACGGAAGTCGCAGCGCCGAGCGGAGCGNCGGGGTGGGACTCAAAGGGGCAGTCGCGATTCCCGCGAGCAACGCGAGCGGGAAGACGGGAGACAACGTCTCCCGGAAGGACGAAGACGCGCGACGTAAGGACCGCAAGGAGGGAGCGCTAGCGACCGACTGAGGACCGCAACGAGCGCATCGAGTCCTCGCGACTGGGGCTTTGGAGGTCTTCACCGCTGACCCGCTGCCGGCCGCTTATAAGCGAGCGACTGGGGCTTTGGAGGTATTCGCTGTCGATCCGCAGACACGCGTTTATAAACGAGCGGCTGAGGTCTTGGAAGAGCTCACCGCGGAGCCGTCGATCGACAATCAACCGTTTATAAACGAGTGACTGAGGATTTGGAGACCGTCACCGCACGGTCATCGATCACGGGGACGCGGCCGACGGCGACACCGCTCGTTCACGGATACCCACCCACTCACCCCAGACACGTACTCCCGCCATCGTTCGCGAACCGCTCACGCTCGATCGGGTCCGATAAAAATGACCGTCACTCCGGTGGAGTCGCGCTTAAAACTCGTCTTTGAGCCGGATCTCGTCGTCGGTCACCGTGTGTATGCGGCTCTGCTCGAGGGGATAGTCGTCCTGGTCGGCGTCGCCCCAGCCGAGCTTCGAACGGATGGTGTCGGTGAGGCCCGGGTCCGCGTTCACGTACGCGGTACCGGATTTGACCTCCGTGATCATCCCGATCTTTTCACCGTGGGAGTCGACTACCGCTTTGCCTTCGTCGTCGTCAGTTACGTGATCTCGTTCCATTCCGATCAATTGTATTCCTTGTGCACATATAGTTATAAAGATAATATTAAAAATAGAAAACCAATATGTATGTATTATTTTAGTCTAGATATGTTGAACGTCATCGAATCCAATTGCTTCAGAAGTGACTATCTTCTAAACACAACTGTTCTACTACCTAATGAATTACTTTTTTAGTATTATAATTAGTTCCATACCGATGGGAGATACACGAGAGTTCTACTACGAGCCGGACGAGACCGAAGAGCTCAGCACGGAGGTCGTCACGGCGATCGCGAAGGCTCACGACGAGGACGTTATCGAGCAGGAGTGGATCATCAGCGAAGACATCAACACGGACGCCCTCGACGGACTCTTTCAGGAACGCAACCTCAAGATGACCCTCCAGTTCGAGGCGGACACGACGACGGCGACGATCATCGCCGACAAGAGCGGAGACCCGATCATCAAGATCGAGTCACACCGCTGAGACCGTCCCGCTCACGTATCGCGGCCGTCCCCGGGCGAGGCCGCCTCGTCGACCGAACGCAGCCCCTCGGCCACCGAGTCGAGGTGGCTGATACCGACGACGGCGACGATGTCGCCGTCCTCCCGGAGCCGCACGAGCCGATCGACCATCTCCGCCTCCCTCGCCGCGTCTTCGAGTCGGGAGGCCTGCGAGCGGCTCGCGGTCCGGAACGCCTTCATGAACGAGTTGGACCGACGGACCTGCGTGCGCTCGTCGCGCGCCTGGTCGTCGGGCGCGTCGGTGTGGTCGACGTCGTGTGCGATCGGCGAGTCGACCTCCAGTCGGATCGAGGCGCGGTCGCCGATCGCCGCCGCGACGCGACACGTGAGCGCGTGTTTCGTCGTCTCGACGGCGTCCGAGACCACGTTTCGAACCGTCTGCTGCGGCGGTCGCTCCCGAAGCAAGGTCCGCCCCAGACGGTGGAAGAAACCGGTGCTCGGTCGGTCGATACCGACCGTCGCGTCCGTGTCGGCGGCCTGAATCGCCGCGCTCATCTCGCCGCCGAAGGCGGGCGGGGTCCGGTCGGTGCTCGCGTACTGCTCGAACAGCGGGATCGAGATCGGCGGCAGCTCCAGCGCGAGCACGTCCGGATCGACTTCCGTCACCACCCGTCGAACGCGGTACGTGCTCGCCGGGTGGTCGTGGACGACCCCGACGAGCGTGAGCGTCCCCGCGTCGCTCGGCACCCGGCGCACGTACTCGCCGGTGACGCGAGGGTCCGAGTCGACGTCCACGACCGGTGAAGAGCTCATTAGGAAGTGATTACTCCCTTTTAGTGTGTGGCTATTTAAACGCGTCTACGGGCCGCGGGGCAGACGTGCCGACGACCGGCCAGTAAGCTGCCCTTATCGACCGATATCGTGACACACGCGACTCAGACCGCGGACCGTCCGAGATCCCCCGGTCAGTCGACCGCCGCCACCAATCGCCGGAGGAACGCCTCGAGTTGCCGTCCCACGACCGCGGGCGCGTTCTCGCGCGCGACGCGGTCGCGGCCGCGCTCCCCGTACCGGCGCCGGGTCTCGGGCTCCGCGAGGAGTGAAGAGACGGCCTCGCGGAGCGCCCCGGGCTCCGCCGGGTCGATCAGGTAGCCGCTCTCGCCGTCGTCGACCTGTTCGCGCATCCCGAACGCGTCGTTCGCGACGACCGGGAGGCCGGCCTCCTGCGCCTCCAACACGACGCGCGGGTAGCCGTCGAGGTACGAGACGTAGACGAAGGCGTCCGCCAGCGCGTAGAGGTCGGCGACGCCGTCGACGTACCCCAGCGCGTGGATCCGCCGCCGCACGTCCGGGTCGTCGACGCGCTCGTCGAGCGTCGCTCGGACCGCCGAGGCGTACTCGCCGCCGCCGGCGACGACGTACGCGAGGCCCGGGTCGGCGTCGAGCAGCGGGAGGAGCTCCTCCAGCGCCGTCTCGACCCCGCGGAGCTTCGCCCGGTACTTCAGGTTCGTCACCGTCAGGAGGACGCGGTCCGCGTCGATCCCGAACCGCTCGCCGCCGTTCGACGACGCGAGCCCTCCCACCTCCGGCGCCGGCACGGGCACGTTCCCGATGCGCCCCGGGGGACACCCGGTCCGCCGGCGGACGACCTCCCCGAGCTGCTCCGACACGACGACGAACCCGCTCGCGCGGGAGAAGACGAACTCGTCGACCCCGAGGATCGCGCGGTAGCCCGCGGCGCGACCCCACTCGCCCTCGCGTTTCGCCTCCCGGATCCCGTTCTCGAACCGCAGCCAGGTGTCTCCGACGAGCCGGTCGACGACGGGGACGCCGCGGCGGTCCGCCAGCAGCGTGACCAGCGCGCCCATCGCCTCGTAGCAGTCGAGCAGGACCGCGTCGGGGTCGTGCGCCGCGAGCGCCCGGCGCGTCCGCCGAACGGCGGCCACGGTCCGCGAGGGGAGCGACCCGCCGCCGTCGACGCTGACGACGGCCACGTCGAGGGCCGTCTCTCGGAGCGGCTCTACCACTTCCTCGGGCCGGTGAGAGGTGAAGACGAGCAGGGAGAGGTCGGTCGCCTCGCCGTCCGCTCCGGTCGTCCCGTCGCTCGCCCGCCCGCCGTCCGAGCCCGTCATTCGATCGCCTCCTCGTGGAGCCGCCGGACCCGCTCGGCGTGGGCCTCCCACGTCCACCCCCGTTCGAGGAGCCTGTCGCGGCCCGCCCGCCCCATCTCCCGAGCGCGGTTCCGGTCCGCGAGCAGCGACCGGAGGCCGGCCTCCAGCCCGTCCACGTCGGTCGGCTCGACCAGCAGGCCGGTCTCGCCGTCGACCACCTGCTCCGGAATCCCGCCGACGGACGACGCCAACACGGCGGTCTCGCTCGCCATCGCCTCGTAGATGACGGTTGGGCGGCCCTCCGTGTGGCTCGGCAGCCACAACACGTCGGCGAGCGCGAACCACCGGCGGAGCGCGACCGGCGGGAGGCCGTCGAACACGAGCCGCGGCGACCGCCCGGTCTCCGTGAGCGCGTCGCGCACCTCGTCGGCGAGGTCGCCGCCGTGGCCGACGAAGACGAAGGTCGCGTCCGGGTCGTCGACGCGCCGGACGACCTCGATCGCCTCCTCGACGCCCTTCCGCGCCACGAACTGCCCGACGAAGAGGACCACCGTCGCGTCGGGGCCGACGCCCAGCTCGCGCCGGAGCGCCTCGCGCCGGTCGACCGGGAAGCGCTCCGGGTCGGCGCCGAGCGGCACCGTCGAGACCGTCGCCGAGTCGGTCAGCTCGCCCGCCCGCTCGGCGAGCGCGTCGCTCACGCAGAGGACGCCGGTCGCCTCGTCGAGCGTCTCGCGGACGCGCTCGCGGACGCCGCGGGCGAGGTCGTCGTAGGTGTTGAGGATCGTCCCGTGCGCGACGACGAACAGCGGCAGGTCGTGCTCGCGGACGTACGGGAGGACGCCGTAGCCGTCGAGGTAGACGTGGCAGGCGTGGACCACGTCGGGCGTGTCGAACGCCCGGTCCGCGTACGGCGGGACTCGGCGGGCGAAGGAGTCGCCGGCCAGCCCGTAGAAGAACCGCTTGGGGAGCAGGTACCAGAACCGGGGGTGGTGCACGTCGTACGCGCCCCAGTCCTCGACGGTCGGGATCGACGCGTACTCGGCGTACGGGCCGACCGGCGGGGCGAAGGGTCGGGGCGACACCGCGTTCACGTCGACGCCGCTCTCGGCGAGCGACCGGAGGATGCGGTGGTTGAACAGGCCGTTGTAGCGCTCGATCGTGTCCGGATGGTTGACGGCGCTCGCGAGGATGGAGTACATGCGAAACGGCTCGACCGCCCCTCCGTCTGCGGCTTATAAAGCTATCCGCCGGCTATCGGCGGAGCCGCGGCGACCTCGACAGCCGGCACACCTCTCCATCCGCGGATTAGCGTCTCGGTAACGAAGCCTCCGCGGGCGCTCCTCTCCGGTATCTCCCGCCGAGGTCGGTTCGTCGCATCCGACCGACGGCCCGCTCACCAATGATCCGCTCGTACCTCTCGGCCGCACGGAACCACGCCGGTATCGAAACCCAGCGCCTGCGCCTCGCGCTCGCGCGGTCGCCGTCGGTCCTCGACGCGTCGCCGCCGGACGGCGCCGCGTCGGGCGACCCGAACGTGTTGTTCCTCTGTTACGGGAACATCTGTCGGAGCCCCCTCGCGGAGCGGTACCTCGAATCGGTCGCGGAGGACCGCGGGATCGACGGGCTCTCCGTCGACTCCGCGGGTCTCCGGACGACGACCGGGCGCGCCAGCCCGGACGACGCGGTCCGGGTGGCCGACGAGCTCGGCGTCGACCTCTCCGACCACCGGTCGAAGCCGGTCACGGCGGACCTGCTCGACCGGAGCGACCTCGTCGTGGTGATGGACCTGCTCAACTACCACGACCTCCGCCGCGGGTTCGGCGACCTCGACGACAAGACGCGCTTCCTCGGGGTCTTCTCGGACGAGGGGTACGAGATCAGCGACCCGTACGGCGAGGGGCTCGACGGGTTCCGGACGCTGTACGGCGACGTGATCCGCTCGGTGGACGGGCTCGCCGAGGCGCTGGAGTCCGCGCGATGACCGCCGACCGGCCGGCGGCGGTCGTCCCGGCGATCGGCACCCAGAGCAGCGTCGTCGCGGTGCGCTCGCTCGCCCGCGCCGGCGTCGCGCCCGTCCTCGCGTCCGACGGGCAGCGGTCCCCGGCGCTCTCGTCGAAACACCGCGCCGAAGTCGTCGACGTTCCCGACCCCACCGAGTCGATGCGGGGGTACGCGGACGCGCTGGTCGACCTCGCCGCGCGCGACGACGTGATAACCGTCCTCCCGCTGCGCGAGGCGGACGCGTACGCCCTCGCGTCCCGGCGCGAGGTGCTCTCGGAACACCTCGACCCCGTGTGGCCCGGCTTCGACGCGCTCCGGAGCGCGCAGGACCGACGGACCCTCCTCTCGGTCGCCGCCGACCTCGGCGTCCCGGTCCCGAGAACGCGGCTGCTCACCGACTGGCCGGCCGACGACGGCCCGCTGGTCGTCAAACCGCGGTACACCATCGTCGTGGACGAGGACGGGCAGGGGTCTCGCGAGCCCGACGTTCGGCTCCTTGACGCCGGCGAGCGCCCCCCGGTCGAGTCGGTCGTCGACGAGATGGGCCACGTGCCCGTCACGCAGGAGTTCGTGCCGAGCGACGGCGAGTACGGGTTCTTCGCGCTGATGGACCGCGGCGAGCCGGTCGCGACGTTCCAGCACCACCGAATCCGGAGTTTCACCTACACCGGCGGCGCGAGCGTCTACCGGGAGGCGGTCGACGTCGACGCGCTGCGCGAGCACGGCACCGCGCTCCTGTCGGCGCTGGACTGGCACGGCCCGGCGATGGTGGAGTTCCGGCGCGACGCGCGCGACGGCTCCTTCAGGCTCATGGAGATCAACCCCCGCTTTTGGGGGTCGCTGGCGCTGCCGGTGCACGCCGGCGTCGACTTCCCGCGCCACTACGCCGCCCTCGCCGTCGGGCAACGCCCGGAGGGGGGCATGCCGGAGTACCCAGTCGGGGTCGGCTCGCACCTGCTCAGCGGGGAGCTCGCGTACCTCTACAACGTGGCTCGGGCCGACGGCCACGGCGACCCGCCGCCGATCGGTCGCGAGCTCGTCGCGCTGGCGACCTCGCTGTACCGGAACCCGCACTTCGACCTGTTCTCGACGGACGACCCGCTGCCGTTCGCGGCCGGCGCGGTCGGCATGGCCGCGACGCTCGGCTCGCGGGTCGCCGACGCGGTTCGTCGGTGAGTGCCGGAGCCGGTCGCGGTCGGTGAGCGGTGCGCTCAGTCCGCCGAGTACATCCCGAGCGCCCAGTGGCGACCGGTGAACAGCCCCGGATGGCTCACGTTGCCGTCGGCGACGCAGAGCCACCGGCCGTCGACGCACCACGGGTCGACGTGGTGCATCCGCCCGGAGTTCCAGCCGATTCTGGCGCCCGTCCCCTCGAGGATCGGCGACTC
>NZ_AOJG01000030.1 GCF_000337375.1 Halorubrum lipolyticum DSM 21995 | reverse complement strand
GGACCGCTCGCCCGTCTGCTCCGCCCTCCTCGGGCACCATGTACCGGGTGCCCTCCCACTCGAACACGTACGGGAACGAGAGGTGTTCGCCGGTGTTCAACACGGCGCGGTCGTACTCCCAGCGGAGCCCGTCGGGACTCGTCGCGTGGCCGATCACGGCGTCCGGGTCGCGGGCGTAGTTACACACCTCGAAGAAGAGGTGCCAGCGGTCCGGGCCGGGGAGCATGAACGGGTCGGCGACGAAGTCGACGGCCCCGAAGTCCGTCACGTCCTCGGCGGTGAACGCCGGATTTCGCGCGGCCGCGATCTCGGTGGGAGTCAGGGGGAGCTCCGTCCCGTCGCGCTCGCCCGGTCCCAGCGAGGTCGCCGGCCCCGCGAGTGCGGGGTCGACCGCGGACCGGTCGAGCGCAGCCGCGTCGACCTCGGAGCGCAGCAGGTCCGGGAGCGTGTGGTTGACGACCTTTCCCGCCGACCGCGCGGCGGTGAGGAGGAACGGGACCCGCCGCAGCGCCTCTAGCCGATCGCTCATCGGACCGCCCCCGGCGGGTCCGGTGAACCGGTCATCGGTAGCGCTTCCGCGCGTACGCGGCCAGTTCGCCGAGGTCCGGCGGGTGGTACACCGGCCCGAGGTCGTCGACGACCATCGGCTCGCGGTCCTCGTCTTGGACGGCCTCGATCGCCTCGGCCAACTGGCCGGTCGACCCCCCGTACAGCGCGCGCCGGATCTCGTCGAGGGTGTCGCAGTCGGCGATGTCCACGTCGCGGTACGACCGGACGACCCCGGCGTCGAGGTCGTCGGTCAGCGACTGGACGATCGTGCCCGCGGTCTCCTCGTCGCGCATGTACTCCCAGAACCCGGCGGGACCACCCCGGTAGGCCCGGGGATCGCCGTGGTGGTAGCTCAAGACGCCGTGCTCGGTGGCCGAGAGCAGCGACCCTCGGACCAGCCCGAAGCCGCGGCGGAACACCACGTCGGACCGCGCTCCGATCTCCGAGACGACCTCCTCGGGGAGCTCGTTCCAGAGCCCGCTGACGTTGGTCGGGTACGTCCGGATCCACTCGACGTCGTCGACCCCGGTGATCTCCGAGATGTGGACCGAGTCGTCGTACCGCTCCGACGCGGACCGGCGGGGTCGCAGCGCCGACGCGATCCAGTAGGCCGCGTACGCCGGGTACTTCACGCCGCGTTTCACGTTCCCGCTCCCGAGCAGGCCGGCGTCCTCGTTGATCACGACGAGGGAGATCTCGGCGTTCGTCTCCGCCAGCATCGTCTCGATCGCGTCCGCGACCCACCGCTCGGTGCCTTCGCCGTCGAACAGCAGACAGACCCGGAGCGGGGCGTCGTCGGTCACCGTCTCCCCGGTGATCGCGGCCTTCCACTTCGTCGCGGTCGTCTCCGGGGCCTCCTGCCCTCCGCCCGTCGCTTCCGGCGGCGAGGCGTCCGCCAGCCCCGCGAGGAGGTCGGCGAAGAACTTCGTCGCCCAGTTCGGGTACCGCAGGTAGAGGTAGCCGCCGACGTGCGGGTACGACCCCGGAATCGCCCCGCGAACGGGGTCTGGACCGCCGAGCGACTGGTGGCGCTTGAGGAACTCGGCGGCGGTCCGGGCCGCCCTCGCGTACTCCGCCTCGCCCGTCAGCTCGTAGAGCCGAAGCCACACCAGCCCCATCTGGGCGTTGCCGGTGAGACAGCGGTACCACGTCCCGTCCCAGTTGGCGTCGTAGGTCCCCGATAGGGAACCGGTCCGCCGCTGGAGCTCCAAGAGCACGTCCGCGGACCCCCTCGCGGCGTCGATCATCGCGTCGTCGTCGAGCCGGACGCCGCCCTCCAAGAGCCCGCGAATCGTGTACGCGATGGTGTGGAGGTCCGGGTCGTCGCCCGCGACGAAGGCCGCGTTCTCGAACCAGCCGTTCGGCCGCCGTCTCTCGAGCGCCCACTCGAGGTTCCGCTTCGCGGCGTTCCGGTAGGTCTCCGCCCGGTCGTCGAGGACCGAGGCCCCCTCCAGCAGCGCCCACGCGACCCGGGTCGCGTACGCGTGCACCTCGCCCTCGTAGTCGTACCGCCGCCACGCGCCGTCGTCGTCCTGCGCGACGACGGCCCAGTCGCAGGCGGCGCGGACCGCGTCGGCGTACGCCTCCTCGCCCGTCCGGCGGTACGCCTCGACGAGCCCGAAGACGGCCTGTCCGGTGTTGAACACGTTGGGGTCGCCGCGCTCGCCGGTCCCCTCGGGGAAGCTCCCGTCGGCGCGCTGGACCGACAGGAGCCACTTGGCCATCGCCGTCGCGCGGTCGAACGCCTCGCTTTCGGGGTTGTCGTCGGCGTACGCGTAGAGGGTAGGGATGACGTAGCCGGTCGTCTCCGGGTACGGGGGCTCCCACCCGAGCAGGAGGTTGTACGTGGCCGCCGACCCGCCCCCGCCGGTCGCGTCCTGACTGCGGAACAGCCACTCTATCGCCGCGGACAGGTGCTCCTCGTCGCTCCCGGTGTCCGCGAGCGCCGGGAGCTGCCGACGCGCGGCGTGGGCGACGGACCGGCCGCGCGAGACGCCGGCGGTGAGACCGCGTGAGACCGCGGAGCTGATGTCGACCATGTCGGTCACGCCGCCGGGACGGACCGGCCGTCGCGGTTCGCCGTCCGGAGTCGATCCGTCGTCCGGAGCCGCTCCGTCGTCCGGAGCCGCTCCGCCGTCGGGGGCCGCTCCGCCGTCCGGAGTCGATCGCTGCGCCGTGGTGGTTCCATGTCTGGGTCCGTCGGGGCGACCGGCTATGTATATACGTCCGCTAATCCAGCAGCGGCGCGATGTCGGGATGCTCGCGGTCGGGATCGCTCTCGGCGAGCTCGCCGGCGTACGCGCACTCGCGGACCTCCTGCCACGCCGGGTGCCTGGCGAGGACCAACACCGGGATCGCGTCGATATCGAGCGCCTTGGCGATCATCAGCCGGTGGTAGCCGTCGCGGTGGTAGATCGTTCCGTCGGCCCCGATACAGACCAGCGGGTCGAAGTTGTGGTGATACCCGATCCGGCGGATGTCCATCCCCGGGAACGCGTCCGTCCCGTTCTCGGACCGCACGTACCCGTCCCGTCGGATGCTCTCGTAGAGTCGGTCCACGTAGCCGCACCGGTGCTCGATGAACTCCGCCTCGGTGCCGTACCCCCAGATGTCCTCTCCCTCCGCGAAGTATTTCCGGCGGGGGTACCGGACGTACTCCGTCTCCTCCCAGTCGAGGCCGTCGACGAACCGCTGTTCGAGCCCCCGGCACTCCCACTTCTCGGAGAGCGGGAGCGAGTCGCTCTCCCAGTCGCCGCCGCGCACCGCCCCGAGGCCGAGGGTCTTGGAGACCCCCCAAGTGTATCGCGTGATCGCCGACGGCGAGACGGAGATCGGTTCGTACAGCCGCGGGGGAGCGTCGTACCGCAGCCGGTGGCCGACCGTCCGGCCGCGGTTCAACAGCGGCCACAGGACCGGAGACCCGCGCCACGCGAGGTAGTTCGCGCCTCGCTGGACCATCGTCAGCGTGCCCTGCGAGCGCCTGACCTCCTCGGCTTTCCCTAAGAGCCCGATCATGTGTCCCCGCGCTTCGGGCGGTCGGTCGACCGACACGCGTCGCCTCCCGTTATCCGTCCGCTCATACCGGTTGTGCCGGTGCTACCCACATATATATAGAGTTCATAGGGGTGGGTAGCCCGCTGTATGGGTCCGATTACCGCGGCAGAATTCCGTCCGCTCGGCGGCACCACCGGTCGGGTTCGCTTCTTCGGAGCGATCTCCCCCGTCTCCCCTCGTCAGTCGCTCGTTCCCGCGCCGACTTCCGACGAGTCCGGGATCGCGCCGGACGTGATCGAGTCGACGACGTTGCTCGGCACGTCGACGTCGATGGCGCGCACGACGAGCCTCTCCAGCTCCCCGTCGAAGGGCCCGTTCCGGTTCCCGAAGTTCACGTACAGCGAGATCGTCGACGACTCCGAGCTCCAGTAGTGGATGCCGGCGCCGAACTCGGCGTTGAACGAGCGGACCTCGTCGGCGGTGACGGTCGCGTTGTCCATGATCGCGATGTTGCCGCTCCCGTTCCCGTCACCGTTGTTCCCGAGCGCGGTGACGGTCCCGACCGAGTACTCGGTGTCTCGCCCGAAGCGGAACCCCTGATCGCCGTTCGACTGGGCCACCACGTCGTCGAACTGCACCCGCGCGGTCTCGCCGGTCTCCGTCGGCGTGTCGTTCCGCTGGTAGCCGAGGTGTTTGTTGTTCGCTATCCGGACCCGGCGGAACGCGGCCTCGAGCACGTGGCCGGTCGTCTTGGTTCCCCACCCGTTCTCCTCGAGGACGCAGTCCTCGACGACGGTCGTTCCCCCGGAGCAGTCGATCCCGTAGATGTCGCAGTCGTACGCGTGGGAGTTCCGGACGACGACGGGCGGCAGAGCCGGGCCGACGTTGTCGTACGTGTCGATGCCGAACCCGTGTTTCCCGGCGCCGCTCGCGGTACACCGGTCCGCGACGCAGCCGCCCTGCAGAAAGGTGAAACACTCGGTGTTGGCGTCGACGCTCCGCACGTCGCGGAACGTGATATCGACGGTCGCGTCGTCGCTGCCGGCCTCGCTCACGCCGAGGTTCAGGCCGTTGTCGTCGTTCTCGGGATCGGCGGGCTGCTCGTCTCGGTTGCCGTCGACCGTCAGATCGCGGACGACGTGCCCGACGATCCCGCTCTCCGGCTTCCAGGAGAACAGCCCGTGGTTGTCCTCGTGGCCGCCGTCGAGCCGGACCACGGACTCCTCGCCGTCGCCGCGGAAGGTCACGTCGTCCGGGAGGTCGTCGCCGCGGACCTCGATCGCCTTCGCCCCTTCGGCGGTCTTGTCGTCGGCGGACACGAGGGTCGTCCCCGTCGGGAAGTAGACGGTGCCGCCCTCGCCGACCGCGTCGATCGCGTCCCGGACGGCCCGCGTGTCGTCGGTCGTCCCGTCGACGGCGGCCCCGAAATCGCGGATGTCCGAGACCGCGTCGGGCGTTCCCTCCGCGTCCGGATCGGACGACTCCGGAGGGCCCTCGTCTTCGGAATCGTCGTCTCTCCCGTTACAGCCCGCCAGCGCGACGGCTGAGAGGGACAGCAGGGAGAGGGCGCGGCGGCGAGATACCATTAGCTCCCCTCGGGGCCGACGAGGGATAGTTAACGGGAGCCAAACGCCGGACCGTGGGTTCGACGCCGCGGGGCGCCTGACGCTCAGCCCGACCGTCTCAGACCTCGTACTCTCGCATCGCCGTCGCGTTCGACGTGTCGTTCACGAAGAGGCGAACGGCGTCGACCTTCCCGCGAACGCGGAGCACGTGGGTGTAGCTCGCCGCGTCACCCGACACGGTCGTGCTCTCCGCGGCGACCGTTCGGCCGTTGCGCTCGAGCGTCGAGACGACCGCGTCGAGGTCGCCGTCGGCGTCGGCCACGGCCCAGTCGACGTCGAACCGCGTCCACTTCTTCCCGCTCCTGTCGGTGACGTCGAACTCCTCGACCGTCGGCGCGTCGTTCCCGCCCGAGTCGGCGAGCGTCGCGAACGGGACGGGCTCCCCAGTGACGGTCGCGTCGCTCCCGTCGGCGACGGCGCGGAACTCGTAGGCGCCGTCCGGGTCGAGCCCCGACACGATGTGCGTGAACGACGCCGGCGAGTCCAGCGTCTCGCCGCCGACGGTCGTCCAGGCGTCGGTCTCGACGGCGCGCAGCTCGAAGCGCGCGCGGACCTCGTCGGCCCCGCCGAGGTCCCGGAGGTCGCCGGCGAGCGTCGCCGTTTCGGCCGTCAGATCCCGCGCCTCGAGCGAGACGACTTCGGGCCGGTTGTCGACAGTCACGGAGACCGCCGCGTCGACGCTCGACCCGTCGTCGCTCGTCGCGCGCGCTTCGAGCGAAACGTCCCCTTCGACGACGTCCGTGGAGTCCCACGCCGCCTCGTGGGCGCCGCTCTCGGGGTCGTAGGTCGTCTCCGTCCAGGGGCCGCCGTCGGCCCGGTACTCGACGGTGACGCCGTCGCCGGAGCCGGCGCCGTCCGCGGCCTCGACCCGCACCGGAACGCTCCCGCCGACCGTCTCCCCGTCGGCGGGAGCCCGCCACGACGCCGTCGGCTGCGCGGCGTCGGACTCGAGTCGGACCGTTCCGCCGTCGGTCGCGACGCCCAGCACGTCCGTCTGGAACGCGCCCGGGTCGAAGGAGCCGAGTCCGACCCACCCGTCGGCGTGGTCCGCGTCGGTGAGGTCGGCGTCCCAGGCGTCGGGCTCGGGCTCGCTCGCCTTCCACGCCTTGACCCGCAGGCGGTCGCCCTCGGCGCGGAACCGCCGGTAGAAGAACGCGCCCGCGGCGGGCGCGCCGAACCGGGCCAGCGTCGTCAGCCCGTCGGCGGAGTACTTGGCCAGCCTGAACCCGTCCTCGGCGTCCTCCAGCTCGACCCAGTAGCCGCGCTCCTCGCCGCCGTCGTTCGACGACCGGAGGTGCACCCGGGCGTGGTACCCGCGGTCCCCCTCGGTGTCGAAGGACGGAACGCGGACCCTGTCCAAGACCTCGACGTCGGAGGGGGTGCCGACGGCGTCCCACGAGATCGCCCGGCGGCCCACGTCCGTGCCGTCGTGGTCGTACCGGAGGGCGTGCCCGCCCTCGTACTCGTCGCCCGCGACGACGCCCCAGTCGCTCGCGTCGGAGTCCCACCGCGGGGTCCACGACTCGAAGGCCGAGTCCTCGGTCGTCTCGTCGGTTCCGTCGGAGTCGTCGTCGGCCGGCTCGTCGTCGCCGGTGTCGTCGTCGCTTTCGGCGTCGGTCCACGCGCCGACCTGATCGGCGGTCGGGACGCCGTCGAGGTCGGTCTTCAGGTCGCTCGCGACCGTCCCGAACGAGATGTTCTGATCGTTCGAGACCGCCCCGTCCTCGTTGTCGGCGTGGTAGTAGGTCCCGACGCGGCTCCCGGCCCCGTCGGAGCTGGCCCGCAGGCCCGCGCCGCCGGTCTGGCCGTTGATCCAGAGCGTCGCGTCGCCGGCCTCCAACACCGAGTCGTGGGTGAGGTACAGCCCGCCGCGGACGTCCGGCCCGTTGTCGACGAACACCAGCTCCGAGCCCGCCGGGACCCGGTAGACGCCGTCCTCCGTCAGCCGCATGCAGTCCACGTTGCCCTCGGCGACGATCCGGTCGAAGACGACGGTGGCGCCCCGCCCGCTCGTGTTCTGGAAGACGTGGCCCGCGTTGTTCGTCAGCCGGCAGCGGCGGTACACCATCCGCTCCGCGCCGTCAGAGCACTTGGTCGCGCCCGCGCCCTCGTTGTCGCGAAGCACGCAGTCCTCGGCGACGGCGGTGCCGCCCGACAGGTCCATCCCGTAGTACCCCCCACCGAAGCCGTTCCCGTGGGCGAGACAGCGCTCGAACCGGACGCGCGGGTCCTGAAACGAGTCGTTGCTGGTCTTCATCCCGAACCCGTGCTGCCGGTTGTTGTCGGCCGTGCAGTTCGTGACGGTCGTTCCCGCGGAGCCGACGTCGATGCCGTTGCCGTAGCAGTTCGTCGCCCGCACGTCGCGGATCGTGATGTCGACGTTGCCCTCGGCGCCGGGGCCGGGACTCCGTACCTGCACCGCCGAGGCGACGTTCGGGTCCCCCTCGACGCTGTCGAGCCCGCCGTCGAGGGTGAGGTGTTCGAGCACGAACCCCTCGAGGCCGGAGTCGACGGGGTCGACGCTGATCATGAACACGTTCCGACCGCCGTTGCCCCCGCCGTACTCGATCCGACTCCCCTCGCCGTCGCCGTAGAACCGGACGTTGTCCGCAGACGGCCCGATGTCGACGACGCTGTTCCAGCCCGTCACGAGGTAGGAGCTCCCGGTCGCGGGAACGTACACCTCGTCGCCGTCGCCCGCCGCGTCGATCGCCTCTTGGATCGCGTCGGTGTCGTCGGTCGACCCGTCGCCCACCGCGCCGAAGTCCCGGACGTTCAGGACCGTCACAGCGATCCCTCGCTGAAGTCGGTCCAGAAGAGATCGCCCGTGTCCGTCGTCGCACCCGTCGACCCGCCGACCGACGCCCCGCCGACCAGGAGGGTCGCCGCGGTCGCGGTGCCGAGCTTGACGTACTGCCGACGAGTAAACCGCTGTTTCCCGTCGCGATCCGTCGTCTCCGCGGAGCGGTCGCTACCGCTGTCGTGTGCCAGCTTGTGTGCCATTGCAGTTGGTAATCGAAGCCTAACCGCTATAAGTGTATCGTTACTTATATGTTCACCATCTGATGACTGTTCAATTCGCTAACCGGATCGGGACACGGCGTTCCCGGGCGAAGAGGCGGTTTCGCCGGAGAATCGCTCCGTCTGCGTAGCGGTTAGGACGGCGTTAAGGTGCTGTTAACGGGAGATAACCGCGCGTTCCGACCGGATTTGATCGGCGAGGCCGGGGGCGAGGTCGCCGGACGCCGAGTCGGTCGTCCCGTCGTCTGTTTCGCCCGGCGTCGAGTCGGCGGTCTCGCCGTCGGTCCCGGCGGGCGCCGGTTCGGACTCGACCAGGTACAGGTTCACTTCCCCGTTGTCGTACACGCGGTCGACCGACCGGTCCGCTTCGAGCCGCTCGAAGTCCTCGGGGACGAACCGCCACTGCTCGCGGTAGTCCGGGAACCGTTCCGGATACGTGATCCGTCCCGCCCTCGGCAACAGCAGGTACCTGTCGTCGTCGTAGCTCTGCCCGAGCCGCTCGTTGACGGTGTAGTTGTAGTGGTCCGGCGGCGACGTGCCCTCCCACCGAATCGTCTCGTCCGGCTGGTTCGTGCCGTAGTAGCGGTGGTAAAAGCGGTACTGGTAGATCCCCTGCTCGTCGATGAAGTGGTCGGGGTCCCGGTTCTCGAACAGCCACTCCGTCCCGTCGAGCTCCATCTCGGTGACCTGGTGGTTCTTGTCGAACACGATGGGTGACGTGAACATGCCGAACACGGACAACACGATCGTCACCAGCAACAGCCCCGCGAACGCGACGCTGACGACGGTGCGCACCTCGACGCTGTCCGCCCGCTGCCAGACGAGGTGGAACAGCGCCCCCACGAACGCCGCGGCGAACAGCTTTCCGAACAGGAGCGGCCGACCGAACCCGGCGATGAGGTCGTTCGTCAGGAACAGCGTCGCCATCAGCCCGAACAGGAACGTCGTGCTGCCGTACGCGAACGTGAAGACGGCCGGCCGTTCGTCCCGGAAGTACCACAGCGCGACCGCGAGGACGAAGAACGCGGACGCGAAGCCGAAGACGAGCAGGTCGGTGCCGCGCTCGATGAACGCGACCGTGATCAGGTCGATCGGGTCGGGCGACGTGCGCTCGACGGTCTCCGTGGTGGACTGCAGGGGAGAGGGACCGCCCGCCGGGCCCAGGAAGTCGTCGACGACGTTCCGGAACCGGACGATGATCCCGGTGTACTTCAGGTACCAGGCGACGAACAGCACGGTCGCCAGCGAGGTGACGTTCGGGAGACCGCTCCACTGCGCCCGTACCACCGGGATCCTGTTGAAGGCGCTGTAGGTGGCGAGGGCGACCAGCGCGAAGACGGCCGTCAGCGGGTGGTACACCACGACGCCGGCGACCGCGATCAACACCAGCGCGCGGACGGGGACCGCGTGCGACCGCTGCTCCTTGACGAGCAGGTAGAGGAGGAACGGAGCGAGGAGGACGCTCAGGATGAACGGGACGGCCGTCACGTGCGCCGAGCCGCCGATCGGAATCAACACGAGGGGCAGGCTGAACGCCCGTCGGCGCGCGTCGTCGAACAGGTGGTCGACGAGCAGCGCCATCGAACCGAGGTAGACGGCCAGGAACACGGCCGGGAGGAGGTTGATGGTCCCGAGCTCCGGTAGACCGGTCGCGGCCGACAGCGCCTGCGTGAGGATGTGGGTCGGCGGGTAGATGTTGAGCTCGATCCCAAGCTCCGGGAGGTCCCGCAAGAGCCCGATGTGCGTCAGCACGTCAGCCCGGCCGTACACCGGGTACCCCCGGACGTAGGGGAGCAACACCAGAACGAACCCGGGCACGACGACGAGCGCCGCGCCCGGGAGCAGGTCCGCCGCGCCGCGCCCGTCGGCCGTCCCGGCCAGCAGCACGACGAACTGCCCGACGAACATCGACGCTATCAGGAGCACCCAGAACAGCGTCGGGTACGCGCGGTATATCGATATCTCGTAGCCGGCCGCGGGCGGGACTCGGAGGAGGAACCAGACCGCCCCCAACAGACACGCGGTCCCCGCGGCTGCCAGCCACTTCGTCCACGTCGTCCCGGTGTCGTCGTACATGTCGTATCGGAGTCCGGCTGCCCGCGGGTCACGGGTCGAGCCCGCGGACGATACCTGTCCCGACACAGTGACGTGGTCGGTGTAGTAATACCCGCGATAACGCGCGGTTCCTCGACGCCGGTTCGCGATCGCGGCCGCGTCGCGGGTCGCGTCGGCGCCGCGGCGTCGGTTTCGGCGGCGATCGACGCGGTCGACGCGAGTCCCGTCGGAGCCGCCGCGGTCTCCGGTGCCGTCCGCACGGTCTCGCCGGTTAGCGCTGATATAACAACCCGTCTCGCGGCGGTACCCCGCTCAATGGGTTCCGAACACCGCGACGGGTTCCTCGTGACGCTGATCGCGTGGCTGCTCGCGTCGCTCGGCGTGTTGGTCGCGCTCGACGCGTTCTCGCCGCAGAACTTCTTCGTCGCCTCCTTCGTCGGGCTGCTGTCGGTGATGCAGCTGTACGCGCCGACGGAGAGCGGCGACCGCTGGTGGCTCCCGCTCCGCGCGCTCGTCGCGGTCTGTTTCGCGGTGTTCGGCTACGTCGTCTACCTCCGGGTCACGGCCGTCGTTTGAGCTCGGCGTCGGTGGCGATCGCTCGGTCCGCGCCTCGACTCGCTCGGAGACTCCGCGAACTCACTCCGAGACCCCGCGGGATCACTCGGAACTCGCCGCGTCCGGGTCGACCTCGATGGCCCCGCCGCTGTCGACCCAGACGTACGCCCCGTCGTATCTGAACGAGACGGCGACGGTTCCGTCGTCCCCGGTCCGGTCGGCGGTCAGGAGACCGTCCAGCGCGTCGACGTCGAGAGTGTCGTACAGGGGGGGCATCTCCAAGGGGTCCCGGCCCGTCGCGGTCGCGACCGCCTCGACGACGGCCGTGCTCGGGGATCCCGAATCGTCCCACGCGGCCCGAACGGTCCGCGGCGACTCACCCCTCTCCGCCGCCGTCCCGTGTTCCGCCGCCGGCTCGGCGTCCGCGTCTCCGGTCGGGTCCGTGCCGTCGAACGTCATCTCCGCCCCGTGCGTCGGGGCGAGCCTCCGCCCCGTCCGAGCCCGCCCGAAGTGACATTCGCATTCGTCTTCATACATACCAGTAGCTCGCCGGCGTTCAAGAACGTTTGTGAGGAACCGGGTGACAGTTCGGCTCGCTACTCGCCGTTGAGCCACGCGAACATCGCTTTCAGCACGACCACGAGGCTGTTGGTCTCGCCGGCGCCCCAGATCGCGGTCTCGTCGCGCGCGCTCGACGGGTGCTCGCCGGTCCCGTCCACCAGCACGCTCGCGAGCGTCCGACGCCGGTCGACCATCAGCAGCCGTCCGGCGGGGACCCCGGTCCACGCCCGCGGGGACTCGAACCCGCACCCCTCCGGCAGCCGATCCCCGTCCTCGTCGGCCGCCGAGAAGTCCATCCCGGACACCCGGACGGCGACGCCGCGGTCGGCCGCGCTCCGGAGGGCGTCGACGACGGCGTCGGTCAGGAGGACGTCGAGGGTCACGAGGACGACCTCCTCGCTCGCGCCCTCGACGAACTCCACGACCCGGTCCGACACCATCTCCCGGCCCGTGACGGTCCAGACGCCGCGCTGTTCCGCGTTCGGCGTCACCGGTTCGATCTCGTCGAGCGCCGCCGTCAGCGCGTCCGCCCGCCGCGTGTACTCCCGGCGGAACCGCCGCCCGGTGGTCTCCGCCGACACCGCGGTGAACCGCTTCGGCGTGGACTGCTGGACGTCGACGAGGCCGTGCTCTCGGAGCTCGGCGGCCGCGTCGTAGACGCGCGTGCGAGGGACCTCCGCCAGCGCGCTCACGTCCTTGGCCGTCCCCTCGCCGAGGCCGGTCAGCGCGACGAACGTCCTGGCCGCGTAGGTACTCAGGCCGAACGCTTCGAGCTGGTCGACGGCAATCGACCGCGGATCGCCGGAGTCGTTGGAGGTCATCTGAAGGATTCGTATCGGTCGAAAACTACCCGAGGGGTAGTTCGACGCGCGGGCACAGAGTGGTTGGGACCCTACTGATCCCGCGCGCCAACGTCCGCTTCGTGGCCCCGGGATATATTCTTATTGTGATTATCTGAGTGAACCCCCACGCCAGACGGTCGACGAGAGCGTCGAGCCGACCGCGACCGATCGGGTCCCGTCCTCCCCCCGCTTCGACGCGGCCCAGTTTCAGGGGTCGTAACCACGACACGCGATGTCTCGACGTTTCGCTGCGTGCGCCGCTCGGCGTCGATAGGGGTCAGGAAGGGCAAGTGATTTTCACCTCGGGGCTCAAACCCGCAGTAGCTACCGAATTGTCAGTAGCGAAATGGTTGGGACCCATGAATGATTTACCGCATCACGAACAGGCGATCGAGTTGCTGCAGGAGTTCGGGCTCAAGGAGTACGAGGCCAAGGCGTTCGTCGCGCTCTCTCGGCTCCCGGAGGGGACCGCGAAGGAGATCAGCGAGATCTCCGAGGTCCCTCGCACGCGCGTCTACGACGCGGTCCGAGTCCTGGAAACGAAGGGGTTAGTCGAAATCCAACACGCGAACCCGCAGCGGTTCCGCGCCGTCTCCATCGATGAGGCGGCCGAGACGCTCAGGCGCGAGTACGAGGAGCGCACCGATTCGCTCCGGGCGACGCTCCGGAAGATCGAGCCGGCGGCCCCGACCGAGGAGACGGAGATCACCCACGAGGTGTGGGCGCTGTCCGGGGCCTCGGCGATAACGAGTCGGACACAGCAGCTGGTCGACGAGTCGGACCGCGAGGTCATCCTCGTGATCGGCGACGAGTCGGCGTACCCGTCGGAGCTTCGGGACCGCCTGCAGGCCGCCCTGGACCGGGGGGTAAGCGTCGTGATCGGGATCACGGACCCGTCGCTACAGGAGCGCGTCGAGAGCGACCTCCCCGAGGCGAAGGTGTTCGTCTCGGCGTTGGAGTGGCTGAGCAGTTCGGCCGAGACGGGCGACGAGACGGTGATCGGCCGGCTCCTGCTCGTCGACCGCAACACCATCCTCGTGAGCTCGTTCCACGAGTCGACGGGGGACGGCCGCGACCACGAGCAGGCGGTGTTCGGGCGCGGGTTCGACAACGGGCTCGTCGCGATCGTCCGCCGGCTGATGTCCACCGGGCTCCTGTCGGAGATGAACTCGTGACGCCGCTTCGCAGCCGAGACCGCACCGACGCGGCGTAGCGACCGGATCGACGCCCGTTAGGCGGCGTATACCCTTCCCTCGCCGATCCGATAGGGGACCCATGCAAGCAGTGGTACTCGCGGCGGGGAAGGGGACCAGACTCCGACCGCTGACGGAGGACAAGCCGAAGGTGCTTGTCGAGGTGAACGGGACGCCCCTCGTCGAAGACGTGTTCGACAACCTGATCGACGCGGGCGCGAGCGAACTCGTCGTCGTGGTCGGCTACAAGGCCGAGCAGATCATCGACCGGTACGGCGACGAGTACCGCGACACGCCCATCACCTACGCGCACCAGCGCGAGCAGTTAGGCCTCGCCCACGCCATCCTCCAAGCCGAACCGCACGTCGACGGCGACTTCATGCTGATGCTCGGCGACAACGTCTTTCGAGGGAACCTCGGCGACGTGGCCAGCCGCCAACAGGAAGACCGCGCCGACGCGGCGTTCCTCGTCGAGGAGGTTCCCTACGAGGAGGCCTCCCGGTACGGCGTCCTCGACACGAACGAGTACGGCGAGGTCGTGGAGGTCGTCGAGAAGCCCGACGACCCGCCGAGCAACCTCGTGATGACCGGCTTCTACACGTTCACGCCCGCCATCTTCCACGCGTGCCACCTCGTCCAACCCTCCGACCGCGGCGAGTACGAGCTCCCCGACGCGATCGATCTGCTCATCCAGTCCGGCCGCACCATCGACGCCGTCCAGCTCGACGGGTGGCGCATCGACGTGGGGTACCCCGAGGACCGCGACCGCGCCGAGGAGCGACTCGACGAGGCGGTCGCGGTCGGCGCGGCCGACGCGGGCGACACCGCCGAACCCACCGACACGACCGACCCGGTCGAGGAGGCCGAGGAGCCGGTCGACAGTTGAGGGATCCCCGTTACGAGTCGCATTACGATACCCACCCGAGTTCCACCCAGAGACACAGATGATGCCGACTGGGGAACCCGACCACCACGAACCGCCGATCCGGGCGACGATCGTTCGGTACGACGATCACCCCGACGAGTGCACGCTTCATCCGGAGGACCCCGACGAGGAAAGCCGCATGACGGAGTGGATCACCGCCGAGTCCGGGTACTACTTCGCGATCGCGTCCTGTCGCTGACGACGGGCGCCGCGCGGCTCGCGGCGCTTTTCGAGGCGCGACCTACTCGGCCGGGATCGACTCGACCGCGACGTTGACGACCGCCCCGAACAGGAGCGCGAGCGCGCCGAAGTAGAGCCACAGCAGGAACAGCAACACGATCCCGAGGAAGCCGTACGCCCGATACTGGCCGGCGACCGTCGAGTACAGGTGAAACAGGGTCTCCAGGACGACCAGCCCGACCACGGCCGCGACGGTCCCGGGTAGGACCTCTCGAAGCGACACGCGCCGCGGCGGTAAGACGTAGTACACCGGCAGCAGCGCGACCAGGAGCCCGCCGAAAAGCACCGCGATGCCGACCGCTCTCGACGGGAGGACCCGTTCGACGGCCGGGAGCCCGAGGACCAACTGCGCGCTCACGAGCAGGACGATCCCGATCCCGATCGTCGTCATCACCGCCGTCGCGTTGAGGAGCTGTCTCCCCAGCGGCGTCACCGTCTCCGACCCGTATATCCGGTCGAACGCGAGGTCGATCGCCCGGAACACCTTGAGCGCGCTCCACGCGAGCGCGAGGGTCCCGACCGCCGTGGCGCCCGCGATGCCCGACTGGTCCGTGAGCGCCGCGCTGACGACCGCCGTCCCCTCCGTGGAGAGGTACGCCTCGAACAGCGCGAGCACGCCCGCGGCGAACCGCTCGCCCCCGACCGCGGAGCCGACCGCGACCGCTAAGACGAGGGCCGGCACGACGGAGAAGAACGCGAAGAAGGCGATGCTCCCGGCGAGGAACGACAGTTCGCTCTCGCGCCCGAGCACGAAGACCGACCGACCGAAGGCGACGGTCGACCGACCGAGCGCGACGAGCGATCGAACGGTTTCGACGGGGCGCATTGCGTCGCGTCGCACGGTCGCCGAAGGCGTGCGGCGGGTATCGTTAGGCGGGGCGTAGCCGAACGGACGCGGCGGCCGTCGCCGGCGGGACGGGTATCAAGCTCATAACGAAGCCCGTCACGCGGTGTCGACGCCGACGAACCCGTCGCTGCGAACGGTCACGTCGTAGCCCGCGTGGGCGAACGAGACCGTGACAGGGTCCCGCGTCGACGCGCTCGCACAGAGTTCGTTGAGCGCCTCCGGGTCGACCGTCTCGGCGAGAGTCGGAACGGCGTCCGGGTCGGTTCCGTCGGCGTCGCTCAGCGCCTCGACGACGCCGACCACCGGAGCGACGTCGTTCCAGTCGTACCGTCTGCTGACGAGGTGATCGTCGGTCACGGCCGCGACCGCTCGAATCGGTTGAAGGAGTTCTCTCGTTGCGCGTACCGTCTCACAATATCTGCGGTTGGCCGTGGACGAAAATAGCTCTGTTGAAATCCGTCCGAGAGGACGCTCGACAAGGCGGCTCTTCTGACAGATGCCGCCGGCTCCGGAAAGAACCCGGTTTCTCACCGGATCGCTGGGCGTAACGGAGAATTATCGACGCCGATGACGGATACGATCTCGATACAGTCTCTATAACAATCCGCTCGATTCCCCTCCGAGAACACGATGAAACGAACGAGGGCATCCGACGACTGCGAGGGGAAGCGAGTAGCCGACTCCGAGAGGGAGACGAGCGGAACGGTCACCGCGGTCGGGAACGGGGGCGCGTCCGTCGTCCCGGCGCTCGGGAGCGCGGACTCCGTCGGGCCTCGACCATGACTGCCCCGCGACCGGCCAACGACCTCGCCGCGACCCTGGACGACGGAGGCGTCGCGCTCGGCGTGCTCGACAACACGTACAGTCCGACGCTCGTGGAGTTCTACGGCGAGCTCGGCGTCGACTTCGTCTGGTTGGACTTCGAACACGGCGGCCCGGACCCGTGGGACGCGAGCCAGCTGGAAGACCTGCTCCGCGCGGGCGAACGGACCGGCGTGGAGCTGCTCGTCCGGCTCCCCGACACCGACCCGACGCTCGTCCGGAAAGCGCTGGACCTCGGCGCGAGGACCGTGTTCCTCCCCCGCGTCGACACCGCCGAGGAAGTCCGAGACGCGGTCCGGTCCGCTCGGTTCCGCTACGACGACGACCCCGGTGACCGGGGACTGGCCTCCCCGCGGGCGTCTCGCTGGGGGCTCGCCGACGAGTACGTCGCCACCGAAGACCGAGAGACCCTCGTCGGCGTGACCGTCGAGACCGAGGCGTCCGTCGAGAACCTGGACGACATCCTCGCCGTCCCGGAGTTGGGATTCGTCTTCATCGGCCCGTTCGACCTCTCGGTCTCGCTGGGCCACCCCGGAGAGGTCGACCATCCGGAGGTACAGGAGGCCGTCGAGACGATTCGATCGAAGGCGGTCGGCGCGAACGTCCCCGTCGGGGGTCTCGGGTTCGGGATGGACGACGTCAACGAGAAAGCGTCGAACGGCTACCAGCTGCTGAACCTCGGGAGCACGACCGGGGCGCTCGAAGGGGCGGTCACCGAGTGGCTCGACGCCTCCGAACGAGACGACGCCTGAATCGGACCCGCGTCCGGTCGGGTGCGCGCTCGCCGACGCCCGCCGACGCCCGCGCCGTCCGCGCCGTCCGCGCCGTCCGGTGGCGCAGGTCGAGCCGCGATCCGCCGCCGATCACCCCGCGTCGTCCCCGAGATCCGGGGGCGCGAATTAAGCGCCGTATAGCATAGTGCCGGTCCGGCGAACGCCCTCGCATGCGGAACAAACGCGTGCTAGTCACGGGCGGCACCGGATTCATCGGCTCGAACCTCGCGAACCGGCTCGCGGCGGACAACGAGGTGACGGCGGTCGACAACGGCTACCTCGGCACCGAGGAGAACGTCGGCTCCGGCGTCCGCTGTCTCCGGAGCGACGTGTTGGACGAGGACCTCCCGACCGACGTCGACGTCGTGTTCCACCTCGCAGCGCGTTCCTCCTACGCGATGCACGAGGAGAACCCGGTGGAGGGCGCGCGCGTCAACGTCGACGGGTTCGTGAACACCGTCGAGCAGGCGCGCGAGCAGGGGTGTGACACCGTCGTCTACGCCTCCACCTCCTCGATCTACGGGAGCCAGACGGAGCCGTGTCCCGAAGACATGGAGGTCACGGTGAACACGGGTTACGAGGCCTCGAAGCTCTCCCGGGAGCGCTACGCGGAGTACTTCTCGAACCACTACGACATGGCGATGGCCGGCATGCGGTTCTTCTCGGTGTATCAGGGGTACGGCGGCGCCGAGGCGCACAAGGGCGAGTACGCCAACGTGATCGCGCAGTTCGCCGACGACGTGGCGCACGGGCGCCCCCCGACGCTGTACGGCGACGGCACGCAGACCCGGGACTTCACGCACGTCGACGACGTGGTCGACGCCCTGGTCGCCGCGGCCGAACACGAGCTCGACGGCGTCTACAACGTCGGGACCGGCGAGGCGCACTCGTTCAACACCGTGGTCGACCTGTTGAACCGCGCGCTCGACGCCGACGTGGACTCGGAGTACGTCGAGAATCCGATCCCGGAGCGCGTGTACGTCTCCGACACCTGCGCGGACGCCTCCAAGCTGCGCGCCGCGACGGGGTGGGAGGCCGACATCGACTTCGAGTCGGGGATCGAGCGGGTGTGCGAGCCGTATCTGGCCGCATAAACGGACTCCAGTCTGATCGTGCCGGTCGGTTATTTATAAGTGAAACAGGGCGTTGCTATCGGCTGTTTCTATGTCGACGACTTTGCGGTGAACACCTCCAAAGCCCCAGCCGCGAGGACGGTACACGCTCGCTGTCGTTCGAAAGGCGCGAAGCGCCTTTCGTGATGACGAGAGAGCTTTGCTCTCTCGAACCACGCTCCTCGGTCGCTCACATCGTTCGCTCCCTGCGGTGCTTACATCGCCTGTACCGTCCTCGCGACTGCCCCTTTGAGTCCCCCCCGACCGCAACCGCACAGCGCCTCACGCCTCCCCAGCCTCGCGGCTCCCTTCGGTCGCCGCGTCCCTCACACGCGCTCCTCCCGGCCGCCAAGGCGGCCGCTCGGAGGCGCGCAGGGCGAGAGCTTCGCTCTCGCTTGCAGCCGGCGCGCAGCGCCGGCGACGCCACCGCACCACCGTGTTCACTTATAAGCGACCGTCGCCGTCGATCGGGACACATTAAACATCGTCTCGCTGCCAACGATCTGCAATACCCACTCCCTCCGTCGATCGAGAGCCGGGTTCAGTGGACGGCCGAGCCGTGCGAAAGCCGTCGAAAAACCGAACATCGATCGGGTCGGAAGACGAGCGCCGACTCTCGCTCACACGCGCCGGGTCGAGAAGCCGGCGTCCCGCCACCGCCCCAGATCGAGGATCCCCGTCGCGTCGACGACGTTCGGCTCCGCCATCCGCTCCGCCAGTTCGGCCGGGTCGAGGTCGGCGAACTCGTCGTGGTCGGTGACGACGACGACCGCGTCGGCGTCCCGCGTCGCGTCGTCGAGGTCACGGAGGTCCAGCGTCGCGTCCGAGACGTGCGGGTCGTGGACGGCGACGCTCGCGGAGTCGGACACGCCGCCGTCGGTGGCGGGCGCCAATGCCTCCGGGCCGTGCTGGAGCTCCCTCGCGAGCGCGAGCCCCCGGCTCATGCGGGTGTCGTCGACGTTTCCTTTATAAGCCGCACCGAGGACGGCGATCCGTTTCCCGGCGAGGTCGGGCACGAGCTCGCGGAGGAGCTCGACGACGAAGCCGACCATCCCGTCGTTCACCCGCCGCGCGGCGGCGATCAGGTCGAGCTCGTCGGAGCCGTCGCCGAGGAACCACGGGTCGATCGGGAGGCAGTGGCCGCCGACGCCCGGGCCGGGCCGGAGGATGTCCACCCGCGGGTGGGCGTTCGCCATCTCGATCGCCTCCCGGGAGTCGATCCCGTAGTCGTGGGCGAGCCGGGCGATCTCGTTCGCCAGCCCGATGTTCACGTCCCGGGCAGTGTTCTGGATGAGCTTGACGAACTCGGCGGTCGTCGGCCCGGCGGTCGTGCGGATCTCCCCGTCGACGAACGACTCGTACAGCGCCACCGACGCGGCGGTGGCCTCGGCGGTCAGCCCGCCGACGATGCGGTCGTTCGCCCGCAGCTCCGCGATGATGTCGCCGGGGAGGACCGTCTCCGGGCAGTGGGCCAGCCCGAACTCGCCGTCCGCGCTCAGCCCGGACTCCTCTAAGATCGGCCGCATCTCCGAGTGGGTCGCTCCGGGCGGCACCGTCGACTCGAGGATGACCGTGTCCCCCTCGCGGAGGACCGGGCGGACGGCCCTCGACGCGGCCCGGACGTACTCGAGGTCGGCCCGCCGCTCGGCCTCGTCGAACGGGGTCGGGACGCAGACGAGGTGGTACGCCGCGGGCGCCACCTCGTCGACGACCGTCAGCCCCCCGCCGTCGAGCGCTCGCTCGACGAACTCGGAGAGGCCCGGCTCGTTCATGTCGACGTCGCCGTCGCGGAGGGACGCGACGAGGTCGTCGTCCACGTCGTACCCGCGCACGTCGTGGCCCGAGTTGGCGAGCATCGCGGCCGTCGGCAGCCCGATGTAGCCCAGCCCGTGGACGCAGACGGTGCTCATTGCGACACCTCCGGCGACCGAGTCTGCAGCGGAAGCGCCTCCAGGATCCGCTCGGCGGCGTCGCCGTCGCCGAACGGGTTCTCCCAGTCGCTCGCCCCGAGCATCTCCGCGACGCTCCGCTCGATCCGCGCCGGGTCGCAGGAGCTGAGTCGGTTCGCCCCGGCGTCGACGGTCTCGGGGCGCTCGGTGTTGTCCCGCATCGTCACGCAGGGGACGCCGAGGACGCACGCCTCTTCTTGCACCCCGCCCGAGTCGGTCAGGACGAGGTCGGCGGACGCCGTCGCCTGCAGGAAGTCGAGGTACTCCAGCGGCTCCACCGCCCGGACGCGCGGCGGGAGGTCGATGCCGAACTCCTCGACGCGGCTCCGGGACCGGGGGTGCATGGGGTAGATCACGTCGGCGTCGTGGGCGTCACCGGCCCGCTGGGCGCCCGCGAGGAGGTTTCGAAACCGTTCCTCGTCGTCGACGTTCTCCGCCCTGTGGGCCGTCAGCAGGAAGTACCGCGACCCGGCGAGGCCGAGGTCCGCGAGGACCGTGCTCTTCTCGCGGGCGATGTCGAGGTTCCGCTCGACCGCGTCGACCACGGTGTTCCCCGTGACGGTGATCCGGAACGCCGAGATTCCCTCGCGGAGGAGGTACCCCTTGCTCCGGTCGGTCGGCGCGAAGTGGTAGTCCGCGACGTGGTCGGCGAGGACCCGGTTCGTCTCCTCGGGCATCTCCCGGTCGAAGCTCCGGAGCCCCGCCTCGACGTGGCCCAGTTCGGTGTCCATCTTGCTGGCGGCGAGCGCCCCGGCGAGCACGCTGTTGGTGTCTCCCTGCACCAACACGACCTCGGGCGCGGTCTCGTCGAGGGCGCGCTCGACTCCGACGAGCATCTCCGCGGTCTGTTCCCCGTGGGGCCCGGAGCCGACGGCCAGGTCGTACTCCGGGTCCGGCAGGTCGAGCTGGTCGAAGAACACCGAGTCGAGGCTGTCGGAGTAGTGCTGGCCGGTGTGGACGATGACGTACCCGATCCCCCGCCGATCGCACGCCTGGATGACGGGCGCGAGCTTGATGATCTCGGGCCGCGTCCCGAGGACGAAGGCGATCTCGGTCATTCGGACTCCCCCTCCGTCGGCCGTGCCACTTCACCGCCGTCCTGGAAGACGGGGAACCGCTGGCCGCTCCCGACCTCCCGGTCGACGTCGACCCCCGGCTCCGGCTCCGGCTCCTGGGGCTCGGGGACGGACCGGACGAGGCCGTCGTTCTCCGACACGTCGAACCACATGCCGAGCGTCAACAGCAGCCCCCCGAGGGCCCCGACCGAGACCGACATCATGCCGCCGAGGAACGCGTCGACGCCCGCCGACGCGAGGGTGTAGGCCCCCCCGAATATCCCGGTGAGCGTGACGGTCGCTCCCAGCGCGTAGCAGACGACCAGCGGGTGGAACTGCCGGAGGACGTACGACCGCCCGATGCGCTCGACGAAGTTCTGTGCCAGGAGCGCCGAGACCCGCGGCACGAACGTCGAGTACCGGATACTGCTCGTCTCGTCGCCGTACACCGACGGGTGGGAGATGTCGGCGATCTGTTCCCGATCGAGGTTGAGCGCGAACAGGAGGTGGTTGAGGAAGCCGTACTCGTCGTAGAGGCGCTCGAACCGGATCCGCCGGAGCCCCTCGTTCGAGATCGCCGTGAAGCCGTTCTGCGGGTCGGAGACCTCCCAGTACCCGCTGGAGATCCGGGTCAGAAGGGTCAAGATGACGTTCCCGAACAGCCGCCAGTTCGACATCCGCTCGTAGTCCCGCCGGGAGCTGAGCCGGTTCCCCTTCGCGTAGGTCACGTCGCCCGCGGCGACGGGTTCGACGATCCGTTCGAGGTGGTCCGGGTCCATCTGCCCGTCGCCGTCCATCACGGCGATGACGTCGACCCCGTCGTCGAGCGCGCGCGAGTAGCCGGTCTTGACCGCCGCCCCGGCGCCGCGGTTCCGCTCGTGTTGGATCGTGACGACGCGCGGCGGACCGGTGCCGCGCGCGGGCGACGAGTCGGTGGCCCGATCGTTGACCCGACGGGCGCGGTCGCGCATCTCTTCCCACGTCCCGTCGGTCGACGCGTCGTCGACCGCGTATATCCGGTCGACGTACTCGGGCATCGTCTCGATCACCTCGCCGACGTGTCCCGCCTCGTTGTACGCGGGGACGACGACCCCGACGCTCCGTCCGTCGTACATCGTCAGCTCCTCCCCCCGCGCCGGACCGCGGTCGACCCGGTCCGCGGAGTCTGCGACCCTCGTCGACGCCCGTCGGTGGCTCTGCCGTTGGCTGTGATCATGAGTTTCGTGTGGACCCCCCGTGTGCGAGGTTCGACGCGGCACGAGGTGGCTGGCTGTACGGCCGTCGGAAGCGGACTTCGTTAGACACCGCATCACCCGACCGCCCGGTCGACCGTGCGCTCATAGGTCCACGTACCGGTCCTCCCAGTTCCGCCGCGCCTGAAGCGCCTCGAACCCCGCCTCAGTCACCTGATAGAAGTTAGTCCGGCGGTCGATCTCGCCCTTCTCGACGTACCCCTTCTTCACCAGCGTGTCGAGGTTGGGATACAGCCGTCCGTGCGTGATCTCGTCCATCACCGTCTCGAGCTCGGTCTTGATCTCCTGGCCTGACGGGTTCGTTTCACCCACGACCACGTAGAGGAGGTCTCGCTGAAAGCTGGTCAGCTCGAAAAGGGGATCTGTCATGTCGCGACAGTGGACCCCCCAAGAGTTTCGTTATGAATACGTGAACGAGCGTCTCGGAGAGATCGCGGTGTCGCGCGTCCGCCGGCCCCCCGCTCGCTCGCCGATATGGACGTGATAACAAATTGAGTGAGGCGTCACGTGTCTGCTATCCGCCCGTCCCCGTCGACGCTGGGGGCGAAAGTCGCCACCTGATCACGAGACCACCCCATGAACTCGACGGAGGAACTCACGAAAGACGAAGTGTTCGAGGTACTGAGCAGTTCACGACGCCGGCAGATCCTGTATCACCTGCATCGGCGCGGCGGGCGCGCGGACCTCCGTGCGCTGGCCCGCGACACGGCGACGGACGAGACGGACGAGCCGGTCGACAGCGACGTGGTCAAGCGGTTCTACATCTCGCTGTATCAGACTCACATCCCGAAGCTGGAGCAGGTCGGGCTGGTGCGGTACGACGGCGACGAGAAGACGGTCACCCTCACCGACCGCGTCGAGGACGTCGCCCGCATTCTGAACGAGGACGTCGAGCCGGACCGCCAGTGGGCGGTCTACTACGGCGCGCTCGCGCTGGTCGGCGTCGCGATCGGCGTCGCGCAGCTCCTGAGTGCGGTCTCGGCGCTCCCGAGCCTGGTGTTCGCCGGCTCCGTCATGTCGCTGGCGGCGTTTCAGTACTACGAGACGGCCGTCAAACGCGGGGAGTACACGTTTCTCGAACGGCTGGTGAGCGACTGATCCTCGCGGGGCAGGACCGGCGGAGAGAGGGACCGCGCGGCTACTCCAAGTACTGAACGCCGACGATGGCGAGGATTCCGACGACGCACAGCAGCGTCCAGCCGGCCGCCGGGACGGCCGAGAGGGCGCCGATACCGAGCGTTCCGAGGCCGACGACGGCGACCACCGCGGCGGCGATCGCGGGCGCGAGCCACTCCCGGTCGGGGGCCGTTTCCTCGGTCTCGTCCTCGTCGACTGGGTCCATGTACGCTAACAGTTGGGACACCGAGTCCTGCAGCTCGATCGTCCCGCGGTTCTTGTCGTACTCGACGACTCCCAGCGTGTCCATCTTCGGGAGGTGACACTGGTAGAGGCCGATGTACACCCGCTTCCGCTGGTCCGACGAGAGCTCTCGGACCGTGATGTCGTTCTCGTCCGCCGCGATGTGCTCGGCGACATCGTTGAGCTCGGCGTAGCCGTCGTGCGCGCGGAGGTACTGGATGATGCTGCGACGGCGGCTGTTCTTGAGGAGGTCGAAGATCTCGCCCTTCTCGAGGGCCGACCCGTTCGACCGGGACGACTTCCCGATCTCCTCTAAGTTCGATACGTCGTCGGAGGACGTCTCGGGTTCGGTCCCGAGTTGATCCCCGCTAAGTGACCCCGAATTTCCCGCACTCATGGAACGACCCACACGGCACACCACCTTAGATATAGTGAAGTTAATGCGTTCTAACAATTCGGGAATGCATTCAATTGGCAGACTGAGGGGCCTACCGCCGACCGGCGCTTCTCCCGGCGTCGCCACCGCTGTTTCCCGACCGTTCCGGGCGAGATCCCGGCTGCTCGGGCCGAGATCTCGATCGTTCCGGCCCGTACGCCGGCTGCTCCGGCCCGTACGCCGGCTGGTTCGACCTGCGGAGCGATCGGCTCGGCGGTCCCGTTAGCAGACGTATACTCTTCCTCCGCCCTCGTGTGAGGGTGATAATGACATACCGTGTCGCGATAATCGGGACGGGAGAGGACCCGGAGACGCGTGATCGAGACGGATTCGCGATGGCGTACCGCCACGCCGCCGGGTACCAGCGCCTCGACTCGTGTTCGCTCGTCGCCTGCGCGGACATCGTCCCGGAGAACGCCAAGGCGTTCGCCGAACACCACGGGCTCGACGCCGTCTACGAGGACCACGAGGTCATGCTCGAGGCGGTCGAGCCCGACATCGTGAGCATCTGCGTGCCGCCGGCGATCCACGCCGACCTCGTCGTCGACAGCGCCTCCGCGCCGTCGGTCGACGCGGTCCACTGCGAGAAGCCCATGGCGACCGCGTGGGAGGACTGCCGGCGCATGGTGGAGGTCTGCGACCGCGAGGGCGTCCAGCTCACGATCGACCACCAGCGCCGGCTGGCCGAGCCGGTCCTGCGGGCGAAAGAGATGCTCGACGACGGGGAGATCGGCGAGCTCGAGCGGTTGGAGTGGTCCGAGGTGAACCTCTTCGACGCGGGCTCTCACCTCTTCGACCTCTGTGACCTCTTCGTGGACGGCGCGCGCGCGGAGTGGGCGCTCGCGGCCATCGACTGCTCGCACGAGAACCGGTGGTTCGGCGCCCTCAACGAGACGCGGTCGATCGCCCAGTGGCGGTACGCCGACGGCACCCTCGGGGTCGCGTCGACGGCCGAGGACGGCGTGACCAGCGTCGACGCCTACCTCCGGGTCGTCGGCGAGGACGGCGTCATCGAGATCCAGACCGACGACGGGACGGCGCTCCGGGTCCGGACCGGCGGGAAGTGGCGGACCGTCGACACCGACGAGAACGTGTACGGTCCGTCGCCCGGGCTCGCTCGCGCGGCCCTCAGTAAGATCACCGGGGCCCTGCCGGGCGTGACGTGGCCCGCGGAGTCGCCGACCCACTACGAGAAGGCGATCGAACACCTCGTCGACGCGCTGTCGACCGACACGGAGCCGGTCTTCTCCGGTCGCCGCGCCCTCCGCGGCACCGAACTGGTGTTCGCGAGCTGGGAGTCCGCGCGGCGGCGCGGGCGCGTCCACCTCCCGCTGGACGTCGAGGGGAACCCCCTCGAAGAGATGTACGAGGCCGAACAGCTCGGTGGGATGGTCGACTGGCCCGACGACGAATAGCCGAGCGCGGTCTGACGGTTCGCCGCGGCCGAGATTCGGGGTCGAAACCTATCGGCTCTCGAGATAGTCATCTCCGAACGAATACATAATAAACCAAACATTTATTGCGGTTAACGTCGGATTAACGCCTGCAATGGCACACAAGCTGGCACACAGACTGCAGTCGGCGGGGGACGAACCCCCGGATATCGACCGAGACGAGTCCGGACCCACCGGCGTCACGCGGCGGAGGTACGCCCGCCTCAGCGGGGCGGCGGTCGCGACGATCGCGACGCTCACCGGTCGGCTCAACGGGGTCGTCGCCGCGTCGACCGAGGACGCCGGGCCGGAACGGCTGATCCGGATCCGCGGGTCGGGCGCTCCCTCCACGTACGAGGTGACCGTCGACGGGGAACTCGTCGCGGACGAGGGAACGAGCCGAATCGCCGGCCACGTCTCCGGGTCCACCGCGGAGGGCGCGGTCGCGGGCGACGAGCGCGGCTACCGGTTCCGCGGCGAGCTCCGCGACGTCACCGTCGACGGCGACGCCGAGGTCTCGGTCGACGGCGAGTCGTTCGAAGCGTAACCGGACCGCGCGGGAAGGGGACGGCTCTCTCGGTACCCCGTCTATAACTACCCCCGACCGACGGGTCCCTCGTCACATGTGGCCTTGGGAGCACGTGCTGTTCGCCTACGTGTGTTACTCGACGTACGTTCACGGCAGGTATCGGTCGCGACCGGGAGACGCCCCCGCGGTCGCGCTCGCGTTCGGCGCCGTGCTCCCGGACCTGATCGACAAGCCGCTCGCGTGGGAGTTCGACGTGTTCTCGACGGGGTACGCGGCGGCCCACTCGGTGTTCATCGGCGTTCCGGCGGTGCTCGCCGTGTACGCGATCGCCGAGCGCCGACGCGCCGGCGCGTCGGGCGGCGCCTTCCTGATCGGATACGTGCTCCACCTCGTCGGCGACGTGCTCCCGGCGTCGCTGTCGAGCGGGCGGCTGGAGCTCTCCCCGGTGCTGTGGCCGATCGCCGACAGCGTGCCGGGGCCCGACCGCGGCTCGTTCGTCGACGGCGTCTACGGGCTGTTGACCGAGTACGTCGCGCGGCTGCTCACCCTCGAACTCACTCCGGTCATCGCGCTCCAGCTCGGCTCGGTCGTGCTCGGAGTCGCGCTGTGGCTGGCCGACGGCCGACCCGGGCTGTCGCTGGTCACCGACCCGCTACGGCGGGGGATCGATCGACTCCGGGCCTGAGGCCGTCGCCCGCTCCGGTCAGTCGCTCCGAGCGAGCGTCGCCCGGCCGCGGTAGACCGCCGCCTCGGGGTCCGAGGGGTGGTCGTCCTCGAAGACGAGCCAGTCGACGCCGGTCTCTCGCGAGGCCCGGAGCACGCGGTCGAGGTCGAGCATCCCCTCGCCGGGCGGGACCGATCGGAACGCCGGCGGGAAGCGACGCCGTCGCTCGACGTCGGCGATGTGGATCAGCGACAGGCGGTCTCCGAGCAGTTCAAACACGTCGACCGGGTCGTACCCGCCGGCGGTGACCCACCCCACGTCGACCTCGAACCCGAGGTCGTCGGTGCGAGACGCGAGCCGACCGAGCCCGGTCGTCTCCGCGGTTCGGTCCGCCCCGCGGACCGTCAGGTCGGCCGCCTCGGCCACCAGCTCCCAGACGAGGCCGGGTGACGGGAGGTTGGCGGGGACGCCGAGGCCGAACCGGTCGAGAAGCGGGAGGAACGGGTCCTTCGACGTGTGATACGACAGCCGGAGCCCGCGGCTGTCGGCCCGCCCCGCGAGCCCGTCGAGGCGCCTGGCGAGCCGGTCGACGTGCGTCGTCGTCCGGAAGTAGCCGGCGCCGAGGTGGGGGATGACGACGTGGTCGCAGCCGACGCGCCGACACCGGTCGGCGACCGACTCCAGGTCCCCTTCCAGCGCGCTCAGGTCGGCGTGCGCGGCCACGGGTTCGACGCCCGTTTCGTCGAGCGCGTCCCGGACCGCGCGGGAGTCCGCCTCGAGGAACCGGCCCGCGAACTCGACCCCCTCGTAGCCGGCGTCGGCCACCCGGCGGATCGTTTCGGGCAGGGGCTCGTCGATGTTCCGGAGCGTGTGCAGCTGTATCGCCGAGCGCGGACGCGACTCCGCCGCTCGTTCGACTGATTCTGACCGGCTCATTGTCCGGTGTCCGGCCCCTCGGACGGAAGTAATGGGCCGCCTATCCCGGCGGCGGTCCGAGCGCGGACCCGTCTCCGGAACGGTATCGGCCCGCTCGACCTCAGTCCGGGTCGACGGTCGTCACGCCGATCGACCAGTGGTCGTTCGTGAACAGCCCCGGGTGACTCACGTTGCCGTCGACCGCACAGAGCCAGCGGCCGTCGACGCACCACGGGTCGACGTGGTGCATCCGCCCGGAGTTCCAGCCGATTCTGGCGCCCGTCCCCTCGAGGATCGGCGACTCNCGGCCGTCGACGCACCACGGGTCGACGTGGTGCATCCGCCCGGAGTTCCAGCCGATTCTGGCGCCCGTCCCCTCGAGGATCGGCGACTCCCGGAGCTCGGCGTCGGCGTAGTGCTCCGGGTCCAGTTCCGTGACCTCGAACGCACGGACCGCCTCGCCGTACCGCCGCTCGCAGTCCTGGAAGAAGACGACGACGCCGTCGGAGCCGACGATCGGGCGCCCGCCGGGTCGGAACGCGGCGGGGCGGTCGGTGACGACCGGGTTCTCTCGGTGCGGCTCCCAGTCGTCGGCGACGAGCGAGTCGCTGTGGTAGGCCCGGAAGCCCGCGACGTCACCGTCGCCGACGAGCAGCCACCAGCGGTTCCCCCACCTGAACAGGACCGTGTCGTCGGTGCGGTGATCCGCCGAGACGAGCGTCGCTCGGGGCTCCCACTCCTCCGGAAAATCGGTCGCCTCGTAGAGCCGGACCGCTCGCCCGTCTGCTCCGCCCTCCTCGGGCACCATGTACCGGGTGCCCTCCCACTCGAACACGTACNCCGCCGGGTCGGAACGCGGCGGGGCGGTCGGTGACGACCGGGTTCTCTCGGTGCGGCTCCCAGTCGTCGGCGACGAGCGAGTCGCTGTAGTAGGCCCGGACCCCCGCGACGTCACCGTCGCCGACGAGCAGCCACCAGCGGTTCCCCCACCTGAACAGGACCGTGTCGTCGGTGTGGTGATCCGCCGACACGAGCGTCGCGAGCTGCTCCCACCCGCCGGGGAAATCGGTCGCCTCGTAGAGCCGGACCGCTCGCCCGTCTGCTCCGCCCTCCTCGGGCACCATGTACCGGGTGCCCTCCCACTCGAACACGTACNGGACCGCTCGCCCGTCTGCTCCGCCCTCCTCGGGCACCATGTACCGGGTGCCCTCCCACTCGAACACGTACGGGAACGAGAGGTGTTCGTCCGTTCGCAGGACGACGCGGTCGTACTCCCAGCGGAGCCCGTCGGGACTCGTCGCGTGGCCGATCGCGGCGTCCGGGTCGCGGGCGTAGTTACACACCTCGAAGAAGAGGTGCCAGCGGTCCGCTCCGGGGAGGAGAAACGGGTCCGCGACGAAGTCGACCGCGCCGAAGTCCGTCACGTCCTCTGCGACTAACACCGGGTTATACCCCGTCTCCGTTATCTCCTCCGGCCCGGGGAGTTCGTGCTCGCCGCCGTCCGAGAGGATGTCGCTCTCGCGGACCGGCGGGCGTATCCCCGCCTTCGCCCGCCCCTCCCCGTTCGACAGCCGCGAGATCAGCCTCGGAATCCGGTGGTTGACGACCTTGCCGGCCCACCAGGCCGTCCGGACGACGACGGGCCGCCGTTTGACCGAGGAGAGGATGCGAGACATCAAGACGGAGCCCAATATGTCATTGAAATATATAGTTAGTCTCATAATTAACCGAGCGGGAAGGCCCCGAAACGGCGGGGGTCGTCGCCGATCGGCGCCTCTCACAGAGCCGTCTACGGCTCGGTCGCGCCGACCGAGCGGTCGAGACGCCCATCGCCGTCGGCCGCCTCTCGGTAGATCCGACTCAGCGACGCCGCCGCTTCCGCCCAGCGCTGCGACCGCGCGTGCCGGTGGTTCGCTCGCCCGATCGACTCGAGGTCCGGGTGGTCGTACGCCCCCCGAAGGGCCTCCGCGAGGCCGTCGCCGTCGCTCGGGTCGTAGAGGAACTCGTTCTCCGGCGGCACCGTCTCCGGGAGACAGCCGATCGCGGGCGCGATCACCGGGCGGCCGTACGAGATCCCGAGGTGCGCCGTCCCCGAGTTGAGTATCCGGCGGTACGGTAACGCGAGGGCGTCGGCGGCGTTCAGGAAGTACTGGATCCGCTCGTCCGGCACGAACTCGAGGCGGGTCTCGATCCGCGGGTCGCTCCGGGCGAGCGCCGCGACCTGCGCCTCGGTCCGGTCGTCGTGCGGGTTCCCGACCAGCCACAGCTCCGCGTCCGGCGCGTCGAGGCCAGCGAACGCCTCGACGAGGTCCGGGACCCCCTTGTACTCGCGGATCAGCCCGAAAAAGAGGACCACGAAGGCGTCGTCGTCGATCCCGAGGTCGCGTCTAGCCGCCTCGCGGGACACGTCGTTCTCGTACGCGGCGACGAAGTTCCCGTCGGGGACCACCGTGATCTCGTCGGCCTCCGGGACGCGGTACGCCGCGGCGACCGCGTCGGCCGCGGCGCCGCACTTGACCGTGATCGCGTCGGCGACGGCGAACACGCACTCGTTGACGAGCCGCTCCGTGCGGGGGTACAACCCCTCGTGGTGGCGCTCGTTGTGAACGGTCCGGACGACGCCGACGCCGAGCAGCGAGACGAGCGCGACGTCGACGAGGAACGCGGCCGCCCGCAGGAACGAGACCAGCGCGTTCGCGGGGCCGACCCCCGTCCCGGTCGTCACGTAGTAGTCGTAGATCCAGTCGAGCTGCATCGCGTCGGCGTCGGGATTCGCAAGGACCGCGCGCGTGAGCGGGAAGAACAGCGGGAGGGGCGGCGTCCGGACCTCGACGCCCGCCTCGCAGAGCGCGTCCGCGAGCAGGGTCATGTACGCGTTCTCCGGGTACCAGCTCCCGCTCATCAACAGCAGCGTGAGGTCGTCGGCGTCGGTCATCGGCCCCGGGATCGACCGCGTGGCTTCCCGGCGGACGCCCCGCCGGTGGTGAGCTGCGACGCGCGCCGGCCGCTCCGTCGGTGGGTCACGACGTGTCGGTGCAGGCCGTCCGCCCGAATAAGTATAAACGGGATACCGGAGTCCGAGCCGGGACGGGACGCCCGACCCGCTCGCGTCCCGGCGTTACGAGCGGCATAACAATCCCCTCGTCGCCCGGAGTCCGGGCCATGAACCGTTCCAGCAAAGGCGGCGGGCGTCTCGGGCCGTCCGGGCGCGGCAGTCCATGAAGGACCGCCTCCGAGAACTCGTCGAGCGCGCCGTCCCGTCGGGGTCCGTCGTCCAGCGAACCGTCAAGAGCGGGATCTGGGTGACGGCGACGAAGATGGCGGTCCGGCTGTCACAGCTCCTGATGCTGCTGGTGCTCGCGCGGCTGCTCTCCCCGCGCGCCTTCGGGCTGATGGGGATCGCCCTGCTCGTTCTCTCCGGGATCAGGCGTTTCACCGACATCGGGATCAACGCGGCCCTCATCCAGGACAAACAGGAGAACATCGACGAGTACCTCAACACGACGTGGACGCTGGAGGCCGCGCGGGGCGTCCTCATCTTCGGCGTGTTGGCCGTCGCGGCGCCGTTCATCGCCGGGGTCTTCGACGAGCCCGGTGCGACGAACCTCATCCGCGTGCTGGGCCTGAGCCCGCTGCTGTACGGGTTTCGCAACCCCGCTATCGTCTACTTCCAGAAGGACCTCTCCTTTCACAAGGACTTCGTCTTCAAGTCGAGCGGGTCGGTCGTGCAGTTCGTCGTCGGCGTCGGCTACGCGCTCTACTCCCCGACCGTCTGGGCGCTCGTCTTCGCGACCGTGAGCAAGTCCTTTTTCAAGTTCATCCTCTCGTACGTCCTCCACGACTACCGCCCGCGGCCGGCCTTCGAGGTCGCCGTCGCGCGGCGGCTCATCGACTACGGCAAGTGGATCACCGGCGCGTCGATCATCGGGTTCGTGTACAGCGAGGGCGACGACGCCTTCGTCGGGTGGTTCCTCTCCGCGACCGCCCTCGGGTTCTACCAGTACGCGTACCGGATCGCGGACATGCCGGCGTCCGAGGCCTCCGGGATCATCTCCGAGATCACGTTCCCGGCGTACTCCCGGCTCCAGGGCGACATCGACGAGCTCCGCGGGGCGTTGCTCCAGACGACCCGGCTGACCGCGTTCGTCGCGTTTCCGCTGTCGTTCGGCATCGCGCTCGTGGCGCCGAGCTTCGTCCCCGCCGTCCTCGGCGACGAGTGGCGCCCGATGATCACGGCGATGCAGATACTCGCGTTGTACGGGCTGTTGCACTCGATAACGCGGAACTTCGGCGCCATCTGGAAGGCGCTCGACCGCCCGGACTACATCGTCAAGACCGGGCTGCTCCGCGTGGCGTGTATCGCCGCGTTCATCTGGCCGGCGACGGCGAGATGGGGGATAGAGGGGACCGCGCTGGTCGTCGTCGGGGTGTACGTCTTCCCGATGCTTCCGCTGGACGTGTACCTCTCGGCGCGGATGGTCAAGGCCCGACAGAGACAGCTGTACGCCGAGTACCTCTACCCGTTCGTCGCCGCCTCGGTCATGTTCGGCACCCTGTGGTACGCGGCGGCCGCGACGGAGCTGACCCCGCTCGTCGAGTTCCTCGTGTTGGTTCCGTCGGGCGCGGTGGTGTACTTCGCGGTCGCGTTCCTGCTCGAGCGGCGGTTCGACTGGGGGATCGAGCGCAACCTGCGGATGATCAGCGACGGGATCCGGGGGTGACGCGGTCGCGGTGACGACGGCTCGCCGCGCTCTCGCTACGCGTCCCGCTCCGTCTCCGCCAGCACGTCCCCGACGATCGACAGGGTCCGCTCGGCCTCGCGCACCCGGTCGTCGACGACGCCCTTTTTTAAAAGGTCCAGCTTCGGCTCGTCGAGCGCGTCGCGCACCGCGGCCGCGCGACGGAGCCGCTCGTAGTCGTCGTCGCGGGCGAGCTCGCGGACCGAGCGGAGCGTCGCCACCGTCTCGTCGTCGGCGACCCGCGAGACGAGCGGGATCAGCTCGTCGATCTCGTAGGCCAGCTCGTCGCCGCCGGCCGGCGGCCAGTCGAGCGTCAGCGGCTCGGCGTCGAGCCGTTCGATGTAGGTCCGATGGACCGCGACCGCGGTCCGGAGGGCGCCGGGGTCGTCGACGTAGTGCTCCAGCTTCGAGTTCGAGTAGTCCGCGTACTTCAACAGCGTCGGCAGGGGTTCCTCGCCTGCCTCGTACTCGTCGACGTACTCGCGTAAGTCGGTCGGCGGCACGTCCGCGTCGACGAACGGGGTGCCGTCGGCGCGGTCGAGGAAGGCGAAGGCCTCTCGGGCCGACGCGGATTTATAAAAGGAGTCGAACCCCTCGCGGACCGCGTCGTTGTACGACTCGATCGGCCCCCGGAGCCGGTCCACGTCGGCGTCGAGGTCGGCGTCGGCCATCTCGGCGACCTCGCGCAGCTCGTCGAGCCGGGCGTCGAGCGCCTTTCGCGCCTCTCGCGCGGCCTTGCGCGCGGCCCGGTAGTCGTCGACCGCCGCGTCTCGGTCGGCGAGCAGGTCGACGTACTCGCCGGCCGGCTCCAGCGCCTCCCGCGCGGCGGCGAAGTCCGACTCCGAGAGGCGGCGCTTGTCGACCGCCTCGTCCGCGGCGGCGAACGCGTCCGCCGCGAGCGCGTCGTCGTCGACGTCGACCGCCTCCCCGAACTCCCCCCGGAACTGGACGTAGGAGCCGAAGTCGCCGGTGCCGACCGCGTCCTCCTCGTACCCGTCGAGCACGCGGTGCGCCCGGCGGTAGGCGTCGACGGCGGCCTCGATTCGGTCCCGCCCGAGGTCGGCGATCCGCCCCTCGATCCGGGCGAGCTCGTCGTACCGCTCGCGCAGCGCCGCGGCCGCCTCGCCCGCCTCGCGGACGGGGTCGGCGTCGTCCCCGTCGGCCGTCGCTCCCGCGCCGCTCATTCAGTACACCTCGTCCGGGTCGAAGACGCGCTCGCCGACGTGCTCGCCGTCGATCGTCCGGTGGAAACAGGAGCGGTGGCCCGTGTGACACGCCCCCACGTTCTGGTCGACGACGTAGAGCAGGGTGTCGGCGTCGCAGTCGACGCGGACCTCGCGGACCGCCTGGGTGTGCCCCGAGGAGCCGCCCTTGTGCCACAGCTCGTCGCGCGACCGCGAGTAGTAGTGCGCCTCGCCCGTCTCGCGGGTCCGTTCGAGCGCCTCCGGCGAGACGTACGCGAGCATCAGCACCTCGCCCGAGTCGGCGTCCTGCGCGACCGCCGGGACGAGCCCGTCGTCGCCGAAGTCGACCTCGATCGCTCCCTCTCCCGCGTCGGCGTCGGTCATGTCTCGCCGGACGCGTGGGGCTCGAATAGTCCTTTTGTCTGTTCCCACTCGTCACCGGCTCCTACTCCCGGCGCAACACCAGCGCGTCGCCGTCGGCGTACGCGTCGGCGCGCCGGTCGACGACCTCGAACCCCACCCCCTCGTACAGCGCCAGCGCGGCGTCGTTGTCGGGGTGCGCCTGCAGCGTCACGGGGCCGGTCGCGTCCCCGACGACCGCCGAGAGCAACCCGCGGGCGCGACCCTCCCGGCGCCGGGCGGGCTCGACGACGAGTTCGGCGAGGTGGACCCCGGGACGGTTCGCGGCGTCGACCGGGAGCAGGTAGCCGACCGCCCGCCCGTCGGCGACGCTGACGAGCGCGGACCCGACCGCGAGCCCGTACTCCAGCAGGTCGGGGTTGGGCTGTCGGAGGTGGTCCTGTAGCTCCCGGATCCGGTCGGCGTCGGCCGGCCGGGCGGCGCGGACCCTGGGATCGGGGGCGAGCCGGTCGCCCGCGGGGCGATCGGCGGCGTCGCGGCGGTCCCCCGACGGCTCACCCGTCATCTCACGCGCCCACCCCGAGCGCGACGGCGGCGGCGACGGCGACGGTCGCCCCCGACAGCGTCGCGAGGAAGTTCACCGCCTGATTCCCGATCCGCTCGCCCTCGATCAGCGCGCCGAGGAGGCTGTCGGCGGTCATTCCCGCGACGCCGGCGAGGACGACGACCCCCCCGCCGACGACCGGGTCGCCGATCGGCATCCCGACCGCCGCGAGGCCGGCGACGAGGAGCGCGCCCGCGAGCCCGGCCAGCTCGCCCTGCCACGTCACCGCGCCGTCGGTGCCGGGCTCGACGCGGCGCAGGGTCGTCACCAGCCGGGGGTCGTCGAAGAGCCCGCCGATCTCCGAGGAGAGCGTGTCCGCCATCGCGGTCGCGGTCGCGCCGGCGAACGCGAAGCCGAAGAGCGGGCCCGGCACGCCGACCTGGGCGGTCGCCGCGTAGCCGACGACGGCGACGAGCGCGACCGCGGAGTTCGCCAGCACGTTCCCGGTGCCGCGGGCGCCCTCGTTCTCCTGTGCGACGCCTCGGTTCGCCTTCTCGTCGAAGCGGTACTTCGAGGCCAGCCCGCCGATCGCGTAAAAGGAGATGAGCGTGGCGAACCAGCCGACGCCGCCGAGGACGACGGCCAGCAGCGCGGACAACACCCCGGTCAGCATGCCGGGGACGGAGGCCGTGCCGAGCGCGAACGAGACGTAGCCGAGCCCGCCGGTCACCGCCAGCCCGAAGGCGACGAGCGGGACGGTGACGGTCGGGTCCACCGCGACGAACCCCCAGACGGCGAACGCGACGAGGATGACCGTGATGTGCGCGTCCCGGTCGAAGACGAGCGACCTGACGAGCGCGGCCGTGAGCGCGGCCACGGCCGCGAGGAAGACGACTCCGGGGAGGCCGTCGACGAGGCTCGACCCGCCGATCTGGAGCAGCACGCCGACCTGTCCGGCGAGGGCGCCGAGCGTCCCGCCGGCGACGTAGCCCGCCACGAGGGGGAACTCGTCGGTCGAGCGGCCGGCGACGACCGCGCGGCCGAGGCGACCGAAGCCCACCGCGAGCGCCGCCGCGGCGAACGCCTCGTACGGGAGCGGCGCGCGGGGGAGGGAGGCGAACAGCGCGAGGCCGGCGGCGGCGAGCGCGAACGCGACGAAGCCGTAGAGGCGTTCCTCCTCGCGGTCACCGGGCAGGGCGAGGGTCTCGAACCACTCGCCGTCGCGGACCCCGAAGAAGGCGAGGCCGGCGGCGGCGAGGAACGGCACGGCGGCGGCGTCGCCGAGCGCCGGCGCGAGGACGGCGACCGCGGCCACCGCGGCGAAGACGCTCGCCCGTCGTAGCCTCCGTATCACACCCTCGGATACCCGGGACGCGCACTTAACGCTCCCGACAGCGCACCGTCGCCGTCGGCGGACGCTCGCCGCGGTCACGCGGTCGCGAGCCCGCTCGGGGCCTCAGTAGCGGTACTCGTTGAACTGCACCGCGTGCCCCTCGATCACGCGAACGGCCCCCTCCGGGTCCTCCTCGTCGTCGCCCGTCCCGTCCTCGTGCGAGGCAACCTCTCTCATGTTCGCTCGGAAGGCGCTCCGGTTTATAAATATATTCCACAGGGCGGAAGTGGTCGCGCACGGGATCGCCGCTCGGCGATCGGTCGCGTCGTCAGTCGATGATCCGGCCGACGTCGCCGAGATCGTCGAGCACGTAGTCCGGCGAGACGCTCGCGTCCGCGACGGCCGCCTCGTCGGTGACGCCCGAGAGCACGAGGGCGGTGGTCATCCCGGCGCGCTCGCCGAGCGCGATGTCGGTGTTCAGCCGGTCGCCGACGACGAGGCACTCCTCCGGAGGGTACGCCAGCCGCTCGCGGACCATCTCGATCGCCGTGTCCGAGGGCTTCCCGAGGACCGCGTCCGGCTCCCGCTCGGCGACGCCCGCGATCGCGTTGATCACGGCCCCCGAGCCCGGCACGTCGCGTTCGGGGGCCGGGATGACCACGTCGGGGTCGGTGCCGATGAAGGGGATGTCGCGCTCCAGCGCCCACAGCGCCGTACAGAGGTCGTCGTAGTCGAACTCCCGGTCGATCGAGGCGACCAGCGCGTCCGCGGCGTCGACGTCGTCGGTCGTCGCGAGCTCGGCCGCCTCGAACTGATCGACCAGTCCCGGGGCGCCGATACACAGCAGCTCGTCGTCCGCGTGGCGCTCGCGCAGGTACCGCGTCGTCACGGCGCCGGCGGTGAACACCTGGTCCGCGTCGACCTCGTAGCCAGCGGCGCCGAGCCGGTCGACGTACGCCGGCGGCGCCTTCGTCGGGTTGTTCGAGACGAACAGCGTCTCGATCCCGGCCGCTCGGAGCCGTCGGTAGCCCGCCGGCGCGCCGGGAATCGGCTCGTCGCCTCGCACGACCGTGCCGTCCACGTCGAGGACGGCGCCGCTGAACTTCATGGACGCGTTCGGGGCGCCACGGCCGTAGGGGTTGCGCCGCCTCGCCTCCGTGCTCCGTCCCGCTTCGACCCTGCCGTTCCATATCCGGTACCCGTTTCAGCTTCGGGATAACGGAAGCGTAAAGCGGGGCCGTTCCTAACCTGCGGTCACTGTGACGACGACTCAGGTGACGCTGGTCCAGATCGACAACTACGGGCCGTGGACGGTGACCCCGGAGCCCCGACGGGAGATGGACCTCCAGACGCTTCAGTCGCGGCTCTTCGCCGACGTGGCTCAGTTCATGGGTCCGCGGGACGCGTACGTCTTCTCCACCCGCTACGACAACATGATCGCCGTGACGAACGGCCTCGACGGCGCGGCCCACGCGGCGCTTCAGGAGTCGATCGGGAACCGGTACCCCGTGAGCGTCAGCCTCGGAACCGGTGTCGCCGAGCGGCCGATCGACGCCCTGGAGTCGGCGAACCGCCTGCTCCAGACGGCCGGGAGCGCGCAAGACGAGGGCCGAACCGAGGTGCTCGCCGGCGACTACCTCACCGAGACCGCCCCGTCGGACCTCCAGATCGCCCACTTCGACGTGGTGGACGTGACGGGGAAGTACACCGACCACCTCAACGAGTTCGACACGTTCCTGAACGTCGAGCGCGCCTACGGCTCGCTGACGCGGTACCTCCGCGAGAGCCACGGCGCCCTCTCGTTTTTCGTCGGCGGCGACAACGTCATCGCCGTCTGTCCGGACCTCCCCGAGCGGGCGTTCGCGGACACGGTGGCGCACGTCGCCGACGACGCCGGCATCGAGCTTCAGGTCGGGGTCGGCCACGGCGCCTCCGCCCACGAGGCGGGCTTCGCGGCCAAACACGCGCTCGAGGCCTGCCGCGACGACGGGACGAGCGTCGAGCTGTCCGGCGTGCCGATCGCCAGCGACTGACCGCGAGGACGGGGAGAAGCCGTCCGTTCGCCCGGGGACGCCCACGGTTATCGACATCGATAATTTGGCTGTGACGTTTTTATAGGCCCGCTCTGAACAGTCGGGCAACATGTCCGATGACATAGTGTTCGTCTGCACGGCGGACGGCTGCGACGAAGGGCCGTGGGAAGGGTCTCACGACGCGATGGCGCACTGCGCCGAGCACCCGGACCACGGCTACACCGGGCGCCCGCGCGACGAGGTCGAGACGGTCATTCCCGCGACGGCGACGCGAAAGCGCGACAACCGGAACCTCCAGCACAAGGGGCATCCGAAGGGTGCGCTCGCGCAGGACGACTGACCGCGCCCGCGAGCGGATCGCCCGCGGGACCCGCGTCCGCGGCTGGGACCGGCTCCCGGCGATCGGCGTCTCGCGGTCTCGCGACGACTGACGGGTGACGAACTCCTCGCGACCCCGAGGTGACGAGGTCGCGTTCGCGAGTCCGCGCGTTCTCTCCTTCGGCCTCGTCGAAGAGCCGCTAGGCCTCGTCGAAGAGGCCGAGGTCCTCGGCGACGAGGTCGGCGAGTCGGTCTTTCAGCGCGGGGTCGACCTCCGCGATCTCCTCCCCGTCGTGTTTCCCGTCGTTGTGTCTGGTGAGCGCGTCCGCCACGTCGGACAGCGGGACGCTCGTCTCCGTCTCGCACTCGGTGCACACGATCGGGACGGACGGTTCGTCGGTGGACATACGTCGGGTAGTCGCGGGTCGGCGGTATATGCCTTCGGGGGTGGACTTCGGGGTGACCCTCGCGGCCCGCGCGTTCCGGCGCCCGCGTCCGCCCCGAACCGCCAGCGTCACCCCTTCTCGGGTGCTACCCGTCCTCATGCGCGTCCTCGTAACCGGGGCGGCCGGCGGGATCGGCGGCGGCGTCGCGCGAGCGCTCGCAGCCGCCGGTCACGACGTGATCGGCGTCGACCGCGACGCCGCGGGACTGGCCACGCTCCCCGAGACCGTGTCGACGCACGCCCTCGACCTGCGCGACGGCGACGCGGTCGCGGCGCTGCTCGCCGACCGCGAGTTGGACCGCGTCGTCTCCTGCGTCGGCGGGTACGAGATCGCGGCGGTCGAGGACACCGCGGTCGACTCGTTCCGCCGCCAGCTCGACACGAACCTGACCGCGGTCCACACCGTCGTCCGGGCCGCCCTCCCGTCGCTCCGTAAGCGCGGCGGTCGGATCGTCGTGGTCGGGTCGATGGTCGGGTCGACCGCGCTCCCCTACCACGGCGCCTACAGCGCCGCGAAGGCCGGGCTGCGCGGGTACGTCGACGCCCTCCGCCGCGAGATCGAGCCCCACGGCGTGACCGTCGCGTTCGTCGAACCCGGACCGGTCCCGACCGGGTTCAACGAGCGCGCGGCCGCCGGGGTCGCGGAGCGGAACGCGGACCCCGAGGGCCCCTACGCCGACGCCTACCGGGCGTTCGAGGGGTACGCGCCCGCCGCGACCGACGTGGAGACCGTGGTCGAGCGCGTCGTCGCCGCGGTCACGGCGGACCGACCGCGGGCCGTCTACCGGGTGAGCCCCCGCGCGCGCTGGCTCCCGCGAATCGTCGCGGCGCTCCCCGATCGGCTGGCCGACCGACTGGTCCGCGCCGGGCTCCCGGGCGGGATACTCGGGCGGCTCATCGACCGGTAGCGGCGGGTCGAGTCGGTCCGGCCGCGCTCCGTCGACTCACTCCGCCGAGTCGTCCTCGCTCTCGTCGGCCGCCTCCGCGTAGAACTCCTCCGGCGTGGCGTCGATCCGCTCGAACTCCCCGAAGTCGCGCTCGTGGTGGCGGATCGTCTGTTCGACGATCCACGCGCTGTAGCGCTCGGAGTACGCCCAGTCGCCCTCGTCGTCGTCGACCTCGAAGCGGCCGTCGGTAGCGAGCGCGGCGTACACGTGGTAGAAGCCGAGCACCACGTCGCCGAAGTCCCTCGCCTCGGCGCCGATCTCGCGGCGCTTCTCGGCGAGTTCCTCGCGGCCCGCGTCGGTGAGCGCGAAGTACTTGCGGTCGGGCTCGTCGGCGCGCTCGACGCGCTCGGCGACGCCCTCCTCCTCGAACTTGTAGAGGATCGGGTAGACGGAGCCGTACGAGGGCTCCCAGTGGCCGCCGCTGATCTCCGTGATCTCGCCCAGCAGCTCGTAGCCGTACCGGGGGCGCTCGTCGAGCAGCTCCAACACGAGATACGAGATCAGCCCCTTGGGCGGCCCGCTCTTCCGCATCGTCCCTACCTTTCTGAGTCGTCGTGAAAGGGTTTCGGTCGCGACATCGGCCCGAGGCGTCGCGGTTCGGCGTCGGCAGGGGCGGTCGATGCGGCGTCGACGGCTCCCAGCGACTGAGGCGACTCGCAAACCCCTAAGTCCCGGCGACCCAAGTCGGCGTATGGTCGAGGCACCACAGACCGAGGAGGGGTGGTTCGCGCTGCACGACTTCCGGTCCATCGACTGGGACGCGTGGCGCGACGCCCCCGAACGAGAGCGGGAACGGGCGATCGAGGAGGGGGAGGCCTTCCTGAAACACCGGGAGCTGGTCGCCGACGCAGAGGCGGGGAACTCCGGGCTGTTCTCCGTGCTCGGGCACAAGGCCGACCTGCTGTTCGTCCACTTCCGCCCCTCGCTCGACGACCTGTCGTCGATCGAGCGCCGGTTCGAGGACACGGCGCTCGCGGCGTTCACGGAGCGCACGACCTCCTACGTCTCGGTCACCGAGGTCTCCGGCTACGTCTCCGACGAGTACTTCGAGGATCCGGAGTCCGTCGACGCGGGCCTCAAACGCTACATCGAGGGGAAGCTGACGCCGGAGATCCCCGACGACGAGTACGTCTGCTTCTACCCGATGAGCAAGCGGCGCGGCGAGGAGTACAACTGGTACGACCTCTCCTTCGAGGACCGCGCCGACCTCATGGCCGACCACGGCGACGTGGGACGGGAGTACGCCGGGAAGATCAAGCAGGTGATCGCCTCTTCGGTCGGCTTCGACAGCCACGAGTGGGGCGTCACGCTGTTCGGCTCGGACCCGACGGACATCAAGGACATCGTCTACGAGATGCGCTTCGACCCCGCCTCCTCGCGGTACGGCGAGTTCGGCGAGTTCTACATCGGTCGCCGGTTCCCGCCCGCGGACCTGGGCGCGTACCTCGCGGGCGAGACGGTGCCGACGCCGGAGGGCGGCGGGGACGACGGCGAGCACGGGCACGGGCACGACGAGGGCGGTCACCACGGCGACGAGGGCCACGGTGGCCACCACGGCGAGGGCGACGACGGTCACGGCCGCGGCGGGGGCCACGACCACGCCGGCTCCGGCGGCGGATCGGCGCACGGCGACCACCCCCACGGCGAGGGGGAGGCGAGCGGGGAGGGCGACCACCCGCACGCGGGCGACGAGGGCGGGGAGACCGGCGAAGCCGGCGACGACGCCTCGGACGCCGACATCCGCGGCGAGCTCGCGGACCTCAACATCTACGCCGGGAAGCCCAGCGGCGAGGACGTGTACGCGACCGTGCTCTACAGCGAGGCCGACGTGGACGAGCTGTTCGACGAGGTCGAGGGGCTCCGCGGCAACTTCGACCACTACGGCACCCACGTGAAGACGGCCGTCTACGAGGGGCGCGTCACCGACCGCGCCGCGGTCGTCTCCATCTGGGACACGGCGTCGGCGGCCGAGACCGCGGCGGGCTTCCTCTCGGAGCTGCCGGAGGTCGTCGCCCGCGCCGGCGAGGAGTCCGGCTTCGGCACAATGGGGATGTTCTACACGGTCAAACCGGAGCACCAGGGTGACTTCACCGACACGTTCGACGACGTGGGGGAGATCCTCGCGGAGATGGACGGTCACGTCGAAACCGACCTGATGCTGAACGTCGAAGACGAGAACGACATGTTCATCGCCAGCCAGTGGCACGCGAAGGAGGACGCGATGGCCTTCTTCGGCTCCGAGGAGTTCCGCGAGACGGTCCAGTGGGGCCGCGAGGTGTTAGCGGATCGGCCGCGGCACGTCTTCCTGGCGTAAGTGGGGTAGTACGCGGATCGGGGGTTTATAAGTGGTTTTCGGGGTGGTTGATCGGTTATACGCGCCTATCACGGATCCCGCGAGTGACGAGACGGACACCCCAAAGCCCCAGCCGCGAGGACGGCGCACGCTCGCTGCGCGCTTCAGTCGCTCGCGTTGCTCGCTCCTTCCAGTGCTTACGTCGCCTGCGCCGTCCTCGCGGCAGCGAGGCGCTTCGCGCCTCTGGAAGCCGGCGGCGTTGCCGCCGGCGACTGCCCCTTTGAGTCCCACCCCGCACCGCTCAGCACCGCACCTCACGCCTCCCCAGCCTCGTCGGTGGCCCTCCGCGTTGCTCCGGACCACCGACTCCCTCGCGCGGCGCTCCTCGTAGCCGCCGATGGCGGCTACTCGGAGGCGCGCGCCGCCGCACCGCTTCGATCACTTATAAAACACGTCTCCGCCGCGCTCGCGTTATCGATCGCCGTGTGTCCGGAGCCGACCGCGTGTTTTTAACTACCGCCTCGGCGAACGGGGTGGTATGTTCGACACGATCGTGGTCGCGACCGACGGCTCCGACAGCGTCCGCCGGGCCGTCGACGTCGCGGTCGACGTGGCCGCGCGGTTCGACGCCGAGGTCCACGCCGTCTACGTCGTCGACAGCGGCGAGGTCGAGTCCACCCCGGACGAGGTCCGAGACGACCTCCGCGAGGCGCTCGACGACCACGGCGAGGCCGCGCTCGACCAGGTGACCGACGCCGCGACCGCCCGCGACGCCGACCTCGACATCACCGCTGAGGTGCGGGAGGGCCGCCCCGCCCCCGAGATCTCCGGGTACGCGCGCGAGGTCGACGCCGACGTGGTCGCGATGGGAACGCGCGGGCGACACGGGGAGAACCGGTTCCTCATCGGCTCGGTGGCCGAGCGCGTCGTCCGGACGTGCCCGATCCCCGTGCTCACCGTCCGCCAGCTCACCGAGGAGGACCCGCGGCGGACGACGATCTGAGGGGCGGGGGGCGGTTCGCGCCGGAGCGGCCAGACGGCCAGACGGCCCGACCCGCCCGAGAACGGCGGAGTTTTCCCGCTCCCGCCCGGCGCGACGGTATGGACGACGAACTCATCGACGAGGGGGACATCCCCCGCTCGCGGTACACCCGACTGCCCGGCAAGGGCTTCTTCTACCCGGACTCGCTGGACGAGGAGCGCGCCGAGCGGCGCGCGAAGGAGGCGATCGAGGGGAGCGAGGCGGTCGTCATCGCCGACGGCGACGCCGACGGGCTCGCCTGCGCGGCGATGGTCCGGGAGACGTACGACGCCGCGCTCGACGCCGCGGACTTCGAGGCGGCCATCGCGGCGCGGCTCGACGACGGGGAGGACGAGGAGCGCGACGAGTCCGACGCCGAAGGCGACGAGTCCGACGCCGACGACCCCACCGAGGACGCCCACGCCGAGTCGCCGGTCGGGCTGGTCGCCGCCGGACCGTACTCCATCGACGCGTCGCTCGAACGCGTGCTCGCGTACGCCGCCGACGACGTGGACCTGTTCGTCTGCGACCTCTGTCCCGACGACTACGAGTGGATCGCCGAGCCCTTGGAGGCGCTCGCGGAGTCGACCGCTTCGATCCGCTGGTTCGACCACCACCAGTGGGACGAGTCGACCGCCGCGGCCGTCCGCGACCTCGGCGTCGACCTCGTGGTCGGCGAGTCCGACGAGGAGTGCACCGCCGACGTGGCGCTCCGCTCGCTCGACCACGAGTTCGACGAGCGCTGGGCCGAGCTGGCGGTCGTGACGCGGGACCACGACCTCTGGATCAAGGAGGACCCCCGCTCCGACGACCTGGCCGACTACTCCTACTGGGCGGGAAGCGAGGAGTACGCGACGATCGTGGGCGCGTACGGCGCCGACCTCCCCGAGACGGTCCGGGAGTACGTCGCCGACCGGCGCGTCGAGAAGGAGGCCCGGATCGACGCCGCCGTCGACCGCGCGGTCACCCACGAGGTCGGCGAGTGGACCGTCGCGGTCACGTACGGCCGCTGCTCGCAGAACGAGGTCGCCGAGACGCTGCGCGGCGAGGGCGCCGACGCCGCGGTGATCGTCAAGCCCGCCGGCTCCGCGTCGATCCGCGGCTCCGAGGGCTTCCGACACGCCCACGAGGTCGCCGGGAGGGTGAACGGCGGCGGGCACCCGCAGGCGGCCGGCTGCAAGCCCGACATCTACGACGACATGCTCGACTACGCGCACCACTGGACGACCGAGGGACAGGCCTGCAAGCGGGTCATTCTCGCGGCGTTCGAGGCGGTGGCGGACGAGGTCGCGGCGGCTGAGGAGGGTAGTGACGAAGACGGCGAAGCTGGAGACGAGATGGATGACGACGGATAGCGCGCCGCTCAGAGAAGTACGCTGACGAGGGAGCTTGCCGACCGGAACACACTCTCGGAGGGGTACGCCGACGGGCATATCCCTTCGAAAAATCGCGAGCGGGTCTCGTCTGTGCGTGACTCACTCGCGGTAGGCTTCGTGTTCCGGTCCCCATTCGCTTCGCGGAAGCTCTTTCCAGAAGTAATCGCCGCGGGGCGGAATATCGTCGGCGTCGGCGGGGTCGACGTCATAGAGCTCGCCAGACCCGATCCCTTCGAGCAGCTCGTTCATAACCGTGTTAATGACCGTTACGAGCCTCCCCTTGGAGGCGTTACCGAGGTCGGATGCCTGCCCGCGGAACTCAAAGAGGACGCTTCCGCGACCGCGAACGCCATGACCGTTTCGGGCGATATTGGCGGTCGTTCCGCCTGGATAGGTGTCCCAGGTCGTGTGCCCGAGGTCCTTGGTCTGCTGGTAGGAGTACGCAGAGATTTGTCGGGAGAGATCCACCGCCTCCTCGGGTGCAGCTTCGTTGAGCGGCCAGAGCGTCGACGCGTTGATCAGCTCACAGTCGTCGTTTCGGAGGGTGAACTGGTGGTGGAAGTCCATCACCATGTCAGCGCCGACTTCCTCGGCTTTGTCCAGCATCGCTTGGGTTTCCGGCGACGGGTTCTCGTCCGGAATCAGATCCGGGTCGATTCCGTCAACGGCCTCGAGAATATCGGGATCAATGCCGAAGTAATGCTGGCGATTCGGGTCGACCGGACCACATTGGTTCGGTCCGAAGTACGGTCCATCGTGACAGACGTCGTCCGGTCGCCCGTTCCGCCGTTGCGGCGTCTCGTTGTCATCCGCGGGCGCCCAACCGTCGGGGTTGTGCCGCGGAACGACGTGCAGAGTCAGCTCGTCGAGAATCGAATCGACTCGCCGACCACCGGCGGCAAATCGTCGGAGGAGTTGCAGGGCGGCCTCTGCGACGTGATTCTCGTCCCCGTGCTGTTGGGCGGTGTAGAACACGTCAGTGTCGCCGCCATCGACGCGGACGTACGGAACGGGGCGCCCCTCCCACGTTTCGCCGATCGGCTCGTATACGAGATTACTCCGGTCGTCGAGCGCTTCGAGCGTCTTGTAGAGCTTCTCGTTGCTCGTGAACGAATTGTAGTTGATATTCGCCGTTTCCGGCACGAACGGTCCGCCCGGTCGAATGAAATCTCCGGTGCACTCTTTCGCGCTGCCAGTACCCGACCCGATAACGCTCGCTCCTGCGATACCACCAACGGCCTTGAGTGTGTCACGTCGTCGCATGGTGCAGTTGGCTGTTCACCTCTCCACCTAATAACATTTATTATCATACATTACTTATATTGTATTTATATAAATTTGTGATAATGTTCCTACTATTTTGACAGATTGTACTCTTTAAATACAAATTCTATAGCTCCCGAGCGGAATTAGAATATCATACGTGTGGTCACGAGAAGCAACGTGAGCCGGTACTTCAGATTTCGGTGCCGAATCGCTTACCGTTTCTTTTGCCGCCGCTGCGGTTGTTACCACGCCCTCCCCCGGCCCCTGCTGGTCGGGTCCGCTGCGGCGACGAACCGGGTACTTTCATACCGACCGGCACCGCTCCTTCCAGGTATGACGGACATCCTCGTGGCCGGAGAGACGCTCGTCGACCTGCTTCCCGGGGAGGGCGAGACGCTGCGCGACGTGGACGGCTTCACGCACCGCCCGGGGGGCGCGCCGGCCAACGTCGCGGTCGGACTCTCGCGGCTCGGGACGCCCCCGGCGTTCTGGACTCGGCTCGGCGACGACCCCTTCGGCGACTTCCTGCGGGAGGCCCTCGACGAGGAGGGCGTCCCGGATGCGCTCTCTCGACGGGTCGGCGGCAACACCACTCTCGCGGTGGTCTCTCCCCCGGGCGTCGACGGCCGGCGGTTCCGCTTTTACGGCTCGCGGGACGTGACGTTCGGGTTCGAGCCCGACGCGGTCCCGGTCGACGCGCTGGCGTCCGCCTCGTGGGTCCACGTCGGCGGCGTCGCCCTGACCCACCCGACGGGCCGGGCGGCGATGCGCAAGCTGGCGGCGGCCGCCGACGAGCGCGGCTGCACGGTCTCCTTCGACGTGAACTACCGTCCGGACCTGGTTCCGGAGGGCGAGCGGGACGCGGTGGTCGAGGCGATCCGCGACATCCTCGGAGACACCGACGTGGCGTTCGCCAGCGACGAGGACGTGGCGGCGACCGGCATCTCCTCGCACGAGGGCGAGGAGCTGGCGCGGGACCTGCTGGAGCTCGGCCCGCACACGGCGGTCGTCACCCTCGGCTCCGCGGGCGCGGTCGCGGCGAGCATGGACGCGGCGCCGTGGGGCGAGACGACCGCGCGTCACGGGGGATTCGCGGTCGAGGCGGTCGACGCCACCGGCGCCGGCGACGCGTTCACGTCCGGCCTGATACGCCGGTTGGCGTCGGAGACGGGCGACGCCACCGGTTCCGGCGACGCGTCCGACCTCGGCGACGCGCTCGCGTTCGCCAACGCGACGGCCGCGCTCTCCGTGCAGGACCGCGGCGGGATGACGGCGCTTCCCGACCGGGAGGCCGTCGAGGCCTTCCTCGCGGAGAGAGCGTAACCACCGCTCGGAGCCGCGCGCTTTATCTCCCGCCCGGGGCACGCGTCCGTATGGAGCGCTCCGAGTACGTTCGACGACTCGACGATAGGCTCGACACGGCCGCGTACGCCGACGTCGACGCCAGCGCGAACGGGTTACAGGTGGGGTCGGACCGGGGGGAGATCGAGCGCGTCGCGTTCGCGGTCGACGCCGCGGACGCGACGATCGAGGCCGCGGCCGACGCGGGCGCCGACGCGCTCGTCGTCCACCACGGGATCTCGTGGGGCGGGATCGACCGCGTCACGGACCGGACCTACGACCGAGTCGCGACGCTCGCGGAGCACGACATCGCCCTCTACGTCTCCCATCTCCCGCTCGACGGCCACCCCGACCTCGGCAACGCCGCGGGCGTCGCGGCGGAGCTCGGCCTCGGCGACCGGGAGCCGTTCGGCGAGATCGGGCCGGTCACGATCGGGACGGTCGGCGAGACGGACGCGCCGCGGTCGACGGCGTCGATCCGCGAGACGCTCGACGGGTTCGAGGGCCAGCCGGGCGGTGAGGACGATGGCGAGGAGTCCCCGACGCGGGTGGTCGACTTCGGCCCCGACGAGATCGAACGCGTCGCGGTCGTCACCGGCTCCGGGACCGACTGGCTCGACGAGGCGGTCGAGGCGGGCGCCGACGCGCTGGTCACGGGCGAGGGGAAGGGGCAGGTCTACCACGACGCGCGCGAGGCCGGGATCTCCGTCTTCCTCGCGGGCCACTACGCGACCGAGACGTTCGGCGTTCGGTCGCTGCAGGCGCTGACCGAGGAGTGGGGACTGGAGACGACGTACGTGAGCCACCCGACCGGGCTCTGAGTCGGGGGCGCTCGCCGACGCGGTCGACGCCGAGGGCGACGGCGTCGCCGACGCCGCCCCGTCGCCCCCGAACGCAACCCTTACCGCCCGCGTCCCCGGACTCCGGGTATGCGCGATCACTTCGAGATCCGGGACCACGACGCCGCCGGGCGGATCGGGCGGCTGGAGGTCCCCCGCGCCGGGGTGACCGTCGAGACGCCGGCGCTCCTGCCGGTCGTCAACCCCAACGTCCTCACGGTCGAGCCGCGGCGGCTGGCCGAGGAGTTCGGCGCGGAGATGCTGATCACCAACTCCTACATCATCCGGAGCACCGACCGGATCCGCGACCGCGTGCTGGAGGAGGGGCTCCACGACTTCCTCGGGTTCGACGGTGCAATCATGACCGACTCCGGCTCCTTCCAGCTCGCCGAGTACGGCGACATCGACGTGACCACCGAGGAGATCATCGAGTTCCAGCGGCGGATCGGGAGCGACGTGGCCACCCCGGTCGACGTGCCCACGCCCCCGGACGTCGACCGCGAGCGCGCGGAGCGGGAACTGGAGACGACGAAGCGGGCGCTCGCCGACGCGGAGGCCGCGGAGACCGGCGAGATGCTCGTCAACGCTCCCGTGCAGGGGTCGACGTTCCCGGACCTCCGCGAGGGGGCGGGCCGCCACGCGAGCGCGACCGACCTGGACGTATTCCCGGTCGGCGCGATGGTCCCCCTCCTGAACTCCTACCGCTACGCCGAGGTCGTCGAGGCGGTGCGCGCCGCGAAGCGCGGACTCGACCCCGACGCCCCGGTCCACCTGTTCGGCGCGGGCCACCCGATGATGCTCGCGCTGGCGGTCGCCGCGGGCTGTGACCTGTTCGATTCGGCCGCCTACGCGCTGATGGCCCGCGACGGCCGGTACCTGACGGTCTCGGGGACCGAGCACCTCGAGGAGATGGAGTACTTCCCCTGCTCGTGTCCCGTCTGCGCCGCGCACACGCCCGCGGAGCTCCGGGAGCTGGACGGAAACGACGGCGACACCGAGCAGCTCCTCGCCGAGCACAACCTCCACGTCACGTTCGAGGAGCTGCGACGCGTGAAGGCCGCGATCCGGTCCGGAAACCTCCTCCAGCTCGTCGACCGCCGCGCCCGCGGCCACCCCGCGATGCTCGACGGGCTCCGGACCCTCCTCGATCACGCCGACGAGCTGGAGCGCACGGACCCGGCCTCGAAGGACGCGTTCTTCTACACCTCCCACGAGTCGGCCCGCCGCCCCGAGGTCCGGCGGCACCACGACCGGCTCTCGCGGCTCGCGGTCCCCGACCGCCTCCTCCTCACCGAGTCCGACGCGCCCTCGAACCACGACTACGACGCGGTGTGGCGCGTGAAACCCCCGTTCGGCCCCTTCCCGCGGGCGCTCTCCGAGACGTACCCGCTCACCGCGGAGGTCCCCGAGCGGGTCGACGGCGCGGCGCAGGTCGCGGCCGCCGAGGGCGTCGCGAGCCTCGCCGACGCAAACCCGGAGACCGAGATCACGCTCGGCCACGACGACTGGGTGCCGCGCGCGGTCGACGCGGTGCCGGAGCGCGTCGAGACGGAGAACCTGCGGCACCTCGGTCGCTGAGAACGCGGGGGCGGCGGTCAGCGGTCTTTCTCTTTCGGGTCCATCCGCTCGCTGTAGTCCCACGAGTGCAGCCGCTCCGGCTCGATCCGCACCCGGACCTCCTCGCGTTCCGGTCGGAGGAGCCGGTCGCCGGTCGGGTTGTCGACGCCGCCGAGATACCGCTCCAACAGCGCGCGAAGCTGTTCCTTGTCGGCGTCCGGCGTCACCGTCGCGCGCCCCCGGCCCCTCACCCCTTTATACGGGGGATCGTTCGTCGACACCTCGAACGAGACGCGGTCGTCGTGCGCGAGGAAGTCGGCGAGGTCGGCGCTCGCGCTCGTCGCGCAGTTGACCGCGCCGTCCCACGAGAACCACAGCGAGACGATCCACGGGGCGTCGCTCGGGGTGCGACAGCCGATGCGGACCGGAATCTTCGCCCCGTCGAGGAACTCGTCGACGCGCTCGCGGTCCCACGGGCCGGTGATCTCCATGCGGATCGTAGGGCGTGGGGGACCTAAACAGTAGGTGCCGCGCGACCGACGGCGGGGCGACGAGGGTCCTTCCCCCGCGGTCGCGGAACACAAGAGAATTGACCGTCCCCCCGCGAGGAGGAGTATGACCGAGTACTTCGAGGTCCACGAGCGCGACGGTGCCGCCCGGCTCGGCGAGCTCCGACTCGCCGACCCGGTGACGACGCCGGCGCTCGCGGACCCGTTCTTGGCGGACGCGGGCAGCCTCTGGGCCGGCGACCGCGAGGTCCCGGACGGCGACGAGGCGTCGCTCACCGTCCTGCCGCACCGGGCGTTTCCCGCGGGCACCCGGGAGGAGGTCCGCGAGTCGTTCGCGGTCGACCACCCCGATCCCGACTTCCCCGCCGCCGCGGTCGTCGACAGCGAGAGCGCCCGCGACGTGGGCGCCGACGCGTACGTCCTCGCGGACGCCTCCGGGTTCGTCGGCCACGGCGAGGCGTTCCGCGACGCGGTCGTGGCGGCGAAAGAAACCCTCCCGGCCGACACCGCACTCACGCTGTCGGGCGTCGCCACGCCCCGTAACGTCGCGCTCCTCGCGTACGCCGGCGTCGACCTCGTGGACGCGACGCTCGCGCGGACGAAGGGGACGGAAGGGATGTACTGCACCGCCGACGCTGAGCACTTCCTCGAGGACCTCGACGAGCTGCCGTGCGCCTGTCCCGCCTGCGCGGGGCCCCGCGAGGAGTTCACGCGCGCCGACTGCGCCGAGCACAACGTCAACGCGCTCCGGGCCGAGCTCCGGCGGGTCCGTGAGCGCGTTCGGGCGGGTCGCCTCCGGGACTACATCGAGGGGCAGACGCGCCACGAGCAGTGGCTCACGGCGGCGTTCCGCGAGTTCGACGATCAGTGGGGGTACCTCGAACAGCGGACGCCCCTGATGCGCGACGCCGAGGTGACCGCGGCGACCGCGGAGACGCTGGACCGCGTCGAGATCCGGCGGTTCGCCGACCGGGTGACGAGCCGGTACCGGAACCGCTTTTCCGACCAGCCGCTCGTCCTCGTGCCCTGCTCGGCCACGAAGCCGTACAGCGACTCCCAGAGCCACGGCCAGTTCCACGACGCGATCCAGTGGCGCGGCCACACCGTCTCGATGACCTCGCCGATCGGCGTGGTGCCCCAGGAGCTGGAGACGACCTACCCGGCACAGCACTACGACGCGGTCGTCACCGGCGACTGGAGCGAGGACGAGATCGGCTTCGTCGCCGAGGTGCTCCGCCGGTACCTGGAGCGGACCGACTACTCCCGCGTCGTCGCGCACGTCCCCGAGGACGGCTACCGCGAGATCTGCGAGCGCGTCGAGCGCGACCCCGCGATCGACGTGCCCTTCGAGTACACCTGCGTCGGTCACCCGACGAGCGACGAGTCGCTCGGGGAGCTGAACGCCGCCTTACAGGGCGAGCCCGCCTACAGCAAGCGCGAGCGCGAGCACAACACGGTCCGCGCCCTCGCCGATTACCTGCTCGGCGACGGCGCGGGCGACGACCTGTTCGGCGGGCCGGGCGAGGCCGACATTCGGACCACCGGGCGCTACCCCAAACTACAGGTGTGGGGCGACGACCCCGACGCCGGCCGCGAGGGCGAGCCGGGCGAGCAGCTCGCGACGATGGTGCCGCAGTACGGCACGCTCTCCTTTACCCTCGCCGGCGCGCGCCGCTGGCTCGCGAGCGACGCGCCCACCAAGCGCGTTCAGATCGACCCGTTCGTCCCGCACGGCTCCGTCTTGGCGCCCGGCGTCGTCGACGCGGACGACGACATCCGCGTCGGCGACGAGGTCGTCATCGAGGGGCCGAAGGCGTTCGCGGTCGGCCGCGCGGAGATGTCCGGCCCGGAGATGGTCGAGTCGACGCGCGGCGTCGCCAGCGAGGTCCGGCACGTGGACGAAAAGTAGGGATCGCGGCGAGAGTTATTTATAAGCGATCGAGAGGACGGAAACGACTATTTATAAATAAATCTGCGGTGGCGTCGCCGGCGGCTTGCCGCCGGCTGCAAGAGGTGCGACGCGCCTCCCTGCGTGCCGGTGAGCGGCCCGCAGGGCCGCGAACCGACCGCGCGAGGGACGCGGCTCCCTTCGGTCGCCGCGAGGCTGGGGAGGCGTGAGGCTGCGGTCTCGCGAGCGACCGGAGGGAGCGAGCGGGACCATGGAAGTCGCAGCCCGCGCAGCGAAGCGAGCAGGAACGTCTTCCAGCGGTTGCGGGTGGGGATTTGGAGGCGTTCACCGCCGCTCCGTCAGTAACGGTTTAAAAACGATCAACCGGGTACAACCGGCGGATCAGTAGCTTCAAAACCGCGCCGGACGGATCCGCGCACATGGCGCTCGAAAAGGACGTGGACTGTCCCTCGTGCGGAGAGACGCAGTCGTTCTACCGGACCGCGGCGATGACGCTCCACCTCGGCGAGAAGACGAAGTGGCGCTGCCCCGAGTGCGGCTACGGCTACGTCGAGATCAACGGGATCGACACGCTGCCGGCCTGACAATCGGGCACCGCTTCGTCCCGCCCCGTTCACTTCCGAACCCCTCGCTCACCCTTTACTCTTCACTCGCCGCCGACCACGTCGGCCGCCAGCGCTCCCACGCCGTCGACCTCAGCGCGGACCGTGTCGCCGGCCTCGATCACGCCCGCGCCGGGCGTTCCCGTCGAGATGAGGTCCCCGCGCTCCAGCGTCATCACGCGCGAGTGGACGCTCACGAGCTCTTCAGGCGGGAACAGCATCCGGTCGACGGTGTTCTCCGCGACCGTCACGCCGTTGATCACGGTCCGAACGGTCGTTCCTGCGAGGCGGTCGACGCTGACCGGGACCGACACCCACGGGCCGACGAGGAGGAACGTGTCGTAGCTCTTCGCGCGGGTGAGGAACCGCGGGTTGCGCTGGAGCACGTCCTCGGCTGTCACGTCGATGACGGGGACGACTCCGGCGACCACGTCGCCGAAGTCGGCCTCGTCGACGTCGGTGCAGGTCCGACCGATCACGAGCCCCAGCTCCGCCTCCGCCGTGACCCGAGACGTCTCCTCGGTCGGCGGCAGCCGGATCGGGCCGCCGGGCGCGGTCAGCGCCGTCGACGGCTGCATGAAGCTCGCGGGCTCCGCGGGCCGGACCGCGTCGAGGTCGGTCGCGTGGTCGGCGTAGTTGAGCCCGATCCCCCACAGCTTCCCGGGGTCGAACGGGACGCCGAACGAGAGGCGCTCCGCCGGCGTCCGCGTCGCGGGCAGGTCGTCGATCGACGGGAGCGTCGACGCTCCGGACGCCGCCGTTCCGGACGCCGCCGTTCCGGACGCCGCCGCTCCGGTCGCCGCCCCGAGCGCGTCGTCGACCCCGTCGATCCCGGTCGCTCCGAGCGGGACGAAGCCGCCCTCGTCGCCGAGCAGGGGTCGCCCCTCGACGGTCCGAGCGAGCCGGAGCGCCTCTGCATCGTTCGCCTCCGCGCCCGCTCCCGACCGCGACGCGTCTCCCGACATCACTCCTCCCGGTCCGTCCAGAAGTCGAAGCCCCGGCCCGGCGCGAACACGTCGAGGCCGACCGCGCGTTCGTCGGTCCGGTTCTCGACGCGGTGCGACTCCCACGCGTCGAGGTGCACCGAGTCGTACGTCTCCAACGCGACGGACTCCGCCTCGGTGTGGACGACGAGCTCGCCCTCCAGACAGACGCACACCTGCTCGTTCTCGTGGTCGTGCATCGGCGAGGAGTGGCCCGCCGGTTTCTCGAACCACTCGAAGGAGAAGCGGTCGCTTCCCGCCAGCGCGGCGCGCGCCCACCCGTCGTCCGGCTCGTACGTCTCCGCGTCGTCGAACGCGACGTGTTCCATGGGTCGTCCGTGAGCGCCCCGGAGCAAATCCGTTCGGGTCGCGGCGGGACACGCCTCGCGTTCCGGTCGCTCCCGCCTCCGCCGCTCACACCGCCGTCCCGACCAGCTCGATCAGCAGGGTCAGCGACGCGACCGACGCGACCGTCGTGACGAACACGTTCAGCGAGGCGAACCCGGCGTCGCCGCCGAGCTCGGTCGCGAACACGTACGTCGACACCGCGGTCGGCGTCCCGAGCATCACGACGCCGGCGGTGAGCGTCGCGGCGTCGACGCCGAGCAGCGCGAAGGCGCCCCACGCGATCGCGGGCATACACGCCACCTTGAGCGCGACGACCGACGCGGTCGCCCTCCGGTCGATCGTCGAGGAGTCGACCTGGAGTGTTGCGCCGACGCAGAGCAGCGCGAGCGGGAGCGCCAGCGACCCGACCCAGTCGAGGGCGGTCGCGGCCGCGGTCGGCACGCCGAGCTCGAACCCGCCGATCGCCATGCCGGCGACGAGCGCGATGAGGACGGGGTTGCCCGCGAGCGACCGGAGGTGCCGCCCCAGCGCGCCCTCGGCGCTCGCCCCGTTCATCGACACCAACAGGAGTACCGTCAGCGGCACCTGCACCAGCGCGCCGATCCCCAGGATGACGCTCGCGATCGCGGTCACCTCGGCGTCGAACGTCGCCGCGACGAGCGGGACGCCGAGGTAGCCCAGGTTCGAGTGGTACGACTGGACGACCGCGACGCTGCGGCGCGCGCTCGGCGAGCGGTTCCGGTGGACGACGGACGCGACGAGCACGGTCCCGAGCAGCGTGGCCATCACGGCGACGAGCAGTTCCCACGAGACCACGTCGCCGATCGCCTGGTCGTAGGTCGCGACGAACACCAGCGCCGGGAGCGCGACGTAGTACGCGGTCCGGTTGAGCAGCTCCGTGCGGTCCGCGTCGAGGACGCCGACGCGCCGGAGGCCGGTCCCCGCGAGGAGCAGCGCGAGCAACCCCGACAGCCGGAGGAGGACCTCCATCTACGCGGACCGTGGCGAGCCCGCCGGTTGACGGTTGCGGTAGCGGGCGGGTGGCGCGGGGCGCGGAGGCGATCCCCCGGGCCGAGGCGGGGACACGTCGACTACAGGTTGGAACTCCCGCCGCCGCCGTCGATGACGACGGCCTGCCCGTTCACGTACCCGGAGCGCGGCGAGGAGAGGAACGCGACCGTGTTCCCGAGCTCGATCGGGTCGCCGATGCGGTCGAGCGGGTTGTCGACCCAGTCGGCGAGCCCCTCCTCGTAGGAGTCGTACTCGCCGCGCTCGATCGCCTGGTCGATCAGCTCTCGGATCCGGCTCGTCTCGTGAGAGCCGGGTAACACCGCGTTCGCGCGCACGTCCGGCCCGAGCTCCTTCGAGAGCGTCTTCTCCAAGCCGACGACGCTCATCCGCACCGAGTTCGAGAGCACCAGCCCGTCGATCGCCTCCTTCACCGACCGCGAGGCGATGGTGACGATGGTGCCGCCGTCGCCGTCGGCGAGGGGCTCGGCGCACGTCCGCGCGAGCCGGACGACGCTCATCACGAGCAGCTCGTAGGCCTCCTCCCAGTCCTCGTCGTCGGTGTCGAGGAACGCGCCCGAGGGCGGTCCCCCCGCCGACGTGACGAGGTGGTCGAGCCGCCCGAACTCGTCGAGGGTCGTCTCGACGAGCCGGTCGAGGTCGTCCGGTTCCGTGATGTCGCCCTCGACGGCGACGACGCGGGCGTCGCCGGCCGCTTCGTCCTCTAGGTCCGCCTTCGCCTCCGCGAGGCGGTCGGCGTCGCGGCCGTTGACGACCACGTTCGCGCCCTCGCGGACGAGCGCCCGGGCGGACGCGAAGCCGAGGCCGCTGCTCGATGCCGTCGTCAGCGCGACGTTGCCCTCGATGTCGAGATCCATACGGGGCCGATCGGCGCGGTGCGGTTTAACCGTTGGCGACGCGGCGTGCGTCGCCGGCGGGGAACCGGGGATCGACCGAGCGGAGGCGCCCGGCCTCGCCGGGAGGCTCATAACCCGCCCGTGCGAGTCTGGGGACATGGACGCGACACGGCGACGGAGCTCGAGGGTGATCCCGCGTGGTCGGTGAGGCGCGCGACCCCGCCGGCGAGACGGGACCGCTCGACGGGCTCACCGTGCTCGACGCCTCGCGGGTGCTGGTGGGGCCCTTCTGCACCATGCAGCTCGGCGACCTCGGCGCCGAGGTGATCAAGGTCGAGCGCCCGGGCGAGGGCGACCAGACGCGGACGTGGCGCCCGCCCGCGTTCGGCGAGGGCGACGCCGGCGACGTGGGCGACGGAGCGGACAGGAACGACGGCACGGGAGAGAACGACGGCGCCCAGAGCGCCTACTACGCGAGCGTCAACCGCAACAAGCGCTCCGTCGAGCTGAACCTCGCGAGCGAGGCCGGGCGGGCGGTGTTCCGCGACCTCGCCTGCGAGGCCGACGTGCTCGTCGAGAACTTTCGGGTCGGGAAGATGGCCGAGTGGAACCTCGATTACCCGGACCTCGCGGAGGAGAACCCCGAGCTGATCTACTGCGGTATCTCCGGGTACGGCGAGTGGGGGCCCGACCGCGACAAGCCGGCCTACGACATCATGATGCAGGCGCGCGGCGGCTTCATGTCGATCACGGGCGTCGAGGGCGGCGCGCCGGTCCGGATCGGCGTCGCGCTCGCCGACGTCGGCGCCGGGATGTACGCGACGCAGGCGGTCCTCGCGGCGCTCTTGGAGCGCGAACTCGGCGACGGCACGGGCCAGAAGATCGACGTGAGCCTGCTCGACGGGCAGGCCGCGTGGACCAGCTACATGGCGGCGAACTACTTCGCGAGCGGCGAGCCGCCGGGGCGGATGGGGAGCAAACACCCGAACATCGCTCCGTATCAGGCGTTCGAGACGCGCGACGGCTACGTCGTCGTCGCCTGCGCCTCCGACCCGTTTTGGCCCCGGCTCTGCGAGGCGCTTGACCGCCCCGACCTGCTGGCCGACGAGCGGTTCGAGACCAACGAGAAGCGCGTGCGGAACCGCGACGCGCTCGACCCCGCGCTCGACGCCGCCTTCGCGGAGCTCGCGACCGAGGACGCGCTCGACCGGCTCGAGGAGGGCGGCGTCCCCGCGAGCGCCGTCCGCGACATGGCGGAGGTGTTCGACGACCCGCAGCTGGCCGCGCGGGACATGGTCGCCGAGTTCGACCACCCGACCGCCGGACCGATGCGGGTACCGGGCTCGCCGATGCACTTCTCGCGGACGCCGACGACGGTCCGCCGGCACCCGCCGTCGCTCGGCGAGCACACGGAGGCGGTCCTCGGCGAGTACGGCTACGGCGACGGCGACATCGCCGAGCTGAAAAAACGGGGCGCGATTCCGGATCGCTGACCGAAGGCCGACGCGGTCCGCCGGTCGAGCGCCGGGCGACGCGGCCGGCCGTCGACCGCCGGAATCAGCCGGCGGCCGACGCGATCAGTCGTCGTCGTTGCTCTCGGCCGTGATCGGGTCGCTCTCCTCGTCGGTGAAACCGGCCGACTCCTCCTGCCGCTTTCGCGCCTCGGGGTCGAACTCGGCCTCGATGTCCTGGTACCGCGGGACGAAGGAGAGCTCGTGGTGGCTCTCGGTCTCGTGGCCGATGTACCGCTCTTCGAGGTCGAACTGCGCCTCCTCGTCGTTCTCGGCGATGTTCGAGAGGTCCTCGTAGACGGCGTGCGCGCCCGAGTGGAGCCCGTACAGCGTGATGAAGATGTACTGATAACCCAGGTCGCCCAGCTCCTGGAAGGTGAGCGGGTCCTCCTGGGCGCCCCACTCGAACGAGGAGGAGTAGTTGAAGGCCAGATCCAGGTCCGGGTGGGTCTCGTGGATCGTCTCGGCGTACTCGACCGCGTCCTCGCGCGACGGGTCGGGCATCTCGGGCCAGACGAGGTCGACGCCGGCGTCGGCGTAGATCCGGCCGCGCTCCAGGTGCTCCTCCCAGTCGCCGTTGGCGGAGCCGTACGCGTCGGTCCGCGCGATGATGACCGTGTCCTCGCTCTGCTTGGCGTCGACGGCGGCCTCGAACCGCGACCGCGCCTGCTCGCGGGAGACGATCTGCTTGCCCGCGATGTGACCGCAGCGCTTCGGCGATGTCTGGTCCTCGATGTGGATCGCGGCGACGCCGGCCTTCTCGTACTCGCGGACCGCGCGCCGGACGTTGTGGACGCCCCCGTAGCCGGTGTCGCAGTCGGCGACGACGGGGAGGTTCGTCGCCTCGACCATCCGCTTCGCGTTCTCGACCATCTCGCTCATCGTGACCATCTCCAGGTCGGGGAAACCGAACTGGCCGAGGACGGTCGAGTAGCCGCTCATGTAGGCCGCGTCGAGCCCGGCCATCTCCGCGAGGCGGGCGTCGAGCGCGTGGTAGATCCCGGGCGCGAACGTGTAGTCCTGCTCCGCGAACAGCTCGCGGAGCTTCCGGCCGGCCGGGTTGTCGATATCTCTCGTGAAGACGTCGTCGTCGAGTTCGTTGGGATGCATTGATGTCACTCCGTGGTCGCGTGGTCGGGCCGCTCTGTCCGATCGGTCGCGCGCCGCGTGAACGTCGTCGGGTCCGGCCGCGGTCCGCGCCCGGTCCCCGCCATGGGGACGGCGCTCATCGCGACCCCCCGGCGGTCCGCGGGCGACGCGTCGGTCGCAGGTCGGGGACCAGCGGGGCGTCCCGCTCGCCGTCGGTCGGCGGCGGACTCGGGCGTCGCGGGGCGTCGGTCGGGGTCGGCCCCGCGCTCGTCGGACGGGTCGTCGGAACGATCGGGGCGCCCGCCTCCTCGGTGATCGGCGTGCGCCCGGGGATCGTCCGGGGAGAAGGATCGGTCGGCGTTCGATCGGTGCCGCGTCGATCGGTCGGCGTCCGATCGGTCGGTCGGTCGGTCGTCGTCTGATTCGTCGGGTCGTCCGTGGATGTGGTGTCGTCAGGTGTCGTCATCGGGTCGTGTGGGCGGTTGCGGCGGTCGTATAGTGATCGTGCTATCGGCGGGTCGGGCTGCTGCGTGTCCGCGTACGGATACTGTCATTGCACTCGGTAGGTGCGGGAGGTTGGTAATAAACATAATGATTGATAATGATAATATTCGTTAATGTGTATTACTCCTTTAAATGGTTCTTGATAACAACCAACAAGATCGGCGGGCGACCGAGACGTAACCCCGCGCCTCCCGGATCGATCGCTTATAAATCGCTCCGACACGATCCGCCGTATCGTGAACGAGCGAGACGCGCTCCGGGCGCTCGCGGTCGACCTCCCGCACGCCGGCGACGACGCCGCCGTCGTGGGCGACACCGTGATCACGACCGACATGCTCCACGAGCGGACCGACTTCCCGCCCGGGACGACGCGGTACACCGCCGGGTGGCGCGCGGTCGGCGCGTCGCTCTCGGACGTGGCGGCGATGGGGGCGGCGGCGACCGCCGCGGTCGCGGTGTACGCCGACGCCGCCTTCGACGAGGGTGACCTCGATCGGTTCGTCGCCGGCGCTGTCGACGTCTGCGAGGCGGTGGACGCCGAGTACGTCGGCGGCGACCTCGACACCCACGACGAGTTCACCACGGCCTCGACCGCGATCGGGGACGCGCCCGACGCGGGCGCCGTCACGCGGTCGGGCGCGCGCCCCGGCGACGCGCTCTGCGTCACCGGCGAGTGGGGCCGTTCCGCGGCCGCGCTCCGACTATTTAAAAAGGACAGCGGCGAGGCGGTCGAGCGCGCCAACGACCTCTTCCGGTTCACGCCCCGCGTCGCCGACGGGCTCGCGCTCGCGGGCCGGGCGACCGCGATGATGGACTCCTCGGACGGGCTCGCGCGCTCGCTCCACCAGCTCGCGGAGGCGAGCGAGGTCGGGTTCGAACTCGACCCCGACCGCCTCCCCGTCCATCCCGCCGTCGACGCGGTCGCCGAGGGCGACGAGGCCGAGCGCTTCGAGCTGGCCGCGCACTTCGGCGAGGACTTCGAGCTCGTCTGCGCGCTCCCCGACGAGGCGGTCGAGCCCGCCCGCGAGGCGTGTCCGGGCGGGCTGACCCGCGTCGGGCGGGTCGTCGACGCCGCGGGAGGGGTCACCGCCGACGGCGACCCGCTCCCCGACCGCGGGTACACGCACGGGTAGCGGTCGGCCGTGGGCACTCCGCGCTCAGTAGCCTCGGTCCTTCAGTAGTGCCACGGGTAGTCGCGGAACTGCGGCTCCCGCTTCTCTAGGAACGCGTCGCGGCCCTCCTGCGCCTCGTCGGTCATGTACGCCAGGCGGGTCGCCTCCCCCGCGAACACCTGCTGGCCGACCATCCCGTCGTCGGTCATGTTGAACGCGTACTTCAGCATGCGCATCGCGGTCGGCGACTTCTCCGTCATCTCGTCGGCCCACTCGATCGCCACGGTTTCGAGCTCCTCGTGCGGGATCGCCTCGTTGACCATCCCCATGTCCGCGGCCTCCTCGGCGGAGTAGGTCTTCCCGCGGAAGAACACCTCGCGGGCCTTCTTCTGGCCGATCTGCTTCGCGAGGTAGGCGGAGCCGAACCCGCCGTCGAAGGAGGCCACGTCGGGGTCGGTCTGGAGGAACTTCGCGTGCTCCTCGCTCGCGAGCGTGAGGTCGCAGACCACGTGCAGCGAGTGGCCGCCGCCGACCGCCCAGCCGGGGACGACCGCGACCACGGGCTTCGGCATGAAGCGGATCAGCCGCTGGACCTCTAAGATGTGGAGCCGGCCGGCGCGCGCCTCCCTGACGAGCGGGTCGTCCTCGTCGCCCGCCTCGTCGTCGTCGCGGTACTCGTAGCCGGAGCCGCCGCGCACCGACTGGTCGCCGCCGGAGCAGAACGCCCAGCCGCCGTCATCAGGAGAGGGGCCGTTGCCCGTGAGCAGCACGCAGCCCACGTCGGCCTGTTTGCGCGCGTGGTCGAGCGCGGCGTACAGCTCGTCGACGGTGCCGGGCCGGAACGCGTTCCGGACCTCGGGGCGGTCGAACGCGATCCGGACGACCGGCACGTCGACGCCCCGGTGGTAGGTGACGTCGTCGAACTCGTCCGTGACCGGCTCCCACGCGTCGGGGTCGAAGATCTCCGAGACCATACGCGCGTGTTGGCGGGCGCCCTCATAAACGACGGCGGGTCGACGCCGAGGACCGATCGCGAGAGCGACGCCCCCGATCGCGCCCGCAAGTATTGCGTCTAGCGGGGACGAGACCTTGAGGGGGGATCGCCGCGGAAGTCGACCGCGGACCCCGCGGATCGGTCTCTCGGGGCGATATCGGTCGTCACCGGTATACGCTCCAGTTGCTGGTGGCGCGGGTGTATTGCACGCTCCGCCCCTGTAATCGGTATGTACGAGCGAAACGCGGGAGCCTCGCGGCGGTCATTTCTTGCGGCCGCGGGCGGGACGGCGGCGGTCGGTCTGGCCGGCTGTCTCGGCGGTGGCAGCGGCAGCGGTGGCGGTGGCCTCGACGAGCTGACGGTCGCGCATATGCCGATCTACCCCGACCTCCAGTGGTACGTGATGGAGGGCGAGGGGTACTTCTCCGAGATCGACGCCGAGATCGACGGCCGGGAGTTCACCGACGGGCCGGCGATCGTGCAGGCGTTCGCCGGCGGCGACATCGATATCGCCATGTTCGGGATCGTGCCGGCGATGATCGTGATCGACAAGGGCATCGCCGCGCAGGTGACCGCGGCGAACATCCGCGAGCCGATGGGGATCATGGCCAAGGAGTCGTTCCGCGACACCTTCGAGGAGCACGGCGGAGACGCGTTCGCGATGTGGGAGGACGAGCGGGGGCGCCCCTTCCGGTTCGGCACGTTCCCGCAGGGGAGCGTCCCAGACGTGCTGCTCCGGTACTGGCTCCGGGAGATCGGCGTCGACCCCGAGGCGAACGACAGCGTCGAGATCCGGGAGATAAACGGCGCCAACTCGGTCTGGCAGGCTATCAACGGCGGCGACATCGACGGGACCTCGATCATGGAACCCGTGCCGACGATCGCACAGGAGGAGGGCTCGTCCGTCACGATGCTCCGGACAGCCGCCGAGATCCTCCCCGGTCAGCCGGCCGCGGTGACGCTGATGAGCGACGCGGTCCGCGACTCGCCGCTCGCGACCCAGTTCCTCGAACAGCACGTTCGCGCCACCGAGTTCATCGGTAAGAGCCCGGACGCAACGGCCCAGCACGTCGAGTCGGGGATCGGGATGCCGGCCGACCGGGCGCGGACGGCCCTCGACTCGCCGCTGTCGAACTTCGTCACCGACCCCGCGTCCATCAACGAGGCCACCCCCGTGTTCTCGGAGTTCGCCGCGGATAACGGGCAGATCGGCGAGCAGCTCACGAACGACCAGATCTTCGACTTCGACGTCTACGACTCGCTCTGATGGCCACCGACACCGGAGGGAAGTTCGACGGGAGCGGGCTGCGGACCGGCCTCGGCCTCGACGACCCGCGGCGGCTGTTCCGCGGGACCGCGGGGCTGATCGGGTTCGTCGCGCTCTGGTACCTCGTCTCGCTCACGCAGCCGGCGATCGTGTTGCCGTCACCGGTCGCGGTCGCGGCGGAGTTCCGCGGCCAGCTCGTCTCGGGGACGATGCTCGAGGCGCTGGCGTCGAGTGTCCGGCACTGGGTCCCCGGCACGATCGCCGGCACGGGGCTCGGCGTGGGGGCGGGCGTCGCGTTCGCGTGGAGCGGCCTGCTCGACGACGTGACGGCCCCGCTGGTGCGAGTGCTCCGCCCCGTGCCGCCGCTGGCGCTGATCGGCTTCGCGATCGCGTGGTTCGGCCTCAACCACGCCGGCGCGGCGTTCATCATCGCGGTGGGCGGCTTCTGGATCAACTTCTACGCGACCTACGGCGCCGTCGAGGGAGTCTCCGAGGACCTGGTCGACGTGGGGCGGACGTTGGGCGTGCGCGGCGACCTCGACATGATCCGGTCGGTCGTCCTCCCGGCGTCGCTGCCGGGGATCACGACGGGGATCCGCACCGGGCTCGGCCGGTGCTGGATGCTCGTGATCGCCGCCGAGATCTTCTCCGTGCCGGGCGTCGGGCGCGAGATCCTGCGCGCGAGCAACAACCTCCGCGTCGACCGGGCCATCGCGTACATCCTCGTGTTGAGCCTGATGTACCTCGTCGTCGACGTGGCGTTCCGCGCGGTCCAACGTCGGGTGTTAGCATGGCAGGCGTGAACCGCGACTCCGAGGCGGGAGACGAGTCGGCGGACAGATACGGAGGCGCCGACACCGGCGTCGCCGTCGACGGGGTCGGCAAGACGTACGACGACGGCGGGGGCCCGGTCCGGGCGCTCGACGACGTGTCCTTCGCGGTCGAGTCGGGCGAGTTCGTCTGCGTCGTCGGCCCGTCCGGCTGCGGGAAGACCACCCTGTTCCGGGTCATCGCCGGGCTCACGGGCGCCACGGACGGATCGGTCCGGGTCGCCGGCGCGCCCGTCACCGCCCCCACGACAGACATGGGCGTCGTCTTCCAGGAGTACCACCTGTTCCCGTGGCTCACGGTCGAGGAGAACGTCGGGTTCGGGCTGGAGCGGAGCGACCGCCCTCAGGGGGAGCGCGAGCGCCGGGTCGACGAGATGCTCGACCTCGTCGGACTCACCGAGTTCCGCGACTCGTACCCCAAGTCGCTCTCGGGCGGGATGAAACAGCGCGTCGCCATCGCGCGGTCGCTCGCGGTCGACCCCGAGCTGCTCCTCATGGACGAGCCGTTCGGCGCGGTCGACGCCCAGACTCGGGAGATGCTGCAGCGCGAGCTGCTCGACGTGTGGGCGTCGACCGGCAAGACCGTCCTGTTCGTCACCCACGACGTGGCCGAGGCGGTGACCCTCGCGGACCGGATCGTCGTGATGGCGGCCGAGCCCGGCCGCGTCGCCGAGATCGTCGACGTCGACGTGCCGCGGCCGCGCGAGCGCGGCGACCCCGCCTTCGGCGAGCACGTCGCCCGCGTCAGGGAGCTGATCGGCGCGGGGCCCTGAGCGCCGACGCCGCTTCGCCCTCGCTCACTTCGCCCTCGCCTACTCCGGCCTCGCTCACTCCGATTCCGCGTCGTCGACCGCGGCGGCCAGCTCGTCGATGTGCGTCCGGATCACCGATATCGTCGCGTCTGCGTCCGCGTACCCCTGATCGTAGCTGTCCAGCGAGGACTCGGTCTCGTCGAGGAAGCGCTCGACCGCGGCCTCGATCGGCTCGTCGCTCATGGCCGCCGTTCGGCCGCCGCCGGGTTATATCCCTCGCCGCCTCCGTCCGGCCGCCTCTGTCCGGCCGCGTTCCGACCGGGAGTTTTATCGCTTGTGGGTGAATATTGTGCAGTATGAAAAATACTGACGGGGGAGAGAGGGCCGCTCGGGGACCGATCGGCGTCGAGGGGCGACGATGACCGGAGGCGCGGGGGCCGGCGACTCGGCTCCGAAGGGGAAGTCCGCGGTGATCGCGACCGACCTGTCCGCGGCGAGCGAGACGATGGTCGAGTCCGAGACGGGGCTCTCCTGTCTCGGCCGGATCGGCGTCGACCGGGTCCACCTCGTGACGGTCGTCCCCTCGAACGTCCACTCGGGGATGCCGGGGATGAACTTCCAGAAGCGCCGGAAGGAGACGCTTCGGACCTACCGGTCGACGATCGAGAGCGCCGGTTTCGGGGTCGAGACCCACGTCGTCCGCGGGACGCCGCACCGCCGGATCAACGGGATCGCCGAGTCGGTCGCGGCCGACCTGATCCTGGTCGGTTCCCGCGGGAAGAGCCCGCTCGAGAACCGCGTGATCGGGTCGACCGCGCGCAACCTCGCCCGCACGACCGTCGTCCCGCTGCTCGTCGACCGCATCGAGCGCGGCGTCGACGACCCGGACCCGATCCGACGGCACCTGTTTAAGCGGACGCTGTTCGCGACCGACTTCTCGGAGAACGCCGAGCGGGCCTTCCGGGCGTTCGAGTACCTGCGGCACGCGACGGAGGAGGTGACGCTCGTCCACGTCGAGTCGCCGAAGGACGACGCGGGCGGCGACGCCGACCCCGCCGACCGCCTCGCCGACCTCGCCGACCGGCTCGGCGACTGGGGGCTCGACGCCAGGACGGACGTGCGCCGCGGTGACCCCGCCGAGGAGATCCTCGCGGCCGAGGCGGAGTACGACCCGAGCACCCTGCTCGTCGGCTCTCGCGGGCGCAGCCGACTCCGCCGGCTCCTGTTGGGGAGCGTCTCCGAGGAGGTCGTCGCCCGCGCGACCGGGAACGTCTTCCTCGTTCCCCCGCCACGAACGGCCTGAGGGCGAGTCCGTTCCGGGACGGCCGGTCTCCGCCACCGTCGCTGCCCTCCGTGCCGCCGCCGCTCCGCCACCGTCGCTGCCCTCCGCGCCGCCGCTCCGTGTAGCCGATCTCCACCCCGCCGCCCTGCCCCGCGACCGGTGGGTCGCCCGTTTCCGTTAGCAGGATATCGCAAGATTGTATTATCTACACACAAGCCTTTTACCGATACGCGTCGTATCCGCGGGTAATACCATGCCGGATTCCCTGTCCGAACAGCTCCAGAGCGATATGCAATGCGAGGGGCTACTCGAGTGTTTCCACGGGCTCAAGCCGCTCGACCGCGAGTGTTTCAGGGTGCTCGTCGACAGCGACGAGCCCATGACCATCGACGCGGTCGCCGAGGCCGTCGACCGCGAGCGCTCGACGGCCTACCGGTCGGTCCAGCGCCTCCTTCAGACCGGGTTCATCACCAAAGAGCAGATCAACTACGACCAGGGCGGCTACTACCACGTCTACTCGCCGACCGATCCCGAGAAGATCACCGACGAGATGCAGCGCATGCTCAACGACTGGTACGCGAAGATGGGCCAGCTCATCCAGGAGTTCGAAGAGAAGTACGACCGGTCGGAGGCCGAGTCCGCGACCGCGTCGAGCTGATCGGACGCTCTGTCGTCGATCCGTTTCGGTTCCGCTCCCGCTGCTGGTTCCGACTCTGCGCCCGCGCCTCTCGCTGTTCCGTTCTCTCTCCTTCTCGCTGTTCGGTTTTCCCGTTTTCCGCCGATCGCCCGGCGTATCTCCTCAGCGCCGCCGCAGCGCGTAGGTCGCGTAGCCGACGGCGACGAGCAGCCCCGCCGACAGCAGGCTCCCGAACACCGCCGGCGACGTCGTGACGTACTCGCCGAACGGGTCCGTCAGCGCGAGCACGCCGACGATGAGCGCGACGGAGATGAGGATGCCCACCGCGCCGAACGCTTTGAACGCCGCGTCGAGGTCCACTCCCGTCGATTCCGGTCCGGTCGAATGACTCATACCCCCCGATAGGGGTTCAGTATATAAATGGATACGACGGCGTTCCCACGGCGAGAGAACGCGATCGGCGGGGTCCGCCGTTCCCGGGACGCTCGTTCTCGTCCCGGTCGGCGTCGCTCGGGCGCTACTCGCCCGTCCCGCTCTCCGGGTGGCCCTCGACGATAGCGACGCCGGAGGAGGCGCCGATCCGGACCGCGCCCGCCTCGAGCATGGCCACCGCCTCGTCGTAGGAGCCGACGCCGCCCGACGCCTTCACCGGGAGGTACTCGCTCATCAGCTCCACGTCCGGGACGGTGGCGCCGCCGTCGGCGAAGCCGGTGGAGGTCTTCACCATGTCGGCGTCGGCGTCGACGGCGGCCTCGCAGGCGCGGCGCTTCTCGTCGTCGCTCAGGAGCGCGGTCTCGATGATCACCTTCACCGGGACCGGCACCGCGGCGACCACGTCCGAGACCTCGGCCGCGACGGCGTCGTCCTCGCCCGCCTTCAGCCGACCGACGTTGATCACGAGGTCGATCTCGTCGGCGCCGGCGTCCCACGCGGCGACCGCCTCGTCGCGTTTCGCCTCGGGCGCGTGCTGGCCGTGCGGGAACCCGACCACGGTCGCGACCGTCTCCGGCGCGTTCCCGTGCTCGGCCGCCTCAGGGAGGTAACAGGGCGGAATGCAGGCGTTCATCCCGTGGTCGGCGGCCTCGTCGAGCACGGTCTCGACGTCGCCCCACGTCGTCTCCGGGCCGAGCACGGTGTGATCGATGCTGGCGGCGAACTCGTCGCGGTCCATGCGCTCACGGTGGGGGCGTAGGTAAAAGACGTACTGGGTCCGGTTCGGGACCGAATTCGATCCGCCACTGGGTCCGCCCCGGACCGCCGAACGGTTGGATTCAAGTCCGCCGGAGGGGAACCGGGTGGTATGCAACCGGGAGATCGCGTCCGCGTCGACCGCGGGGACGTCACGAACGAGGGCGTACTGCTCCCCTCGACGACTCGCGACCACCTCGTCGTCAAGCTCGACGGGGGGTACAACGTCGGCGTCGACCGCGACGAGGCGGACGTGGACGTGCTCGAATCCGGCGCCCGCGACGTCGACGAGGGCGCCGACGCCGGCGGCGGCGAGGCCTCCGAGATCACCTTCGACGACGACCTGCCGACGGTCTCGCTCATCTCGACGGGCGGCACCATCGCCTCCACCGTCGACTACCGGACCGGCGCGGTCACCGCCCAGTTCGACGCGGAGGACGTGCTCCGAGCGGTCCCCGACCTGGCCGGCCGCGCGAACTACCGCGGGCGCGTCGTCGCCAACATCCTCTCCGAGAACATGGAGCCGCCGATCTGGCGCGAGCTCGCCGCGGCCGTCCGCGAGGAGATCGAGGCCGGCGCCGACGGCGTCGTCGTGATGCACGGCACCGACACGATGCAGTACTCCGCGTCCGCGCTCTCCTTCATGCTCGACTCGCCGGTGCCGGTCGTGTTCACCGGGAGCCAGCGCTCCGCGGACCGGCCCTCCTCCGACAACGTGATGAACGCGGTGTGCGCCGTCGAGGCCGCGAAGGCCGACCACGCCGAGACGCTCGTCTGCATGCACGCGAGCCAGTCCGACGACGCCTGCGCGCTCCACCGCGGCACCCGCGTCCGGAAGAACCACACGTCCCGCCGAGATGCCTTCGAGACGGTCGGCGCCGCGCCCCTCGGCCGCATCGACTACGAGGCCGCCGCCGAGGCGGGAGCCGACGGCGACGCGGCCGACGATGCCATCGAATGGGCCCGTGAGCCGCTTCCGCGGGGAGACGGCGCGGGCGGGGACGGCCTCTCGACCGCGACCGACCTCGACGCCGAGGTGGAGCTGGTGAAGTTCACGCCCGGCATGGATCCGGCGGCGTGGGACTACCTCGACGGCAAAGACGGCGTCGTGATCGAGGGGACCGGACTCGGTCACGTCCACACCGACCTCATCCCGCGGATCGAGGAGCTGGTCGAGAGCGGGACCGTCGTCGCGATGACGAGCCAGTGTCTCTCCGGCCGCGTCTGCGACCGCGTGTACGACACCGGCCGTGACCTCCTCGACGCCGGCGTCGTCGAGGCGGGCGACACCCTCCCCGGCACCGCGAAGGTGAAGCTGCTGTGGGCGCTCGCGAACCTGTCCGACCCCGCCGAGGCGATGGGACGCGACCTCGCCGGCGAACTGACCGAGGAGTCCCAGCCCTGGCGATGACCGAGCGGGAGTCCGACGGGGCCGCCGCCGCCGACCGCGTCGTCGTCCGCGAGGCCCGCCCCGCCGACGCCGACGCGGTCGCCGCCTTCGCGCGGGACACGTGGGGTGAGCGTCACGACGACTACATCCCGCGCGTGTTCCCCGAGTGGGCCGAGTCAGACGACCCCGACAGCCGGACCCTCGTGGCGACGCTGCCGCCGGCCGCGGTCGCCGAGACCGGCGGGGTCACGGAACGCGACGGCCGCGATCCGGGCGACACCCTCGTCGAGGGCGACGGCGCGGGCGCGGCCGCCCCGGGCGAGCCGGAAGCGGTCGTCGGCTGCATCCAGGGCGTCCTGCTCTCCGAGTGGGAGGCGTGGGGACAGGGGATCCGCGTCGACCCCGCGGCCCGGGGTCACGGCGTCGGGACCGCGCTCTCGGCGGCCGCGCTCGACTGGGCGCGCGACCGCGGCGCGACCGTCTGCCGCAACATGGTCTTCTCGTGGAACGTCATGGGGCTCGGCCAGTCGCGCGCGGTCGGCTTCGAGCCCGCGACGGAGTTCCGGTTCGCGGAGCCGGCGCCGGACGCGTCTGGGTTAAATACGACCGATTTCGACGCCCTCGCCGACCCCGACCCGAACGCGACGTGGGCGTTCTGGGGCGACAGCGACGCCCGCGATCACCTGCGCGGGCTCGCGCTCGACCCCGACGAGTCGTGGGCCTGCTCCGAACTCACCCGCGAGCGACTCCGGGACGCCGCGGACGGGGGCCGACTGCTCGCGGTCGCCGACGCCGACGCGCTCGCCGGGTTCGCGGTCAGAACGCGCGTGACGGAGCGCGAGGAAGACGGCGAGGCGACCCGGATCGCGACCTACGGCGTCGCCGCGTGGCGCGGCGTCGAGGCGGCCGGCGCGCTGTACGACGCGATCGCCGCCGACGCCGACGCGGTCGACGCCGACGCGGCACGCGTGCTGATCCCCGAGACGGTCGAGCACGTGAGCGACACGGGCGCGAACCGCGTTCCGGTCGCGGCCGAACCGGACTTCGTGATGGCCGCCGACCTCACCGGGGCGCCATGAGCCTCTTCGGCGTCGCCCTCCCGTGGTCGCTCCCGCTCACGCTCGTGATCTACGGCGTCGTCGTCGCCGCCGCGGTGTGGATCTACCGCGACGCGAGGGCGCGCGGGAGCCGCTACGCGGTCCTCTGGGCGCTCTCGACGCTCGCGTTCACGATCGTGCCGGTGCTCGCGTACCTCTACCTCCACCGCGACGCGGGACCGGCGCGGTGACGCGCACCGACCGCTTATAAACTCCGAACTCGGATCGCTCGAACGCATGCCCTCCACCGACCGCGCTCCCCGACTGGGAGCCCTCGCTCGGGGTCGCCGTCCGCGGGCGATCGGGTTCCTCGTCTCGAACTTCCTCCCGCTCGTCGGCGTCGTCGCGCTCGGCTGGAACGCGGGCGCGCTGGTGTTCCTCTACTGGTTCGAACTCGGGATCGCGTCCTTCTGGGCGGTCGTCCGCGCGCTGTTCGCCGGGCGCCCGTCCGAGATCGGGCGCGACGGGCTGATCGTCGGCCCGCTCGCGGCGAGGCGGGCGGCGCTCCCCGTCCCGGGAACCGACCTCCGGGTCCGGCTCTCGACGCTCCTCGTGCTCCCGGTCGTCGTCCCGGTCCTCGCGGGCGTGTGGTTCGTCGCCGGGACGGTCACCGTCGGCGTCGCCGTCGACGGCGGGCTCGCTCCCGACGCGCTCGACTCGGTGACGCTCGCGGTGCTCGTGATCTTCGCGACCGAGGGCGCGACGACGCTCGTCGATTACATTTATAAAGGGACGTACCGCGAGCACAGCGCGCAGACCGCGATTCGGGGCGTCTTTTTCAGGGCCGGCGCGGTGGCGGTCGGCGGGATCTTCGCCGTCACGCTGATCGGCGCGGCGACGCTGGAGACCGACGCCGAGCTGTCGGCGGTCGATCCCGGCGCGGTCGGCCTCCCGCTGCTCGTCGGGGTCGTCGGCGTCAAGGCCGCCTTCGACCTCGCCGGGCTGTACCGCGACCGACTCGCGGCCTTCGACGAGTCGTCGGCGCTGGAGATCGGGTGGGCGTACGACCCGCCCGCCGACGACCCGGTCGAGGACCCGCTCCCGGACGCGCGGTGCCGGGTGCGCCCGACCCTCCGCAGCCGGCTGCTCGGCGGGCTCGCGAGCGCCCCGCAACACCCGGGCGTCGGGTACATCGGCCTTCTGTGTCTGCTCGGGGGGCTCCTGTTCGCGACCGGTCGGCTGTGGTCGGTCGCCTCGCTCCTGCTCGCGGCTGGCGTCGCGCTCCCCGCGCTGCTCCTCGGGATCGACCACTGGCTGCGGTACGGAACCGTGGAGTACCGCGCCGGCGACGACGCGCTCGTCGCCTACGACCGGCTGTCCGAGGCGGCCCTCTGGCGCGTCGAGCCGTGGGACGAGACCGACCTGCGGGTGAGGCGGGGATGGCTCGACCGGCGGCTCGGCACCGAGACGGTCGTGATCGAACTCCGCGACGAGGAGTACCGAATTCCGGGGCTGGCCGACCCCGATCCGGTCCTCGACGTCTTCGACCGCCGGGCGGAACGGCCGGACGGCTGACCGAGCGGTCGGCCGACTGCGCGCGACGATCAGACGGTCAGCTCTTCTCGGCTCGATAGAGTGGGTGTGCGTCGCCGACGATCCGCTTGAACACCCGGATGACGCCGGCGTGAAACCCGACGAGCACGCTCACGCTCGCGACGATGATCGCCACCTCGGTCGGGGTAGAGAGGAGGCCGAGCGACACGATGAGCGTCGTCGCGCAGGCGGGCGCGTGGACCGCGTCGGTCGCGATCATCGCCCAGCTCGTCGCCACGAGCGAGGCGGTCGCGCTCGCCGCGAGCCGGAACCCCGCAGGGGAGAACGCGGGCGGGGTCGCGGTGAGCGTCGCGCCGGCCGCGATCAGCCACCACGCCGCGAGCCCGGCGACGCCGCCGATGAGGTGGCTCCCGACGATCCGGGCGGCCCGCCCGCGCTCGCTCCGGCGGTCGAACGCGAGCAGGAACGCCGACGGCCCGAGGCTCGGGAAGACGAACGGCTGGCCGGTCCCCCACGCGATCGCGCCGAGGACGGTGAAGAGGAGCCCGGCGTACAGGCTGGTTCCGAGGCGGCGACGCATTACCGGGCGGTCGGAGACTGGCCCACAAAGCGCCGGCGGTTCGGCTCTCCCTCGTTGGCCGCGACCGCGTCCCCCGCGCTATCGATCGCGATACGCGAACCCGAACGCCTAATTGCGCCCGCGCCGCCCGTGATGACATGTTCGCGACGCTGCCGGACGCCCTCCGCCTGTTCGTCGTCCCCGTCTTCGCGTGGGCGGCCCTGCGGGACGTTCGGACCCGACGCCTCCCGAACCGCCTTTGGCCGCCGCTGTACGCGTTCGGGGCGCTGCTGTTGGTCTGGGAGCTCGCGGCGATATGGCCGCTCGCGGGGTTCGAAGGGACGCGGTTCGCCGTGCGGGCCGCGCTCAGCCTGCTGTTCGTCGCGCCGCTGGGCTACGCGTTCTGGTACCTCGGCGCGTTCGGCGGGGCCGACGCGAAGGCGCTGATCGCGATCGCGATCCTCTTTCCGACGTTCCCGGAGTACGCCGTCGCCGGGCTGACCCTCCCGCTCGTCGACACCCAGCTCGGCGTGTTCTCGCTGACGGTGCTCACGAACACGGTCCTGCTCGCGCTCGCGTACCCCCTCGGGCTCGCCCTGAGCAACCTCCGCCGCGGGGAGTACTCGGCGACGATGTTCTTCGCGCGGCCGGTGGCGACCGACTCGCTGCCGGACCGCCACGGGCGCCTGTTCGAGGACGACGCGGGGACGACCCGGAACGGCCTCGATCTGGACGCGCTCCGGATGTACCTGCGCTGGCGGGGGGCGACGCTCGCGGACCTTCGCGGGGACCCGGACCGCCTCCGCGACCCCGACACCGTCGGCGAGACGCACGACCCGACCGACGGCGGGACGCACGTCGGCCCGCGGACCGACGGGGGGACCGCGACCGGAGCCGAGGGCGAACCGGTCGCGGCCGACCCCTGGGCCGCCGAGCGCTTCCTCGACGAGATCGACCACGGCGCGTACGGCACCGACGCCGAGACGCTCCGCGGCGGGCTGGCGCTCGTCGCCCGGGCGGACCGCGTGTTGGTGTCGCCGGGGATGCCGTTCGTCGTGCCGATGGCGATCGGGCTGATCGTCTCGTTGACCTTCGGCGACGCGCTGTTCGCGGTGCTGGGCGCGGTCGGGTTGGTTTAAATCTCCCCGTCAAAATCCCCGACGAGCGGCGGTTCTCGATCTGGCTTCGGTCAGTACAGAGGTAGCGGTGAGCGATTACGGGAGTAGGTGAATCAGATCGGCTGAGCGGTTGTTTATAAATTGAATCGCGGTGTTGCTGTCGTCTATTTATAAGTGATTAGTGATTCTACAGTGAACANGCGGTGAGCGATTACGGGAGTAGGTGAATCAGATCGGCTGAGCGGTTGTTTATAAATTGAATCGCGGTGTTGCTGTCGTCTATTTATAAGTGATTAGTGATTCTACGGTGAACACCTCCAAAGCCCCAGTCGCGAGGACTCGCGCGGCTCGCTGCGCTCCTCGTCACTCGCTTCACTCGTTCCTGTGGTGCTTGCGTCGCCGTGCTTCGTCCTCGCGACTGCCCCTTTGAGTCCCACCCCGCACAGCATCGCAGCCTCACGCCTCCCTCAGCCTCGTCGGTGGTCCTCCGCTTCGCTCCGGACCACCGACTCCAGCGAGGGACCGAAGGTCCCTCTGGCAGCCGGCGCGTAGCGCCGGCGACCTCGCGCGTGCTACTCGCGGGCCTACGGCCCGCTCGCAGGCACGCGCCACCGCCTATCTTTTATAAACAAACGTCGCTACCGCTCACGGCNGGCGACCTCGCGCGTGCTACTCGCGGGCCTACGGCCCGCTCGCAGGCACGCGCCACCGCCTATCTTTTATAAACAAACGTCGCTACCGCTCACGGCCATTTAAATAGCGTTTCACAGCGATCCGTCTGATTCACCTACTCCCGCAACCGATCAAGAAGCACTCTTCAGCGAACGGCTGCCTCATACCGTGATCTGTGTGATAAACGGGAGTTCCCCAACGCGAGGTGAGACGGAATTCGGTTCCGCCCGAGAGGCTTCGCGTCGGCTCAGCTCCCGGCGCGGAGGTCGCCGACGGTGAGCACCCGCGTCCCCACGGGCCGTTTGACGAACTGGCCGACCTCGCGGCCGAGCAGCTCGCTGACCCCGCGTTGGGCGGCGACGTCGAGCAGGCGCTGGTCGATCAGCCCGTCGACGACGACCGTGTGGGGGGCGGTCTCGGCGCTCTCGAGCGCGTCGAAGGCGTCGGCCGCGTCGACCTCCGCGAGGACGCCGCGGTCGTCGCCGAGGAGCCGGGCGCGGTCGCTGCCGGCGTCGACGACCTCCTGCACGTGCTCTTCGATCGAGCGCGGCTCGTCGTCGAGCGGCGCGTCGGAGTCGTCTCCTCCTTCCTCCGCGGTCTCGGCCTCGGCCGCATCGAGGTCGGAGTCGGAATTGTCGGAGTTGTCGGGGTCGGAGTTGCCCTCGTCAACCTCGCCCTCGGCGGTATCGTCGCCAGCCGCGTCGCCGTCCTCGATCGCGTCCTCGTCGGTCTCCTCGGCGTCGATCGCCGCGGGCGCCGGCGCGTTCTCGACCGCTTCCACGAGTCCGCCCTCCGTCGCGCCCCGGGCTCCGCCGGCGACGACGCCGGCGCCGTCGTCGTCGCCGGCGGAGCCCGCTCGCTCGGGTTCCGTTTCGGTGTCGCTCTCGCCGTCGCTATCGGACGGATCGGACGCTCCGCCGGGGAGGCCGGTGCCGTCGCCGTTGAGAGGAGCGTCCCCCGAGTCGCCCGCGGCCGCCTCGCGGAGGTTCGGCTCGTCGGCGAGGCTGCTGTACGGCACCTTCCCGCGGAGCGCCTCGAAGACGGCGTTCCGGTCGAGGTCCTCGACCGACTCGCCGGGCGGGGCGAACGCGACGTAGTCCACGTCGCCGACCTGCGCGAGCTCGCGGAGGATCAGCTCGCCGCCGCGGTCGCCGTCGAGGAACGCGGTGACGGTGCGGTCGGCGGTGAGGTCCGCGACCGCGTCGGGGACGTTCGTCCCCTCGACGGCGACCGCGTTCTTGATCCCGCACTCGAGCAGCGTCAGTACGTCCGCGCGCCCCTCGACGACGATGACGGCGTCGGAGTCGCCGACGCGGGGCCCGGCCGGGAGCCCCTCGTAGTCGACGATCCCCTCGACGCGGGCGGCCTCGCGGACCTCGTCGAGGATGTCGTCGCTCCTGAGGCTGGTCTCCTCGAAGCCGCCGGCGATCAGCTCCTTGGCGCGCTCGACGACCTCGCGGCGCTTCGCCGCCCGCACGTCCTCGATGCTCGTCACCTCCACCGAGGCGTGGCAGGGGCCGATGCGGTCGATCGTCTCCAGCGCGGCGGCGAGGATCGCGGTCTCGACCTTGTCGAGGCTCGACGCGACCGTGACCTCGCCGAACGACTGGCCGTTCTCGGACTCGACGGCGACGTCGATCCGACCGACCCGCGAGGACTCTTGGAGGTCCCGCAGGTCCAGTTCGTCGCCGAGGAGCCCCTCGGTCTGGCCGAACACCGCGCCGACGACGTCGCTCCGCTCGACGACGCCGTCGGCCGCGATGGTGGCGTGGATGAGGTATTTTTCGGTGTCTTTCATGATGGGTGAATGGTGATGATCGGGCGGAGCCGGCCGCCCGTGCATCGTTGTGTCCGTCGGCGAAAATACTTATCGCACGCGCCTGCGTCGTCGACGTTCGAAGAGAAATTCTCTTCGATACTAAATACTGAAGTAGACCAACAATATTTAATCGGTGGATTCTAAGACTGTTTCACATGAGTCGATCGCGGAGAGATCTCGTGTGGATACCGACGTTCGCGGTCCTCGTCGCCTTCGCGGTGCCGTGGCCGCTCTGGGGAGTCGATCGAGTCGTCGCCGGGCTGCCGGTGTGGATCTGGTGGCACGTGGCGTGGCTCGGACTGTGTACCGCCCTGTTCTCGCTGTTCGTCCGGAGCGGCGCGTGGGAGCGAGGGATGGGTCGCGGCCGGGAGTCCGGCCCCGGGTCGGCGCTCGGGGGTGATCGGCCGTGACGCTCGGGCTGTCGCTCGGCGTCGTCGTCGGCTACCTCCTGTTCGCGCTCGCGGTGGGGCTCGTCGCCTACCGCGTCTCCGAGGCCACCGCCGAGGACTACTACCTCGCGAACCGCTCGATCGGGACGGTCGTGCTGCTTTTCACCACGTTCGCCACCCTGCTCTCGGCGTTCACCTTCTTCGGCGGCCCGAACCTCGCGTTCGCCGCCGGCCCGGAGTGGCTGATCGTCATGGGGACGCTCGACGGCGTGCTGTTCGCGGTGCTGTGGTACGTCATCGGCTACAAGCAGTGGCTGATCGGCGACCGACACGGGTACGTCACGCTCGGGGAGATGCTCGGCGACCGGTTCGGCTCCACCGGGCTCCGCGCGCTCGTCGCCGGCGTGAGCCTCCTCTGGCTGTTCCCGTACGTCATGCTCCAGCAGATGGGCGCCGGCGAGGCGCTGGTCGGGCTCACCGACGGCGTCGTCCCTTACTGGGGCGGCGCGGCGCTGGTCACCGCCTTCATGATCCTCTACGTCGTCCTCGCGGGGATGCGCGGGGTGGCGTGGACCGACACGGTACAGGGGCTGTTCATGCTCTCCGTCGTCTGGATCGCCGCCGCGTGGGTGGTCTCGGCGGTCGGCGGCGTCGGCGCGGCCACCGGCGCCATGCTCGACGCCCGACCCGAGTTCGGGGGCTTCGGCGGCGGCAGCTACACGCCCGGGTTCATCGTCTCCACCGCGATCACCATCGCGTTCGGCGTGACGATGTTCCCGCAGATCAACCAGCGCTTCTTCGTCGCGAAGTCGGGCGAGACGCTGAAGCGGTCGTTCGTGCTGTGGCCGGTCCTCGTCCTCCTCCTCTTCGTCCCCGCCTTCATGCTGGGCGCGTGGGCGGCCGGGATGCCGATCGAGGTCCCGGAGGGCGCGAACGTGCTCCCCGTCGTGTTGAACGAGTACACGCCGGCGTGGTTCGCGGCGCTCGTGATCGCGGGCGCGATGGCCGCGATGATGTCCTCCTCGGACTCGATGCTGCTCTCCGGCTCGTCGTACTTCACCCGCGACGTGTACCGACCCGTGATCAACGCCGAGGCCTCCGAGCGCCGCGAGGCGTGGATCGCCCGGCTCGGCGTCGCCGTCTTCGCGCTGGCCGCGTTCGTCGCGAGCCTCTTCCGGCCCGGGACGCTGATCGAGGTCGGCGACACCGCCTTCTCCGGGTTCGCGCTGCTCGCGCTCCCCGTGCTCTGCGCCCTCTACTGGGACCGGACGACGCGGACCGGGATGATCGCCGGCGTGCTCGTGCCGCAGGTCGCGTACCTCTCCGTGGTGTTGTCGGCGGTCGTCGGCGCCGTGCCGACGCTGCCCCGCACCGTCGCCGGCGGCTGGGACGTGGCGCTCGGGCTGATGGTCCTGTCGGCGCTCCTCACCGTCGGCGTCTCGCTCGTCACCGCGCCGACCGCCGACGGCGACGCCTCGCGGTTCGCGGTCGCCGGCGACTGAGGCGAAGTTCGAGGCGTCGCCGTCGCTCGCGGGCTAGTTACAAACCGAGTCGCGACCGCGCGTCAGTCGTCCAGTTCCTCTGTGACCGAGTCCGGCGGCGCCTCGATGTCTCCGGGGGCCGCGTCGCGTCCGGACTCGCTCGATCCCGGGCCTCCCGGAAGCATGTCCGACTCGGGGTCGAACAGCTGGAGCGCGGTGCGGATCGTCTCCCAGTCGTCCTCGCCGGCCGCGTCGCGCAGCGAGCGGGTCGGGGCGGCGAGCAGCTGGCCGACCAACGCGTCGGCCAAGTCCTCGACGGTCTCGCGCTGCTCGTCGGTCAGGTCTCCCTGCGCTTCGAGCTTCGAGACGGCGCGGTCGACCTCTCGGGCCTTCACACGGTCGGCGCCGGCGTACATCGCCGAGATGGCGTCGTCGGCGCGCTTCCGCTTGTACGCCTCCAAGATGCGGTCGAGCTCCTCGTCGATGATCGCCTCCACCTCCCGCGCCTCCGCCTCGCGGCTCTCGCGGGTCCGTCGGGTCACGTCCTCTAAGGCGTCGATGTCGTACAGCGTGACGCCGTCGTGATCGGCGAGCGCGGGGTCCACGTCCCGCGGCTGCGCGATGTCGATACAGACGAGCCGGTCGGCGCCCGTCACGTGCTCCGACCGGATCACCGGGTCGGGGCTGCCGGTCGCCGCGATCACGAGGTCGGCGTCCGGGACCACCGTCGCGAGGTCGGCGAGGGACACCGCCTCCGCGGGCGTGTCGACCTCGCCGGCGACGAACGCCGCGTTCGGTACCGTCCGGTTCGCCACGACGATCTCCGAGACCGCGGCGTCGTCGAGCGACCGGGCCGCGAGCGTCCCCATCTCGCCGGCGCCGACCACGACCGCGGAGCCGTCGGTGAGGTCGATCTCGTCGGCGGCCAGCCGCACCGCGGCCGAGCCGAGCGAGACGACGCCCTCGTTGATCGACGTCTCGTTGCGCGCGCGCTCGCCGACGTGGAGCGCCTTCGTCACTCCGTCTTTCAACACGGGACCGATCCCCCCCGCGGACTTCGACTCCTCGTACGCCTCGCGGAGCTGGCCGATGATCTGGTCCTCGCCGAGTACGAGCGACTCGAGCCCGGAGGCGACTCGCATCAGGTGTTCCAAGCTCTCCTCGTGGTCGAGTCGGCGGACCGCGCCGCCGCGGACCTCGGGGGCGAACGACTCCAGCGCGACCGAGCCGTCGACGGTCCGATCGGTGACGACGTACGCCTCCGAGCGGTTACAGGTCTGGAGCGCGAACGCCTCTTCGACCCCGTCGCGCGCGAGCAGGTCCGAGACGGTGGCGCGGACGCCGTCGCCGCCCGCGGCCTCGATCTCGTCGACCGTCGCGCGGGAGTGGGCGACGCTCACGCCCGTGATAGCGCCCGTCTCCTTCATTCGATGAGTACCTCCTCGATCACGGAATCTGCCTCTTGTCGACCGTAAGAATCCCCCTTTTGTAAACCCTTCCAAACCCCCTCGGATCGCACGACGCGGCGGATCGCTTCCCGGCGTTTCTCGGGTGCGATACCGCGGTCTTTGAGCTCCGCCCGGAGGGATCCCGACAGCTCCGCCATCGCGCCGGCGCCGTCGATATCCGCCTCGATCCGCTCGCGGAGCGCCTTCGCCAGCGCCGGGCTCGCGCCCCCGGTCGAGAGGGCCACCCTGACCGGGTCGTCCTCGACCGTCGCCGGGACGACGACGCTCCGCGCCCCTCGGCTGCCCGGCCGGTCCGCGGCCGACACGTCGGTCCGATTGACGAGCGCGTTCGCGTCGAGCGCGGCCGCCTCGGCCGCCGCGTTGACGGCCGCGTCGTCCGTGGCGGCGACGACGAGCGCGGGCTCGACCCGTTCGATCCAGCCGCGGACCGCGTCGGCGTCCGGCGCGGCGCGGACCAGGTCTACTGCCCCGTAATCCCCCTCGGCGAGGTCGGCCAGCCGGTCGTCGAACGCGGGGCTCACGACGACGACCCGCGCCTCGTCGGCGAACCGAGACGCCTTCCGCGACCCGACGGCGCCGCCGCCGAACACCAGCACCGTCTCGCCGGCGAAGTCGTGGTACAGCGGGATCACGCGCGCCACCGTGAGACCGCGGTCCGGCGGGTCACGCCGTGTTGCTGTCGGCGCGGTCGGCGATGCGGATCCCCGTCTTCTTCAGGATTCGCGTCGAGAACAGCGTGTCCCAGTCGTTCCTTCCGACCTCCCAGTACTCGTCCATCAGCTCCTTCACCTCCGCGATCCGGCGCTCGCTCTCGGCCTCCGTCCGCCCGTGCGTCATCGCGAAGAAGTTGTACTCCCAGACCCCCTCGTGGCGGGGTCGCTCGTAGCAGTGGGTGACGAAGCCGAGCCCCGCGACTGCCGGCCCGACCTCGTCGAGTGCCTCCTCGGGCACGTCCCAGACGGTCATCCCGTTCTCGGTGTACCCGAGCGCGTAGTGGTTGGGGATGACGCCGACGCGACGCACCTTCCCCTCCGCGTCGAACCGCGTTATCGTCTCGATCACCCATTCGGTGTCGGCGCCGATCGCGGCCGCCACGTCGGCGTACGGCGTCTCCGTGATCGGGAGCCCGCCCTGAATCTCGACGACGAGGTCGCGCTCGTCCGGCGTGAGCGTCGACCGGTCGCTCGGCGTGACCGCGGGCCCGAGGTCGGAGAGGTCGACGTCGCCCTCGGGGACCGGACCGTCGACGAGGAACTTCGCCCCGACGTGGAACTCCCGAACTTTCGGGAGGTTGTACGTCTCCTGGCCGGTCGCCGCCTCGATCTCCGCGAGCACCTCGTCGACCCGATCGCCGCCGTCTTTGTCGGGGTCCGGGTGGTCGGCGACGCTCACCACGAACCACATGTTGAGGTGCGGGTGCTCGCGCTCGTAGTTGTGCGCCACCGCGGTGAACTCGTTGACCGTCTCCGCGATCTCGTCGTATCGGTCCTCTGGCGCGTGCATGGCGACGAGCGACGCCGCCCCGCCGATCTCTTCGGCGTTGACGAGCGCCCCGAACCGAGAGAGGGTCCCCGCCTCGTCGAGTTCGCGCACGCGCTCGCACAGCTCCGGGCCGGTCACGTCGATCCCGTGCTCGCGGAGCGCGGCCGCGGCCGGTTCGAAGGGTCGCTCGGTCACCGGGAACCCGCCCTGGAAGGCGTTGATGATCCCGCGGTCGAGCGCCGTCAGATCCGCGTCGACCTCTTGCATACGTCTGGATCGGGTCCGCGCGAGAATAAGCGATCCGACCCGTGCGCGGGTGGCGGAGCGGCAGGAGCCGGGACGACCCGCCCGACTCAGCCGTCGAGGTCCCGAGCGATGTCCGAGAGCGACGACCGAGGGCCGCGCGTCGCCTCGTACACCGTCCGTTCGCCCGGAACCCGGAGGCCGTACAGCTCGTCGGGGACGACGACGTCGAGAACGATCGCGTCGCCCGGTTCGCGGTCGTTCTCGTCGAGCCACGCGGCGAGGCGGTTCTCCCCCTCGCCGGGCTCGCGCGCGAGCCGGCGGTTGTCGAACGCGCCCCGGATCACCCGCCCTTCGCCGTCGCTCCGCACCGGCGCGTGGTACTCCTCGCGGTCGATAGCGACCCGAATCACGTCGCCGGCGGCCATCGACAGCGACTCGCAGCTTCCGGACTCAACGCGCCCGCTGAGATCGTCGTCGTCCGGGATCCGCACGCAGGGGCGGCGAGTGCCGCCGCTCCGGGCGAGCGAGACGCGTATCGAGGCGACGCCCTCGTCGTCGGAGGGGACGCGGGGCATCGAAACGGGGCGCTTACTCCTCGTCGGCGTCGCCCTCGCCGAGCGCGGCGGCGACGTCGTCGCCGTCGACGACCGAGACGTTGATCTGGGCCACGTCGTCGTCGATCTCGCGGCCGCGGACGGTGATGCGCTTGCGCTCGCCCTCGCGGGACGGCTCGAAGCCGACGCCGCCTTCCAAGAGCAGCTCCTTCAGGCGGGTGCCGGAGACGTCCTCGCGCATCGGTCGGCCGGTCTCGTCGGAGCCGCCGGTGATCTCGATCGTGTGCTCGGAGAGCCCGACGGCGTCGCCGCCGATCTCGTCGCCGATCTCGCGACCGAGGAACCGGTTGGCGTCCTGTCCGTCGACCTCTCGCTGGAACGTCTCGCCGGTGTCGGGGTCGGCGATGACGACTTTGAATTCGGCCATGGGCGAACCGAGACCCCCGCGAATAAAAAGCACGTCGAAAGCGCGAGCCGCCCGCGATCCGCGAGTGGACCGCGTCGCAGACGGCGCTCGCCGCTCAGCCGTCGCGGTCGATCCGGTCGATCCGCGGGTCGCCGTCGCCCCACGGACCGTCGACAAACGCGTCCTCTAGCGCCCGAACGACGGAGTTCGGTCGTTCCGGGCCCCCCGCCGCCGCGACGCTCCCGACCGTGTTCGAGTCGAACGGAACGCCGAGCGCGTCGTACACCGCCGCGGTGGCGTCGGCGATCTCGCGTGCGCCCGCCCGTGTGACGACCAGACAGCCCGCCACGAGCGCGGCGTCCCCGCGGACCCGCTGTGCGATCCCCGCGATCTTGCCGCCGTCGGCGACGCGGACCGAGTGGTCGCCCGGACAGAACGACTCGGGCGGCTCGCCGGGAGACACGTCGGCGCCGAGGCCGCGCAGCGCCTCGAGGAGCGTCTCCGTCGCGCGCTCGTATCGGTCGGCGATCGATCCGGGGCCGCCACGGTCGCCGAGCGGGACCGCGTGCGCGAACGCGAGCGCGTCTCCCGGATACGCGACGGCCCGCCCGCCCACGTCGCGCTCGATCGGCTCGAACCCGCGATCGGCGGCGAGCCGCTTCGCTCGCTCGAAGCCCGGATCGCGGGCGTCGCGACGACCGAAGGCGAACTGCCGGGGCGGCGTCCACACCCGGAGCCCCGGCGTCCCGTCGCCCGCGTCGGCGAGCAGCGTCGACGTGTGCTCGCGGTCCGCCGCGGGGCGGGGGTCGCGACCTCTGAGCACGCGCATACCGGCGAGAGGAGTCGACCGGACAAGCCGTTTGCGACGTGCGTACGACACGCGTCGTTCGTCGCTCGGGGCGGGCGGCGACCGCGTGACACAAAGGTTTTGCCGACCCTCTGACTGTGTCAGGTAACGATGAGCGATCTCGGCGCGCTGCCCGTGCAGGCGTACCTTTCGGCCTGCTTGCTCGCCGGGGTTATCGGCGTCTGGCTCGGATACGTCGCGTGGACCGACCGCGACGAACCGGGCGGGACCGAGGTCGCGCTCTACCTGTTTTGCGGCGGCGGTGTCTCGCTGCTGTACGCCCTCAGGGTCGCCAGCGCGAGCGAGTTGGCGATGGTCGTCGCGCTCAACCTCTCGACGCCGCTGCTCGCCGCGGTTCCCGGGATCTGGATGGCGTTCGTGCTCGCGTTCACCGGACACGATCGGTGGCGCACGGAGAACCGGACCGTCGCGCTCGCGGCCCCGGCCTTCGTCTGGGTGCTGACCGCGTGGTCGAGCGGAACCCACGGGCTCGCGCGCCGCTCGCTGTCGGCGGTCGTCGAGGGACCGTTCGCGCTGCTCTCGTTCGGTCTCGGGGTCGCGGACGCGGCGTTCGTGGTGTACGCCTACGGGCTGTGTCTCGCCGGGGTTCTCGTCGTCGTCGACCTGTACCGCCGGACCGGGAACCGCTACCGGCTCCAGACGTTCGTGATCCTGCTCGGAACGCTGTTCCCGTTTCTCGGCGGGATCGTCACCGTCGTCGACGCGGGGAGCTACGCGAACCTCGCGTGGTTCCCGACCGCGCTCGTGGTCCACGGCGTCTTCCTGTACGGGACCGTCTTCTGGCTCGGGACGCTCGACGCCGCCGTCGTCGCCCGCGACACCGCCGTCGAGGTGATGCAGGACCCCGTCATCGTCGCCGGCTCCGACGGTCGGATCCGCGACCTCAACCCCGCGGCGGAGGAACTGCTCTCGCCGGATTCGGTCGGCTCCTCGCTGTCGGACGTGTTCCCCCGCCTCGAGGTGGGCGTGGAACACCCGATCTCGATCGACGGGCGGCAGTTCGACATCCAAGAGGACCCGATCACGGACCCCCGCGGCACCGACCGCGGACACGTGTTCCTGCTCCGCGACGTGACCGAGCGAGAGCGCCGACAGACCGAACTCGAACGCCGCGAGGCCGAGTTGGAGCGGCAGAACGAGCGGTTGGAGGACTTCGCCGGCGTCGTCTCTCACGACCTCCGGAATCCGCTCGCGGCGGCGACCGCGGCGGTGGAACTCGCCCGCGGCGGCGACGGAACCGACGACGACGCGCTCGACCGCGCCGCGAGCGCCCACGAGCGGATGGACGACCTGATCGAGGGACTGCTGTCGCTGGCGACCGCCGGGAAGTCCGTCGACGAGGTCGACCGCGTCTCGCTCGACGGGACCGCCAGACGGGTCTGGTCGCGGCTCGAGACCGCGGACGCGACGCTGTCCGTCGACGGACCGGACCTGCCCGTACTCGCCGACGGCGATCGGCTCGAACAGCTCCTCTCGAACCTGTTCCGCAACGCGATCGAACACGCCGGCGAGGACGTGGCGGTGCGGGTCGAGATCGAGCGCTGGGCGGACGGCGTCACGCTCGCGGTCGCCGACGACGGTCCCGGCGTGCCGCCGGACCAGCGCTCGGACGTGACCGAGCGCGGCGTTTCCCTCGGCGGCGGGACCGGGCTCGGGCTCGCCATCGTCGGCGACATCGCCGAGGCGCACGGCTGGGAGCTCTCGGTCGAGGAGTCGGCGGCCGGCGGCGCGCGCTTCGTCATCTCGGGGATCGAGTCGACCGGCACCTGATCCGGTGTTGAGACGAGCGCCTCGGAGGACGACCGCGGCGGTCGGCTCCGACGGCCACTAGGCCGTCGAGCCCCACGTGACGATCCGATGACGGTCACGCTCCCGTCCGCCGTGCTCGACCGCTACCGACGGTTCTCGCGGTTCAACTCGCCGTACCCCGCACACGACGACGGCCGCGCCATCGACCTCTACCCGGACGGCGAGGCGGGCCTCTCGCCCGTCGCCGGCGTCGTCCGCGAGACGCGGACCGTCGGCTGCCCGGACCGGTCGTACGCCGCCGACGAGGACCACCTGATCGTCGTCGAGCTCGACGACGCCTGGTGCCGACGAGCCGGCGCGGCGCCCGGGACGGTCGCGCGGATCCTCCACGTGGTCCCGGCGGTGTCGCCGGGCGACCGCGTCGCGGTCGGCGACGCGCTCGGTCCGCTGACGCGGTCGGGGTTCTTCGGACGGTGGGTCGACGACCACGTCCACTTGGGGTTCAGACCGCCGGGCGCGAACGCGCTCCGCGCGAGCGGGTCGCTCCCGGTCGATGTCGACACCCCGGTCGAACCGATGCGATGGGACGGGACCGGTGCGGTCGTCGAGCGCGGACCGACGCACGTCCGCCTCGACGGGCCGACCCACCCGGCCCCCGGTCGGCGATTCGCGGCGCTCGCGAGCGACGACGGGATCCCCCTCGACGGCGGGCTGGCGCACTACGCGGGCGGCGGCGCGTTCGACGCGCTCGCGGACGGGACGGCGGTGTCGCTGTGGGGGACCCGCGTCGGGGTCGCGCGCGGACGCGGTATCGCGTGGGAACCGGTCGACGCGCTCGCGAACGGCGAGCGAGTGGTGGGGCTGTCGCTGTTCGCGGCGAGAGACGGCGGATTCGGGGTGAAGGTCGTCTGTCCGGACGGGCGGTTCGACCTCGGCGAGACCGTCTCGCTCGCGCTCGCGCCCAGCGACGACCCGATCCGGCTCGGTGTTGGGTGACGCCGGAGAGACCGGCAGCTGGCGGGCGGGATGGCGAACAGCCGGCGCGATCGAGCCACCGCGGCGGTGCGCCGGGCTCCCGCCTCGGCCGCCGCGGGCGACGCGTCAGGTACGGGGCGGATGACGCGTGATCGCCGATACGGAGTCGGGGAGCGGACGGAACGAGTTCGTCGCGACTGCATCGCCCCAACCTCCCCAACCTCCCCAACCGCCCCGCCGTTGTTGCGAGTTCCGAGGGCTACAAGCGGGGGGACGCCGAGAGTGGGGTATGGACCGGAGCGAGGTCGAGGCGATGGAGCCGCTGCCGACGGCGGCGGTCGAACTCGTCGAGCGGCGGATCGAGGAGGAGCACGGCTACCTCTCGTGGCTGAACACGTCGGTCGACGTCGTGGAGCGCGGCCGGGTCGTCCTCTCGATCCCGTTCGACGACAAGCTGACGAACAGCGACGGCGGCACCATCCACGGCGGCGTGGCGGCGACCCTGGTCGACACCGCCGGCGGGATCGCCCAGCGCACCGCCTTCGAGGACCCGCTCTCCGGCGATGTCGCGACGGTGAACCTCAACGCGAACTACCTCCGTCCGGCGACCGGTGACCTCCGCGCGGAGGCGACGGTCGTCAGGTCCGGCGGCTCGATCGGCGTCAGCGACATGACGGTCACCAGCGCGACGAACGGCGACGCCGCCGAGGTCGTCGTCGGTCAGGGGTCGTTCCGGCTGTTTCGCGAGTAGCCCGCGAGGTCGGCGAGGAGATCGGGTTTCCCGCCGCCGTCCGCGGCGTCGTCGAGGTCGTCAAGCGCGCCCGCCAGTTCCGCGACGGCGTCGCGTTCGACGCGGTCCGGTGCGGCGCGGACGGAGACGGACTGCTCGCCGAGCGAGACGAACCCGCAGCCGAGCCGCTCGGCCGTCTCGCGGAGCCCCAGCCCGGCGTCGGCGTCGCCCGCGAGCACCTTCCTGACCGGGCTCTCGAACGCCCGGACCGTCAGCTCGTAGCCGTCGATCCGGTCGGCGAGGTCGCGGCGCGACGCGTCGCGGTCGGCCGCGAGGTCGTCGAGCGCGTCGTCGAGGCTCCGGCGGAGCCCCGAGTCGGTCGGTCGATTGACGAACCGCACGTCGCCGTCGACGAGGTCGGCGAGCCCCGTCACGCCGTCGGGGTTGCCCCCGGGAACGACCAGTCCCCACTCGCGGGTCCACCCGCCGAGGTATGCGGCGTCGACCTCGCGGTCGGTCGGGCCCGCGACGACCGCCGCGTCGGGCACGCCGTCGCGGAGCCGGCGGAGCCCCTCGCGGGAGCCGACCGGGAGGTACCGGGGGCTCTCGAGGCGGTCGAGCAGGCGGTTGAGCGCCGGGTCGTCCTCGCCGACGCCGAGGAGGGTCGGCGGGCGCACGTCGGGCGAGAACAGCTGCACCGAGACGCGCTCGCCCCGGTCGAGGTACTCCGTGTCCGGGTCGACCGCGACGACGCCGTCGGCCTCGACGAGGCTCGTCGTCGCGCCGGACCCCTTGTCGACCGGGTAGGCGAGCGGGCGGTCGCCGTCGTCCAGATCGAGTAACCCGACCGGCATCAGCCGCATGCGCCCCTCGCCGTAGCGCTCGCCGACGGCCATCCGCCCCTCGACGGTCGCGGTGGCGGGCTCGGGCTGGCCGGCCGCCTCGCGGATCGCGGGCGCGACGAACGTCCGGAAGATCGTGAGCGCGGAGACGGGGTAGCCGGGGAGGCCGATGTACGCCGAGGGCCCCGGCGCGTCCGCGTCTTCTCGCCGGTCGAGCCGGCCGACCAGCATCGGCTTGCCGGGCTTGACCGCGACGCCGTGGAGCAGGAGGTCGCCGCGCTCCTCGATCACGCGGTAGATCACGTCGACCGCGCTCGCCGAGGTCGACCCGGACGAGAGCACGAGGTCGCACTCGTCGGCCGCGCGCCGGAGCAGCCGCTCCATCTCGTCGTAGTCGTCGCCGGCGTGCGGGTAGAGGACGGGCTCGCCGCCTGCCTCCTCGACGCCCGCGGCGATCGTCGTCGAGTTCACGTCGTAGATCTCGCCGCGCGAGGGGTCGAGCTCGTCGCCGGGACGGACCAGTTCGTCGCCGGTCGAGACGATCCCGACCCGGGGGGTCCCCGCGACCGGGACCTCGTCGACGCCGAGCGCCGAGAGCAGGCCGATCTCTCTGGGGGTCAGCCGCGTCCCGGGACCGAGCGCGCGGGCGCCGGCGGCGATGTCGGCGCCCGCGCTCATCACGTGGTCGCCCGGCGCGACGGCGGTCCGGATCGCGATCCGGTCGGGGGCGTCCCCCTCGGCGTTCAGGTCTCCGCCCTCCCCGTCCAGTTCGTCGGTCCGCTCGACCATCACCACGGCGTCGGCGCCGTCCGGCATCACGGCCCCGGTGGATATCTCGGCGCAGGTCCCCGGCTCGACGGTGACCTCTGGCGTCGCGCCGGCGTGGACCGCTCCGACGAGGTCGAGTTCGGCCGGGTCGGCCTCGTCGGCGCCGAAGGTGTCGCGGGCGCGGACCGCGTACCCGTCCATCGAGGCGCGGTCGAACCCCGGCACGTCGATGGCGGCGTCGATCCGCTCCGAGAGGACCCGGCCGCGGGCGTTCTCCAGCGGGACCGTCTCCGGCGCCGGCGAGAGGTCGAGCGAGTCGATCGCCTCGCGGGCGGCCTCGGGCGTGGCGAGGTCGCGGAACTCCTTGCGGTCGCTCATCGGTTCGCCTCCCACAGCTCCACGTCGACGACCTCGCCCGCGTCGATCCCCTCCCGCGGCTCGGGGACGACGACCCAGCCGTCCGCGAGCGCGACGCTCGAGAGGATGCCGGAGCCGCTGGCGCGGGTCGGCGTGGCGGCGGGGAGATCCGTCTCTCCGTCGCCGTCGGTCGACCCGTTCCCGTCCTCGTCGCCGGTCTCCGCCGAGAGCGACACCCGAGCGAACGTCCGCGTGCCGGGCTCGCTCGGCACCTTCCGAGCGAGCCTCGCGCGCCGCGTCGGGAACGGGTCCGCGGTCGTTCCGCCCGCGCGCTTCTGGACGGGCCGGAGGAACTGCGCGGCGTTGACGATGCAGGCGACCGGATAACCGGGCAGCGAGACGATCGGGGTGTCGTCGGCGACGCCGAGACAGACCGGGTGGCCCGGCTTGAGGGCGACGCCGTGGACGAGCACCTCGCCGACGGAGTCGACGACTTCCGGGAGCAGGTCGCGCTCGCCGACCGAGGACCCCCCGGTGGTGACGACGGCGTCGGCGTCGAGGTCGCCCTCGATCGCCGCCGCGAGCGCGTCCTCGTCGTCGGTGACCACGTCGCGGTAGCGCGCCTCGCCGCCCCACCGCTCGACCAGCCGCGAGACGGTCAGTCCGTTCGTCTCGATCACCTCGCCGGGGCCGGGGTCGGACTGCACCAGCTCCTCGCCGGTCGGGATCACGGCGACGGTCGGCCGCTCGTAGACGGTGACCGCGTCGAGGCCGACCGACTTCAGGAGGCCGAGGTCGGAGGGGCGAAGGACGTGGCCGGCCTCGAAGAGGCGCTGGCCGTCCGCCACGTCCTCGCCCGCCTCGCCGACGTTCTCGCCCTCGGCGACCGCGTCGAACGCCTCGACCTCGCCGCCCTGCCCGCTCCCGCCCCCGACCGTCTCGACCTGTTCGATCATCACGACCGCGTCGGCGCCCTCGGGGACCGCGCTCCCGGTGTGGACGCGCGCGGCCTCGCCGGGCGCGATCGAGTCGACCTCGGTGCCGACCGCCCGCAACGCGGCGGGCGACCGGTCCGACGCGCCGAAGGTGTCCTCGGCGCGGACCGCGTACCCGTCCATCGCCGCGCGGTCGTAGCTCGGGACCGGCGCCGGCGCGTCGATCGGCTCGGCGACGACCCGCCCGTCCGCGTCGGCGAGCGGCGCCGACTCGGTCCGGCCGTGGGGCTCGACGGCGTCGAGCAGCGTCGCCAGCGCGTCCGCGACGCGGGTCCGCCGCTTGAATCCGGCCTCGCGTCTGTCGTGGCTCATGGCCCGTCGTTTCGCGCCCGCGGCCAAAAACCCGTCTCCGGCGAACCGGTTCGCCGGAGGTTACGTCACCCACGAGAGGACGCGCGCGGCGCGGTGGGCGCCCTGCGAGACGGCGACTCGGGCGGTCGAGACGACCTCGGCGACCCCGCGGCTCGCGGCGGTCGCGCTCCGCACGGCGCCGGTCCGCGCGTAGTACCCCGACTTGCGGCCGGCGGCGCCGACGTAGTGTTTCGCCGCCATCCGGATCGGCGCGCGGCGGCCGTCCACCCGCGTGGTCCCGTTCCGGATCGCGTCGAGCACGTCGTCGGCCGTGACCGCGTCGACCGACTCGCGGCCCTCGATCTCGACCTCGGTGAACGCGCGCCCGACGTACTTCAGGCGGTGGGCGTCGCTCGCGGCGACCCCCGGATAGCCGTGTTTGGCCGCGAACCGCCGCGCGCGGCGGTTTCGGTAGCCGGTGAACAGCCACGCGTTGAACACCTCGATCGCGTCGACCTCGGGGCTATCGGCGACTTCGGCAGCCTCGGTGGTCACGTCGGCATCGGCGCCCTCGGCGTTCGCGTCGACTTCCCCGTCATCCGAATCCGGCACGGGGATGTTCCGCTCGCGGACGCCGTGGCGCGACCGCTGAAAGGGGTGGGGGACGATCGCGACGCCGCCGTGCTCGCGGATCCACGCGACCGTCTCGTCGTAGGGGCGCCGGCGCGGCGGCATGCGTTCGACGCCGACCGCGAGCAGGTGGCCGTGCGCGGTCGACACCTCCACTCCCGGGATGCCGATCAGCCCGTACTCGTCGGCGATCTCCGCCGCCCGCTTCGACTCGCCGATCACGTCGTGGTCGGTGATAACCACGGCGTCGAGCCCGATCTCCGCGGCGTGTTCCAGAATGAGCTCAACCGGCTCGTGGCCGTCGTAGCTGTCGTCCGAGTGGACGTGGGGGTCGATGCTGACGGTGACGCGGGACACGATTGGGGTAACGTCGGGAGCCTTATAAACGCGACCGCCGCGTCAGACGGAACGCGACCACCGCGTCAGACGAAGGGTTAGGTACCCGCGGGCGAACACGGAGGTATGACCGATCCGACCGACAGCGCGTACGTCGATCGCGCGATCGAGCTCGCCGAGGAGGCCGTCGACAGGGGGAACACGCCGTTCGGCGCGCTGCTCGTCCTCGACGGCGAGGTCGTTCGCGAGGCCCGAAACGAGACGCTGACCGAGGACGACCTAGCGGCCCACCCGGAGCTGGCGCTCGCGCGGTGGGCCGGCCGGGAGCTCGACGCCGACGAGCGCGCCCGCTGCACGATGTACGCCAGCACCGAGCCGTGCCCGATGTGCGCGACCGGGATCCACTACGCCGGGATCGGCCGGGTCGTCTTCGGCGTCGCGGGCGAGACGTTCGACGCGCTCACCGGCGACGCGGTCCCGATCCCCTGCGCCGAGGTGATCCGCCGGGCCGACGGCGACACGGCGGTCGAGGGGCCGATCGCCGAGGCGGCCGCGATGGAGCTCCACGAGTCGGTGTACGGTGAGTCGTAGCGTGGACGAGCGAGAGAGGTCGTGGTTCCCGTGACCGGCCCGCCCCCGGTCCTCGCGGTCGGCGCCGCGGCGATAGACGAGTGGTACGCCGTCAGCAACCTCCCCGAGCCGGACGGCGGCGCGTTCGCGAGCGAGGTGACGTCCGCGTTCGGCGGCGTCGGGGCCAACGTCTCCGTCGCGCTCGACCGGCTCGGTCGCGATGTCGGGCTCGTGAGTCGCGTCGGCGACGACGAGTACGGGGAGCGAGCGCGCGAGTACCTCGCTGACACCGGCGTCGACGCCTCGCGCGTCTCGGTCGGAGACGACCCCTCGACGCGGTCGGTGATCCTCAGCGACCCCGCGGGCGAGCGCGCCATCGTCACCGCGGGCGAGAGCTTCCGGCGGCTCCAACTGGACGAGGCGGACCGCGAGGCGCTCGCCGCGACCGAGACCGTGTTCGTCACCGGGTACGCGCCCGACGCGGTCTCGCGGACCGTGCTCGACGTCGTCGAGTCGGCCGCCGACCCGCCCGCGCTCGCGTTCGACCTCTCGGGCTCGGTCGAGGAGCTCGTCGGTCGCGGGACCGAGCCGGAGACGATCCACCGGTACCTCCACACCGCGGACCTGTTCGTCGCCGACGACGTGGCGGCCGCGGCCTATTTCGGCGGGGCGGAGGCCGCGAGAGAGCACGTCGCGGCCGCGCAACGCGCGAGAGAGGGCGACGGTCGCTCCCCGTCGACCCGCGACGGGTGGCCCCGCGCGGTCCTCACCCACGGCGCGGACGGGATGACGGTCGTCGCCGCCGGCGCGGTCACCGAGTTCGACGCCTTCGACGTCGACGTGGTCGACGCGACGGGCGCCGGCGACTCCTTCGTCGCGGGGCTGATCGACCGGTGGATCGCCGGCGACGGTGGGGACGGCCCTCGCCGCGAGCGCGTCGGCGTCGCCGACGGCGTCCGGTTCGCGGCCGCGGTCGCCGCGATCAACTGCACGTCGCGGTTCGCCCAGACGGGGCTCCCGGCCCGAGGCGAGGTGGAGGCGTTCCTCGCTGAGCGGGGGCTCTGAGCGTCCTCCGAGCCGCCGTCGCCGATCCCCCACCGCCATCCGAGCCGCCGTCACCGATCCCCCACCGCCATCCGAGCCGCCGTCGCCGATCTCACCGCACCTCGTCCGCCCGCGCGACGAGCTCGGCCACTCGGTCTGCGTCGACCGGGGCGGTCGTCTCGCCGCCCTCCTTGAGCGCGGTGCCGACGATCGCGCCGTCGGCGACCGCGAACACGTCGCCGATCGTGTCGGCGCGGACGCCGCTCCCCACGAGCACCGGCGTGTCGAGCCCGTGCGCGTCGCGGTCGTCGACGACCGACTCGAGCGTTTCGAGGTCCATCGCCTCCCCCGTGCCGCGTCCCGAGGCGATCACGGCGTCGGCGAGCCCGCGTTCGGCGGTGTCGGCGAACGACTCCGCGGTGTACCCCTCCGCCGAGAGCGGCGCGGAGTGTTTCACGTCCGTGTCGGCGAACACGCCCACGTCGACGCCGAGCCGGTCGCGGAGCCGGAGCGTCTCGTGGGCCTTCCCCTGCACGACGCCCTGGTCCGTGACACGGGCGCCGGTGTGGACGTTCACGCGGACGTAGTCGGCGCCGACCGCGGCGGCGACCGACAGGGCCGCCTCCGCGTCGTTGCGGAGGACGTTGATCCCGAGCGGGAGGTCGGTCGCGGACGCGATTTCGGTCGCGGCCCGGGTGACGCTCGCGACGACGTGTTTCGGCGCGTCGTCCGGGTAGAAGGGCGCGTCGCCGAAGTTCTCGACCATGATCCCGTCGACGCCGCCCCGGTCGAGCGCGCGGGCGTCGGCGGCGGCGCGGTCGAGCGCGTCTCGCATCGCCGTCGCGCCGTCGGCCGGCGCCTTCGGCGCCCCCGGGAGGGGCGGGAGGTGTACCATGCCGATCACGGGCGCGTCAGTGCCGAAGGTGGCCTCGAACTCCATGATACCGACCGGAGACTCCCTCGGCGGATAAGTCTCACCACACGGGCGCCTCCGCGCCGCGCGGACGCCCCCGCGTCCCCCATCGTTTAGCCGCTCCGGCACGAATCGGCGCCCGAGAGATGAGCATCGACGTGGACGACTCCGACGACCGCACCGGCGAGGTGACGCTCGTGTTCTCGCTGGGCGCCGCCCGGCGGCTCGCGGACCCGCAGAGAGCGATCGCGGACGCGCGGGAGTGGAGCCGCCACGTCGGGATCGTCGCCAACGACGCGGACGCCGTCGATCGGTTCGTCCGCGAGGCGGGCGTCGAGAACGACTACGCGCTCCGGAACTGGGACAAGTGGGGGACGCTCGGCGACATCCACGAGGGGACCGACGCGCCGCGGGCCGTGTTCGTCGGCACGGGGGCCGGGAACCGACGCGTCGCGACCCACGTCGGCTTCGAGTACCTCCCGATCGACGAGGCGGCGGAGAAGGCGGACTGGACGCTCTCGGAGCCCGAGCGGTCGAGCGAGTCGGGGATCGCGGACCGCCTGTGGCGGGCGGTGACGGAGCGGTTGGGCTGAACGACGCCCTCCGGCCAGAGGGCGGTGAAAGACGGTCGAGAACAGCCGCGAAGTCGGTTCGCTACCGTTCCAGTTCGACGGTCAGATCGGTCGCGATCCACGCGTCCGTGTTCCCCTCCTCGGTGAAGACGGTGCGGTCGGGCGAGCAGCGACTCGCCGCGACCGTCGGGCGTGCGTCCGACGACTCTCCGACCTCGCGTTCGATCCGGTCCCCAGCGGTCATTACCGGTCCGTCAGGGGTACTGGGGGTTATAGGTTTCGGTCAACCTAAACCAACGGTCGGCCGAGGGGACGTTTCGGCGGCGGCGAGGCGGGCGGGGGATCGGATCGCATTACCCGGTGGCAACCGTCGGCGGAGACGATGACGGATTCGCTTTTCACCCCGTTCACGCTGCGCGACACCGAGTTTCGCAACCGCGTGATGTTGTCGCCGATGTGCCAGTACTCCGCGGACGACGGGTTCGCGAACGACTGGCACCGGGTTCACCTCGGCTCCCGCGCCGCCGGCGGAGCCGGTGTCGTGATGACCGAGGCGACCGCCGTCGAGCCGCGCGGCCGCATCACGCCGGGCTGTCTGGGGATCTGGTCCGACGAGCACGCCGAGGCGATCGAACCGATCGTCGACTTCGTCAACTCACAGGGCGCGACGCCGGGGATCCAGCTCGCTCACGCCGGCCGGAAGGGCTCGCACAGCCCGCCCGCCGAGGGCGGCGATCCCATCCCCGCGGACGACCCGGCGGGCTGGGAGACGGTGTCCGCGACCGACGCGCCGTACCCGGACCCGGACGCCGACGAGGACGGGCTGGCGGCGACTCGCCGGCTGGACGAAGACGGGATCGACGAGGTGATCGACGCCTTCGCGACCGCCGCGGAGCGCTCGCGCGAGATCGGCTTCGAGGTCGCGGAGGTCCACGCGGCCCACGGCTACCTGCTCCACCAGTTCCTCTCGCCGGTGGCCAACGACCGCGACGACGCGTACGGCGGGAGCTTCGAGAACCGCACTCGCCTCCTCCGCGAGGTCGTCGAGGCCGTCCGCGAGGTGTGGCCGGACGACAAGCCCGTCTTCGTCCGGATCTCCGCGACCGACTGGCTCCCGGACCGCGACTCGTGGGACGTCGACGACTCCGTGCGGCTGGCCCCGCTTCTCGCCGACGCCGGCGCCGACCTGATCGACGTCTCCGGCGGCGGGATCCACCCGGACCAGGAGCTTCCGAGCGCGGGACCGGGGTATCAGGTGCCGTACGCCGAGGCGATCCGCGAGGGGACGGACGTGCCCGTCGCCGCGGTCGGCGGGATCACGGAGCCGACTCACGCCGACGCCCTCGTCAGAAACGGGCGGGCCGACCTGGTCGCGCTCGGCCGCGAGCTGCTCCGGCACCCGTACTGGCCGCTGGAGGCCGCCCACGAGCTCGGCGCCGATGTCGAGTGGCCGGTGCAGTACCGACGCGGGCGCTTCGACTGAGGCGGGTCGCCAGGATGGGCGGGACTCCCCCGCACGCTCCGGGAAGACTTATTCCGCTCCCGCGAGCCGACGGGATATGGAGTACCGACCCTTCCCCGACGAGCGCGGCGACGAGTTCGACGCGTTCATGCGGTACGCGTTCTCCCCGACCGAGGGGCCGTACGACCCCGAGGAGGCTGACGACCACGACACCATTGCCGACACGCGGGGCCTGTTCGACGGCGACGAGCCGGTCGCGGTCTGCGCGCACCACACCTTCTCCCTCCGGATCCGGGGCGACGACCGCGAGGTCGCCGGGCTCTCCGCGGTCGCGTCCCCCCCGGAGCACCGCCGGCGGGGGAACGTCGGCCGCATGCTCCGGGAGTCGCTGGCCGAGTACCGCGACCGGGGCGTCCACGTCTCGACGCTGTGGCCCTTCGAGTACCCCTTCTACGCCGCCTACGGCTGGGCGACCGCGTCCCGCTATCGCCACCTCACCGCGCCCCCCGAACAGCTCGGGTTCGTCGACGATCTGATCGCGACCGCGGGCGACGACGCCGGGAGCTTCCGTCGGCTCGACGGGGACGACTACCCCGCCGTGAAACCCGTGCTCGCGGCGATGGCGGACCGCTACGACCTGACGATGGACTGGACCGAGGAGTGGTGGCGCGAGCGCGCCCTCCAGGGCTGGAAGACCGACCCGTTCGTCTACGGCTGGGAGCGCGACGGGGAACTTCGGGGGCTCTGCGCGTACAGCTTCGACGACGACGCGGGCGACGCGGGCGACGCGGACGCTCCGATTCTGCGCGTCACCGACGTCGCCGTCGCGGACGACGAGGCGTGGTTCCAGCTCCTCCGCTTCTTCCGCAACCACGACTCGCAGGTCGCCGAGGTCCGGATCCGCGCCCCGCCGGACGCGCCCCTGCTCGACCTCGTCGAGGACCCGCGGGCCGTCGACTGCGAGGTCCGGACCGGGCCGATGGTCCGGCTCGTCGACGTCGCCGCCGCCCTCGAAGCGCTCGACCCCGATCCGGAGATCGAGGCCGCGTTCTCGCTCTCGGTCGCCGACCCCCTCGTCGACCGGAACGACGAGACGTTCCGCGTCGCCGTCGCGGACGGGGCGGTGGCGGTCGAGCCGACGGGAGGCGGCGAGGACGGGGAGACCGCGGTGGCGGAGACCGGCGGGCCGGACCCCGACGCCGCGGACGCTGCGGACGCCGCGGCCGACATCGGCGCCCTCTCGCAGCTGTACGTCGGGTACAAATCGGTCGACGAGGCGGTCCGGAGCGGCGGGCTCGCCGTCGACTCCGCGCTCGCCGCCGACCTCCGCGCGCTGTTCCCGCCGCGGACGACGCACCTGCGCGAGGGCTTCTGAGCCCGACTCCGAAAGCGCCGGCCGGGCTTTTTATCCGCGGACCGCCTACGCCGCGGTATGAGTTCCCGCGACGACAGACGCGACGACGACCTCGAAGAGCGGCTCGACGAGCTCGAGGAGGTGCTGGGCGATCTCCGCCGCGACCTGCGCGAGACCGAGCGGGACCGCCGCGGGCCCCCGCGACCCCCCCGGCTCTCCGAGCTCGTCCGATTCACCGAGCGGTACACCATCCCGACGGTGATCGCGCTCCTCGAGACGACGATCAAGTCGCTCGAACTGGTGCAGGGGACGCTCCGGCTCGCTGACCCGGGTCGGAGCCTCGACGAGGCTGGCTCGGCGGCCGACCGCCTCGGCGACGTGCGGGACGGCGCGAGCGCCGGGCTGTCGCGGTCGCTCTCGGAGCTCCGGACGGCGCTCTCCGAGGCCGACCTCCCGGAGGAGGCCGCCTCGCGGTCGATCATCGAGGACGCACGCGACCTCACGGCGGAGATCGAGGCGCGGATCGAGGAGGGGCGCCGCGAGGCCGACGCCGCCCGGCGCGGGCGACGCGACCGCCTCGACGGACGGAGCGACGAGACTCGGACCGCCAGCGACGCGAGCGACGACGGCGGTGAGGACGGTGACCGCCCCGACCGTGGTATCCGGATCGACGTGACCGACCCGGACGCGCCCCCGGACGACGAGGTGGACGGAAGCGGGGAGGCCGACGACGCCGGTCCCGAGGTCGACGTCGAGTCGGAGCTGGAGTCGATCAAGCGCCAGTTCGACGACGCCGAGGAAAACGAGGCGAACGAGGAGCCGGACGCCGAGGGTGATTCGGTCGATGACGGCGATTCGGACGCCGACTCGACCGACGACGGCGCCGGTTCTGCCGGGGACGACGACCCGACTGCCGACGACGGCGCCGACCGCGGCTCGACCTGACCGCCCGGCCGCTGGCTTTTAAACGTGAACCGTTCGGAGTTTTCAAAAGTCGACGCCAAGGCGGTCCGCGACCCGTTCGGCCGAGTCGAGGAGGAGCGTCTCGTCGTCGGTGAACACCTCGAGCGCGACCGTGCCGTCGAAGTCCCCGAGTTCCGACTCCACGAGGCCGTAGTCGACCTCGCCGGCCCCCACGGGGAGGTGGGTGTCGCCCCGGCGGCGCGCGTCGTGGCAGTGGAGGTGCGAGATCCGGTCGCCGTGGCTCCGCAGGAACCGCTTGATCGCCTTGTTGTCGCCCTCCATGTACGCGTGGCCGAGGTCGAAGCAGACCGGCGTGTCGGTCTCGCGGGCGATGTCGCCGAGGACGGAGAGCTGGAGCCCCGCGTGCTGGTGGCCGACGTTCTCGACGACGACCTCGACGCCAGCCTCGCGGCCGGCGTCGGCGACCCGGCGGAGCTGGTCGGCGGCGACCTCGCGGAACTCGGTGTCGTCGCGGTCGGCGGAGGTGGCGTGGAGGACGGCCTTCTCCGCGCCTAGGTCGCCGGCGGCCTCCAAGAGCCGGCGCTGGTAGTCGACGATGGCGTCGTTGACCTCGGGCACGTAGCTGGCCAGCCGCTGGCTGTACGGGAGGTGGACGAGCAGGTCGCGGCCGGCGAGCGCGTCGTCGAGCCGGTCGGGGTCGATCTCGCCCGGGACGAGCGTCGGCTCGCCGACCCCGAGTTCGCAGAAGTCGAACCGCGTCGGCGACGCCGCGAGCCGGTCGAGGTCGTCGCCGACGGTGAGACCGATGTCCATGTCGGCGGTGGGTTCGGCGGTCGTATAAATGATGGCGCCGGAGCGGTGGTCCTGTTGCGATCAAGTTGATCGCTTTCTGTACCTCAATCGCTCAGTACAGGGACTCACAGACCAGAATCCGTCTACACCTCTCCCACTTCTGTTAAAAATGCCTTGCGAGATACAGAGCGCATATGCAGCAATCGACGCTGGATTCAAGAGCTAAGTCTGAGTGGATGTAGTATGGAACCCCGGAATTTCCTGCGTATCGAGGGATTGGCTGTCTTGGGGATTGCGCTGGCTGGTTATTTCACGCTCGATGGCTCAGTTTGGTTGCTGCTCATTCTTGCGTTAGCCCCTGACTTATCAATGATTGGGTATCTCGCTGGTACTCGAATCGGCAGTCTGAGCTATAATATCGTCCATACGTACACATTGCCGCTCGCCCTCGGTAGCCTCGGCTTCTGGGCAGACATCCGAATGGCTCTCCTTATCGCTCTGATTTGGGCTGGCCATATCGGAGCTGACCGTCTCGTGGGATATGGTCTGAAATTCGAATCCGGATTCAAAGACACACATCTCAGTACCCAGCCTGCTCCAGTGGACGCCTTCACCAAATCTGATTAATAATCGAACTGCTCTGCTGCACTCATCCTCTGTATCTCGCACGGCTATCGCAACTTGGCACTGAGACGGTAACATTCTCAGTAGTCAATACGCAGTCGGCACCTAACAGCTGGTTCAGTACGATCGGTGCCCGAATAAAATTCAACAGCGCCGACTCAGTCGTCGAGCGGGTTGTCGATGTCGATCTCGCCGGCGTCGATCTCGGCTTCGACCTCGCGGACCGCGGTGACCATGTTCTCGGTCTTCCCGTACGCGATATCGCGGGGCAGGAGCTTCAGCCCGCAGTCGGGCGAGATGGTGAGCTTCTCCGGCGGGACGACGCGGAGGCCCTGGCGGATGTTCTCCTTGATCTCCTCGACCGGCTCGACCTCGGCGGTGTGGGCGTCGACGACGCCGAGCGCGAGGTCGGGCTCGAACTCGGGGTCGGTGAACGTCGGGATCTGCTCGAAGTCGCCGTTGCACAGTTCCACGTCGAACTCGTCGATCGGGTAGTCGTTGATCTCGGGGTAGATCCGCGAGTAGTCGCCGTAACAGACGTGGAGGCCGATCCGGACCTCCTCGTCGATGCCCGAGACGATGCGTTCGAGCGCCTCGCCGACGATGGCGTGGTCCTCGGGCGTCGTCGCCAGCGCGGGCTCGTCGATCTGGATGTAGCGCGCGCCGGCCTCGACGAGCTTCTCGACCTCCTCGTTGACGAGGTCCGCGAGGTCGTACACGAGCTCCTCGGTGGAGGGGTACGCCTCGTTGAACGCCCAGAACCCGAGCGTGTACGGCCCCGTGATCGGGACCTTGACGGGGCGCTCGGACACGTCGGACGTGAACTCGAACTCGTCGACGAGCCACGGCTCGTCGTACTCGACCTCCTCGACGACCGAGGGCTTGTCGAAGTAGTTGTGGCCCCACACCTTCACGGGGCCGTTGAACTCGTAGCCGTCGATGCGGTCGGCGAAGAACTCCACCATCTCGTTGCGCCGCATCTCGCCGTCGACGACCGTGTCGAGCCCGGCGCGCTCGTGCTCGTGGGTGATCAGCCGGCAGGCGTCGTCGTGGGCCTCCTCGAGGTCCTCGGCGTCGAACTTCGAGTCGGGGTCGTCGACGAGTTCGTCGGCCCGGTTGAGCCACTTCGGCTTCGGGTACGAGCCGACGACGGTCGTCAGCAGGAACGCGTCGTTCGGGTGGTCGTGCGGGCGGAACTGTTCGCGGTTGGCAGACGGGTTTCGGACCATTAGTCGAGCACCTCCGCGGCGGCGGAAAGCGCGTTCAGCTTCGCGCGGTACTTGTTGGCGGGCAGGTAGAACAGCTCGGTGTTGGGCGTCAGGTAGGTCCGGTCGAACCCCTCGGCGGGGACCTGCGACTCGAACCACTCGACGCGCTCGGCGACCGTCTCCGGCTCCTCGACGAGCGTGTTCTGCCCGTCGACGAGGCCGAGCGCGAGCGAGTCGGTGGAACCGAACTCCTGAACATTATAAACGGTGTCCTCGCGGTCGCCGGCGACCAGGTCGAGCCCGAGCGCGTCCGCGCCCGCCTCGTCGACGAGGTGCGCGTACAGCTTCTCGCCGAGCGCGCCGTACGAGGTCTGGACGACGACGTCGGCGTCGGTCGCGTCGGCGACCGTCGCGATCGCGTCGGTCGCGGTCGACTCTGCGCCCTCCGCGGGCGAGTCGGTCACAAGCGACGGTTCCAGCAGGAACAGCGTGTCGTGGGCGGGGAACGCCTCGACCTCGCCCGCGAGGAACTCCGCGATCGCGGCCTGGAACTCGGCCTCGTCGCCGTAGTGCTCGTCGGTCGCGAGCGCCGCGAGCGAGTACGGGCCGGGGAGCGTCGCCGCGAGGGGGGCCTCGCCGTCGATCAGGTCGGTCGCCCGCTCCAGCTCGCGGGCCACGTCGCCGGAGAAGTCGAGGTCGTCGACGACCCGCGGATCGCGGTAGAAGTTGTTGTTGTCGTAGTACCGGACGATCCCGCCCGTCTCGACGCTGTCGTGCACCGTCAGCGGGTGCGCGATCATGTCGTCCCAGCGCCCCTGTCCCTCGACGACGCGGTCGAGGCCGGCGTCGAGCTGGTCGTCGACGTACTCGGCGCGCACCTCGGCGTACTCCTCGACGATCGCCTCGCTCTCGTCGCCGCTCAGGAGGTCGCCCTTCTGGTGCCCCTTGAGGTCGGAGAGCGTCTGTTTCGCCCAGTCCGGGAGCGGGTACAACCCCGGCGTGGCCGCGACTCGTTCAGTCATCACCGTTGATTCGATATGCCGTCGTATAATATTTGCTAATACGTTTTATGCTCTAGAGTTATTATTTATCACGGACCGAACGGTTAAGCGGGTCGTCGGGAACTGATCCCCATGACCGTCGTCTCCCTGTTCCCTTCCGCCACCGAGCTGGCGGCCGCGATCGGCGCGACGCCCGCCGCGGTCTCCCACCAGTGCGACCACCCGCCGCCGGTCGAGGACCGGCCCGCGCTCACCGGACTTATCCGCGACCTCGACGCCGACCCCGCGGACCTCGACCGGATCGCGGCCCACGACGACACGTACTACCTCGACGGCGACCGGCTCGCCGCGGCCGACCCGGACGTGATCCTCACGCAGGGCGTCTGCGCGGTCTGCGCGCTCGACGCCGGACTCGCCCGCCGGGCGGTCGAGCGGCTCGGCCTCGACGCGGCGGTGATCGACGTCCACGCCGACGACCTCGACGACGTCCTCGCGAACGTGGAGCGCGTCGGTGAAGCGGTGGGGCGCCCGGCGGCCGCGGCCGCGCTCCGCGACGACCTCGACGCCCGGATCGACGCCGTCACCGACGCGGTCCCGTCGGACGACGCGCGCCCCCGCGTCGCCGTCCTCGACTGGACCGACCCGCTCCGCCACGCCGGCCTCTGGGTTCCCGACCTGATCCGGATCGCGGGCGGGGAGCCGGGGATCGTCGCGTCGGGCGAGCGGTCGCGGAAGGTCGACCCCGACGAGCTGCGCGACTTCGACCCCGAGGTCGTCGTGGTCGGCCCCTGTAGCGCCGACGTCGTCGAGGCCGAGCGCGCGGCCGCCGACCTGCTGGCCCGCGCTCCCCTCGACGACGTGGCGGCGGTGCGCGACGGTCGGGTGTACGCGATGGACGGGACCGCCTACCTGAACCGCCACAGCCACCGCGTCGTCGACGCCCTGGAGGCGCTGGCGGCCGTGATCCGTCCCGATCGGTTCGAGGGAACCGGCGAGAAGGTCCGGCGCGTCGATACGGAGCCGACCGGGACCCTGAACGGTCGGTGACACCGCCCTACGCTCGACGCAGCGCCACCACCGTGAGCGTCTCGAAGGGGAACGACTCCTCGACGACCGGGTCGGCCGCGAACCCGGCGTCTTCCGCGAGGGTCAGCACCTCGTCGTACCCCGTCAGCGACGAGACCAGCAGCAGGACCACGCCGCCGGGAGCGAGGGCGCGCCCCACGTCGTCGAGGAACGGCTCGATGAGCTCGCGGCCCGACTCGCCGCCGGAGAGCGCGTGTTCCATCCAGTCGTCCCACTCGTTGTCCGGGTCGGTCGGGAGGTACGGCGGGTTGAAACACACCGTGTCGAACGCGTCCGCCCGGAACGGGGAGAGGAGGTCCGCGACGACCCCCTCGACGCCGCGCTCGCGGGCCTGCCGCGCCGCGTGCGGGTTGAGGTCGCTCCCGACCACGGCGAGTCCGCGCTCATCGGCGATCTGCTGTGCGACCCAGCCCGATCCCGTGCCGACCTCGAGCACCCGGCCGTGCGCCTCCGCGACGGCCGCCTCCGCGAGCAACCCGGAGTCCTCGGCCGGCTGGTAGACGACCGTCTCGTCGAGCCCGCGCCGCTCCGCGAGTCCGGATTCTGGATCGTCGGTGTCGACGGGGTCGGCGGGGTCGTCGCCGGTCATCGGTCCGACTCCCCCGATCCCCCGGCGTCGGCGCCGTCGTCACTCGCCGACGCCCTGTTCCCCTCGCCGTCCGACCTACCGCTGTCACCGCCCGACCGCGACCCGCCGCCGCCCGACCGCGACCCGCCGCGCGTCGCCGCGCGCTCCTCGACCGACGCGTCCAACTGCGGGCCGGACGCGTCCGCGCCCCGCGCGGAGAGCGTCTGCTGGGGGAAGGGGATCACGATCCCCTCGTCTTCGAGCTCCCCCTTGATCGCGTTCATCGCGGCGGTCTGGGTGCGCCAGCGCTTGCGCATGCTGGGGTTCCGGATCCAATACCGCAGCCCGAGCACGACCGCCGAATCGTCGAACCGCTTCGTCACGACGTTCGGTTCGGGCATCGCGGCCACGTCCTCGACCGTAGCGGCGGTCTCCTCGATCACTGCCGCCGCGCGTTCGATGTCGGTGTCGTAGTCGACGCCGACCTCGACTTCGATCCGGTAGCGGTTCCGCCGCGACCGGTCGACGATCGATCCCGAGCGCACGTCGTCGTTCGGGAGCGTGATGACCTCGCCGTCGAACGACCGGAGACGGGTGCTCATGATCGATATCTCCGTGACCGTCCCCTCGTGGTCGCCCACCTCCACCCAGTCGCCCACCTCGAACGGACGCGAGAACATCAGCACGAAGCCGGCGAGGATCGCGCCGAGCGTCTGGCGGGCCGCCATCCCGACCACGATCCCCAGGAAGCCCGCCCCGACGAGGAGGCCGCCGACGTTGTCGGTGAACAGCCCGACGACGACGAGCAGCGCGGCCGTGTACACCGACAGCTGCGTGAGCCGGAGGATCACCTCCTGTTGGTGGTCGGATATCGACGCGCTCTCGGTCGCGACCTCGCGGATGACGCCGCCGAGGAAGTCCGTGACCGCGTACGCGACCGCGAGGAGCACCACCGCGAGCACGACGTTCGAGAGCTGGTCGGCGATCGCGGCCGACCGGACGGCCTCGAGGAGCGCCCCGCTCCGGTCCCACACCGCGATCAGCCCGATCGCGCCGGCCGCCGTCACGCCGGCGACGCTCGTCGACAACAGCAGTCGACGGGCGGAGGAGAGCTCGGTGTCCCGCATCTTCAGCCGGCGGGTGAGGTACCGCGCGGCGAGCACGACCGCGACGATCACCGCCGACACCGCGATCCGTTCGAGGTTCCCAGAGACGGCGCCCTGTACGTCGGTCGTGAGGCCGGAACTCGCGCCGGTCATCCGCCCTCACACCTCCGTCGGCGAGCCGTGTTCGCGGGCCAGCTCGGCCAGCGCGGCGAACGCCGACGGGTCGAGGTCGCCGGGGCGGCGGCGGAGCAGGTCCTCGTCGGCGGCGTCGACGACGGCCTCCGGCTCGTCCAGCCCGGAGATGTGGCCGGTGTTCCGGACCGCGTTCCGGACCGTCTTGCGCCGCTGGGTGAAAAGCGCCTTCACGAACCGGAGGAAGAAGGCCTCGTCGCCCACCTCGTAGTCGGGGTCGCGGGGCGTACACCGGACGACGGCGCTCTCGACGGCGGGCTGGGGATCGAACGCCTCCTTCGGGACGCGCTCGACGATCTCGACGGCGGCGTAGTGCTGGGCGGACACGGAGAGCCGGCCGTACGCCGACTCGCCGGCCGACGCCACCATGCGCTCGGCGAACTCGGCCTGGAACATCAACACGAGCGGCTTCCCCTCGGGGAGCAGGCGGAACGCGATCTCCGAGGAGACGCCGTACGGGAGGTTCGCGACGCAGGCGGTAAAGGGCGGGAGGTCGACATCGAGCGCGTCCCCCTCGATCACGTCGAGGAGGCCGTCGTCGACCGCGGTCGCGAACTCCTCGCGGAGGAAGTCGGCGAAGGTCCCGTCGCGCTCGATCACGGAGAGGCGGCCGGGGGCGTCGACGGCGTCGCCCTCGCGGTCGCCGTTCCGCGCGACGACCGCCGCCAGCAGCCGGTCGGTGAGCGCGCCGGCGCCCCCGCCGATCTCGAGGAGGTGGCTCGCGTCGGCGTCGTCGGGGAGGTACGCGGGGATCCGGTCGAGGACGCGGTCGTCGACGAGGAAGTGCTGGTCGCGGTCGGGGTTCGCGCGCTCCCCGGCTCGCCGGGCGAGCGCGTCGGGGTCGCGGTCCCCGTACGCCGCGCCAGCGCCCGTCGATGAATCGGTCATGGCCGCGTTACTCCGCGGTTCCGGGTAAAAGTCCCGTTTCGGGGCGTCCGGCCCAGTCCCGTTTCGGGGCGTCCGGCCCAGTTCCGTTTTCGAGTCGGACCCCGCCCCGCCTCACTCCTCGTACCCGACGAACCGTCGATACTTGAGGTCCTCGTCGCGGACCTCCTCGACGATCCGCTCGACGAGGACCTCCCGCGGGCGGTGGAGGCCGGCGACGCGCTCGGAGACCTCCTCGAAGCTCTCGAAGGGGCCGCGCTTCCGCTCGTCGAGCACCTTGTTCCGGAGCTGCTTGCCGATCCCCGGCAGGAGGTTGAGTTGGTGGAGCCGCAGGGTGATCGGGCCGGCCTCGTTGTAGAAGTCGACGAACCGCTCCTCGTCGCCCTCGACGATCGCCTCGACCGCGTACTCGACCTCGGCCGCGGCGTTCCGAGTGATATCGTCGAACGACACCTCGTGGTACCGACCGACCGCGGGGCCGTCGAGCGCGATCCGGTCGCTCACGGAGACGTCGGCCGTCTCGTCGAGCGTGAGCTCGTACAGCCGGAACGCGTCCGTGCCGAGCCCGTACGCGACCGGCGACTTCCGGTACTGCGGGCGGTCGTCGTCCGGCCGCCCGTTGGGCATCACGTCCAACAGGACGACCACCGGACCGTCGTCCGCGTCGGGGGCGTCGGCTTCGGGATCGCTCATACGTGATTTAGCGTTCCGCGCGGTGAAAAAACCGCTGCCGCGCGGAGTCGGCGGGCGACCGAGTCCGAGCGGTCCGGCCGGCGGGGTCCCGCGCCTCTCGGGAGCGTGGCACCGCTCGCCGGCACCTGTTTATTTATGAATGGCCGACGCAGATCCGCGAGGGCTATTTAAATGCGCGCTGCGGTCAGCGGTGTGGGGTCCGACTCGCGAGCACCAGTGTCGAGCCGTTCCCGCTCGACGGCGACCGGCGAAAGCCAAAAGCCCGTCTGTCCCCCACGAACGGTATGAACGAGCCCGGCACCGAGGGCGTGCTGTTGGACCAGGAGGCGCTCCACGATCGGCTCGACGACGCGCCCGGGTGGCTTCGAGAGCACTACCGGACCTTCCGCGAGTCGATGCTCGGCGAGCGCGACGACTCTCCGTTCCCCTGCTACTTCGGCATCGAGGTCGAGCGCGAGGGCGACCTGCTGTACGCCGCCTGCGAGTCGACCACCGATCCCGCGGCGCTGCTCCGGTTCCGCGACGTGCTCGTCGAGTACCTCGACGCGTACGCGGACCACGCCGACCGCGCACCGCTGGCCGTGTTCTTCCGACCGCCAGAGGGCGACGCCGACGAGGCGCACTACCACGAGCGGCTCTGGCACGTCCTCGAGTTCCTCCACGTCCACGACCCCGAGCCGTGGCCCGACGACATCCCGACCGATCCCGACACCCCGCGCTGGGAGTTCTGCTTCGGCGGCGAGCCGCTGTTCCCGACCTCGCGGGCGCCCTTCTACGACGAGCGGAAGAGCCGGTACTCGCCGGTCGGCCTCGAGATCACCTTCCAGCCGCGGGCCGTCTTCGAGGGGCTCACCGCCGACACCGAGGCGGGCGAGCGAGCCCGCGAGACGATCCGCGACCGCATGGGCGAGTACGACGGGGTCTGCCCCCACGCCGACCTCGGCGACTGGGGCGTCGAGGGCGACCGCGAGTGGACGCAGTACCTCTTCCGCGAGGACGACGACGCGAGCCCGGACGCCTGTCCGCTGAATCCGACCCGCGATCACCCGAAGGCGCCCGCGGCGCTGTTGGCGCCCGGGGCGTGGCGCCGGTTCGCGGAGTCGCCGAGGCCCGACGGCGACGCCGGGTCCGTGAGCGCGGGGCTCGGCGATGACTGAGGGGTCGCGCTCGGCGGCCGCGGACGCCGCTCCCCGGGATGCTTCTCCCGCGCTCCCGGACGACGCCGTCCTCCTCCTGATCGACTTCCAGACCGGCTTCGACGAGCCGGGCTGGGGCGAGCGCAACAACCCCGACGCGGAGTCGGTCGCGGCCGGGCTGCTCGCCCGGTGGCGCGAGGCCGGCCGCCCGGTCGCGCACGTGCGACACGCCTCGACTGAACCCGACTCCCCGCTGCGCCCCGACGCCCCGGGGTTCGCGTGGAAGCCGGAGACGGCCCCCGCAGCGGGGGAACCGACCTTCGAGAAGTCGGTCAACGGCGCCCTCCTCGACTCCGGGCTCGACGAGTGGCTCCGCGAGGCGGGCCGCGAGTCGCTCGTCGTCTGCGGGCTCACCACCGACCACTGCGTCTCGACGACGGTCCGGGCCGCGGAGAACCGCGGCTACGAAGTCGCCGTCGTCGCCGACGCCACCGCGACCCACGCCAGAGCGACCCATGACGGCGACCGGATCGACCCGGAGACCTCTCACCGCGTCGCGCTCGCGCACCTCGACGGCGAGTTCGCGACCGTCGTCGAGAGCGACGAGCTCGAGTGAGGTACCGGCGGGGACGGTCCGGTCTGAGACGCCCCTCAGTCGTCCGCCGGATCCGCGCTCCCGCCGTCGCCCCCGCTCGTGCGCTCGGCGGCGTTAGCGAACATCCCCCGGCGGGTCGTGTACGCGAAGTACGCGCCGAGCCCGAGGAAGCCGACGACGTTGGAGGCGGCGACGGCCCAGAAGACGGCCTCCACCCCCCAGCCGAGTCCGGGGGCGACCGCGACGCCGAACGCGCCGAACGTCGCGGTCGCGGGCACCGCGGCGACCGCGATGGGGAACCGGATCGCCCAGTACTTGACCAGGTCCGCGACGAGCGAGGTCCGGGTGCGCGAGGCCCCGTTGAAGCCGGCCAACAGGGTGTACGTCCCGCCGAGCGCCCAGTAGGTGACCGCCAGGATCTGCAGGTACAACACCGACAGCGACCGGCCGGCCGCGGTGAGGTCGGGCGCGAGGAGGTCGGTGATCGCCCCGGCGAACAGGAACTGGACGGCACCGAGCGCGAGGAACGCCGCGACGACCAGCCCCGTCCCGACCACCGTCGTGCGCCGGGCGCGGCCCGGGGCGTCCGCGCCGAGGTTCTGGCCGATCATCGACTGCGCCGCCTGCTGCATCCCGAGCGCCGGGACGATCGCGAGCGTGGAGACGCGCGCGCCGACCGTGTACGCCGCGACGCCCGCCGCGCCGCCCGCGATCGCCACGAGGCTCACGACGAGCACGCGCACTACCTCGCTCACCCCGCGCTGGCCGCCGAGCGGGAGTCCGACCTCCACGACCTCGCGGAGGTCGCCGGCGTCGACGACCGCGGCGTCGCGAGTGAGCCGGAACGTGTCCCGCCCGATCCCCGCCGCGTACGCGAGCACGTGGACCAGTCCGGCGACCCCCGCGAGCACCGTGCCGAGGGCCGCGCCCGCGACGCCGAGCGCCGGGACCGGGCCGACGCCGAAGATGAGCACGGGCGCCGCGACGAGGTTGACGAGGACGCTGCCGACGCTCACGTGCAGGACGGCCCGCGTGTCGCCGTAGGCGGTGAAGCAGTTCTCGACCGTGTCGCCGACTGCGCCGAGCGGGAGGACGGCGACGATGATCGCGAGGTACGTCGCCGTGGTGCCGGCCAGGGCGGGGTCCGCGCCGAGGAACCGCACCAGCTCATCCGCGTAGGCGACGACGGGAATCGCGATCGCGCCGGTGAGCGCGAGCGCGACGAGCGCGCCGTTGACCGCGACGCGGCGCGCCCCCGCGTCGTCCTCGCCGCCGGCGCGCTGCGCGACGAGGATCTGCGTCCCGACGGCGGCGACGACCACCGCCGCGCCCAGGAGCGACTGGATCGGGAGGCTGAGGCCGACCGCGGCGACCGCGTCCTCGCTCACGCGACCGAGCCAGAACGTGTCGACGATCGCGTTCGCGACGTACACGAGGTTCTGTGCGACGAGCGGGGCCGCGAGCAGCAGGAGCACTCGCCCCACCGGCCCGTCGGTGATCGCGTCGCGGTCGACGTCGAACATCGGATAGTTCCGGATGGGACGGAGATAATAAAAGAATACTGGTGTAGGATACCATACCGCTTCGCCGTCGGCCGTCGGTCGGAACCGCCCGGTAGTCGATCGGATCTCGATCGGATCACGACCGGACCTCGGACGAATTTCGACCGGACCTCAGACGGATTTCGACCGGACCTCAGACGGATTTCGACCGATCGGATCCTCACGTTTTTGCACTCGGCCGCCGAGGTTCGAGTATGCAACGCGGCCGTCGGAAGCCGGACTGGCTGAAGTCGCGTCCACCGTCCGGGTCCCGGTTCACGGAGATCAAAGAGCGCCTCCGGCAGCGCGACCTCCACACCGTGTGCGAGGAGGCGAACTGCCCCAACATGGGCGAGTGCTGGTCCGGCCGGGACGGACCGGGAACGGCGACGTTCATGCTGATGGGCGACCGCTGCTCGCGCGGGTGTAACTTCTGCGACGTGGAGACGGGCGGGATGGAGGCGCTGGACCCGGACGAGCCCGGGAACGTCGCGGACGCGGTCGCCGAGATCGGCCTCGACTACGTCGTGCTCACGTCGGTCGACCGCGACGACCTCGCCGACGGCGGCTCCGCGCATTTCGCCGAGACGATCCGCGCGATCAAGCGGCGAGATCCGGAGATCCTCGTCGAGACGCTCATCCCCGACTTCGGGGGCGACCCCGAGGCGATCGACCGGATCGTCGACGCGGGGCCGGACGTGATCGCCCACAACGTCGAGACGGTCGAGCGACTCCAGTGGCCGGTCCGCGACCGGCGGGCGAACTACGAGCAGTCGCTCGCGGTCCTCGATCGGGTCGACCGCACGTCGGACATCCACACCAAGACCAGCCTGATGCTCGGCGTCGGCGAGTACGACCACGAGGTGTACCGGACCCTCGGCGACCTCAGCGAGGTGGGCGTCGACGTGGTCACGTTCGGACAGTACCTCCAGCCCTCGCGCTCGCACCTCGACGTCTTCGACTACGTCCACCCGGACGCCTTCGAGACGTGGCGCGCGGTCGCCGAGGAGGAGTTCGACTTCCTCTACTGCGCCTCGGGACCGATGGTCCGCTCGTCGTACAAGGCCGGTGAGCTGTTCGTCGAGGCGCTGCTCCGCGAGGGGCGCTCGGCCGAGGACGCCCGGCGACACGCGCGGGCCGCCGGCGGCGACTGAGGGCGGGTCGCACGCGATTCTCCGATCTCACTCCGATGCGACCAGTCGACGGAGCCGCGCCACGCGGGGTCGCCGTCGATCGAACGCGAACGCTCGCCTCCGGCACGTCGAAGCGGGCGGCGAGGCGGCGACGAGGAGGACGGTCGACAGCAGCCCGAGCGCGAGGAGGGCGCGAGCGACGAGCGAGAGGCGGTAGCGGAGGCGCATCCAGCGGTCCTACTCGGAGGCGATCTATCAAGTGATCGCTCACGTGTGCGACTCGGCCGTCGGGCGGCCCACCCGCCGGACGATCACCGGCCGCGAGACACCGAGCGCCGGCCGAGACGTCCGAGTCGAACGACTGACAGTTCGGTGTCGTTTTCCCCCGTATTTCGGCTTCGGTACTTTTGTCGGAACAGCGAGTTATTTACCTCTCGGTGTCTGACGCTGCGTCAGTGAGACGCACACATGGGAACAACTGAATCGTCGATCGTTGACGCGGCGCGAGGCCGGCCGGGGCTTCTCCTCGTCGCCTTCCTCGGCGGCCTGCTGCTCGTCGACCTCGCCGCGAAGCTCGCCGGGCTCTCTCTCGGCCCGATCGGCGGGGCGATCTCGGCCGATCGATTCGGCTCGAACCTCTGGAACGGGGTCGTGATCGGGCTCGTAATCGGGCTCGCCGGAATCGGGCTCTCGATGACGTACAGCATCCTCTCGTTCGCGAACTTCTCGCACGGCGACCTGCTCAGCACCGGGGCGTTCACCGGCTGGGGCGTCGCGTTCCTGATCGCCGGGTTCGGCGACATCCCGGTCCGGTCGCTGCTGACCGTCCGGGACGCCGGGGGCGCGACCGCCGGCGACATCGGGGCGCACATCCTCTCGACGCCGGTCGCGATACTCGTCGGGCTGCTCGCGGCGTTCGCGATCACCGCCGCCGTCGCGCTGGCGCTCGACCGCGCGTTCTACAAGCCGATGCGGGACCGCGACGGCATCTCGATCCTCATCGCGTCGATCGGCGCCGCGCTGATCGTCCGGTACGCGATCCAGTTCGTCTACGGCTCCGACCGGCGCGGCGTCACGGCGAGCCTCGACGCCTCGAACCTGGCGTTCGCTCCGCTCGGACTCTCGGTCAACGCCCACGAGCTGACCATCGTCGTCGCCGCGCTCGGGCTCATGCTCGCGATGCACTTCATGCTCCAGCGCACGAAGCTCGGCACCGCGATGCGCGCGATGGCAGACAACAAGGATCTGGCCCTCGTCACCGGCATTCCGGCCGAGCGCGTCGTCACCGCCACGTGGATCATCGGCGGCGGGCTGGCGGGCGCCTCGGGGTACCTCTACGTGCTGCTCCGCGGGACCATCCAGTTCGACTTCGGCTGGCTGCTGCTGCTGCTGATCTTCGCCGCCGTGATCCTCGGCGGGATCGGCTCCGTGTACGGCGCGATCGCCGGCGGACTCGTCATCGGGATCGTCTTCACCACCTCGACGATCTGGATCCCCTCCGACTTCAACGAGGCCGCCGCGTTCGCCGTGATGATCACCATGCTGCTCCTGCGCCCCGAGGGGCTCTTCGGAGGTGTTTCGACCGCATGAGCGACGACTCAGCTCGCTCCTCCGAGACGGAGGCGCCGGAGAGCGCGACCGCCGCCCTGATCGACGCCGCGCGCCGCAGCGACCTCGGGCTCGTGCTCGGGACGCTGCTCGCGGTCTACCTCGTCGCGGCGTTGCTCACCTTCACCGACGGGCTCAACAGCGTCGTCGGGCTGATGCGGACGCTGACGTTCCTCGGGCTCGTGTACGCGCTCGCCGCGCTCGCGTTGAACCTCCAGTGGGGGTACGCCGGGCTCTTCAACATCGGCGTCGCCGGGTTCATGGCGCTCGGCGTCTACACGATGGGGATCGTCGTCCGGTCGCCCGACCCGGCGTTCGGTCCGCCCGGATTCGGCCTCCCGCTCCCGGTCGGCATCGTCGCCGGGATGCTCGTGGCCGCGGTCGTCGGGCTGCTCGCGGCGCTGCCGGCGCTGCGGCTCAAGGCCGACTACCTCGCGATCGTCACGCTCGGCATCTCGGAGATCATCCGGCTGATCCTCCAGTCGAGCGCGTTCGACAACTTCCTCCGCGAGACGATCGGCGCCGGCACCGGGGGCGGCAGCGGCATGGGGATGCCGCGGAACCCGGTCCGCGACCTGTTCCTCGTCGACGGGCAGGCCGGGACGCCGACGGCCCTCGGCGACCTCGTCTTCGGCACCGTCGGCGAGAGCGGGCTCGGGATCGCCAACACGATCCTCATCGACTGGGCGTACATCGCGGTGCTCGCCGGCTTCGTGATCGGCTTTTTCGTCCTGCTCGAGCGGCTCGGCCGGTCGCCGTTCGGTCGGACGCTCAAGGCGATCCGGGAGGACGAGCTCGTCGCCGACTCGCTCGGGAAGAACGTGGACCTGATCAAGATCAAGGTGTTCGTCATCGGCTGCGCGCTGATGGGGCTCGCCGGGATCCTCTGGTTCGGCAGTCAGGGCAACGTCTCGCCGACGCCGCAGTTCATGCCCGTTCTGACCTTCTACGTCTTCATCGCCGTCATCATCGGCGGCTCCGGGTCGAACGCCGGCGCGGTCCTCGGCGGCATCGTCTTCGCGACGGTGCTGTTCGAGGGGCCGCGCCGCGTCGGGGCGTCGCTGCGCGACGTCATCGACGCCGAGACGCCGCCGTCGTTCGCGGACGCGCTCGTCACGCTCGACCCAACCGCGTTCCTCGCGTTCGCGACGGACAACATCGCGCCGCTGCAGTTCGTCTTCCTCGGGCTCATCCTGGTGTTCATCATGCACCGGCGGCCCGACGGCATCCTCGGCGACCGGATCGAGACGGCCGCGGCCGTCGACCTCTCCGAGCGCCCCAGCGGGGGTGAGACCGATGAGTAGCGACATTCCGGACGCGTCCGACGTCGCCGACGCGGCCGACGGGGCGGACGCGACGGGGCCGCCGACCGACGAGCCCGAGGCGAACGACAGCGCCGTTGAGGAGGCGGCGAAGCACGTCCCCGCCGGGGCGCCGCCGCTCCGTGTCGAGGGGCTCGTCAAGCGCTTCGGCGGCGTCACCGCCGTTGACGGCGCCTCCTTCGAGGTCGAACAGGGGTCGCTGACGGGGCTGATCGGCCCGAACGGCGCCGGGAAGTCGACCACGTTCAACTGCATCACCGGCGTCCACGAGCCGACGGCGGGGAAGGTGTACTTCAAGGGCGAAGACGTCACCGGGCTCGAACCGTTCCGGATGGCGCGGAAGGGGCTCGTGCGGACCTTCCAGATCGCCCGCGAGTTGGAGGAGATGACCGTCTTGGAGAACCTGATGCTCGCGCCGAAGGGCCAGATCGGCGAGTCGGCGATCCGGTCGGTCACGCCGGGGCTCCGGGGGGCGGTCGTCGAACAGGAGACGGAGATCCGCGAGCGCGCCTGGGAGACCCTCGACTTCTTCGAGATCGACCACCTCGCGACCGAACACGCCGGCAATCTCTCCGGGGGGCAGCGGAAGCTCCTCGAGATGGCGCGGGCGCTCATGACCGACCCCGAGGTAGTGCTTCTCGACGAGCCGCTCGCGGGGGTCAACCCCACGCTCGAGGAGAAGCTCCTCGACCGGATCCACCGGCTGCGCGAGGACGGCTACACCTTCCTCCTCGTCGAACACGACATGGACGTCATCATGAACAACTGCGAACACGTCATCGTCATGCACCAGGGCAGCGTTCTCGCCGAAGGCACCGGCGACGAGATACGGAACAACGAGCAGGTCATCGAGGCCTACCTGGGGGAGGACATATGAGCGCCGACGAGGCGGAAGCCACCGACGAAACCGCCGGAGACGACCCCGTCGACGCCGACGATTCGCCGAGCGCCGAGGGCGACGAGACGCCAGCAGCCGACGAGACGCCAGCAGCCGACACCGGTGAGACGCCCGCCGCCGCGGGAACGACCCACACGCTCGACGGCGACGCGATCCTTCGGCTCCGCGACCTCGACGCCGGCTACGGCGACCTCCAGATCCTCTCGGACATCGACCTCGACGTCGCCGACGGGGAGTACGTCACCATCGTCGGTCCGAACGGGGCCGGCAAGTCGACGGTGATGAAGACCGTCTTCGGGCTCACGACGTACATGGACGGCGTCGTCGAGTTCGAGGGCGAGTCGATCCACGGGCTCGCGCCAGAGCAGATCATCCGCGAGGGGATCGGGTTCGTCCCGCAGAACGACAACGTGTTCCCGGGACTGAGCGTGCGCGAGAACCTCGAGATGGGCGCGTACATCCTCGACAGCGTCCCCGAGGACCAGATCGAGGAGATCTACGACCGCTTCCCGATCCTCCGGGAGCGGAAAGAGCAGAAGGCCGGGACGCTCTCCGGCGGCCAGCGGCAGATGGTCGCGATGGGGCGCGCGCTCATGCTCGACCCCGACCTGCTGTTGCTCGACGAGCCCTCCGCGGGGCTCGCGCCCGACCTGGTGGCCGACATGTTCGACCGGATCGACCGGATCAACGACTCGGGGACGGCGGTGCTCATGGTCGAGCAGAACGCGAAGGAGGCGCTGCGCCGCTGCGACCGCGGCTACGTCCTCGTCAACGGCGAGAACCGCTACACCGACCGCGGGGAGGTGCTGCTCGGCGACGAGGACGTGCGGAAGGACTTCCTCGGCGGGTAGTCGGCTCACCGTCTCCGGTGGTATCGCTCCCCTTCAGAGGCGGTTCCGAAACGGCGGATCGCTGACCCGTGTCTCTCGATCGAGTATGGGAGTGGGTGTTGCAGATCGGCGGTGGCGATAAGCTATTTAAATAGGCGTGAGCCACAGCGCCAATCGTTTATAAATGAACGAAGCGGTCGGCGCGCGCCCGGGAGCGGGCCGGAGGCCCGCGAGCGGCGCCGCGCGAGGGAGTCGGTCGCCCGAGCGAAGCGACGGCGACCGACGAGGCTGGGGAGGCGTGAGGTGCGGTGCTGTGCGGAGCGGGGCGGGACTCAAAGGGGCAGTCGGCGAGGCGGGCGCAGGCGACGGAAGCACCGCAATGAAGGAGCGAACGAAGTGAGCGACCGAGTGAGGAGCGCAGCGAGCGTGCGCCCGCCTCGCCGACTGGGGCTTTGGAGGTCTTCACCGCCACGTCGATCACAAATAAACAGCCAACAGCGACACCACTCGTTCGCTTATAAACGGTCTCACTCGCGACGCGCTATACCTACGCCCGGTATCGCGCAAAAATCGGAAAACGGACCGAACCGCCTACTCGCCTACTGGTTCAGCACGCTCGACCACTGGCTGGTGTACGTCGCCTGCGCCGGCTCGAAGGAGACGCGCTCATCGATCGTTCCGCCGTTCTCTTCGAACGCGGCCACGTACTGCTCCTCGAGCGACTGGCCGTAGGCGTCGTTGAGGTACAGCGTCCCCGAGGACTCGGCGCCGACCGTGTCGCCGCGCGCGAGCTCGGCCATCGCCGGGCCCTGCAGGAGGTCGGACGGCGCGGTCCGGAAGACGTACCCGTTGTCGTCCAGGTCGGTCACGTCCGGGCTCGTCGAGGACGGCGAGATGCCGACGACGCCGTTGGGGATGAACACCTGGTCGGCCACCTGGAGGTTCACGTTCGAGGCGGCCGGCCCGACGACGGCGCCGTAGCCGGCGTCGACGAGCGCGTTCGCGCCCGAGATACCCGCCTGCGGGTCGGTCTGCGTGTCCTCGACGCGGGTGTTGACGGTGACGTTCAGGCCGGCGTCGTTGACCTGGGTCGCGGCGAGGAGCGCACCGTCGCGGATCGGACCGCCGAGAGAGCCGAGGTCGCCGGTCTCGGGCATCAGCACGCCGATCTGCGCCTCGAACTCGCCGTCGATTCCGACGGGGTCCGCCGCCGTCGCGTCCAGGTCCTCGTCGGAGAGGTCGTTGCCGAACTCCAGCGTGTCGAGCGTGGTGATCTCGCCGTCCTGGAAGTCCTGCACGTCGTACGCCGCGGTGGCGATGTCGCCGTTGACGTCGAAGTTGACGCTCGACGACGCCCCGACGTAGTGGACGGGGTCGCCGCCGGCGACGGTCTCGACCGCTTCGGGGAGGTTCTCCGGGCCGAACTCGTCGCCGCCGGGGTTCGCGACGGTGCGGATCCGGTCGCGGATGGCCTCGCCGTCGTTCTCGGCCGCGGCGGTCGCCGCGAGGATCTCGACCGCCATCGCGTCGTACGCCTGCGCGGTGAACACGCCCGGCGCGGTGTCGTACTCCTCCTCGTACAGGCCGGCGAAGAACTCCGCCCCCGGACCGCCCGCGGACGGCGCGGTCCCGATGACGTTGTTCATGTCGTTGTCGACCTCGCCGGGGAGGTCGGAGTCGATCAGCCCGTCGGGCACGACGATGTCGAGGTCGGGCACGTCGTCGGCGAACTCGGAGTAGAAGTCGCGGAACAGCTGGATACCGGACTCGGGGAAGCCGACGACCATCACGGCGTCGGGCGCGTCGCTTCCGTCGGAGCCGTCCGAACCGTCGCTCCCGTCGCTTCCGTCGGAGCCGTCGGAGCCGTCCGAACCGTCGCTCCCGTCCGAGCCGTCGCCGCCGTCACCGCTCTCGGTCGAGCAGCCGGCGAGTGCCGCGATGCCGGCAACTCCGGCGCCTTTGAGTACGTCGCGTCGCTGTATCCTTCGCGTCATTCTGTTACGACATACCATAGCTGAGTTTATAAGTGTATCCACGCCCACAAATACCACAGCACGTCGAGCGATTCCGTCTCCGGGGCGCTCACCCCGTTCGAGACGCCGGCTGTCGGCGTCTTCGCCGATCGGCCGTCGGCTCGAAACAGGGTTCATTATACAAATCCGTCATGTCTCGTCGCCGGACGAGGCGAGGATCGTCCCCCGCCCGACCGGGCCTCAGTACCCCTGTGCGTTCCCGTCCTTCCGCGGTTCGGTCGCCGCCGAGAGGACGCCGTCCCGCGACCGAGCGATCTGGGCGCCGCCGAACATGGCCGGCGGGAGGGTCAACACGTCGTGGCCCCTCCGGGACAGCTTCGCGGCGGTCTGCCCGTCGGCGTGGGGTTCGAGCGCCAGTTCGCCGCTCTCGCGGTAGCGCCACCGGGGCTCGTCGAGCGCGCGCTGGAGCGGCATCCCGTAGTCGACGAGGTTCGAGACCACCTGCACGTGTCCCTGCGGCTGCATGTACCCGCCCATCACGCCGAAGGCGGCCCAGTCGTCCTCGTCGAACCGAACGAGCCCGGGGATCAGGGTGTGGAACGGTCGCTTCCCCGGTTCGAGGCGGTTCGGGTGGTCGGGGTCGAGCGAGAACGACGCGCCGCGGTTCTGGAGGGCGATCCCCGTCTCGCCCGCGACGAGCCCGGAGCCGAACCCGGCGAACCGCGAGTTGATGTACGAGACAACGTTCCCCTCCTCGTCGGCGACCGTCAACAGGACGGTGTCGGCGTCCTCCGCGTTGGCGTCGGGAACGCCGAAGCTCACGTCGCGGTTGGCCGTCTCGCCGATCTCGGCCGCTCGGCGCTCCGCCCACGCCGCGGAGGCGAGCGGCGGGACCTCCTCGTAGGTCGGGTCGGTGATGTAGCGGTGACCGTCGTGGAACGCCACCTTCAGCGCCTCCGCGAAGTAGTGGACGCGCTCCGGGCTGTCGTAGTCGTGTTCGCCGGCGCCCACCTCGGCCGCGACGTTGAGCGCCTCCAGCGCGATGAGCCCCTGGTTGTTCGGCGGGAGCTCGTACACCTCCGCGCCGTTGTACGTCGTCGAGACCGGCTCCGGCCACTCCACCTCGAAGTCCGCCAGGTCGTCGACCGTCATGAACCCGCCCGCCGCCTGCACCTCCGCGGCGATGGCCTCGGCGATCTCGCCCTCGTAGACGGCGTCCGCGCCCTCCTCGGCGATCAGCGCCAGCGACTCGCCGAGCCGCGGGAGCGTCACCCGCTGGCCGACCGCGGGCGACTCGCCGCCGAAGAGGTACGCCTCGCGCGCGTGGTCGCTCTCGAACAGGTCCTCGCCGTGGGTCCACGCGTCCGCGATCACCTCGCTGACCGGGTACCCCTCCGTCGCGTAGCGGATCGCCGGTCGCAGCAGTCGGTCGAGGCCGAACTCGCCGAACCGCTCGGCGGTCTCCTCCCACCCGCGTGCGGTCCCCGGGACCGTCACCGTCTGCGCGCCCGTCATCGGCATCTCGACCGCGCTCGGATCGTCTTCGTCGACGCCGTCGTCGGCCGCGAGCGCCTCCCGGGCGTTCTCGACCGTCGCGTCGGCGGGCGCGCCGCCGCAGGCGCGCATGGCGCCGACCTCGCCGTCGGCGGTGCGATATAACGCGAACACGTCGCCGCCGAGCCCCGTCGAGGTGGGCTCGACGACGTTGAGGGCGGCGGCGGTCGCCACCGCGGCGTCGAACGCGTTCCCGCCGTCGCGCATCACTTCGATCCCCGCCTCGCTCGCGAGCGGCTGGCTCGTCGCGACCACGCCGCGCTGTCCGTACACCGTCGACCGCCGAGAACCGAACCGGTCCACGTCTGGGTCCATGACCACACGTTCGCCGGAACCCGGTTAAACGTCCCCCCGGACGGTTCCGGTCGGATTCGGAGAGCTCCTCGTGGATTGGTAACGGTTAACATATCGCGGCGCCTCAGATCACGGGATCAGATGACCGAACGCGACGGTCGAACGGAAGCGACGAACGGGGAGCCGAGCGCCGAGCGCCCGCCCAGCGACGGGTCCCCGGAGAGTCCCGATCGGCGTCGCGCCCTCGGGTACGCGGGGGCCGCCGCCCTCGCGGGAACCGGCCTCGCCGGCGCGTGGTACGTCTCGCGGCCGGACCCCGCTCCGGACATCGGGAACGAGAGCGATCCGGACGACGACGACGCGAGCGACCTTGGGGAGGAGGAGGCGCCCGCGGACGCGCCCGACGAGGTCCCGGCGGTGGTCGACCGGTACGCGCCCGACCTGTACTTCGGCGCGTTGGAGAAGTGGTACCCGACCGATCCGCGGCCGTACGTCGTCGAGACCGACAACGGTCCCGTCGTCGACGGGTTCACCGCGCTCGACGAGTACTCGGCGGCGTTCCGCGAGGCCGGCTCGCCGCCCGCGCCCACCGTGTTCTACAACGTCGTCGAGGCGGCGCCCGGCGTCGACGCGGTGCAGTACTGGCTCTACTCGGCGTTCGACCAGTTCACCGTCAACTTCCACTGGCACGACTGGGAGCTGTTACAGGTGTTCGTCGACCGCGAGAGCGGCGACCCGCTGCTGCTCTCGGCCAGCGCGCACTCCCGCGCCAGCCCGAACAACGAGTTCCTCGACCCGGAGATCCCGGAGGGATCGCGTCCCGGAATCCTCGCCGAGGTCGGGTCGCACTCCAGCGCCAGCGAGGTCAACGGGCTCGTGCCCAGCTTCGAGCGGCTCCCGATCGACGACCTCGTCTCCGACGTGACCAACGACGCCATCGACGTCTCGGCCGCGGTCCGAGCGCCGTTCGCCTACGGGCTCCCCCGGGACGAGGGGGCGCGGCTCCCGTTCGTCCTCCCGGAGCTCGACGGCGTGCCCCTCCACGAGCACCCGTCGCTGTCGATCGAGCGGACGGACCTGATCGACGAGCGGGTGACCGTCGGGTCGTGGCGCGGCCTCCCGGCCCCGCCCGAGGCGGTTCCCCTGCGCGAGCCCGGGCTCGTGATCGCCCATCCGGACAGCGCCGTCGACGCGGACGCGACCTACGCGCTCGAACCGCTCGCGCCGCTTCGCGACGAGATCGACGACTTCGTCGGCCCGCAGTTGAGCTTCGAGTTCGCGATCCCCGGGTTCGTCGAGGACGCGCTCGCGAGCCACATCACGTCGGTCGGGATCCCGTGGGAACAGGAGCGGTTCGCGGACCCCCTCTCGGACGTCACCGACCCCGCGCACCGGCGCCGGATCGACGGGGCGGAGCCCGACGGGCTCGCGGACCGCGTCGTCGGCCGCCTGCGACAGCTCCGGGCCGGAACCGCGGGCGCGCTCGACGGGGTCGCGAGCGGGGCCGCCGACGCCGTTGCGGACGTCGCCAGCGTGTCGCTGGTCCCGCTCTCGACGGAGCTTGCGGTCCGGCTCGCGAGCGAGGACCCGACCGCGACGGTCACCCGCGGCGGGGTCTTCGAGTACCTCCGGGTCGAGCCCGGCCCGCACCACCTCGTCGCCAACGGCCCGGGTCTCGCCCCGATCGCGGCCCGGTTCACCCACGACGGGGGGCTCGTCCGAGTCGGCGACGGGGAACTCGCGGCCGTCGCCGTCGAGGACGCCGGCTGGATCCGCGGCGACGCGCGCGAGACGGACGGGGTCGAGCGCGTCCGGGTCGTCGAGGACTACGCCGGCGTCGTCTACGACGGCGAGCCGGTCGAGACGGACCGGTTCGCGGTCGCGGTCCACCGCGATGGCCGATACACGGTCGAGGTGGTCGACCGCGAGGGGAAACGCGGGGCGTACCGAGTGACGCCGGACTCCTTCGACGAGAACGGCGAGGCCGTTCGCGAGGGGATCCGAACCGGAAAGGCCGCGCTCGCGCGGACGCTCCGCGGCGAACTCGACGAGCTGTACGCGCTCGCGTCGGCGCTCCGCTCGGACGACGACGACGACGATGCCGCGGACGTTCCCGAGAACGGTACGGACGAGGAGCGGGACCGAGAGCGAGAGCGGGACACGATCGACCCGGTCCTCGACGGGATCGCCCGCGCCCGAGAGGCGGCGGCCGGCGCGGTCGACGCCGCGGAGAGCGGCGCGGAGCGGGCGGCCGACGACCGGCTCTCCGCGTCGATCTCGTCGCTGTGGGAGGTCAGGGACGCGTTCGTGACCGACGACCGGGCGGGATACACCGACGGCGCGGTCGCGGCGATCGACTCGAAAGCGCTCGCGGGGATCGACCGCGCGAACGCCGCTATCGACGCCGCCCTGTGAGCGCGCGAGTTTGCGGACGGGGGTTCGCAGCGACCGGTTCCCGACTTCCACCGGCGATCGTCCGTCGAACTGCGCTAGCGTCGTACGAGAACCCTCTGAACGCGTCGTTCGCGCCGCGGCCTGGATCATCCGAAACGACGTGAATGTATTGTTATCCGCTATATCAATTCGAGATCGCGTCCGCGTCGAACGGGAACACGCCCATCCGGGCGACGACAGTTACGCCCGTGTTATCGGCTTTGACGCTTCATAACTAACGGCGCGTCGCTGCCAGTACTCGTATGGACGCCACAATCGCAACGGCGGTCGATCACCAGTTGATATCCCTGTTCGGACAGTCGGCTCCGCTACAGTTCTCCGGCGATTTCCTTCAGTGGGCGGTGATCTTCTTCGTGATCGCGATCATCGCGGCGGTCGTCGGTGCGCGCGGGGTCGCCGGGATCTCGATGACCGTCGCGAAGTGGTTCGTCATCATCTTCCTGGTGTTGGCCGTGATCTCGATCGTCCTCTGAGCGGTCCCGATGGGTGACCCCGGCGTTCCCGTCCGCGCATGACGCGGTCGGGATCGGACGGCGACGCGGACGCCTCACGCGGGTCGTTCCGCGACCTCGCGGCCGCGGTCATCGCGCTCGCACGCGAAAACGACATCGGCATCGTCGCTTCGGGCGTCGCGTTCTACCTGTTCAACTCGCTCGTCCCGCTGCTGTTGTTCCTGTTCATCGGACTCTCGGCCACCGACCGGCTCGGTCCCGCAGTCGAACTCGTCGGGGCCGTCGCCGGGATCGACGTCCGAGCGTTCCTCGGTCTGTTAGACTCGATCGTCGGCGACGACGCCGACCGACGGCGAGCGGCCGTCATCGCGGGGTTGATCCTCTTGTGGAGTTCGCTACGCCTGGTGCAGGCGATCAACGTGTCGTTTCAGACGATCCACAACGTGCGTCACGAGCACTCGCTGCTCGGGACCGTCCTGGACAGCCTGCTCGTCTTCGCGACGATCATCCTCGTCGTCCCCGCCGTCTCGCTGCTCGCGGTCGCGCTGACGGTCCTCACGGACGTTTCGGCGCTTCGGCTGATCAGTGCCCCGTTGCTGTGCGTCGTGCTCTTCGGCGGGTTCCTACCGATGTACTCTCGGTTTTCCGACCCGGAAACCACGCTTCCGCAGGCGTTTCCGGGCGCGGCGCTCGCCGCGGTGGCCTGGGCGCTCTGCGCCGTCGGCCTCCGACTGTACGTCTCGACTTCCGAGAGCGTCAGACTGTACGGCGTCGCGGGCGGCGTCCTGTTGCTGTTGACGTGGCTGTACGTCGGCGGTTTGACGCTGCTTATCGGGGCGGTCCTGAACGCCGTTTTGACGGACAGCGTCGACGTCGACGCCGACGAGCGCCCCGACGAGTGAGCGGACGAGCGGTCGGTTCCCCCGAGCGATTACGTGGTCCATACATATCGGCCTCCGTCACCGGAACCGTGCATGCGACTGGTGAAAGTCCTCGTGGACGAGGCCGACCTGAACGCGGTGGTGTCGGTGCTCGACGACGAGGAGATCGATCACGTCCGCTTCGAACGGGTCGACGCCGGAACCGGAACGGTCGACAGCGAAACCGGAACGGTCGACAGCGAAACCGGAACGGTCGACAGCGAAACCGGAACGGTCGACAGCGAAACCGGAACGGCCGACAGCGAAACCGGAACGGCCGACATCGGGGCCGAGACCGGGACAGCAGACGAGCTACTCGTCGAGTTCCCGCTCCCGGACCAGGCGGTCGAGCACGTCCGAGACCGACTCGACGAAACCGGCGTCACGGGGCGCTATTTCGTCACGGTCAGCGCCGAGTCGGCCCGGACGGAGCGCTTCGACGCGCTCGAGGACCGGTTCATCACCGGGACCGAGGAGGGAGACAGCATCTCGCCGGCCGAGCTGCGCTCCAAGGCGCTCTCCCTACACCCCGATCCGGCGGCGTACTACGTCATGACGGTCATCAGCGCGCTCGTCGCCGTCTCGGGTCTCCTGCTCGACTCGGCGGCGCTCGTCGTCGGCGCGATGGTCATCGCCCCGCAAGTCGGCTCGGCGCTCACGGCGAGCGTGGGGGCGGTCATGCGCGACTGGTCCATGCTCGAACGCGGCCTGCGCGCGCAGCTGTTGAGCCTCTCGCTCGCCATTGTCGGGAGCGCGGCGTTCGGCGTGGCGCTGCAGTCTATCGGCTCCGTCTCTCCCGTCGTGCACTTGGAGACCATCGCGGAGGTCGGCGAACGGACCTCGCCGGGGATACTCACGCTGGCGGTCGGCTTCGTCGCGGGGAGCGCGGGGGCCGTGGGCTTGGCGACGGCCCTCCCGGTGTCGATCGTGGGCGTCATGATCGCGGCGGCGCTCATCCCGGCGGCGGCGACCGTCGGGATCGGTATCGCCTGGAACGCGCCGAGCGTCGCGATCGGCGCGCTGGTCCTGCTCGTCGCCAACCTCGTCGCGATCAACGCGGCGGGCTACCTGACCCTTCGGGCGTTCGGCTACCGATCGACGGGAGACACAGACTTCTCCGCCGTTCGGCGGACCGCGATAGTCGTCGCGCTCGTCGCCGTCGTCGTCCTCACCGGAGCCACGTTCGCCCTGCAGGCCTCCTTCGAGAACGATGCCAACGGGGCGGTCAACGAGGTCCTCGACGAGGAGGCGTACGAGGAGTTGGAGCTGGTTCGAACGCGGACGGACTTCCTCTTCGTCCCCGGATCGGAACCCCCCGGTGTCGCGGTCGTCGTCGGGCGTCCGGCGGACCAGTCGCACCCGACGCTCGCCGCGGACTTGGGAGAGCGGATATCGGAGACCACCGGCCGAGACGTGGCCGTCCGGGTCGAGTTCGTCGACCGCCAGCAGTACGAAACCGGACGGGAAACCCTGCGAACGGCTCGAAGCCGAGAGACGGGCAGCACGGCGATCACACCGGCCACTGGGGAGGTCGAACGGCAGACCTTGCGGTCAGTCGTTCGGTGAGAGCACGCGAAGGTGCGGCCTCGGCACTCACGACTACCATCTATCCATAGTGAATGTGTTTACAGCGTCTATACATTCGTTCGCTCCGTTACTGATCGTCCAGCATATCGATGCCGCGCTCCACAACTGCCTCGGTCACGAAGAGGCTCGTCTCACGCTGGAGTGCTCGCATACGCGATGCCGCTTCGTGTCTGTCGAGCAGTCCACGGCCGTAGCCGAGCGCGATGATGCCGATAGAACCGCGTACTTCGACGCCCGTGTCGGATGCTGTATCTCGGGCAGCGAGGTCGTCGGTCAAGAGAACGGCTCCTCGCTCTTCAGCGACCGCGATCGCGGCGCGTTCTCCGGCGTCCAGTTCTTCAGTTTTGACTCGGCTTTCGTCGGCTTCGACGAGTTCGTAGGAGAGACCGGGCAACCCGTCCGGAACACCACCGGCGTCGACCTCCTTGTAAACCGTCTCTGGGACGAGGAGTGTGTCAAACGTCGCGAGCAGTTCGAGCGAATCGATTTCGGCGAGGTGAATGAGCGGTCCTGCGTCCGAGACAGCCGCAAGCGTCACGCGTTCAGACCCCAGTCCACGTCTCCCTCGACGACCTCACGCTCTCGCTCCGCTCGCTCGACTTTCGTCCGACCGACACGTTCGATTGCTTTCTCGCGGGCGAGTTCGCCGTCGAGGTACCGAGCGAGAACGAGATCCTCCCACAGGTCTTCGAGACCGCGTTCCAGTGCCTGTTCGAATACTTCGGACTCCGGAAGGCCGCGGGCTTCAGCGAGTTCTCGTACCCGATCGGAGATTTCGGCGGCCATATCGGAGGATTACTCGGCAACGTTCTTAAATCCGTGTCCGCCTAATCGGCGAGAATCTGACCGGGGGCTATGTCTACCGAGACCATAACCAGATTCCCTCAGAGTCGACTCTAGCGTTAAAAACCGCTGGCCTCGGCACTCATAGGGCTCGTCATCGCTGGTGCCGAGGCAGCTCGGAGCGGTGCATCGTCATCGGCCGGTGGCTCGTAGTCGGTTCGTCGCCTAAAAGGGCCGGGTCGGTCGCGCCGCTCGAAAAATCGGGACGAGGCCGGTCACTCGCCGCCGTGACACGACCCCGCGTACGCGTTCCATCGGCCGGTTCCGTTCGGAATCCGTCCCGCGTCCGTCGGGTCGAACGTCGCCGCCGAGCGCGCGACCGCCTCCGCCGCGGTCGGCAGGTCGTCGCTCCCCTCGCCGTCGGTCGGCGCGTCGTCGGTCGACGCCGCCGTTTCGGTCTCGGTACTTCCCGTCTCGATGCTCGTCTCGCGCGTGCTCGGACCCTCGGGACCGATCGCCGTCTCCGATTCCGAGCCTGGGTCAGCCGTGTACTACGGGTGGCACGTCTCCCCCGTCGAGCGCATCCTTAATAATTGTTCATGTTTGTTCGAACGTTGCGGGCGGCGGGCTCGATCCGCTCGCCTACTCGAACGACTCGGGCTCGATGCCGGAGAGCCGCATCGCGTTGCCGGTGACGCCGAGGCTCATCCCCATGTCGCCGACGACGACCGCCATCGCGACGCTCACGAGCCCCAGCGGCACGCCGAGCGCGAGCAGGAACTTCACGCCGAGGCTCGCCCAGACGTTCTGGCGGATGACGCCGTTGGCGGTGTGCGAGAGCGCGTACAGGTACGGGAGCTTCGCCACGTCGTCGCCCATCAGCGCGATGTCGGCGGTCTCCAACGCGGTGTCCGTCCCCGCCGCGCCCATCGCGACGCCGACCTCCGCGGTCGCCAGGGCGGGCGCGTCGTTGATCCCGTCGCCGACCATCGCCACCTCGCCGTACTCGGCCTGCAGCGACTCGACCGCGTCCACCTTCTCCTCGGGCAGGAGGTCGGCGCGGTACTCGTCGACGCCGACCTGTTCGGCGATCGCCCGCGCGGTGCCCTCGTTGTCGCCGGTCAGCATCACGACGCGTCTCACGCCGAGCTCCCGGAGGCGCTCGACCGCCCGCCTCGAGTCGCGGCGGACCTCGTCGGCGACGGCGACGGCCCCGGTCAGCTCCGTCGCCGTTCCCACGAGCACCACCGTCTTCCCCTCGCGCTCCAGCGCGGCGAGGGCTCCGTCGGGGAACGCGCCGGAACCGCCTGCGTCGGCCGCGGAGCCGGACTCGTCGCCTTCAGCGACGACCCCGCCGTCGGTCTCCGCCCGCGCCCGCGAGAGGTCGAACCCGAGCTCCTCAAACAGGGCGGGCTTCCCGGCGTAGTAGGTCTCGCCGTCGATGTCGGCGCGGATCCCCTTCCCGGTCAGACTCTCGAACCCGGTCGGCTCCGCGAAGTCCCCCGCGTCGTCACGGTCGGCGCGGTCGAGGATCGCCGCGGCGATCGGGTGCTCGCTCCGCCGTTCCAGCGCCGCGGCCCGGCGCAGTAGCGTCGCCTGGTCGGCGTCGCCCAGCGGGAGCAGATCGGTGACCGCGAGCTCGCCCTTGGTGAGCGTCCCGGTCTTGTCGAGCGCGACGGCGTCGACGTCGCCCATCGCCTCGAGGTGGTTGCCTCCCTTGATCAGGACGCCGTTCCTCGCCGCGCTCGTGATGCCGGAGACGACCGAGACGGGCGTCGAGATGACGAACGCGCAGGGACACGCGATCACCAGCAGCGTGAGCCCGCGGACGAACCACGTCCCCCAGTCCGCGGCGAAGACGAACGGGTAGCCGGCCAGGTCGACCGTCACCGGCTCCGCGATGACCAGCGGCGGGACCGCGGCCGTCAGAATCGCCAGCACGACCACGACCGGCGTGTAGTACCCCGCGAAGCGGTCGACGAACCGCTCGGTCTCGGTCTTCTCGGCCTGCGCGCCCTGCACCAGCTCGATGATCCGCGCGAGCGTCGAGTCGCCCGCGGTCGAGGTCACCTCGATCTCGAGGTACCCCTCCTCGTTGATCGCGCCCGCGAACGCCTCGTCGCCCGGGGCCTTGTCGACGGGGACGCTCTCGCCGGTGATCGGCGACTCGTCGACCGCGCTCTCGCCCTCGACGACCGTCCCGTCGAGCGGCACCTTCTCGCCCGGCCGGACGACCACGGTCTCGCCGACCGCCACGTCGTCGGCCGGGACGGTCACCTCTCCCCCGTCGCGCTTGACCGTGGCCTCGTCCGGCGACAGCTCCATCAGCTCGCGCAGCGAGTCGCGGGCGCGGTCCATCGCGTAGTCCTCTAACAGCTCGGCGATGCTGAAAAGCACCGCCAGCGTGGCCGCCTCGACGAAGTAGCCGATCCCCGTCGCCGCGAGGATCGCGGTCCCCATCAGGAGGTCGATGTCGAGGCTCCGGTTGCGCGCCGAGTAGTAGCCGCCGCGGACGACGGGGATCCCGCTGGCCGCGACGGCGCCGAGGAACAGCACGTCGGCGAGCGTGAGCGGGGCACCGAGCACGCTCGCCACCGCGGGGTTCCGCCCGGTCAGGACGAACTCGAACAGGAGCCCGGCGACCACGAGGACCGCGCCCAGCCACGTCTTCTTCGCGCGCGGCGTCGTCCAGACCTCGGCGGGGGGCGCGACGGCGACGCCGCCGGACCCCGGGTCGGCGCCGGCGGTGCCTTCCCCGCTCCCGTCGTTCCCGTCGCCGCTCGACCGCCCGCCGGTGACCTCGTAGCCGGCGCCCTCGATGGCCGCGATCACGTCCTCCTCGTCGACGACGGCGGGGTCGTACGTCACGGTCGCGGTCCCGGCGGTCGGGTTGAGCGCGGCGTCGGTCACGCCGTCGAGGCGCCCGAGCGCGTTGTCGACCTTGCCGGCACAGGAGGGGCAGTCCATCTCCGGGACCGCGAGACCGGCGGTCAGCTCCCGGCGTCTCCCACTCTCGCCGGCCGCCCCACCCCCGTCTACCTCGCCGCGTCCGTTCGGTCCGTCTGTCATTACCCGGAAGGAGGGGTCGTATCTCGATAAGCCTTGGTTGGAATATTCCAACCGCCGCGGTCGGGCCGATCCGTCGGCGCCGAGCGCCGCCGCCTCACTCCGGGGCCGGCGAGGCGTCGACGACTCGGCCGTCGGCGACGTGCGCCTTCGCGAGGCGCTCCTCGGCCCGGCGGAGCCGGTAGGTGAGCGTCGACCGCGGCACGTCGAGGTGGTCGGCGAGTTCGCCCACGTCGACCTCGCGCGGGGACTCGTAGTAGCCGTGCTCGACGGCGGCCCTGAGCGCGGCCTCCTGCTCGGGGGAGAGCCCGATATCGCCCCCGTTCCCTCCCGGTCCGCCGGCGGCGCCCGACGCGCTCGCCGTCTTGAGCAGTTCGGTCCGGGCGGCGTCGCCGACGGCGGCCCGGAGCGCGTCGAAGAAGTCCCCCACGTCGCCCTCGCCGGAGTGGATGAGCCGCCAGGTGTAGTGGCGCCCCTCGTGGCGCGTCTCGAACAGCACGCTCTCGCCGAGGTGGTCGCGAGCGATGTGCGGCACGGACGCGCAGACGGGCGTGGGCTCCCAGTCGGTGTACAACACCAGCGTGTCGTCGGTGTGGTCGAGGACGCGGGTGGTCTGGGCCGCGCCGCACTCCTCCGCGGCGAGGCAGTCGGCGTAGTAGTCGCCGTCGAGGAAGGCGGCCTCGACGGCGTCGAGCGCGGCCGGGGTGCCGGCCGCGTGGTCGACGCGCCAGAGGTGATCGTCGGTCGCGTGCACCGACAGCGACCGGACTCGGGCACCGGGGTGGTCCGCCAGGGCGTCCGCCACCCTGTTGCGCCCCGGCTCGTACTCGAGGGCGAAGACGAGTTCGCGCATACCGCTCGATAGGCGCCCGCCGGATATTAACGCGCGGCCCGATTCGGCGCCGAGTAGCACGGACCCTCGTTCGCCGCCCGATCTGTGCGCGCCGTTCGAGGGGGTCGCCCGCGCCGAGACGATTTGATATACCGATAATCGATTTACACGTGGGCCTTCCGAACGTGTTCGGGCGCGTTTCGCGGCCGTGGGAACGCTCGAAACCGGGTTCGGTGGGTCGTGCGTACGCCGGGTATGGTCGAGAAGACGGACCGAACCGGCGGATCGAACGGGGCGCGCTCCGCGGACGGCCGGCGCTTCGAGGTGTTCGTCCGGGAGGCGGAGGCGGACCCGCTCCGCCACGTCGGCACCGTCGCGGCGCCGACGCCCGACGCCGCCCACGAGGAGGCGAGCAAGCTCTTCGCGTGGTACGCCCGCGACGTGTGGGTGTGTCCCGCCGACGAGACGCACCGGTACTCGGCCGAGTCGCTCGCGGACGGCGAGGGCGGAGCGGACGGAGACGAGCCCACGGGCGATTCCGGCGAGCCGCGCGTCTACGAGGAGACCGAGGGGACCCCGACGGTCTCGTGTGGCGGGGCGCCTGCGGCCGACGCCGACGACGCGGAGGGATCGCGATGATCTCCGTCAGCAAGCTCCTCTGCGGGCTCGACGCCGAGAGCGACGGGCTCCGGTACGACGCGGCCGACGGCTCGACGAAGCCCCAGATCACGGACGAGGTACAGCGGCGCCCGGTCGTCGTCTGGAACACCACGAAGCGGTGTAACCTCTACTGCGAGCACTGCTACGCCGCGGCCGACCGGGAGGGGGCGCCGAACGAGCTGTCGACCGCGGAGGGGAAGGCCCTCATCGACGACCTCGCGGCGTTCGGGGTGCCGGTGCTCCTCTTCTCCGGCGGCGAGCCGCTCGTTCGCGAGGACCTCCCGGAACTGGTCGCACACGCCGCCGAGAGCGGGGTCCGACCCGTGCTCTCGACGAACGGGACCCTCCTGACCCGCGAACGCGCCCGCGAGCTGAAGGCGGCGGGGCTCAAGTACGCCGGCGTCTCGGTCGACGGCCTCCCGGAGCGCAACGACCGCATCCGCGGGGAGGAAGGGGCGTTCGACGCCGCGGTCCGGGGGATCGAGGCGTGTCTCGACGTGGGGCTCAAGACGGGGCTCCGGTACACGATCACCGAGCACAACGTCGCGGACCTCGCGGGCGTCGTCGACCTGCTCGTCGACGCCGGCGTCGACCGGTTCTGCTTCTACCACCTCGACTACGGCGGGCGCGGCGCCGATATCGCCGACGTGGACCTGAGCCCGGAGGCGACCCGGAAGGCCGTCACCGACCTCTGTGACCTCACTCGCGAGTACCACGAGTCGGGCGAGGAGATCGAGACGCTGCTCGTCGGCAACTACGCCGACGCGGGCCACCTCGTCGAGTACGCCGACCGCGAGATGGGGACGGACCGCGCGCGGCTCATTTATCAGTACCTCGAACGCAACGGCGGCGACCCGACCGGCGAGCGCGTCGCCGACGTCGACCCCGTCGGCAACGTCCACCTCACGCAGTTCTGGCAGGGGTACTCGCCCGGGAACGTCCGCGACCGGTCGTTCGGCGCGATCTGGGCGGACGAGTCGAACCCGCTGCTTACGGCGCTGCGCGAGCGCGAAGAGCGCCTCTCCGGAAAATGCGCCGACTGCGCGTACAAGAGTATCTGCCGCGGAGGGTCGCGGCTCCGCGCGCTGGCGGCCCACGACGACCCGTTCGCGCCCGACCCGAAGTGCTACCTCACCGAGGCCGAGCGCGACGGGAAGGCGGCCATGAGCCGGATCGGCGGCGGGTCGGCGGCGGACGCGGACTGAGCCGCCGGTCTGGCCGGTCGCCGTCGATAGGGGTCGACGCCTCCGGCCGCGAGACTCACTCCCCGGCCGCGAGACTCACTCCCCGTCCCCGTCGAACGCGTCGGTGACTATCTTCGCTTGTGCGGCTCTGAGCCGCTGTGAGAGCGCGGACTTGCTGATGTCGAGATCGGCGGCCAGCTCGCCGAGCCTCACGTCGCGGTCGCCGTCGAAGTAGCCGCGGACGACCGCGAGCTCGAGCCCCTCCCGCTGTTTCGGGGTGAGCGCGGAGAGGTCGAAGGTCACCCGCTCGGTCGCCTCCGGCCCCTCGACGACCGCGAGCCGGACCAGCCGGACGCGATCGAGCGTCTCCCTGAGCGCCCCGACCACGTCGCGGACCGTGTCCCGGTCGTCGACGTAGGCCGTCACGAGCATCGTCCCGTCCTCGACCCGCCGGACGTGCGGGACGCAGCCGAACCCCTGGAAGATCCGACAGAGACAGTCCTCGGAGACCTCGCCGCGAGCGCGCACCAACCCCTCGCCGTCGGCCGGTTGCACGTCGACGGTGCAGTCGTGACCCACCGCGTTGACGGCCACGTCGGTCGCGTCGGGGGTCTCGGAGACGATCGGGCAGTCCCAGTCGTCGCTCGGGTCGACCTCGAGGTCGACGCGGAGCCGGCGCCCGTCCCGTGCGACTCGGGCCATGGGGTCGCTTGCGAGTCCGACGGCTTAGGCGCTCGGCGGATCCTCACTCCCCGGGAACGCGGGCGGTCGGCGGCGGCCCGGGCGCCTCTTCGGCCTCCCGCCGGATCCCGCGCCGTTTATGTACTGCGCGGCGGTGGACGGAGACGACGTGCGCGAGACAGCACGCGGAGCCGTCGAACTGGCACGCCCGGGTAACTGCGTCGCCGCCGCGGTCCTCACGGCGACCGGCGCGTTCGTCGCCGGCGCCGGCGACGCGCTCGTTCCGGCGGCGATCGCCGCGGCCACCACCGCCTTCGCGGTCGCCGCCGGCAACGCGATCAACGACTACTTCGACCGCGAGATCGACGCGATCAACCAACCCGATCGCCCCATCCCCCGCGGCGCGGTCTCGCCGCGGGGCGCGCTCGGGATCTCCGGCGTCTGGTTCGCGGCCGCCGTCGCGCTCGCGCTGGCGCTCCCCGCGCTCGCCCTCGCGATCGCCGGCGTCAACCTCGTCGCCCTCGTGACCTACACGACGGTTTTTAAAGGAACGCCGGGGCTCGGCAACGCCCTCGTCTCGTACCTCGTCGGGTCGACGTTCCTGTTCGGCGGCGCCGCGGTCGGCCGCCCCGAGGCCGTCGTCGTCCTCGGGCTGCTCGCGGCGCTCTCGACGTTCGCCCGCGAGGTGATCAAAGACGTCGAGGACGTGGTCGGCGACCGCGAGGAGGGGCTCCGCACCCTCCCCGTCGCGATCGGCGAGCGCCGATCGCTGTGGATCGCGACCGGTTCGCTCGTCGTCGCCGTCGTCGCCAGCCCGTTCCCGTACCTCTCCGGGACGTTCGGCGGCGCCTACCTCGCCCTCGTCGCGGTCGCCGACGCGGTCATGCTGTACGCCTGTTACGAGGCGTTCGCCGACCCGACGGCGGCTCAACGGCGGTTTAAATACGGGACGTTCCTCGCGGCCGTCGCCTTCGTCGCCGGTCGAGCCGTGCTGTTGGTTTAAATAGGGCGGTCGACGGCGCCGTCGCTTACCGGGCGAGACAACTGAACACCGGACGAGACCACTGAAAAGTCGCGGTACGAACGCGCGAATCGCTCGACGGCGGACGGTCAGGTGACGGTCACGCGACGTTGAAGCCCTTGTCGCGGAGGAAGTCCTCCACGCGACCCGAGTGGTTCCCCTGCAGTTCGATGGCGCCGTCCTCGACGGTGCCACCGCAGGCGAACTTCGACTTGAGATCCGACGAGAGGGAGCTCAGATCGACGTCTTTCGGGTCGAATCCTTCGATGACCGTTACCTCCTTACCGTACCTGCGCTCGTCGATGCGGATGCTGATCTGCTGGGACTCTTTCGCGACGTCCTCGCAGACGCAGAGTTCCTGGGGCAGTCCGCACGTCGAGCAGACTTCCGACATTACGACCGAAACTACAAGATGCCCGTATTAAATAGTGTCGGGAGTGGGGCCGTCGTCCGCCCCGAGCGCGGCCGCATCGCCGGTCGCTCTCTCCCTCTCCGACTCGCCTCCGCACACGCTCTGGCCGCCGTCTGCGTTCCCTTCTCGCCTCTCGTTCAGCCCCGGTCGAACAGCCGGCCGATGAGGGGCGTCCGCTCCAGCGCGAGGCGGCGGACCGTCCGCCGCGCCTCGTCGGCCTCCTCGCGCGTCACCGAGCCGGCGTACGCCGCCCGCTCGTAGGTCTCGCCGACCGCCCGCGCCCGCTCGTCGCCGTCGCGGAGCGGGAGGGCGTCGAGGTACGCCCGCGGCGTCTCTCCGGGCCGCCGCTCACGATAGCGCCGCGCCAGCAGGCCTTCCAAGTCGTCGAACGCCCGCTTCGCGTCCGCGACCGGCTCGCCGCGCCCCCAGGGCGCACGGACCCGGACGGCGCGGCGCGCGCGCTCGGTGAGGCCGAGCCGCCGGGCGCCGACGACGGCGACGGTCACGACGAACAGCCAGTACGCGACCGCCTCTCGCGACGGGAGCGGGAGCCCGCCGTCCCCGCCCTCGTCGGCGCCCGGGCCGTCACCGCGGGCGGGCGTTCCGTTCTGGACGAGCCGCTCCTGTGAGAACCCCTCCTCCGTGATCGAGGCGTCGATTCCGGTGGCGTCGCCCGTCCCGTCGCCGTCGGTCCCGTTGCTCCCGTTCGCCTCGGGGGCGTCCGCTTCCGCGTCCGTTTCGGAGTCCGCCTCGGGTTCCGGGGTCGGCGTCGGCTCGCCGGGCTCGGCCGCCGGCTCCGTCTCCTCGGTGTCGACGTCCGCCTCGCCGGTCTCGCGGGCCTCGGCGAGGCGCTCGCTCCGGGCCTCGTCGCGCTCGCTCGCCGGGGTCGGGTCGAACTCGACCCAGCCGTGCTCCGGGAAGTACACCTTCACCCACGCGTGGGCGTCCTGCCCCCGGACGACGTACCGGTCCTCGCCGACCCGCTCGCCCTCGGCGTAGCCGGTCGCGAACTGCGCCGGTATCCCCTGCGAGCGCAGCATCGCGACCATCGTCGTCGCGAAGTACGTGCAGTAGCCCGCGTCCATCTCGAAGAGGAACGCGTCGGCCACGTCCCCCTCCGGCTTCTCGACGCCGAGCGAGTAGTCGTACTCCTCGATCAGGTACCGCTCGATCGCGGCCGCCCGATCGTAGGGGTTCTCGGCGCCCGCCGCCTCGACGATCGCCTCGGTGCGCTCGCCGACGCGGTCGGGCGTGCTCTCCGGGAGCTGGGTGTAGCGGTCCTCGATCGCGGGGTCGTACTCCGTGCTGGCGTTCCGGAGCTCCGCCGGCTCCGCGTCGAGCACCCGGCTCTCGACGGTCGTCGCCTCGCCCGGACGCAGCGCGGCGCCGAGCCGGAGCGTCCCGCGCTCGTCGACCTGCGCGGTCGAGGCGCCCGCGCCGCGCACGTCCACGGCCTGCCACGGGGCGGGCAGCGCGGTCGACTCCGTCCGCGCGGTGAGCGTGGCGTTCACCGTCGTCGCCTCGCCCGGCGGGCCGTCGAGGGACCCGTCGAGCGTCGACCCACCGCCCGACCGCACCCAGCCGTCGCCGGTGTAGGTGTCGTAGGCCGCGACGTGCCAGTTCGACGCGACCGGGCTCTCGATCTCGTACCGCACCTGGGGAGAGAGCCGCGTCGCCCCGATCACCTCCACCTCGTCGCCGCCCCCGAGCGACGATTCCAGGGTCGGACCGCGGTCGGCCCCCCACGGCTGCGCCGCGCCCGCCGGTAACACGGTGACCGTCGCGCTCACGAGGATCATCGCCGCCAGCACCGCGGTGAGCCGGTCGCCGTGGGCGCGGAGCGCGTCGGGCGTCGACAGCGTGGCGAAGCCGGCCGCGAGCGCGGCGCCGACGACGCCGACGAGCGCGGCCAGCCCGCCCGCGTCGCCGGTGCATACGAGGAACCCGAGCGTCCCGCCGGCGACCGCGGTCGCCCCGACGTGCCGCCCGCGGCCGGCCAGGTACGCGACGAGGAACGTCGGCGCCGGCGCCACGGCGAGAATCCACACGTCCGCGAGCGCGAGCCGGAGGACCGAGAGCCCGGTCAGAAGCGAGACCACGTCGATCGCGACGGCCTCGACCGAGAAGAGCGCGCGCCGGCTCGCGGGGACCGCGAAGTAGTAGCCGGCGAGCGCCGCGGCGAGGAGGACCGCCGTCAGCCGCACCGCGGTCCGCTCGGTGACGACGCGCGCGAGGACCGCGCCGGCGACGCCCGCGACGGAGACGGCCGCGGCGGTCCGCGCCGTCCCGCCGACCACGTCGGTCGCCTCGAGGAACACCCCGAGGTACGCCGCGGTCACGAGCGCGACCCCGAGGACCGCGGGGTCCGCGAAGCCGCTCCAGTCCTCCGCGGGCTCGTCGGCCTCCTCGCGGCCGAGGTCCGGCAGCGCTCCCGACGCGCGCCGCGTCACGGCGGCGGCCCGCCGCCGGTCGCCGCCCGTTCGACCGCTCATCTCCCGTTCACCTCCGGTTCGGAGGGAGGCGGCGATGGCGTCTCAGGCGACCGCTCCGCTCCCGACCCGCCGTCGCCCGCCGACGCGCGGAGGTCGTCGACGGCGACGGTTCGGCCCCCGGTCCGGTACCGCGCGCCGTCGCCGTCGGCGATCACCTCCACGTCGGCGTCGTCGACGGCGACCGCGCCGGGACCGGTCACCGCGGCCAGTTCGAGCACGGCGCGTCGCCCCTGCGGCCCCGGGCGGACCGACACGCTCCCCGCCGGCAGCGTCAGGTCGACCGGGACGCCGTCGTCGAGCAGGGCGAGCGCGAGGCTGGCGGCCGCGCTCGCGAGGGCGTCGGCCCCCTCGCGCTCGCGGGCGGTCTCGCCGGCGATCGACACCCGTCCGCGCCGCGTCTCCGCGGCGAACTCCTTGACCACGATCTCGTCGCGCTTCGCGGTCGTCGGCCAGTGTACGTCCCGGAGGGCGTCGCCGCGAGCGTACTCCCGCAGCCGGTCGAACTCCTCGCGCCGCCGGCTCACGCCGACCGCGTCGGCGGCGTACAGCTCGCGCCGGAACCGGCCCGGGATCGGGTGACAGACCGGATACGCGGTCACCGCGTCCGTGTCGTCGACGACGACCTCCCGGTCGAAGAGCCCGAACACGTCCGTCGCGGTCACCCGAGCCGGACCCAACCGGCGCCTCCCCCGCCGCAGGTACCGGACGCGGTACGTCACCGGCCCCTCGCCGACCGAGGCGCGGATCGGCGCCTCCGGCCCCTCCAGCCCGTCGTCGACCTCGTCGACGATCGCCCCCAGATAGGTCCCGGCCGCCCCCGCGGTCGCCGGCCGGAGCTCGATCCGGACCTCGTGACGCTCGCCGACGAACCCGTCCGGGGGCGGGACCCGCCGCACCTCGGGGTCCGCGACCCGCGCCAGCTGGACGTAGCCGGCGACGAGCGCGACGACTCCCGGGAGCACCACCGCGTCGAGCGCGCGCCCGCCGGCCGCCAGCGACAGCAGACCGCCGATCACGCAGGCCGCGCCGACGACGCGGCCGCGCCGGGTGAGGGTCGCCTTCGGCATCGGCTCACTCCACGGGCACCCGGTCGAGGGCGTCGGCGACGATCTCGGCGCCGTCGGCGCCGCCGGAGTCGGACCGGATCCGGTGAGCGAACACGGTCGGCGCCTCGGCCTGTACGTCGTCCGGGATCACGTAGCCCCGCCCGTCGAGCGCGGCCCGCGCCTGCGACGCTCGCAACAGCGCGAGGCTCCCGCGGGGGCTGACGCCGAGGCGGGCGTTCCGCCGGGTGTGGACCGCCAGTCGGGCCACGTACCGGCGCAGCTCCTCGGTCGCCTCGATACCGCCCACCGCGGTCCGGGCGCGCCGAACGTCCTCGATCGTCGCCACCGGCTCGACCGCCTCGACGGGGTGGTCGCCGGCCATCCGCCCGATGATCTCGGCCTCCTCGTCCGTGTCGGGGTAGCCGAGCCGGATCTTCTTGGTGAACCGGTCGATCTCGGCGACCGGCAGGTCGTACGTCTGGCCGGGCTCCACGTCGTTCTGGGTCGCGATCACGCAGAACGGGTCCGGGAGCCGCCGGGTCTCCCCGTCGGTCGTCACCTGGCGCTCCTCCATCGCTTCGAGGAGGGCGGACTGCGTCTTCGGGGGCGCGCGGTTGATCTCGTCGCCGAGCACGACGTTCGCGAACACCGGGCCCGGCTGGAACTCGAACTCGTCGGTGCGCTGGTCGAACACGTTGACGCCCGTCACGTCGGAGGGGAGGAGATCCGGGGTGAACTGGACGCGCTTGAACGAGCCGTCGATCGAGCGCGCGACCGCCTTCGCGAGGGTCGTCTTCCCGACGCCGGGCACGTCCTCGACGAGGAGGTGGCCCCGGGCGAGCAGGGTGACGACGACGTGCTCGACCGCCTCCCGCTTCCCGACGATCACCTCCTCGACGTTGTCGGCGACGCGGTCGGCGAGCTCGGCCACCGCCGCGGGCTCCATCGCGGCGTCCTCGGCGGTGGCGTCGCGGGTGGCGTCGTCTCTCTCGCCGACACCCGCCCCCAGCGGCCCCGACTCTCCCGGATCAGTCATGCTGTCGTTCGTCGTCGTGAACCGCGGAGCGCGGTCCACGCGTGACGACCCGACCCGGGCGCGCGCCGGTCCGGACAGGCGCCGACCCGCTGGCGGGCGACCGTGCGTGTGGTACCCACTGTCATTGATATTGATCGAGTTAGGGTGGAAGCGGCATATGCGTTCCGCCGAGGCGGCTGCGATGCGCAGTTCCGAACGAGTCCCGACGGGTTCGGAAACGGCTCCCGTGGAACTCGTCGTCGAGTGACGCGCTTTGGCCCGATGTGGTCCGTACGGACACAGCGGTGAGCGATAGCCGGAGTGGGTGTTGCAGATTGTCGGTGACAAGAGCGTATTTAAAAGAATACGAGCGATAGCGACGATCGCTTATAAATGAACGCGGCGGTGCGGTGGCGCGCCCCGGTGAGCGGCCCACAGGGCCGGGAGCCGACGGTGCGAGGGAGTCGGTCACCCGGAGCAACGCGGAGGGTGACCGACGAGGCTGGGGAGGCGTGAGGCTGTGCGGTGCGGCTGGGTGGGACTTAAAGGGGCAGTCGCCGGCGGCGCAGCCGCCGGCTTCCAGAGGCGCGAAGGGCCTCGCTGCCGCGAGTCGTCGCGGCTGGGGCTTTAGAGGCCTTCACCGCAAAGTCGGCAGAGCCGTCGATCGCTTATAAATAGCCGACAACAACACGACTCGATCACGTATAAACAGCCGATCAACCGAATTGACACACATACTCCCGCTATCGATCAGCGAGCACCCCTCGGCGATCAGGCGTTTCGGGCGAGAAACGTCCGAGAAAGCGGAGCGCAACGGGATTTCTCGAACCGACGGAACGATCGCCCGTTCCGTTCCCGGACGCGTCCGCCCGGAACGGTCGACGGGTCGCGTCTCACGACGCCTTCGGGAGGCGGATCGCGACCGTCGTCCCCTCGTCTCCGGCCGTCGTTTCGAGCTCGCCGTCGAGGCTGGTGACGATCCAGTGGATCAGCCACAGACCGAGGCCCTCGCCGTGAACCAGCGGCGTCTCCACGCTCGACTGCAGGACGTCCCGTTCCGCTTCCGGGAGCCCGGGTCCGTTGTCCCTGACGGCGATCGTCACTCCCGCCTCGGTGACCGTCACGTCGATCTCGACGACGGGCGGGTCGCCGCCGTGTTTCGCGGCGTTCTCGACGACCTCCCACAGCGCGGTCTGGAGGCGCTCGTGGGTCTCCGCGACGACGGCGTCGGGGGCGTCGACGGTCACCGACGCCTCGGGATACTGCATCCGGAGCTCCGAGACGGTGTCCTCGATCAGCGGGACGACGTCGATCGGTTCGAGTTCGGGCGACAGCTCCCGGTACTCCTCGATGCGCTGGGCCGACTCGGTCAGGTCGAGCAACTGGTCGGCCGTGTCCCTTATCTTCGTCGCCTTCTCGGCGTCCTCGCCGCTGAGTCGACCTTCGAGCATCTCCGCGTACCCGGTGATGATGCCCATCTTGTTCCGCATATTGTGCCGCAGCACGCGGTTGATGACGCTGATGAGCCCCTCTCGCTCCCGGCGGTTCGTCGCGTCGCGCACCATGAACTGGATGCCCACGATGTCGTCCGTCGTTCGCTCGGCGGCGGGCACGTTCCCGTCGTAAATGGGGACGCCACGCACGTCCGTGAACACGGTCGTCCCGGCCTTCGTCTCCAGCGGGAAGTCCCGGACCGTGTTGCGTTCGCCGTCGAATATCGGCTCGATCTCGGTCCACGCCCGTTCGACCGTCGCGTCGTTCGGGAGGGTGACCGAAACCGGTTGGCCCTCGAGTTCCGCCGGCGAGTAGCCGAGGAACTCCTCCACGGACGGGGAGGCGAAGGTGAACCGACCCTGCCTGTCGATCCGGAAGACGAAGCCGAAGCTGACGTCGATGACGCCCCGGTAGAGCTCGTTCTGCTCGTTGACTTCGGCCTCGCGTTCGGCGAGTTGGCGACGCTGGCGCTCCGTCTGGGTCACGTCCGACAGCAGCACGATCTGCGCTCCGGCGTCGCCGAGCGTGGTGGTGCTCGTCGAAACGAAGTAGTACCGCGGGTCGCCGTCCCGCTCGCGTTCGAGTATCTGGTCGTCGCTCTCGAGCGCTTCGGCGACCGCCGGAACGGCCTCGGAGAGGCGGTCGCCCGTCGACTCGTCGAGTTCCGGGAGCACCTCCGCGACGCTCGCCGAGTAGTCGCGGATGCGCCCTCGCTCGTCGAGGTAGATGGAGAGGTCGTCACCGAACGACGCCCGCTGTACCGCGAGGAAGCGCCGTTCGAAGACGAACAGCACGCCGACCGCGAACACCGCCACGCCGACGGGCGCGTAGATGATGTTGATGAGCAGCGGCGTGAACTGAGCGACGATGTCGAACACGACCGGGAGCCCGATCAGGGCCGACAGCGCGCTGAGGGGGCGGGGGTCGTACCCCGATTCGAAGAAGAGCTGGAAGATCATGAACAGCCCCACCGCCGACAGCACGTACGACAGGCCCGTCGCGGTCCAGTGGAGGACGTTGTGTTCCACCGCGAGGTGTACGAACGGCGTCGACACCTCAGTCGCGGTGAAGTACGCCCCGTGGATGGGATTCGTGGCTTTGACCGCGACCACGGTGAGAAAGACGGCCGCGCTCGCTCGGCGGAGCGACGCGTTGCGGTGGTAGGTCCGTCCGGAATAGGCGGAACAGAAGTAGAGCCACGCCCAGACGGTAGCGAACCCGACGGCGAGCCCGACGATGTACGCCGGCACGCGGAACGGGTCGGGGAGCAGGAAGCCGGCGGCTCTGAGGAGCGCCCACCCGCCGGACGTGGCGAGCAGCCCCACAAGCCCTCGCCGGACATCGGGGTCCTGAAACGTCCGCGCCCGACCGATAGCGGCGAAACAGACGATCCCGCTGAGCGCGAAGACGCCGGTGTATATTTGCCCGACGATCCCGAGATCGTGTAACATCACGTGTGACAGACCCTTTTCAGACGCTAATAAACGTCGGTTCGCGGAACGCAGATCGGTCCCGCGAGAGTGTCTCGAGTGTCTCGTGGATGTCCGACCGGCGACTGAGTGTCACACCGCGAATCACGTCTCAAATCCTGACCACGAACTACCGTTGCCGCACGTTCCGACCGACCGACTCGCCGAACGACTCCGCGCCGGTGACCGGGTCGCGCTCGTAGACGACCGCGCCTCGGACGGTCGTCAGTTCCGGGAACACGCCCAGCAACCCCTCGAAGGGCGTCCAGCCGGCCGCGCCGTGGAGCGCGCCGGCCTCGATCTCGCGGGGGTTCGTCAGGTCGACGAGGACGAGGTCGGCGTCGGCGCCGGGTTCGATGCGACCCTTCCCCTCGATCCCGAAGATCGACGCGGGGTTGGCGGCGACCACGTCGCGGACGCGCTCCAAGGAGAGGTTCCCCTTCCGGACCGACTCCAAGAGGAGCGGATAGAGGGTCTCGACGCCCGGAACGCCGCTCGGCGCGTCGATGAGCCCTTGCCGCTTCTCCGCGACCGTGTGCGGCGCGTGGTCGGTGGCCACCACGTCGACGTCGCCGTCGCGAAGCCGCTCGAAGACGGCCGCGCGCCGCTCCTCCGAGCGGAGCGGCGGGTTCATGCGCCCGAAGGTGCCGAGCCGCCGCGCGTCCTCGCGCGACAGGAAGAGGTGATGCGGCGTCACCTCGCAGGTGGGTGGGGCGCCTCCGTTCGCGTCCTCCCGCGCCTCGACCACCGCGTCGATCCCCTCCGGCGTCGACGTGTGCGCGATGTGCACTTGCGCGTCGCTCGCGGCGCCGGAGTCGAGGGCGCGCTCGACCGCCGCCGCCTCGGCCTCGGCGGTCCGGTAGGCCGACCACGCGTCGGCGTTCGCGGCGGTACCGACGCCCCCGAGGTCCCCCTCGAGCGCGTCCTCGTCGAACAGGGTCTCGTCCTCGGCGTGGACGGTGACGGGGGCGTCGCGGGCGGCGGCCTCGGCGAGCGCGTCCTCGAACAGGTCCAGGGCGATCCCCATGTCGCCAGTCGAGTCCGCGAGGAACACCTCGCCGAGCGCGAACAGCGGGCGCTCGAAGAGGCTCTCGGGGACCCAGTCGCCGGTGACCCCGCCGTTGATCCCGTAGTCGACGAGCGAGTCGGCGGCGAGGCCGGCCTTCTCGTCGAAGGCGTCGCCGTCGACGGTCGGCGGCGAGGTGTTCGGCTGGTCGACGACGGTCGTGACCCCGCCCGCGGCCGCTCCGCGCGACCCCGAGGTCCACGTCTCCTTGTGGCTCGCGCCCGGTTCGCGGAAGTGGACGTGCACGTCGACGGCGCCGGGGAGGAGGTGACGCCCCCGGGCGTCGACAACCCGCTCGCCCGCGTCGGCGTCGAGCCCCGCGTTCGTCGGTTCGACCGCGTCGATCGTCTCTCCCCGGACCCGAACGTCGCGGACTCGCCCGTCGGCCAGCTCCGCGCCCGTGATGAGCATGGGTACGCGCTCGCGTCGCGCCGGTTAAACCGTGGTGATCCGGGCCACCGCAAACCGCTCCCGAACCACCACAAAGCGTTTGACACGTCCGGCGAGAGACGGCGTATGGTCCTCGGTCTCGCAAGCGCGGCCGGCGAGGCGACCGGCTGGCTCGTCACGGTCGCACTGTTCGCCCTCCCCGGAGTCGTCGCCGCCGCCCTCTGGGCCCCGTTCCTGATCGCGGCGCGGTTCCGGGCGCTGTTCGTCGCGCTCCCACCGGCCGGGCGGCTCCTCACCTCGTACGTCGGCGTCGCGCTCGCGCTCTCGGTCCCGTATCTCGCCGGCGTCCTGCTCACGGTCGGGCTCGTCGACTCGGCCGGGGCCGCGTGGAGTAACGCGCTCGTCGAGACGGCGCTGGTCGGGGGAGCGCTCACGACGGTCGTCGCGCCGGCGGTCGCCGTGCTCGCGCTCCCCCGGCTCGGCGTCGACTGGGACCCGACCGGGTACGGCGCCTCGACGTGGGCCCTCCTCGTCGCCGCCGGGCTGTGGTACGCGGTCGTCGCCGCGGTGCCGCTGTTCGCGCTCGCCGTGGTCTTCGGACTGCCGGGCGGGTACTGACGGCGGCGCTCGGTCGGAGCCGCCGCGGGGCTCGGTCAGCCCTCTCGACACCGGAAGATTTTGTTGATCCGCGCGACGTACGCCCGGGTATGTTCCCCGCACCCCTCCGGTTGTTCTTCGTCGCCGTGCCCCTCCTCGTCGCCGGGGGCGCGCTGGCGATGGCGGCGTTCCCGCGTCGGATGACCCGATGGCAGACGCGTGGTCCGGACGGGACGACACAGCGGATCGAGCCGAACGGGACGCGGCTCCTGCTGATGCGCGTGATGGGAGTCGCCGTCGCCGGCCTCGCGCTGCTCATGCTGTTCACGGCGTTCGCGGTGTTCCCCTGACGGGGTCGCTCGCGCGAATCGGTCGGCGCGTCGCCCCGTGTCACCCGAGACCGACGCTCCGATACGGTTTTGGGTCGCCCCGCGGAACTCCCGACAAATGCTGTCTCGACAGTTCGTCCGGGAGAACCCCGAGGTCGTCCGCGAGGCGCTCGCCAACAAGGGCGTCGACGTCGACCTCGACCGGATACTCGACGTCGACGAGGAGTGGCGGGAGCTGAAACAGCGTGGCGACGACCTGCGTCACGAGCGCAACGAGGTCTCCTCGAAAATCGGCGAGCTGAAGGGGGCCGGCGAGGAGGAGGCGGCCCAGGAGGCGATCGAGCGCTCGCAGGAACTCAAGTCGGAGCTGCAGGATATCGAGGACCGCGCCGACGAGCTGGAGGCCGAGCTGGAGGAATCCTTGCTCGAACTCCCGCAGATCCCGCAGGAGTCGGTGCCGGTCGGCGCCGACGAGTCGGAGAACGTCGAGCGGCGCCGCGAGGGGTTCGACGACCTTCGGACCCTCCCGGACGAGATCGAGCCGCACTACGACCTGGGCGAGGACCTCGAGATCCTCGACTTCGAGCGCGGCGCGAAGGTCGCCGGCGGCGGCTTCTACGTCGCGAAGGGCGACGGCGCCCGGCTGGAGCACGCGCTGATCCAGTTCATGCTCGACGTGCACCGCGAACAGGGGTACACGGACGTGTTCCCGCCGATCCCGGTCAACTCCGCGTCGATGCGGGGCACCGGGCAGCTTCCGAAATTCACCGAGGACGCCTACCGCGTCGAGGGGACCAACGAGGACGAGTACGACGACGACGACCTCTGGCTGCTCCCGACCGCGGAGGTGCCCGTGACGAACCTCCACCGCGACGAGATCCTGCTCGGCGAGGATCTTCCGCTTAAATACCAGGCGTACACGCCGAACTTCCGGCAGGAGGCGGGCGAGCACGGCACCGAGACGCGCGGGATCGTCCGCGTCCACCAGTTCAACAAGGTGGAGATGGTGAACTTCGTCCGGCCCGAGGAGAGCGACGAGCGCTTCGACGGGCTCGTCGACGAGGCCGAGGAGGTGCTGCGGCGCCTCGAACTCCCGTACCGCATCCTCGAGATGTGCACCGGCGACCTCGGGTTCACGCAGGCGAAGAAGTACGACATCGAGGTGTGGGCGCCCGGAGACGACATGGAGGAGGGCCCCGAGGAGGGCGGCCGCTGGCTGGAGGTCTCCTCCGTCTCGAACTTCGAGGACTTCCAGGCGCGCCGCGCTCAGATCCGCTACCGCGAGGAGCACCACGAGTCGGCCGAGCACCTCCACACCCTGAACGGCTCCGGGCTCGCGGTCCCGCGGATCGTCGTCGCGGTCCTTGAGTACTACCAGAACGACGACGGCACCGTCACCGTCCCCGAGGCGCTGCGCCCGTACATGGGTGGCACCGAGGTCATCGAGGGCCACGACGCTGTCGGCGAGTCGAAGCTCGGCGGGGAGTAGGAGAGGACGCGTTGGTGTCGTCTCCGGACAGATTGGAAAGGTGCTCCTAACTCCGAAATCGACCAGATCAAGAACCTGCCTGTGACAGGCCGGCACGACGGAACCCGGCCCTCGGTCGGAAATCGGTTACTTATAAACCTGCAAGCTCGTCAGCGAGCGCCTCTCCGTCGTCGAGCAGTTTCTTCGAGGTTCGAACTGCCTCCGCGTCCTGTCGACCGACAGACCCAACGAGCGCGACGAATCCGATAGTGTCGTTGAGGTACAGGCTAACGGCCATCTCGTGTGCGTGTTCCTCTTTTCCATCTCGTTTATATATCGCTGAAACGCAGTTGCGTGTCTCCTGGGGAGACAGTGACCGGTTCCACTAGAGCGCTGCACACGTCGCTACTGATTCTCTAACGCGTCGAGGATGCACGCGGCGGCGATCACGGCCTCCTTCGGCACGTCGCTCGCGTCGTCGATGGTGACCGTGTAGGCGTCGCGCAGCGAGAACTTCCCCTCGATGTCGCCGACGTGGTCGCCGTCGGCGTCGAAGATCTCGTACTTGTTCGGGACGAGGTTCGCGGCGCCGACGAGGTGGCGGAGCGCCGACAGCAGCTTGTTCTTCGACCGAATCGTCGCCAGGGCCTCCCCCGTGTCGGGGTCGCGGATCGTCCAGTTTTCCGTGAACAGCGAGTAGTCCTCGTCGAGGACGACGACCTCCTCGCCGGTGCCCGCGTCGGTGATGGCGTAGTTGCCCGCGATGTCCATGATGCCGCCCGCCTTCACGGAGAACGCGTCCTCGCCGTCGCCGGTGACGAACGGGAACTCCTCTTTCAGCTTGAACATCTTCTGTTTCCCGCGGAGGACGACGTTTCCGTCGCCGTCGCGGACGGTGTACTTGTTTCGGATAGCCGACTGTTTCACCTCGTAGCGGTCGCCGTCGAGGTCGACGGTGGAGATGTCGTAGGCGGACGGTTCCGATCCGAACCCGGAGGGCTGGCTCATGGGCGGCGAGACGGCTTCGTTCCAGAAAAAAGCCACCCGTTCGTCTCGAAACCGAGACGGGGTGCCGGCCCTTCGGCTGGCCGGGCTTCAGGGCGTCAGCCGCCCGATCGAGAGCCACTCCACGTCGGCGTGGCGGGCCGCGTCGTCCTCGGCGGTCCCGTCGCGTCCGCCGTCGCCCCCGCCATCGTCCACCGCCGTCAGCGCGAACACCATCTCCTTGCGGACGCCGCCCGCGAGCCGCACGTCGAGCGAGAGCTCGCGCGGCGAAAAGCGGTGGTCGCCCTCGACGACGCGCACGAGGTGCTCGGAGTGCGGCAGGTCCTTGACCGTCTCCACGTCGAGGTAGGTCCGGAAGTCGGCGCCGAACTTGAAGCCGGTCTTCGGGACGGCGTCGGCCTCGCGGAGGCGCTTATAAATGGCGAGCCGGCGGTCGAACCGCTCGCCCTCGACCTCGCGGCCGCGGGCGACGACCGCGGCGGCGGGACCGTCTCGCTGTGCGGCGCCCTCATCTGGGGTCTCGCCCGCCGTCCCGACGGACGCCGACAGCGACAGGACGCCGTCGGCCGCGAGCGACGCGGCCTCGACTAAGGAGAGCTGGACCGCGCCCTCGACCGCCGCGGCGCGACCGGTGAGCGGCTGGCCGTAGAAGCCGCGCTCGTAGAGCCCCTCTGGGGCGTCCCAGACGACGACGCGGTCGGCGAGGAGCACCCCGTCGAGCCGATTCGGCGGCTCGTACTCGGTCGCGCCCGATATCTCCCCCTCGGTCGCCGCGAAGTACGTGATGTCCGACTCCTCGTCGACGACGGCGAGGGTGCGTCCAGCGAGCCCGGCGGCCGGCAGCGACTCGCGCTCGCCGACGACCTGCACGGGGTACTTGACGTTGCCCGTGTCGGGCGTCGAGCCGCGCTCGTAGGCGACGAAGTCGACCGCGTCGGGCGCGTCGATATCGCCGCCGGGCCACGGCTCGCGGGCGGGCGAGAGGTAGAAGCCCCGGTCGCGCAGGTCGGCGTAGACGAGGTAGCGCACCGCGAACCGGTCGGCCGCGGCCGCGCACTCGACGAAGAAGCGCTCGAAGCCCACGGGGTCGGCGTCGTCGGCGAGAGAGACTCCCGAGAGGTCGCCGCGGAACAGCAGGTGGGCGGCCTCGACCCGCGAGAGCGCGATCTCGTCGCCGCCGAGCGGGCGGCCGTAGCCGCCGGAGTCGTGGAACCGCTGGCGGGCGTCGCCGGCGACGCGGACCGCGTCGCCGCGCAGGTGCCCTGTCGGTTGCATACCGAACGACGGGTCCGGCCGGGGTAAGGGGGTTGCGGTCGGCGGCGGGAGCGACCGGACAAGGATAAAGGGTCATCGGCGAGTACGAGACGTATGAACGACACCACCCGCCTCCGGCTCACGGTGCGCGCCGCCGAGAAGCGGGACGCGGGCCGGGGCATCGCCCGACTCCCCGAACCCTCCCGGAAGCGACTCGGCCTCCTCAGCGGCGACACCGTCGAGATCCGCGGCGAGCGCACCGCGGTCGCGAAGGTGTGGCCCGGCGGCGCGGGCGCCCGAGAAGACTCCGTCCTCATCGACGCCGACACCCGAGCGAACGCCGGCGTAAAGGTCGGCGACACCGTCACGGTCGGGCCCGTCGACGTCGAGGACGCCGACCGCGTCGCGCTCGCCGCGCCCGCGGAGCTCGCCGACGTTGACGTGAGCCGCGAGGTGGTCGAGCGCGCGCTCGCCCGCGACCTCCGCGATCGACCCGTCACCCGGGGCGAGGCCGTCCACGTCGAGCGGCTCGGCGGGATCCGGTTCGTCGTCGCCGAGACGGACCCGGCGGGCACGGTCCGCGTCACGAGCCGGACCGACGTGTCGGTGACCTACGGGGACGAGGACCCGTCGGGGTCCGACGGGGGCGACGGACGAGATCGCCGGACTGCCTCCGGATCTTCGACGGGGAGCGACCCCTCGTCCGACAGATCCATCGGCACCGACACCTCCGGAACCGACGCCCGCCCGCCCGGCGGCGGCACCGAACCCCCGGCGGAACACACCGCGGGCGCGACCTACGAGGACATCGGCGGGCTCGACGAGGAGCTGGAGCTCGTCCGCGAGACCATCGAGCTCCCCCTCTCGGAGCCCGGCGTGTTCACCCGGCTCGGGATCGACCCGCCGAAGGGCGTCCTGCTCCACGGGCCGCCGGGGACCGGAAAGACGCTGATCGCCCGCGCCGTCGCCAACGAGGTCGACGCGACGTTCATCACGGTCGACGGCCCGGAGATCATGTCGAAGTACAAGGGCGAAAGCGAGGAGAAGCTCCGCGAGAAATTCAAAGAAGCTCGGGAGGCCGCCCCCGCCATCATCTTCTTCGACGAGATCGACTCGATCGCGGGCAAGCGCGACGACGGCGGCGACGTGGAGAACCGCGTCGTCGGCCAGCTGCTCTCGCTGATGGACGGGCTCGACGCCCGCGGCGACGTGATCGTCATCGGCGCGACCAACCGCGTCGACACCCTCGACCCCGCGCTCAGGCGGGGCGGTCGGTTCGATCGCGAGATCGAGATCGGCGTCCCCGGTGAGGCCGGTCGCCGCCAGATCCTCGACGTTCACACCCGTCGGATGCCCCTCGCGGACGACGTGGACTTGGACCGCATCGCGGCCCGGACCCACGGGTTCGTCGGCGCCGATATCGAGGGGCTCACGCAGGAGGCGGCGATGACCGCGCTGCGGCGCGCCCGCGAGTCGGACGCCGCGGCCCTCGACGACGTGACCGTCGCGAAGGCCGACTTCGAGGCGGCTCACGCCAACGTCGAGCCGAGCGCGATGCGCGAGTACGTCGCCGAGCAGCCCGCCACCGACTTCGCGGACGTGGGCGGGCTCCCGGAGGCCAAAGCGAAGCTGGAGCGGGCGGTGACGTGGCCGCTGACGTACGGTCCCCTCTTCGACGCCGCCGACGCCGACCCGCCGACGGGGGTCCTGCTCCACGGGCCGCCCGGAACCGGGAAGACCCTCCTCGCCCGGGCGATAGCGGGCGAGAGCGGCGTGAACTTCATCCAGGTGGCCGGCCCCGAGCTGCTCGACCGGTACGTCGGCGAGTCCGAGAAGGCGGTCCGGGACCTCTTCGACCGCGCCCGGCAGGCGGCGCCCGTGATCGTCTTCTTCGACGAGATCGACGCGATCGCGGCCGACCGCGACGGCGCCGGCGGCGACGGCTCCGGGGTCGGCGAGCGCGTCGTCTCCCAGCTGCTCACGGAGCTTGACCGCGCCAGCGACAACCCGAACCTCGTCGTGCTCGCGGCGACGAACCGGCGGAACGCGCTCGACCCCGCGCTGCTCCGGCCCGGACGGCTGGAGACCCACATCGAGGTCCCCGAGCCGGACCGCGACGCGCGCCGGAAGATCCTCGACGTGCACACCCGCTCGAAGCCGCTCGTCGACGGGGTCGACCTGGAGCACCTCGCCGACGAGACCGAGGGGTACTCTGGCGCTGAGATCGCGTCGCTGTGTCGGGAGGCCGCCCTGATCGCCATCGAGCGCGTCGCCGACGAGCACGGCGAGGCCGCCAACGACCACGCCGACGAGATCGGGATCACCGCCGACGACTTCGCGGCGGCGCTGGAGAGCGTCCGCCCGGCGACGCCGTAGGGGGTCGGATGCCGGGAGACGTCGGCGACACCGCTGGCCCGCCCACCCTTCGCGGGCTGCTCGCGTCGCTCGTCGGCGCCGTCCGGTCGCGGCCGCCGGCGGAGCTGGCGCTCGTCGCTCTCCCCCTGCCGTCCCTGCTCGTCGGCGTGAGCCTGCTCCCCGGCGTCGAGGCGTGGCGGCTCTCGCTGGCGACGGAGGGCGTGTTCGAGAGCCGGTGGGCGCTGTGGACCGCGTTCGCGTCGAGTTTCGTCCACACGGACCCGGCTCACCTCCTCGACAACGTCGTTAACTACTGGCTGCTCGTCGCGGTCGCGTACCCTCTCTCGGTCGTCGCCGGCTGGCGACGGCGGCTCCTCGAGTCGGTCGCGACCTACCTCGCGGTCGTCCCGCTCGTCTCGGCGTGGGCGACCATCGTCGCGCTCGGCGGCCTGACCGACGCCCCGACCGCCGGCTTCTCGGACGTGAACAGCGCGCTCCTCGGCTACCTCGTGGCCGTCTGGTTCGCCGCGCTGGCGACGGAGAGCGCCCGAGCTCGAAGCGAGACCCCTCTGGGCGTCGACCCGCGCTGGTCGGTCGTCGCCGTCTTCGCGTCGCTCGCCGTGGTGTACCTCGTGCCGAGCGGCGCCGGCTACTTCCCGCCGCTACCGGCCGTCGGGTCGCTGTTCGCGGTCGGGGCCGCCCTCGCCGCGACCGGGCTGTACGCCGCGGTCGGACGCCCGCGGGTGGCCGGACTCGATCTGACTCCCGAACGCGAACTGCTGTACGTCACCGGCGCGAGCGTCGCGATCGCGGGCGTGATCGGATCGCTGGTGCTCGTCCCGTTCGGCAGCAACGTGTTCGCGCATCTCGCGGGCTACGTCGTCGGGTTCGCGGTGCCGTTCGTCGGCGTGCTCGCTGACGGGGGAGCCGACCGCGGAGGCGGGTGAACGAGCGCCGGCGACACTCCCCTCAGTCGTCGTGGCCGCCCGTGTGGTCTCCGTGGCCGCCCGCGTGGTCCCCGTGGCCCCCGTGGTCCCCCTCCCCGTCCCCGTTCGCCCCCGCGAGGTCGCTGTCGGCGCCGAACTCGTCGACCGGCGTCACGCTGTAGTCGACCGTGAGCGTGTCCTTCGTGGCGCGGATCTTCCCGACGAACGCCGATATCTCCTCCAACCGCCCTTCGAGCACGAACAGCTCCATGCAGTACCGCGAGCCGACGTGGCTGTGGAAGTTGGAGGCGACGAGTCCCTCGTGTTCGTGGCGGAGCCGCATCATCCGCTCCTCGACGCTCGTTGTCTCGTAGTCGAAGAGCACGGTGACCACCGCCATCAGGTCCCGCTCCTCCAGCTTCGCGTCCTCGAACTCGCCGAGGAGGTTCCGAGACGCCTCGCGGACGACCTCGCTCCGCCCGGTGTAGCCGTGTTCGTCGGCGAATCCGTCGATCCGCTCTAACAGCTCCTCCGGCATCGAGACGCTGACGACCGTCATATATTAACCGAACGCGTCGATCTTGTTAATCCTTGAGGTTCGGGCCGTCGTCGCCGGCTGCCGGGGGGCGGTCGGACGGTCCGCCGTCGATCCGTTCCGAGAGCCACGCGTAGTGGTCGAGGAGGGCGCGCTCGCCGGCGTCGGTGAGCGCGTACACGTCGGCGATCCCCTCGGTGCGGCGGTCGAGGAACCCCGACTCCACGAGCGACCGCAGCGTGGCGTAGAACGACCCCGGATCGATCCGCTCGTCGTAGTGCGATTCGAGCCGGCTCTTCAGCGGCTGGGCCCGCAGCTCGCCGGCGTCGTACAGCAGCGCGCACAGGTCGCGGCGGCGGCCGCTGTGGAGCCACTTCGTCATACGTCCGGTTCCGCCCGACGCCTCACGACGGTTTCGGTCCCGGGCGGCGGAGGCGACGGACGACGGAGGCGACGGACGACGGAGGCGACGGACGACGGAGGCGACGGAACGCTCGATCGGTTCGTAAATGCACAATCAACGTTGATCTGTCCCCATTTCCCGCCGCACAGACAGTTTATGAGAGGATAACAAACCGATCGATGTATATTATGTGTATAAACGCGTGTCTACGGAACATTCTTTGCTCGCGGTCGCGGGCCGTTTCGATATGCACGCGACGATCGAACGCTTGGTCTGTCGACACCGGTACGAGCGACGGGCGGTCGTGGTCAACCCCGACGAGGTCGTGGAGTGCTGTGCGAAGTGCGGCAAAGAGCGGATCCGAGGGGCCGCGGGCTCGTAGCGCTCGCGACCGATCGGTTTCGGCCGATTTCGGTCGACCGCGACCGCGTGCCCTCACGTCGGTTCGACCAGTTCGTCGAGGCGGCTGACGCGGCGGTCGCCGAGGACGCACCGCCCGCGGTCCTCGTGGCCCACGCGTTCGACGTGGACCGCGTCGAGGCCCGCGTTCCACGCGGCGCTCACGTCGCTCTCGCCGTCGCCGGCGTAGTAGCCGCGGTCGGCCCGGGGGTCGACGCCGAGCTCCGCCATCGCCAGCTCGATGGGGTCCGGGTCGGGCTTCCAGCCCGTCTCGTCGGTACAGCAGACGACGGCGTCGAACCGGTCGCCGAGGTCGAGCCGGTCGAGCACGGGCTCGGCGAGGAACCGCTGGCAGTGGGTGACGAGCCCGGTCGGCCCGCCGGCGTCGCCGACGCGGTCGAGCAGCCGAGCGGCGTCGTCGTGGAGGTACGTCGCCTCCGCGCGGGCCAGCGGGTCCTCCTCGGCGTGGAACGCCGGCCAGAACGCGTCGGGGTCGACCCCGAGCTCGCGGAGGGTGCCGCCGCGGGCGCCCCCGAGCCCGTGCCAGAGGACGTACGCCTCCCGGTCGGAGAAGGGGCGGCCGAGCCGGTCGCCGACGCGGTCGAAGACGCCCCGGGTGTACGACCACTCCGCGTCGACGAGCGTCCCGTCGAGGTCGAACAGGTGGAAGTCGTAGTCGGCGACGGCCATGGGGCAGCCCGTAGGCGGTCGATCGATAAGTGCGTTGTGGGGACGGGCGTCCGGTCCGGGGCGAGTCGCGGCCGCTCTCACTCCGCCCGGACGTGGATCGACGACCCGAGGTACTTCCGTACCACCTCGTCGACCGACTCGGCGTTGAACCGGTCGAGATCGGCGGCGATCGCCGACCGCAGCGCGTCGAGATACTCCCGGTCGGTCCGGAGCTCGCGGAAGTCGGCGGCGACGACCTCGGCGCCGAGCCGCTCGCTCGCGAGCCGCCGGAACGGCGCCCCGTCCCCGATCTCGCCGCGCCAGAGGCGGTCGCGGAAGAAGAGCCAGCCGTCGGTGTCGGGTTCGTTCGCGGGGAGCTCCATCGCCGTCTCGAACCGCTCCGGGTCGACGGCGGCGTCCTCGGGGTCGAGGCGGAACTCCACGCGGAAGACGTAGGCGGCGTCCATCGGCGGCGACTCGTCCCCTCAGAGCATAAAAGTACATACCGCTCGGTCGAGTCAGTTGACCCATATGTTGGACCGCCTCCGCGACCTCACCCAGCGCGCGTACCTCCGGCACCTCCGTCGGGAGATCGAGGACGTACCGACCCACGTCGCGATCATCCAGGACGGGAACCGGCGGTACGCCCGCGAGCGCGGCGACGACGCGCCCGACGGTCACCGCGCCGGCGCCGCCACCACCGAGCGCGTGCTCGACTGGTGCGCGGATCTGGGCGTCGCGGAGCTGACCCTGTACGCCTTCTCGACCGAGAACTTCGAGCGCCCGGACGACGAGTTGGTGCCGCTTTTCGACCTGTTGGAGGACAAGCTCCGCGACTTCGCCGACGCCGACCGCGTTCACGAGCAGGGGGTCCGCGTCCGCGCCATCGGCGACGTCGACCGCCTCCCGGAGCGCGTTCGCGACGCGGTGGCGTACGCGGAGCGCCGCACCGCGGACAACGACCGGTTCACGCTGAACGTCGCGCTGGCGTACGGCGGCCGGACGGAACTGCTCGACGCGGCGACGGCGATCGCGCGCGACGTCGACGCCGGCGACCTCGACCCGTCGGACGTCGACGTCGAGACCGTCGAGGACCGGCTGTACGACCGGCCGGTCCGCGACGTCGACCTCATCGTGCGGACCGGGGGCGACGAGCGCACCTCGAACTTCCTGCCGTGGCACGCCAACGGCAACGAGGCGGCCGTCTACTTCTGTGCGCCGTACTGGCCGGAGTTCTCCGAGGTGGAGTTCCTCCGCGCCATTCGCACGTACCAGTCGCGCGAGGAGTCGTGGCGGCGGGCCCGGGCGGAGCGCGCGGTCGCGCTCGTCCGGGCGGTCGCCGAGGTCGAGATCGCCGAGGCGCACGCGGTCGCGAGGCGGCTCCGCGACCGGCTCCCGCTCGACGCCGACGCGCTCGGGGCCGCGCTCCCCGGGGACGCGCAACGCCGGACGGAGGCCGAAGACGATCCCGCCGCCGGGGGCGCCGGGGACGCGTCCGCGAGTTCGCCCGGCGACCGCGACGCGGAACCGGAGTCGGCGGACTAGCCAACGGGACTCAATAACAGCCGTTCGCCCGCGCTACGCCGGATTCTTCCGCGTCAGGTCGCTCCCGCAGACCGGACACCGCTCCCTGTTCTCGTCGAAGGTGCGGTTGCAGCCGACGCATTGGAACCGCCACTCGCGCTCCTCGGTGATCCCGTCTCTGGCGATCGGTTCGACGGTGAGATCGAGCCGCTCGGCGACGTTCTGCATCGCGTAGTCGTCGGTGACCAGCGTCGCGCTCAGTTCCAGCGCGGTCGCGATCAGCCGGGTGTCGGTGTCGGACAGCTCCGCGGCGTCGCCGGAGCCGCGCGCCGCGCGCCGCACGTTGTCGAGGACCTCCGGGGCCGGGACGTGAATCGACATGCCGGACCCCTCCATCGCGTCGAAGCGAAGCGCGCCCTCGCCGGTGAGCTCTTCGTGCACTTCGGGCACCGAGACCACGTCGTCGTCGGTGGTGTACTCGTGGATGAACGCCGAGGTGTCGAGGACTTCCATCAGCGGGCGACGACGATGTAGTCTTTCACCGCCTGCACGTTCCCGACCGGCACCTTGAGTCGGCCCATCTCGTCGACGTCGAAGCCGGAGCGCTCCGGGCTGAGGTGCTCGTGGGGGCTCACGAGCAGGTCGGAGAGCTCCCCCGACTTGAGGTCCATCGTGATGTTGTACAGGTCCCCGAGTTCCGTCCCGTCCGCGCTCATCACCGCCTTCCCGGAGAGGTTCTCCGCGAGGATATCGACCATGTTCCCACGGTCCCGGCCAACGGTCTTAAACTCCACGGGGGCGTCGGACGGGCGACGGACGCGGCCGTTCTCGGACCGTTCCTCCCGCGACTCCCGCCGCGATCCGGACGGACGCGTTTTGAAAGGCTTAACTGACGTCCGGGCCGAACGGTAGGTAACCGACCTTTTCGGGGCGATCACTGATGACCGACCACACAAACGCTGACACCCTTCGGACGCCGATCGTCGCCGTGCTGGGCCACGTCGATCACGGCAAGACCAGCCTGCTCGACAAGATCCGCGGCTCCGCCGTCAGCGAGGGCGAGGCCGGCGCGATCACCCAACACATCGGGGCGACCGACATCCCGCTCGACACCATCTCCGGGATGGCGGGCGAGCTCATCGACCCGACCGACTTCGATCTGCCCGGCCTGCTGTTCATCGACACGCCGGGCCACCACTCCTTCTCGACGCTGCGCGCCCGCGGCGGCGCGCTCGCCGACATCGCGGTGCTCGTCGTCGACGTGAACGACGGTTTCCAGCCGCAGACCGAGGAGGCGATCGACATCCTCCGCCGGACGGGAACCCCCTTCGTCGTCGCCGCCAACAAGGTGGACACGACGCCGGGGTGGAACCCGCAAGAGGGCCAGCCGATCCAGAAGAGCCTCGAGGCGCAGTCGGAGCGCGCCGAGTCGATGCTCAACGAGAACCTCTACGAGATCATCGGCCAGCTCTCCGACGCCGGCTTCTCGGCCGACCTCTACTGGCGCGTGCAGGACTTCCAGAAGAACATCGGCGTCGTTCCGCTCTCGGCGATCACCGGGGAGGGCGTCCCCGACCTCCTCACCGTCCTGATGGGCCTCTCCCAGCGCTTCATGAAAGAGGAGATGGCGATCGACGTCTTCGGAGCGGGCGAGGGGACGGTCCTGGAAGTGAAAGACGAGCGCGGCTTCGGCGCCACCATCGACACGGTCGTGTACGACGGCGTGGTGCGCAACGGCGACCGGATCGTCGTCGGCGGGCAGGAGGACCCGATCGTCACCGAGATCCGGGCGCTGCTCCAGCCGCGCCCGCTCGAGGAGATCCGGACCGAAAAGCAGTTCGAGAAGGTGGGCGAGGTCGGCGCCGCGGCCGGGGTGAAGATCGCCGCGCCCGACCTCGATCGGGCGATGGCGGGCGCGCCGGTGCGGGTCGTCCGCGACCGTCCGGTCGAGGAGGTCGTCGAGGAGGTGAAAGCCGAGCTCGCGGAGATCGAGGTCGACACCGCCGAGGACGGCGTCGTCGTCAAGGCCGACACGCTCGGCTCCCTCGAGGCGATGGCGAACGCGCTCCGCGAGGCGGAGGTGCCCATCCTGCGCGCGGAGGTCGGCGACATCGCGCCGCGCGACATCGCCGTGGCCGAGACCGCGAACCAGGACGAGCACAAGGCCATCCTCGGGTTCAACGTCGACCTGCTCGCCAACGCGGAGACCGAGCTGGAGAACGCCGACGTGAAGCTGTTCACCGACGACGTGATCTACCAGCTGATCGAGGAGTACGAGACGTACGTCGAGGAGAAACAGCGCGCCCAGCAGGAGACGGTGCTCGACAAGGTCGTCCGCCCCGCGCGCTTCCGCATCCTCCCCGATCACACCTTCCGCCAGAACGACCCCGCGGTCGTCGGCGTCGAGGTCATCTCCGGGACGGTCCAGAACAACCGCAACGTCGGGCTGTTCGAGGGCAACGAGTTCGAGCGCGTCGGCCAGCTCTCGGGGATCCAGAAGCAGGGCGACGACGTCGACGAGGCGCGGTCCGGCGAGCGCGTGAGCATCGCCATCGACGGTCCGACGGTCGGTCGCGGCATCGAGGAGGGCGACACGCTCTGGACCGAGGTCCCCGAGAAGCACGCGAAGATCCTCGAACAGGAGTTAAAAGAAGAGATCACCGCCGACGAGCGCGAGGCGCTCGCGGCGTACTTGGAGACCAAGCGGAAGCGCGACCCCTTCTGGGGGAAGTGAGGGCCCACCGAGGGCCCGCACAGCGCTCGTTCGCCGGCTACGTATCGCTCAATACCGCTCATAGCAGCCGTTAATTACTACGATCCCGTCATCGGCCCATGGTTCGCTTCGATCGGTTCGCGTGTCCGGCGTGTGAGGGCTCGTCTCGGTCCGGCTTCGGGGAGATCGAGGGGGCCGTCGACGCCGGGACCGACGTGACGAGCGCCGAGGGCGACGCCCGCGCGGACGCCGGTTCTCACCGCCGTCGAACCGTCTTAATCGGGACCGCGGGCGCGGCGGGGTTCGGCGGACTCGCCGTCGCGGGCGGCTCTCGTCGACTGACCGACGGCGGGACCGACGGTGGCGCCCGAACGGCGACCGGCGACTCGCCCCCGTCGCCGACGGACGATCCGACGCGTATCGCGCATCGGGGGTTCGCCGGGGAGAACCCCGAGAACACGCTGGCGGCCGCGCGGGCGGCCACGCGCGAGGACGGCCCCGGCGGCCGCGCCGATCTCGTCGAGTTCGACGTCGTCGCCACCGGCGACGGCGACGTCGTGGTGTTCCACGACGACGAGCTCGCCGGACGCGACGGGGACGAGCCGGGGGTCACTGACGCCGACGGCGTCGTGTGGGAGACTGACACGGAGACGGTCACGAGCGCGGCGGTGCTCGGAAGCGGGGAGACGGTGCCCCGGCTCGACGAGATGCTCGACGCGATCCCGACGGACGTCGGCGTCAACGTCGAGCTGAAGAACCCGGGCGACGGGTCGCTCCGGTTCGGGGAGAAGCTCTCCGAGGGCGACCTCGAAGCGCGGAAATCGGTCTGGGGCCCCTTCGTCGACCGCGTTCTCGCGGCGTTGGACGCGACCGATCACGAGGTCCTCCTCTCGTCGTTCTACGAGGCGGCGGTCGCGGTCGCGGCCGAGCGGTCGACGTACCCGGTCGCGCCGATCCTGTGGGACTCGGTCGAGGACGGGCTCGCGATCGCCGAGCGGTACGACGCCGCGGCGGTGCATCCGCCCGCGGAGATGATCCGCCGGACGCCCTTCTTCGACGACTCGCGGTTCGGCGGCACCGATATCGTCGAAGCCGCTCGGGCGGACGGCCGCGCGGTCAACGTCTGGACGGTCGAGACGTGGTATCAGGCGGAGCGCCTCGTCGACGCCGGCGTCGACGGGCTCATTGCCGACTACTCGACGCTGCTGTCGGAGTGAGCGTCGGTCGGTTTCGGAGCGATACGCGCCGGTATGTAGCCCTATTGACTGGAATAGGTACACATGGCGCGCACCGTACCGCTCGAGAGAACTATTAGCAGCGGTTATACACTTCGTTCGAAATGGTCGGCGTGTATGCCACCAACTCGCGGGCGTTCGAACGGCATCTCACGGCGGAACACCCTCGCGACCACCGGCGCCGCGCTCGCCGCGGCGACCGGTCTCGCGGGTTGTCTCGGAGGCGGTAGCGGCGGCGAAACGGAGTTCTCTCCGATCGCCGAGGAACTCACCGTCTGGCACGCCATGGGCGGAACGAACGGGGAGACGCTCGACCAGATCGGGTCCGACTTCGAAGAAGAGGCGGGGCAAGCGGTCAACATGGAGTTTCAGGACAGCTACGAGAACGTCCTGACGAACACCCTGTCCGCGTTCGACTCCGGGAACGTCTCGGACATGCTCCAAGTCGACAGCCTGTTCGCACAGCAGGTGCTCGACACGGACCAAGTCCGCCCCGTGGAAGAGGTCCTCCCCGACGACTTCGATTCGGGCGTCTTCCTCGACAACGTCGCCGAGTTTTTCACCGTCGACGGCGAGCTCGCCTCGCTCCCGTTCAACAACTCCAACGCGATCATGTACATCAACCGGGACGCCTTCGAAGAGGCCGGGCTCGACCCCGACGACCCGCCGCAGACGCTGGCCGAGGTCCGGAGCGCGTCGGAGCAGCTCGTCGACCAAGACGTGACGCAGTTCGGGATCACCTGGCCGAACCACGTGTGGTTCGTCGAGACGTGGTACGGGTTCGAGGGCGAACTGATGACGGACGCCGAGAACGGTCACGCCGGCGAGCCCTCGGAGTTCCGAACGCCCGACGCGGCCTACGACATGTTCGAGTGGTGGAAGGGGATGGCCGAAGACGACCTCTATACGAATCCGGGGATCGAGGCGTGGGGCGAGGCCACGTCGCTCTTCACCGAACAGGAGTCGGCGATGCTCCTGACGAGCACCGCGTCTGTGGCCGGCCTCATCGCCGACTCGGAAGGGTTCGAGGTCGGCGCCGCCCCGTATCCGAGCATCAGCGACACGCGCGTCGGCCCCGTGATCGGCGGCGCCTCGTTTTACGTGCCGGGCGGACTCCCCGAGTCGCGGTACGAGGACATCGGTCAGCTCTTGCAGTACATGTCCGAACCCGAGGTCCAGACGCAGTGGCACAAGGGATCGGGGTACTACCCGATCACGCAGCCGTCGGTCGACTCGCTTCGCGAGGAGGGTTGGTTCGAAGAGAACCCGATGTACGGCGTCGCCCTCGATCAGCTCCAGAGCGGCGACGCGAGCGACCCGGCGACGAAGCGCGCGCTCCTTGGCCCGGCGCGGAACGTCCAGACGGTGATACAGGACAAGTCCGTCGACATCCTGAACGCCGACGACATGGACGCCGAGATTGAAGCGCTCAAAACGGAGGTCGAAGACGTGCTGGACGGCTACTACAACTGACGACGCCGACCGACGCACGCCCGTTCCAACCGATTCGAACTCACGCCCACCCAACCCACGCAACGTAATTCCACACGCATGTCCACACGCGAAATATTCGACAGCCGGATCGAGTCGGCGCTGCTGTTGCTGCCGACGCTCCTCGTCTCGGTGGTGTTCCTCTACTACCCGACGGCGCTGGCGTTTCGGACCAGCTTCTTCGACTCGAGCTTCGGACGGGCCGAGGTGTTCGTCGGGCTCGAGAACTACGTCGGGCTGGTGACCAGCTCGGGGTACCACCGGAGCATCGTCATCTCGGTCGTCTTCGCGGCCGTCGTCGTCGTCGGCGTCGTCGTCGTATCGCTGTACCTGACCTTCCTCATCCACGAGGTCGACACCGGTCAGGGGCTCTACCTGATCTCCGTGATCTGGCCGTACGCGCTCCCGCCCGCGGTCGGCGCGCTCGTGTTCCTGTTTATCACTCACCCGACGCTCGGCGTGCTGACGGGGCCCATCGAGTCGCTCGGCGTCGAGGTCGACTGGTTCAACAACGGGTCGCAGGCGTTCGTCGTCGTGGCGTTGGCGGCCATCTGGAAACAGATCGGCTACAACGTGATCTTCATGATCGCGGCGATGAACAACGTGCCCGACACGCTCACGGAGACCGCCGAACTGGACGGAGTCGGCGGGCTGCGTCGGCTCGTGTCGGTGTACGTTCCGATCATGACCCCGACGATATTCTTCCTCGTCGTCATCAACACGATTTACGCCTTCTTCGGCACGTTCGCGTTCGTCGACCTCCTCACGAGCGGCGGGCCCTCGAACGCGACGAACATCCTGATATTCAACCTGTACCAGGAGGGGTTCTCCTTTTTCAACTTCGGCGTCGCCTCCGCGAAGTCGGTCGTGTTGTTCGTCGTCGTCGGCGTGCTGATGTTCGTTCAGTTCCGGATCACGGACAGATACTCGTATTACGGTGGCTAAGATGGTCGAAGTACTCCAATACGCGAAACGGCGGGTCGACGCGCTGAGAGGCGACCACGAGGCGCGGCGGATCCACGAGGACGACCTCGGGACCCACTTCCAGCTCCTGATCCTCGTCGTGGCGGTCGTGTTTCCGATCGCCGTCGCGCTGGCCGTCAGCACGAAACAGACGGGGGTCATCACCGGCGTCGGCGACCTCCTCCCCGGGAGCTACGCCGTCGAGAACTACCGCGAAGTGCTCGTGGACTACCGGTTCGGCCGCTTCATGTGGAACTCGTTGGCGATGTCGGTCGTGATCGTCGTCGGGAAACTCGCCATTTCCGTGTTCGCGGCGATGGCGATCGTCTACTACCGAGTTCCGTACAAGGACCTCGTGTTCCTGTTTATCCTGTTCACGCTGCTGTTGCCGGTTCCCGTCCGGTTCATCCCGCTGTTCCAGCTGATGAACGACCTCGGGTGGAGCAACACGATCCTCGCGATCACGGTCCCGTACCTCGCGAGCGCGACGACGGTGTTCATCCTCCGTCAGCACTTCCTGTCGATCCCGACATCTATCGTCGAGACAGCGAAGCTGGACGGCGTCGGCCCGCTGAAGTTCATGCTGTTCGTGCTGTTGCCGATGTCGAAGGGAGTCCTCGTCGGCGTCTCGATCATCATGTTCGTCTACGCGTGGAACCAGTACCTCTGGCCGCTGATCATCATCGACTCCGAGGCGAACCAGGTCGCGCAGGTCGGCCTCCAGCTGTTACAGGGCGACGTGCAGGGCGGGCAGCTCTCGTGGTCGCTCGTGATGGCCGGCTCCACGCTGACGCTTCTACCCCCGCTGCTCCTGATGATCGTGTTCCGAAAGCCGCTGTTAGAGACGTTCAGTATCCAACAGAAGTGACAATGACAACCGTAACACTACACGACCTCCGGAAGGAGTTCGACGACGTCGTCGCAGTCAACGGGATCGACCTCGAGATCGTCGACGGGGAGTTCCTCGTCATCGTCGGCCCCAGCGGCTGCGGCAAGAGCACGACGCTCCGGCTGCTCGCCGGGCTCGAAGACGCGACGGGCGGCGAGATCGTCATGGACGGCCGGGACGTCACCGCCGTCGAACCGAAGGACCGGAACGTCGCGATGGTGTTCCAGAACTACGCGCTGTACCCGCACATGACCGGACGGCGAAACATCACCTTCGGGATGAAATCGAGCGGCGACTTCACCGACGAGGCGATCGACCGGCGCGTCGGGGAGGCCGCGGAGACGCTCGACATCGCCGACCTGCTCGACCGGAAGCCGCAGGCGATGTCCGGCGGGGAACGCCAGCGGGTCGCCCTCGGGCGGGCCATCGTTCGCGATCCCGACGCGTTCCTGATGGACGAGCCGCTCTCGAACCTCGACGCGAAGCTCCGCATCCAGATGCGCGCGGAGCTCGCACAGCTACATACCTCGCTCGGGACGACGACCGTGTACGTGACCCACGACCAGACGGAGGCGATGACGCTCGGCGAGCGCGTCGTCGTGATGAACGACGGGCGGATCATGCAGGTCGACGAGCCGCAGACACTGTACGACTTCCCGGCGAACCGGTTCGTCGCGGAGTTCATCGGCGACCCGGCGATGAACATGCTCCCCGTCGACATCGAGAACGGGACCGCCGTCCACGACGCGTTTGCGATCCCGCTTCCGAACGCCGACGGGGGCCTTCGAAACGGCGCGAACGGGGACGGCGACGTGCCGATTCGCGACGGACGGCGGGCCGTGCTCGGCGTCCGTCCGGAGGACCTGTACCTGGCGACCGAACGGCCCGACGCGAGCGGCGAGACGCTCGCCGCGACCGTCGACGTGACCGAGCCGCTCGGCGACAGCCTGTTGTTACACTGCTCGATCGGGGAGTCGCCCTGCAAGATCCAGGCGAAGCCGCGGTCCGATATCCGCCCCGGCGACACGGTCTCGATCGCGTACGACCCGGCTCGACTGCACTGCTTCGACCCGGAATCCGGCGACGCGTTCTATCACTCCGAGTCGGACGCTTCGAGCGAGAGCGTGGCCGCGGCGGCGGATCAGGGACGGTAGTTGCGGTCGGCGGTCGGTCGCGGTCGGCGGCCCGTCACGGTCGGCGGCTTCGAACTCTCACGCCCGGTCGACGGTCGCCGTGTTTCTCACCAGTCGCGTCGCGGTCGCCTTCCACCGGAGCGCCACGTCGTCGCCCGCGTCCAGGTCCAACCGCTCCGCGCTCTCGGCCGTGATCAGCACTCGAAACTCCGCCGCTCCCACCGCGACCCGCACCGTCGACACCGTCTCGCCCGCGTCGATCCCGGCCACCTCGCCGCGGAGGCGGTTCCGGGCGCTCGTCGCGTCCGGGTCCACGTCGATGTCGCCTTTATGAATCGTCACCGCGTCGGCGCCGATCCGCACCTGTACCGCGTCGCCGACGGCCACGCCCTCGCGGTCGTCCCCCGCGCCGTCTATCCCGCCGTGCAGGCCCCGCACCGCGCCGACCGCGGTGTCGACGTCGGCCAGCTCGCCGTCGACGCTCGCGACCGTCCCGTCGAGCACCGTCTCGGGAACGTTCGCGGTCGCGGCGAGCACGGCTTGGAGCCGGTCGTACCGGTCGAGCAGGTCGCGACCGCCCCCCGAGAGCCGACTCCCGCCACCCCCAGACCCGCCGCGCCGGCGCTCGACGAGGGTCCCGAACGCGACCTCCAACGCCTCGATCCGCGAGAGGGCGCGGGCGCGGGAGCGCCCCAGTTCGGCGGCCGCGCCCGCGACCGACCCCGCCTCGTGGACCGCTCGGAGGAGCGCGGCGTCGCGACCGTCGAACTCGACTCCGTCCTCGATGAGCGCGGCTCGACCGCGGCCCGCGGCGCCTCCCGTCTCGTCCATACCACGACGGTCGCCCCGCGAGGTGTTGGCGTTTTCCCTCCGGCCTCGGGACTTCGGGGAAACCGCTTCCGGGAAACGTCGGTGTCAGATCGAGGGCGATCGAACGCTCTGATCGAACGCAGTGTCCGGTTCGAGCGGACTCACCACCGTTCGGCTTCGTTTTCGCATAACGGATTCCGGTTACGATCGCGGCAGAAGCTATATCCGGGATCGGTCCGTCGGTGTATCTATGTCGATACATCGACGCCGGTTCCTCGCCGCGCTCGGTGCGGGTGCCGTCGCGGGCACCGCCGGGTGCGCACGGCTCGTCGGTGGCGGAGGGAGCGGCGACGACCGACCCGCCGTCGCCGGCGAGACGCTCACGCTCACGACGACGACGAGCACCTACGATACGGGGTTACTCGACGAGATCCACACCGACTTCGAAGAGATGTACGGCGTGACCGTCGACGCGGTCGCACAGGGGACGGGCGCGGCCCTCGAGTCGGCCCGGAACGGCGACTCCGACGTGGTGATGGTCCACGCCCGTGGGCTCGAAGACGAGTTCCTGCGGAACGGGTACGGGCTGAACCGACGCGACCTCATGTTCAACGACTTCGTGATCGTCGGCCCCGAGAGCGACCCGGCGGGGATCGAGGGAACGAGTTCGGCGACCGAGGCGCTCGCGGCGATCGCCGACAGCGAGGCCTCGTTCGTCTCGCGGGGCGACAACTCCGGGACCCACACCAAGGAGCTGAACCTCTGGGAGGCCGCGGGCGCAGAGCCCGGCGGCGACTGGTACCAGGAGACGGGGACGGGGATGGGCGAGGCGCTGAACGTCGCCACGCAGCAGGGCGCTTACACGCTCGCGGACCGCGGGACGTTCATCTCGCAGCGCTCGGAGATCGACCTGACGGTCCTCGTGCAGGGACCGATCGAGGACGGGCCGGAGATCCTCGCGAACCCCTACGGGATCATGGCCGTCAACCCCGGCGTCCACGACAGCGCCAACTACGACCTCGCGATGGCGTACATCGGGTGGATCACGAGCCCCGGGGCCCAGGAGGCGATCGCCGGCTTCCAGACGAACGGCGAGCAGCTGTTCTTCCCCGAGGCGGTCTCCGAGGACCCCGACTTCCAGCAGTACGTTCCGCAAGGTTGGAGTAGCGACTCGTCCGACGAGTGAGCGTGCCGATCGAACCAGTCGTCGGCCTGCTGCCCGGACTCCTCGATCTCCCGTTCAGGGACGGCTACGTCTCCAGTGTCATCTACGTCTCGCTGTACGTGAGCGTCACCGCCGTGGCGCTGAGCACGCTGTTCAGCGTGCCGGTCGCCGTCGCGGTCGGCTTCGCCGAGTTCCGGGGCAAGCGGTTCGTGAAGTCCGTCGTCAACACCGGGATGGGGTTCCCGAGCGTGGTCGTCGGCCTCCTCGTCCTCTTTGCGGTCTCCAATCAGGGACCGCTCGGCTCGCTGGACCTCGTCTTCACCAGGGAGGCGATGATCATGTCGCAGTTCGTGCTCGCGACGCCGCCGATCACGGCGATCACCCTCGCGGCCGTCTCCGGGGTGGACGACGGCGTCCGCGACGCCGCCCGCGCGCTCGGCGGCACGCGCCTCGACGCGGCGCTCGTCGTCCTGAAGGAGGCGAGATACGGGATCGCCACCGCGGTCCTGGCCGGCTTCGGCCGCGCCGTCAGCGAGGTCGGGTCCGTGCTCATCGTCGGCGGGAACATCACGGGCGCGGACGGGATCTCGAAGACCCGGACGCTGACGACCGCGATCCAGCTCGAGGCCCGTCAGGGGCAGTACGAGACCGCGATGATCCTCGGCGCCGTCCTCGTCGCGCTCGTGTTGACGGTCAACGCCGTGGTCGTTCACTTCGGCGACAGCGGGGTGACGCGGTGATGCTCCGGGCGACCGGCGTCTCGCAGTCGTTCGGCGGCGAGCGGGTGTTCGACGACCTCTCCGTCGCGGTCGACGCCGGCGAGGTCCTCGCCGTGATCGGCCCCTCCGGCGTCGGCAAGACGACGCTGCTCCGGACGCTCGCGCTCTCGCTCGAACCGGACGCGGGGACCGTCGCGCTCGGCGGCGCGGACGCGTGGGCCGCCGAGGAGGCCGACCGGCTCGCCCTGCGGCGGCGGGTCGGGATGGTCTTTCAGGAGGCGAGCCTCTTCGACGCCTCCGTGGCCCGCAACGTCGAGTACGGGCTCCGAGTCCGGAGTTCGTGGACCGACCGGATCGCCGCTGCGCTGGGGATCGCAGAGACCCCCGACGCCGTCCGCGAGTCGCTCGACGTCGTCGGGCTGACGGACGAGGCGGCCCAGCACGCCGACTCGCTGTCGGGCGGGGAGGCCCAGCGGGTGTCGTTCGCCCGCGCGCTGGCGTACGACCCGGACGTGCTGCTGCTCGACGAGCCCACCTCCGATCTGGACCCGCGGAACACCGCGGTCATCGAGGAAGCGATGGAGGAGGCCCGAAACAGGGGGATCGGCGTCGTCGTGGCGACCCACGACATGCATCAGGCCGAGCGCGTCGCGGACCGCGTCGCGGTGCTGCTCGACGACGGCGTCACGGAGGTCGGGCCGACGGAGCGGATCTTCGAGGACCCCTCGGACGAGCGCACCCGGAAGTTCATCTCGGGCGAGCTGGTGTACTGACGCGTACTTAGAGTACGTGAATCACTCTGACAGAGCGATTGTTTATAAGTGATTGAGTGGCGTCGCCGTCGGGTGTTTATATATGATCGACGACGCTGTACTGACGGCCTCCAAAGCCCCAGCCGTTCTCGGCTCCCACAGCTCGCTGTGGTCCTCGGTCGCTCCGCTCCCTGCGGTCCTTGCGTCGCTGGGGTTCGCCGAGAACGGCTGCCCCTTTGAGTCCCACCCCGACCGCAACCGCACCTCACGCCTCCCCAGCCTCGTCGGCCTCCCGTCGCTTCGCTCCGGTCGGCCGACTCCCTCGCGCGGCGCTCCTCGTGGCCTGTCGGCCACTCGGAGGCGCGCGCCACCGCACCGTTTGTTTATAAGCGATCGTCGCCACCGCCTCAGACGTCGAAGTCGAGCTCGACCGCCTCGCCGGCCTCGGCGTCACCGGAGTCGACCACGTCGTCGCCGGCGGCGAAGCCGGCGTGGAGGTGTCCGTAGGTGCGGTCGATCGCCTCCACGATCACCTTCGTGCCGCCGGTGACGGGCATGAAGTTCGTGTCGCCGTCCCACCGCGGGACGACGTGGGTGTGGAGGTGGTCGACCGAGCCGCCGGCCGCCGAGTCACCGAGGTTCTGCCCCGTGTTGACGCCGTCGGGGTCCACGTCGCGCCGCATCGCCGCGAGCGTTGCCGACTTCAGCTTCGCGTGGTCGAGCAGGGTCGCGTCGTCGAGGTCGGTCGGGTCCTCGTGATGTTCGTTCGGGATCACCATCGCGTGGCCGGGGTTGTACGGCGCGTTGTTCAGGAGGACGTAGTTGCGCTCGCTGCGGGCGACGATCCGCGACTCGCGGTCGTCCTCGCGCCCGGGCAGGACGCAGAACGGACAGCCGTCGATCGGGTCGGAATCGCGCTCGACCCACTCGATCCGCCACGGGGCGTAGATCCGGTCCATCAGCCGTCGAAGTCGTGGATGCCGGCTGTCGTGATCTCGACGCCGTCGTCGGTGACCAACAGGGTGTGCTCCGCCTGGCTCACGAGGGCGTCGTCGGCCTCCTTCAGGACGGGGTAGCCCTTGATCGCGTTCGCCTGCTTCAGCCGGCGCAGCGCCATCTCGACGCGGTCGCCCTCCAGCCACCGGGCCGCGAACGGGAGGTCGTCGAACGCCTCGATCTCTTCGAGGGCCTGCCGCGCGCGGCGGTCGCGGACGCTCGCGGTGCCCTGCCGCTCGAAGATCTCCTCGTCGGTCCCCTCGCCGACCTTCCCGCGGCCGTCGGTGGCGAACGGCTCGATCGCGACCGCCTGCCCGGGCTCTAACTCGACCGAGCGGTCGACGCCGCGGTTCGGGATCGTCGGGCCGGTGTGGGCGTCGTAGCGCTCGACGCCGTGCCCGGAGAGGTTCAGGACGGGCGTGTAGCCGTACCCGCGGATCACGTCCTCGATCGCCTGCCCGACGACGCCCACCTCGACGCCCGGCCCGGCCTCGTCGACCGCGGCCTCGAGCGCCATCTCCGCGGCCTCGACCAGCTCGGGAGTCCCCGTGTGGTCGACCGTGACCGCGGCGTCCGCGATGTAGCCGTCGACGTGGACCCCGACGTCGAGACACACCATCTCCTCGCCGAACTCAGTGTCGTCGTCGCGTCTCGGCGTCGCGTGGGAGGCCTCGGGGTCGACGCTGATGTTGACGGGGAACGCGAGCCCCGCGTCCCGCTCCCGGATGAAGTCCTCGGTCCACTCGGCGACCTCGAGGTGGGTCCGCCCCGGCTCGACCATCTCGCGGGCCTCGTTCATCGCTTCGACCAACACCGCGCCGGCCTCCCGGTAGCTCTCGACCGCGTCGTCGTCCAGGGATCCGTGGCTCATGCCACCGGGTTCGGCGACCGACCGCAAAGAGGTTGCGGAGGGCGCTCGCGGACCCGCACCGCGTCAGGGCGTGGGGTCGCGGTCCGGCCTCGGACCGGCGCCCACGGCCGGCTCCGTGGCGCTCTCGGTTTCCGTCGTCTCACTTCCTTCCGTCCCCTCCTCTCCTTCCTCCGCCTCCCCTCTTTCCGCTCTCTCCCCCCCTTCCCCCGCCTCACCACCGGCCGCCGGGAGCCAGATCGTGATCAGGGTCCCGGTCGGCTCCCGGGTGTGGATCTCCAGCTCGCCGCCGGACTCGGTGACGATCCAGTGGACGAGCCAGAGGCCGAGCCCGCTCGCGTGTTCGAGCGCCGTCTCGCGGGCCTCCGAGAACACGCTCCGCTCGACCGGCGGGATGCCCGGCCCGTTGTCCGCGACGGCGACTCGGTAGCCCCCGTCGTTCGGATCGACGGCCACCTCGACGATCGGCTGGTCCCCGTCGTTGTGGACGACCGCGTTCTCCAGCACGTTCCGGATCGCCGACTCCAACAGCTCGTCTGCGCACACCACCGCGTCGTCCGGCGCCGACACGGTCACCGTCGCCTCTGGGAACGACGACTCGAGCGACTCGCAGAGCCGCGTGACGAGTTCCGACAGGTCGATCTCGGCGCGCGCGGCGTCGCTGTGGAGCGCCACGTCGATCTCGCGGGCCTGGTCGCTGAGATGGGTCAGCGTCTCCACCTTCCGGTCGATGACGTCGAGGTAGTCGTCGCCCTCGTCGTCGACGTGGTCGCGCAGGAGGTCCGCGTACCCGCCGATGACGTTCGTGTCGTTCTTCAGGTCGTGTCGGAGGACCCGGTTGAGGACCTGGAGCCGCTGTTCGTACCGCCGGCCCTCGGTCACGTCGGTGGCGGTTATCACCACTTCCTCGGTGTCCTCGAACAGGCGTTCGACCACCGTCTCGAACTGGCGCCAGCTCCCGTCCGCGTGGGCGATCCGGTGGTCGAGCGCCTGCGGGCCGCCGGTGTCGAAGGCCCGCTCGAACGCGCGCTGGGCCTCCCGACGGTCGTCCGGGTGGACCAGATCGATGACCGGTCGCCCCTCGATCGCCGCGGGCGCGTGACCGAGCAGCCGCTCTATCGACGGACTCACGTACCTGAGCAGGCCGTCGGTCCCGCAGACGGCGATGACGTTCGGCGACTTCTCGATGAGTGCGCGGTAGCGGCGCTGGAGCGTCTCGCGCTCGGTGACGTCGCGGAAGAGGAGGACGGTTCCGCCCGCGGTGGACTCCGCCGCGGAGCCGGTGCGAGGCCCGAGCCCGGAGCCGAAGCCGAGTCCGGAGCCGAACCCCCCTCCCGTCGCGGCGATCGAATGGGCGGCGACCGTCAGGAAGCGGGGGTCGGAGCCGGCGTCGACGGTCACTCTGAGGTCGGCGTCCGGCTCCGCCCCGGGGACGCGGCCGGAGCGGTCCCCGCCGCCGTCCCCCGCCGACGGTACGAGGTCGACCACGGCCGGCGCGCGCTCGAACGCCTCCTCGACGCCGCACCCGACCGCCGCGGACGGGAACAGCCGCCGCGCCGGCCGGTTCAGATCGACGACCCGGCCGTCGGCGTCGACGACGACGACGCCGTCGGAGAGGTTCGCGAACACCGCGTCGCGGGCGATCGGCGAGAGGTCGAGGAGCCGGTGTCGGAACACGACCCAGCCGAGCAGCACGGAGGTGACCGCGAACGTGACCGGCGTGAGGTCGACGAACAGGGGGCCGATCAGTCCCCAGATCCCCGCGACGCCGACGGCCATCGGCGCGACGCCGGCGACGAACAGCAGCGTGGACTGCCGGCGGAACACGCCGTCGCGGGCGAGCGCGGCGGAGCCGAGCACGCCGAAGGTGAACAGGTTCACGCCGTAGCTGTACGCCATGAATCCGATGAGTGCCGGCGTCGGCAGGTACTCCATAACGAGGTAACCGTTCGCCCCGTCCAGCGACGGGGAAGCATAAAAGAGCGGGTCGGTGCCGACGAGGAGGACGCCGCCGACGGTGGCGGCGGGGACGAGACACAGGGTGGCGATGCGACGGGGTCGGAGCCACGCCGTCCAGCCGACGTACGCGAACACGAATGCGGGCCAGGCGACGGCGAGCGCCGCGATCCCGACCCAGACGAGGCGGTTCCACAGCAGGGTCGCGTCGAGCGTCGTCGCCGACAGCTGCGCCGCGTACGCCAGCGACCAGACCCCGCTAGCAACCGTGACGGCCACGAAACTCCCCACGAGCGGCACCTCCCCTCGCGTTCGGTTTCGGACCGCGTACGCGGCGAAAAAGAACGACGCGAGCGCCGCCACGAGCAACGGGGCCGTGTACGGCGTCGGTTGCCACTCCATCGATACCGGGTGGATGTCGGTAGCGGGTAAAAAGGAACCGGACCGAACGTCCTAATACCGGTGCGAAACCACGGGACGTATGCTCGAACCGGGCGATCCCGCACCCGCGATCACGCTGTTCGACCAGCACGGCGACGCCGTCACCGTCGACCCCGCCGCGGCGCGCTACACGGTCGTCTACTTCTACCCCCGCGCCGACACGCCGGGGTGCACGACCGAAGCCTGCGGCTTCCGCGACGAGTGGGACGCCTTCGAGGGCGCCGACGTCGCGGTCGTCGGGATCAGCGATGACCCCGTCGACGACCTCGAGCCGTTCGCCGAGGAGTACGACCTCCCGTTCACGCTGCTCTCGGACCCCGACGGCGAGGTCGCGAGCGACTACGACTCCTACGGCGAGAAGCAGATGTTCGGGAACACCTTCGACGGCGTGTTCCGGAACACGTACGTGATCGACTCGGACGGGACCGTCGCGCTCGCGTACGAGGGGGTCTCCCCCGAGGACCACGCGGCCGAGATCATCGACGATATCGGCGCGCTGGACGGCTGACTTGGTGTCGAGAATTCACCCGACGTGGACACATTATGTTGTGTAGTCTTGTGTCAAGTACCACTAACTATATATACATGTCAATTGTTTAAGTTGCATGGCTCCAGAGATAGCAAACCGACGGAAGTTCCTGCAGATGGGCGGTCTCGCGGTCGGTGCGACGATGCTTCCTTTGTCTGCGGCAGGCGTACAGGCAAAAAATCCCAACGCCGTGTTCGATCTCAACTTCAGCGACGCCGCTGACGCAGCGGACAACACGGGTACGAGTGCTGGGTGGGTCGTTGACCGACAAGCCCCCGAAGCGTGGACGGCCGACGCAGGACGACTCCGCATCGACATCGACAAAACTGGAGATACGAGCGGATTCTACGCGTATCAGGGGAAGAAGTACCAAGATGCAGACGGCACGTACTGGAACGCAGGCACCGGCTCCCGCCTCTCGTACCGTTTCTACATCGACCCGGCGTGGGAAGACGACGACGAAGCGCACGAGTCCGGCGTTTGGCCCGTCCTTGGCAATGCGGACGGGGACATCAGTGCCTACCCGATCCTCGCGTATCAGGACAGCGACGCGAGCGACACGGGAGACGCCCGGTTCCGCACCTACGTCTACGAGGCCGACGAAGACGGCGACGTCCAGGAAGCCAAGTGGATCGACCTCGGGCTCCCGAAGAAACTCGGCATCGACCCCGACGAGGGCGGCTGGGTCGACATCGAAGGCCAACTCCAGAGCTTCAGAGACGGGGCCGCACTCAAGTGGCGCATCAACAACAAACTGGTCGCCGACGAACGAGGGTACAACGTCTTCTCCCCAAGCACCCAGTACCTCGAATTCATCGTCAACAGCGTCAACTTCGGGAACGACGCGACGTACTACTACGACGACTTCACCGTCACCACTCCCGGATCCGCGCCAAAATAACTGAGACGGGCTGTGATGCCGTAATACGCGCCCTGTATCTCGAACGGCTATCGGGACGCCTCTCTGCGCCGACAGACCTCTCGGTGGTCGATCCGCACTCGTTAGCTACCGGCGACTTCAGAGCCGAGACTTCCTTGAGAACCGGTTTTCAGCCTATGATTTAAAGTAATCCGGCGATCCGAGAGAGCAGCTGCGGCACCCCCGTGGCGATCGCGCGCCGCTTGAGGAGGCCGAACCCAACGACGATGACGGCGAAGCCGGCGACCGTCAGCGCCGTCACCGGCTCGGCGAGCAGGACTGCGCCCGTCACCGTCGCGACCACGGGGACGACGTACGAGACGAGGTTGATCTCGAAGGGGCCCAGCCGGTCGAGCAGGGTGAAGTAGATGACGTACGCGACCGCCGAGGCCAACACGCCGAGGAACAGCAGCGACCCGATGGCCGGCAGCGCGGTCGACGGGAGCCGCTGCGGCTCGCCGAGCCCGAGGCTGAACCCGTGGATCAGCAGCGCGCCGAACAGCATCGCCCACCCGGTGAGCGCGACGCTCGAGAAGCTCGTCTCCACCGTGCGGAGCCCGACGCTGCCGACCGCGACCGCGATCACGCCGACCGAGATGAGTCCGACGCCGACCGTGACGCCGCCGGCGAGGTTCGCCGGGTCCGGTTGGGCGACGAGCCCGACGCCGACGAACGCCAACACCACGCCGAGCCCGCCGCGCGCGTCGAGGTCCGAGTCGCCGATCCACGCGGCCGCGACCGCCGCGGTCGCGATGGGAACGAGGCTGTAGGTGATCGAGGCGATCCCGCTCGTCGTGTACTGCTGGCCGACGAACAGCAGGGAGTTGTTGACGGCAACGGAGAGGCCGCCGCTGAACCCGATCGCCGCCGCGTCGCCGCGGGTCCGCGGGAGCGGGGCGGCCTCCGTCACCAAGACGTACGTCACGAGTACCAGCGCGGCCAGATCGAACCGATAGGCGGCGTACAGCACCGGCGGGTAGTAGTCGAGCCCGACCTCGATGGCGACGAAGGAAGCCCCCCAGAGCAGCGCGAGCGCGAAGAACAGCGCGACGTCTCGGTACCTGGACACGATCGGAGAGTGCGGCTCCGGAAGTATAGCGGTGTCCGTTTCGGTTAGTAGCCGCGGACGATCAGGTAGTCGGCGAGGTCGGCCAGCAGCTCGCGGGACCCGCCCTCGGGGAGGATTTCGAGGTGTTCTTTCGACCGCTCAGTGAGGTCCTCGGCCGTCTCGCGGGCGTACGCGATCGAGCCGACCGCCTCTAAGGCCGCCACCGCGTCGTCGATGGCCTCCTCCGTCACCTCGGCCGGCGTGTCGGCGTCGACCAGGCCGTCGACGTCGACCCCCTGCTGGCGGGCGTGGAGGGTGATCAGGGTCTCCTTCCCCTCGACGAGGTCGGAGCCGCGCTGCTTGCCCAAGTCTTCGGAGGGGACGGTCAGATCGAGCACGTCGTCCTGGATCTGGAACGCCCGCCCCGAGTCGATCCCGTACTGGTAGAGGGCGTCGACGACCTCCTCGTCCGCGCCGAGCAGGAGGGCCGGCGTCGCGGCCGAGGCGCCGTAGAGGACGGCGGTCTTCAGCTCGACCATCTCCAGGTACTCCTCCGGGAGGATGTCGTCGCGCGACTCGAAGGCGACGTCGAGCGCCTGCCCCTCGCAGATCTCCGTGCAGGTGGACGCGAGCATGCGCATCGCCTCCAGCCCGTTCTGCGGGTCCGCGCCGGTCTCCGTCATGAACTCGAACGCCTTCGAGTAGAGCGTGTCCCCGGCGAGGATCGCGGTCGAGGTGTCGTACTTCTCGTGGACGGCCGGGACGCCGCGTCGGAGCTCGTCCTCGTCCATGATGTCGTCGTGGATCAGCGTGAACGACTGGATCACCTCGATCGCGACCGCGGCGCGCATCACGTCGACGGTGTTGCCGTCGAGGGCGGCGAACTCGCGGAAGTCGGCGCCCATCGGATCGACGCCGGTCACCGCCTCCGCGGCCAGCGTCGTCACGGTCGGGCGAAGCCGCTTTCCGCCCGCTTCGAGGATGTACCGCGTCGCCTCGTAGAGCCGCTCCGGGTGCTGTACCGGCAGCTCCTCGTCGATAGCGGCGTTGACGAGGTCACGCCGCTCGCGGATGGCCTCCAGCACCCGCGCCTCCTTCGTCTCGCTCGTCATTCGACGAGTTGGATGACGCTCCCGTTCTGCGTGACGTGGACGTCACGTCCGAGCTTGTACCCCTGCGACTTCGCGAGGTCGACGTACGGCGAGCGCCCCTTCAGCGTCTGGTGGCCGGGAATGACGTGCTGGGGCTGGAGCGCGTCCAGCATCTCGTAGTGGCCCTCCTCGCGGAGGTGCCCGGAGACGTGGATGTCGTCGTAGAGGCGCGCGCCCTGCATCCGGAGGAGCTGTTCCGACTGGTACCGCTGCCCCTCGTTGGTCGGCTCCGGAATGATGCTCGCGCTGAAGACGACCTTGTCGCCGTCGTCGATTTCGTACGGGGTCTCGCCGCGACCCATGCGGGTCAGCATCGCGCGCGGCTCGCCCTGGTGACCCGTCACGATGGGGAGGAAGTTGCCCTTCCCCTCCTTCATGATGCGCTTGAACGCGCGGTCGACCGACTTCCGGTGACCGTACATGCCGATGTCGCCCTGGAAGTCGACGAAGTCGAGCCGTTCCGCGGTGCCCGAGTACTTCTCCATCGAGCGACCGAGCAGGACCGGCTGGCGCCCGATCTCGCGGGCGTACTCGACGAGGGTCTTCACGCGGGCGATGTGGGAGGAGAACGTCGTGGCGACGATCCCGCCCGAGTAGTCCTCCATCGACGTGAACGTGTCCTCGACGTGTTTCTTCGCGTACGACTCGGAGGGCGTCCGACCCTTCCGACCGGCGTTCGTACAGTCCTCGATGTAACAGAGGACGCCCTCGTCCTGCCGCCCGATCTCGCGGAAGCGGTCCATGTCGATCGGGTCGCCGATGACGGGGTCGTGGTCCAGCCGCTTGTCGAGGCCGTAGACGACCGCTCCCTCGGGCGTGTGGAGGACCGGGTTGATCGCGTCGATGATCGAGTGCGTGACGTTGACGAACTCCATCTCGACCTGCTCGGAGTCGCCGATGGCCATCGTCCCGCCCGCCTTCATTTTCACGAGGTCGTTGTCGACCTGGAACTTCCCCTCGTCGTCGATCTGCTGTTTGACCAGCTCGATCGTGTACGGCGAGCCGACGATCGGCGCGTCGTACCGGTGGGCGAGCTTCGGGATGCCCGCGATGTGGTCGAGGTGACCGTGGGTGGGGACGATCGCCTGGACGTCGCCCTCCAGCTCGCTCATGACGCGGTCGTCCGGGATCGCGCCCATGTCGATCAGGTCGAGGCTGTGCATGCTCTCGGTCTCCACGTTGTCGTGGATGAGGACCTTACTGAGGTTCAGGCCCATGTCGAAGATGACGATGTCCTCGCCCGCTCGGACCGCCGTCATCTGTCGACCGACCTCTTCGTAACCGCCGAGTGTCGCAATTTCGATTTCCATGATTTGGTGGTGTCGAACGCCGTGGTGGGCGTCCATCACTGAAACCCCGCAAGGAGCCGTCAGCGCTACGTTCGTCCGCGCGTCGTTGAGGCCCCGCTACGGCCGAGCCGACGTCGACTCACCGTGTCCCGCGGGAGTGTGGTGTTTCGGCGTACAGCAGCGCGTCTTAAAAACACCCGGGTTCGAGCGCGTCCGCGGCGGCTCTCGGCACGACTCACGCGAGCACAGCCCGCGATGAGAACTGACGAGCCACCTCAGCGTCCCGGTATTTTTATTAGTGCGACGGGCGGCGATACGGACAATGAGTGGACGACCCCTCGACGTGCTCGAAGCGTCGCTCGAGGAGCCGGTGACGGTACACCTGAAGGACGGAACGACCTACTACGGCGTCCTCGCCGGCTACGACCAGCACATGAACGTCGTTATCGAGCCGGAGTCCGACGTGGACGACCGCGTCGACGACGATCTCGACGGCGAGTTCGCGGTCGCGATCGAAGACACAACGATTATACGCGGCGATAACGTCGTCACCATCAAAGCATGACCGGCTCCGGAACGCCCTCTCAGGGGAAGAAGAACAAGACGGTTCACGTGAAGTGCCGCCGCTGCGGCGAGAAATCCTACCACGTCAAGAAGGAGCGCTGCGCCTCGTGCGGCTTCGGCGACTCGGCCTCCCGCCGCGACTACGCCTGGCAGTCGAAGTCCGGCGACAACTGACGACCGCGTTCTCTCTTTCGACGCTTTCGTTTCTCGGTTCACCAGCCGTCGCTCCGACGCCGCTTCGCCGCCTCCCGCTTCCGGTCCCCCGGCGCGACCGCCGGGAGCCCAACCGTTAACGCCCGGGATCGCCGACGGCGAGTATGGACCTCTCCATCGTCGACCTCTCGCCGGTCCCCGCGGGCGGGACCGCAGCCGACGCGTACGCGAACACGGTCGCGGCCGCGGAGCAGGCCGAGCGGCTGGGCTACTCGCGGTTCTGGGTCGCCGAACACCACGGGATGGGAGATCACCTCGCTGGGACGACCCCGGAAGTGTTGCTCGGGCGGCTCGCGGGCGCGACGGAGGAGATTCGGATCGGCTCCGGCGCCGTCCTGCTCAACCACTACAGCCCGTACAAGGTCGCGGAGGCGTTCGGCACGCTCGACGGGCTCGCGCCGGGGCGGATCGACGCCGGCCTCGGTCGGGCGAACGGCTCGCCGGCCTCGGACCGCGCGCTCGGCACGGACCGCCGCGTCGAGAACCCCGACGAGGACCACGAGGAGCGCATCCGCGCGGTCGTGAGCCACCTCTCCGACGCCTTCCCGGAGGATCACCCGTACGCCGACCTGACGGTCCCGAGCTCCGGTTCGGAGCCGCCGGTTCCGTGGGTGCTCGGATCCAGCCCGTCGAGCGCGGCGATCGCCGGCGAACTCGGCGCGCGGTTCTGCTTCGCGGCGTTCATCCGTCCCGGGCTCGCCGAGCGCGCCTTCGAGACCTACCGCGACCGCTTCGAGCCCACGGCGCTCGGGGACGGCCCCGAGGAGCCGTACGGGATGGTCGCGCTCAACGCGGTCGCCGCCGAGACGGACGCGGCCGCGGCCCGTCGGCGTGCGCCCGCGGAGGCGACGTTCAAGCGGATGCAGCGCGGCGTGGTGGGGTCGATCCCCTCCGTCGAGGAGTCGATCGCGGAGCTCGGCGGCGCCCCCGAGCCGACGCCAGCGACCCTCGGCGACGACGAGTGGCCGCGAGCGATCTCGGGGAGTCCGGAGACGATCGAGGGCCTGCTCGAACAGCTCGCGGACCGGGTCGGCGCCGACGAGGTGATGATCCAGCACGCGGTGCCGGACCACGACGACGCGCTGGAGTCGCACGCGTTGTTGGCGGAGGCGATGGATCTGGACTCGCGAGCGTAGGTCGTGTCGGGTCGAGGAGTCGTCTCGCTCCCGTGATTACCGTTTATAACTGGGTGACGACGACTGAACGGTGACCACCGCCGAAGCCCAAGCGGGTCTCTTAAAACTGGTCGCTGGCGGCACCGCCGTCGGCGACTGCCCGTTGACTCTCGCCCGCACAGCACCGCTCCGCACCTCACGCCTCCCCAGCCTCGTCGGCGCGGCGTTTTTAAACCCCGCGCCGACTCCCTCGCGCGTGCGGTCGCCGGACTACGTCCGGCTGCCAGCGGGACCTTCGGTCCCTCGCTGTTCGCGGCGTTCGGCCGCTCGCCGGCACGCGCCACTGCAGATCGGTTTATAACTACTGACGAGCTAGCGGTTGACGAGCTAGCGGTCCTACTCCACGCGCTCGCGGGCCGCGGCGATCAGCATCGGCAGCATGACGGTCGCGTCGCCGTAGACGGAGGCGTTGCGCGCGTCCTTCTCCAGTTTCCCCCACGATCGGGCCTCTTCGAGGGTGGCGCCCGAGAGCCCGCCGGTCGCCTCGGGGTCCATCGTGATCTGGACCGCGTAGTCGTAGGCGCGAGGGGTGACGAGCATCGTCTGGAGCGTGAAGTTCTTCGGGACGCCGCCGCCGACGAGCAGGCAGCCGGCGTCGTCGGCGTCGAACGCGAGGTCCGTCAGCTCCGTCATGTCGTCTAAGGCGTCGAGCGTGAAGTCGGCCGTTTGCGCGTACATCCAGGCTTGGAGTCCGAGCACGGAGTCCTGTACGGCGGGGCAGTAGACGGGCACGTCGCAGTCGGAGGCCGCGGCGGCGACGCCGGGGTCCTCGGCCACGTCGTCGCGCTCGTTGACCGCGGCGTTGGCGCGGCCGAGCTCCCGGGTGAGGTCCGCGATGGAGACGGGACCGTCGCCCGCCAGTTCCGGAAACACCTCCTCGCGCAGGTGCCCCTCGAAGGCGGCGAAGTGCTCCTGCGGGAGGTAGACGTTGTAGATGCGGTCGACGCCCTCGTCGCGGAGGCCCTCGTCGTGCTCGCGGAGGCTCTTCTCCGGGTCGTGGGTCCGCCCGTGGTGGTGTTTCCCGCCGATCGCCTCGATGGCGTCGTGGGTGAGGTTCGCGCCCGTGGTCACCAGGGCGTCGACGTAGCCGTCGCGGATGAGGTCGGAGACGATCCGGCGCATCCCAGCGGGGACCATCGCGCCCGCCAGCGAGAGGAACACGGTACAGTCGTCGTTCGCGAACATCTCCGCGAGCACGTCGCCCGCCTCGTTGACAGACGCCGCGCCGATCCCCGCGTCGCCGTATCCCTCGACCAGCTCTCCGACGGTCATATCGGCGGTCGCGCGGGTGTGTCCGACCGGGTCCTCGTGGAACTCCTCGCGCGCCGGATCGCCCCCGGCGTCTTCCGACTCGTGCCCGCCGTCAGCATCGCTGTCGCTCATAGCGAGAGGTGCGGCGCGCGACCGTTTGAAACGACCGATCTACCGCCCGACGGCGCCACCGCTCACGGGGGGGAACAGCGCCAGCTCGTCGCCGGCCTCGAGCGTCGCGTCCAGCCCGCCGTCGTGGCGGACGTTCCCGCCGTTCCGGAGGACGTTGATGTGGTCCGCCACCTCGCCGTCGTCGAGCACCCGGTCGCGGAGCTCCGGATGCGTCTCCAACAGCGCGTCGAGCGCGTCGCCGACCGTGTCGCCCGGCTCCGCCGCCACGTCGATCTCGCGTCCGCCGGCGATCTCCGCGAGGTCGGCGAACAGCTTCCACTCCATACGCGATCCCCGCGCGGGCGACTCAAGAGCGTTGCGCCCGATCGGCGTCATCGGGGGTGTCGGTCTCGTCACCGTCGTCAGCCGTGTCGCCGTCAGAGGCGACCGCGTCGTCGGCGCCGTCGTCAGCCGTGTCGTCGTCGAGGTCGTCCGGAGTACCCGCCTCGTCGCGAACGGCGCGTTCCCCGTCGCGATCGCCATCCTCGCCTCCGGCCGACGGCGTCGCGTCCGCTCCCGCCGCTGCGGCCGCCTCGAACCGGCGGATCGCGTCGGGGCGCCCGACGAGGTACACGAGGTCGCCGGCGCCGAATACGTACGCGCGCCGGGGGATCGGCTGGACGGATCCCCCCTTCGGACGGACCGCGGCGACGACGGTGCGCACCCCTCCGACGGTGCTGCCCGCGAGGTCGCTCCCCGCCTCGACGGTCACGGACGCCATCGTCTCGTCCGCGGTCCGCAGCAGCGAGGCGAACTCGCGGTCCGCCTGCGGCTCCGCGGGGAGCGTCACGGTCCGGTACCCCTCCTCGTCGGTCAGGCGCTCCGCGTCCGACTCGTCGAGCGCGACCGTGACGGCGTCGCCCGCGACCCCGCGAAGCTCGCCGGTCGCGACGCGCTTCGGCTCCGGGTCGTCCCGCCACAGCTGGACCGTGTCGCCGACGGTGGCGTTGTTCGGGGGGTCCGTAGCGACCGCGACCGCCGCCGACCCGGGAGCGAGCGTCGGCCCGAGCCCGGCTGCGCGGGAGCCGACCGCGAAGTACTCGACCGTCCCGTCGGCGTCGAGGTCGATGTCGACGTAACCGACGCCGTACTCCTCTTTGAGCCGAGTGACGAGCCGCTCGCGGAGCTCCTCGTCCGAGAGCTTCCGCGGGAAGAGGAGGGTCGTCTCGGCGAGCTCGTCCTTCTTCTCCGGCGAGACGGGATCGTACGTGTCCATGTCGCCGATCTCGTCGGCCGGCGGGAGCGTCACCGCCGTGAACCGGCCCACCGCGCGCACGACGCCGCTCAGCTCGCCTTCGAGCTGCTTGGCCCCGGAGAGCGCGAACACGTCGACTGCGAGCCGATCGCCCGCGTACCGGCCGACGGGCGCCATCACCGCCGCGACCCCGAGCGAGACGAGGTTGAAGAACACGCTCTCGGGCGCTAACAGCGCCGGGTTGTCGCCGATCGCGACCGACCCCAGCGAGGTCGTGTTGAGGTACAGCGCGACGACGGCGACGCCGAGCAGGCCGGTCACTCCCTCGGGGATCTCCGTGCGGAAGTACCAGCGGTAGGCGAGCGAGGCGCTCCCCGCGACGAGCACGGCGAGGACGCCGAACGTGACGAGGGTGACCGCCGCCTGTCGCGGTCGCGCGAAGCCGACGTCGACGGCGGTAGCGACGACGGCTGCGGCGGTCACGCGGCCACCTCCTCGAACCGGTCCAGCGCGTCGCGGCTCCCGACGACGAACAGCTCGTCGCCCGCCGACAGGGACTGCGTCCCGCTCGGCGCGATCGTCCACGAGTCGTGGCGCGCCGCGAGGACCGCCACGTCGTACGCCTCGCGGACCTCGACCTCGCCGATCGTGCGCCCGTCCAACGGCCCGCCGGCGACGACCGACACCTTCCGGAACCGCTTCCCGGTCCGCCGCAACAGCGCCGTGAGCTCGTACTCGCGGCGGGTTCCCCGCGACAGCACCAGCACGCGCCCCCGGTCGGCGCGCAGGAGCGCCGTCGCCTCGGACCGGTCGAGAGCGACCGTCACCCGTCCCTCGCCGCCGGTCGTCGTGGGCGCCGTCGTCGCGGGGGGAGATGCGACGGCGTCCTCTCCGCCGTCGGTCCGGAGGTCGTCGTCCGGCTCCGCGCCGTCGCCGTCGGCGGGTGCGGCCGCCGCGCCGGCTCCCGGTTCCGGCTCCCCGCTCGACCGGGCGGCGATCACGGCACCCTCGACGGTGAGGTCCGGCGTGATCACGCGGACCACGTCGCCGCGGGCGATCCCGGTCGGGACGAGCGCCGACACCGACACCGCGCGCTTCCCGGCCGGGACCCGCTTCGAGAGCGCCCCGGTCGGCGGTGCGGCGGACACCGTCGCGCGCGCCCGCTCGTCGATCCGGACCGACACGTCGGCCAGGTCGAGCTCGGTCTGTAACCGCTCGGCGAACCGCTCTTCCAGCTCCGCGAGCGGGAGGTCGGCCGGGAACGCCCAGTCGCCGTCGAGGATCGCCCGGCGCGTCTCGGCCGGCAGCGGCGGGTACCCCTCCATGTCGCCGACCTCGCCGGTCACCTCGACGGAGACCCNATGTGTATAAGAGACAGGGCCGGCAGCGGCGGGTACCCCTCCATGTCGCCGACCTCGCCGGTCACCTCGACGGAGACCCGTCCCCGGCCGCCGACGAGCTCGATCACGTCGGTCGAGAGCGTCCGGTCCCGGAGCTGCTTGAGCGAGATCCGCTTGGGGACGCTGGCGCCGAGCCGGTCCCCCTGGGCGTGGGCGTACATCGAGAGCATCAACACCACGACGATCGCCGTGAGGATCGCCGGCGCCCGCTCCGACGACCGGATGGTCTCGTCGTTGAGCGCGAGCAGGCCGCCGTTGACGCCGGCGATCGCGAGCGACAGCACGACGACCCCGAGCCCGGGGATCGTCACGTCGGTGACGTACTTGAACACGAACCCGAGCACCCCAGCCACCAGCGCAGGGACGATACCGGTGATGACGCCGAGGTAGACTCCGAAGACGATCTCGACGGGCAGTGACATACGCCCCTCAACCGGCGGCGGGTTTAAACGTGTGTCGACGCCGGGTACCGGTCGTCAGACGCGGGATCGCGCGAACGGACCGGCGTCGGCTTCGCTCGCGGGGTTTAAGTTCGCCGTCGGCGACCACCTCGCATGGAGCTGACCCGCGATTGGGTGACCGTCCGAGCGTCCATTCTCCTGACGTTCGCGGTCGCGGTGCTGTCGATCCTCGCCGGGCTCGCTCAGATCGGCGGGCTCGGCGTCGACGGCCCGCTCTCCCCGTACGTGCCCGCGGTCGTCCGTCAGACCGTTGGGTTCACCGGAACCATCACCGGATTCGCGATGTTCGGGAGCGGCTTCGCGCTCCGGAGCGGCTACCGCGTCGGCTGGTACTCCACGGCGGTTCTGCTCCCGTTGACCGCCCTCCAGGGGCTGATGCAGGCGTCGGTGCTGTCGTTCCCCTTAGTGGCGCTGTCGGTCTTGTCGTTGCCCGCACTCGCGTACAACCGCGGGCGGTTCGACAGGACGTACTCGCCGTCACCGACCCAGCTCGCCGCCGGGGCGGCGCTCGTGACGGCCGTCTCGTACGGGACGGTCGGGACGTACACGCTCCGCGACCAGTTCAACGGCGTCGAGACCATCGTCGACGCGTTCTACTTCACCGTCGTCACCGCCTCTACGGTCGGCTACGGAGACGTGACACCGCAGACCGGGGCGGCCGCCGACATCGCGCAGCTGTTCGTGCTCTCCTCGCTCGTGATGAACGTCGCCGCGTTCGCGGTGGCGCTCGGCGTCCTCCTCACGCCCGCCATCGAGGCGCAGCTCTCCAAGGCGCTCGGAAAAATGACTGACAGACAGATAGACCTCCTCGACGACCACGTCCTCGTGCTCGGATACGGGGACCTGACGGAACCGATTCTCGAAGAACTCGACGCCCGTGACGGGACGGAGTACGCCGTCGTGACGACCGACCAGACCGCCGCCCAGCGGCTCTCCGACCACGACGTACCGGTGCTCGTCGCCGACCCCAGCGACGTGGAGCCGCTCGAACGGGTCAACCTCGAGGGCGCCCGGGCGGTCGTCGTCGCGACCGAGGACGACGCGCGCGACGCCCTCGCGATCCTCACCGCCAGACAGCTCAATCCCAACGTGCGTATCGTCGCGGCGGTGACCCAGCGGGAGAACATCAACAAGCTCCGCCGGGCCGGCGCGGACCAGGTCATCTCGCCGACGACGCTCGGCGGGCACATCCTCATCGACTGCGCGTTCGGCGCGGACAGCGGCGACGCGACGACCGACCTCCTCGGCGACGCGATCGACGACGTGGAAGAGCTCGACGACCCGGCCGACTGACTCCCCGACTGCGGACGAGTCCCCTCACCGGCTCCGCCGTCCCTTCGTCTGCCGGTAGTCCCGGCTCAGCACGTTCTCGCGCATGTGTTCCCGGAACGCGTCGGCCTCGGCGTCGGTCATCTCGGCCGGCTCCTTCATCGGCACCAGCTCGAAGCCGCGTCCCCGGATCGTCGTCGCGTGCTCAGCGTCGACGTCGAAGGAGTCCGGCCGCCGGGTGGTGTACTCGACCGCGAGCTCGCGGAGCGGTCGCTCGCCGACGGGTACGATGATCTGCGGGTTGATCATCCTGATCTCCGCGTTGAGGAACGGCTCGCAGGTCTCGACCTCCCGGTCGGTCGGCTCGCGCTCGGGGTGTCGACACCGCGTCAGGTTCGTGAAGAAGGCGTTCTGCACGTCGGGCTCCGCCGCGTCCGGCGCCGACCGGACGAACCCGAGGTCGGCGAAGATCGACTGCACCCGCTCGCCGGCGCCCGCACCGGTGAAGGGGACGCCGTTGGCCTCGGCGGCCGCGCTCGGGCGCGTGCCGACGACGAGGAACTCGCCGCCCACGTCGCCGTAGCCGTGAACGACGCGGTCGCGGGGACCGCACAGCTCGGGACAGTTCTCGCACTCGGTGTCCATCCCGAACGGGTTCCGGAACTCTGTCTGGTTCGCGTCCACGACCCCACTGCGTTCCGCGGGCTGGTAAACGCTCCGCTGGCGGGAGCGGCGACTACCGAGAACGGAGCTGTCAGACCGTCAGTTCAGCGCGTAGGTGTCGCCGTCGCAGTCGACCATGCCCTCCTTCCGGAGAGTCTTCAGGATGCTGTACAGCGAGAGCTTCTTCATGCCGAGCGAGTCGCCCATCTCCGAGACGGTCGCGTCGCCCTTCGTCGTCAGGTACAGGTAGACGAGCTTCGCGCGGGGAGACTGCAGCTCCGGCGGGAGGGCCGGCGCCGCGGTGCGTGCGGTCTGTGTCTCTAACATCTTGTCCGATACAATACCTTCGACGATAATAAACCCCCTTTTCAACGATCGTCGAAACAACGTCGATGGGTGAGAGCGGGCCGAAAACGCCTGAAACGCGTCGAAGCGCGACCGACGACGGTGACGCCGTCGGCGTCCCGACCGGGGGACTCCCGCCGAGTTTCGACCGACGACGGATAGGAGACCGTGAACGATCCGGATCGATCGTGGTCGTTTCCCGTTCAGTACGACCGGCTCTTCGGCTCGTACGTCTTGTTCTCCCCTTCGAGGATCGTCGGCTTGTACCAGAGTTCGGGTTCGCCGTCGTTCCACGAGATGAGCGTGTGTTTCAGCCACTCCTCGTCTTTCCGCTCTTGGTGCTCCTTCCGCCAGTGGGCGCCGCGGAACTCCTCACGCGCGAGCGCGCCCATCGTGAGCGCCTCGGCGATGTCGAGGATGTTTCGGGTTTCCATCGTGTGGATGAGGTCCGTGTTGAACGTCCGAGACGGGTCCGAGACGGCCACGTCCTTGTACGCCTCTCGGGCCTCGCGGAGGTCGCCGAGCGTCTCTCCGAGCCGGCCCTCCTCGCGGAACACGTTGACGTTGTCGGTCATCGTCTGCTGGACCTTCGAGCGGATCTCGGCGTGGTTCCGGCCCTTCCGCGAGAGCAGTTCCTCGACGCGGGCCTTCGCGCGTTCGACCTCGGCCTCGAGCACGCCGTCGGGGTCCGTCGCCACCGCGCCGCCGTCGGCCGCGGCCGGCCCCTGGCCGCCGACCTCGCCGACCTCGACCTCGAACTCGTAGTCGGCGGGCTGCCAGTCGCCCTGTTTCCCGGTCGTGATCTCGGCCTCGCCCATCTCCTCGCCGGCGGCGTGGCGCCCGGCACGCTTGCCGAAGACGATCAGCTCGGGCAGAGCGTTGCCGCCGAGGCGGTTCGCGCCGTGGACCGACGCGCAGGCGCACTCGCCGGCGGCGTAGAGGCCGCCGATGACGGTCTCGCCGAACTCGTTCGTCTCGATGCCGCCCATCGCGTAGTGCTGCCCGGGCTTGACCGGCATCGGCTCCGTGAGCCCGTCGGCGCCCTCGAAGTCCTCCGCGAGGTGAAGGATGTTCTCCAGCCGGTCGAGGATGCGCTCCTCGCCGAGGTGGCGCATGTCGAGGTGGACGTACTCGTCCTCGATGCCGCGCCCCTCGTTGACCTCGGTCAGCTCGGCGCGGGAGACCACGTCGCGGGAGGCGAGCTCGCCGTCGTTGTTCGCGTAGCCGTGCTCGAACATGAAGCGCTCGCCCTTCTCGTTGTAGAGGATGCCGCCCTCACCGCGGACCCCCTCGGAGATGAGAACGCCCGTCGACGGCAGCGTCGTCGGGTGGAACTGGATGAACTCCATGTCCTCCATCGGGACGCCCGCGCGGTACGCCATCGCGACGCCGTCGCCGGTGTTCGCGACCGCGTTGGTGGTGTGGTCGAACACCTGTCCCATCCCGCCGGTCGCGAGGATGACGCCGTTCTCGGCGCGGAAGCCGCTGACCTCGCCGCTCTGGATGTCGTAGGCGACGACGCCGTGGCAGGTCCGATCGGCCGGGTCGTCCTCGTCGGTGACGGCGAGCTCCATCACGTGCCACTCGTCGTACACCGTGATCCCGCGTTTGACCACCTGCTCGTACATCGTGTGGAGCATCTGGTGGCCGGTCTCGGCGCCCGCGTACGTGGTCCGGGGGAACGAGAGCCCGCCGAACGGTCGCTGAGAGACGCGCCCGTCGTCCTCGCGGGAGAACGGCATCCCCCAGTGTTCGAGTTGGATGACCTCTTCCGGGCTCTCCTGACAGAGGGCCTCGACCGCCGGGGCGTCCCCGAGGTAGTCGGAGCCCTTCATCGTGTCGTAGGCGTGGTCCTGCCACGAGTCGGCGTCGCGAAGCGCCGCGTTGATTCCGCCCTCGGCCGCGCCCGTGTGCGATCGGACCGGATGGAGCTTCGAGACGATGGCCACGTCGGCCCCCGCTTCCTGTGCCGCGATCGCCGCCCGGAGTCCCGCCCCCCCGGCGCCGACAACGATTACGTCGTGTTCGTGCATTGTGATATGGTGTTTTGTTGGTTCCGAATGCCCTTGAGCGTGTCCACCGCGCTCACCAGAACTTCAGGTTGTTCTTGACCGCTTCCCGCTTCAGCTCCTGGATGTGCTCGGTGAGCGGGATGTCCTTCGGGCACACCTCGGTACAGGAGAACTGGGTCTGGCACCGCCAGACGCCGTGTTCCTGCTCGATGATCTCCAGCCGCTTCTGTTTCATGTCCTCGCCCTCGCGCTCGTCCATCGCGAACCGGTAGGCCTTGTTGATCGCGGCGGGACCGAGGTACTCGTTGTCGCCGGCGGCGATGTTACACGACGACATACACGCGCTACACCAGATACACCGGGTCGACATCTTGATCTTCTCGCGGTTCTCCCGCGTCTGTCGCTGCTCCTCCAGCTCGCCGTCGGGATACTCGTTCGTCTGGAAGTACGGCTCAACGGCCTCCATCTGGTCATAGAAGTGCTCGAGGTCGACGACGAGGTCCTTCCGAACCTCGGCGTGCGGGAGCGGCTCCACCCGGATCGGTTCTTCGAGATCCGATATCTGGGTCTTACACGCCAGCTTCTGGCCGCCGTTGACGAACATCGCGTCGGAGCCGCAGACCGCCTGCCGGCAGGAGTGCCGGAACGTGAGCGAGGAGTCGTACGTGTCCCGCGAGTACATCAGCGCGTCGAGGACGGTCATCCCCTTCGTGAACGGGACGTGGAACGTGTCGAACCGGGGCTCCTGTTTCCCCTCGATCTCGGGGTCGTACCGGAACACCTTCAGCTCGACCGTCTCTTCGTCGGCGGCGGCCTTCTCGGCCTCCTCCGCCTGCCGGCGCGCGCGCTCCTCGGCGGCGCGCCGTCGCTTCTCGTCTCGACGCTCGTCGCCTTTCGAAGGCGCCTCCGCCTCGGCGTCGGTGTCGCTCGATTCGTCCGTCTGTTTCGGTATCTGCGTACTCATAGTTCAGAGAAGCGGGAAACCGCCCGCCCATGCGTTCGCCGTCCGAATCCCCTGGAACAGCAGCACGACGCTCGCGGCCACGAGCGACCACTTGACGACCGTGCGTTTGGTGCCGGTGAGTCCCTGGTTGACGAGGGCGTTGTACACGCCGTTGACCCCGTGGAACGTCGCCGTGACGAGGAACAGCACCATCAGCGAGTAGTAGCTCAGCTGCTCCATCCGCGCCGAGCTGGCCGCGAGCGTGACCTCGTCGGCGTGGTGAACGAAGTGGAGCAGGAAGAAGTGGAACGCTAACACGACGAGCAGGAACGCCGCCGTGACGCGCTGGAGCAACCACATCCGACCGCCGGAGTTGAACGAGGAGTAACGCTCAGCCATCTCAGAACGCCCCCGCGATGAAGGTCGGAACTGACGCGACGGTGATCGCTCCGGTCAGGATTAGCGACGCGTAGAAGCTCTTGTCCTGTGCCTCCAGCCCGACGCCGAGGTCGACGAGGAGGAGCCGAGTGCCGTTGAGCATGTGGAAGACGGCGACCGCGAGCAGGCCGACCTCCAAGATACGCACTAAGAGCAGCCCTTCCAGGCTGACGATCGTCCCCGTGAACACGTCCGTCTGTGACCCCTGGAACATCATCGTCGCGCCGTCGGCTGCCGGGATGGCGGTACTCAACACGGCGATGTGCGTGAACAGATAGCCGATGAGCACCCACCCCGTGAATTTATGAAAGATCCAGGCCCACATCCCCGCTTGGAACTCCCGCCAGCGGCTGAAGTCCTCGATGAGGCCTCGATTGTACGACTGACTCATACCTAACGGTTCCGCACCGGGGTCGTATAGTAGTTACTAACACGGCGGGATCCACCCCGACAGATCCCCCTCCCGCGTCCGGGTATGACCCGTCTTGGCACGCCCGTCTCGCTCACGGAAGCCTTTTATGTACTCCTCCCGCTGTTACGGACGCAATGGCGAAAGGCGAAGTTGACTTCTTCAACGACACTGGCGGCTACGGATTTATCGAGACTGATGACGCGGACGAGGACGTGTTCTTCCACATGGAGGACGTCGGCGGCCCGGACCTCGAAGAGGGTCAGGAAGTCGAGTTCGACATCGAGGAAGCGGACAAGGGTCCGCGCGCGACGAACGTCACCCGCCTGTAACTCCGGCGACGACGTTCACGGGTGTATCGGCTTTTCGACTGTTCTACGCGCTGAGCGGCCGCTCTGTCCGACGTAGCGACCGATCGTTCTCCGACCGATAGGGATTTACCGATCGCTGACTGACCGGTCAGTCAATGACCGACGAGCCGAGCGCGGCCGACGAGATCATGGACGGGGTCTATCGCGCGCTCCGCTCCCACGGCTACGCCGACGTGACGATGCAGGACATCGCCGACGAGTGCTCGAAGAGCAAGTCGCTGCTCCACTACCACTACGACACGAAGGAGGAGCTGCTCGTCGCCTTCCTCGACCACGTCATCAGCGACTCGGAGCGCCGGATCGCGGCCCACGCGGACGATCCGCCGGCCGAGCGGCTCGCGGGGTTCATCGGGTGGTTCGTCTTCGAGCCCGAGGCGGTCGACCGCGAGGCGTTCCACATCGCGCTCCTCGAACTCCGCACGCAGGGGCCGTTCAACGAGCCGATCCGTCGACAGCTCGCCCGGAGCGATCGGCTGCTCCGCGGCACCGTCGTCGACATCCTCGAGTCCGGCATCGAGGCGGGGGTCTTCCGCGACGTCGACGTCGAGGAGACGGCGGCGCTGCTGGTCGCGACGCTCGACGGCGCGCGGACGCGGCAGATCACGCTGAGTCGAGGCGCGAAAGACACCGTCGACGGCGACGGTTCGGACGTAGAGGGCTCGGACGTAGAGGGCTCGGACGCGGACGGTTCGGGTCACGAGCCGGGGGACGGCGGGCTCGGAGCCCTCGACGTCGTCGACCGCCCCGAACCGACGTACACGCGGGCCGTCGCCGAGGCGACGCTCCGCCGGATCGTCGAACCGCTGCTCGCCGAGGGCGTGGCGCTCCCGTCGCTCGAAGCGGGGATCGCGGAGATGACGCCCGGTGACGGGGACGTGAGCGAATGACCGGCGACTCGGTGCGGCGGGCGTTGACCGCCCCCGTCGCCGCCGCGACGAACCGGGGTGAGTGAGGTGGGATTGCTCGGGTTCGATCGGCCGCCGACGGTGCTGCTCGCGGTGATCGCCAGCACCTTCTTCGTCGGGTTCGGCGGCGGGGTCGTCTTCCCCATCCTGCCGAACCTCGGTGCGGTCCTCGGTATCTCGGCGTTCATGGTCGGCGTGATCCTCTCCGCGAACCGGTGGGTGCGGCTCGTCGCGAACGCGCCCGCCGGCGCCCTCGTCGACCGGTACGGGACGCGCACCCCGTTCGTCGTCGGGCTGTTCGTCGAGGGCGTCGCCACCCTCGGCTACGTCGTCGCGCTCTCGATGCCCCCCGCCGAGTCGCTCCGCCCCCTCGCGGCCTCGTTGCCGACGATCGCGGCCGGCCCGCTGGTCGTCGGCCCCGAGCAGTGGTTCGCCCCGATGGCGGCCGCCGTCGCGCCCGAGACGTGGTTCCTGCTCGCGCGGGTGCTCTGGGGGCTCGGCTCCGCCGCGGTGTTCGCGACCGCCTACACCATCGCCGCGGACCTCTCCGACAGCGGGTCGCGGGGGACGAACATGGGCGTCGTCCGCGGCGGGATCACCATGGGGTTCCCGGCCGGCCTCGTGCTCGGCGGGGTCGTCTCCGCGCTCGCGGGCAACGTCGCCGCCTTCGCCGTCGCCGCCGCGTTCGCGCTGACCGCCAGCGTCGTCGCCTACCGCTACGTCCCGGAGACGCACGTCACGGGCGACCGCTCCGGGGACTCGATCAAGCCGTGGGACGTCGACACCGCCGTTCCCGCACTGACCGTCGGGCTGGTCAACTTCGGGCTGATGTTCGCGTACATCGGCGCGCTGTTCTCCACGCTCGTGCTGTTCCTCGGGGAAAACGACATCTCCCTGCTGGGGCTCGCCCCGCAGGGGACCTCCGGGCTGTTCATGGCCGGTACGGTCCTCTCGGCGTCCTTTTTCATGCTCGTCGGCGGGCGGATCTCGGACACCCGGGACTCTCGGACGCCGATACTGCTGACGTTCCTCGTGGTCTCGTTCGTCGGGTTCCTGCTGCTCGCCCGGGCCGGGTCGGTGGTCTCGCTCGGGCTCGCCTGCGTCTTCATCGGCGCCGGGCAGGGCGGGACGAGCGGCCCGATGATGGCCCTGCTCGCGGACCTGACCCCCGACGAGCGGATGGGGCGCGCCTCGGGGACGAACAACGTCCTCGGCGACGTGGGCGGCGGCCTCGGCCCGATGGTGTCGCTGCCGCTGATCGAGTCGGTCGGCTTCGCGCCCATCTACGCCGCCTGCGCGGTCCTCCCGCTCGCCGCGGGCGCCGCGCTGCTCCTCGGTGTCCGCCGCGAGACCGGGACGTTCCTCCCCGGACGCACCGCGGGCGAGACGGGACAGAGCGACGGGTCGGCTCCGGTGGAGCCGTAGCCGACGGCCCCCTCCGACCGCCGGTCGCTACGCCTTATAAACGGATTCTCACTCGAGTCCCCAATTTACTCGAGTCTCCGATTTTCATGGCCGCTGGCGCGCCTCCGAGCGCTCGCGTCCGCGAGCGCGAGGAGACCGCGAGGGAGGCGGCGGGCCGGCGCGGGCGGAGCCGCGCCGGCCCGTCCGCCGAGGCTGGGGAGGCGCGAGGTGCGGTTGCGGTCCCGCGAGTGGAACGGGGGAGAACGCGGGAGTCGCAGCCCGCGAGGTCCGCACAGCCCGCGAGGTCCGCACAGCCCGCGAGGTCCGCACAGCCCGCGAGGTCCGCACAGCCCGCGAGGTCCGCNAGGTCCGCACAGCCCGCGAGGTCCGCACAGCCCGCGAGGTCCGCACAGCCCGCGAGGTCCGCACAGCCCGCGAGGTCCGCACAGCCCGCAAGCGGGAGCTTATAAATGACCGTTCACCTTCGGCTCGCCGTACAATGCAACGTAACCGCCGCGCCGCGGCCGATTTCGGAAGTGTGCGAACCGCTGGCTCCCGCTGCTCGAAAGAACAACCGTTAAAAGTCGCCGCCGGGTTCGTACGGATATGGCTGGAACTATCGAAGCGCTCGTCCCCGGCGGGCAGGCCAACCCCGGCCCGCCGCTCGGTCCGGAGCTCGGTCCGACGCCGGTGGACGTTCAGGATGTCGTGGCGCAGATCAACGAGGAAACCGCCGCGTTCGACGGCATGGAAGTGCCCGTCACCGTCGAGTACGACGACGACGGCTCCTTCACGATCGAGGTCGGCGTCCCGCCGACGGCCGAACTGATCAAAGACGAAGCCGGCTTCGAGACCGGCTCCGGCGAGCCCCAGACGGACTTCGTCGCGGACATGTCCATCGAACAGGTGAAGAAGGTCGCCGAGCAGAAGTCGAGCGACCTGCTCGCGTACGACGTGAAAAACGCCGCCAAGGAGGTCGGCGGCACCTGCGCCTCCCTCGGCGTCACCATCGAGGGCGAGGACGCCCGGACGTTCGACGACCGCGTCGACGCCGGCGACTACGACGACGTTCTCGAAGCGTAGTCCTCTCGCAGTCGCAGCTTTTTCCCGCCGTCCGTTCCGTCGCCGTCGAGCCTTGACGAGTCTCGGCTAGCCGACGATGTCACACGGCGGGCCGATTCGCGGGGTCGGGGTCCGTAACGTCGGTCGCGACCGGCCGCACGTCGGTCCACGTCCAGCCGATGATCGCGGCCGCGGCGACGATCGCGTAGAACTGGACGAAGAACCCGGCGATCGTGCCGAGCACCGGCACGACCGAGAGCACGCCGATCGCTAGCGCTCCGGCGAACACCACCGCGGCGGTCGTGAGCCAGCCGACGGCGTACGCCCGCTTCGTGACGACGCCCCAGAGCGTGCCGACCGCGAAGCCGTCGCCGACGCGTCCCGAGTCGGCGACCGCGGCCAGCGCGGCCGGAGTCACGTAGAGGCCGGCGAGCGAGACGGCGAGCGCGACGACGACGAGCACCAGCGCCAGCAGCCCGCCGATCAGCCCGCCGAGGAGGCCGCCGGCGCCGTCACTGGACCCGACGACGACCGCGCCGACACCGAACACCGCGGCGACCGCGAGGATCGCGAGCGGCAGCAGCGAATAGACGAACGTGACGGCGAACGCCTTCGCCCCCTCGACGAGGAGGTCACCCCACGCCTCGAACACCGGCGGCTCGGCGTCGCCGTCGGCCGTCCGACGGATGACGCGCGTGAGGTATCCGAGCACGAGGAACGACGGGATCAGGAGCGGACTCGCGATCAGCAGCACTCCGCCGATCGCGACCGTCACGATGGCGTCTTCGCCGTCGCGGAGATAGTTTATGGATTCTGACAACATGGGTGATCCCACGTATCAACGCGCCGGAACGTATTAACTTCGTACGGTGGCTCCGAGACCTGCGCGGGATGGGACTCATATCTCGATCTCGTCGGAGTCCGGGCTCGGACGGCGCCTTTATTCCGATCCGCACCGACTCGCGACCATGCCCGATCTCCACCCCGTCGCTAAGCGCATCCACAACATCCAACCCCGGGCCGTTCGGCTCACCCTCGACGGAGGCGACACCGCCGGCGTCTTCGAGTTCTCTTCGACCGAGTTCTTCCAGCGGGAGTTCCGAGGCGAGGGCGTTCGGACCGATACCGACGGCGACGCCGAGTTCCGGCTGATCACCTCGGAGGACCACGAGTCCGTGCTTCTCGGGCGGTCGGGTCCCGACGAGGAGGGATGGACGATTGTCGGCGAGGTGGTCGAGGCAGAGCGGGCGGACGGCTGATCGCCAACGCCCGCTTCACGCCAGCGCTCCCGTCCCCCCTCACCGAACGACGGTAACGGGCACCTCGGCGCGGCGGACCACGCCTTCCGCGACGCTCCCGAGCAGGACCCGGGAGAGCCCGGTCCGACCCTGACTCGCCAACACGACGTGGTCGTACGGCTCGCCGTCGTCGTCGTCCCCGCCGACCGGTTTCTCGCCGCCCGCGACGCCGAGGATCGTCGCCGTCGGGCGCCCGACCTCCAGTCTCGTCTCGACCTCGCGGTCGACCGCCGCGGTCGCCTCGGTCAGGATCCGCTCGCCGCGCTGCTTGGCGCTGTCGTACCACTGGTCGGCGGCACCCGGGAACCCGCCCTCCGCGCCCGTCGCCGAGTCCGCGGGGTTGATCACGTGGAGGGCCGTCAGCTCGGCGTCGGGCCACTCCGACGCCGCGAACTGGAGCGCCTCGGCCGCCTCGGTCGAGCCGTCGATCGCGACGAGGATCCGTTTGGTCATACCCGCGGTTCGCTCGCTCGGCGTAAAAAGGTCGGCGGCGGCTCCGAGCCGACGGCAATCCGGCGCGCGGTCGCCTCTCGAGGCGCCGGCGCGTCCCGTCAGCATAATACAAGGTGGAGCCTCCGACCTCAAGTCGTATGGGACCGTAGGTCCCGCTGACCATCCGAACGGGCCTGCGGCCCGTGAGGAGAGAGCGAGCGAAGCGAGCGAGTGGGTCGGAGAGGAAACCGACCAGGCACTACACCAGCCACGTTCGATCGTCGGCCGACTTCTCACTGAATCGTCACTAATATAAAAAGTAAAAAATACGTCTGAAGTACGGATGGAGGTACGACGCACCGTGCCAGTCAAGCTCGATATGGCCGACAGCGACGCCGACCTCCTCCATGAAACTATCTCCGAGTTCCTGTGGGCCGCCAACTACGTCGTCGACCACGCCTGGCAAGGCGAGTATAAAACGACGAGCAAAGCCGAACTCCAACGAGAGACCTACGACGACGTGCGGGCAGAGACACGGTTACAAGCGAATCTCGTTCAGAACGCTCGTAACAAGGCCGCCGACGCCGTCCAAAGTGTCGTCGCTCGGTGGAAACAAGGCGACTACGCAGGGAAACCGTCCTTTTCCGCCCCCACACTCGTCTACGACAAGCGCTGTGCGACGTTCAACGACGACCATGCGACGCTCGCAACCGTCGAAGGTCGCATCACTGCTGAGTACGTCCTTCCAGACGGGAGCCACGAGACGCCCCACTCGGAGTATCTGTTCAACGACGACTACGAGGTGACGGGCGCAGAACTTCACTACCGAGACGGCGAGTTCTACCTTCACGTCCGCACAAAGGCGGACGTAGAGTTCGAGACTGCCGACGACGGCAACGACGAGCACAACACAGTCCTCGGCGTTGACCTCGGCATCGAAAACGTCGCTGTCACGTCAACGGGCACGTTCTGGAACGGGTCGGAGTTGAACCACTGGCGCCGCGAGTTCGAGAAGCGACGCGGGTCGCTTCAACAGCGCGGGACGCGGGCCGCTCACGAAACCATCCAATCGGTCGGGCGCACGGAGACGGGACGCTACGACCACTTTTTACACACCGTCTCGAAAGAACTCGTCGCAGAAGCCGTCGAACACGACTGTGACGTGATCGCGTTCGAGAACCTGACCGGCATTCGTGAGCGGATGCCGAACGCCAAGAAGTTCCACGCGTGGGCGTTCCGACGCCTGTTCGAGTACGTCGAGTACAAAGCCGAAGTTGTCGGCATCTCCGTCGAGCAGGTGAGTCCCGCCTACACCTCCCAGCGATGTTCAAAGTGCGGGTTCACTCATGAGGACAACCGCCCGACCTCGGACGGCCAAGAGGTATTCGAGTGCCTGAAGTGCGGATACTCACCGCACGCCGACTACAACGCGGCGAAGAATATCGGTCTGAAGTATCTCCGCTCGGCGCAAACGTCGTCGGGTGGAGGCGCACCCGTAAACGTGCGCTTGAATCGCGGGACGTTGAACGTGAACGGTAATTACGAGCCTGCCAGCGATGGCCAGAACGGGAGTCCACGTGAAAGCCCCGCCCGCAACGAAGCGAACGGCGAAGCCGTGAGCGAGTAGGGCGGGGTAGTTTACTCGTGCCGCGTCACGCACTTCGAGAGCCCGATCAGCTCGACGGGCTCGGAGTTGTCGGGCGAGTAGACCACCATCTGTCCCTTCTCCATGTACGGGACCTTCCCGGCGAGGTTCGCGGGGATGTTCACGCTGGAGATCGCGTCCTCGTCGCCGAGGTTCAAGACGACCTTCGTGTTCACCTGTTTGAACACCGACTCGGCCACGTCCTGCGGGTCCTGCGTGATCAGGAACAGACCGAGCCGCTCCTTGCGGCCCTGTTTCGCGGCCTCCGTGAACTTCTGGACGACCTTCCGGGCCTGCACGGTGTCGGCGTCGGCGAGGAAGTTGTGCGCCTCGTCCATCCCGATGAGCAGCGGCGTCTCCTCGATCCGGTCACTGTCCGGGTCGTTCGAGAGCTTGTCGTCGACGAGCAGCCCCGCGACCGCGAGCACGACGATCTCCTTCTGTCTGGAGGTCGGGAGGTGGTACGTCGGGATCACGGAGAGCCCCCCCGGTCGGACGAGCGTGTGGTCCAGCTCCGTGATCGGCTTCGCGTCCTGGTCGAAGATCCCGCCGGGGACGCCGCGGACCCGCCGTTTGACGGCGTCGAACGTCGCCTCGTGGATCCGCCCGCTCTCGTCGAGCTCCTCTTTGAGCGCCGGGTCGTCGAGGTACGAGAGGAACTGGCTGTAGGTGCCCGAGTCGCCGTAGTCGCGGAAGAAGCGATTTATCAGGGTCAACAGGGCGGGGTACTGGTTCTCGTTGAGCCCGGAGCCGGCGACGAGCCACGGCATGTCCCGCGCCAGCGAGAAGGGGATCGTGAACTCCACGCGCTCGGCGCGGTGCCCCTCTCCCGGATACGTCGCGTTCGCGGCCCGCGGCACCAGGGCGACGGTGTCGTCGTGGCCGCCGTGGGCGATCCCCTCCCGGTCCAGCCGTCGGGCGAAGTCGGCGCCGAGGTCCGTGTTGTCGTCGTGCATCTGCGCGTACTCGTCCTGCGGGTCGAACTGGACGACGGCCATCCGCGACTCCCGGCCGTCGCCGGTCGGGTAGGTGCGGTCCGCATCGAGGTACTGCCGGAGGACGTTCTTCGAGGCGTGGGTCTTCCCCGACCCGGTTCCGCCGGCGACGAGCGTGTGCCGGAACGCGAGCGGGTCGCCGTCGGCGTAGTCGTCCTTCACCCGGTAGTCGACCGTGGGCGGCTCCGCCGCCGTCCGCACCTTCTCGCCGCCGACGGAGAGGTGACCGAGGAAGACGCCGTCCTCGGGAATCTTCAGCCCGGTCTTGATCTCGGCGTCGTCGGAGGCCTCCTCGACGACCGCACCGGGCTTGGGAACCCGGTCGGTCATCCGGCGCTTCATGTCGTCGCCGGACCCGTACACGACCGACATCGGCTCCAGCTCGGCCATGAACTTGTAGTCGCGCTCGGCGAAGTCGTCGCGGCGCATCTGTCGACGAGCGTGGATCTCGGTGGCGTCGTCCGACCGGAACTCCTGTGCGTACTCCAACCCCGTGATCCGACAGAACAGCCGCTCGCCGTCCGGGTACGGGACGAGAAGGTACTTCCCGAGCCGGACCGCCTCGCGGTTCCCCGTCGTGACGAACGCCTTCAGCGTCGTCTCGTCTTCCTCCTCCGCCACGCGAAGCCCCTGCGAGACGGAGACGACGCCGAGACCGGCGTCCTCGCCGGCCGGCTCCACGTCGTACGCGGCGAACCCGTCGCCGGTCGCGTCCCCGCCGGGCGAGGTGGTGTCGACTCCCTCGCCGGCACCGCGTTCGGTGTCGCTTCGTTCGGCGTCAGCGGGTTCGGTGGCACCGGACTCGGCGGTCGCGGAGTTCGCGGTGTCGACGTTGGCGTCGCCGCCACCGTCGCCCTCGCCGTCGCCGAACTCGGTGAAGTCCTCCAGCGTCATGGCGGACCCACCGCCTCCGGCGCCGAAAGCGTTTCCCCCTCGCCGTCCGGTTCCGGGACGTTCTCACGGGCCCCTTTTGAGTCTCCGGACCGTATCGAGGGCATGATACTCGTTCGCGGCAGCGGCGGCGGGACGGAGCTCACCGGCACGGTGTTCGAGCGCGGTGAGGAACCCCCCGCCTACAAGGGCGCGCCAGACGAGGACGCCCCGTACGTCTGGGTGTGCGACTCCTTCTACGAGGTCGAGAGCGGTGGCTCCGCCCTCCTCGTCGACGGCGAGGAGATCCGGGTCGCCTTCGAGGAGCCGATGCCCCGCGGGTTCGACACCCGCGATCAGGCGCTGACCGCGGCGAAAGAGCACGTCCGAACCCAGTTCGCGCGGATCGGCGTCGACCCCGACGGCGTCGAGATCGAAGTGACGAAAGAGGATCCGGCCTGAGCGCGCGACGCTGCGCTACTCTCCGCCGTCTCCCGTCTCCTCGCCGTCGGCGTCGCACACCCCGAGCGGGAGGCTCTCGGCGTGAGCGGCGTCGGCGTCGAGCCCCTCGTAGGCGTCGTCGATGAGTCGGGCCAGCTGCGTCTCGGGGCTCACGCCGCGGGCGGCCGCGAGCGCCGCGAGCCGGTCGTACTGCTCGTCCGGCACGGACACCGTCCCCTCGTTCATACGCGCCGGTCCGACCCGGAAGTACAAAAGCGTTGTTCGGGATTCGACGTTACTGCGGGGTCTCGAAGCGGTTTCGCCGGCGGACGTCGACCCGCTCTCACCGGGAGATCCCCGCTCTTCGAATCGGTCGAACAGGGCGTTCACGCCCGTTCCGACGGCGCGCTTATTGTACCGCGCCGCCAAGGGCGACCCGGATGCCCGACCGACCCTCCAGCGGCGGCCGAGAGGCGGAGCATTCGGCCGAGGCCGACGACGTTTCCGTCGACGGAGCGACGGCCGAGGTGGACGACGAGGTGCAGCGCCGCCTCAGAGCGGCGTACCTCAACGACGCGGAGCGCGACCTGATCGTGACCGGAGTGCGGTCGGCGGGCTCGGAGGTCGTCGTGGAGTTCCGGACCCCGCACGGCGACGCGACGCACACCGAGCGATTCCCCGCCCCGCGGCACGGCTCGCTGTCGGAGTCGGCGGCGTTCGTCGCGTTCCTCGAGGCCGCCGGCGTCTCCCCGCTCGACGTCGAGGAGCTCGTGGGGACCCGGGTGTCGGCGACGTACGACGGCGACGAGTGGCGGCTCGACGAGTCGTACCTCCCCGACTCCTCTGAGGACGCGACCAACGGTGACGCGGAGGGCGACCCTCGCCGCTCCCGGTCGACGCTAAAACGGTCGAGGGAGTGGCTCTGGACGTACCGCTACTGGCTGTTCGCGGCGGTCCTCATCGGCGGGGAGCTGCTGTTCGTGGCGCTCGTCATCGCCCTCTTCGGCTGAGCCTCTCGACGGCCGAGGCCAACGGCCGACGGCCGGCGGTCGCTCCTTACTCCTCCTCTTCGAGGATCTCGCCGGCCTCGTCGCGCTCGGCCTCCTCCACGTCGGCGCGCTTCCGGACGTCGACCCGGTAGTCGGTGAGGATGTCGCGGCCGAGGAGGAGGGGGTACTCCATGTGGCCGCGGTCCTCGACGCTCGCGGTGACGGTGTGCTGGTTGCCGCCGATACCGATCACGAGGTCGACGACGGGGCGGGCCTTCCCGCCCTTCATGCTGCCCGACTTGACTCGGGTCATGCTCTTGATCGGCCCGGCGCCGATCTCGGCGGCGAGCTGGGTGTCGATGCTGGTCCGGGTCGCCCCAGTGTCCGACTTCGCGAGCGCCTGCGTGGAGCCGGAGGTGCCGGTGACGACGACCTCCTCGATGTAGCCGATCACGGGCTGTTCGGTCGGGCTCGGCTTCGGCATCGGGGCGCACGAGGGTCGCGAGTCGTCGAGGGTCGCCGAGATCCGCTCCACGTCGTCGTCGTCGACCTCGCCGCCGACCGTCTCGATCGCGAGCTTGGCGATGTGCGGGGCCGGACTCGTGCCGGTGGCCTCGAACAGCCCTTTAAATCCGGCCGTCGGATTCACTTCGAGCACGTACCAGCCGTCGTACCCCTCGACGAGGTCGACGCCGGCGTAGTCGAGGTCCATCACGTCGGCCGCGTACAGCGCGGTCTCGGCGGCCTCGTCGGGCATGTCGTCGGTGGCGTCCTCGACTGCGCCGCCGAGCGCGACGTTGGTGCGCCAGTCGCCCTCGGGCGCGTAGCGGTACATCGAGCCGATGATCTCGTCGCCGACGATGTACACGCGCAGGTCGCGGTGCTTCTCGTCGTCGCGGTCGATGAGCTTCTGGAGGAACGCCTGCCGGTTCCCCACCTTCGGGTTCACCCGCTCGGTGAGGTCGACCTTCCACGTCCCGCCGCCGTGCGTACCGATCGCGGTTTTATAAACGCCGACCTCGCCGAAGCGCTCGCGGCCCTCGTTGAGCCGGTCGTTCGACAGCGCGAGCAGCGCGTCGGGCACGCGGATGTTCCAGTCGGCGAGCGTCGCCGCCGTGGCGAACTTGTGGATCGAGGCGAGCACGGCGTTCGGCTCGTTCAACATCGGCCGGATGCGCTCGAACGTGGTCGCCAGCCCGAGCAGCTCCGCGGGCTGGTCGGTGTTCGAGAGCAGCAGCCGGTTCGCGATGACGTCGACGGACGGCTCCACCGAGACGTCGCCGTCCTCGACGCTGATCGCGGCGTTCTCCTCGCGGAGCCACACCGGCTCGTGGCCCAGGTCTTCGACCGCGTTGCAGATCGCTTTCGTCTCCTTGCTGTTGTGCAGCGACAGCACTCCCACCCGTACCGAGTCCGAACTCATGGACGCATCTGCGCGTGCCGGTGTAAAAGGTCGCCCGGTTCAGCGTCGCCGCCGACGTCGGTTCGGTGCTAGGTCGATGTGGCCTCGATGCCGGATCGGTATCGCCTCGATGTCACGTCTCTCCGCCGTCGTCGACGGGCGATTTCCCCGTCTGATAGTCGGGTCGCCATATATATACCCCCTGCCGTGCTCCCTCGTGGCATGAGCGACGACCGGGTGTTCACGTACAACGGCGGCGCGGTCCCGCCGGGCGAGACGCAGAACATCCGCTACGGAATCAGCGAGACGTATCTCGGCGACCCCGTTCGGATCCCCGTGACGATCGTCAACGGCGAGCGCGACGGCCCGACGGTGTTCCTCACGGCGGCCGCGCACGGCGACGAGCTCAACGGCATCGAAGTGGTCCGCGAGGTCGCCCACGACTGGGACCTCTCGTCGCTGTGCGGCACCCTCGTCTGCCTCCCCGTGCTCAACGTCCCGGGGTTCATCGCGCAGAAGCGATACCTCCCGGTGTACGACCGAGACCTCAACCGCTCGTTCCCCGGCGAGCCGGGGTCGACCAGCTCGAAGCGGATGGCCGACCAGATCTACTCGAACTTCATCGCGCCCTGCGACTTCGGGCTCGACTTCCACACCTCCACCCGCGGCCGGACGAACATGCTCCACGTCCGCGGCGACATGACCGACGACGGCGTCCACCGCCTCTCGATGGCGTTCGGCTCGAAGGTGATCATCGACAGCGACGGACCGAGCGGCACCCTCCGCGGTGAGGCGACCGCCGACGGCGTCCCCACGATCACGATCGAGATGGGCGAGGCCCACCGCTTCCAGCGCCCGCTCATCGACGACGCGCTCGAGGGCGTGCGGTCGGTCTTCGCCGAGTACGGACTACTCGACACGGATACGGTGCGCTGGCCCGGCTGGCGGACGATCGTCGCCGGCGCGGGCGAGAAGACGTGGCTCCGCGCCGACTCCGGCGGCATCGTCGACACCCACTTCGAGAGCGGCTCCCTCGTCCGCGAGGGCGAGCGGATCGCGACCATCACCAACCCGTTCAAGGAGGACGCCGTGGGGGTCGAGGCGCCGTTCACCGGTCTGCTGATCGGCCTCCTAGAGAACCCCGTCGTCTACCCCGGCAACCCGCTGTGTCACCTCGTCGAGATCGACGAGTCGACTCGGCGGGCGATCGAGACGGGTGACGCTCCGAAACCCGTCGGACAGCCGAGCGCGGCGGACCGAGACCGGTAGCCCGACCGGGTCGGAGCCGCGGCCCGCGCTATTTCGGGCTCCGATTCGACCGCTGCCGGACTCCGAGGGCGGCCGCGGCGGTCACGGCGAAGAACCCGGCGAGGAACGCGACCGGCTGGACCGCGATCCGCTGGGCGACGACCGCGCCCGGCTCGCGTTCGACGGTCCGCGTCCAGAACTCGTAGCGCTCGCCCTCGTGCTCGACCACGAGGAGGCCGTCGCCGAGGGAGGGGTCCGTCGGATACGACAGCGAGTCGACGCGCGCGTCGGGGTCCTCGACGCCGAACCCGCCCTCCGCGTCGAGCGCGCGGTCGAACGCGTCGCGGGCCGCGGGGTCGAGGTCGGCGTAGTCGACGACGCCGTCCGCGGTCTCGCTCTCCCCGTCGGGCGCGTCGACCCCCGCGACGGGCGAGCCGTCTCCGACCGGCTGTGCAGTGTGGGTGTAGGCGGGGGAGGGCTCGCCGACGGGGACGGGGAGGTACAGCGGGTTCGCCATCAGGAGGACGCCGACGGCGACGAGGCCGGCGGCGGCGAGCCGGGTGCGCATACGCGGGCTTCGGCGGGGGAGGGTTTGAGGCTTTCCGCGCGGGGACCGGTGCGTACGGAAGCGGTTCCCGCCTGTTCGAAGGGACGGTGTCGAACGGTCCACACACCTCAGTGACCGATCCGTGAACCGGTCAGTACAGCGAAATTATTCACCGATCTCTGGCGAACTCGCCGGTATGTCTGGCCTCCATCTCGAAAGACCTCGGCTGAACATCTACGGAAAAAGCATCGTCGGCTGTGTCGTTGCCGGCGTAGTGACGGCCCTCGTCGGGGTTCCAAGTTCGGTTTCTGTTGGGTTCTCTGGACTCGCAGTCGGCATTATGACAGTTGCGATGCGAAGAAGTGCGCGTACGAAAGAAGAGCAGCAAAGCGGTGACGACGATTCGAAGACTTCTGACACCGAAAAGAAAGCGAAGGCAATGGTCGGCGGGTCGGGCGGTGGTGGCGGTGGCGGCGCAGGATGATTCGTTGTTCATGCAGGTCAATTCTGACGGCTGATTCAGCTACTCACGAGTGAAATCAAATTCTTGCGAATAGTTCGACACCCTCGTCTCCTCGAGGGCTCCCGACTACTCGATGTCGGGCGCCTTCTCGCCCGCGGGGACGACGATCTCCAGCCAGTTCTCCTCGGGCGGGAGCGGACACGAGAACGTCTCGCTGTACGCGCAGAAGGGGCTGTACGCGAGGTTGAAATCGACCGTCACCGTATCGCCGTCGGCGAGCTCCCCGTCGGGCTCCAGCTCCATGTACCGCCCGTTGCGGTACGTCTGCTGGCCGGTCGTCTTGTCGCGGAAGGGGACGAAGACGGCCCCGTCGTCGCCCTCCTGCCGGTAGCCCGCGAGGGTGTGCTCCTCGCCGCCGACCGCGAACGCGAAGGTGACGACCCGGAGGTACCGCACCGGGTTGCTCGCGGTGGTCTCCATCTCGACCGGCTCTGGATCGTCGTGGACGGTGACGGTCGCCTCGACGCGGTAGTCGGGGTTCGGCTCGAAGTAGTCGAGCCCGTCGAACTCGTCGCGGTGCTCGGGCGGGATCGGCGACTGCGGGTGGTCGGCGAAGAAGTCGTCCTTCTCGCGGCGGTTCGCGCGGAGCCGCTCGGCGTAGTCGTCGCTCATGTCCGGGGCGAGGGCCGCCGGGGGTTTCAGGGTCGCGGTCCGGGGCGATGACCTCGGCGCCGGAGCCGTCGCCTCAGAGCGCCTGGAGGTCGGTCAGGCAGTCGTCCAGATCGCGAGTCGAGATCGCCAGCGAGAACCCGTCGACCCGGGCGAGGTCGGCCGCGTGGTCCCACAGGTCGCCGTCCTCGATCCCGTGGAGCACGACCGCGTTCGGCGTCGGGCTCACGACCCGCAGCGCGACCAGCGGCGACTCGCCGCGCGTGACGCGGGTGAACACGAGCGCGCGGTTCGTCGACTGGCCGTACAGCCGGTAGAACTCCTCGCTCGACAGGCGGGTGATCGCCTCGATCGAGTTGATAACGGTGTGGCCGTTGACGTGGTCCTGCTCGCCGCGCACGATCTCCGTCGCGTCCATCGCCTCGTAGAACTCCTCTAAGGGGACCGCCGTCGAGTACTCCCGGAGGTCGTGGACGATGTCGCTCTCGAACCCCGCGGAGAGCACGCGCGCGTACTGGCGGAGCCGCCCGCCGCCGCGCCGCTCGTCGATGTCCAGGAGGCCGTCGACGGTCCGGCGGACCACGCCGATCCCCGGGCTCTCGCGGCGCCCGCTCTCGTAGTCCGAGACGACCGACGAGGAGACGTCGAGCTGGTCGGCGAGCTCCGTCTGGGAGACGTCGAAGTCGGTCCGCCACTTCCGGAGGGTCGCTCCGGGGTCGTCGCTGAGCGTTATCTCGCCGGCGATCCGGCGGGAGAGCTCCTCGCGTGCGTCGCTCATACCGCGATCCGACGACCGAGCGCCGCAAAAGGCTACCGAAAACGGGGTTCGTCGAACGTCGACAGCGGATCGGAGACCGGCGACGGGGGGACGCTACTCCACCGTCAGCGAGTAGACGATGACGCCGAACCCGACCGCGGTCAGCAGGCTGTCGATCGCGATCCCGACGGCCAGGTCCGAGCCGATGATCTGGTGGGAGACGCCGCCGATCAGCGCTCCGACGGTGACGACGCCGAAGCCGATGCCGAGCGCCCGCAGCGAGGGGTCGCCGGTCCGGCCGTACGCCCGGAGCGCGTAGTAGGTGATGCTGCCACCGAGCACCAGGATGGCGGTCTTTGCCACGATGATGAGCAGGTTGATGTGCGTAGTCATGTTTCCTCGCGAAGCTCCGACCAGAGGTCGGCCAGCCGTTCGTCCCGGGTCCGGTCCGGACGCGTGAACTCGATCTCGAACTCGCGGTCGGTCTCCACGTCGTCGCCCTCGTCGAGCGAGACGGTGACCGTCTCGAACGAGACTGCGTAGCGGGTCGTGTGTTGCCCGTCGCGGCGGATGTCCGTCGACTCCGACAGGAGGGACGCCTCGGTGAGCAGCTCCAGCTTCCGGTAGGTCGTCGACAGGGGGATGTCGCACTCCTCCGAGATGTCGCTGGCCGTCTTCGGCTCGGAGAGCGACGAGACGATCCGCCGTGCGTCGTCGTCTGCCAGCGCGTCCAGCACGTCGTCGACCGACGGCGGATCCTCCTCGCGCGACGGGTCCCGCACCATACGTGACCGTTCGCCCGCCGGGACTTAAACCATCGAACTTCCGCTCGGGACGCCGCGGAACGCGCCCCGTTTTTGTGGATGGGTCGCGTACGGCAGCCCGATGGACACGTGGAAGCGCCGCGCCGGCGGATACTTCGCCTTCGTTCTTTTCGTCTTGATCTTCACCGCGGTCGTCTACCGCTACGGGATGCGGGCGTACGAGGGCGACGCGGTCACGATGATCGAGGCGATGCGCTTCTCGATCGAGATGTTCACGACCACCGGGTTCGGCGGGGACTCGCCGTGGGAGAGCCAGCGGCTGAACGCGTTCATCGCCGTGATGGACCTCGTCGGCATGGTGCTCCTGATCGGCGCGTTACCCGTCGTGGTGACGCCGCTCTTGGAGGAGGCGTTCTCGACGACCGCCCCCACGTCGGTGGACGGGGACCGGACCGGACACGTCGTCGTCTGCTCGGACACGTCGCGGTCGGCGGCGCTCATCGAGGAGCTCGACTCGCGCGATATCCCGTACACGATCGTCGAGCCGAACGCCGACCGCGCGGTGCGGCTCCACGAGGCGGGGCGAAGCGTCGTCTGCGCGGATCCGGAGTCCACGGAGGGGTTGGCGGCCGCGAACCTGACCGCCGCGCGAGCGCTCGTGACCGACGTCTCCGACCAGGTGGACGCGAGCATCGTGCTCGCCGCGAAGGAGCTGGCGCCGGACCTGCGCGTCATCAGCGTCGTCGAGGACCCGGACCGCGAGCGGTACCACCGCCTCGCCGGCGCGGACGAGGTGCTCTCGCCGCGGTCGCTGCTCGGCGAGAGCCTCGCCGCGAAGGTGACGACCGCGCTCCAGACCGATCTCGGCGAGGCGGTCGCCATCGGCGACTCGCTGCGGCTGTCGGAGGTGTCGATGCCGCACGGCAGCCCGCTGGCCGGCTCGACGCTGGCCGACAGCGGGATCCGCGAGCGGGCCGGCGTCAACGTGATCGGCGCGTGGTTCAACGGCGAGTTCGAGGCGGCGCCCCCGCCGGACGCGACGCTGTCGGCCGGAACGGTCCTGCTCGTCTCCGGGCGGTCGGACCAGCTGGAGCGGCTCGTCGATCTGACGAACTCCGGTACGCGCCGGTTCGGAGCCGGCGAGACCGTGGTCATCGGGTACGGACAGGTCGGGCGAACCGTCGCCGAGACGGTCGCGGACGCCGACCTCCCCGTCACGGTCGTCGACCGGGAAGACGCCGAGGGCGTCGACGTGGTCGGCGACGCGACCGAACCGGAGACGCTGCGCGACGCCGGCGTCGAGACGGCGCAGACGGTCGTGCTCGCGCTGCCGAACGACACCACGACGGAGTTCACGACGCTCGTGGTCCGCGATCTGGCGCCGGACACGCAGGTTCTCGCCCGCGTCGAGGAGGCGACGAGCGTCCGGAAGATGCACCGGGCCGGCGCCGACTACGTCCTCTCGCTCGCGACGGTCACCGGGCGGCTGTCCGCCTCGACCGTCATCGAGGACCGCGACGTGCTCTCGCTCAACCAGCAGATCGAGGTCGTCAGGAGTCGCGTGCCGCGGCTGTCCGGGCGGACCATCGGCCAAGCGAACGTCCGCGAGGCGACCGGCTGTACCGTCATCGCGATCGAGCGGGACGACGAGACCGTGACGCAGATCGGTCCCGACACCCGGATCGGTACGGACGACGAGCTCGTCGTGGTCGGCACCGACGAGGGGATCCGGGAGTTCGAAGGGCGGTTCACCTGACCGGTCGGATCGCGGCGCGTCGCCGGCGTCGGGCCCGCCTCGTCGCCGGTCTCGGCCGCCTCGCCGCCGGCACGAGTCGAACGCTTCAAGTATTCGCTGGGTGTTCGTCCCTGTATGAAAGACCAGGGACGCTCCACGCGCAAGCGGACGGGCGGCCGACTCAAGCACGCCTCGAACAAGAAGCGCCACCAGCTCGGTCGCGAGCCCGCCGAGACGACCGTCGGCGAGACGCGGGTCCAGTACATCGACTCCCGCGGCAACGAGAAGAAGGTCCGCGCGCTCTCGACGAACGTCGCGCAGGTCGCCGACGGCGACGAGGTCAGCGAGGCCGAGATCGAGAACGTCGTCGACAACCCCTCCAACGTCAACTACGCCCGCCGGAACATCGTCACCAAGGGCGCCATCATCGAGACGTCCGCGGGCCGCGCCCGCGTCACCTCTCGCCCCGGCCAGACCGGTCAGGTCAACGCGGTCCTCCTCGACTGAACGGCTCCCCGTTCGCCGCGCGCCAGACCGCTTTCTGAACCTATTTACCCGTCCGAGCCGACGAGCGACGCGTGTATCTCGGCGTCGACGAGGCCGGAAAAGGCCCCGTGCTCGGACCGATGGTCGCCGCGGCCGTGCTCGCCGACCCGTCGGTCCTCCCGGCTGACGTGGACGACTCGAAGCGGCTCGCTCCCGCTCGCCGCGAGTCGATAGACGAAGCGATCCGGGCGACCGACCGCGTCGCCGTCGGCGTCGCGTTCGTCGAACCCGCCGAGATCGACCGCCCGGACACGGACATGAACACGCTCACCGTGCGCGGACAGGCTCGGGCGGCTCGGGCTGCGCTCGGCGGCGCGGTCGCCGCCGACCTCGACGAACCGGTCCGCGTCGTCGCCGACGCGGGCGACACCAGCGAGTCGCGGTTCGCCCGTCGGTTGGGGGAGTTCGTGGCCGGGACGGGCTCCGCTACCACCGACACTGACCTCCCCGCGGTCGACGTGTCGGCCGCCCACGGCGCCGACGAGGACGACCCGGTCGTCGGCGCCGCGAGCGTCGTCGCGAAGGTGGCCCGCGACGAACGGATGGCCGCCGTCGACGCGGAGTACGCCGCGTACGACGGGGTCGGCAGCGGCTATCCGAGCGATCCGACGACGCGGTCGTTCCTCCGAGCCCACGTCGACGACCACGGCGAGGTGCCGGACTGCGCCCGGCGGTCGTGGGCGACCTGCGACGACGTGTTGGCGGCCGCCGAGCAGTCCGGATTGGACGAATTTTAGCCCGTGGTCCCGGAGGCGCTCGACGACCTACGCCAGCCCGGCGGCCGCCGCGCTCACGGCGCCGATGAACGTCTCCCAGACGGAGACGCCGGCGACGATGGAGAGCACGGTGTCGGCGCCGAAGAAGGCGAACAGCCCCGCGGACGCGAGGTGTGCCCGCCGCATGTCGAACCGGTGGGCGAAGGTGTGGAAGAAGTACGCGTTCGCGAGGCTGATCGGGATGATCGCCAGCATCTCGCCGACCCAGATGGCGGAGGTCACCCCGTACTGCACCGCCAGCCCGATCGTGACCAGCTGCGTCTTGTCGCCGAACTCCCCGGTGGCCATGAGCACGAAGATCGGGAGGAAGCCGCCGAGCGATCCCTCGTACCGGTCGAGCGGGCCGGGGAGCGTCACCGAGTCCAACGCCTCGAGGGTCGCGTCGTTCGGCGTCGGACCCGAATCGGCCGCCGTCGGGTCGTCGCCGTCAGCAGAATCGACAGTCTTCGCGTCGTCGCCGTCAGCAGAATCGACAGTCTTCGCGTCGTCGTCGTCGGAATCGACAGTCTTCGGGTCGGCGGCGGAATCGACCTCCCTTGGGTCGTCGCCGTCGGCGGTGACGCGCCCCTGGCTCCGGTCCGGCATCGACCGGTACAGGAGGTACGCGAAGACGAAGAACAGGACCGCGGTCACGGCGTCGAGCACGATCCCCGGCAGCGCCGACTGCAGCGCCTGCCCGAAGGCGATCTCCACCGCCGTCCACCCGGCGAACGCCGACCCCGCGGCGGCGACGACCACCTTCGGGTCGTACCGCGTCGACAGCGCGGCGATCATGAACTGCACCTTCTCGCCCGGGAGCACGGCCAACTGGGCCACGAACGCGACGATCAGGATCTCCGAGTAGGCGGTCATGCGCTCCCCCGCTCCCTCCGTTCGCCGGTCAGAACCGACCGCCCGAGCGTCCCCGCCCGCACGGCGACTGTCGTCCGGTTTCGCCTGCCGGTCGGGCCGGCCACACCGATCGCTCCGAGGCGGTCGTCGGTCGTCACGGTCAATTTAGAAGGGTCTAAAGTAATAGTTTGTCGACTTCTTAGCTTTCTTCGGCGAGCCGAACGACCCGGCGCACCGCCCGCGTCGCCTCACCGGACCGTCAGCAGGCGACGCAGGATGTCCCCGTACGCGGGGCGGGTGATCAGGACGCCGATCAGCACGCCGAGGATGGTGAAGATCGCGAACCCTGACAGGTCCCCGAGCGACAGCACCATCAGCGGCGACATCGCGATGATCGTCGTCGCCGCGGCCGCACCGATCACCCAGAAGGCGCGGCGGAACCGGGAGTTGAACACCTTCCGGGAGTTCACCTCGCCCTCGCTCATCACCTCGTCGGCGATGATCACGAGGTCGTCGACCCCCGTCCCGACCACCGCGATGAAGCCGGCTATCACGGCCAGCTCGACCGGGTAGCTCAACAGCGCGGCGAAGCCGAGCAGCGCGTACACCTCGGCGAGCGCCGTGACGATCATCGGCAGCGCCACCGCGGGCTCGCGGTAGCGGAGGAACACCATGCCGGCGACCGCGAACACCGCGAGAACCCCGGTCACCAGCGAGTAGTTCTTGTAGTTCTCACCCTGTGACGCCGAGATGGACCGCGAGGTCCCCTGTCCGCTGATGTCGAGGTCGGCCGGGAGCGCGCCGGCGCGCAGGTTGATGGCGATCCGCTCGGCCTCGCTGAACTCGCTCGTCGTGAGCCGGAAGCCGCCGTCGGTGGCCCACGAGCCGCTCGCCATGTTGTCCGCGAGCTCGGCGTCCATCCCGAAGGAGTTGACGACCTCGCCGTCGACGGTGAGGAGGAGGCACGGCTTGCTCACGTCGTCCGGATTCTCGCTGTAGTCGCACTGGTCGAGGTCGGAGTTGTACTCCTCGGCGAACTCGCGGTCGGCGACCGCCTGCTGGAAGCTGTGGGCGGGCGACTGCTCGCCCTCCGGCGCGGTGTTCCGGACGGTCACCGGTACGTACGCTCCGGTGCCCCGGTCGCTCTGGGCCGCGGAGCCGAGCTCCGCGAAGTCGTCCTGCGTCAGCACCTCCTCTTCGACGGCGGTCCCGTTGTCGGTCGGGTACGCGATGTCGATCTGGACGGTCCCGCGCTCTTCGAGCAGGCTGGTGACGCTGCTTCGGTTCTCCCCGGGCACCTCGACGAGGATGAAGTACTCGCCGCTGAGCGACTGGACCTGCTGGACCGTCCCGCCGGAGAGCCCGGTCTGGTCGATCTTGTCCTGGATGATCCCCTGCGCGACGTCCCGCGTCTCCTGAGTCACGCCGGAGCGAACGTCCTCGTAGGCGTATCCCGAGGCGTCCATCGCCGCCCTGAACTGCGCCTCGGTGACCGACGGCTCCGTGACGTCGACCGCGTTCTCCTCGGGGACTGCGGTGATATCGCTCTCCGAGGCGTTCTCGAGTTCGCCCGCGATCGCGCTAGCGACGTCGTCCGGCTGATCGCCGCCGAAGTCGACCTCGGTGGCGGTGTAGCCGACGAGGGGGGCCCGGACTCGGGTCCCGCCCGCCAGGTCGAGCCCGTACTGGAGGTTCGTGACGCCCTGTTGGGCCTCGGAGACGTCCTCGCCGGGAGCGGTCTCGGGGCCGAACTGCGGCGCGAAAAGCGCCACCGTCGCGCCGAGCACGACGACGACCAAGAGCAGGATCCGCCAGTTGTTCTTGATGGGTTCGAGCATCAGTTTTTCACCCCCTCGAACTTGTACCACCGAAGCAGCGAGACGTTCAGCAGGTACGTGTTCATCAGGTCGGCACAGAGGCCGACGGAGAGGATGATCCCGATGTTTCGGAGGAGATCGACGCCGAACAGCGACGCGACGACCGCCATCACGATCATCGCCGCCATCGACGTGAGCGTCATCGTGACACCGGTCCGCGTCGCGCGGCTCACCGACTCGTAGAAGTCGCCGGTCCGGCGCAGCACGGAGTTGTTCAACAGGATGTCGGAGTCGACGCTGTATCCGATGATCATGAGAAGCGCCGCGATCGTTCCGAGCGTCATCTGGATCCCGAGGAGATTCATCACCGCGATGGGAACCACCAGGTCGGAGAAGGCCGACGCGACGACCGCGATCGACGGGACGAACGTCCGGAACAGCGCGAACACGAGCACGCTCATCCCGAGGAAGGCGAGCGCGACGCCGAAGACCGCGGTCCGGGCCGTGTCGGACGCGAAGCTGGGGGACACCTGGTCGATCGCGCTCGTGGATAAGCCGGCCTCGTCGGCCTGTGTGGACAGGTCCTCGGCCAAGCTACCGGGGTCCTCGTCGGCCGCCCGGAACGTCACCACGTACACGTCGTCCGCGGGGATCGACCGGACCGAGTCGGGCTGTCGCTCGAACGCGGTCTCGATCTGCTGTTCTACGTCGCCGCCGTCGTCGGCGATCCGGAGCTCCACGCCGCCCGTGAACTCCAACCCGAGATTCGCCGGCGCGCCCGTGACCAGGTACCACCCGCCGATGATGGCGAGCGAGAGAACGAGGACCGCGAGCGGGACCGCCACGAGCTGCCGGTTCGAGTACTCGGTGTAGTTGACCTCCGGTACCTCGATCGCTACCATAAATACCGCTTCCTGCGCGGGCGCGAATAAGCCTTCTTACTCACTCGCGAGCGCGTTCCGTCCGCAGGGATCGCTCGCGGTCGGTCGCGGGGCGACGCACCGCGCCGCAACGGCTTAGACGGCAGGGACCGTACCGCGACGCATGGAACCGAGCGCCACCCGCGTCGTCCTCTCGTACCCGGAGGGGCTCAGCGACTGGGGACGCGACCAGATCGAGACGGACCGCTACCGGGGGTACTTCGCCCGGGTCCTCGACCGCGTCGCCGTCGGGGACGCCCGCGAGGAGTTCGTCGACGTCGGCTGCTGCGGGGACAGCCTCGACGTGCCGTTCCGCGTCGAGCGGGTCGAGGTCGACGGAGAGCCGGTACGCGCGGCGACCGTCACCGACGCGACGGTAGTCGACTACGAGACGCGGCCGGGTGACGTCGACGGCGGCTGGCGCGTCCAGAGCGCCGCCGGCCCGTCGTGTTCGACCGACGCTCGAGAGTGACCGCCCCTCCGTTCGGTACCGCGCTCAGGGCAGGTACCGAACGCTGACCACGCCCGGCTCCGACCGGATCTCGACGCGATTCACGCCGAGCCGGGCCGCCCGCGAGAGCGTCGCCTCGCGGTCGTCGATCACGTCCGCGACCGCGTCCGCGGTGTCTGCTTCCGGCGGCGTCAACACGTGTACCTCGCCGACGCCCGCGCGCTCCTCGCGGGCGAGCTCGCCGGTCTCCGTCTCGGCCGCGAGCTCGCGCTCGTGGACGGTCGGGGGCTCCTCGCTCTCCTCGATCGAGAGGGAGCGCCGCTCGGCGACCTCAACGACCCGATACGTGACCTCCATCGGCGGGTCGGGCGCGACGGTCGCCTCGACGGCGTCGTCGACCGCGAGCCCGGGGTTCGAACTCAGCGTGTGCACCTGCCCGTCGGTGACGTCTTTCAGCACCGCGGCGTCGCTCTCGGCGTGCGTGACGAGGAACGTGCCCTCCTTCTCGTCGGTCATTACCGGCGATAGGCGGCCGAGCCTTTTCGGGGTTTCGAGCCGCGCTGCTCGGAGTTCTGACCCGTGTCAGTCTCGGACGACCCGTGCCTCCCCGTCCTCGACCACCACGTCGAGGCCGTGTTCGTGGACGAACGCCGCGGTGTAGTCTGGGACCACGCGCTCGGCGGCGAACCGGGCGCGGAGCAGCGGGACGGCGTCGAGCAGGTCGTCCCCGTCAACCATCGAGGGCGACGACGCCAGGAACTCCACGTCGAGGTCGGCGTCGGCCCCGCGCGCCGCGAGCGTCGGGAGGCCGGGGTCCTCGAAGGCGCCGTCGAAGTCGATGGGGGCGGTGAAGCCGGCGTAGTAGGTGCGTCCGCGGGTCGAGGGGCCGAGGACGACCTCGTTCGTCCGGAGCTTCATCGCGGCGGAGTCGATGACGGTCCGCGAGAGCATCGGCGCCTGCGGGGTGACGACCGCGACCGAGTCGGCGTTCTCCTCGCGGAGCAGGTGGGTGACAGTGTTTCCGGCGCGCGCGCCGAACGACGACCCGACCTGCCGCTCGAACCGGACCTCCTCGGTGCCGCCGAGGGTGTCGGCCACGAGGGCGCGCAGCTCGGCCTCGGGCGAGGTGTCTGTGCGGTGTTCGGCCGGGAGGTCGTCGTCGACCGGGTAGTTCACGAGGAGCTCGCCGCCGGAGCGGTCGACCGCGAGGACGGCGTCGCGGAACAGCGCCTCGTACAGTTCGGCGGCCTCGGCGGTCGACAGCGGCGTCGACTCCGCGAGCCCGGTCGCGACGAGCCCCTCGCGGGGCGGCTTCGCAAGCACGGCGACGACGGTCATACCGGACGGAGTCGCCCGCGCGCCTTCAAGTCGCCGTTTCGATCGCGGTCTCGAAAAGGTCGGTCGGTCCGCTCAGGGGCCGGTCAGGAGAAGTCGCGCCGCATCGCGATCTCGAACCACGGGCACAGGCGGAGCTGGCGGTACAACGCCGGGTTCTCGTGGAGGTGCTCGTAGTCGGCCCACAGCATGCCGCCGATCTCCGCCTCGTCGGGATCGAGGGAGGTGTCGTCTAAGGTCACCTTCAGCACCGAGCAGACCTCCCACTCGACGCCCTCGTTGGGGTAGTAGCGCTTGTACTCGAACTTGTCCGTCACCCGGAGGTCGTCGTACTGGTCCGGAGTGATCCCCAGCTCCTCCTCGAGGCGCTGTTCGGTCGCGTCCGCCTGCGACTGCCCCTCGACGGGGTGAGAGGCGACCGTCCCGTCCCAGTGGCCGTCCCACAGCCGCTTGGTGGGCGCGCGCTGGGCCAGCAGGATTCGGTCGTCCGTGTCGTACACGAGGCAGGTGAACGCCCGGTGGCGGATCCCGTCGCCGGTGTGGGCGTCGAGCCGGTTCACCGTCCCCTGCTCCACGTCGTCGGGGTCGACGGCGATCACGTCCTGGAGCGCGTTCTCGTGGTCCGTGTCGGTGCCGGCCTCACCGGCGGAATCGCCGGCCGCGGCCGCGTCCTCGGAGCTCATGCGAAGTAGGTCGATCACCAGGGCTAATAAGCGTTCGATACGGCGCCCGCGCGATCCGCGGGCGGACCGGCGCTCCGGTCCCTCCCTCGCCGCCGCTCGCGGCCGCGGTTCGACGCGCTTAACCGCCTCCCGCGGCTACGTCGCGCGGATGAGTGACCCGGCGCTCGACGTCGTCGAGTTCGTGTTGACGACGCACCTCTACACCGAGAACCGCGACCTCGACGAGAACGACCTGCCGCCGCGCTTCCGGCAGGTGTTCTGGTCCGACGACACCCCCGACGACGCTCTGGGCGGCGTCGAGCGGCCGCTCAAGGCGACGAGCGAGACGACCCGCACCGCGACGGGCGTCGACCACCCCTGGGACGCCGTCTCCGACCTCCTCTTCACCCAGCGGACGGAGTTCTCCGGCGAGATATCCCTGACCCAGCCCGCCATGGCGCTGGAGTGGTATCGCGACCACGCCGACGACGAGCGGGTCGCCGCCAACCCGACGATCGTCGCCGCGCTCGAGCTCGCCGAGGACCTCGACGCGCCCGTGAGCCACGAGGAGGCGCGCGACAGCGTCCGCCCGATCCAGGCCGACCGCGTCTGGATCGACGCGCTCCTCGAGGAGTACTTCGACGAGGACGAGGACGGCGAGATGCTCGACCTCGTCAACGTCCGCGCGCCCGAGGAGATCGAGACGACGCTCGCCGACCTCGTGCTCACCGGCGACCAGGAGGGCGAGATCCAGAAGATCGTCAAGGCGATCGAACACCGCGAGTACCTCGCGAGCATCGGCCTCCGCGAGATCGGGAAGCTCCTGTTCGTCGGCCCGCCCGGAACCGGAAAAACGACAGTCTCGCGGGCTCTCGCCCACGAGCTCGGAATCCCGCTCGTCGAGGTGAAGATGTCGATGATCACGAGCCAGTACCTCGGCGAGACCGCGAAGAACGTCGAGAAGACGTTCGAGGTCGCCAAGCGACTCTCCCCGTGTATCCTCTTCATCGACGAGTTCGACTCGGTGGCGAAGACCCGGCGCTCCGACGAGCACGCCGCCCTGAAGCGCGCGGTCAACACCCTCCTCAAGTCGATCGACGAGGTGTCGCTCGTGCGCGACGAGGTCCTCCTCATCGGCGCGACCAACCACCCGGACCAGCTCGACGCGGCCGCGTGGCGCCGCTTCGACGAGATCGTCAACTTCCCCAAGCCCGACCGCGACATGCGCGCGGACATCCTCCGCGTGGTCACCCGCGAGATGCAGATCGCGGACTTCGACCCCGAGGAGGTCGCCGACCGAACGACCGGGCTCACGGGCTCTGACCTCCGGATGGTGCTCCGCGAGGCGGTCCTCGGCGCGCTCACCGAGGACCGGATGACGATCACCCAGGAGGACGTGATGGAGGCCGTCGAGGACTTCGAGGAGCGGGACAACCTCAAGAATATGGACATGATCGACGGGGAGGGCGCGGAGGTGCTCGGCGAGACCGACCCCGACGGGCAGGACCACACGCACGACGACGAGGGCGACGACGCCGCCCACGACCACGGCGCGCACAGTCACTCGCACGACTGAAACGCCGCGAAGAGATCCGTTTGAGGTACGTGCCGCAATTCAGTTGATCCCGGTTGCAGTCTATACCGGGAGTGGGTGTTGCAGACTGTCGCTGGCAACGTGGTATATAAATAGCCAAGCGTGAGAGCGACGACTGTTTATAAATGAACGTTGCTGTGGCGCGCCTCCGAGCGCCCACCGGGCGCGAGGAGCCCGCGAGGGACGCGGTGAGCGCTCGGAGAGCGCGAACCGCGAGGTTGGGGAGGTGTGAGGCTGCGGTACTAAGCGGGCTGGGGCTTTAGCGGTGTCCTCGCCGTCGGCGGTTGTTTATAACCGATGGCGATGAGAGTTTGAGGACGACATTGCTAACAGTCCCGTCTGCGGTACCAACGGCGACTCACGGATGAACGCCGACGAGTGTCCCATTTAAATACGGAACCGAAAACATACATCCTTTCGTGCTCGAACCGTCCCATGAAGCGGCGAGCGATTTTGGTCTCTTGCGGCGTTCTCGCCGGGTTGGGTGGATGTCTGAACCGCGGCGGAGAACCAACCGACAACACCTCCAACACGACGACACCGAACAGCACCGCAGCCAACAGTTCCACAGTCGACGACACCGAAACGGACGGCGACCGTCCGTCGTACGTGGTCACCGTCTCAAGGGAGGACGTCGATCAGCCAGACAACAGCTGTCACTTCGAGGAACTCCCCGAGGGGGCACAAGAGGAAGTCGAGAACGCGATAAGGGATCTGGACACCGACTCCGACGATAGGGGAAGCCACGATGTGTACGGAAGTGCGGAATTACTAGATACAGAGTGTTACAACACGTATCTCGAATACGACGGTCAGTACTATTGGACCTCGATAGACGCGGTCGGCGGCTGATCGGCTCTCCGTCCTTGTAATAACTGCCACCGACGTCGACGAATTCGACTTACGCGAACGTGTCGACGACCGTCCCGGTGTCCTCGCCGGTGGTGTAGTAGTAGCCGTCGTCCTCGGAGAGCGTGCCCCAGTCGGCCCAGCTCCCCTCGTAGTTGCGAACGTCCTCGAAGCCGAGCTGGTCGAGGACGAACCAGCCGACCGACGCGCGGATCGCGGTCTGACAGTAGGCGACCGCCGTCTCGTCCGGCGAGAGGCCGGCGTCGTCGATCCACAGCGTCTCCAGCTCCTCTGGGGATCGGAGCCGCCCGGCCTCGTCGTCGATGCTCTGGACGAAGTTGAGGTTGGTCGCGCCGGTGACGTGGCCGAACCGGTCGAGCTCGCCGCGCTGGTCCTCGCCCCAGTACTCCGCGGGCGAGCGCATGTCGAGGATCGGGATCCCGGCGCCCTCCTCGTCGACGTTGCCGGCGACGAACTCCCGCGTCGCGACCACGCCGGTGTCGAGTTCGGCCTCGTAGGACGCTTCCTGCGCCTCGGGCGCCTCGGAGACGGTCTCGCCGCCGGCGGCGTCCCAGACGGTGAATCCGCCGTCGAGCAGGCTGACCCGTCCCTGGTGACCGAGCGCGTTGAGCGTGTAGATGGCGTACGTCTCCCAGAGGTTCGACTCCGCGCCGTACACCACCACGTCGTCGTCGGGCTCGATCCCCGCCTCCGAGAGCGTCCACGCGATCGCCTCCGGCGAGGCCTCGAACCCGTCCGGGGTCTCCTCGGCGTAGCTGTCCAGCATCTCAGCGTTCGGGAAGTGGTACGCGCCGGGGATCCGGCTCTCGCCGAACGCCTCCTCGTCGCGGACGTCGAGCAGGTGCGCGTCGTCGAGGTTCGATTCGAGCCACTGGCTGTCGACGACGCCGTCGAACTCGGCGGCCGCGGGCGTCGTGTACGCCGCCGGCCGCTCGTCGTCGCTCTCGGTCGATCCGAGGCAGCCGGCCGTCGCCGCGAGCGCCGCGCCCGCCGAGGCCAACACCGATCGTCTGGAGGTTCGCGTGGATCTGTCGTCCATTCGGTCGCGAGTTGTGGCGTGACCGCGATAACCCTGTTAGTGGAGGCCCGTGTTACCGTCGGCTCCGACGGCAGCCCCGTCCGCGTCCCCGGCACCGGACAGACTTGCGAGGCCGCCCGCTCACGCCGCCGTCTCTCGCCGACTCACTCCCGGACGCCGACGACGGTGTAGCCGAACCCGCGGTCGACGACCCGCGGGTCGAACCCGGCGTCGGCGAGCGCGGCGGCGAGGTCGTCCGGCGCCCGGAACCGCGACTCCATGCCGATCGCGTGCTCGCCCGCGACGAGGGCTCTGCCGAGGGGGTGCGTCGGGTCGAACTCCCGGATCACGAGCGCGCCGCCGGGAGCGAGCACGCGCGCGGCCTCCCCGACCGCGGCCGCCTGGTCGGGCAGGTGGTGGAACGCGTCGACGATCGTGGCCGCGTCGACCGACCCGTCGCGGAACGGGAGCCGCCCCGCGTCTCCGGCGACGCCCGAGAGCCCGCGGTGCTCCCGAGCGCGCGCCAACATCCCGAGCGAGGCGTCGACGACGGTGATCTCGGGACCGGTCAGCGCGGCAGCGGCGCGCCCGGAACCGCCGCCGACGTCGAGCAGTCGGTCGATCGACCGCGTCGCGTGGGCGAGCCCCGCGGCCAGCGCCTCGCCGTCGGCCGGCGGCATGACGCGGTCGTACAGCGGGGCGATCCGGTCGAAGAAGCGAACGTCGCCGAGGCCGTACATAGCGGGAGTCGGCGGCGGCGATATTTAAATGCCGGTCCCGGCGAGCCCCCGTTCATTTATCCGGGCGCACCGTACCGGTCGGCATGGAGTACGCGTTCCTCGGCGGCCCGGGATCGGGGGCGACGCTGCGGCTCGACTACCGGGCGTTCGCCTACGCCGGCAAGTTCGTCGTCGGCGCGCCGGGCAAGGCCGTGTTGCGGACGCCCGACGGCTCGCCCGCGGTCCCGGAGTGGAAGCCGGACGAGCCGCTTCCGCCGGCCGTCGAGGCGAGCGCGTTCGACGACGACGTGGTCGCGGCGGTCTCCTTCTCGCCCGACCGGACCGACCCCGACTGCTGTCGCCTCCGGTACGTCACCGTCCACGTCGCGCGCCGCGGCGAGGGGCTCGGTCCGCGACTCGTCGACCGCACGGTCTCGCGGCTCGCGGCCGACGGGTACGACCGGGTGAAGATCGCGGTCAACAACCCGTTCGCCTACGCGGCGCTTTATAAGTGCGGCTTCGCGTACACGGGCGAGCGGACCGGGATCGCCGAGCTGGTGTTAGAGCGGCCGACGGCCGAGGTCGACGGGGAGAACGGGACGGCCGAGGTCGACGGGGAGAACGGGACGGCCGAGGTCGACGGGGAGAACGGGACGGCCGAGGTCGACGGGGAGAACGGGACGGCCGCGGTCGATGGAGACAGCGAGGCGGCCGCGAGAGACGAGTCGGGCGGGGATCGGTACCGGGCGGGACTCCGCGCCTTCCGCGACGGCGACCGCGACCTCGATCCGGTGGAACGGGAGTTCGTCGCGGCGCGGCTCGAGGAGGGCGAGGAGCGCGGCGGTCGAGACACGCGGGAAGAGTGAGGGACGGGGAGTAGCCGGCCCGTCAGTTCAGCGCCCAGATCCCGTAGTTGAGCGCGGTCGCGAAGCAGTTCCACGCGAGGTACGGGACGAGCAGGAGGGCCGCCCGCCGGTCGACCCGGTCGAACGCGACGATCGTCGCGACCACGAGCGGGAGCAGGAGCCCGAGGACGACGAGCCCGAGGTCGGGGCGTTCGAGCCCCCAGAAGACGGGCGACCACGCGACGTTGACGACGAGCTGGACGCCGAACAGGACGAGCGCGATCCGGGCGTCGCGGGCGAGCCGCGTCGCTCCGCCGGCGCGCCCCTCCCCCTCGCGACCGCCGAGGTAGACGAGCGCGGCCGCGGCGCCGATCAGCGCGTACAGCACCGGCCACACGACGCCGAACGCCCAGCTCGGCGGGTAGTAGGCGGGCAGGTCGAGCCCGGCGAACCACGCGCTCTCGGCGGCGGTGAAGGGGACGCCGACCGCCCCGATCAGGTTGACCGCGACCGCGGCGGCGACGAGGAGGAGCGCGTCGCGGCGGTCCGGGAGGCGCATGGCGGCGGAGGTGGACATGACACCAGATACGCGCGCGAGCGATTTAAAAGGACCTCCGCGCGCTAGATCACGTCGTAGTCCTCCCGGAACGTCTCCAGCGTCGCCGCGAGCACCCCGATGACGATCGGGCCGACGAACAGCCCGGTGAACCCGATGGCGTAGATCCCGCCGAACACGCCGAGGAGGATCACCGCCGGGTTCAGATGCGCCTGCTGGTCGATGACTATCGGGCGCGCGTAGTTGTCCACCATGGCGATGACGAGGACCCCGTACACCGCGAGGAACACCCCGGCGGTCACCTCGTCGATCGCGACGAGGTACGCCGCCGCCGGCCCCCAGACGAAGAACGCTCCGACGAGCGGCACCAGCGCCAACACCGCCATCACGAAGGTCCAGAAGACGACGTTCGGGATCCCGACCGCCCAGAGCCCGACCCCCGCGACCAGCGCCTGCAGCAGCGCCACGACGATGTGACCGATCACGACCCCGCGGGTCATCGCGTCGACGCGGTCGACGAGGTCCGCGGTGACGTTCGACGGGAGGGGGCTCGTCAGGCGGAGCCACCGCACGAACGCCGGCCCGTCGAGCAGGGTGTAGTAGACTAAGAACAGCGCCAGCGAGAGCCCGACCGAGGCGCGGATCGCGGTGGTGACGATCCCGCCCACCCCGCCGAACAGCGTGTTGGCGAGCACCTGTCCGGCCGTCGCGAGGACCTCGCCGACCTCGATCTGCTCGCCCGTGAGCGCCGCGATCTCCGCCTCGATGGCCGCGACGTCGATGTCGGTGTTCCCCCGCGCGATCTCCGTGAGATCGCGGACGAACACCCACGAGATGTACGCGAGCGGCAGGATGACGGCGACGATCGACGAGCCGATCAGGGCCAGCGCCGACAGCATGTTCCCCAGCCGGGTCGCCACCGACCTCCGAACTCGCTCGGAGAGCGACCGCCGAAACCGCCGCGAGAGGCGCACGTGGAACGGGTAGAGGACGTACGCGAGGATCGCGGAGGCGATGACGTACTCGATGAAGGGGTTGATGATGTACAGCGTCAGGAGCGCGACCGAGCCGATGAGGAGGAGGAGAAACGATTGCCCGCGGTTCATGTCGGCCAGTCACGTCGGCGACGTATAAACGTGGGCGGCGGGGGCGGCGACGCGGTCCCCGCCGGGTCGCGAACTGCCGGTCAGGCGCTCGCCTCGTCCTCGTCGAGCCCCGGCGCGGCGGACGGGTCGACCTCCTCGGGCTCCTCGGTCCCGCCGCCGACGACCGTCTCCCCGTCGTCGGTCTCGACGTACACGTCGTCGGCGAAGCCGGCCAGCGCGTTCTCGTACTCCGGTGTCTCCAGCTTCTCGGGCGTCTCGGGCGCGTCGACGACGCCGTCTGCGGGTCGGAACTCGCCGAGCGGGTCGTCGATCGTGATCCCGTGGGCGCCGAAGAAGGACTCGTACCGCCGGTAGTGCGGCTCCAATTCGTCGCCCGGGATCTCCATCATCTCCGTCCAGCCGTGGTTGAAGAAGTCGAAGTTGGCCTGCACGTGGGTGATCTCTCGGGCCTCCGCCTCCGGGAAGCCGGCCTCTAGGGCGGCGACGTAGGTGTCCATCGTGGCGTCGAAGAAGCTGTCGAGGTGGGCGCGACGCTCCTCGCGGCGGTCCTCGTCGGCCTTGTTGAGGAAGATGCTCGTGTGAAGGTCGACCAGCTTGTCGTTCGCCACGTCGCCGACGACCGGCGTCGTCAACGCCTTCTTGGCGGCCCAGTGACGGATGTTCTGCCGGATCTTCATACCCGTGATTGGGCCGGGACGCTCTTGAATGTGTGGCGTCCCGATCGCGCCGAGCGACCGTCGATCGCCCCGTCGGCCGGCATTGCTGGGGATTCGCACGGTCTCGGACACGGATGACAACCCACATTAACCATGAATCCGAACGCCCGCGTATGAGCGATTCGTACGTGATCATCGGTGATGGTATCGCGGGCGCGTCCGCGGCCGAGACGCTCCGCGAGGAAGCGCCCGACGCCGAGATCACGGTTCTCACGGACGAGGGGGAGTCCCTCTACAACCGGATCCTGATCAAGGAGTACGCGAAGGGAAAGCTCCCCGAGGCCCCGATCTCGATCCACCAGGAATCGTGGTACGAGGACCACGACGTGGACCTCCGACTCAACACGGTCGTCGTCGACATCGACGTCGAGAACGACGCGGTCCGCACCCACGAGGGCGAGACGTTCGAGTACGACTCCCTCCTGCTCGCGATCGGCGGCACCCCCCAGCAGCTCCCGGTCGGCAACGCCGACGCCGACGGGATCCACCACTTCTGGACGTTCCAGGACGCCCGTAAGATCAAGGAGAGCGTCGAGGGCGCCGAGAAGGCCGTCATCGTCGGCGCCGGGCTCCTGGGTATCGACTTTGCGGCTATCTGCGGCGCGCAGGGCGTCGAGGCGAAGTACCTGATGCGCGGCGACTGCTGGTGGCGCTACGCGCTCTCCGAGGAGGGCGCGGAGATCATGCACGACGCGATGCGCGAGCGCGGCGTCGAGCCCGTCTTCGACTCCGGGGTCGACCACTTCGAGGTCGACGACGAGGGGCACGTCACGGCCGCGGTCGACCCGAGCGGGGAGCGCTACGAGTGCGACTTCGCCGGCGTCGCCATCGGGCTCGACTTCAACACCGAGCTCGTCGAGGACACGCCGCTGGAGACCGAGGACGGCATCGTCGTCGACGAGTTCATGCGCACGAACGTCGACAACGTGTTCGCGGCGGGCGACATCACCACGTTCAACGACCTAGTCCTAGGCGAGCGGGCGAAGAACGGCTCGTGGGGGTCGGCCAAGGAACAGGGCACGATCGCCGCCCGCAACATGATCGAGCACGGCAGCGAGGCGTTCGAGTGGGTCTCCTCGTACTCGATCACCCACTTCGACTTCCCGTTCCTCTCCTTCGGTCACCCGACGCTCGGCGACGACTCCGTCGAGGCCACCACGGCGGAGGGCGAGTGGCGCCGCGTGGCGCTCAAGGACGGGAAGATCGTGGGGGGCGTCCTCATCGGCGACCTCTCGCCGCAGTCCGCGTTCAAACAGCTGATGCGCGAGGGCCGCGACGTGAGCGACCAGACGGACCTCCTGATGGAGCCCGGCTTCGCCGTCGACGACCTCGCGGCGACGACCGAACAGCAGTAGTCGATCCCCGAGCGACGCGCCGGTCAGTAGCTTTTCCCTCCTCGACGCCGTATCCGTATTATATGTCTCCCGGAAGCGACGACGAGCCCTCCCCGCCGGACGGCGAGTTCTTCGCCTCCGTCGTCGAGGGGAGCGCGGACCCGATCGTCTCGGTCGACGGAGCCGGATCGATCGTCTACGTCAACCCGGCGGCCGAGGACGCGTTGGGTCGCGAGGCCGCGTCCCTCACGGGCCGTCGACTCGGCGGGCTGATCCCGGACGCGACCGCCGGGCGGCGGGCGGCCTCGCTCCGCGACCGTCTCGGCGACCCGGCGCGACTCGTCGACGCGGGGGACGTTTCGGTGCCGCTGGCGGCGGCCGACGGGGAGACGCGCGCCTTCTCGGCGCGGTTTCACGCGCACGAGGTCGGCGGCGAGACCGTGTACTCCGGCGTGTTCCGCGAGCGGAATCCGAGCGCTCGCGACCGCGAGCTCCGGACGTTCCGGAACCTCGTCGAACACGCGGGCCACGCGATCTACGTCACCGACACCGACGGGACGATCGAGTACGTCAACCCGGCGTTTGTCCGCCACACCGGCTACGAGCCCGCCGAGGTGATCGGGGAGACGCCGGCGGTGCTCAGCTCCGGCGAGATGTCAGACGGGTACTTCGCCTCGCTGTGGGAGACGCTCCGCGCCGGCGAAGTGTGGGAAGAGGAGATCGTCGATCGACGGAAGGACGGGAGCCGCTACCACGCCCACCAGACGATCGCACCGGTGTTCGACGACGCGGGGAGCGTGTCTCGGTTCGTCGCCATCCAGACCGACGTGACGGAGCGGAAGGCGGCCGAGTGGAAGCTGAAACAGTACCGCGACATCGTCGAGCGGCTCGACGACCCGATCCTGTTGCAGGACCGCGACGGCGGCTTCGAGCTGCTCAACGAGGCGGTGAGCGAGTTCGCCGGGGTCCCTCGCGACGCGCTGTACGGCGAGGACGAGAGCGCGTTCATGGACGCCGAGGCGGCCGCGGAGATCGACGAACGGCGACGGGAGGTGCTCCGGACGGGAGAGCCGGTCGAGTACGAGGTGTCGCCGTCGTTCGAGCGGAGCGGTCGCGAGGCGACGTTCAGCACCCGGCGGTACCCGTACTACGACGGCGACGGGACGCTCGCGGGGACGTTCGCGATCTGTCGGGACGTCACCGAGATCAAGGAGCGCGAGGCCGACCTGGAGCGGTTCGAGCGCGCGGTCGACGGCGCGACGGACCTGATCGCCGCGGTCGACCGCGACGAGCGGTTCCTGTTCGCGAACGAGCAGTACCGGACGTACCACGGGATCGACGACGCGGACGTCACCGGGCTCACGCTGTCCGACGTCGTCGACGGCGACCGCTACCCCGACGTGCGGCGGCAGGTGAGTCGGGCGCTCGCGGGGCGAGCGGTGGAGTACCGCGCGACCCGGACGCATCCGGGCCGCGGGACGCGGACGTTCGACGTGCGGTACTACCCGCTGGACGACCCCGACGGAGGAGACGGGGACGCCGTCGGCGTCGTCGGGGTCCTCCGCGACGTGACGGACAGCGAGAACCGGGCGCGCCAGCTCCGGGTCGTGGACCGCGTGCTCCAGCACAACCTCCGGAACGCGATGACCGTGATCCGGGGTCGGGCGCGGCAGATCGCCGACGACGCCCAAGCGCGTGAGACAGACGCAGACGACGAGCGGGCGGCTGGAGCCGCCGGTCCGATCGCGACGGCGGCCGCCGACGTCGTCGCGCGCGCCGAGGCGCTGCTGTCGACGAGCGAGAAGGTCCACCAGATAACCGAGGTGTTGAGCGATCCGCCGGAGACCGAGCCGGTCGACGTGGCGGAGGCGGTCGAGACGCTCGCGGCCGGGATCGGCGACGAGTTCCCCGCGGCGTCGGTGACCGCGTCGACGCCGGACGGGCCGGTTCGCGCGTCGGCGACGGCGTGGATCGACCGGGCGATAGACGAGCTCGTCCGGAACGCGATCGTCCACCACGACCGCGGCTCCCCAACCGTGGAGGTCGCGGTCGCCGCGACCGAGGACGCCGTCGCGGTCACCGTCACGGACGACGGCCCGGGGCTGACCGGGATGAACCGGGACGTGTTAGAGACCGGCGAGGCAATCGACGCCCTGTATCACGGCAGCGGGCTCGGCCTCTGGCTCGTCTACTGGGTGGTCCAGCAGTCTGGCGGCGAAGCGACGGTCCGCGACGCGGCGCCCCGCGGAACCGTCGTGACGGTCACGCTCCCCCGTTCGGACCGGTGACGACAGATCGGAACCGTGACGGGGCACGTCTCGCGGCGGCTCGCGCCGCCGGCAGATTTATCACGAATTATGGTGTTATATGGTAACACATGTCACTTCGAGAGGCGAACAGGCGCATGCGGCTCCGGCGTACCGGGACGGTCTCGGCGGACGCGCGGGTCCGCCACTACGACGAGCTCGACGAGGAGACGCAGGTGGTCGTCCGCGAGCTTGCGGGGCGGCCGCGGACGGCACCGGAGACCGACGACCTCGACGACGGTGACGTGGTGAAGTTCACCGACTACTACCAGGTCCGGGCGCGCTGAGCCGGTCGCCGCGTTCGGTCGGTGGAGTCGGTCGTCAGGCCACCGGTCGCGTCGATCCTCGCGGCCGGTTCCGGCGGGACGGGGGTACCGCGGAAGCGAAGTTGTTTTCGCCCGCCGCGAGAACATCGATCCATGGACAGTGGCGGATCTACCGACATGACGCTGGCGTTCGAGCTGAAGGCGTTGAAGGCCCTCGCGGACCCGAACGACGTGTTCAACAACGCCCGGCAGTGGACGGAGTACGTCGGCGTCGTCAGCGAGAAGCCGACCTACGTCGTCACGAACTTCACCCGGAAACACCGCGTGCGGCAGGACTTCTTCTCGGGGCCGCGCGGCGTCGAGGAGAGCCTGGAGAACATCGCCCAGCAGTTCGACACGGACCGGCACGTCTTCGTCGGCGTCGACGAGGAGGACGAGGCGATGGCCGAAGCGACCGGCTGGGAGTTCCTCCACGTCGAAGACGCGGCCGACGCCGCCGGGTGGACCCTCGCCACCGACGACGAGGAGACGGAGACCGCCGAGGAGCCCTCGCGCGACGACTGGCCGTAGGCCTACCGATCCCCCGTTCCGGCGTTCCCCCTTTCGCGTCCCCTTTTGACATTCCCTTTTCAATCCGATCGAGACGCGGGGTGTTTTGGCCGTCCCCGTCGAACGTCGTGCCATGAGCGACGACATCTCCCACGGCGACGCTCACGACCACGGCGACGCTCACGACCACGGCGACGCTCACCACGACCACCACAGTCACGACGCCGACTCCGTCGCGCTCGCGGTCGTGACGGTGTCCTCCTCCCGGTCGCAGGACGACGACCCATCCGGCGACTACCTCGTCTCGGCGTTCGAGGAGGCCGGTCACGAGATCGCCGTCCGCGAGCTGGTTCCCGACGACTACGACAGCGTGCAGGGGACCGTTGACCGGCTCGCGCGCCGGAAGGACACCGACGCGGTCGTGACCACCGGTGGAACAGGGGTGACGCCCGACGACGCGACGCCCGAAGCCGTTCGCGGCCTGTTCGCCAAGGCGCTTCCCGGATTCGGCGAGCTGTTCCGCCGGCTCTCCTACGAGGAGGTCGGGACGCGGACGATCGGCTCGCGGGCGACCGCCGGGGTCGTCTCCGCCACCCCCGTCTTCTGTCTGCCCGGCTCGGAGAACGCGGTCCGGCTCGGCGTCGACGAGATCATCCTCCCCGAGATCGGCCACCTCGTCGGGCTCGCGGGACGAGGCGTGGCGGACGCGGAGGAGGCGGGAGACGACGTCGAGGGAGAGCTGGGAGACGACGGGACGAAGAGGGGAGACGACGCGGAGGCCGACGATGCGAAGACCGACGATGCGAAGACCGACGATGCGAAGACCGACGACGCGGACACAGACGACGCGGACACAGACGACGCGGAGTAACGGGGCGACGGCCGCGGTTCCTTTTAAACGGACGCGAGGAAGTTCCGGATCAGGTCGTGACCCGCCGCGGTCAGCACGCTCTCGGGGTGGAACTGCACCGCCTCGATCGGGTGCTCGCGGCCGCGGATCCCCATCACGATCTCCTCGCTCTCGTGGTCCGTGGTGGCGGTCACGTCGAAGGCGTCGGGGACCTCGGTGGCGGCCAGCGAGTGGTAGCGACCGGCGCGGAATCCCTGATCGAGCCCGGCGAACACCCCCTCGCCGTCGTGGTCGACGGGGAACGCTTTGCCGTGGATCGGCTCGGGCGCGTGGCCGACCGTGCCGCCGTACTCGTAGACGGCGGCCTCGAGGCCGAGACAGACGCCGAGCGTCGGGACCTCCGGGGAGAGGTCGCGCAACACGTCCATCGTCACGCCCACGTCGCGCTCGTTCTTCGGGTGGCCGGGGCCGGGGCTGATCAGGATCGCGTCCGGGTCGGCGTCGCGGATCGCCGCCAGCGACGCGGTGTTCTTGAACACCTCGACGTCGATCTCCTCGCCGCCGAGCGGCTGGTCGGAGACGTACTCGACGAGGTTGTAGGTGAACGAGTCGAAGTTGTCGACGACGACGACCTTCATTCGTCGACCTCCGTGCCGGCGGGGAGGGGGCCGTCGGCGTCGGAGTCGGACTCCCCGTTCTCGCCGTCCTCCCGGATCCGGTCGATCGCGGTCAACACGCCGTCCATCTTCTGCTCGGTCTCCTCGTACTCGGCGGCCGGGTCGGAGTCGGCGACGAGCCCGGCGCCGGCGCGGACGGTGACCGCGGTCTCGCCGGGCGAACTCGCGTCCGGCGGCGACTCGTCGAGCGTCGCCGTCCGGATCACGATGGCGAAGTCGGCGTCGCCGGTCCACGCGTAGTAGCCGACGCCGCCGCCGTACGCCTCTCGAGGGGTCGCCTCCAGCTCCTCGATGATCTCCATCGCGCGCACCTTCGGCGCGCCGGTGAGCGTGCCGGCGGGGAACGTCGCGCGCGTCGCGTCGAAGGCGTCGGCGTCGCCCGCGAGCGTCCCCGTCACGGTCGACTCGATGTGCTGGACGTGGCTGTACTTCAGCACGTTCATGAACTCCTCGACGCGGACGGAGCCCGCCTCCGAGACGCGCCGCACGTCGTTGCGCGCGAGGTCGACGAGCATCGTGTGCTCGGCGCGCTCCTTTCCGTCCGCGAGCATCTCCCCGGCCAGACGGCGGTCCTCGACCGGGCTCGTCCCGCGGGGGCAGGTGCCCGCGATCGGGTTCGAGACGATCCGGTCGCCCCGCACCGACACCAGCGTCTCCGGGCTCGCGCCGACGATGCTCCGGTCGTCGTGGCGCAGGACGTACATGTACGGCGAGGGGTTCACCTCGCGGAGCGCCGCGTACAGCCCGAGCGAGTCGACCTCGCCGCGGAGCTCGCGGCTCCGAGAGATCACGCCCTGATAGATGTCGCCGTCGAGGACGCGCCGTTTGGCGGTCCGGACCGCCTCCTCGTACTCCTCGCGGGGACCGGCGGACTCCGAGTCGACCCGGATCCCGTCGGGTGCCGGCGGGGACGCCTCTCGGAGTTCCGCGCCGACGCGCTCCGCCTCGGCGACGAGGTCGTCGTAGACGGCCGCGGGATCGTCGTCGACGCCGACGACGGGGGTGAAGACGAGCTCGACGGTCCCCTCCTTGTCGTCGAAGACGACGGTCCGCGTCGTCAGCGCGAACTCGGCGTCGGGGAACTCGGTCTCGGGTCTGTCGACGCCGACCTCCTCTAACCAGAGGTCGTAGACGGCCTCGTACGCGAGGAAGCCGACGAAGCCGCCCGAGAGGATCTGCCGGTCCGTGTCCGGGAAGCCGCGCAGGCTCACGTCCGGGAACGCCGCGCGGATCCGATCGATCGCGTCGCCGGCGTCGGGGCCCAGGTCCCCTTCGGACTCGGTCCCGACGAACTCGGCCGCCGGACCGAGCCGGGTCACGTCGGTCCGGTCGGGGTGGACCGAGACGATCGCCTCGGGGTCGTAGCCGACGAACGAGTAGCGCGCGTGTTTGTCGGCGTCGCCCTCGGCGGTGAACGCCCCGTCGGGGTCGCTGGAGGCGACCTTCTCGCCGGACTCCAAGAGGAACCCGTACGGCCCCTCGCCGACCAGCGTCGCGTACGCCGCGAGCGGGGTCACGTCGGGGTCGAGCGAGGCGGACGCGCGGACCACGACCGGCCTCTCGGCGTCCGCTGCGAGGTCGACGAACTCGGCCTTCGAGCGGTCGAGCGGAGTCGTCGACGCGGTCATATCAACTCCATCTCCCGGCCCGCGTTCGCCACGAAGCGGGCCACCGCGTTGTGGTCCTTCCGCCCGTCGGACAGCTCGACGCCCGAGGCCACGTCGACCGCGAACGGGTCGGCGGTGCGGACCGCCTCGGCGACGGTTTCGGGCGTGAGCCCGCCGGCGAGGACCACGGGCGAGGTGAGGCGGGCGGCGAGGTCGCCGGCCCGCTCCCAGTCGTGGGTCTCCCCGGTGCCGCCCGCGCCGGACTCGTCGGTCGAGTCGATCACGAGCGCGTCGGCGACCGCGTCGAACGCCTCGGCGCGGGCCGGGTCGTCGGCGTCGACCGCGAGCAGCACCTTCCGCTCCGTCTCGGCGCGGATGTATCGGATCTCGTCGGGCGTCCACTCGCCGTGGAGCTGGACGGCGTCCGGCGTGACCGTCCGCAGGAGCTCGACCGCGCGCTCGGCGGAGTCGGGCATCGTGACGAGCGTCGCGGTGACGAACGGCGGCACGTCCGCGAGCAGCTCCGCCGCCGCCGCCGGGTCGACCTCGCGGGGGGAGTCGACCGGGACCTCCGAGATCACGCCGACCGCGTCGGCGCCGGCGTCGACCGCGGCCCGGAGGTCCGCGCCCCGCGTCAGCCCGCATATCTTCACCCGGGCCATCAGTCGTCGTCCTCCGGGGGGACTTCCGCCACCGAGTCGCCGCCCTCGCCGGCGTCGTCCCCGCACAGCGCGGCGAACTTCGCCGCGGCCGCGCCGGAGTCGACCGCCTCGGCCGCGCGCTCGACGCCCTCGGCGAGGGTGTCGGCCTCGCCGGCGACGTAGATCGCCGCGCCCGCGTTCGCGAGGACGAGGTCGCGCTTGGCGCCCGTCACGGAGCCGTCGACGATCCCGCGCAGGTCGGCGGCGTTCTCCTCGGGGGTCCCGCCCGCGACGGCTTCGATCGGGGCGCGTTCGAGGCCCAGATCCTCGGGCGAGAGGGTGAACTCCCGCACCTCGTCGCCGTCGACCTCGGCGGCGACCGTCTCCGAATGGATCCCGATCTCGTCCATTCCCGCGCCGTGGACCACCAAGGCGTGCTCGACGGGCATGTGCGCGAGCGACCGCGCGATGAGGGGGACCAGATCCGGGTCGTACACGCCGAGCACCTGCGCGTCGGCGCCGGCGGGGTTGGTGAGCGGGCCGAGCACGTTGAAGATCGTCCGCATCCCGAGCTCCTTGCGCGGGCCGATGACGGCCTTCATCGCCGGGTGGAAGACGGGCGCGAGCATGAACCCGATCCCGTCGGCCTCGATCGCGTCCTCGACCGCCGGCGGCTCGGCCTCCACGTCGGCGCCCGCGACCTCCAGCACGTCGGCGCTCCCGGAGGAGGAGGAGACGGAGTAGTTGCCGTGCTTGGCGATCGGCACGCCGGCACCCGCGGCGACGATCGCGGCCGTCGTCGAGACGTTGATCGTGTCGTAGTCGTCGCCGCCGGTCCCGCAGGTGTCGACGAGCGGCTCCCGGTCGGGCTCGATCGTGCGCGCGGCGTCGCGCATCCCCTGCGCGAAGCCCGCGATCTCCGCCTCGGTCTCCCCCTTCGCGCGGAGCGCGGCGAGCAGCGCGCCGATCTGCGCCTCGGTCGCCTCCTCGAAGACGAGCCGCGCGGCCTCGCGCGCCTCGTCGACCGTCAGGTCCGCCCCGTCCGTCACGTGCTCGACCGTGTCGTTGATATTCATTGTGTACACCGATGTAGTGTTTCGCGTTGTGATGTACAAGTATGTACATCGGTATAACGCTGTCGCCGGGGTGACGATCGATAGCACGCGCCGCGAATGGAGGAGAAAGTGGGAGGTAAGGGAGAGCCGAAGCGGCGAGGAAGCGGAGAGGGGTCGCCGGCCCAACTCAATCGACGGCCCGACTCAGTCGTCCGCGGCAGCGGGCGCGTGCTCACGCTCCGGAGCGGTCGGCGCCTCCGGCTCGGTCGCGGACGGTTCGGAGGCGGTCGGCTCGGAGGCGGGTTGCCACTCCGAGTCGCGCTCGTACTCGAACGCGCGGTGGTCCCGCGTCGGGTCGACGACCGTCAGCGAGAGCCAGTCGTTGTCCAGCAGCTCGGTCACTTCCTCGTGGTCGGCCAGGGCGTCGGTGACGCGTTCGACCGGCGCGTGGACGACCGTCGAGAGGCGGAGCGGCTGGTGGTACGGCTCGTCGTCGGCCGCCATCAGCGACTGGCGGGGAAGCCCGGTCATCAGGTCGCCACCGTTCCCCTGGTAGACGCCGACGTTGCCGACGGGGTTGTGGGTCGCCTTCGACCCGCTCCCGTAGGCCGCGTTGTCGACGGTCGAGAAGTAGTACTGGGCGTTGATCCACTGGGTGACGACCATCGGCCCCGCGAGGATCGCCTCCAGCGCGTCGCCGTCGGGGTCGGTCGACCAGTCGTACGAGTGGAGGAACGCGCGGCCGTCGAGGTCGAGGTCGCTCGTCAGCTCGCGGGGGCCGACGACGAAGCCTGCGTTGCCCGCTAACCCCCACTCGGGGCGCGTCTCGGCCCAGTCACCGGCGCGGCGCTCGGTCTCGCGAACGGCCGAGCCCTCGGCGTCCGGGCCGACGCGCTCGGCGGTCGCGCCCTCGCGGGCGTCGTCGAGGTCCGCGCGCAACTGCGCGAGGTCGTCCGCGTGGCTCTCGGGGGCGTCGCCGTAGAGTTCGATCTCGTCGGTCGTCGTGTTGTGCTCGCCGGCGAGGAAGACGGTGTCCTCCGGGATCTCGAAGCCGCGGTCGCGCAGCGCCGCCGTCACGTCCGGGTCGTTGCAGATCTCGGCCAGCACGCGGGCGTTCGGCCCGCCCGGGTTACCGGCGCACGCGCCGCAGTCCAGGCTCGAGTCGTAGGGGTTGTTCGTCGTCTCGCTCGCGTGCCCGACGAAGGCGACGAGCCGACCGAACTCCGTCCACCCCATCAGATCGAAGGCGGTGGCGGCGTACTCGACGCGCTCCTCGCGGGTCAGCCCCACCGGAAGCCCGTCGGCGCGGGTGTGCTGGTGCTGAACGATCTGCTCGCAGAACTCGTGTTCGTCCGGCACCGCGTCGTCGACGGTACCCAACAGGTCGCGGACGCGGCCGGGAACGAGCGTGCGCGCCGCGAGCGCGAGCCCGTAGCCGCTCCCGGCGTTCTCGACGAAGCCGAAGGCGCTGGCGGGGTTCGTCTTCAGCTTCTTGACGACCTCGCCCGCGACCTCGCGGACGCTCGACCGACGGTCGTGGCGTTCCCGCGCGTCCCCGCCGGTCGGGACCTCGCTGATACGGTGTTGCGGTTCCAGGATGGGCGGGCAGGCGTCGACCGGCGTCTCGGCGTCGTACCCCTGATACTCCATCGGGACGCCGAAGAAGCCGGCGTAGCCGTGCGTCTCGTACTCGCCCGCGGCCTCGACGTGACGGCGGATCACCTCCGAGCGGGTGTCGATACAGAACACCAACTGCGCGTCGGGGCGTTCCGACTGGTCGCCGTCGGGCCGCTCCCGCTCCTCGTCCCGCTCCCGCCCCTCGGCGGCGACGCGGTCGACGACCGCGGAGCGGTAGGTCGCCTCCCACGCGCTCAGGAAGGCCTCGGCGATCTCGTCGGTCGGGTCGGCGTCGGCGGTACCGGGGCCGACGGACGGCTCGATGTCAACGCCGAACCCGTCGAGCAGCGCGAGCCGGACCGCGAGGTAGTCCGCGAGCGTGATCGGGTGAGCCGACTGCCACGTCCCCTCGTCGTCGACGCGTTGCTTGATGAAGCCGGTCCAGCCGGGGAGCGCGGCCAGCTGCTCCTCGAATACCGGCACCCACTGGCTGTCCGGATACGGTTCCAAGGCGGTCTCGATGGCCTCGGTCGGGGTCTCGGGCAGCGATTCGCTGACCTCGTCGGGGACCTCACCGTCGTGTGCGGCCACTCCGCGGAAGGCGGCGTAGAACCCGTCCTCGCGGTTCGGCATCGACCACGTGGCGTGGCCCTCGTCGAGGAACGCCGACAGCCACTTCGTTAGCACGCGGTCGACCCGTTCGGCGTCGGTGTCGGCCTCGTCGCCCGGCGTCTCCGACTCGGCGCTCCCGTCCACGCGTTCGAGCGCCGCCTCCGGCTCGGCTTCGTAGCCGCGGTCGGCGAGCTCCGACTCGAGCGTCTCGCGATCGATCCGGCCGTCGTCGAGCGCCGCGCGGAACGTCTCGCGGCTCGGGTAGCCGCGCCCGCCCAGCAGGTCGGCCGCCTGCGTCACCGCCTCGCCGAACGGCACGTCCTCGAACCCCGAGAGGGGGTTGGCGGTCACGAACGAGTGGATCGGCCAGACCGAGCCGACCGTCGTCGCCGCGCTGTCGATGCTCTCTTCGATGGTAGCGTCGTCGATGGTGGGGTGAGTGCTCATTGTGCGCCTCCGTCGTCGTACTCTCTCGCGTTCGTCAGGACGGTGCTCGGCGACGGTTGGCTCGCGTTCAGGAGCGCGACGTAGAGCCGCCGGCTGCGCTCGTGGGCGCCGGTCTCGATCGCGACGTACGCGGCGAGGAAGGCGACGGCCACGAGGCCGTGGAGCGCGGTCAGCTCGGTCGGCGCCGCGACCACCGGGAGCCCGGTCAGGAGCGCCGAGATCCCCCGATACACGAGCGCGTACAGCGCGATGGCCGGAAGGAACACCAGCGGGACCGCCCCGTAGCGGACCGTCGCCGGGAGCGACGCGTGCTGGACCGCGCCCCGCGCCGCGTGGAGGGTGGTGAACACCACGAACAGGACGAGCAGGAGGCCGCCGTCGACGCTCGTTCCCTTCCCCGTCAGCAGGACGAACACCGCGCCGCCTGCCAGTCCGGTCAGGAGCGTCACGGCGGCGTCGACGACGCCGGAACCGCCCGTCGCGCGTCCCGACGTCTTCTCCGGGCTCGTCCGCTGGACCCGCCCGCCGGAGCTGAGGAACTGATACGCTTTATAAAAGCCGTGCAGCACGAGATGAGTGATCGCAGCCCCGAAGAAGCCGAGTCCGGCCTGCATGATCATGAATCCCATCTGCCCCACGGTCGAGCAGGCCAGTTTGCTCTTGACGTCCGGCCGGACGGTCTTGAGGAGCTTCCCGAGCAGCGCGCTGGCCGCGCCGACCGCGACGATCGCGAGCATGAGGCCCTCGTCGACCGTGACCACCGGCGCGAAGCGGAGCAGGAGGACGCCGCCCGCGTTGACGAACCCGGCGTGCATCAGCGCCGACGCCGGCGTGGGCGCGGTCATCGAGGAGAGCAGCCAGCCGTGGAACGGGACGAGCGCGGACTGGATCATCGCCGCGAGCACGAGCGCGACGGCGGCGACGAGCCAGACCGGGCCGCCGAGCGCGTCGGCGTTCGCGGCGACACCGGAGACCGTCGTCGCGCCCGTCGCCCGCCAGAGCGCCGCCAGCGCGACGCCGAGGAGCGCGCTGCTGGCGAGGAAGGAGCGCCGCGCGACCGCCGCGGCCGCCCGCGCCTGCTCCCAGTCGTCGACGACGCCGATCAGCTTCGCCATGACGAGACCCATCGCCAGCCACAGGAGCCCGAACAGAGCGAGGTGGTCGGCCGCGACGAGCGTCATCACGACGGTCACGAAGCCGAACACGGCGAGGAAGAACGCCGTCTCGTGGGCGCTCCCCGCCATGTAGCGGCGCGAGTAGCTGTGGACGACGCCGCCGAAGAAGGTGACGACCACCCACAGCAGGACGGTCAGCCCGTCCACGGCGATCACGCCCGGGACCTCCGGAGCGAAACCGAGTCGGACTCGAGCGATCAGGGCCGCGACGCTCGCGGCGAACAGAGACCACGCGAGCCACGTGAGTGCGACGGGCACGAACGGCGAGTCCGTCGTCGTGTCCGGAAGCGCTCCGACCGTCGGTTTCGAGGTAGATCCTGACATCGTTCGGTTCGTTCGACCACGATCGGCGGCCGACCCGGGCCGGCAGACCGATATTGGTCGTCTTCACTCCGTCTTGAGAACAGATTGTGTATTAAATCTACTTATCTTCACAAATCGTTCGTTAGAATGTCGTTAAAGAACATTATAGTTATTCAGATGCACGAGCGAGCGAATCGACGTTGGGGCCGTCGTGGCGGACTCGCAGGCGGCGCTCGTCGTTTGTCGCTCGGGCCGGCGACTCGGTTCGGGCGCGGACGTCGCCGGCTTGACGGCAGAAGCGCCGCCGGTCAGGAGTCCGTCTCGGCGTCGAACTCGCCGAAGGGCGTCGTCTCGTGACTCCGGACGAGGACCTCGTCGGCGACCGTGAGACCCATGTCGAGGAGCTCCTGTGCGACGGGCGTGATGTCGTCGTCAGACTCGCCGACCACCGTCACGAGGAGGTTCTGTTCGCCGGTGACCAGCTCCTGAACCGAGACGACGCCGTCGATCGCGAGGATATCCGGGAGCAGATCGCCGCGCTCGGGTATCGAGGCGGTGCAGTAGAGCAGCATCCGGAGCGGATGCCCGGACTTCTGGTAATCGACCTCGGCGCTGTATCCCTTGATCACGCCGTCGGACTCGAGGCGCTGGATGCGCTTGCGGACGGTGCTGTCCGACGTGCCGGCCCGCTCCGCGATGTCTCCGGACGAGGTGTTGCGAGCGTCTTCTTGTAACGCGTACAGGATCGCCCTGTCCACGTCGTCGATCGCGTCGTCGGCCATACGGAACCTCCGTGGCAGAGCCACTTTATATTTATATATCGTATTTAAACTCCGAGAACGAGACGCGGTCGACGCGCTCTACGCCGCGTCGAGGGCGGTCTCCCCGTCCGCCTCGACGACGACCACCGGGACCTCGGCGTCGTCGATCACGGTGTCGGTCGTGGAGCCGAAGACGAAGCGCCCGACGGTCCCCGTCGTGGGAGCGCCGACGACCACGAGGTCGTAGTACGGCGACTGCTCGACGATCGCGCCCGCGGCCGACCGGTCCTCGACGAGCCAGCGGTCGACCCGATCGAACCCCCCGAGGCGGTCGCGGGCGGCGTCGAGGAGCCGCTCGCCGGTCGCGCCGTAGTCGTCGGGGTCGCCGGTTCCGGGCTCCGAGGCGTCGGCGAGCGCGGCGTCGGTGGGGACGACGTGGAAGAGCTCGAGCCACGCGTCGGTCGCGTCCGCGACCGCCCGCGCCACGTCGACGGTCGCCCCCGAGTGGGGCCCCGGACCGACCGCGACGAGGACCGAGGAGACGCGGTCCAGCCGCGTCGCGCGGTCGAGCCCCTCGAGCGTCGCGCCGGCCGCGGTCGGCGTCGCCGCGGCCGCCTCCGCCACGGCCGATTCGACGACCGGCTCGCCGACGCGCGGGGCGTCCTCGAGCGCGTTCGGCTCCTCGTCGACCCCCGCGTCGGCCGCTCCGCCGCCCCCGCTCCCGCCGTCGGCGTCGCTCCCGTTCATGCCCTACCGTCAGACGTGCGTCTGATAAATCCCGTTGGTCCCGAATCCGACGTGTCAGTCTCGGAAGAACTCCTCGCGCTCGAACGGCTCGGCTTCGCCCTCGACGGCGACCACGTCGAGCGCGGTGACCGCGGCGCCGACGCCGAGCAGTCCGGCGAGGCTCGGGTCGGTCCGGCCCTCGTCGCCGGAGATCAGCTCCTTGATGTAGAGCCCGCCCTCGCCGCGGATCTCGACGGTCGCGTGCCGCGGGTCGTCGAGTTCGGCGGTCGCCTCGTACACATCGCGCTCGCGGGTGATGCTCGCGCGGCGGTGGTCCACCCGGTTCGGGGTGTACTGCTCGACGGTCGTCCCCTCGAGTTCGTCGATCGCGGCGGCGAGCGCGTCGTCGTCCACGTCGGCGTCGAAGGTCACCTCCGCGCGGTAGCGCTTCGCGGCGTCGTGTTCCTTCACGCGTTCCACCATGTCGTAGGTCGCGAGCCGGAGCCCCTCGACCTCGACGGCGCCGTCGGCGAAGGCGTTGATGTCGCTCTGCAGGCGCTCGACGTCGACCCGGCGCCGGCGCGGCTCCTCGACCTCGATCACGAACGGGCGCCCGGTACCGAGCATGAGGGCGTCCACGTCCTCGCGGCCCGCGCCGTGGAACGTCGCCTCCGTGCCGTCCATCACGTCCTCGACGACGGGCGCGGTGTACTCCTCGACGCTGTCGTCGTAGAGGTAGCCGGAGCCGCCGCAGTGGTCGCACGGGTCCGCGCCCTGTCGCCCCGAGCCCTTGCACTCGCGACAGGGCCACTCGGTCTGGGGGATGTCGCGTTCCAGCTTTCTGTACCTCCCGTAGACGAACGTGGAGTTCACCTTCGCGTCGATCGCGTCCTCGGCCAGATCGATCGTGAACTGCACGTCCGGGCGGTCGAAGGAGACCTCCGCGCCCGTGAGCCGGCCGAACCGCTTGCCGACCTCGCGGTTGAACTCCGATTTGAACGGCTCGCCCGCGTCGTCGTCGAGCCCGGCCTCCTCGCGGAGCAGCGCCTCGTTCTCCTCGATCAGCGGCGGGGGGCGGGTGCCGACGTTGTAGGTGGCGAACTCCGTCCCCTCGACCGCCTCGGCGGCGCGCTCGGCCCACTCGTCGAACTCGGTGCAGCGCCCCTCGCAGACCCAGCAGTCTCCCGTCTCGACCGGCTCGTGGTCCTCGTCGTCGCGCAGCGAGAGCGAGACCCGCAGCGCCGAGCCGCGCTCGGCGTTCGACAGCCCGAAGCTCCGGTCGGCGACGAGGCGTCCGAGACACGCGTCGCACACCGGTCCCGTCCCGGTCGCCCGCGCCGCGACCTCCAGTACGTCCATACGGTCCCCAGCGTCCCCCGTGGTAACTGTCTTACTACATGGCGAGCGGTCGGGATCCCGTGCGGCGCTCGGTCGGGTCCCGGCCGACTTAAGAAGGTCCGCGTCGTTTCGCCGAGCGTGAACGAGCCGGCCTCGCGCGAGGAGAAGCTGGAGCTCGCCGTCGAGCTGTTGGCCCACCTCGAACACGAGGAGCTGGCGCTCTCCGACGCGATCGACCGGATCGAGACGGTGACGACGAGCCCCTCGCTCACCCGCGAGATCCTCGACGCCGCCGAGAAGCGCGGCGTCATCGAGCGCGAGAACGCCCGCCTCCGAGTCCGGCGCGGCGGGACGTACGTGAACTACGAGAGTCAGGTGGTCCGGCGCGAGGGGGAGTTCGAGTGTCGCCGCTGCGGGACGACGATCACGACCGGCCACTTCGTGAAGCTCGACGCCGGCGAACTCGGCCCCTTCGGCTCGTCGTGTATCCGGAAGGTGACCGGCCGCGACGCCGGGGGAGACGACGCCGAAACGTAGCTGAGGAGTCGCGGGGGGCTCCCGCATCGGGGTAGCCGAGCGCGTGCTCGGTCACGGACTCGCAGTTCGATCGGGAACGAACTCGATCGGGATCGCGCCCGAATGTTCTCGAGGCTCCGTTGTGCCCGGTTCTCCCAGCTGTACTGCCGGACGTCCCGACGCGCTCGTCGTCCGAGATCGGATCGCAACTGCGCGTCCGCGAGTAGTGTCGAAGAAAGGTAGTAGAGCACGTCGAGGTATATTCGTCGAAGAACCGTAACTAGTGACCGATGAACTCCGTTTAAAAACGTACTAACGAGTCGATCACTTCGGATCGGGTTGCTCGTTATCGCGTTGCCGTCGAAGCGTGGACCGCGCCCGCTCGACGTAGGAGTTCGACGACCAACTGCGAGCGTCACTCATCTCGGCCAAAAACTCGTCGGCAGCGTCCGGCGAGACCGCGCCGTTGCGAACCAGTGCGGTGAGGAGGATAGGCGTCGTGACGAGGCGTGTCTCGGCCAGCGAGGCGTGGACGAGCGCAAGTCGATTGAACTCGTCACAGAGCAGTTGTACGGCGTCGATATCGTTCGCCAGCGTGACCGCCGCGTTCTCGCCGTCGTCCAGCGGGAACGTCTCGTCCAGTTCGATAAAACGAGTCCCCAACGCAGAGCGACGGTCGAGAACCGCCTGTGCCGCCTCACCGGATGCGTCGTCGTAGGACGCCGTCTCGGTGAGTTCGTCGACGACCTGCTCTGGGACGACCACGGTGTGCGAATCGAGGAAAAGGTCGAGTGGATTCGGTGAGGTGCTCGCCACCGTCCCGAGGCTTACGAGAGCCGACGTGTCGGCGACTATCAGAACCATCTACGAGTCGGCCAGCTCCTCCGCGACCTCGTCCACGAATTCGTCGGTCAGTTGCTCTTTCAGCAGTCGGAAGTTGGCGGCCTCCTCGTGCCCGACGAGGTCTTTCAGTTCCTCGAACGCGATGTCGTCGTCGTAGAAGGCCTCCGCGATCTCCTGTTTCACCTCGTCGGAGTGCGCGGCGTCCCGCAGGTAATCCCGAAGCGCGGAGATGAGGATGTCCGTCCGATCCGTCTCGAACACCGCAGCGAGCGCGTCGGCCCGGTCTACCAGTCCCCTCGGCGCACGAAACTGAACGCGCTTCTTCTTGGACTCGGAACTCATATGTGTACATTGTGTGTATGGTTGCAAAACGCTTGCCCTCTTGTCACTACCACACCCTTCGGAGCCATCGTCAGCGGTTGAATACTGTTGGTCGGCTTCATCCCCGCCCTGAAGGGCGAGGCTTTCGCCTCGAATTTTCCGTAACCTCTACGCGCCCGTCCGCCACTCGTCTTCCAAGACGCTCATTTGAACCAGCGTCCAGTACTCGTCCTCGTGCCGCCGTGCCTCCCTGAGTGTACCCTCACGGGTGAAACCGACCTTCTCATAACACGTAATTGCAGATTCGTTGAAGTCGAAGACACGTAGTTCGATACGGTGGAGGCCAAGTTCCTCGAAGCCAATTTCGAGCAGACGGTGAAGCATCGACGTTCCGTGACCGCGCCCGCGTTCGTCTGGACTCACGATGACCCGAGAAACACTCGCCGAGAGATTTCGTCGGTCGATGGTATTCAGTTCGACGTACCCGACCATCTGTTCCATCGAATCAACGGCTTTGAAGGCCAGTCGACTCGGTTCAGGGTCGTTCGTAGCTTCGAGATGCTCTCGGAGTTGCGACTCGTCGAGCGGGTACGAAAATATTGGGCCCGCCCACTGGGTCGCGTTAAGTTAGAGGATGAGGCGGACGAGTTCTGAGTGTCTATGGCAGAATTCGACCGCCTCAGCGAAGGTATCGCGTGGATCGACTTGTCGTTTNGGGTCGCGTTAAGTTAGAGGATGAGGCGGACGAGTTCTGAGTGTCTATGGCAGAATTCGACCGCCTCAGCGAAGGTATCGCGTGGATCGACTTGTCGTTTGTGGAGCGAGATCGAACTCCGCGATGGGCGATTGAAGTAGGGATCCGCTGTCATTTGGCCGGTATGTCACTGCGTGAGGTAAGTAAGCATCTTGAATTGTTTGGGATCAAGCGGAGTCACGTCGCTATTCACAACTGGGTTCATAAAGCTGATCTACAGCCGATCTCGACCGTCTCCGAGGATCAACTCGCGGTTGACGAAAAGATGATCCGCCTTCACGGCCAGAAGTTCTGGCTGTACGGCGCGGTTGATCCATATACGAACGAAATCCTCCACATAAGCCTCTTTCCGACCACAAATAAACAGACGACGCGATGGTTTCTGACTGAACTACACCGGCGCTACCAGCTGAATGACGTTGAATTTCTCGTCGATGACGCAGACTATCTTGGATCAGTTCTTGCTGAAGATGGCTATCGATTTCAAGTCATTCGACATGGAAATCGAAATGCTATCGAACGTGTCTTTTGGGAAATAGAACGACGAACATCATCGTTCTCAAATAGCTTTAGCCATGTCACGCTAGAGACAGCTCAAAACTGGCTTGAAGCCGTCGCCGTCTACCACAATTCACGACAAACTTAACGCGACCNTAGCTTTAGCCATGTCACGCTAGAGACAGCTCAAAACTGGCTTGAAGCCGTCGCCGTCTACCACAATTCACGACAAACTTAACGCGACCGCCCACTGGAGGAGAAACGACGGAGAATCCACCCACTCGATTAGTTGGTCGAAATCGTCCTGTTTAAATTGATGAAAATTAAGGTCGGAAGCCACATCCCGAAAGCGGAAGGGTGGGATATTGGTTCTTCTGAAGTTCTTTCGAAAACGACTCGCTCACCGCTCATTTGAAGTGCAACGGGATACCTGTCTCACTGACTCTCCCGTTGCTCTACCTTGTTCAGGTAGCTGAGATCGATAATACATCCTGTAACGTCTACGGAAAATCCGTGGGTAATAGTGGGCAACACATATCCGCGGTGGGTCCGTACCGTTCCTCGATGAAAGTCGACGCGACAGACCTCAAAACGAACGAGACGGACGACCGGGGTCGAGTCTACCTCGGCACCGAGTACGCGAACAAGCGCGTAACCGTCGCAGTCGTCGAGGTGGAGTCCGACCGGCCGGACGACGACGAGCTGGCAGCCGCCTATCGGGAGGCCTCCGAGAGCGCGGAGGCACTCGCCGAGGAGTGGAGCGAAACGTCCGACGAGGCGTGGGAACGCCTCGATGAGTGACGGCACGGACGTGCGACGGGGCGACGTGGTTATCGTTCGACTCGACCCCGACGAAGGACACGAGATGAAGAAGACGCGCCCGGCCGTGGTCGTTCAAAACGATATCGGGAACCGGAACTCCAGTACGACCATCGTCGCGCCCGTCACGGGGACCTACCGCGAGTATCCGTTCGAGGTGTTCGTCGAGGCGGACGGGTCACCGCTCGAAAAGGATTCGTCAATCCGGCTCGACCAGATTCGAACCGTCTCGGTTCCGGAACGGATTCACTCGGTCGTCGGTTCACTCGACGGACCCACGATGGCTGAAGTCGGCGAGGCGTTACAGCTGAGTCTCGGCCTCGACTGAGCTACCGGCTCTCTCTTTGTTCGACCTTGTTCAGCTCGATGAGCAGCCGGAAGATCGCCTTCACGAGGTTGGCGTCGACGTCGAAGCGCTCGGCGTTCTCGCCGGCGCGCTCCATCACGCGCTCCTCTTGGCCCTCGTCGGTCGTCGGGAGGTCGCGCTCGTCTTTCACGGCCGCGACCGTGTCGGCGACGTAGGTGCGGCGGGCGATCAGTTCGACGATCTCGCGGTCGATGTCTTCGATCTCGTGTCGCAGTTCGTCGAGGCTTCGGTCCTCCGCGTTGGGTGTGTCACTCATTGGTAGTGGGATCAGTCGGTAGCGTGCTCACTCGACGGCCGCGCCGTCGTTTCTCGTGGTCGTTCGCCGCAGCGTTCCGGAGCGGTCGCCCCACGCGTCGGCGACCGCATCGAGGTCGGTCTCGGGGTCGTCGGGGTCCGCGACGGCGACGACGCTCGGGCCGGTCCCCGACAGCGACACCCCCGTCGCGTGGGGCATCGCCTCGACCGCGGGGTCGGCGTCGAAGCCGAGCGCGGCCGAGAAGGCGAGCCCGTTGACGGTCATCGCCTCCGGGTACCGCCCGTCGAGCGCGAGGTCCGCCACGAGGTCAGCCATCGGCGCGACGGCCTCGCAGCGGGCCACGTCCGCGTCCGCGCTGTAGGCGCGTTCGGGAGGCGTCCACACGAGGACGCTCCAGTCGACGGCCTCGCGCGAGCGCAGCTCGTCGGCGCCGTTGTCGGTGACGGTGACGCCGCCGAGCATCGAGGCGGTCGCGTCGTCGAACGCGCCCGTGACGGTGACGCCCGCCTCGCGGGCCGCCCGGACGCCGAGCCGGCAGGCCTCGAGGCGGGTGACGTCGACGGCCGGATCCGCGGCGTCGGCGCCGCCCGTCTCGTCTCCTACCGTCAGTCCGAGCGCGTCGCAGGTCGCCAACACGGTCGCGTTGGCGGCCGCGCTGGAGCTCTTCAGACCGGCCGCGAGGGGCACGTCGCTGTCGGTCCGGACGGTTCCCCCCTCGCCGTCGCCCCAGCGCTCGGTCGCGAGCGCGACGCAGCGCTCGATCAGGGCGGTGTCCGCGTCGGGGTCCTCGGCGATCTCTCCCCGCACGCCGTCGGCGTCCGGATCGAGCGACACGCTCGCGCGCGTCTCGACGTCGATGCCGAAGGCCGCGCCGGTGCCCGTCGCGAGCGCGTTCAACACGGTGCCGGCGCCGAGCGCCGCTGCCCGTCCCTCCATGCACTCACGGCTCGCGAGCGCAGACAAAGAGGTAGCGATCACGGCGAGTCTCTCGGGGCGGCGCGGACGTCGGGGCGGCGCGGACGTCGGGGCGGCGCGGACGCCGGAACGCCCGCGCCTTCAGACCGGCTCCGCGCGTCGGACCGCGGCGTCGACCTCGTACCAGTCCGGGTCGGGACGAGCGTTCGTCTCCCGGCTCCGGAAGGAGATCTCGACCGCGAACCGCTCGGTGCCGTCGGCGAACCGGTCGTCGGACGTGAACCGGCGGGTGACGTAGGCGTCGCCGACCGCCTCGCGGTCGGAGGAGTTCGGCCGGACCGCGTAGGCGTCGGCGCGAAGCTCGATCGCGCCGTACGTGAACCGCCCGGCGTTCTCGACGGTGAGCCGCGCTCGGACCGTCGTCTCGTAGCCGCCGTCGGTCACGCCGAGCACGTCGACGTCCGTGACCACGAGCCCGGAGCCGTCGGGGCCGACCGCCTCCGGGGGATCCTCGTCTTCCGTCTGCTCGGCGGCGGGATCGCCGCCCTCGGAGACGGACTCGGAGTCGCCGTCGTCTCCGGCCTCGCTCTCCGAGTCGCTCGCGCCGTCGCCCGCGGAGGTCCCGGTCTCGTCGCCGGAGCCGCCGGTCTCCTCGCTCGACTCCACGAGGCAACCGGCGAGCAGGCCGGGGACCGCGGCGGCCAGCAGCCGTCGACGGGGGAGCGAGGGCGTCATGCGCTCCTCCACGTCGGCGAGCGGCTTATAACTGAACGTCGAGGCGTCCCGCGGTCGAGACGGGCGAGCGGTCGGGCCGACGCGGTCGTGCGGGCCGACGCGGTTGTACGGGCCGACATGGTCACCCCGTCACCGACCCGAGCACGCCGGTCACCGCGCCGACGACGGCCGAGACGACCGCGGTCGTGAGTACCGATCCGAACGCGTCCGCGATCCCGTGCGCCTGCGCCGCCGCCTCGCCCTGCGACGCGACGACGAGGACGACGACGACGAGGCCGTACGCCAGCGCGCCGAGGCCGCCGCCGAGCCCGCAGGTCGCGGCCGCCTCCCGCGCGTCGTACGCCCGCGACCCGACGAGCACGCCGAGCACGCCGGCGAGCAGGGGCGCGAGGACGAGCGCCGCGGCGGTGACGGCGAGGTACGACTGCGCGACGAACACCGGCCCGAACCGCGCGGTCTCGCCGGTGGCCGCCGTCGCGAGCGCGGCCTCCGCCCACCCGGTGGCCGCGGCCCCGACGAGGCCGACGCCGGCGCCGACGACCGCGAACACCGCCGCCGTGAGACCGACTCCGTTCGCGTCCATCAGACCACCACCCACCCGTTCGCCAACTGGCCCTGCCAGCCGGTGCGCTCCTCCCAGGCGTCGCCCGAGAACCCGGTCGCGAGCACGAACTCGTCGGCCTGCACGACGTAGCCGTACTGGACGCCGGCGTGCTCGTCGAAGCCGTACCGCTCGCCCTCGGCCTCGTGGTGGTAGAGGCGGTGCCAGCGGGTGGGTCCCCGATACGTCGGCGCTCGGTCCTCCTCATCGCCTCCGCTCTCCCCCTCCGTCGTCGCGTTCCCGGAGAAGTCGGAGCCGGCCGCCGTGGCGTCGGGGTCGATCGGCGCGCGTCCCTCCGTCGAGGCGGCGGCGAGCGCCTCGTCGAGCCGGTCGCTCGCGGTCGCCGCGTCCGGGTACCGCTGGACGTACACGGGGACTCCGTCGAGCTCGTGCGCCCACCCCTCGAACGTCCGACTCGGACGGCCGCCGGCTTCGGGACGGGTCGCGAACGCGACGAACAGCTCCTCGGTCCGGTCCTCGGAGCGGGGTATCGGGCCGAGGCGCGCGCGCAGTTCCTCCCGGCGGCCCGCCTCGAACGCGTTCCCGTAGATCCGGGGGATCCGGTTCCGGTCGTGCTCCTCGTCGTCGTACGGCTCGTGGGCGAACGCCGAGAAGCCGCGGCTCGCGAGGCCGATCTCCGCGAACGCCTCGGTGCGTATCCGCCGACGGTCCTCGTCGCCGCCGTCCGGGAGCGGGTACAGCAGGCGGTTCAGGAGCCGGTTGTGGATCGGCTCGCGGGAGAACGCCTCGTCGACGTAGGTGGCCGTGCCGACGGCGGCGAAGCCGCGGCGCATCCGCGAGAGCTCCTCGAGGAAGCGGTCGACGTCGCCTCGCGGGCCGAACTCCCGGAGCACCTCGACGTGGCGCTCGGTGCGCGAGACGATCCGGGAGCGCGGGTGGAAGTGCGGCTCCAACGCGTCCGCGGCGGTCTCGGCGGCCGCGCGGCCGGCCTCGTCGAGCCGGTCGGCCATCTCGGCGGTCACCGCGTCGTCCGCGTCGACCGCGTCTCGGACCGCGTCGACCTCGGCCACGACCTCCCGGATCGCGTTCCGATACGTCTCGACGGCCGACGGGTACTCGGTCGCGAACCACACCACGTCGTCGACGACGTTCCGCGTCGCCGCCGCGAGCGCCTCGTTCGCGACCGGCTCGGGGTCGTCGCCGTCGGTCTGGTCGTCTTCGCCGTCGCCGTCACCGCCCTCACCGTCGGCACCGTCGTCGCCGTCCGCGTTCGGAGAGTCCTCGGCGGCCGCGTCGGGGTACTCGACGCCCTCGACGCCGAGGCACCCGGAGAGCCCGGCGACGGCGGCGGCGCCGACGCCCAACAGGCCCCGTCGCGTCCGTTGCATGGACTACCCTCCCGGCGGAGGGGCCTTAAATGTGCCATCCCCGATTCTCGCGACTGAGGCCCGACGGCGGTGGGGGACGTGTCGGGGGCGCCGGCGGCGACACCCGCGCCTCCGCCGACCGCCGAACGCGCCCCTTTTGAGGCGCGCGCACCGAACGACGCGTATGTCAGCACCGTCACGCAGCGACGTTCCCCCCACGTCGATCGGGATCGACCTCCGCGAGGAGGGCGTGGTCGTCGAGTACCTCGACGGGCGGACCACCCTCTACCGCGGCGTCCCGGACGCCGTCGAGGGCTCGGTGACCGCCGGTCCGGGCAAGGAGACGCACGTGCTCGTCACCGACCCGACGGAGACGGAGGGCGTGATGACGTACGTCAACGACTACAACACCGACGACGAGATTCTGGAGGACTCCGGCGTCGGCCGCGTCATCGTCGAGGACGGCGAGCGCGACGAGGTGTTCCCCGGCGTGATCGTCGGGCGGGAGGGCCAGCGCAACGAGGTGATCGCCGACCCCGAGATCGCCGGCGGCCGCGTGTTCGTCTTCGTCGAGGACGGCTGGACGGAGGGGAGCTACGAGATCGTCGAGGCGCCGGCGGACGGGCTCGACGCGCACCGCTGACCGCGCTCGGCGGGTGCGCTCGACGGGCGCGCTCGGCGGACGCGCCCGATCGCTGAAAACGACCGACAGAGGAAAGGCCGGTCGGCGCCGATCACCGGTATGAGCGACGAGGCGGACGCAGACGAGGTGCTTCGCGCGAGCGACATCGGCGGCGAGGGGCCCCCGATCGAGGAGAAGCCCTACAAGATCGTCTTCGAGGCGAACAAGTGCTTCGGGGCGGGAAAATGCGCCGAGGTCGGGGACAACTGGGTGATGGACGTACAGAGCGGGATGGCGAAGCCGCGGTCGTACTACATCGGCGAGGACGAGTTGGAGGAGAACGTCCGCGCCGCCGAGGTGTGTCCCGCGAAGAAGGAGCGCGGCGTGATCCACGTCGTCGACCGCCGCACCGACGAGGAGATCGCGCCGGACCCGCACGGCGACGGGACGCTCTCCGTGGACTGGTAGCGGAGTCGGACCGCGCGGGCGCTCCGGTCATCCCCGGCCGCCGCCGCGGCATCCGAAAGGGGTTTGACCCCGCCGCCGGTATCCGAATCCGCGCGGGGGTGGCTGAGCCTGGCCAAAAGCGGCGGACTTAAGATCCGCTCCTGTAGAGGTTCGAGGGTTCGAATCCCTTCCCCCGCATTGCTGTCGCGAACGACACGTGAGCGACAGCAAGCGGAACAGGAAGGGATTCGAAGCAGGGAACGAAGCGAGCGTAGCGAGCGGAGTGACTGAGGTTCGAATCCCGTCCTCCGCACGCGGTCGCGAATGTCCTCGCAGGGATCGACCTCAGCAATCAGACCGCTCTCTCCGGTTATGCCGGAGGCGTTGTCACTTGTACCCGTCGCTCGCTAAGTGGTGGTTCATCACGGTCTCCAGCCCGTTCACGAACGCCTCCGCGTCCACGCTGTCGAGCTCGGCGGTTCGTTTGCGGACTGCCCGACAGCGGATCTCCCACTCGCGGGTGAACTCGGACTCGATCCCGTGCGACTTGACGCGCTCGATCAGCCGCTCGGCCGTCGCCTCGTCGGGTTCGGTGACCTCCGCTTGCGTGATCACGTTCCGGCGGAGCGCGCAGACGAGTATCCCGGAGCTGATGTCGCCTTCGACGAGTTCGCGCTCCCAGGTGGTCAGCCAGTTCCCGATTCTCGCCATCTGCTGAAGCTCGCAGAGCAGGCTCCGTAGCGCGCCCAGCTCCCGCCGTTCGAAGGAGTGCGAGTGCATCAGGTCGACGCACGCGTACGGGAACATCGCCATGTTGTACGCGTCGAACCGCTCCGCCTCGGCCCGGTTGGCCCCCCTCGGGTTGTCGTTCAACACCCGGGAGTAATCCATCGCGTTGATCGTCTGTCGAACGTCGTACTCGAAGAGGTCCGCGAACTCGGCGTACCTCGGCGCCTCCTCGAGCGCGTCCTCGATATCCGACCAGAGGTCCGCGAGGAACTCGACGGCCTCCCGATCGACGCCGTCCGGTGCGTCTGCCGCCCGCACGTCCGAGTCGAACGGGATTCGGCGCGCCCGGTCGAAGGTCGCGCTGTCCCCGTTCATCTCCGCCAGATCGTCCATCGTCGTGACGAAGATCGTCAGGAGCGTCTTCTGTTCCCGGACCGCGTCCGCCGCGTCGAGCGCGACCGACGACAGGGTGAACTCGTCGAAGAGGTTGTGAATCCACTTCCAGAGGAACCGGTCACGGTCACCGATCACCCGGTCGTACCTGTCCGCCGCGTCCCGGATCGCCGGCGGCAGTTCGACGAGGTCGATACTCCGTGCGTACTCGACGCCGGAGTCCAGCATGCCGCCCCCTCGGGTGGTGGTCGTCGCGGGCTCCAACTTGTGTGCCATACCGGTTAACGACTTCTTAATCATATAAATCTCCCGGTTGGAATGTTACATAGTCCATAAAAAGTACGAATTCATGAATGTATCCAAATTTTTGGTGTTCGCGAGAACAACAGACGACATGCCGTTATTCGAGCGTCTCACGCCCCCTCGAGCCGGTTAATACGTTCTTACCGTTCTCGAAAGGCGACGTTTCGAAGCGATTGCGCGGGTTTCGAGCTATCCCCCCGCTTCTCCGTCGTTCGTTCCGACCCGGTTCCTGTCATTCAGACGTATAATTTTCTTCGACAGTCACCGTTTTATTTAATTACGGAGACGCTTATTAAGCTGCGTCCGATACCTGCCGCCGTGATCGAGAAGGAACGTGAGACCGGTCCGTCGGGCGCGAAGAAACGCGAGACCGATCCGTCGGACGCGAAGCGCGATTCGACTCAGTCGACGCTATCGGAGAGAGGCGGTCAGTTCGAGAGCGGCCTCGACCGCGGAACCGTCGGATTTCTGGTCGCGGACGAGTCGCTTACGGTCGTCGGCTCTTCGGGGATCGACGGCCGACTGGCCGAGCTGCTCCCGGATCCCGTCGGCGACGCGATAGACGCCCGTTTCGATGACGCGGGCGTCGAAGCCGTCAAGAGGGCTCTCGAGACCGGCGAAACCGTCGATTTCGGGATGGATATCGGGGACGACGCGCGATTCGCCGTTCGCGCGGTTCCGGTCGCGGAGCTGGTCGTCGTCCAGCTGCGGGACGCCACCGATCGCGTCCAGCTCTCGCGCGAAGTGAAGCGGTCGCGGCGCATCCTGGACACGCTCGACGACGGGGTGTACACGCTCGACGAGGCGTTCGTCATCACCTCCGTCAACGAGGCGGTCACGGAGATCACCGGGTACGGTCGCGAGGAGCTCGTCGGCTCCCACTCCTCGATGCTCGCGGGCGACGAGACGCTGTCCATGGCCGCTCAGATCCTCGAACAGCTCCGTGACGAGGGCTCCGACGTGGGACTGATCGAGTCGTCGATCCGGAGGGCCGACGGCGAGTCGATCCCGATCGAGACCCGGTTCTCGACCGTCGAGTTCGCGAACGGGGACCGGCGTCAGGTCGGAGTCCTCAGGGACGTGACGGACCGTCGCCACCACGAACGCACGCTTCGCGAGCTGAACCGGTCGACCCGCGAGTTGCTTCGCGCCGACGACAAGCGGACGGTCTGCGAGACCATCGTCGACGTGGCGACCACCGTGTGGCCGGACGCCGCGGTCGCGGCGTACCGCTTCGACAAGACCGAGTCTCGCCTCGTTCCGGTTGCTGCCTCGAACCCGGACGCGGCTCCCAGATCGCCGGGAACCCCCGAGTGGGAGGCGTTCGCGACCGGTCGCTCGTCGGTCACTCCGGACGGTTCCCCCTCGTCGACCGGAGACTCAGCGGGGACGGACGACGGGACGAGCCGACGGCCCACGGGGCGAGTCATCGAAGGCGACGCTGACGCGACGGCGAGCGACAACGGCCTGTTCGCGTCGCTGGAGGAACACGGGCTGTTGACCATCGAGTTCGGGTCCGGCGTCACTCCGGACAACGCTATCGAGGCCGTCGAACTCCTGGCGGCCAACGCGGTCGTCGCGCTCGGCCGCGTCGAGCGCGACGAGGAGCTGTCCCGCCGCCGTGAGGAACTGGCCGCGCGGAACGACCGGCTCGAACGACTCCACGAGTTCAACGACCTGCTCCGGCAGATAAACGGCGCGCTCGTCGACGCGGACACCCTCGGAGACGTCGCGACGGCCGTCTGCACCCACCTCGTCGGGGCCGACCAGGTCGCGTTCGCCTGGTTCGGCGAAGCCTACCGCAGCGGAGAGGGACTCCAGGCGGTGGCCTGCGCCGGCGACGGCGACGCCTACCTCGACGATTTAGAAGTTCTCGGAACCGAACAGCCGCGTCTGTCGGCGGAGGGGGACACCGAGCCGTCCGGCCGGGCGCTCGCCTCCCGGACGCCGATCGCGATCCCCGACATCTCGACGGACATGCGCGGGTCGCAGTGGCGAAAACGCGCTCTCGTTCGCGGATTCCAGTCGATCGCGAGCGTTCCCGTCGAGTACAACGACCTCGCGTACGGCGTGCTTTCGGTGTACGCCACCCGTCCGGGGGCGTTCGACGGCGACCTCGGTGACTTACTCGAGAGCCTCGGCGGCACCATCGGCAACGCGATCAACGGGCTGGAGACGAAGCGGTCGCTCCACGGCGAGTCGTCGGTCGAACTGGAGCTGCGGATCGAGGACTCGAGTCTCCTCTCGTCCCGGCTGGCGGGCGCCCTCGGCGACTCCGTCCGCGTCGAGGGCGTGGTTCCGGGGGACGACGACCGGGCGGTGCTGTCCCTGCGATCCCGGGCGGACCCGGCGCCGCTTCCCTCGTCGGTCCTCGCCGTGGAGGCCGTCCGCGCGGTCGGGGGGGACGACGATCCGCGGTTCGCCGTCACGGTGACCGCCCCGACGCTCTCCGGTCGGCTGGCCGATTACGGGGCGGAGGTCGAGGACCTTCGCGCGGACGCCGACGGCGTCGACGTGACGCTCACGCTTCCCCAGTCGGCGGACGTTCGCCTGTTGATCGAAGCGCTCGAGAAGGGGTACCGTGAGGTCGAACTCCGAGCGCGCCGGGAACGGAAGCCCTCCGAGAGAGGGCCCGAGACGTTCTCGGCGTCGGTCACCGACCGACTCACGGACCGCCAGCGGGAGGTCGTGCGCACGGCCCACCTGTCCGGCTACTTCGAGTGGCCGCGCGCCAGTACCGGCGAGGAGGTCGCCGAAACGCTGGACATCACGCAGCCGACGTTCAACCGCCACCTTCGCACGACCGAGAGCACGCTCTTCTCGCTCCTCTTCGACGGAATCGGAGAGCAGTGACTCGCCACCGGGGGACCGTTCTCGGCCGAGCGGTCTCGGCTCCCAGCGGTCCGGTTCCGTCCGGATCGCGGGAGGACTCCGGATCGCGGGGGACGCTACACACGTAGTACGCGTTTTTCTGACACACTACTGGCGTTCCCGCAACGTCGATGCCGGCGTCGCGTCTCTCTACAGGTAACAATGAGTGCCGATTCGGTCGACGACCTCTGCTGGGACATCGTCACGGCGATCGCCGAGGAGCGCGGCATCGACCAGCGCGACGTCGACGAGCGATTGTACGACGTTATCGATCCGCACGCCTTAGGGCGCCTCGCTCGACAGTCCGAGGCGTCTGACGACCTGTCCCTTTCCGTGTCGTTCCGGATGGCCGACTGCTACGTGACGGTGACGGACGGGGGGCAGGTCCGCGCGAACCACCCGAAATAACGCCGGCGTCAGTGACCCACGACTGAAGTCGTGGGCTTGTCAGTGGACTCCCCTTCTGCCGTCGAATCGACGGTGGCGGTAAATCCGCCGTTCAGGTTCAGCGTCCCTGACGTCAGCGCACACTGACAGGGTGCGCCTCCACTCGAAGACGTCTGCCCCGAATGGAGTCGGTTGAGAAGTTTGCGAGCGATATTCTTGCTCGCGTTGTAGTCCGCGTTCAGTTCGTACTCGCACTTTTGACACGCGAACTCGTGTTTCGAGCGCCGATTCGTCTCGTGTGTAAACCCACACTTCGAACACCGCTGGCTCGTGTACGCCGGACTTACCTGCTCGACAACGATATCGAGCATCTCGGCTTTGTACTCGACGTACTCGTACAAGCGGCGGAACGCCCACGCGTGGAAGCGCTTCGCGCCAGCCATTCGCTCGCGAATGTCAGTCAGGTTCTCGAACGCGACGTGCGTACACCCGTGATCGCGAGCTTCGTCGAGAATCTGGTTCGAAACACGGTGGAGTTCGTTCTGTATCCAGCGGTGTTCGCGGTCGTCCATCGACTGGATCGACAGGTGCGCCGACCGCGTGCCCGCTTGTTGCATCGATCCGCGCGTCTTCTCGAACTCGCGGCGTCGATGGTTCATCTCGTCGGCGTTCCCGATGAACGCGCCCGTGGAAGTCACGGCCAGCGAGCCGTCCACGTTCAGGTCAACGCCAAGGACTGTTCTGTGCTTGGCGTTAGAAGAAGCAGCCGTGGACTGCTCGCGTTCGTCTGTGATGCGGCGCATCCGTGCGTGGAGGTAGAACGCTTCGGTCGAACGGTCGTACTGGAGCGTGGACATCCGGAACTCGTAGTCCTCGTTCAGCAGGTACTCACCGATCGGTGTTTCCTCGGGATCGTCTGGAAGTACGTACTCACACTCGACGCGCCCGTTTACCGTTGAAAGAGACACGTGGTCGCGGTGGAACGTCGCGCTGCGCTTGTCGTAGACGACGCTCCACGCGTCGAAGTGCGGTTGACTAGTGGTCTCGCCCTTTTTAACTCGAGCAACACCGCTTTTGGTGGCCTCGATGGCGCGTCGAATCCCTTTCTGAACGAGATTCGCCGTCAACGCCGTCTCGTCCCGGAGTCGATCGTAGAGCGTGTTCTCGGCTTTCTGTTTCGATGTGACGCAGTACTCGTCCGGATGTCTCCACGCCCATTCCGCGGTCGTGTTCGCACAGTGGAGAAACTGATCGTTCGTCTGATGGAGGTCGCCGCACCGCTCGCCAGGCACGTCGAGTTTGACTTCGACGGTGCGAATTACGTCCCCCATCCGTATTTCACATTTTGATCTATTTATTTATGAATTCTACGGCTGGTGTTGGGGGAGTCGGGTTGCTATCTCTCGTGGGTTGTGACGAGTATTGGCGGATTCCTCCCACGTCATCAGAACTCTATGAGTTCTGATTGGCTAACGAGACGCTCTGCGTCTCGTGAACGGCTGAAGCCGTGGGCTTCCTCCTTGTTCCTCTGTGAAACGCTTTTAAAAAGCGGGGCTCGGCGGGGCGGTTCGACGCCGACCCGACCGCCCTCAACAGGAGCAGTAGTAGTCTCGGTCGACGAACTCCGTCTCGAACAGCTTCGCGGCCGGCCCGGGGTCGGAGGGGCGGTAGACGCCGGTCGTCAGGGTCCCCTCGCGCTCGAAGTCGCCGGCGACGAGCCGCCGCCAGTCGTCTGCGGACAGCCGGTCCCAGAACGCGTCGTCGCCGGCGAGCAGCGAGAGGTAGTCGCGGAGGTACACCCACCGCGTCGGCTCGACGCCCGTCGACTCGTACTCGGCGTCGGTGACCGCGGCGTACGCCGCCATCGGGAGGTTCGCGCCCGCGGCGACGGGCATGGAGATCCACTTCCACGGTCGGGTGTTGACGTCGAGCAGGAGGAACTCCCCGCGGTCGTCGTCGTACACGAACTCCGCCTCGCTGATCCCGTGGTAGCCGGCGTCGTCGAGCACCGACAGCGCGCGGGCCTCGATCTCCGGTTCGTCGGCCGTCTCCACCAGACAGGAGGTGCCGAACTGCTGCGGGTATCGCACCGCGGCGTTGCCGACGACCGCGAGCGCGTCCCCGACGCCCGAGGGCGGGACGTACGACGCCAGCGAGTGGTCCTTCCCGGTCGCGATGTCGACGCGCTTCTGGGCCATCACGGCGATCCCCTCCTCGCGGGCGGCCGCGACCGCGTCCGAGAGCTCGTCGCGGTCGGCGACCTCCAACACGTTGGTGCCGAACGCCTCCTCGAAGTCGCGCTTGAGCTCGGGTTTCACGACGAGCGGGAACCCCAGCGCCTCGGCCGCCTCGTCGAGAGCGGCGTCGGGGGCGGGGTCGCCCGTCGCCGCGTCCGCCGTCTCTTCGAGCCGGTAGGTCTCGGGGTACGGCACGCCGAGCGCCTCGCAGGTCGCGTACAGCTCCGACTTGTTCAACACGTCGTCGAGCGCGTCGATCCCGGCGAAGGGGAGCCGGACGCCCTCGGGGTCGGCCTCGGCGTACGCCAGCGCCCACTCGTCCATGCAGCCGAACGCGACCGCCTCGCGGCCGATCGCGTCGACGATCGCCTCCACGTCCTCGCGGAACCCGTCCAGGTCGTCGAGGGGGTACGTCACCGCGCCCGCGAAGTCGACCGCGTCCGAGGGGGGAGCGAGCCCGTCGTGGCGGCGGGTGCCGTCGGCTCCGGGGTCGCCGCCCTCACCGACGCCCCCGTCGCCGGGGCGGTCGAGCGCGATCACGGGCACGTCGTGGGCGTCGAGCGCGCGGGCGACGCCGAGTCCGGTCACGTGCGCGTTGCTGACGAGCGCCGGCGGACGGTCAAAGGAGGCGTCCGCGAGCGCGTCGATCAGCGCCTCTGTCGAGCGGAACTGCGCTGCCATACCCGTCCTCGTCGGTCCGGGTACAAAGGCGCACCAGTACCGGCCCGGCGTGCCACTACCGGTGACGGGGTGGGAGTCGGTTCACGGGGCGACCGCCCCCACCCCCGACGCAACGCGCTTTTAGTCGCGTGTCGCGTCCGATCCGGTATGAGAGAGCGCGAGAGCGAAGCCGAGGGTGGGGCCGGCGAGAGCGAAGCCGAGGGTGGGGCCGGCGAGAGCGAAGCCAAGGACGGCGGCGGTAACGGCGAGACCGACGGATCGACCGACGGCGGCGGCGAGCTCCCCGGCCGCGTCCGCCGCGCGTTCGCGGACCACGGCTCCTTCGAGCCCGCGGGCGACGGGGTCTGGACCGCCGAGACGACGCCCTTCGACGCCGAGGTGCGCGCCGAGCCGGCCGGGGACGGCCGGGTCCGCTTCGCGGTGACCGTCCGGGTGCCGACCCTCTCCGCGACCGCGGCCGACGACGTCGCCGACGTGGTCGAGGAGGGGTGGATCGAGACGTTCGAGCTGCGCGTCGTCGACGTGGGCGGGGTCACCCGCGGCGACCACGCGTTCGATCCGGCCGTGGCGGTCGGCGACGGCGAGATCGCGATCGAGTTCGAGCTGACCGAGATCAACGAGCGCCGCGGCGTCGACGACGCCGGCGCGCTGATCGACTTCGTCGAGGGGACGTACGTGCAGGGCGTCATCCCCGGCTACGAGTACACGGAGCCGCTCGACGGGCTGCTCTCCGCGGCGCGCCGGCAGGGGAACAGCGGCGGCGGGTTCTAGGTCGGTCGACGAGCGCGCTCGCGACGCCCGGCCGATAGGGGCAAATGCCGGGAGCCCCTACGTCGGGTATGCTCGCGCTGTTCGGGTTCGTCAGCCTCGTCGCCCTCGTGGCCTTCCACACGCTGATCGCCGGGGTGGCGACCCGATTCTTCAGGCTCCGGCTGAACACCTCGTGGGGGTCGGTCGTGTACACGCTCGTGTTGACGCCGATGCTGCTCCTGCTCTCGATGTTGGTGTTCACCGGCATTCTCAACGTCGGCATCGGAATCAACCTCGGCAGTCCGACGCTGGTCGTCGGACTGCTCGTCGGGCTCCCCGTCGTCCTCGGGGCGGCGATCGACTACCTCTACGTCCCGTCTCCGGACGACGTGGAACTGCCGGACACGAACTGACGGCGCCGCGGAAGGCGGTGGCGTAGAAGACGACCAGCGCCCTACTCGCCGACCAGCTCCGCGAGGACCTCCTCGACCCGCGCGATGACCGCCTCCGGCGACCGCGAGGCGTCGACGCGGACGAACCGGTCCGGCTCGGCGTCGATCAGCCGCTCGTAGTTCTCCCGGACCGCGGCGAGGTAGCCGTCCTGCTCGAACTTGTTCGTCCGACCGGCGCGCTCGGCGGCCTCGCGGGCGTCCAGGTCGAGGTAGATCGTCGCGTCCGGCGGCCGCGAGAAGGCGGCGTGGATCCCCTTTATATACTCCAGCGGGCGCTCGATGTCGACGTCGCTGGCGGCGAGCGTCGCCGCCTGATACGCGAACCGGGAGTCGGAGTAGCGGTCCGAGACCACGAGGTCGCCGTCGGCGAGGGCGGGCGCGACCGTCCCCGAGAGGTGGTCCGCGTGGTCGGCCGTCAACAGGAACAGCTCCGCGAGCGGGTCGGCGTCGTCGGCCGCGATCGAGCGGTCGACGGCCTCGCCGTACCAGCTGTCGGTGGGCTCGCGGGTGAACGTCGCGTCCGGGTAGACGTCGTGGAGCGCCTCCCAGACGGTGGTCTTCCCGCTGCCGTCGAGCCCCTCCAGCGTGATCAGCATGGTCGCGCTCCGGCGCGACGAGGAATAAACGGCGCGGGTTCCGACGGACCCCTTTTTAGTGGCTCCGGGCGAAACCGCCGGCATGGTCACCGATACTCGCCGCGTCCGCCACGCCCGCCACGCTCGCGCGCAGCGGAGGCGCCGATGATAGACGTCGCGATCTCCGTCACCCGGGTGGTCGCGGCGCTCGTGTTGGTCGTGTTGAACGGCTTCTTCGTCGCCTCCGAGTTCGCGTTCGTCCGCGTCCGCTCCACCTCGGTCGAGCAGCTGGTCGAGGAGGGACGTCCCGGCTCGGGAGCGCTCCAGGACGTGATGGGGAGCCTCGACGACTACCTCGCGGCGACGCAGCTCGGGATCACGCTCGCCTCCCTCGGGCTCGGATGGGTCGGCGAGCCCGCGATCGTGGCGCTGATCGAGCCGGCGCTCGGACCGCTGCTCCCCGCGAACCTCGTCCACCTCGTCGCGTTCGCGATCGGGTTCAGCATCATCACGTTCCTCCACGTCGTGTTCGGGGAGCTGGCGCCGAAGACGATCGCCATCGCGCAGGCCGAGCGCGTCGCGATGCTGTTGGCGCCCCCGATGAAGCTCGCCTACTACCTGTTCTCGCCCGGCATCGTCGTGTTCAACGGGGCCGCCAACGCCTTCACGCGCATGCTCGGCGTGCCGCCGGCCTCGGAGACGGACGAGACGATGGAAGAACGCGAGATCCGGCGCGTGCTCGCGCGCTCCGGCGAGGCCGGCCACGTCGCCGACACCGAGGTGGAGATGGTCAACGCCGTCTTCGAGCTCGACGACACCGTGGTCCGGGAGGCGATGGTCCCCCGGCCGGACGTGACCAGCGTCCCGGCGGACGCCGACCTCGCCGCGATCCGCGCGACCGTGCTGGACGCGGGCCACACCCGATACCCGGTGGTGGCGGCCGACGACGCGGACCGCGTCGTCGGCTTCGTCGACGTGAAAGACGTGTTGCGCGCCAGCGAGGCGGGCGACGAGTCGGTCACGGCAGCGGACCTGGCCCGCGACCTCGTGGTCGTCCCGGAGACCACGTCGCTGAGCGACCTCCTCGTGCAGTTCCGTGACGAGCACCGGCAGATGGCCGCGGTCGTCGACGAGTGGGGCGCCTTCGAGGGGATCGCCACCGTCGAGGACGCGGTCGAGACGCTCGTCGGCGAGCTCCGCGACGGGTTCGACGCGGAGGGCGGCGAGCACGCGATTCGGAAGACCGGGGCGGGCTCTCACGAGGCCGACGGCTCGGTCTCGCTGTCCGTCGTCAACGACGCGCTCGGCACCGACTTCGACGGCGACGGCTTCGAGACGCTGGGCGGGCTCGTGCTCGACCGCCTCGGCCGGACGCCGGAGCTCGGGGACGCGGTCACGGCCGGCGACTACCGCTTCGAGGTCACGGCAGTCGACGGCGCCCGGATCTCGACGGTTCGGATCGAGGAGGCCGACGGGGCGGGCGGCGAGGCCGACGACGGGTCCGGCGGGCTAGACGGCGCCTGACCGGGCGGACCGCTCCGGTCGATCGCTTCCCGGACCGCCTCCGCTCGACCGCTTCCCGGACCGCCTCCGCCCGACCGCTTTCTCCCGACGCTTCCGCCCGACCGCTTTCTCCCGACGCTTCCGCCCGACCGCGTTCGCTCTATCGCGAACCGCCGCGGACCTTTTTATCCGCAGGCCGCGAGCGTGCGGGTATGTTCGACCGTATCCTGTTCCCGACCGACGGCGGCGACGGGGCGAGCGCCGCGTTCGACCACGTCCTCGACCTCGCGGCCGATCACGACGCGACCGTCCACGTGCTCAACGTCGCCGACACGACCCACGACAGCGTCACGCGGATCGGCGGCGAGGTCGTCGACGTGCTCGAACGCGAGGGCGAGGAGATCGTCGAGGCGGCCGCGGACCGCGCCGCGGACCGCGACGTCGAGGCGGTGACCGAGGTGCTGCAGGGCGGCGTCGCAGAGACGATCGCCGCGTACGCCGACGAGTACGAGGCGGACCTCGTCGCCATGCCGACCCGCGGTCGAACGGGGTTCGACCGTCTGCTCCTCGGGAGCACCACCGAGCGCGTCGTCCGGGAGTCGACGGTTCCGGTGCTCAGTATCCGGCCCGACGGCGAGCCGGTGCGGTACCCCTACCGGAACGTCCTCGTGCCGACGGACGGGAGCGAGCGCGCCGGAAACGCCCTCGATCGAGCGCTGACGTTCGCCGAGCGCGCGGGCGCCGCGGTCCATATCCTCTCGGTCGTCGACGTCGGGATCATCGGGAGCGAGCGGTACTCGGGGGTGGACACGCTGGTCGAGGGCGCCAGGAAGACGGTCGCGGAGGCGGCGGCGACCGCCGAGGAGGCCGGCGTGGAGGCGGTCGAAACGGTCGAGGTCGGGTCGTCCGCCGCACACGGGATCCGGGCGTACGCCGACGAGAACGAGATCGATCTGGTCGTCATGGGGACGCAGGGACGGACCGGGGTCGGGCGCTACCTCCTCGGGAGCGTCGCCGAGCGCACCGTGCGCACGTCGCCGGTACCGGTGTTGACGGTCCCCGACCCGAGCGACCGGGACTGATCCGAGCGGCGGGGGCTGACCCGAGCGGCGAGCTCTCGCTTCGCGGTCCCCCGGTCCCCGCATCTCGTCATCGCCGCGTCTGACGCCGCGGTAGGTTTAGGGGCGTTCCGTCCGACGTACCGTTCATGAAAGTGTTGGTAGCCGGCGGAACCGGGTTCATCGGGTCGTACCTCTGCCGCGCGCTCGCCGACGGGGGTCACGAGGTGACGGCCCTCTCCAGATCGGTGAGCGACACCCCGGAGGGGGTCGCGTCCGCGACGGGCGACGTCACCGACTACGACTCGATCGCCGGGGCGGCCGAGGGACAGGACGCGGTGGTGAACCTCGTCGCGCTCTCGCCGCTGTTCGAGCCGAAGGGCGGGAACGTCATGCACGACCGGATCCACCGCAAGGGCACGGACAACCTCGTGCGCGCCGCCGAGGACGGCGGCGCCGAGCGGTTCCTCCAGCTGAGCGCGCTCGGGGCCGACGCCGACGGCGACACCGCCTACATCCGCGCGAAGGGCGAGGCCGAGGAGATCGTCCGCGAGAGCGGTCTCGACTGGACGATCTTCCGACCCTCGGTCGTCTTCGGCGAGGGCGGCGAGTTCGTCTCGTTCACCAAACGGCTGAAGGGGATGTTCGCGCCCGGCGTTCCGCTCTACCCGCTTCCCGGCGGCGGGAAGACCCGTTTCCAGCCGATCCACGTCGAGGACCTCGTCCCGATGCTGGTCGCGGCGCTCGAGGGCGACGAGCACGTCGGCGAGACCTACGAGGTCGGCGGGCCGGAGGTCCTGACCCTGCGCGAGGTGACCGACCTCGTGTACGAGGCCGAGGAGAAGGGGGTCACGATCGTCCCGCTGCCGATGCCGCTCGCCCGGATCGGGCTCAGCGTGCTCGGCGCAGTCCCGGGATTCCCGATGGGGCCCGACCAGTACCGGTCGTTGAAGTTCGACAACACGACCGCCGACAACGACGCGGCGGCGTTCGGCGTCGACCCCGCCGAGCTGACCACCCTCGGAGCGCACCTCGGGGTGGAGTGATGACGGCGAACCGGCGTCGATCCGGGAGACGGCACCGCGGCGCGACGACCGGTTCGAGCGTCGGGAGGGCGTTCGTGTCAACGAGCGGAATATCACGGGTAATAACGGCACCCGAAGGTTTAAATACGCGATCACGTTCTGTTCATTTCAAACGCGGAGGGAGCACACGATGAAACTTGCAATGATCGGATTCGGACAGGCGGGGGGGAAAGTCGTCGACAAATTCCTGGAGTACGACAAGCGGACGGGGTCTGAGATCGTCCGCGCGGCCGCGGCCGTCAACACGGCCAAGGCCGATCTCATGGGCCTCGAGCACATCGCCGAGGACCAGCGCGTGCTCATCGGGCAGTCCCGAGTGAAGGGACACGGCGTCGGCGCGGACAACGAGCTCGGCGCGGAGATCGCCGAGGAGGACATCGACGAGGTGCAGGGCGCCATCGACTCGATCCCGGTCCACGAGGTCGACGCGTTCCTCGTCGTCTCCGGGCTCGGCGGCGGCACCGGCTCCGGCGGCGCGCCGGTGCTCGCGAAACACCTCAAGCGGATCTACACCGAGCCCGTCTACGGGCTCGGGATCCTCCCGGGCAGCGACGAGGGCGGTATCTACACGCTCAACGCGGCCCGCTCGTTCCAGACGTTCGTCCGCGAGGTGGACAACCTGATGGTGTTCGACAACGACGCCTGGCGGAAGACGGGCGAGTCCGTCCAGGGCGGCTACGAGGAGATCAACGAGGAGATCGTCCGGCGGTTCGGTATCCTCTTCGGCGCCGGCGAGGTCCAGCAGGGCCAGGAGGTCGCCGAGAGTGTCGTCGACTCCTCCGAGATCATCAACACGCTCTCCGGCGGCGGCGTCTCCACGGTCGGCTACGCCGAGGAGGAGGTCGAGGAGCGCACCTCGGGCGGGCTGCTCTCGCGGCTCCGCAACGACGACGACGGCGACGAGCTCGACAGCGCGCACACCACGAACCGGATCACCAGCCTCGTCCGGAAGGCGGCGCTCGGCCGGCTCACGCTCCCCTGTGAGATCGAGGGCGCCGAGCGGGCCCTGCTCGTGCTCGCCGGCCCGCCGGAGTACCTCAACCGGAAGGGTATCGAGCGCGGGCGGAAGTGGCTCGAAGAGCAGACCGGCTCGATGGAGGTCCGGGGCGGTGACTACCCGTACCGCGGCGCCGGCTTCGTCGCGACCGTGATCCTGCTCGCGGGCGTCACGAACGTCCCGCGGATCAAGGAGCTCCAGCAGGTCGCCATCGAGGCGCAGGACAACCTCGACGAGATCCGCGAGGAGAGCGACGAGAACCTCGACGAGCTCGTCAGCGACGACAGCGACGAGCTGGAATCCCTGTTCTAGGGCGGCCCTCCCGATGGAGGTCATCGTCCCGTTCTCGACCGACCGGCCCAAGTCCCGACTCTCCGACGTCCTCTCGCCAGAGGAGCGACGCGAGTTCGCGCGGACGATGCTCGACGACGTGTTAGACGCGGTCGACGCGGCCGGCGGCGACCCTCGGATCCTCGCCACCGACGCGGTCGACGTCGACTCCCCGGTCACCGTCGACGACCGCCCGCTGACGGAGGCCGTGAACGCGGCGCTGGACGCGCGGCTGGGAGCGGACAGCGAACGCGATGGATCGCCCGACCCGGTCGCGGTCGTGATGGCGGACCTCGCGCTCGTGACCCCGGCGGCCGTCGATCGCCTGTTCGCTGCCGGCCGCGACGCCGACGTCGCGATGGCGCCGGGGCGGGGCGGGGGGACGAACGCCTTCGTCGCCTCGCATCCGGAGTTTCGGGTCGACTACCACGGCGCGTCCTACCTCGACCACCGCGAGATCGCGGCCGAGGTCGGCGCGGACTTCGCCGCGGTCGACTCCCATCGACTCGGCACCGACGTCGACGAGCCCGCCGACCTCGCGGAGGTGCTGATCCACGGCGAGGGTCGCGCGGCGGCGTGGCTCCGTGAGGCCGGCTTCGCGCTCGACGCGGACGAGGGGCGCGTGGCGGTCGCTCGGGAGTGAGGTGCCGCCGAACCGCGCCGCGCGCGTCCCGATCCGGGCGTGCTCAGCACGGAGTACGGACATTCACCGCTGAGTCAACTCGCCCGTTTCTTGGATGTCGAAGGTGAGGCTCTCCGTCTCGTCCCCCGACGGGATGAAGTGAACGTGGTCCTCGTCGGTCAGTTTTGAGTCCTCCTCGTACGCGTGATAGCTGACGAGATACCGTCCCGCTTCGACGACTCCCTCAGCCGTCGCCTCTCCGTCGGGTTCGACGTCGAACGACGAACTGAACGCTCTCGCCGCGGCCTCCGACGCACCGTCGTCGCTGTAGAACTCCACTTCGACGGTGTAGGGAGCGTCCGTCTGATTGAACACGGTCACGTCGATTCGAGCGTCGCGCGATCGGAGCCGCGAACAGCCGGCCAAGGCACCGGCCGCGACGGCACCGACCGTCCGGAGAGCGGATCGTCGGGAGGGCATGCCTTCATCGTCGAGACGCGCGGGTCAACAGCTTTTCGGCTCGCTTCCGAACCGAACCGAACGGCCCCGGCCGCGGCCGCGACGTAACCGGATCCGGTGTCATCATGGGATCCGCAACCGCGGTTCTTTTTAAACGCCGCCCGCGAGTGACGGCCGTGTTCGCCGGTGCCGACGAGTACGACGTCGACGTCGCGGTCGACGAGCGGGCGGTCGAGCGACTGCTCTCGGTCCGCCCGGGCGACGTCGAGGCCGCCGACCGGCTCACCTTCGCGCGAAACGTGTTCATCCCGCTCACGACGGCGTGCCGGTACACCTGTACGTACTGTACCTACTACGACGTCCCGGGGGAGGCGTCGCTGCTGTCGCCCGAGGAGGTGCGCGAGCAGTGCCGCGTCGGGGCCGACGCGGGCTGTACGGAGGCGCTGTTCACCTTCGGCGACGAGCCGGACGACCGGTACACCGAGGTCCACGAGACGCTCGCCGAGTGGGGGTTCGACTCGATCCACGACTACCTCTACCGGGCCTGCGAGATCGCCTTAGAGGAGGGGCTGCTCCCGCACTCGAACCCGGGCGACCTGACCGAGTCGCAGTTCGCGGAGGTCCGCGAGGTGAACGCGTCGATGGGCGTCATGCTGGAGACGACCGCCGACGTCGACGCCCACAGCGGCGGCCGCCGGAAGACCCCCGGCCAGCGGCTCAACACGATCCGGGCGGCGGGCCGGAAGGGCGTCCCGTTCACCACCGGAATTCTGGTCGGCATCGGCGAGGAGTGGCGCGACCGCGCGGAGAGCCTGCTCGCGATCCGCGAGCTCCACGAGCGACACGGCCACGTGCAGGAAGTGATCGTCCAGAACGTCGTGCCGAACGAGCGGTCGGACTTCGAGAAGCCGGACCTCGAGACGATGCGTCGCGTCGTCGCGATGGCGCGGGCCGCGCTCCCGCCGGAGGTGTCGGTGCAGGTGCCGCCGAACCTCTCGCCCGCAGCCGACCTCGTCGACTGCGGGATCGACGACCTCGGCGGCGTCTCCCCCGTCACGGACGACTACGTCAACCCGGACTACGCGTGGCCCGACCTCGACGGGCTCCGGGCGGTCGCCGACGCGGGCGGGATGCCGCTGCGCGAGCGGCTCCCGACCTACGCTCGGTACCTCTCCGACGACTTCAGGCCGGCCGGCGTCGACCCCGCCGCGGCGCCGCCGCACCGCGACGCGTGGGTCCCGCCGGCGGTCGGCGACCGGATGCGCGCGGACGACCCGCACGGCCGGCGGCTCCGGGGCGTCGCGCGCGGCGACGGCCCGCTCGACCCCCGGCCGGCGCCCGGCGACTGAGGTGCGGGGCGCGCGACGACAGAGGCACGGGACGCGCGACGACCCGGCGTGAGGGCCCGCGGCGATCGACCCCTGATAAACAACTGCGCTGCCAGTAGCTTCTTTAAATACCGTTTCAAATAGGGGGATGATGCTACCACTACAGTTCGGACTGACGGGACTGGCGGCGACGGCCGCCGGGTTCCTGCTCACCGTCTTGCTGTTCGTCGTCGGATTCGCCGCGACCCTGTTGGTCGGGAAAGCGGTCTTCGTGCCCGGCGTCGACCGAGCGCTCGCGTCGCGGGGGTTAGAGGAGGCGGTCCGGAGCCTCACGTCGAGCGTGGCGAACGCGGTCGTCTGGGTCGCCGCGGTCGCGATCGGGTTCACGATCGCGGGGTACGGCGCGTTCCTCTCGGCGTTCGCCGTCTTCGGCGGCGCCATCGCGCTCGCGATCGGCTTCGCGGCTCAGGACCTGCTCGGCAACTTCGTCGCCGGGGTCTTCATCCTGAAGGACAAGCCGTTCGAGGTCGGCGACTGGATCGAGTGGAACGGGAACGCGGGCCGCGTCGAGGACATCGACCTCCGCGTCTCCCGCGTCCGCACCTTCGACAACGAGCGGGTCACGGTGCCGAACGGCGACCTCGCGAACAACGCCGTCACCAACCCGGTCGCCTACGAGACGCTCCGTCAGAAGTTCGTGTTCGGAATCGGCTACGAGGACGACATCGCGGAGGCCACCGACATCATCGTCGAGAAGGCCGAGGCGCACGAGGGGATCCTCGACGACCCGGCACCCTCGGTGCGGGTGGTCGAACTGGGCGACTCCGCCGTGGGACTGCAGTCGCGCTGGTGGATCGACGAGCCCGACCGCGGCGACTTCGTCCGCGTGCGCTCGGAGTACGTCACGGACGTGAAGGAGGCGTTCGACGACGCCGGTATCGACATGCCCTACGTCCACCGGCAGCTCACCGGCAGCGTCGAGGTCGTCGAGTCGGTCGCCGACGACGAGTAGGGCGACCCGGGCGTTCGGGTCCGTTTTTTAAGCGTCGCCGACAACGACGTGTTATTTATAAATAACCCTCGAGGTCGACGGAATCACTTTTCAGCCACCACTCGAAGATACCACCGATGAATCCCAACGAGTGGCGGGCGTATCTCGTGACGCAGGAGAGTCGGTCGGCGGGCCGAGGGAGTGCGGAGATTGTCGAGGCGGCGCTCGACGGCGGCGTCGACGCCGTGCAGCTCCGCGAGAAGGGCCGGCCGGCGGCCGAGCGGTACGAGCTCGGCCGCCGGCTCCGCGACGTGACCGCCGACGCCGGCGTTCCCCTGATCGTCAACGACCGGGTCGACCTGGCCGCCGCGGTCGACGCCGACGGCGTCCACCTCGGCCAGTCGGACCTGCCGGTCTCGGTCGCCCGCGACCGCCTCGGCGACGGGGCGATCGTCGGCGTCTCCGCGTCGACGGTCCCCGAGGCCCGGGCGGCCGCCGACGCGGGCGCGGACTACCTCGGCGTCGGCGCGGTGTACCGGACCGACACGAAGGACGTGCCGGACGAGACGAACGGGGTGGGCCCCGAGCGCGTCGCGGCGATCGCCGACGCCGTCGACCCTGTCTCTTATACACATCTCTGAGCGGGCTGGCAANGGCAACGCCGGGGCGGTCGCGGCGGCGGGCGCGGCCGGCGTGGCGGTCGTCTCGGCGGTCACGGCCGCGGACGACCCGCGCGCCGCGGCCGCGCAGATCCGGGAGGTGGTCGACGATGAGCGGTGAGTCGATCGACGGCGAGTTCGGCGACCCGACCGCCGACGAGTTCGGCGACCCGACCGCGGACCCGCCGGTCGAGGGGATCCTGTCTGCGGTCGAGGCGGCCGCCCCGCTGGTGCACCACCTGACAAACGACGTGACGACGAGCGAGACCGCGAACGTCACGCTCCACTGGGGCGGGCTCCCGGTGATGGCCGACGCCCCGGCGGAGGCGGGCGACATGGCCGCCGGCGCGGACGCGGTCGTGATAAACACCGGGACGGCCGCTACCGCCGATATCGACGCCATGGTCGACGCGGGCCGGCGCGCCAACGAGGCGGGCGTCCCGGTCGTGCTCGACCCGGTCGGGTACGGGGCCACGCCGCACCGCGTCGAGTCGGTCGGGCGGCTGCTGGACGCGGTGGCATTTGACATAATTAAGGGGAACGCCGGGGAGGTCCGCGGACTCGCCGGCGAGGAGGCGACCGTGAGGGGGGTCGAGTCCGTGGGCGAGGTCGACGCCGGGGTTCCGGACGCGGCGCGGGCGCTCGCCGCGGAGACCGGGGCCGTCGTCGTCGCGTCCGGCCCGACCGACGTCGTCGCCGACGGCGAGGGCGCCCACGAGCTGTCGGTCGGCCACGAGCGCATGGGGTCGTTCGTCGGGTCCGGCTGCATGCTCGCGAGCACGCTCGGAACCTTCGCGGCGGTCGTCGGCGAGGGCGACGGACCGCCGATGTCGACGACCGAGGCCGCGCTCGCCGGGTGCGCGGCGTACGGGTTCGCCGGCGAGCGCGCCGCGGGGGGCGACCCCGCGGGTCCGGCGAGCTACCGGACGGCGTTCATGGACGCGGTGGCCGCGCTGGCGTCCGAGCGGCCGCCGCTGGACGTCTCGTCGCGGATCGAGGAGGTGTGAGACCGCACCGCGGGGTTCGGAGGGCGCCTACCGCGTCGCCGACTTCCACTCGCGGAGGCCGAGCCGCTCGCCGTTCAGGTCCTCGGCGGGCGCCTCGGTGGCGGCCCAGACGAACAGCGGCGCGACGCTCTCGGGGTCGCGGGCGCGCTCCTTCCCCGTGAGGTCGGTGGCGACGAGCCCCGGGTCGACGACGCCGACCGTCGCGTCGAGGTCGGCCGCGAACCCCCGCGCGACCGCCTCGGCCGCCGCCTTCGAGACGGCGTACGCGCCCATCCCGGGGCGCGACTCGCGGGCGATACCCCCCGAGGGGACGACGATCCGCGCGTCCTCGGCGAGGTGCGGGACCGCCTCCGAAACCGTCGCGAAGACGCCGCGAGCGTTGGTCCGCATCGTGTCGTCGTAGTCGGCGTAGCTCGTCTCGTCGGTCGGGCTCTCGCCCGGTCCGCCGTGGAAGACGGCCGCGTTCGCGAACACCGCGTCTATCGGGCCGGCCTCTCTGGCGACGCCCTCGAAGAACCGCTCCAAGTCGAACTCGTCGCGCACGTCGACGCGGGCGCCCCACGCGACGCCGGCGTTCTCGCTCCCGCCTTCGTCCTCCTCGCTCCCGCCCTCGTTCAGCGCCGCGACCGTCCGGTCGACCGCGTCGCCGTCGCGCCCGGAGACGGCGACGAACGCCCCCTCGTCGACGAACGCCTCGGCGACCGCCCGTCCGATCCCGCTCGTTGCGCCGGTGATCGCGACCGTGGGATCCATGTGGGGATCGGTAAGGCCGTCGGCGACTTAGGCGTACCCACTCGCGACGCCTCCGACCGCCGTCGACCCGACGCTTGCCCGCCGCGTCTGGCCGGTATTTATACCGCCTCCGACCCTACGATCCGCCATGGACGTGGCCCCGGACATCGACGCCGCGGCCGGCGAATCCGTCGTCGTGATCGGCGGCGGGTTCGGTGGCCTCTCGACCGCGTGTTACCTCGCCGACGCCGGCGCGGACGTGACTCTCTTAGAGAAGAATGAGCAGCTCGGCGGGCGCGCGAGCCGGCTGGAGACCGACGGCTTCCGGTTCGACATGGGCCCCTCGTGGTACCTCATGCCGGACGTGTTCGAGCGGTTCTTCGGGCACTTCGGCCGCGAGCCGTCGGACTTCTACGAGCTGGAGCGGCTCGACCCCCACTATCGGGTGTTCTGGAAGGACGGCGATCGGGTCGACGTGCTCCCCGACCGCGAGGCGAACAAGGCCCTCTTCGAGGAGTACGAGCCCGGCGCGGGCGAGGCGTTCGAGGACTACCTGGAGGAGTCCGAGCGCACCTACGAGATCGGGATGGAGCACTTCGTCTACGAGGACCGCCCGCGGCTCCGCGACTACGTCGACACGGACGTGCTCCGCTACTCGTGGGGGCTCTCGCTTCTCGGCAAGATGCAGGGACACGTCGAGGAGTACTTCGATCACCCGAAGCTCCAGCAGCTGATGCAGTACACCCTCGTCTTCCTCGGCGGCTCGCCGTACAACACCCCCGCGCTGTACAACCTGATGAGCCACGTGGACTACAACATGGGCGTCTACTACCCCGAGGGCGGGATCGGCGCCGTCGTCGACGGCATCGTCGAACTCGGCGACGAGCTCGGCGTGGAGTACGTCACCGACGCCGAGGTGACGGCCATCGAGGGACGGCGTGGGGCGTTCGCGGTCGACACCGCGGACGGCGAGCGCTACCTCTCGGACCTGGTCGTCTCCGACGCCGACTACGCCCACACGGAACAGGAGCTGCTCCCGAAACACAAGCGACAGTACAGCGAGGAGTACTGGGAGTCGCGGACGTACGCGCCCTCCGCGTTCCTGCTGTACCTGGGCGTCGAGGGCGACGTGCCGAACCTCGAACACCACACGCTGGTGTTGCCGACGGGGTGGGACCGCCACTTCGAGCAGATATTCGACGACCCGTCGTGGCCCGACGACCCCGCCTACTACCTCTGTGTCCCCTCCGAGACCGACGACACGGTCGCGCCGGAGGGCCACAGCAACCTGTTCGCCCTCGTTCCGATCGCGCCCGGACTGGAGGACACGCCGGAGCTCCGAGAGGAGTACCGCGACCTCGTGTTGGACGACATCGCCGAGAACACCGGCACGGAGCTGCGCGACCGGATCGTCTTCGAGGAGCGGTTCTGCGTCGACGACTTCGCAGACCGGTACAACAGCTACCAGGGGAGCGCGCTCGGGCTGGCACACACCCTGCGACAGACCTCCCTGCTCCGGCCCCCTCACCGGTCAGAGGCGCTCGACGGGCTCTACTTCACGGGTTCGACGACGACCCCCGGTATCGGCGTCCCGATGTGTCTCATCAGCGGACAGCTGACCGCCGAGGAGCTGTCGAAGACGGCGTGATCGGTGCCGTGAGCGACACCGCGACCGATCCCGGCCGACGCTCGATCCCCGACCTCCTCCGGTACCTGCTGGTGTTGTCGCGGCCGCGCTTCTGGCTCTACCTCGCCGGCCCGGTCGCGGTCGGCGTCACCTACGGCATCGTCGACGTGAGCGGACTGTTCACGCCCCCCACGGTCGCGCTCGCGCTCTACTTCCTCGTCCCCGCGAACGTGTTCCTCTACGGCGTCAACGATGTGTTCGACGCCGACATCGACGAGCTGAACCCGAAGAAGGAGGGCCGCGAGGCGCGCTGGCAGGGAAGTCGACTCGTGGTCGCCGCGGTCGTCGCCTCCGGCCTCCTCGGGCTCGCGACGCTCGCGATCACGCCCCGGGTCGCGTGGCCGTACCTCGCCGGCTTCCTGCTGCTCGGCGCCGGCTACAGCGCGCCGCCGGTCAGATTTAAAACGACCCCCTTCCTCGACTCCGCCTCGAACGGGTTGTACATCTTGCCGGGCGCGGCCGCGTACGCCGCCGTGTCCGGGGCGCACCCGCCGCTCGCGGCGCTCGCGGGCGCGTGGCTCTGGGCGATGGGGATGCACACGTTCTCCGCGATCCCCGACATCGAGCCCGACCGCGCCGCCGGGATCCGGACGACGGCGACGCTGCTGGGCGAGGGCCGGACGTACGCCTACTGCGCCGCCTGCTGGGTCGCCGCCGCGGTCGCGTTTGCTGCGGTCGATCCCCGCCTCGGCGCGCTCCTCGCCGTCTACCCCGTCTTCGCGGCGTGGGTCGCCCGGTCGTCGATCGCGGTCGACCGCGCGTACTGGTGGTTCCCGGCGCTGAACACCGCCGTCGGCACCCTGCTGGCGATGGGGGGCCTCTGGCGCGTCTACCCGATCACGGAGGCGCTCGCGTGAGCGACTCCCCCTCCCCGTCGTCCGCCTCGACGACGGGACGGCTCGACGCGCTCCGCGCCCGGCTCCCCGACACGCGCCGCGAGGCGGAGCGCCTGCTCGACCGGACCGTGCGCGAGAACCGCTTTACCATCGCCGTGCTGTTCCCCCTCGTCGGCGCGGTCGCGCTCGTCGGCAGCGCGGAGGGGTGGGTGCCCGAGCCGCTCGCCTTCAACCCGTGGTTCGTCCTGTTCGGCGTGCTGGTGATGCGGTCGCCGCTCGTCGTCGGCGTGTTGCCCGCGGTCGACCGTCGGGCAGTCGGGTGGATCGGGGTCCTCGTGGCGTACACCTACGCGATCGAGCTGCTCGGCGTGGCGACGGGGTGGCCGTACGGCTCGTTCGAGTACACCGTGAGCCTCGGGCCGATGCTCGGCGGCGTGCCGCTCGCGCTCCCGGTCTTCTTCATCCCGCTCGTGGTGAACGCCTACCTGCTCTGTCTCCTGCTGCTCGGCTCGCGGGCGTCGAACGGGTGGCTCCGGCTCGCGAGCGTGATCGCCGCGGTGGTCGCGATGGACGTGGTGCTCGACCCCGGCGCGGTCGCGCTCGGCTTCTGGAGCTTCGGCGGCGGCGCCTTCTTCGGCGTCCCCCTCTCGAACTACGCCGGCTGGGTGTTGTCGGCGACGGTCGCGGTGGTCACGCTCGACCGCGCGTTCGCGGGGACGACGCTCCGGGACCGCCTGCGCGACTGCGAGTTCATGCTCGACGACATGGTGAGCTTCGTGATCCTCTGGGGCGGGATCAACCTCTGGTACGGCAATCTGCTCCCCGCGGCCGTCGCGGTCGCGTTCGGCGTCGGACTCGTCCGCGCCGACCGGTTCGACGCGAGCCTGTTCACGCAGTGGCGGTGAGGCGGCTCGAGCGGCTCGACCGAGTCCGACTCGATCCGACTCGGCCGGACTCGATCCGACCCGACCGAATCAGATTCGACCTGACTCGACTCGGAGTCCCTTATATACGCTCCGCTCATTCACGTACGTATGAGCGTTCGCGTCACGGACCGTCGAGCGGAGGAGGTCGAATGAGCGGGCTCGCGATCGAGTACGGCGCCCACGAGCGGGTCCGGGAGATCGTCGACCGGTTGACCTACTGCGCCGAGCACGTCAGCCTCGCGTTCGACGGCTGGGACGAGCCGCACGTCAAGGGGCCGGGACTCTACTTCGCGGTCGTCGCCGACCGTGACTACGGCGACTACGCCGACCCGATGGGCGACAACCGGTGGCCCCGCGAGAGCTGTCCGACGGCGCTCGCGGAGGACTGCTTCGTCGAGACGGTCGAGTCGGTGAGCCGCCAGCAGGACGGCGGCGTCGTCGTCGCGGTCGACGGCGAGATCGAGGCCCAGATGGTGCGCTTCCGCGACCTGGGCACCCGAAGCGAGGAGACCGACCTGGTCGACGACGTGAGCTACGAGCCGTGGATGGGGTCGCGACACATGAGCGCGATCGAGACCTCGGTCCGGCCGGAGGTCGTGGCCACGGTGACGCTGAGCGAGGAGACGGGGCGGGTGAGCGTGTTCCGCGACGGCGACGCGGAGTCGATGGAACGCGACGAACTCGGCGGGGCGTGGCGCGCGGAGTGACTCGGTCTTAGTCGTCGAGGACCCCTTTTCAGTCGTCGTCGAGGACTCCTTCCGCCACGGCCATGTCGTCGACGCTCGGGTCCTCGGCGGAGCTCCGCAGGACGAACCGCTTGCGGATCAGGTCCGCGACGTAGATCGCGGTCCCCAGGATGAGCAGGGTGTCGCCCGGTAGCCGCGCCCAGAACAGCGTCTGGACGAGCGGCCCCTCGTAGAACGCGAGGCCGCGCGCCGCGGCGTAGCTCTCCGTGAACGCGACCTCGAGCTGGAGGAAGCCGACGGGGAGCACCGAGACGAACACCATCAGCGCGAGCCCCACGTTCCAGCACCAGAACGACGCCCGGAGCCACGAGCCGTCCCAGCGCTCGGGATCGATCGACAGCTGGAGCATGTACGTTACCATCCCGAGCGCGAGGAAGCCGAACGCGCCGAACATCGCGGCGTGCGCGTGGCCCACCGTGAGGTAGGTGCCGTGCTCGTAGTAGTTGATGAGCGGGAGGTTGATGAAGAAGCCGAGCACCCCGGCGCCGACGAAGTTCCACACCCCGCTGGCGACGATGAACATGAAGGGAAGCTTGTAGGGGAACCCGCCGGTCTCGGTCATCGCCCGGTACTGCCCGATCGCCTCGTAGAGGATGAAGATCAGCGGGAGCAGCTCCAGCGTCGAGAAGACGCTCCCGATCGGGACCCAGTAGTCGGGCATCCCGATCCACCAGTAGTGGTGCGAGACGCCGATGACACCGGTCCCCATCACCAACAGCGCCTGCAGCATGACCGCCTTCTCGGCGCTGCGCCGCGTGAGGAGGTTCATCGAGACCAAGGTGAGCCCGATGATCGCGACGATGAAGAACTCGAAGGCGCCCTCCACCCACATGTGGACGACCCACCACCGCCAGAACTCGGTGACGGCCATGTTCGTCGACGGCGTGAACAGGAAGCCGGCGACGAACAGCAGGGTGATCGAGCCGCCCGCGTAGAGGATCATGTGCGCGAGCCCGTACACGGGTTCGCGGTCGAGCAGCGGCTTGAGCCCCCGGACCGCGAGGATCGCCCAGAAGACGAAGCCGACGAGCAGGCCGCCCTGCCACACCTTCCCGACTTCGAGGTACTCCAACCCCTCGTTGCCGAGGAGCCACCAGAGCTGGCCGTCGAAGTAGCCGTTCGCGCCGAGCCAGATACCGCCCATCCCGCCGACGACGACGGTCACTAACGCGCCGAGCAGGACGGTGACGTACGTCGACTGGCGCTTCGGCTCGTGGCCGGTGAGGAGCGGCGGGAGGAACAGGCCGGCGCCGAGCCACGTCGACGCGATCCAGAGGATCCCGAGATCGATGTGCCACGTCTTCGCGATCGAGAAGGGGAGCAGCTGGAGGATGTGGATCCCGAACACCTCCTCGATCCCGAAGAACCCGGCCCGTTCGATGTAGAAGTGCGCCAGCAACCCCCCTAACAACACCTGCGCCAGGAACAGCCCGGCGGCGATCGGGACGAACCGGAGCGCCGCGCGCTGGCTCGGGAAGACGCTCACGTCGCCCGGCTTGGGCACCGAGATGCCCTCCGCCGACGGCTCCGGGAGTTTCACCGACTTGTAGAGGAGGATCGCCGCGCCCGCCGCGCCGACGAGCAGCACCATCGCGATCACGCTCCACGTCATCGCGGCGCCGGTCGCGTCGTTGCCGGCGGCCGGCGAGTAGGGCCACTCGTTCGTGTAGGAGTTGTCGCCGTCGGGCCGGTCGGTGTGAGAGAACCACGCCGTCCACAGCGCGAAGTCGGCGAAGTCCTCGGCCTCCTCGGTCGACTCGATCATCCCCACCGGGACGCCGCGGTCGTGGTCGCCCTCGTGGTAGCGCTCGACGTACGTCTCGCGCACCCTCTCGTGGGCGTGCGCCTCCGCGGCGGAGTACCGGACGGTGTCGCCCCCGCCGTGCGCGCCGTCGAGGTCGTCGCGGACGGTCTGGTCGACCGCCGCGCGCTCCGAGGAGCCGAGCGAGTCGTATCCGGCGCCGTACTCCTCTTGCGCGTAGTACTCGCGCATGTGCTCGGTCTTCAACTCGAGCGTCTCGGCGGTGTAGTCCTCGCCGTAGTACGCGCCGTTGCCGAGTATCGACCCGTGGTTCATCAGCCCGTACTGCTGGAACGCCGCCTTCCCGTCCTGGACCGTCTCCCCCGTGGCGATCGGCTCGCCGTCGGGACCGACGACCTCCTCGGGGATCGGCGGCGCCTCCTGGTACGCGAACCACGCCCCGGCGCCCATCACGACCAGGTTGAGCAGGAACGCCGCGACGATGACCTTCGCGATCGTCTTACGCGTGAGTTCCATCGGCTGGGGGTTACCGCCACACGGACTATCGGTTTGGCGGCAACATGTTCGGGCGGCGTTCCCGGCGACTGACAGCGGTCGTCGCCGTCACGAGCGCTACGGGCGGACGACGACGGCGCGAGTCGACCGCACGAACATGTTCGTGCGGTGGCTTACCGGAGAACGACGCGTACGATCGCGTATGCCAACGACCAGCGAGGCGGCGACACCGGAGTCCGCGAGCGCGTCGGAGACGATCACCGAGACCACCGTCACGGTGCGGTGCACCGGTCACGTCCGGACGGAGCTCGGGAAGTACGAGTTCGAGTACACGTTCGAGGGGGACACCCTCCGGGAGTTCCTCGACGAGCTGTTCGCGGAGTACCCGGAGCTACAGGAGATGCTGATCGCGGAGAGCGAGGAGGAGTCGACCCACAGCGGCTGGGCGCCGACGCCGGAGGAGCTGCCGGGCACGTGGACGAAGAATCCGGTGGGCGAGCAGACGATCGCGTACGCCCGGATCCTCGTGAACGGTCACTTCAACGAGAACGAGAAGGGGTTCGACACCGAGATCGAGGACGGCGACCGGGTCGCGCTGGTGTACCCATTCATGTTCTGCTGTTAGCCGGCGTCGGAGAACTCGGATCCCTGACTCCGGTCGAATCTCCCCGTGAGCGACCGGTTCAGGCCTCGTAGCCGGCCATCTCCATCACGGAGGCGAACTGCTCGGAGTCCGTCACGCTCTCGTAGACCATCCCGCCGATCATGCCGCCGGGGTAGCTCTCGCCGTTCATCGCGTGGTTCACCTTGTGACAGTGGAGCGCGTAGACGCCCGGGTCGGCGCTGGCGGTGAACTCGATCGTCTTGCGCTCGGCGGGCGCGATGGGGATCACGTCCTCGCGGTGCCGAGCGGCCTCGGGGATGACGCCGCCGTCCTTCTCGACGACGGTGAAGCCGTGGTTGTGCGTGTGCATCGCGTGCGACTCGTAGCCGGCGTTGACGTAGTGGATCCGGACCCGGTCGCCCTCCTCGACGACCAAGGGAGAGCCCTGTTCGGGGTGGAACGTGTACGGCGCAGAGCGGCCGTTCACGGTGAACGCGTCCGGGTTGCGGTCGCGGTGGCTGAAGGAGACGTCGCCGCCGGCCATCGACGCCGACAGTCGGCTGTCCCAGTCTTTGATCGTCATGAACGCCTCCTTGTCGGGGGCCTCGTACCCCTCCGGGTCGACGCGGAGGATGCCGTACATCCCCATGTCGAGGTGGTTCTGCGTCTGGTAGTGACAGTGGTAGAGGTGGGTGCCCGGCTGGTTCGCGTCGATCTCGTAGGTGTGCTCCTCGCCCGGTGCGACCTGCTGACCGGTCGTCGTCGGGACGCCGTCGTCCATCCAGCTCTTCGAGAGCCCGTGGACGTGGAACGTGTGCGGCCGGTTGTGCTCGGAGTTGTCGTAGGTGATCTCCAAGGTGGTCCCCTCGGTGACTCGAAGCAGCGGTCCGGGGACGCTGGGGTCCGTGTCCGGGGTCTGCCACGCCCAGACCTCGGGCAGCTCCCACGGGCCGCCCCGCGTCTCCTCGCCGAGCAGCCGGTGGCGACACGGGGTCGTGGACATCGTGATCGCCCCGTCCCGCTCGTCGAGGTCGATCTCCGTTCGCGGGGACGTGTACGGGTGGTCCGTCTCGACGCCGGTGGAATCGCTTCCGGCCCACTCCTCGACCCGTTCGGCCGCCTCTCCCCCACCGCCGGCCGCGTTCTCCGCGTCTCCCGTGCTCTCGGCTCGCGGCGCGCCACAGCCCGCGATCCCGACGGTACCGAGCGCCGCGGCCGCTGAGAGGAAGCCGCGTCTGGAGCCAGTACGCCGTCCGGAAGCACCTTCGTCAGTCATCACGGCCGAACATGAACGGTAGGGACTGATAAATCGGAATCAGGATCCACGCTCCGTGAGAACGCGACCGCCGGCCGGTCGGTTTATATATCACGGGCACCGCTGCCGACCGCTTTTTATACCTGTGCGCCCCGATCCGCGACGTACCATGCGGATCGGCATCGTCTCAGACACTCACGACGACCTCGCCGCCGTCGAAGCGGCCGTCGCGCTGTTCGAACGCGAGGGCGTCGACGCCGTCGTCCACTGCGGCGACTTCGTCGCGCCCTTCTCCGTGACCCCCTTCAACGTCGGCGCCGGCGACGCGGATCGGCGCGCCGAACCAGACGCCGGCTTCGACTTCTACGCCGTCCGCGGCAACAACGACGGCGAGTGGGCGGTCCAGTCCGCCGTCGAGTCGTTCGGCACGTACCTCGGCGAAGCGGGAACGCTCTCGTTCGGCGGCTCCGGCGCTGGCGACGGCTCTGGCGACGGCTCTGGCGACGCCGCCGCGGACGCCGTCGACGTCGCGGTCACCCACGGCACGAGCGCGGTCGTCGTCGACGCGCTCGTCGACTGCGGCGACTACGACTACGTGTTCCACGGTCACACCCACGCGCACGGCGTCGAGGAGCGCGGCGACACGGTGCGGGTGAACCCCGGCGGGCTCCCCATCCCCGTCGACGGCGCGGACGACGTCTTCCGAGTCGCGGTCCTCGAGACCGACGCCGGAGACCGATCCGCGGACCCGGACGCGGTAACGCACTACGAACTCGACGGATAGGGTCGCGGACGAGCGAGCCGGGAGGCGCGGGAGCGGACCCGGCACGGAGACGCACAAACGCGCGTTTGTTCTTCCGTTGACCTTTTGAGGAGGCCACGCGGTGTCTCCGTATGGACAGACGCGCCTTCCTCCTCGGAGTCGGAGCGGCCGGCGCCTGCGGCGGGCTCGCCGGCTGTGCCGACCTCGTCGACGGCGGGAGCGAGGGAGGGGTCGCGGAGCGCGACCCGCCGGACCGCCCCGACGAGCTCGGACCGGAGTCGGTCGCGGAGTACGTCGCCGCGTACGAGGAGGTCCGCGCGCACAACCGTCACGTCGCGGAGGGCGCGGTCGAAGTGACCGTCGACGCCGCCGCGGTCTTCGATCACGCCGCCGGGGACGACCACTACGCGACCGCGCAGCACGCCGGGTCGGTGTATCACGAGAACGGCGACGGCACCCGCTCCGTGGGCGAACTGTACGCCGACCCGGTTCCGTACCTGGTGACGCCGGACCGAACGCTGCGGCTGGACGTGCGGCGGCGAGCGCTCGAGCGCGACGGCGACAGCGACGACCGAGACGACGGCGACGAGGCCGTATCCGCCGACGACCGCGCGTCACCCACGCTCGGCGTCCGGCTCCTCAACGTCACCGAAGAGGCCCGCGAACTGGCGCTGACGGTGACGCGACGGGCGACGGGAGACGACAGCGCGACCGAGACCGAGGAGTCGGTCGCCGACCTCGACGTCGGCATCGACCCGGAGACCGCCGTCGAGGTGCGGTCGATCACGGACGTGCGCGGCGGCTACCGCGTCACCGCCCGCATGGAAGACGACGGCGTGACCGGTCAGGGGCGGATCGAGGTCGGGCTCCCGAGCGCTGACCGCGGGGCGAACGTCGACGTCGTGCTCGACGGGAACGGTGTCTCGACGTGGCACCTCCCCTCCTTCGAGGGGGTCTGAGCCGGCGGTGCGCGCGGTCGAGTGTCAGGCGTCGGCCGCTATCGTTTCGACCCCGCGGAACTCGAACCGGGCGCCGCCGTCGGCGTCGTCGGCGAGGTCGACGGTCCACCCGTGCGCGTCGGCCACCTCGGCGACGATCTTGAGGCCGAAGCCGGTTCCCTCCGGGTCGGTCGAGACGCCGGCGTCGAACACCTCGTCGCGGCGGTCCGCGGGGATTCCGAGGCCGTCGTCCGCGACGTAAAAGCCGTCGCCGTCGGGGAGCGCGCCGACCTCGACGCGGACCGACTCGCCGGCGTGGGTGACCGCGTTGGCGAACAGGTTCTCCAGGGCCTGGCGCAGGCGGCTCCGGTCGGCGTGCAGCCGGAGGTCGTCGGCGACGACGAGCTCGGCGGCCGCGGTGTCGACGCCGGTCCAACACTCCTCCGCCAGCGCCGCGAGCGACACCGCTTCGGTCTCGTCGATGGCGGAGCCCTGTCGCGCGAGCGTCAGCATGTCGTCCACGAGCGCCTCCATCCGGTTGAGCGAGCGGGCGACGGTGTCGATCTCGGTCAGGTCCTCGTGCGCCTCCCGGAGGCGCTCGCGGACCATGTCGAGGTTCCCCGTCGCGACGTTGAGCGGGCTCCGGAGGTCGTGGGAGACGAGGCTGGCGAACTCCTCCAGCCGGTCGCGCTCGCGGGCGATCTCCCGCTCGCGGACTCGAAGCTGGCGCTCGCGTTCGATCCGGACGAACACCATCGTGACGGTGGCGGCCCAGAGGCGCGCGACGGCGAGGTCGGACTCGTCGAACGCGTCCCGCTCCGTGGCCCCGATGTTGATGAGCCCGTAGCGGCCGAGCGGGAGGATCAGCTCGCTTCGGATCGGGGACTCCGGGTTGTGCCGCTCCGGGTCGGCGTGCGTGTCCGCCACGTACTCCGGGTCCCCCGACTCGAACGCCTCCCACGAGATGCTCGACGCGTCGGGGGCGAACGTCGGGTGGTCGCCGACGAGCTCGTCGGCCCGCTCGGTCCAGACGACCGGATCGAGGACGCCGCGGTCCTCGTCGTACAGCCAGATCGCCGCGATCGGGTGGCCGAGCACCTCCTCAACGTACTCGACCGCCGCCTCCGCGGCGAACTCCCGGTCGGTCGTCTTCAACAGGTCCTGGGTCGCCTCGTGGAGCGCTTCCAGCGTCCGCGTCCGCCGGTGCAGCTCGGCCTGCTCCGCGCGCTCCTCCCGGACGTCGACGATCGTGGCGACGAGGAACGTCTCGCCGTCCTGCTCGAACGGGCCGAGGCTGAGCGTCACGGGCACCTCGCTCCCGTCCGCGCGCCGGGCGTGCAGGTCCAGGCTCGCCGCCATCGAGCGCGGTTCGGGGTCGACGACGTAGCGGTGGAGCTCCTCCCCCGCCGCGCCGCCGCGGGGGTCGTACACCAGCCTCTCGAGCTTCGTCCCCTCCACCTCCGCCGGCGAGTATCCGAGCACCGCCTCGACCCGCCCGTTCCCGGCCCTGACGACGCCGTCGCCGTCGACGATCACGACCGCGTCCGGGATGCCGTCGAGGGCGTCCGGGAATCGCTCCATCGCTACTCCTCGGTCGGTTCGTGGACGTGCCCGCACTCGGGACACCGGACCTCCTCGCCTCTGAGGTCCGCGGAGGAGGCGCGCACCTCGCGCATCACCTCGCTGATCCGGTCCTCCGCTTCGAGCTCGTCGGCGACGGCGAGGTCGACCCCCTCGACCTCGAGGAGGAACTTCGCGACCTCCGTCACCTCGTACATCATCTCGTCTAAGTCCTCGGCGGTGAAGAAGCCGGACATCGCGCCGTAGAGGAACGTCGCGCCCGCCTTCGTCACCTTCTCCTCGAAGGAGTAGCGCGCCTGATTGACCGCCTGCGGCGTGTACGTGTCGGTCATGAAGGGGACCAGCTCGGGGAGGTTCTCGCCGATCTTCGTCATCTCGACGCCGGTCTCGGTGCGGAAGTCGGCGCAGAGCCGCGCGATCGCCCACTCTCGAGCCGTGATGTACGTCCGGTCGCGGAGGAAGTCGTTGACGCGCTCGTAGCGGGCGCCGTCCATCTTCTTGAACCGCTCGTACTTGCGGACCTCGGGGGGGACCTGGTCCCCGCCGGCAGTCTCGGCGTCCCCTCCGACCGCTTCGGTGTCGCCGTCCTCGACGCTCCCGGCGTCGTCGCCCTCGACGCCCGGCTCCGACGCCTCCCCCGCGGCGTCCGCGGTCCCGTCGGCGTCCGCGGTCCCGTCGGCGGCGTCCGATCCCTCGTCCGACGCGGGATCGGTTGGTTCGTTCATGCTATTAGTAACCCGACCGCCGAACAAAAGGGTTGTCGGTGGACGACGCGGCGGTGGGAGTCCGGGATCCGACCGAAACGGACCGCGATCGGAGATCCATTTTTGTACCGGCGTGCGAACGGGAGACGTATGAAGGTGCTTTGCGGGATCGGCGGCAGCGACGACTCGTTCCGCGCGCTCGACCGGACCGTCGAGCGGGCGGCGGTCGCGAACGACGACCTCACCGTCGCGGTGGTTGAGAACCCGGACTCGTCAGTCGATCCGGACGAGATCGTCGACAAGGCCGAGTCGGCGGTCCAGGAGGCGGGACTCGACGCCGAGGTTCGGAAGGTCGAGGGCGATCCGGGGAGCCGGCTCGTGGAGATCGCCGAGACGGAGGGGTTCGAGGAGATCGTCCTCGGCGGCGGGCACACGAGCCCGATGGGGAAGATCACGATCGGATCGATCGCCGAGTTCGTCCTGTTGAACGCCAAGACGTCCGTCACGCTGGTCAGATGAGCGACCGTGGATACCCGGAAGCGGTGGCCGACGAGTTCCCCGTTCCCCCCACGGAGTTCGCCGACCGGGAGGGTCGCACCGTCGAGATCCGTCCCTACGAGGGCACCGACGAGGGGTACGAGGCGCTCGTCGAGATGTACGACGCCTTCGACCCCGCCGACCGCGCGCAGGGGATCCCGCCGGGCGGGGAGAAGCGCATCCGGGAGTGGCTGGACGCGATCCTCGGCGACGACTGCCTCAACGTGATCGCGTGGTGCGGCGACGACGTGGCCGGACACGCGACGCTGGTGCCCGACGGCGACGCCTACGAGCTGGCGATCTTCGTCCACCAGGAGTACCAGCGCGCCGGCATCGGTACGCACCTGATCCGCGGGCTGCTCGGTCACGGGCAGGCCGAGGGCGTCCGGAAGGTGTGGCTCACCGTGGAGCGCTGGAACCGCGCGGCCGTCTCACTGTACAAGAAGATCGGGTTCGAGACCTCCGACGCCGAGAGCTTCGAGCTGGAGATGGGGCTCCGGCTGAACCCGGACGCGGACGCGGACGCGGGCGAGAGCGACGAGTAGGGGTTCGCGAGTCGTCCGCGGCGTCCCGGGGATCGCGTAGCGTTGGCCGGGATCTTCAAGCCTTTACGTGCGGCGGGCGAGCGCTCCGGTATGAGTCATCGGATCCTTCTGTTGGGGGCGCCGGGCGCCGGAAAAGGGACGCAGAGCGCGAAGCTCGCCGACGAGTACGGCGTCGAGCACGTCACCACGGGCGACGCGCTCCGCGCGAACAAGGACATGGAGACCGAGTACGGCACGCCCCGCTCGTTCATGGAGGCCGGGGAGCTGGTCCCGGACCCCGTCGTCAACGAGATCGTCGAGGCCGCGCTGGCGGACGCCGACGGCTTCGTGCTCGACGGCTACCCGCGCAACCCGGACCAGGCGGAGTACCTCTCTTCGATTACGGACCTGGACGCCGTGATCTACCTCGCCGTCGACGACGAGGTGCTCGTCGACCGGCTCACCGGCCGGCGGGTGTGCGACGACTGCGGAGCCAACTTCCACGTCGACTTCCAGCCGCCCGAGGAGGCGGGCGTCTGCGACGACTGCGGCGGCGAGCTGATCCAGCGCGACGACGACACCGAGGAGACCGCCCGCGAGCGGCTCGAGGTGTTCTACGAGAACACCGAGCCCGTCATCGACCACTTCCGCGACGAGGGCGACCTCGTCGAGGTCGACGGCGAGGCGACGCCCGACGAGGTCTTCGAGCGCATCCGCGGCGTCCTCGACGAGTAACGGGCTGACCGACGACGAGCGACGGACCGGCGAGGGGGGCCGCCGGCGATCCTGCAAGGTTCTTAACCGTCCGCCGACAACCCAGCGGTAATGAGCAAGGTCGAACGGAGAGTCCGCTCGCTGGTCGGCGAGGACGGCGAGATGCGAGACGCGGTCGAGGTCGTCCTCGACAACGCCACGGACGGCGAGGTCCAGTGGATCGACGTCCGCGACGAGATCACGAGCGGCCAGTGGGGCCGGCTCATCGAGAAGGAGATCCTCGTCGACGGCGACACCGGCTTCGCGCTGGCGGACCGCGACGCCATCGAGGCCGGACTGGAGGACGACGACGGAGACACCGGCAGCGACGTCGAGACCCCGGAGACGACCTCGTGGACCAAGTGGGACAAGATCGCCGGGGTCGCGACGCTGGGCGCGTTCGTCGGCTACGCCGTCAACCCGGTCCGGAACGCGATCGCCGGCGCCTTCGACCTCGTGTTGGGGCCGCTCCTCAACGTCGTTCCCTTCTACGTCGTGGTCATGGTGATCGCGCTCGCGACGGGGCTGTACTCGACCCTGTTGCGCGCGGGACTCATGGACATGGACAAGATGAGCATGTACCAAGACCGGATGAAGGACATCCAGGAACGTCGCAAAGACGCGAAGGAGCGCGACGACCAGGAGGAGCTCGACGCCATCCAGGAGGAGCAGATGGACGCGATGGGCGACCAGCTCGGGATGTTCAAAGAGCAGTTCCGCCCGATGGTGTGGATCATGTTCCTCACGATCCCGGCGTTCCTCTGGATGTTCTGGGTGATCGGCTACCGCGGCTCCACCGCCGCGTACCCCGACGTCGCCGCACAGGAGCTCGTGGTCCCGCTCGCCGGCACCGTCACGTGGGACACGGGCATCGTCGGCCCGATCCAGATGTGGATCGTCTGGTACTTCCTGTGTTCGATGGCGTTCACCCAGCTCGTCCAGAAGAGCCTCAACATCGAGATGTCGCCGTCGTCGTCGTAGATCGGTCGATCCGACGTTTTTCCGCTGCGCTGTCTGAGCGTTTCGTGCCGGCAGTTCTGTTGAACTCCTCGCTAAGAGGCGTATTCTGAGCCCGAGGCGATCAGTGCAGACACGGCGGTGATCGATAGCGGGAGTGAGTGTTGCAGATCGGTGGTGGCAAGAGGGTATTTAAAATGTTAGGAGCGATCGCGACGATCGTTTATAAATAAACGCCGCGGTGGCGCGCCCCGGTGAGCGGCCCAGTGGGCCGCTCACCGACGGCGTGAGGGAGTCGGCCACTCGGAGCGAAGCGGAGAGTGGCCGACGAGGCTGGGGAGGTGTGAGGGGCGGTTGCGGTGCGGTCGGGGCGGGACTCAAAGGGGCAGTCGCCGGCGGCAACGCCGCCGGCTGCCAGAGGCGCGAAGCGCCTCGCTGCCGCGAGGACGCCGTAGGCGACGTAAGCACTGGAAGGAGCGAGTGCAACCAGCGACTGAAGCGCGCAGCGAGCGTGCGCCCGCCTCACCGGCTGGGGCTTTGGAGGTGTTCGTCGCCGATCCAGCATTAACCACTTATAAACAGCCGACAGCAACACAACTCGATCACTTATAACCAGCCACTCACCCAACGTGCTATACCTACTCCCGCTATCGGTCAAGATTCGCATCGGTCTAGGCGTACGCCTCGAACTCCTCGCCGAAGACGAGGAAGTAGCCGGTCCCGACGAGTCCGATCGCGGCGGCGACGGTGAAGGCGACCTCTGGGCTGACGAAGTCCCAGAGATAGCCGCCGATCGCGGCGCTCGGGATGACGATCGTGTTCCGCAGCAGGTAGTAGGTCCCCGTGACCCGGCCGCCGGCCCCTCGGTCAGCGGGACCGACGATCAGCGCCTTGTGCGAGGGGAGGCCGGCGAACCGGAGCCCGGAGAAGGCGAAGACGAGGACCAGCGCCCACTGGACCGAGACGAGCGGCGAGAGGAGTTCGGGGCCGAAGACGAGGACGACCGGGAACACGCCGTACACGAGGAAGCCGAGCGCGACGACCGGCTTGAGCCCGACCCGCTCGGCCAGCTTCGCCGCGGGGATCATCGTGACCAGCGCGATCACCATCTCGACGCCGAGCAGGTAGCCGAAGAAGGCCTGCGGCGAGAGGTCCACGGCGTAGGAGAACCCGCCGACCGCGACCGTCGTCTCCAGGCCGACCGAGAAGATCCGCGTGACGACGAGCACGAAGAAGACGTACACCATCCCGTTCGCGAACCGGACGAGCGTGTCGCCGATCAGCAGCGGCCGGAGCGGATCGGGCATCTCGCGGAGGTCGGTCCGAATCCGGGCGAGACCCTCGAACCGCCCGCCGCCGACGCTGTCCCCGGTCGCGTCGTAGAGGACGTGTTGCGCGAGCGTCCCGACGGCGCCGAAGGCGACCGCCACCGCGAGCACGTACCGGAAGCTCACGGTGAACGCCGGGTGGAGACCGATGAGGACCGCCGCCAGGACGGGCCCGATCAGGAACGCGGTGCGGCGGAACGTCTCGGTGCTCGCGAACCCGGCCGCCAGCCGGGAGGGGTCCGTCGCCTGCTTGACGACGGCGAACGTCGCGCCGAGGCCGAACGACTTCCACGCCTGCGCGAGGACCAGCCCGACGAAGATCCAGAGCCACGGCTCGATCGCCACGCCCGCGACGGTGACCGTCCCGACGGTCGGGGCGACCAGCCAGACGGCGAAGCCGACGGTCGAGACCAGCCCGAAGAGCGTCAGGGCGTACCGCGACCCGACCCGGTCGGAGATCGCACCGCCCGGGTACGGGTACAGCGCGGAGATGACGTTCCCGAACGTACCGAACAGCCCGACGACGAACCCGGACGCGCCCAGCGCCACCATGTACTCGGGGAGGAACCGGTTCGTCATCTGGAAGCCGAGGCTGAACGCGAACATCGCCAGCGAGACCACCAGCACGTCACGCTCCAACGCGAAGAACTGACGGAACGTCGCTAGCGGGCCCGTTTCCTCCTGGTCGGCGGGGGCTTGATCCGTGCTCATCGTGGGGATATCGACGCCGCGGCCTTCGTGTGCGTGTGTTCGCTCACGCCGACAAATAGGTTCTCACCCGCGCCGTCCCCAAGGCTTACTCTCCGCTCGCCACAGGGTCGACCATGCACGCCGACGAGATCGATCCGCAGGCGAAGGCGGCGGTCGAGCGTCAGGAGCGGTTCCCGCTGCCGCACAGCCGGTGGGGACTGAAGCTCGCGCGGCTGCTCACGCGCCCGGCGATGCGGATCCGGAACCGGAACCCGCCCGCGGTCGGGGAGACCGTCGACGGAGTAGTTCCCGGGCCGGACGGCGACCTCGACGCCCGGCTCTACCTCCCCGACGGCGACGGTCCGTTCCCCACGACCGTGTTCTTCCACGGCGGCGGGTTCGTGCTGGGGAGCGTCGCGACCCACGACTGGCTCTGTCGCCACCTCACGCGGGAGAGCGGCTGCGCGGTCCTCTCGGTCGACTACCGGCTCGCGCCCGAACACCCGTTCCCCGCGGCGGTCGCGGACGCGTACGCGGCGGTCGAGTGGGCGGCCGCCAACCCGGACGCGGTCGACGGGACCGGAGAGGTCGCGGTCGCGGGCGACTCGGCCGGCGGCGCGCTCGCCGCCGTCGCCGCGCTCATGGCCGCCGAGCGCGACGGCCCCGAGATCGCCTACCAGGCGCTCTTGTACCCCGGCGTCGGCGTCGAGGCCGGGCAGCCGTCGGTCGAGGAACACGCCGGCATCGTCCTCAGCGAGGCCGACCTGGAGTGGTTCCTGGAGTGTTACTACGACCACGAGCTCCACCGGCGCAACCCGTACGCCGACCCGACGAACGCGGGCGACGTGTCCGGCGTCGCGCCCGCCACGGTCGTCACCGCCGGGTTCGACCCGCTGCGCGACGGCGGGAGGGCGTACGCCGAACGGCTGGTCCGGGACGGGGTCCCGACGCGCTACGAGAACTACGCGGACCAGGTGCACGGCTTCATGACGCTCCGCGAGGTGGATCGGGCGACCGAGGCCGTCGCGGACGTGGCCGACGACCTCGCCGTCGCGCTCGGGGCGGACTGATCGGACCGGGGCCGTGAGTCGTCTCCGCCCCGCGGCGAACGCGCCGCACAGGCCGTATTTATATATCCGACCGCGGAGAACGACCGACCGATGCCCGCCCTCGCCCCGCTCGGAATCGCGCTGCTCGCCCTCCAAGCCGCCGTGGGATACGCCGCGTACAGGTCGCTTCGCGGGACCGGACCGGCAGCCGCCGTCGTCGCCGTCTGCGCGCCCCTGCTGGGGGCCGGCGTCCTCTTCGAGTTCGGCCTGACCGCCGCGCTCGTCGTCGACCTCGCCGTGCTCGGGCTCGCCGCGGTCGCCGGCGGGCGAGGTGACGCGGGGTCCGCCCGAGTATAATAGAGACCGCCTCGGGCGACCCGTCAGTCCTCCTCGCCGGCCGCGACGAACTCGCGGATCACCGCGGTCTCGGCCTTTCGCACCAGTTCGCCGGCCGTGCTCGTCGAGCAGTCGAGGGCGGCGGCGACGTCAGCGATCGTCCCGTCGCGGGGGACCTCGTAGTACCCCGCCGCGACCGCCGCCTCCAACGCGGCCCGCTGCCGATCGGTGAGCCGCGACGGCGACGCCGTCCGCTCGAACTCGTGGACCCGCTCGATGGTGACGTCGCCGAGATCGGTGAGCGCCTCGTGAAACGCGCCGAGCGCCCCCGCTTCCCCGACCGCCTCGAACCGCACCTCGCCGGTCTCCAGAAAGACGACCGGGGGGAGGAAGACTACGCGGGCGGCCGCGATCGCGTCCAGCACCGCCGGTGCGAACTCGTAGTCGTCCTGCCGGAGGAACGCGTACGTCCCCCCTCCATCCTCGACGAGTTCGCTGTCGACGAGCGAGTCGGTCGCTCGGACGACCGGCGCCGTCGCGTCCGCGTCGGCGTCACACCAGAACAGCGTCGTCGCGTCCGCGGTGGGACTCCACGTCAACAGCTCGGCGCGGGTGACCGGCCCGGACTCGATGACCTGCCGGTGAAGCGGATGCACGAGCCGCTCCGGATACGTCGCCGCGAACTGGACGCGTTTCATCCCTCGCCCCGCGGTTTCGCGGCGTTTCTTTTTAAATCCGTGTTTCGGTTATCGCCGTCGGCGGCGCAGGCGACTCTGAGCCGCTCAAGATCGCGGGAACGGAGCGGAGCAGCGTCTGGAGGTGGTCCGCGTCGTCGAGTACCTCCAGCCGGGCGGTCGGGAGCGTGGCCTCGAACCGTCGAACGGCGGCGATCGGGACGTTCGCGTCGTCGCCGCCGTGCCAGCACCGCACCGGCGCGTCGATCGCCTCGAAGTCGACGTCCCAGTCGGCCGCGGTCTGTCGGAACTCGGTGACCACGCCGCTGCGGTGTCGCGAAAGCGCTTCGAGGAAGTCGGCCCGGACGATCTCCGCCGCGCGATCGGGGACGGCGGTGTCCGGATCCCCAGTGGTGTACTGGGCGACGACGAACGAAGGGTCGCGGCGCTGTGCGACCCACCGCTGGGCGCGGAACAGCGCGGCGAGTACAGAGGGCGTCGCCGACCCGATCCGGCTCAGGGCCCGCTGTACCGCCGGACGCTCGTGGGCGTGCTCCGGCGGAGTCGCGCCGGCGGCAACGTCTATCTGCTCGATGCGATCCGGTAGCGCCGCCGCGGCCGCGAACGCGTACGGGGCGCCGCCCGAGAACGCGACGAGACGCGCGGCGTCGATTCCGGCGTGGTCGAGCACGGCGCGGACGATCTGCTCGCCGTCCCGTATCGATCGCTCGGGCCAGGGGTCGGATCGGCCGTATCCGGGACGATCCGGGGCGAGTATCCGGAGATCGTCGTCCTGCGCCGTCGGCTCGAACAGCTCCGCGAGCCGTCGCGAACCGGGCGTCCCGTGGAGAAACACCACCGGAGAGCCGGACTCCGTCCCGTACTCGGCGTACGCGAGTCGGCGGTCGTCTTCTCTCTCGACCGTCGCGAACCGTCCCTCGCCTCGCGTCGACGACCGCCCCGACGCGGGAGCTGTCTGTGCCCTCATTGCGTGAACAGACGGGACCACCCCGTGTGGGAATGGTGCCGGATCGATCCGGTGGTTTTTAAATGGCAAGCCGGTCGGCGGTCCGATCGCTGCTCCGATGACTCATCGGGTGTCATCACACCTCACGGAACCGCAACGCTTTCGTTCAGACTCGCTGTCACCTCCGATATGCGACGCCGCCGGTTCCTCGCGAGCGGCACCGCCCTCCTCTCCGTCGCCCTCGCCGGCTGCGGCCACCCCGCCGTCGTCCTCGACCTGACCGAGGCGACCGCGGACGACATCGCCGACGAGGTGTCGACGACGGCCGATCCCGGCTCGGAGGAGTACGAGGTCGTCGCCTCGGCGCTCGAAAACGGCTCGGCCACGCGCCGCGGGCGGTCGGAGCTGTTCGACCGCGTCGACACCGTTCGGGTCGACGGGGCCTTCTACGAGCTCTCGGAGACGCGGATCGCGAGCAGCGAGGTGACCGTGTACGAGGTGCTCGTCGACTTCGATCCGGAAGACGCGACGCCGGAGCTGGGCGAGGTCGCGTTCGAGGACCTCCCGGAGACGGACCGACGCCGACTCGAACCGGTCCTCTCCGAGGCGGACCCGCCCAGGGGGGACGGCTACGACCTCGGCGTCGGCTACGGCAGCGCCGCCGAGGTCGGGAACGACTCGGTGTTCGTGCCGGAGCGACGGTACGACGTGCTCGTCTACGACGGGGAGCGGTACCGGGTCGCCGTCGACTCTCGCACCGCGTCGGAAGTCGAGTACCGGTACGAGGCGACCGAGGTCGCGCCCGACGTGGAGACGTTCGCCGACCGGGTCCGAGACCGGTACCTGTTCGTGCTCGCGGGGCTCTCGGACGCCGAGCGCGAGGTCGTCGAGGAGTCGATCGACGGCGCGTACTTCGAGGACGACGACGCCTTCCGATCGGTGGTCGAGCGGCTCCGGGAGCACGAGGGGATCCGGGAGGACGACTTCTACGGGACGTGGCTGCTGGAGTACGAGGGCGCGGCGTACCTCGCCTACGCCGAGTGGTGACTCGCCGTGACGGGCGCTCGGAACGCACCGGTTTTACCCGGTCGCGGCCCAACCGGACGCCGATGAACGAGACGACGTGCGAGGCGGTCCGAACCCGGGCGCGATCGCACCGGGCGCGGCTGCTCTCGGTCCTGCGCGTGCAGTACCCCGACGCGCTCGCCGACCGCGGCTACCGCCTCCTCCACCCGACGACCGGGAACCCGTACGCCGGGGACCGACGCCACCTCGTCGCGACCTGTCGGTCGATCGCCAACTTCGCGGTCGGCGCGCTCGCCGACGGCCCCGACTGGTGTCTCGACGCCGCCGAGCACGGCCTGCGGTTCCTCCGCGAGGCGCACCGCGCCGACGACGGGGGGTATCACCTCGTCGTCGACGCCGACGGCGAGCCGGTCGACCGCACGCGGTCGGCGTACGGCCACGCGTTCGTCCTGCTGGCGTACGCCCGCGCGGTCGACGCCGGGATCGGGGGCGGCGGGATCGGGGGCGGCGGGATCGGGGGCGGCGGGACCGAGGGCGTCGAGCGCGACCTCGAGGCGACCCGCGCGCTGATCGACGACCACTTCCGCGACGACAGGGGGCTCCTCCGGAGCGACTGCGACCCCGACTGGACCGAGCGGGAGCCGTACCGCGGTCAGAACGCGAACATGCACGCCTGCGAGGCGTACCTCGCCGCCTACGAGGCGACGGGCGACTCGGAGTACCTCGACCGCGTGCGAGACGTCGCCGAGGCGATCGCGGTCGACCTGGCCGCCGAGACGGGCGGGCTCCTCTGGGAGCACTACACCGCCGACTGGGAGCACGACTTCGCGTACAACGCGGACGAGCCCCGCCACCGGTTCCGGCCACCGGGGTATCAGCCGGGTCACCACGCCGAGTGGGCCAAGCTGCTCGCGCTGCTCGACCGGTACGAGGGCGGGGAGCGTGAGGGCCGGGAACGCGAGGAGAGGGGAGAGGCGGAGAGCGACGACGAGCCGACCGCGACCACCGACTGGTACGCCCGCGCTCGCGAGCTGTTCGACGCCGCCGTCGACCGCGGCTGGGCGGAGAACGGGTTCGTGTACACCCACGCGGCCGACGGGTCGCCTATCGTCGCCGACCGGTACGGCTGGGCGCTCGCGGAGGCGATCGGCGCGTCCGCGGCGCTCGCCGAGCGCGCGGCGGCTCGCGGCGACGCCGCCGAGGCCGACCGGCTCCGGGACTGGCACCGGCGGTTCCTCGTCCGGACCGACCTCTTCCGCGGCCCGGCGGGCGTCTGGTACGAGAAGCGGCTGCCCGCGGACGCCGACGGCGACCGCGTCGCGCAGGACCCGCCCGGCGTCGAGCCCGACTATCACCCGGCCGGCGCCTACTTCGAGGGGTGGCGCTCCGCGCGGGCGGAGCTGTCCGACGGGTGAGAGAGACCGCCTCGCTCACGGCCAGTCGGGGTCGACGCCGACGAGGTCGGCGCTGACCGTCCAGAGGCGCTCGCGCGTCTCGGGATCGGTCGCCGGGTCCGCGGGCGTCAGTTCTTCCTCGCCGACGTAGCGCCCGGTCCGCTCGGCGTACTCGGGCGAAGCGACGAGTCGGACGAGGCGGTCGGCCGCCGCCTGACGCGTCGTCCCGACGCCGGGGACGAGCCCCGCGACGCGGACCGCGAGCCGCGTCCGGAGCGCGGCGTCGCGGAACAGGTTCGTCGAGGGGACGAACCCCGGGTGGAGGCAGTTGGCCGTGACCCCCGCGTCGTCCGGGATCCGATCGGCGAGTTCGAGGGTGAACGCGACGTTCGCGAGCTTCGACCGGGCGTACGCGTCGAGGGGGTCGTAGCCGTCGGCGAGTTGGAGGTCGTCGAAGTCGAGCGTCGCGCGCCGGTGGAGGTCGGAGGCGGTGACGACGACGCGAGCGGGCGCCGAGGCGGCGAGCCGGTCGAACAGCTCGCGGGTGAGGAGGTACGGCGCGAGGTGGTTCACGGCGAGCGTGAGTTCGGTCCCGTCCGCGGTCTCCGTCCGCGACCCCGCCGAGAGCCCGGCGTTGTGCGCGAGGGCGTCGAGCCGGGCGTACGACTCGCGGAGCTCGGCGGCCAGGTCGCGGACCGCCGATCGAGTCGCCAGGTCGGCGCGGTGAAACCGGACCCTCCCGGCCGTCGCGTCGCTCTCGGCGGCGAGCGCCTCGCCCCGCTCCCGGTTCCGTCCGACGGCGGCGACGGTGGCCCCGCGCTCCGCCAGCGTCGCGGCCGCGCGGCGGCCGATACCGCTGGTCGCGCCCGTGAGGACGATCACGCGGTCGGCGAGGTCGGTCGGTGGAGTCGATTGCACGGATCGGTGGAGGGCGCGCGAGCGAGTTAGCGGTGTCGGCGGTCGACGCGGCGTCGCGAGTCAGTTTTTAAAACGCGGTCGAGACGTGCCGGTCGATCCGGTCGACCAGCGCGGGGCGGAACGTCCGGAAGCCGTCCCACACGTTCGGCTCGTCCTCGAGGGCGACGAGCGCGGCGTGGCGGTCCGAACACGCGTCCGGCGGCGGATTGAACACGACGAACCACGACAGCCGGTACGGGTACGACCGTCCCTCGTGGACCGTCACCGGGAGCGACGCCGGCAGTTATATATTTCGCACCGTCACTCGCCGCCCCAGTCGCGGCGCACCGGCGTCTCGCTGGCGTCGACGTTCGCCAGCAGCCACGCGGTCGCTTCGCCGAGCGCGCGCTCGTCGGTCGCGGTCACCTTCAGGCGGTTGTGTTCCGCCTCGCGGTCGGGGTAGCAGCCGACGGCGACGTCGAACCGCTCGCCCGCCGCCTCCAGCGCGGGGACGATGTCCGACTCGGGCTCGACGGTGTAGAGGAACCGCGAGCGCCGATCGCCCGCGAACTCGTCGGCGACCGATTCGAACATCGCCTTCAGCTCCTCGGGGATGCCCGGCATGACGTAGACGCCCTCGACGACGCAGCCCGGCGCGAGCCCGGGATCGTTCAATATCGGGCGGCTTCCCTCCGGGATCGCGGCCTCCGCCTCGACGTCAACGTCGACGTCGCTGTCGGGGAGCCGCTCGCGGATCTCGGCGAGCCGCCCCTCGACCGCCTCGCGCGTCAGGTCGGTCGGGGCCAGCTCGCGGGCGAACGCGTCCGCGACCGCCTCCATCGTCACGTCGTCCGGGGTGCCGCCGATCCCGCCGGTGACGATCACGGCGTCGTACGCGTCGGCGTACGCCCGGACGCGCTCCGCGATGACTGCGCGGTCGTCCGGTACCGAGAGGACCCGTTTCACGGCGACGCCGCGGTCGCTCAGCTCCGCGGCGAGCCAGTTGGCGTTCGTGTTCACCGTGTCGCCCGCGAGCAGTTCGTCGCCGACCGTGACCAGCGCGACCTCCATTACCCGATCGCAGGGCCGGCGCACGGATGTGCGTTTCCCGTCGACTCCGAGACCCATCGGAATAATCATTAGGAACCGACGGCTCGGTCACGGGGTGACGAACGACACCACGCGCCGGGCCGTCCTCGCCGCCGCGTTAGCGGCCGGGACCGGCGGGATCGCGGCCTCGTCCGCGGCCGACCTCCTCGACTCGTTCGCCCCGCTCTCCGGCGAGGCGTGGGACGCGGCCGACCGGTCGCTCCCGGAGACCGTTACGAGCCCGCACGGCGACGCGGACGTGCGGGTCGACGGTGACGGCGTCCCGCACGTCGAAGCTGCCGACGAGGCCGCGGCGTACTTCGCGGTCGGCTACCTGCAGGCGTTCGACCGGCTCTTCGCGATGGACCTCCAGCGGCGGGTGATGCGCGGGCGGCTCTCGGAGGCGGTCGGCGAGTCGACCGTCGAGAGCGACGAGTTCAACCTCGCCATGGGGTTCGCCGACGCCGCCGAGGCGACGTGGGACCTCGTGCGCGAGACCCCGGCCGGGCCGCTCGTCGAGGCGTTCGCCGACGGTGTCAACGCCGCGATCGAGGCCGAGCCGCTCCCGCTGGAGTTCGCGCTGGTCGGTCACGAGCCGCGGCCGTGGACCCCGGTCGACTCGATGCTGATGGAAAAGCAGATCTCGTGGACGCTCACCGGCGACTTCTCGGCGCTCCGCCGGGCGGTCGTCGTCGACCGTCTCGGCGCGGACCGCGCTGACGAGCTGTTCCCGCGGCGACTCGACCACGACGCGACGATCCTCGACGGCGACGAGACGCGGCTCGGAGGCGGGAGCAGGAGGCGGGTCGGCGGTCCCGACCGGCGACGGGTCGCCGCTTCCGACCCCGTCGACGCCGACCTCACGGCGTGGCTCTCCGGGTTCGAGTCCCCGACCGGCGTCGGCTCGAACAGCTGGGTCGTCTCGGGCGAGCACACGGCGAGCGGGACGCCGATCGTCGCGTACGACCCGCACCTGTCGCTGATGGCCCCGCCGCTGTGGTACGAACAGGGCGTCGAGACCCCGGAGCGGTCGGTCCGCGGGGCGACGTTTCCGGGCGTCCCCTTCGTCATCGCGGGCGCCAACGACCGCGGGACGTGGTCGTTCACCAACGTCGGCGCCGACGTGCTCGACTGCTACCGCTACGAGACCGACGAGGCGGGCGAGCGCTACCGCTACGACGGCGAGTGGCGCGAGTTCGAGACCGAGACGCGGACGATCCCCGTGTCGGGCGGCGAGGACCGCGAGATCGAGACCAAGCGGACGGTCCACGGCCCCCTGATCGAGCGCGAAGGACGGCGGGTCGGCGTCGCGTGGACCGGCCACACCGCGACCCGGACCACGGTCGCGATCGACGAACTGGGGCGAAGCGAGGGGTTCGACGACGCGCTCGCGGCCGCGCGGAAGTTCGACCTCCCGACCCAGAACCTCGTGTACGCCGACGCCGACGGGCGGACGATGTACTACGCGACCGGGAAGCTCCCGATCCGCGAGGTCGACGGCGAGGCGGTCGCCGGCGACCGGATCTTCGACGGCTCCGCCGGCGAGGGGGAGTGGGCGGGGTTCGAGCCGTTCGGCCGGTCCTCGTGGGACGGGTTCGTGCCCTTCGAGGAGAAACCCCACGCGATCGACCCGGACGCGCTCTCGACCGCGAACCAGCGCGTGATCGACGACCCGCGCCACTACGTCGGCGTCGCGTACGCGACTCCCTACCGCGGTATGCGAATCGCCGACCGGCTCGACGACGCGATCGAGTCCGACGAGCCGACCGACCCGGCCTTCCACCGCGCGCTCCAGCGGGACGTTCGCGACGGGCGCGCGGCCCAGTTGGTGCCCGACTTGATCGCGGCGGTCGAGGCCGCGGGCGAACGTGCGGACGAGGATCCGTCGGACCGTGCGACTGCGGCGGCCGAGGCCCTCGACGACTGGGACTACCGGATGGACAGAGACTCCCGCGCCGCGCTCGTGTTCGCGCGGTGGCTCGACCGGTTCCGCGAACTCGCTTTCGAGCCGACGTTCGACGCGGCCGACCTCGGCGAGGCGTACCGCCCGAGCGACTGGGTGCTCGCGGCGCTGCCCGACGACGATCCGATCTTCGCCGACCGCTCGCGCCCGGAGACCATGGTCGCGGCGCTGGAGGAGTCGCTCGCGGAGATCGCCGAGGCGGGGTGGGAGACGTACGGCGACTGGAACTCGACGGCGGCGATAACCCACCCGCTCGGCGGCGAGGCGCCCTTCTTGAACTACGACGAGATCCCGGTCGACGGCTCCCGCGCCACCGTGATGAACTACCGGGTCGACGACGCGGTTGGGTCGAGCTGGCGGATGGTCGTTCGGCCCGGGACCGACGCCACGGCGGTGATCCCCGGCGGCAACTCCGGCGACTACTTCTCCGAGCACTACGACGACCAGCTCCGGGCGTGGCTGGCGAACGACCAGAAGCCGATGTCGCTGAGGAGACCGCCCGACGCCGACGAGACGGTCGCGTTCAGAGGTGACTCGTCGTGACCGACCCCGACGCGCTCCTCGACCGGGTCCGGACCGACTCCCGCCCCCACGCCGTCGCCCTCGCGGTCGCGCTCGTCGCCGGCGTCGCCCTCGCGTCGGTCCACTGGCTCGGGCTCGTCGCCGCCGGCGCGGCGGCCGCGCTCGTGGCTCCCACGTTCCGCCGCGGCGTCGCGTACGCGTTCGCGGCGGGGGTGATCGCGCTGGCCGCCTTCGCCGTCTCCCTCGGGCCCGCGGCCGCGTTCGTCCCCGAGATGCGCCCGGTCGTTTACGTCACCGTCGGCGGCGCCCTCGGGCTCCCGCTGCTCGGGTCGCTCGCGAGGGGCGTCGCCTAACCGCGGGAGAGTCGCCTCGCCGCCAGTGGCGAGGGGGGTCGGTGGCTCCGGAGCCCTATTGAGCGCCCCGTACCGCTCTCGTGCGCCCCGTATCGCTATTATAAGCGTTTACGTGGGCGATACGCGACCGATGCGGTATGGCAACGACGACCGAGCCGACGGACGGGGGCCCCGGGCTGCTGGACGAGGCGCGCGCGGCGCTCCGCGTCGAGCGGCGACGCGTCGGCGACGAGCGCGAGGCGTTCCGCGCCTTCCGCGGGCGCGTCGCGTCCGTCCCGTCGGAACCGGTCCGAACGGACGGCGGCGCGGGACCGGTCGCGGGCGGCGGAGGCGGCGGACCGATCGGCGTCGCCGGGGGAGCCAGGGCGGTCGGGCCCTCCGGAACCGCCGAGTCCCCCGGATCGGGGCCGCCGGCTGGGTCGGGGCTCGTCGCGGTGAGGGACGCGTACCGAGAGACGGTGATGTCCGTCCCCCACTACGAGGACGAGTACGACGACACCTACGAGCGGAGCGTCGCCGAGGAGTTCTCTCCGGAGCTCGCGTACGCGCTCACGCGGGGGTCGCGGTTCCACGCCGAGTGCAAGCGGTCCCTGCTGGACGCGACGAAGACCGCGACCGAGGAGCGCGAGCGGTTCGCCGACACGGTCCGGTCGGAGGCGGAGTCGGTCGAACGGGCCGCCTCCCGGCTCACCCCGATCCGAAGCGAGGTCGCGTCGACCGCCCGGAGGGAGTTCTCCGAGGACGGGTTCGGGACGCTCGACGCCTATCGCGCTCGGTCCGAGGCCCTGATCGACGACTGCGACCGGATCGCCGCGCGCCGCCAGCGGGAGCTCGCGTCTCACGAGCGCGACCTCGCGATCGCCGGCGACATCGACGTTCCCACGTACCTCTATCAAGACCTCTCGGCGACGTACCCCGTGCTGGCGACGGTCGGCGCGGTCGGCGACCGACTCGACGAGCTGAAGCGGCGGATCGAGCGGGCGATGGCCGAGGCGTAGCCGAGTGGAACGGGACCGTCTATCGACCGGCCGGCTACTCGGCGGCCGGGTCGGTCGGGTTCGCCGGGTCCGTCGGGTCTCCCTCCAGCCCGGACCCGCTCGGCGGGCGGAGCAGGAGCGCCGCCAGCCCCGCGGCGATCGCGAGCCCGCCGCCGAGCGCGAACGTCGGGATCCAGCCGGCGGTCGCGACGAGGTAGCCGGCCACGGTGCCGGCGAACACCCCGCCGCCGACCTTGGCGGTGTAGAGGACCGCGTAGTTCCCGGAGGAGTTCCTGGCGCCGTAGTAGTCGGCGATCACCGACGGGAAGTAGACGAACAGCGGCGAGGAGAAGAACATCGCCGCCATCACCAGCGCGACGAACGCGACCCCGGCCTCGGCCCGCCCGGCACCGATCAGCGCGAGGCGGAACACCCCAGCGAGGACGAACGAGGCCGCCATCACCCGCTTGCGGTCGAAGCGGTCGGACGCCTCCCCGAGGATCATCCGCGAGACGCCGGCGGCGACGGGCAGCAGGGTCGCGGACGCGGTCGCGACGACCGCTCTCAGCCCGAACTGCTCGGCGAACCGGACGACGTTGGCGATGACGAGCAGGTCGGCCCCGGCCATCGCGACGAACATCGCGTACAGCAGCCAGAACTGCCACGTCGAGAGCATCTCGCGGGTGGTGTACGCGCGGCCGCGGAGCGACGCCGCGAGGCCGTCGCTTCCGTCGCCGCCCTCGTCGTCGCCTCCCGCCCCGTCGCCGTCCCCGCCGCCCCCGTCGAGCCCGAGCCAGTCGTCCGGCGGGTCTCGGAGGAGGAACGCGCCGACGAGCGTCACGACGAGGATGCCGAGCCCGACGTTGCGAAGCACGTCGCTGTAGGCGGCGACGGTGGCGTTCGCGCGGACGTACGGGACCACGAGCGCGCTCCCGGCCGCGAACGCCATCGTCCCGACGCCGGTGGTGAGTCCCGTCCGGTCCGGGAACCACTTGACCGCGGTGTTGACCGCGACGGTGTACACGATCCCCACGCCGACCGCGCCGAGCGAGTACAGCAGGTACAGCTGCCAGAGCGTCGTCGCGTAGGCGAGCCCGACGTACCCGCCCCCGGCGAGCAGGGCGGCGAGGAAGGTGAGCGCGCCCGGCCCGCGGCTGTCGCGCCACTTCCCGGCGGGGAACTGCGAGAGCGACTGGAAGACGACGTAGAAGGAGAACACCGCGCCGAGCGCGGGCAGGGCGATGTCGAGGCTCTCGGCCAGCGGCTGTTCGATCGACGACCAGACGTACTGGTAGGGGCTCACCGCCGCCATCATCCCCGCGGCGGCGGCGATCTGCCACCAGCGGGAGAAGCCGAGGATCTCGGACGCCCGCCCGGCGTAGTCCACGCCGGAACCGGCCGACGCCTCGGGGTCGGTCGCGGGGGAGTCGGCCGGGGGGCCGTCGGCTGTGGGGGAGTCGTCCGGGGGACCGTCGGCGTCGTCAGCCATCGGCACCGTCCGTTCCGCGTCCGGTCGTGTCGTGGGTCATGAGAGTGTCGGAGTCAGGCCCGTCCCGTTCGCCGGGCCGGCGGGTCGTGTGCGCACGCTGTCGGCACGCGGAAATAAAACGCGTCGTCGGGGTGGTTCTTGCCCCCTCGTACGCGGGCGTCCGTTCGCGTGGCCGCCGACAGAGACGACCCCGGCGCCGAGCCCGACGACGACCCCGAGCGACCGATTAAGTGACTGCGACCCCTCCCAGTGACCGTGACACACATCGGCATCGTCGGCGCGGGCGCGGGGGCCGCGGCCGCGGCGTTCACCGTCGACGGCGCGCTTCCGGACGCGGACGTGACGGTCTTCGAGAAGTCCGGCGGGCTCTGCGGTCGCGCGGCGACCCGCCGGCACGACGAGTTGACCTACGACTACGGCGCGAACTACCTGAAGGCCGACGACGAGCGCGTCGTCGAGCTGATCACGGAGACGCTCGACGACGAGGGGCTCGTGGACGTCACCGAACCGATCCACGTCTTCGACGCCGACGGCGAGGTCTCGCCCGGTCGCGACGCGGACGAGCACAAGTGGAGCTACCGACGGGGGCTCACGCAGATCGCGAAGCGGCTCTTCGGCCGGACCGACGCGACGGTGCACCGCCGGACGCGGATCGAGACGGTCCGCCGGGTCGGCGACCGGTGGGAGGTCGACGACGCGGACGGCGAGACGCGGGGGCCGTTCGACGCTCTCCTGTTGAATCCGCCGGCGCCCCAGACCGCCGACCTCCTCCGGGGCGCGGAGTGGGATTCGCCGGTCCGCGAGGCGCTCGTCGACGCCGTCGGCGACGTGGCGTACCGCACCGTCTGGACCGCGGTGCTGCGCTACCCGTTCCCGCTCGACGTTCCCTACTACGGGCTCGTCAACACCGACAAGGAGCACGCCGTCGGGTGGCTCTCCCGCGAGGAGTGCAAGCCCGGCCACGTCCCCGACGGCGAGAGCCTGCTGGTCGTGCAGGCGAACCACGAGTGGTCGGTCGAGCGCTACGACGCGGACCCGGCCGAGAACGTCGCGAGGCTCGCCGGACACGCCGCGGACATCCTCGGCGACGACCGACTGGCGGACCCGGCGTGGACCGACCACCAGGGCTGGCGGTACGCGCAGCCGGAGACGGGCGTCGATCGCGGCCCGATCGACTCCGCCCGTCGGGAGGGGCTGTACGTCCTCGGCGACTGGGTCGCGGGCGAGGGACGGCTCCACGCCGCGCTCGCGAACGGCCTCGACGTCGGCGAGCGGGTCGCGTACGGGCTCTGAACCGCGGTCGAGGAAGTGGCAAAAAGCGGAGTCGTCGAAACCCTCAGCCGGTGAGACGCCTGGCCCCGTTGCGGTCACCGCAGACACGGCAGTGAGCGACAGCGGGAGTGGGTATTGCAGGTCGGTGGCAGTAATTCAGTATTTAAACAGCTGTGAGCGATAGCAGCGATCACTTATAAGTGCGGTGCGGTGGCGCGCCCCGGTGAGCGGCCCGCAGGGCCGCGAACCGACGGTGCGAGGGAGTCGCTGGCGCCGAGGGCGCCAGCGACGAGGCTGGGGAGGCGTGAGGTGCTGTGCGGGGCGGGACTCAAAGGGGCAGCCGTGAGGGCGGCGCAGGCGACTCAAGCACCGCAACGAGGGAGCGAGAGCGACCGAGTGAGGAGCGCAGCGAGCGTGCGCCGCCCGCAGCGGCTGGGGCTTTGGAGGTCGTCACCGCGGAAGGGTCGCTCGCCGATACACAGCCGCCAGCAACATCACTCAGCCGTTTATAAACAACCGCTTCACAAATTTGCTATACCCACTCCCGCTGTCGATCGAGACGCAGTTCTCAGCGACCGTCGAGCTCGAACGCGAAGCGGTCCGAAGAAGAAGATCTCGACAGGCCCGAAATAACGGGTGTCCGTCCGGCGGTTCGGTATCGACGCGTCGTTAGCTGCGGGTGAAGCGGTACTCGACGGTCCCCAGTCCGGGGAGGCTGACGCGACCGACCGTCTCGCGGTCGACGTGTCGAGCGAGCGAGCGCGCCAGGACTCCGAGCGCGACGACGCCGGCGAGGACAACGAGCGAGACGAGCGGGGACGCGGCCACGAGCACGCCGACGGCGATCAGCGCGAGGAAGGCGAACGAGGCGCGGACGATGCCCTCGGGCGCGACGTTGGGTCCCGGGGACCGGCCGGCGGCCGGAAAGTCGTTTGTCATCGGTTGCATGGATACAAGTCGGTTCTCGGAGTGTAAAAACCTTTCATATTGCAAATATGTTTTGAGAAATGGTGGCACACCACACTCAACGAAACGGTCTAAAACGGTTGTTAATGCGGTGTAACTGTTGACATGGTACTCGTTCGTACACTAGTAACAGATCTAGTACGTATGCCCGTCTCCGGTGGCGGGGCGGGACCGAAGACGTCGTCCGATAGGCGGTCTCGATCGGGGATCGGTCGGCGATCGGACCGACGCTCAACAAACCGGCACCTCGCGAACCGACGCTCCACAAACCGGCACCTCGCGAACCGGAGGGCTTCTGCCCTTCGCTCGCGTCCGTCCGACCATGACCCCCACACCGGCGTCCGGCGGACGGGGTAACGCCCCCTACTGGACGACCGTCGTCGTCGCCGCGCTGTACCTGCCGGCGTCGATCGCCGCCCGGGCGCTGGTCGACCCGGCGTACGCCGCCGGACGGCGGAGCGTGCCGCGAGCGGTCGCCGACGCGGCGGGCACGCTGCCCGCGACGCTCGTCGCCGGGGCGCTGTGGCTCGCGGTCGCCGGCGCGTTCCTGTACGTCTTCGCCGCGGAGCTCGACGCGATGCGGACCCGGACCGCGTGGTCGCCGCCGGCCAAGGGGTACCTGATTCTCGCGGCCGGCTCCCTGCTGGCGCATCCGGTTTCGGGGGTCCCCTTCCTCTACCTGCTCGTCCCCGCCTACACGCTCCACCGCGGGCTGCGAGTGCGATAGGCGACGACGCGCGGAAACCGGGTCGGCCGCCCGCCGCTCGACTCCCGCGGCCCGTACTTTTATTTCGTTACAATTCGTGATGTAGATACGAACAGTCAATGTCAACGACTCACGATATCCCTTCCGAACGAACGGAGGCGGTCGGAACGCCGGAACGCCGCCGGGTCATCGCCGGGCTCGCGGACGGAACGGTCGAGACGGTCGCCGACCTGCAGCTCCGCGGCCGGGCCGACGAGATCGCCGCCGAACTCCGCGAGACCCACCTCCCCGTTCTCGAGGAGGCCGGCTACATCGAGTGGAACCGGGAGGACGGGACGATCGAACCCGGACCGAACTTCGAGGAGGTGGCCGACCACATCGCCGACCTCCCCGCCCCGGACGGGGAGCCCGCCGACGACTGAACCCGGGCGACCGGCCTCGACGCCGTCGGGTCCGTCTCGCTAGCCCACGCCGGACCGCCCCGAGCCGCGCCCGAGACGTTTATAGGTCGCGGCGGGCGACCCCAGACATCGCATGGCCGAGCCGATACTGAAGTGGGCCGGCGGGAAGCGGCAGCTCCTCGACGAGCTGTACGTCCGGTTCCCGGCGACGTACGGCCGCTACCACGAGCCGTTCGTCGGCGGCGGCGCGGTGTTCTTCGACCTCGAACCGTCTGACGCGACCGTCAACGACGCGAACCCGCGGCTGGTGAACTTCTACGAGCGGGTGCGCGACGACCCCGAGGCGCTGATCGACCGACTGGCGTCGTTCGACGACCCCGACGCCGACCCGGACCCAACCCTCCCGTACGCCGAGGAGACGGCCCGCGGCCGCGACGTGGAGAGCTACTACTACCAGCAGCGCGCGCGGTTCAACAGGCGGCCGTACGAGGGCGAGTTCGACCCGCTCGAGGAGGCCGCGCTCCTCCTGTACCTCAACCGCACCTGCTACAACGGGCTCTACCGCGAGAACGCCGACGGCGGATTCAACGTCCCCGTCGGTCGCTACGCGAACCCCGACTGGGTCCAGCGCGAGCGTATCCGCCGAGCGAGCGACGCGCTCGCGGACGCGACGGTCCGGAACGGGGACTTCGGGTACGTCCTCGACGCCGCGGAGCCGGGCGATCTGGTCTACTTCGATCCCCCCTACGAGCCGATGAGCGCGACCGCGAGCTTCAACGAGTACAGCGCCGAGGGGTTCGACCGCGAGGACCAACGCCGGCTGCTCGACGTTGCGACCGAGCTCGACGACGCCGGCGTGCGGGTCGTTCTCAGTAACAGCGGCGTGATGCACGAGCCGTACGCGGAGGCGGGATTCCGCGTCGATCGCGAGAGCGCGACCCGAGCGATCAACAGCGACGCGGGGAACCGCGACGAGGTCGACGAGATCGTCGCGACCAACGTCCCGCCGGCGGAGCGGTGCGAAGCTGGCCAACGCGACCTCGCGGAGTTCTGAGGGCGGGCTTGAACTTCTGAGGGCGGGCTTGGGGACGGGCGCGCCCGCTCGTCCGCGACCGCCTCGTTCGCGACCGCCTCGGCGGCGACCGCAGAGGGCGGGCTTTTTGCCCTCCCCCGCCGACGACTCGCGTATGACGGATCTCGACATCGACCTCGTCCTCGTGTCGGTGGACGGCAGCGAGGAGTCCCACGAGGCGGTCGACTACGCGATCGCCGTCGCCGCCGAGTACGGCGCGAGCGTCCACGCCTTATACGTCCTCGACGAGGACGTGGTCCGCGCCATCGACCACGGCGTGGTCGACGAGGACGACGTGGCCGACGACACCGAGGCGTTCACCGACTCCGTGGCGCGGCGCGCGGAGGCGGCCGGAATCGCCCACAGCAACTCCATCGCCTACGGCTTCTCCACCGAGGTGAAGACGGTCCACCCGGGAAGCGTGGTGCTCGACACCGCCGAGGAGTTGGAGTCCGACTTCATCGTCGTCCCCCGCGAGCCCGTCTCCGGCGACCCCGGCGAGGTGCTCGGGAAGGCCGCCGAGTACGTCCTCCTGTACGCCAGTCAGCCCGTGCTGTCCGTCTGATGGTCGGCGGTCTCCCCTTCGTCCCGGAGGGAACGACTCTCCCGCCGGTGCCGTACCTCCTCGTCGTCCTGCTCGCGACCGCCGGGGTCGTCGCCGCGCTCCGCCGCCGGCGCCCGCGGGTCACCGGTCGGCGCGTGCTCGCGCTCGCCCCGTGGATGGCGCTCGGCTCCGCGGCCCACGTCCTCTACGTCGTCGGCGCGCTCCCGCCCCTCCTCGCCCCCTTCGCCGGCTCGCCGACCGTCTACCTCACGGTGGGGTCGCTGGCGGGCGCAGCGTGGCTCACCGCCGACGCCGTCCGCCCCGACCGAGTACCGGCCGCCCTCGCCGCAAGCGGTGCGCTCTGCCTCGTCCCCGTCGTCGCGGCCGCGGTCTCGACCGGGCTCTCGCCGGCGGGCGCGCGCTGGTCGACGATCGCGCTCGCCCTCACGCTCCCGATCGCCGGCGTCGTCTGGGTCGGCCTGACGCGGCTCCGGCCAGAGACCGCGGTCACCGGCGGCGTCGGCGCCCTCGCGGTGTTCGGCCACGCGCTCGACGGCGTCTCGACCGCGGTTGGGACGACCCACCTCGGCTTCGGCGAGCGCACGCCGGTCTCGCGGATCCTGCTGGAGTTCGACTGGATCTCGTCGGTCCCGGTGCTCGGCGAGGGGTGGGTGTTCCTGCTGGTGAAGCTCGCGGTCGCGAGCGCCGTCGTCTGGCTGTTCGCCGAGTACGTCCGGGAGACGCCCGCCGAGGGCTTCCTCCTGCTCGGCTTCGTGGCCGCCGTTGGACTGGGGCCCGCGGCGCACAACCTGCTGCTGTTCGCGGTGGCGGCGTGAGGTCGGAGCTCGGCGTCAGAGGACGGCGAGCGCGAACGCGACCGTGACGCCGGCGAGCATGACCGCCTGAACGACCGCGCTGGCGAGGGCGCCGACCACCGCGTAGGCCGCTTGCCGAGCGGCAACGCGCGGGTCGGCGTCGTTCTCGTAGAGCGCGGCGAGGAAGACGGTGCCGCCCAGCCCGACGACGATCCCGATCGGCCCCAACACGAACAGGAGCGCGATGCCCGCGAGCGTCCCGACGACGACCGATCGGGTCGAGGCGCCGCCGAGCCGCCCGGAGACCATCCCCGACACCAACTCCGCGACGGAGGCCAGAAGCGAGAGGAGGACAAGCGCGAGCAGCGCGGCGAGGCCCGGCTCGGCGAAGCCGGTGGTGTACGCGTAGCCGACGACGGTCAGCGCCGCGAGGACGCCGCTCGGCACGAACGGCACGAACGAACTGGCCGTCCACACGACGAGCAGCGCGATCGCGATTCCGGCCGCGGAGACTGCCATACACGGGTGTGGTCGCGCGAGTTCATAACGGTTTATCAGGCCGCCGTTGCGGCCGTTCGGTGCCCCGACGGCTCGTCGGGGTCGGGCGAGCCGGGAGAAACGAAGCCCGAATCGACCGCCGCGCTCAGTCTTCTTCCTCGACGACTTCCGGGTCCTCGATGGCCGACTGCAGGGAGTCGAGCCCGTTGACCCACTCGGAGACGAGCCCGTACTCCAAGTCCTCGACGAGGTCGATGTCGAGGACCTCGCCGTCGATGATCCGGGTGCCGGCCTGGACGATGTAGCCGAGCGCGGCGTCGAGGTCGTCGTCGGCCTCGGCGTCGGCGGCCGCGCGCACGAACTCGCTCACGTCGCCCTCGACGACGCCGCCGACGACGTACTCCTCGGCCGCGTAGAAGACGGGGACGAGCGAGGTCTGGACGCCGTCGATCAGCATCACCTTGTCCTCGTCGTCGAACTCCACGTCGGCGAGCACGATCTCGCGGACGGTGCGGATCTCCTCGACCGCGCGGTCCTCGTCGATGCGCCCGTCGTCGAGCGCCGCGAGCACCTTCACGACCGCGATCGCGGCGTCGTCTTGGAGGTTCAACAGGAGCCGGGCCGAGTCCTCGTTTTCGGGGTCCAACTCCTCTTCTTTCAGCCGGTCGAGCCAGTTCTGCCAGCGTTCGTCGGTATAGAACGTTTCAACGGCGTCGTCGTCGGTCATGTGCGGTACGTCGCCCGGACTACTCAAATGCCTTTCCTATCGATCGTCCCGAGAGACGGCCTCTCACCCGCTCGACGCCGGGATTCGGGCGCTCGGAGCTACCCCCCTCACGTCATCGGGTCGTCGCCGACGGCAGTCACGTCATCGGGTCGTCGCCGACGGACGGGTTCGCGCGAGCGTACGCCACGAGTCGGTCGACGTACGACTCGAACGGCGGGACCGAGACCCCGGTCCCGGACAGCGCCTCGCGCGCGTTCGGGCACCGGTAGCGGGTCGGGTGGTCGAAGTAGTCGATCGTCGCCGGCTCGACTGCGACTCCCGCGGCCGAGAGCAGCCGGGCCGCCGCCTTCGCGAGCCGCTTCGGGGTCGGAACGGTCACCGTCCGGCGGCCGGCCGCGTCGCTCAGCGCCGCGACGAACGCCGGGACCGTCAGCGGCTCCGGGTCGCAGAGCTGGTACGTCTCGCCCATGGTCTCCGGCCGCCCGCTCAGCTCCGCGATCGCGTCGACGACGTAGTCGCGGGGCACGACGTTCAGCTCGGTCTCGTCGGCGCCGGGGACCGAGAACGCGACCGCGAGTCGCCCGGGCTGCACCAGGAGCAGCCGGAGGAGGTTGTACGGCCCGTCGAGCTTGTCGGTCTCGCCGGTCTCGCTGTCGCCGACGGCGATCGCGGGCCGGTAAATCGTCGCCGGGAGCCCGTCGGCCATCCGCTCCCGCACCGCGACCTCCGCGCGGTGCTTCGACGCCTCGTAGTGATTGTTGAACGACTGACCCTCCCGGAGGTGATCGGCGGTGAAGACGCCGTCGTACCGGCCGCTGACGTAACACGTGCTCACGTAGTGGAGCCGGTCGACCCCGAGCCGCTCGCAGGCGTCGAGGACGTGTTCGGTCCCGCGGACGTTCACGGCCGCCGCGAGGTCGGCGTCGACGCTCAGGTCGTACACCGCCGCGAGGTGGTAGACTTCCTCGACGCCCGCCAGCAGGTCCGGGTCGTCGAGCGCCGAGCCGAGCCCCAGGTCCGGCTCCGTGATATCCCCCTCGTAGAGGTGGGCGGCCGGGTCGGTCGCGGGGGCGTCGTCGACCGCGGGGGCGGCGGCAGCGGCGTCGCCCTTCCACTTGCCGCCGACCGCCGACACGATCTCTCTGGCGCGCTCCTCGGCCAGCTCGCGGTACTGCGGCTGTATCAGGCACGCCACCGGGCCGTCGCCGCGGTCGAGGACCCTCCGGAGCAGCGCGGAGCCGAGGAACCCGGGGAAGCCGGTGAACAGGACCTCCGGGGGCGCGGCATGGGAATCGCTCACGACGTCGACTCCCCGAGCGTCGCCTCCGTGTCGATCCCGTACACCGCCTCGGGCGTCTCGACGTGCGCGCGCCGGACCGCGTCGTCGTACCCCTCTTCGAGCATCCAGCGGACCCGGCGCGGGACCGTCTTCGGGCCGAGCACCATCCCCGGCTTCTCGGGGTCGTCGACGAAGTCGGTCTCCATCAGGAAGGGCTCGCCCGACTCGGCGGCGCGCTCCAGCCGGTCCTTCTCGCTCATCACGCTCGGGGTCGGCCCCGCGAGTCGCCCCTCGGCGTAGTGTTTCACGACGTTCGTCGGGTCGAGCCCGGACTCCTCGGCGACGGCCGCCAGGTCGGTGAGGTCCTCGCTGGCCTCGGTGTGGAGCTGGACGGCGCAGTCGAGCGCGGCGCCCAGCTCGAACGCGCGCCGCGTGACCGCGTTCGAGGCGTCCCAGACCGCGTCGCTCACGTCGTAGTGCGGACGGCCGGACTTCAGCGCGAGCGCCCGGTCGTCGGCGACGAACTCGCTCGCGACCTCGATCCCGCCCTGCATCAGGTCGCGGGCCGCCTCGGGGGAGAACCCCCGCTCGTCGACGAGCCGGCTGATCAGGCCGGGGTGGACGCCGAGGACGGGCCACGCGCGCCCCGGGAGCGCGTCGTTCGCCTCTGCGACCGCGTCGAGCGTCTCCTCGAAGACGGGCCGGAAGTCGGCCGGCTCGTCGGGCTCGACGCCGAGGTGCCACGACGGCTTGTTCACCACGAGCAGGTGGGTGCCGCCGAGCCGGACGAAGTCCTCGACGGCGTCGACCCCGCGACCGTGCCGCGGGTCGAGGTGGAGGTGATTGTCGAGCACCGGCGTGTCGAGGTCGTCGGTCATGACCGAGGAAGGACCGGACGACGCTTATAAACAACGGCTGCGGGCGTCGGGACCGTTCGCGGGGAGTCGGGGTCGCTCGAAGTCACATCGGTGTGCCGATGGGCGCGTCTGCCCTCGCGCTCTCAGCCCTCGCGCTCTCCGCTCCTTCTGGGGGTCGCCGTCGCGGTCGCAACCGCGCACCGAGCGCAGGTTTTTGTCCGCGCGCGCCCGAGTCGAAGCCGACATGTCACGAGGTCACGTCTCACACCGCGACGGCCACGTCTACGATTTCTCGCCGGCGATGGAGCCCGTCTACGAGGCGACCGACGGCGAGTCGCTCACGATCGAGACGATCGACAGCCTGAACGGCGCGATCCAGACCGACGACGACCGCCTCGACGCCATCCCGGAGGAGGTGAACGCCGCGACCGGACCGATCGCGGTCGAGGGGGCGCGCCCGGGGGACGTGCTCGCGGTCGAGATCGAGGACGTGCGCGTCACCGAGGACCGCGGGCGCGTCCTCACGGCGCCCGGGTTCGGACTCCTGCGAGACGATCCGGATATCGATCACCCGGCGACGCGGATCACCGAGGTGGACGCCGGAAGCGACGGGCGTGACGAGAGCGACGGACGTGACGAGGGCGACGGCGACGAGGACGGGGGCGGCGACGACCACGGCGGCACCGGCGGCGGACGGATCGAGTTCGAGGGCCTCGACGTGCCGATCGAGCCCGTGATCGGCACGATCGGCGTCGCCACCGCCGAGGAGACTATCTCGACGCTCACGCCGGACGACCACGGGGGCAACCTCGACACGACCGACATGACCGCCGGGACGACCGCGTACT